>NZ_JBMNWZ010000031.1:0-209 GCF_049312895.1 Leclercia barmai | reverse complement strand
CACTATCGTTAACTGAATACATAGGTTAACGAGGCGAACCGGGGGAACTGAAACATCTAAGTACCCCGAGGAAAAGAAATCAACCGAGATTCCCCCAGTAGCGGCGAGCGAACGGGGAGCAGCCCGGAGTCTGAATCAGCTTGTGTGTTAGTGGAACGGTCTGGAAAGTCCGACGGTACAGGGTGATAGTCCCGTACATGAAAGCACAC
>NZ_JBMNWZ010000030.1:0-236 GCF_049312895.1 Leclercia barmai | reverse complement strand
TTCGGGCTTCGCTAGGGTCTGATGGCGAAGGTCAACCCCCCGGCTCACAGCGACCGGGCCGGTCGCGTCGCCTCCACCGCGCCGGCTGATGCCGTCGCTTTAATGTCGCCACGCCGTTCCGACGTGTCGGGTGTGTGCATCCTGTTCCCCCGGTGAGGCCATCACCCTGTGTGTCCTCCCGCGGAGGGCTGGTCGTAGCACCGTCGGGTCGTCATCCAAGGGGTGAAATGCACGCC
>NZ_JBMNWZ010000029.1:0-251 GCF_049312895.1 Leclercia barmai | reverse complement strand
TTGTTACGGAGAACAGACACAGTGTGTCGTTTCAATTTTCAGCTTGATCCAGATTTTTAAAGAGCAAATATCTCAAACGTCACCCGAAGATGAGTTTTGAGATATGGGGGTCGGCGACTTTCACTCACGAACCAGCAAGTGGCGTCCCCTAGGGGATTCGAACCCCTGTTACCGCCGTGAAAGGGCGGTGTCCTGGGCCTCTAGACGAAGGGGACACTGAAGTCTCAATCGCAAGACGCCTTGCTATTTAC
>NZ_JBMNWZ010000028.1:0-256 GCF_049312895.1 Leclercia barmai | reverse complement strand
CGAATACCGGAGAATGTTATCACGGGAGACACACGGCGGGTGCTAACGTCCGTCGTGAAGAGGGAAACAACCCAGACCGCCAGCTAAGGTCCCAAAGTCATGGTTAAGTGGGAAACGATGTGGGAAGGCACAGACAGCCAGGATGTTGGCTTAGAAGCAGCCATCATTTAAAGAAAGCGTAATAGCTCACTGGTCGAGTCGGCCTGCGCGGAAGATGTAACGGGGCTAAACCATGCACCGAAGCTGCGGCAGCGAC
>NZ_JBMNWZ010000027.1:0-277 GCF_049312895.1 Leclercia barmai | reverse complement strand
AAGGTACCGGATTTACCTGGAACCTCCGCCTACATGCTTAAACCGGGACAACCGTCGCCCGGCCAACATAGCCTTCTCCGTCCCCCCTTCGCAGTAACACCGAGTACAGGAATATTAACCTGTTTCCCATCGACTACGCCTTTCGGCCTCGCCTTAGGGGTCGACTCACCCTGCCCCGATTAACGTTGGACAGGAACCCTTGGTCTTCCGGCGAGCGGGCTTTTCACCCGCTTTATCGTTACTTATGTCAGCATTCGCACTTCTGATACCTCCAGCA
>NZ_JBMNWZ010000026.1:0-291 GCF_049312895.1 Leclercia barmai | reverse complement strand
TGTTGTGAAAATTTGAGAGACTCGAACACACTTACCATCTGTTCCTGTTACGGAGAACAGACACAGTGTGTCGTTTCAATTTTCAGCTTGATCCAGATTTTTAAAGAGCAAAACTTCGCAGCGCACCTTCGCAGGTACACTCTGAAGTTTTCATGTTATCGCAGTAAAGGATGGTGGAGCTATGCGGGATCGAACCGCAGACCTCCTGCGTGCAAGGCAGGCGCTCTCCCAGCTGAGCTATAACCCCATCGCAAAATGCTAATCTCTGTACCGCTCATCCTTTAAAAGGAG
>NZ_JBMNWZ010000025.1:0-298 GCF_049312895.1 Leclercia barmai | reverse complement strand
TTCACGAGGCGCTACCTAAATAGCTTTCGGGGAGAACCAGCTATCTCCCGGTTTGATTGGCCTTTCACCCCCAGCCACAAGTCATCCGCTAATTTTTCAACATTAGTCGGTTCGGTCCTCCAGTTAGTGTTACCCAACCTTCAACCTGCCCATGGCTAGATCACCGGGTTTCGGGTCTATACCCTGCAACTTAACGCCCAGTTAAGACTCGGTTTCCCTTCGGCTCCCCTATACGGTTAACCTTGCTACAGAATATAAGTCGCTGACCCATTATACAAAAGGTACGCAGTCACACCAC
>NZ_JBMNWZ010000024.1:0-300 GCF_049312895.1 Leclercia barmai | reverse complement strand
ACGGAGAACAGACACAGTGTGTCGTTTCAATTTTCAGCTTGATCCAGATTTTTAAAGAGCAAAACTTCGCAGCGCACCTTCGCAGGTACACTCTGAAGTTTTCATGTTGTCGCAGTAAAGATGGTGGAGCTATGCGGGATCGAACCGCAGACCTCCTGCGTGCAAGGCAGGCGCTCTCCCAGCTGAGCTATAGCCCCATCGTGGTCATCTCTGTACCGGTAATTTTTTCTGAGGCAAGGTGTGGTGACACAAAGCATACTGAAGTATGTGAGTGTCGCCGCAACGCAGCATCAGTAAAAA
>NZ_JBMNWZ010000023.1:0-425 GCF_049312895.1 Leclercia barmai | reverse complement strand
CAAAGGCAGGTTCTTTAAGGTAAGGAGGTGATCCAACCGCAGGTTCCCCTACGGTTACCTTGTTACGACTTCACCCCAGTCATGAATCACAAAGTGGTAAGCGCCCTCCCGAAGGTTAAGCTACCTACTTCTTTTGCAACCCACTCCCATGGTGTGACGGGCGGTGTGTACAAGGCCCGGGAACGTATTCACCGTAGCATTCTGATCTACGATTACTAGCGATTCCGACTTCATGGAGTCGAGTTGCAGACTCCAATCCGGACTACGACGCACTTTATGAGGTCCGCTTGCTCTCGCGAGGTCGCTTCTCTTTGTATGCGCCATTGTAGCACGTGTGTAGCCCTACTCGTAAGGGCCATGATGACTTGACGTCATCCCCACCTTCCTCCAGTTTATCACTGGCAGTCTCCTTTGAGTTCCCGGCC
>NZ_JBMNWZ010000022.1:0-425 GCF_049312895.1 Leclercia barmai | reverse complement strand
GTTGGTGAAGAAGTTGAAATCGTTGGTATCAAAGAGACTGCGAAGTCTACCTGTACCGGCGTTGAAATGTTCCGCAAACTGCTGGACGAAGGCCGTGCCGGTGAGAACGTTGGTGTTCTGCTGCGTGGTATCAAACGTGAAGAAATCGAACGTGGTCAGGTTCTGGCTAAGCCAGGCTCAATCAAGCCACACACCAAGTTCGAATCTGAAGTGTACATTCTGTCCAAAGACGAAGGCGGCCGTCATACTCCGTTCTTCAAAGGCTACCGTCCACAGTTCTACTTCCGTACTACTGACGTGACCGGTACCATCGAACTGCCAGAAGGCGTTGAGATGGTAATGCCAGGCGACAACATCAAAATGGTTGTTACCCTGATCCACCCAATCGCGATGGACGACGGTCTGCGTTTCGCAATCCGTGAAGG
>NZ_JBMNWZ010000021.1:0-455 GCF_049312895.1 Leclercia barmai | reverse complement strand
AATTTCCAGGCCGGAAGATATGTATGAAACCTATCTTGCTACCAAGAAAATGTACCATCCAGCTTTTGTTCAACAGTTGATAAGAAGGGAGGCTGGATTACGTGCAAGCAATCCCCTCAGAAGTGAAAACATGCCCTTTTTGAAAAAGGTCTGGCAGTTACCGGATGGTATGGATGGTGTGATATTTGAAAGGAATGTAAACGAAAGTGTTGCAGATGCAATGCGAATTCTGGAAGGTTATCTGTATACCAATGGCGTGGTTATCAAGCTACAAAAGCAAACAGTCAATGATTCAGCTTCACGTTATGAAAGGCAACGCAATGGTGATCCAATTCAAAACTATGTAGAAAGTGATGTCAGCCAGATGCAGTTGCTGATGGCGAGAATCAGCGGCAGGGATAATGATGCCATTCCGACGAAGCCTGGATCCTGTATCACCCACGCGTTTATTGCCA
>NZ_JBMNWZ010000020.1:0-476 GCF_049312895.1 Leclercia barmai | reverse complement strand
CCGATCCGACGGCAAGAGATCGAGAGGATATCAACATTGGACTCATAAGTAATACTGTCGACAATATACGTGTTGCTGTTTCTAATGATAACTTTACACGTGAAGAAACCACGGTTCTGGACAGAATGGGAGACATAAAAAGCAATATTTCCCGTTCACGGGGAGAAATAGAAAGAAAAGGGGCATTTAGTGTTAACGGGTTGCAGGCGCAGGAGTTTCTGGCCGCGGGCTTGCAGGAAGACAACGATGAGCCACGATATCAATTTGAAATGTATATCAATGAAATGACGGTCAGCTATAACACTCCCGGGTTTATGCTGACCCTGGATAATCAACGCATGTCGCCGACCTCCTACAGCAAAGAGGAAATTATCGCCTTCTGGGACACCATTAGCCGTAGCGTACGCGTGCGTCCCGGCGCGTTCTGACCTGTCGGAACCGATTGCAGACAGTTAACCGGGAGGCTTCACAATGGA
>NZ_JBMNWZ010000019.1:0-488 GCF_049312895.1 Leclercia barmai | reverse complement strand
TTGATGATACCGCGCTCTACACGACCGGTAACAACGGTACCACGACCGGAGATGGAGAATACGTCTTCGATTGGCAGCAGGAATGGCTTGTCAATCGCACGCTCTGGTTCCGGGATGTAAGAATCCAGGTAGCCAGCCAGTTCGATGATTTTCTCTTCCCACTCAGCTTCGCCTTCCAGCGCTTTCAGAGCAGAACCACGAACGATTGGAGTGTCGTCGCCCGGGAAGTCGTACTGGGACAGAAGTTCACGAACTTCCATTTCTACCAGTTCCAGCAGCTCTTCGTCATCAACCATGTCGCATTTGTTCAGGAACACGATGATGAAAGGAACGCCTACCTGACGACCCAGCAGGATGTGCTCACGGGTCTGAGGCATCGGGCCGTCAGTCGCAGCAACAACCAGGATCGCGCCGTCCATCTGCGCAGCACCGGTGATCATGTTTTTAACATAGTCGGCGTGGCCCGGGCAGTCTACGTGTGCGTAGTG
>NZ_JBMNWZ010000018.1:0-579 GCF_049312895.1 Leclercia barmai | reverse complement strand
TCAGGGAGAACTCATCTCGGGGCAAGTTTCGTGCTTAGATGCTTTCAGCACTTATCTCTTCCGCATTTAGCTACCGGGCAGTGCCATTGGCATGACAACCCGAACACCAGTGATGCGTCCACTCCGGTCCTCTCGTACTAGGAGCAGCCCCCCTCAATTCTCCAGCGCCCACGGCAGATAGGGACCGAACTGTCTCACGACGTTCTAAACCCAGCTCGCGTACCACTTTAAATGGCGAACAGCCATACCCTTGGGACCTACTTCAGCCCCAGGATGTGATGAGCCGACATCGAGGTGCCAAACACCGCCGTCGATATGAACTCTTGGGCGGTATCAGCCTGTTATCCCCGGAGTACCTTTTATCCGTTGAGCGATGGCCCTTCCATACAGAACCACCGGATCACTATGACCTGCTTTCGCACCTGCTCGAGCCGTCACTCTCGCAGTCAAGCTAGCTTATGCCATTGCACTAACCTCCTGATGTCCGACCAGGATTAGCTAACCTTCGTGCTCCTCCGTTACTCTTTAGGAGGAGACCGCCCCAGTCAAACTACCCACCAGACACTGTCCGCAACCCGG
>NZ_JBMNWZ010000016.1:0-925 GCF_049312895.1 Leclercia barmai | reverse complement strand
CCCATTGTGAAGCCTCCCGGTTAACTGTCTGCAATTCTTTCCGACAGGTCAGAACGCGCCGGGACGCACGCGTACGCTACGGCTAATGGTGTCCCAGAAGGCGATAATTTCCTCCTTGCTGTAGGAGGTCGGCGGCATGGAATCATTCTCCAGGGTCAGAATAAAATTGGGTGTCTTATAGCTGGCCGTCAATTCATTGATGAACATATCAAAACCGTAACGCGGCTCGTCCTGAGATGCCTGTAAACCCGTTGCCAGAAACTCCTGGGCCTGCAGGCCGTTGACATTAAAAGCCCCTTTTCTTTCCACCTGGCCTCGGTACAAATTACTCTCTATCTCACCAGATCTCTCCAGTACTGTGTCCTTTTCACGCGTAAAATTATCGGTGGAAAGAATAATCCTGATATATTCAAGTGTGTTGCTTTCAAAACCAACAGAAATATCTTCCCTGTCCTCGGAAGTCGGATCTGTGGCAATAAACGCATGAGTGATACAGGAGCCTGGCTTCGTCGGAATCGCATCATTATCCCTGCCGCTAATTCTCGCCATCAGCAACTGCATCTGGCTGATATCACTTGCGACATAGTTTCTGGGTGGACGCCCCCTTCGTTGCTCATTATATATAGAGCTCGAATCATTAATGGTCTGCTTCTGAAATTTAATAACCACACCATTAGTATATAAATACCCTTCCAGGATGCGCATTGCGTCCGCAACACTTTCGTTTTCATTCCTTTCAAAAATCACACCATCCATACCCGCGGGTAACGGCCAGACTTTTTTCAAAAAGGGCATATCCTGTGCGTCATTAGTTTCGCTTTCTCGTAAAGCCTTTTCACGTAATGCGATTAACTGCACAAAACCAGGATGATACATCTTCTTTGTTGCAAGATAGGTTTTATAGGTATCCTCAGGCCGGGAAATC
>NZ_JBMNWZ010000014.1:0-2725 GCF_049312895.1 Leclercia barmai | reverse complement strand
ACCCGCAGGGGTTCGGCGGAGACCGGACGGTGCGCAGCAGCGGCCCTGGCGGAGTGGGGCTCGACGACTGAACCGTGCAGCGGGTCAGGAGCCGAAGGGGGCCAGCGCCCTGCATTTTGTGATTGTGCAGCCCGTAACCCTGTTCTGGTCCGGCATCAGCAAGGATGAAGCCAGCATAAAATAGGGAGACGTAACGGTAAAAAAACACCTGGAGCGACTGGAAAGATTGCAGATGCGCAGCGCGGGCGCCGTAGGCGCGGTCGCATGCGCTGCCCCGCAGGGGCTTATCTTTTCGCCCGTTATCCACTGGCACGTTGTACAGAATGGCCTCAATGCTGTGGATAAACAAAGGGGAAGCACGTCCCGTGCCTCCCCCGCTCATTTGCCTGTATTTTAATCAGCGCTTACCAGTTTGTTTCCTCGTCATCTTTGTCGTTTTCCTGTACAAAATGCATTCTGGCCATCTGTAGCGCGGCGTTGAAGCGCGCCTCACCTTCTCCGCCTGGCCAGTACTGCTCACACAGATGCAGCATGTCGCCCAGAAAATCCGACAGAACCGTGTCCAGTGACTCGCTGTCATCATCGAGTCCGCTCAGGCGCGCAAACTGCCAGAGTGCGGCAGCGGCCAGGCTGGCACGGTCATTATTTCCACGAAAGAAAACCCGTCCCCCTCTTTCTTCAATCTGCGCCGCCATTGTCTTCAGCGCGGTGGCCGGAACCCTGTTCAGCTCGTTATCGTTCATTCTGTTCTCCTCCGGGCAGGCCCGTCCTGCCCTCTCTTATGTTCAGGCGGCCGCTCTGGCCATAAACTTACGCATGGCATCGATGCGGCTACGGAACGCGAGCCGATCCGCCCAGTTGTTCAGGTAATACACGGGGGTGTAGCGCACGCAATTCACCTGGAGTGTCAGCGTATTGCCGGTGATCACCTCTGCCGGAATGCCGAGGAGGCTCAACTGAACAAAGGCAATATCCGCCACCATCGGATCGATATCGGTACAGCGCGAGTAAAGATGCTGTGAAGGGTTCAGGCCTGCCTCAAGCATGCACTGCGCCCAGGCGATGACCATCCCTGCCCCGCCACAGGCGGGTTCGTCCACAGTCACCCAGCCCTGACGCGCCACAACGTCAGGCATATCCTGTGACAGCATTTTTGCCATCATCAGCTGAAGATCATACGGGGTGAAAAATTGCGCCATTTCAGCCGCGCCCAGCTCGAGTTCCATCAACAGGGAACCCAGAAAATCCTGAAATTTGCCCTCAAGCGCCGTAACCATCAGGCAGAACAGCTGTTTAAAGTCGCTGAGGTCGCCGGGTTTGTAGCGTTCGCAGATGCGGCGGCTTTCTTCGATGTTCTCCGGCGTGCGGATTCGGGCCATATCCAGCTCGCGGGCGGCCAGTGAGATGAAGTCCCGGAACACCTCCAGACGGCGCATAGACGGCGCGGTATGACGGAAAACACTGATAAACTGCCTGCGTGCCTCCTCCGGCATGATGATGCGCGGCGGGCTGGCTGGCTCCGGTACCGGTACGGCTGCGGGTTCGGTCATAAACAGGGATTCAAAATCGAGTTGCGACATGGTTTTTTACCGGCCGCCCGTGGGCGGCCGTCTCCTGTTAAGCCAGACCCAGCCCGGCGTAAACCGTGGTCATAAACTCCTGCCACTGGCCGAAGCGCAGCGCGGGCATGTGGGCACGTTTACCGGCACGAATGGCATTTACAAACGCCTCCGCCTGTGCGACAGTTTGCGGGTCAAATTTCATGATCAAACTCCTTACGTTGGTTGTGATTGCCGGTTCACCGTTCCAGCGGCTACCCGGCGTTGAGAAAGCAGGGGCAACCCTGCTTTTTTAATGCGTGGAGATCAGGGGTTCATCCAGACAAAAACGGTTAATCACCTCCCCGATCAGCGCCCTGTGCGTCAGGGTGTGCAGGTCACGGCATTCGAAGAAACGCTCCCCGTAACGCACAAAAATCGCGGTCACGTCTCCGCCCGTGAACTCCATTGACTTGAACGATTCCCCGCCATAGCCACGGCACCAGTCCATCGGCGGCAGTGACTCAAGCTGATTGACATAACGGGCCTGCGTGATTTCCGTCCACTCCCGCCGATAGCCGATGTTCTGCATGATTTGCACCTGAGCAAAAGGCATCAGCTCGGCATCCGGGTACATGCTGCGCACGGTATCCAGCGTTTTAGCGCCGAACTCGGTCACCCATTCGCCGTTCTGCTGTTTTGCCCAGGCATAGACGGTGTTATGGGACGGGACATAAAAAGCCATTGGGGCTGCGGTCGGGGTAGTAACGTTCATCTGATTGACTCCTGAATATTTTCTGTTTCTGCCATGTAACCCGGCAGCGGTGCTGCCGGAATGATTAACCGTGAAGCCAGCAGGGTTCGCCGCTGTTGTTCTGGCAGTCGGGACATGCTGCCGTCTCAGCAAACTCTGCCGCCGTACCCCAGCCGTCTTTCCACGCGCTGACCAGTTCAGGCACGTCGGTGATCATGTGCGGGGGTGCGGTCTCGCCTGCCCTGAAATCGTGGTAGCCCTCAAACTGCGCCTCGATCTGCGCGTCTGACATCTCGCACTCTGCCTTTGCCTTGTCGATGGTCAGCATCACCCGCGCCATACCCCACTTAATGCGTAACGCCAGCCCCGGAAACGGCGGCAACCTGTCCGGCAGGGTCACGGCGTTAACGGTGTTTTCCCCCATCTTCCTGGA
>NZ_JBMNWZ010000013.1:0-5724 GCF_049312895.1 Leclercia barmai | reverse complement strand
CCCCGAAGGGATTCGGCGGAGACTGGCCGGTGCGCAGCAGCGGCCCTGGCGGAGTGGGGCTCGACGACTGAACCGCGCAGCGGGTCAGGAGCCGAAGGGGGCCAGCGCCCTGCCTGCTTTTTTGGTTACATCCATCAATGAGCAGCTGCTGCGCGTCGCTGTGATCCAGACGACAACAAGGCGCAGTGTTGTTGAAATATCACATAGCCTAATGCTAACGTACGCATCCATTAGCATTAATACAGGGACAGGATAATGAGCGGTCAATCTCAGACTGAACAGGCCCGGGCCATTTTTTTGCATAAATATACTTATTCCAGAGAGGATCTGGCCGCTGATTACCAGGCCGAACTTCTCAATTACAGCTACGAGAAATGGGAATACCCGCAACGTGCTGCCCGCCTCAGTGCTGCCGTGAAACGTTACAAATCTTTCAGAATGCTTTGTTTCATCTTTGAGATTGCTGATGAAATCGAACTGGACTTCACACCGCTGATTGTAAAACGCCTGTGCAACCGCCTTTTCGGGCGATCCGGCAGTCAGGACATGATCGTCGATATTTTTGGTCAAAAAGGTCGGCAGCACCGTAGTCGTGACAATTTGCCCTCAGTTATTGATGGGGTGGTCGAACGTTACCGCCTCGCTGCGTTTTCCTGCCAGGCTTCCACCCAGAACGATATCGAACAGGTCAAGAAAGCCTACCAGGCCGGAATCACGATAACCCGCCAACAGGCAGAGTAATGCTGGCCTCTTAATGCTATCGTACGCATCCATTAGCATTAAGAATATCATTTATTGTGGCGCAGAGACGAATGGGAAGAGAGCGGCAGGCGCGGCCGTCCCGCTCCGTTCGGGTTGTTCATGCGCGCGGTCGCGACCGTAAGGAAAAAGGGGCTACCGGCGAACCGGCAACCCCTTCATAAAGGCGCTTGTAGTCTTTCCAGACGACACCAGAAGCCCTGAAAAGGCGGGGTTTCCCCCGCCTCCAGGTTGCTACTTACTGGATTCGTAGGCAAGCACGGCAGCGACCTCCCGTTGCCCGTCCTTCAACCGGATTTCGCAGAGCGATTTCCGTGTCAGGTATGTGAATATCAACAGTGTGAGACACACTATGAGTACGCACCAGATAACGGTACTTCGCGGCTGTTTCATAGCCTTCTTCTCCTTGCGCAGAGCGCAGTAAGCGGCTAATCTAGATGTGTCTAGCATTCAGATTGGCCTCGGGTTAATGAAAATTAACTTCGGGGCTTTTCTCTTTCTGCCTCACAACAACCGTAACAAACCCACCGAACGTCATGAGACAAAAAGCCTCAAGCGCCGTCGCCATTATACCCCGATGCCTGTTTTCTGCCCAGGAATAACAGCCTGAAAACT
The DNA here is from genome assembly GCF_049312895.1 of Leclercia barmai. Taxonomy (NCBI): domain Bacteria; kingdom Pseudomonadati; phylum Pseudomonadota; class Gammaproteobacteria; order Enterobacterales; family Enterobacteriaceae; genus Leclercia; species Leclercia barmai. The sequence continues at coordinate 4,350 of NZ_JBMNWZ010000013.1, read as the reverse complement.
GTATAAATCCTCATCCTTTTCGGCGTCATTTTACGACCGACAGGCCCAGCGCCTCCCGAATTTCAGCCGCCCGTTTTTCGCTACCGGCATTTACTCCGGCGTTATATACCAGGCTGATCAGCTCCTGTAACTGCGCCCAGTCATCCCGGGCCAGTCTTGCATCCAGTCGATACAGAATTTTCCCGCTGGCGGCATGCCGGAACACGGTACCCGTTTCTTTTTTGTCAAACGTCCGGCTGATAATGCTCAATATCCCTCCCGGTTATCCCGGCCCTCAGACCATTCAAGGATCTGGTCTTCCAGCGCCTCCAGATGTTTGTCGATGCTCTCAGACAGCTGCTGGCTTTCGGTCTCCAGCCAGCCACTCAGTCCGTCCCATTCGCAGGTCATTTCTTTCAGCTTTTCTGACATGGTACGTAACTTATTGCGCTGGCTCCGTGCCACCTTCAGCGCTGTCTTACAGGGGTTATTTCTCATGCCTCCCCCCGATGATGCTTGAGCTTGTTGGGTACCAGCCAGCGCTCGGCAGCGCGGATATGTTCAGCCGTTTCCCGGACAATAAACGGGATTTCATACATCACTACATACAGCGGCTCGCCGCTCAGGCGCAGCCACTCCAGTTCCTTCAGCGATGCGTACCGCGTCTGCCAGCGCCAGAAAGCACTCGTCAGCTCCCCCGCGTCTAACTCGTCGCTCCAGCGGGTGTACCATGTGCAGACGGTTTCTGGTGACTGGAAGTTCAGATCCAGTTCGGCCTGTGCGAGCAGGTTCCGGCGCAGCCGCCACTGCTGATCGACTTCCCGTGCTTCGCGGCGCAGCTGCCGGGTGGTGCTGATTTTCGCCCTGTGCAGTCGCCTGTCCGTCCGGGTGTGCAGGACCTCCGGGAACAGCTCGGCCTGAACATCCGGCGTCAGCGGCAGCGGACAGGCTTCACCGCCTGTGGCGATCATAATCTCCAGCGCTTCCTCAACCTGTTTCAGGTTCGAATGGCGGTTCTTTGGCACCCAGTTCAGCCCCGGGATCTGACGGGCCACTGTGGCATTCAGGCGACCGCTGCCCGTCAGCACGCGAAGAAAGGTGCGCACATATGGCATGGCGGGCAGACGTGTGCCGCGTTCCCGGGATGACTCGACCAGGCTGATGGCCTGAATCGCCGCCTGACGGGCAGGTTTCAGGGAAACGAGCGCATGTGAGGACGGGATCATGCTGTCACCTCCCCACTCATCAGGTTAACCACGGTGCTGGCGGTGCAGTTGAACCGGCGCAGACCTGCCATCTGTGCAATCAGCTGACTGACACGATCGGGCTGGAGCGTTTTGTTCTGGTACAGGGTGCGCACGACTTCACCGCCGGAAGAGAGCAGCACCAGAAGCCAGTACGGCGATACTTCGCCAGGACTGCACACACACAGGTGCCAGGCATCACTGTCATCAGCACTGAAACGGCACTGTACGGGGAAAAAGCCGCCAAACTCGCTGCGGTACTCGGCGCAGACACGCCAGCCCTCTGGTGTTGTAAGCAGACCGATCACGGCATCGCTGAGAACGCGGCGTGCGTCCTCGCCCTGCTGGCGGATAAACTCAAAATCGGATTCGGTCAGGGTGTTAATTCGGGTCAGGTCATAATGCATTGTCATGTTTTTTCCCGCCGCCCGAAGGCGGCGGTCTCCGGTATCAGGCTGCGTGGTCAGTGGTTTCAGTAACGGTTTCGGTGGCTTCATCGGCCTGTTCAGCTGGCGCGGAACGCACCATCCAGTCAGGCACCCAACCCACTGCTCTGAGATCTTTCGCTGCTGCCTGCGCCGCATCGCGGCGCTTGAGTTTCACAACCTCGCCAGCCCGGTCTGCCATCCCGGCATCTTCGTATGCCCGGCCAATCTGGATGATTTTCAGCTTGCCGAAGTAGTTCTCTGCATCCGGTTGCCACCAGTTACGCAGGTCAAAGTCCAGTGCAGCTTCCAGTCCATCAAGCTCACTTTTTTCGGTACGGTTATACAGCCGTTCCTGAAGGCCATTAATCCCGTGGGCGGCACAGAAGCCCAACAGCGCATTGACCTGCTCCGCAGGCCATGTCAGCAGCCAGGTGAAATCCAGATGCCAGTTTTCCGGCAACGTCATCTGAATGGCTTCACGCTGTGCTTTCAGCGACATCAGGGCTTTACCCTCTTCCCCTGACGGAGCCAGCGAGGCAAGGAGGTGCTGATTCGTGGTAACGGAGGCTTTCAGGGGTTCCCGGCGATGTCCGTAATTGCGGTCAAACATAGAGAGGCACAGCGTCCATGTCAGCAGGGCCACTGACACATCCGGTCGCCCTGCCAGCTCGGCCTGAACCGCGAGCGTACGCTCGGCAGACATGGCCTTCACCAGTGTCGCGGGATAAGCGTCAGCGGGAATCTCCGGCGTGGTATAGGTGATCACGTTGTTCGCGTTTTCGTGCGCCTGTCGGGCCTCTTCCTCCTGCTGGCGATCCTCCTCAGTCAGCCTGCGGATCCCCGGTTGAACCTGAAAATCACTGCCATTCCATGACACCCAGATACCGTGTGCAGCGCGGAACTCTGGTGTGGCTTCGCGGTACGTGGCTTCACAGTAAATATCATCAATCATCTGCTGTAATTCGTATTCGTCTTCATAAGCCGCACAGCCATCCATCGCATCCTCAAGCTCACGGACCCGCTGCTGTTCATCGTCCGTCAGGACACCCTGCGGCATGGCGAAACGGTACTGCTCCTTGTCCTCACCGTGGCCACGCAGCTCTGTCATGCGGAACTCTGCCCAGCCCCAGCCCTGCTCCTGTTTTAACCGGGCCGCAAGGACGGTCAGTTTGCCATCCAGAAGCGATCTGACCAGCGCAGCATCCACAAAAGTGCTGTCCTTATCGCTGAACAGATCTGCGGTCAGTTCACCGCCTGCTGCGGTATAAGCGTCCTCACCAACAAAAACGAACATCGGGTGGCTGATGGGCATTTTGTCGTCTGTCGCCATTTTGCGCAGGGTGTGGGCGACCGGGGCACGACCGTTCCACTGCGCCTTGGCATCCTCCCAGACCTGCATCTGTCGTTCGTGGGAATCGGCAAGCGTCAGCGCCTCGCACTGCTCAAGCTCCAGTTCATCCCGCGCCAGCGCATCCAGCAGGGCCGGGGCAAGGTTCGCCAGCTTCAGGCATCGCTGGACATGGCGCGGATGGAAGCCCATCAGTGCGCCGATCTGCGAAGGCGTTTTGCCGTCCTGCTGAAGAGTACGAAAACCAATAATCTGCTCGGCAGGATGCATGTTCTTGCGTCTGCCGTTCTCGATCATCGAGGCCGCTACTGCCAGCTCTACGGGCAGGATTTTCACCGGAACAAAAGGCGTGTCAGCATCAACCACACCGCGTAATACCAGAATACCGGTTCCCCGGCGGCGACCTTCCCCGCCCACGATGCCGATGGTGCCGTCAGGCTGATCCACACCGATCAGATTCTGAAGAATACCCACAGCCTCAATGCTGTTGGCCATCTCTTCCACTTCCCCCTCGGTATGCGCAATGATGCGCGTGTTCAGTTCTGAGCGTGTCAGACGGGAGAAAGGGAAGGTTTGCACAGGCGTGTCCGCGAGGAGTTGCACGAGCTTCTGCTCCGTGGTCTGCGCGGTTTTAGCAGCGGATTTTTTGCTGCGCGGTGTTTTTGCCGTAGAATTGCTGGCGACCATTATTTTTACCTCTTCGTTTAAGTGATGGTTTGCCGTGGCCGGATTGCCCTCCGGTCACGGCTCCCGGTTAATCGGTGATGCGTTCAGGGTGCGAAACCAGTGCTGCAAAAGACGGATAGCTGTCGAGAACCTTCATCATGGCTTTCGCGCTCTCGAGCATGGCGATATCTGCGGCTGACGCGCGGTTTTCACAGACCGCGATCGTTGCCAGTACGCCAGATTTCATGTCAGAAAAACGCTCATACATGCGGTTGCTGAAGAGGACGCGCTTGCCCTCTGCCATGACCTGCCAGTTGTTGCAGTCGTTAAAACGGGTGTCCACGTTGTCGAACTCCACCACATGGGTGTCGGTGGCCTGAATGCGCAGCAGCTTCACCATGTCGCGGCTCTCTCCGACTTTTTTACCCGTCAGGGCAGTTTTCAGGTTCTGCATTTTTTCTCCTTTCTGGTGGTTAAGGCCGGATCCCCGGCCCGGTAAATACCGCGCGGACTACTTCACGCCAAGGCGACGGAACATATCGGCAAGAATGTTTCGACGGGCATAAGATGCCCCCGCCGCTTTCAAATCTTCCAGAACGTTCCATGCGTAGCTGACCTGCGTCCCGTGAACAGCGATCAAGTGGGCTGTCTCAGGCTCAGGAAAAGACAAAACCCATCTTCCGGT
>NZ_JBMNWZ010000012.1:0-26083 GCF_049312895.1 Leclercia barmai | reverse complement strand
ATGTGAAGTGATTCACATCCGCCGTGTCGATGGAGGCGCATTATAGGGATCCCAGTTTTTAGCACAAGCATTTTTTCGATCTTTTATTCCGACTGTTCTTTTTTCGTTCTTTTCGCCGAAATCCCATCCGATATGCTCAAATAATGACACCAATCCCCCTTGATCAAGCCGAGTAATAGGATCAAAGTCTTCTGTAGAACGCACATCAGTCGAGGTTGATATGTCTGCAGTAATCCGTCCCTACAAAGATCTTTTCCCGAAACAAGGCGATCGCGTCATGATCGACAGCAGCAGCGTGGTCATTGGCGATGTCCGGCTGGGTGATGATGTCAGTATCTGGCCACTGGTCGCCATTCGTGGTGACGTTAACTATGTCGCTATCGGCGCTCGTACCAATATTCAGGATGGCAGCGTACTGCATGTCACCCATAAATCCTCTTATAAACCAGAAGGTAATCCGCTGATCGTGGGTGAAGAAGTTACCGTCGGTCATAAAGTGATGTTGCACGGCTGCACGATAGGCAATCGCGTTCTGGTTGGCATGGGGTCTATTTTGCTGGATGGTGTGGTAGTAGAAGATAACGTGATGATTGGTGCCGGCAGCCTGGTTCCACAAAACAAGCAGCTCGAAAGTGGCTTCCTCTATTTAGGAAGTCCGGTAAAACAGATCCGCCCCCTGACGGAAGCGGAAATAGAAGGTTTGAAGTACTCGGCCAATAACTACGTTAAATGGAAGAATGACTATCTGGATCAGGAAAGCCAGAACCAACCCTGATCGTCCTCATCACCATTACGGATAGCATCGCTGGCTTCTTCTTCCAGATCCCAGCGATGTTCACGAAACCTATCAAGGGGAAGGCCATCCCCAAAACGACGGGCCAACGTTACCCCTTCAATGGCACACATCATTTGCATACCATTAACCAGCGCCGGAAAACAGACGGCCAGCTTTTCTTCATCCCAGATTTCTCGATCCGGAAACTGGATCGCCTGATTCATGCCGATAGCTCCAGTTTAAGTTTTTCAATGACCGGCTCCACTTCTGGCAGAACACCATGCCAGAGCATCACCGCATGCGCGGCTTGCCCCACCAGCATACCCAGCCCGTCAGCAAGATGTTTTGCGCCTTGCTGCTCGCACCAGTTAAGAAAAGGTGTTTTGCCTTTCTGATAGAACATGTCATAGCAATAAACATGTTCACTGACTAATGACGAGGGGATTGCGGGAATTTCACCGCCGATGCCACTTGAAGTCGCATTAACGATCAGGTCGAATTCATGGTTGCTCAACGCGTCCATGGCGACAGCATGAATGCTGCCGGTATGAGCGAAAAGAGCGGCCAACTCTTCTGCCCGGGAATAAGTACGGTTCGTTATGGTCACTGCGCAATCCAGCGAGAGCAGAGGTAAAATCACACCCCGCGCCGCGCCGCCTGCGCCAATCAACAGGATCCGCGCGCCGGGTTTGATAAATGATAAACGTTCCAGATCGCTCAGCAGGCCAATACCATCTGTGTTGTCCCCCAGAATTCGGCCGTCTTCAAGACGCTTGAGGGTATTCACGGCTCCCGCAAGGGAAGCCCGCTCTGTTAACTCATCGGCGCGCCCGAAAGCCTCTTCTTTAAAAGGCACCGTGACATTCGCCCCTTTTCCGCCACCAGCAAAAAAAGCCTCCAGCGTCGTTACAAAGGCATCAACGGGCGCAAGTACGCGGCCATAAGGGTGATCGATATGCAGCTGTTGCGCGAACTGCTGATGAATAAACGGCGACTTGCTATGCGCAACTGGATTACCAAAAACGGCGTAGGTTTCCATCTGTTACCCCTGGCGAAAACGCTCGCCGGTCAAAGCATCACGAATTTCTGACGGATTCAGCCGGCCACCGGTTTCACCGATAACCACAGGGAAGTCGCTGCCAAACTGCGCTACCACCTCTTCTGAGGTGCGGCAAGGAGGCAATCCCGTCAGGTTGGCGCTGGTTGAAACCAGCGGTTTACCAAAATGATTACATAATTCGATTACCAGTGGATGGTCCGTCACGCGCACCGCAAGGGAGTCGAAACGCCCCGTCAGCCATCGTGGCGTTGTCGGCAAAGCAGGAAACACAAAGGTTACCGGCCCCGGCCAGGCTGAAAAAATGGTTTCACGCTGCGCTGACGTCAACATGGAATCATCAATATAAGGCTTAAGCTGTTCAAAACTGGCAGCGATTAAAATCAGGCCTTTTTCGACCGGACGCTGTTTCAGTGTTAATAAGCGTGTTACGGCTAATTCGCTGTCGGGATCGCATCCCACCCCAAAAACAGCTTCTGTTGGATAGGCGATGACTTCTTCATTCTTCAGCACGTCCACTGCATACGCAACGGAGCCTGGTTGCAGGTTATTCTTCACTTTATTATTCCGCCGAAACCGGCTTTCCACATTGTTTACTGGCGCAAAAGCGCTTCATCCCTTGCGCCGTTTTTTTCTCGATAAGTAGCGGGTAATGGCACTCAGGGCAGCTCCCCGCCACCGGTTTGAAATTGGTAACAAACTGACATTCAGGATAACGATCGCAGGAGTGGAATGTCTTACCATAGCGTGAGCGGCGTTGAACGAGATGACCGCTGTCGCATTGCGGACAGGCTAAGGCTGTTTCATCTGGTTTATCGATTTGTTCAGTGTGATCGCATTCGGGATAGCGGCTGCAGCCGATAAACATGCCAAAACGCCCCTGGCGCAGCGCCAGATCGCCACCACATTGCGGGCATGCCTGTCCCTCCAGAACTTTAACAATATGCCCGTCCGCCTGATTTTTCAGGGGACGGACATAATCACATTCTGGATAGTGCGAACAACCGAGAAACGGCCCGTGTTTACCGGACCGGATAACAAGTTCTGCCCCACACTGCGGGCAGGACTCATTTTTACGCACCGTAAATAGTGCTGATTTGGCCATAACAACTCTTGGTGCTGCATGATGAATTAATGCAGCATACCTTCATTCACTTCAAAGAGTAATTCTTCCATTTGCTGATAGGCATTTTCACACCCTGGAATATTGAACAGAACCATCAGGATGACCCACTTCAGATCTTCCAGCTCAAATTCTGCCGTATCCAGCGCCATGACGCGCTCTATCACCATTTCTCGCGTTTCGAGGTTCAGCACCTGAATCTGCTCCAGGAATAAGATAAATCCCCGGCAACTGGCATCCAGCCTTTCACACTCTTCAGCCGTATAGATGCGTACAGACAGTGGATCGGAAACTAACTGCATCGGTTCGGCAAGGCCTTCCTGATAATCAGCCAGTTTTTCCAGCCATATTAACGCGTTGTAAATATCTTCCCGTTCGAAACCTGCATCGGTGAGATCGCGTGTGAGTTTGTCCTGATCCACGCGTGCTTCAGCTTCGTTATGGATGTAAGTCTCAAACAAATACATGAGTACGTCGAACATGGCTTGCCCTCCTTAATCGGACATAGCCGCCGGGTACAGCTGCGATCCATCCTGCTAACTCCAGTTCCAGTAGCTGTGCTACCGTTACTGGCACAGGTTGGCCGGCACGTTCAGCGACAACGTCAACAGGTGTTACCTCATCTCCTACGTTAGCCAGGAGCTCAGGAAATGGCAATGCTACCTGGTCCTGATCTGATGAATAAAGCCAATTTTCGGGATCCTCTGGCAACCATTTCAGTCCAGATTGCAAACTTTCCAGAATATCGTCTACCGCCGTCACGGGCGTCGCGCCTTGCTTTATTAACCAGTGAGGACCTTCACTTCCCGGGCTCCCTATTGCTCCCGGTAATGCGAAGACTTCACGCCCCTGTTCAAGCGCACATTTGGCCGTCACAAGCGAACCACTTCTTATCAGCGCTTCTATAACGAATACTCCCTGACTGAGGCCGCTAATAATGCGGTTACGCCGAGGGAAATTCCCCGGCCACGGAGGTGTCGCGAGTGAAAACTCAGAAATAACAGCCCCGCCACTCTCAACAAGTTGCGAAGCCAACGCCTTATGGCGACGAGGATAGACATCTGCCAGCCCGTTTCCCAGAACTGCAACGCTTTTACCTTTAACGTTAAGCGCAGCGCGATGCGCGATACCATCGATACCACAGGCGAGGCCGCTGGTGATCGTAAGCCCCGCCTGAGCCAGCTGCTCACAAAGAATCTTACCCCAGCGCTCCCCATACCAGGAGTGAGTACGGCTGCCTACGACGGCCAGTTGCAGGCTCGACAGCACCGAGGGATTTCCCCTGACAAACAAGGCACCCGGATAATCTGTGATAGCGCGTAGCTGCTCTGGATAAAGGGCACTATCCGCACATATCAGATGATGCCCCTGCTCTGCCAGCCACGCCATGCTGCGTTCAAGTTCATGAGGTGAAACTGATAAAAACTTCTCCTTTTGCTTATGGGTGAGCCCCATTTCCACCAGCAGAGCGGCATCAATATGGGATTCGCGCTGCAGCTGCTGCGCCATCGCCACCATCTTGTCGCCGTACAATTCTCCCGTGCTTATCAGGCGTAGCCAAATCTCTGTGGATGTCATCCTTTCCCCTGCCACAAGCCGCTATAGCAATCTTTGCGATTGGTCACTGATGCTGTCAATCAGAGGGGGTTTTGTCTAGAATAGAGGTTATATTCTTATCAACTCCTGAACACGACTCTGGAAATATATGGCAGTTTTGCAAGTGTTACATATCCCGGACGAGCGCCTTCGCAAAGTCGCCGAACCGGTTAAAGAAGTGAATGCAGAAACTCAACGTATCATTGATGATATGTTCGATACGATGTACGCCGAAGAAGGCATTGGTCTCGCGGCTACGCAGGTGGACATTCACCAGCGCATCATCGTCATCGACGTTTCTGAAAACCGCGACGGGCGCCTGGTGTTAATCAATCCGGAGCTCCTGGAAAAAAGCGGCGAAACCGGTATTGAAGAAGGTTGTCTCTCTATTCCTGAGCAGAGAGCGCTGGTACCGCGTGCAGAAAAAGTCAAAATCCGCGCGCTCGATCGCGACGGTAAGCCGTTCGAACTGGAAGCGGATGATCTGCTGGCCATCTGCATTCAGCATGAGATGGATCATCTGGTCGGTAAACTCTTTATCGATTATCTCTCTCCACTGAAGCAGCAGCGTATTCGTCAGAAAGTAGAGAAACTGGATCGCATGCGCGCTCGCGCTTAATGTGACCCCGGATACAAGGAATAACGTGTCTACATCACTACGTATCATCTTCGCAGGTACACCTGACTTTGCAGCGCGTCATCTGGACGCGCTGTTGTCGTCTGGCCATCAGGTTGTTGGCGTATTTACCCAGCCCGACCGTCCGGCAGGCCGTGGCAAAAAACTGATGCCGAGCCCGGTTAAAGTGCTGGCAGAAGAGCACGGTTTACCGGTGTTTCAGCCCGTGTCGTTACGGCCGCAGGAAAATCAGCAGCTGGTTGCTCAGTTGAATGCAGATGTCATGGTGGTTGTGGCGTATGGCCTCATCCTGCCAAAGGCGGTTCTTGATATGCCTCGCCTGGGCTGCATTAATGTCCATGGTTCACTGCTCCCACGCTGGCGCGGCGCGGCGCCAATCCAGCGTTCTTTATGGGCCGGCGATGCCGAAACTGGCGTGACGATTATGCAGATGGACGTAGGTCTGGATACCGGCGACATGCTGTATAAGCTCTCTTGCCCAATTACTGCCGAAGACACCAGTGGCACCCTGTATGACAAACTGGCTGAACTTGGGCCTAAAGGCCTGATTGATACTCTGCAACAGTTGGCAGAGAGTCGGACACAACCCGAAGTCCAGGACGAAGCGTTAGTGACACATGCTGAAAAGCTCAGCAAAGAAGAGGCCCGCCTCGACTGGTCTCTTTCTGCTGCTCAGCTTGAGCGCTGCATCCGGGCATTTAATCCGTGGCCAATGAGCTGGCTGGAAATAGACGGGCAGCCGGTGAAAGTCTGGAAGGCTTCCGTGATTGATAGCAACACCAACGCTGCACCTGGAACAATTATCGAAGCCAGTAAGCAGGGTATTCAGGTCGCGACAGTTGAAGGGATCCTTAATCTGGAATCCTTACAACCTGCAGGTAAAAAAGCCATGAGCGCGCAGGACCTTCTGAACTCTCGCCGTGAATGGTTTACGCCTGGCAACAGTCTCGCCTGAGATCATCTCAATTTAAGGCCCGGAGTTTCCGGGCATTTTTATTTTTGCGGTTATGAAAAAACAAAATTTACGCAGCCTGGCAGCACAGGCAATCGAGCAAGTGGTCGAACAGGGCCAGTCACTGAGCAATGTTCTGCCACCGTTACAGCAAAAAGTTTCCGATAAAGATAAGGCACTGCTTCAGGAGTTGTGCTTTGGTGTCCTGCGCACGTTACCCCAGCTGGAATGGTTGATCGGAAAACTCATGGCGCGCCCGATGGCGGGCAAGCAGCGCGTCGTTCACTACCTGATCATGGTTGGCTTCTATCAGTTGCTGCATACCCGTATTCCTCCTCATGCTGCACTGGCAGAAACCGTAGAAGGCGCGGTTGCAGTAAAGCGCCCGCAGCTTAAAGGGCTGATTAATGGCGTTTTGCGTCAGTTTCAGCGTCAGCAAGATGAGCTGCTGGCTGAGTTTGCCCGTACGGAAAAACGTTTCCTGCATCCCGACTGGTTATTAAAACGTCTGCAGAAGGCTTATCCCCAGCAATGGGAAACGCTGATTGAGGCCAATAACCAGCGTCCACCGATGTGGCTGCGCGTTAACCGCAATCACCACTCCCGCGATGCCTGGCTGGCGCTGCTGGAAGGCGCCGGGATGACCGGATTCTCTCATCCTGAATATAGCGATGCGGTGCGTCTGGCTGCGCCAGCTCCGGTGCATGCCCTTCCAGGGTTTGAACAGGGCTGGGTGACCGTTCAGGACGCTTCAGCACAAGGCTGTATGACCTGGCTTGAACCGCAGAATGGCGAGCGGATCCTTGATCTCTGCGCCGCGCCGGGCGGTAAAACCACACACATTCTGGAAGTCGCGCCGCAGGCAAGCGTGATGGCCGTCGACGTTGACGAACAGCGTCTTTCTCGTGTCTACGATAACCTCAAACGTCTGGGCATGAAGGCCGAGGTGAAGCAAGGGGACGGGCGGACGCCTGCCCAGTGGTGTGGGGATGAGCAGTTCGATCGTATTTTACTGGATGCCCCTTGCTCAGCTACCGGTGTTATACGCCGTCACCCGGATATTAAATGGTTGCGCCGTGACCGGGATATCAAGGAACTGGCACAGCTGCAGTCAGAGATCCTAGACGCCATCTGGCCCCATCTGAAAACAGGCGGGACGCTGGTTTATGCCACCTGTTCTGTGCTGCCAGAAGAGAATAGCCAGCAGATCGCCGCGTTCCTGAAGCGTACCCCTGATGCCCGTCTGCATCTGACCGGCACGCCAGAGTTACCCGGCAAACAAAACCTGCCCGGGGCAGAAGAAGGCGATGGCTTCTTTTACGCTAAGCTAATCAAAGAGTGATGTTGATAACGGGTCACAAGATATGAAGATAATCATTCTGGGCGCGGGACAGGTAGGCGGTACGCTGGCAGAAAACCTGGTCGGTGAGAATAACGACATCACTATTGTTGATACCAATGGCGATCGTCTGCGCGGGCTGCAGGATAAATTCGATCTGCGTGTGGTACAGGGTCATGGCTCTCACCCGCGGGTGTTACGAGAAGCCGGAGCTGATGACGCAGACATGCTGGTTGCTGTCACCAGTTCAGATGAAACCAATATGGTTGCCTGTCAGGTTGCCTATTCGTTATTTAACACTCCAAACCGAATCGCGCGCATCCGTTCTCCGGATTACGTTCGCGATGCCGACAAGTTGTTTAATTCCGAAGCGGTTCCGATCGACCATTTGATCGCGCCAGAGCAGCTGGTTATCGACAGTATTTACCGGTTGATCGAATACCCGGGCGCACTGCAGGTTGTTAATTTTGCGGAAGGCAAGGTCAGTCTCGCGGTGGTCAAAGCCTACTATGGCGGCCCATTGATCGGTAACGCACTCTCAACGATGCGCGAACATATGCCACACATTGACACGCGCGTCGCCGCGATTTTCCGTCATGACCGCCCTATCCGTCCGCAAGGTTCAACCATTGTCGAAGCCGGGGACGAAGTCTTCTTTATCGCCGCATCACAGCATATCCGTGCGGTAATGAGTGAGCTCCAGCGGCTGGAAAAACCCTATAAGCGCATCATGCTGGTCGGTGGCGGTAATATCGGTGCCGGCCTGGCACGACAGCTGGAAAAAGATTACAGCGTCAAATTGATCGAACGCGATCAACAGCGCGCCGCTGAACTGGCAGAAAAACTGCAAAATACGATCGTTTTTTATGGCGATGCGTCGGATCAGGAGCTGCTTGCCGAAGAGCATATCGATCAAGTCGATCTTTTCATTGCTGTTACCAACGATGATGAAGCGAACATCATGTCAGCAATGCTGGCTAAACGGATGGGTGCGAAAAAGGTCATGGTGCTGATCCAGCGTCGGGCCTATGTCGATCTGGTGCAGGGCAGCGTGATTGATATTGCGATTTCGCCGCAACAGGCAACCATCTCTGCCCTGCTAAGCCATGTGCGAAAAGCAGATATTGTGGGAGTTTCTTCCCTGCGTCGTGGTGTGGCAGAAGCGATCGAAGCCGTGGCGCATGGTGATGAGAGTACATCACGTGTGGTTGGACGTACTATTGATGAAATTAAACTCCCGCCGGGCACCATTATTGGTGCAGTAGTGCGCGGTAATGATGTGATGATTGCCAATGACAATTTACGTATTGAGCAAGGCGATCACGTCATTATGTTCCTGACGGATAAAAAGTTTATTACCGACGTCGAACGTTTGTTCCAGCCAAGTCCTTTCTTCCTGTGATCGCCAAAAAGGTGCTGTTAGCAGCACCTTTTCTATTTAACCCAATAATATGTAAGGGTTATATTTCTGTGACGCATGTCTCTCTTCAATGGCAATCCTCTAATGATTTGTTAAACTTGTATTTGTCAGCTGGCACAAGGAGAACAAAATGAGTTTTATCAAAGAATTTCGCGAATTTGCGATGCGCGGAAATGTAGTGGATTTGGCTGTGGGTGTCATTATTGGTGCGGCGTTTGGCAAGATCGTTTCATCACTGGTTGCCGATATCATCATGCCACCACTGGGGCTGTTGATTGGCGGGATCGATTTTAAACAATTCGCCGTAACGCTACGTGAAGCACAGGGTGATATCCCTGCTGTGGTAATGCACTATGGCGTATTTATTCAAAATGTATTTGATTTTGTGATTGTTGCTTTCGCCATCTTCATGGCCATCAAGCTCATCAACAGATTAAATCGTAAGAAAAAAGAAGAACCGGCAGCCCCGCCAGCGCCATCGAAAGAAGAAGTCTTGCTTACTGAAATCCGCGATTTACTGAAAGCGCAGAACAATCGCACTTTGTAATCCCCTTAAAGCAAGAAGGCCAGTGGTAAGAAAGCGATTCGCTTGCTTGCCACTGGCCTCCCAGTTACCCCGTTTTGCATGTTTAGTTTTACGCAGATAACTTCCTTTCCCTTTCTTGTTTTTCTCGATTCGCTGTCTGAATAAGGGATCATGCAATAGTGCTTCGATGGCGTTATCGTTGATCTGCCCTTTCTTGTGCTGATAATGGCTCATACTCTCTCCAGTGTTCAAAATATCAACGCGAGTGTAGGTGGAGTTGATAATAAAATCAACATCCGCGAGACCCGCCATTTGCCCCTTGTTCAAGGGTTTCCAGAATAGAACAATAAACACTGCTGTGTGCGGTACCACAACACGCATCATTCAGTCGCTGTAATGACAGCCGCATGGTTTGAAGCTCTTTGATGCGCGCTTCAACCTCACTCAGTCTTGCCTGCACAATGCTTTTGGATTCCTGACAGGTGTGGTGTTCAGGATCGATGCGGATCGACAGTAACTCGCGGATCGACTCCAGCGTGAAACCCAGTTGTCGCGCATGGCGAATAAACTTCAGGCGTTGAAGATCCCTGTCGGTGTACAACCGAAAACCGCCCTCCGTGCGTATTTCATGTTCCATCATCTGCTGCTTTTCGTAATACCGAATGGTATCGGGTGTGACGTCTGCCAGCTTCGCAATTTCGCCAATACGATACATTTCTAGTCCTCCTTAATTTTTTGCATCAACCGCCCGGCGTAATCACCATGCAGAAACTCAGTACTTACTCCTGCCTGACGAAGTTTAAGCTCCAGGAGAGCAAGACGACGAGTGTAATCCGTATACTCTGCAGATCCTTCCCTGACGGTGGCGAGGAGTTGAGACAGCTCGAGCGCCTGTTTACGCTGTTCAAGTTCAGGAGGGAGACAACCGGCATTTTTCAACATGCGATAGCCGGCGCGCAGTTCAGGAGGTACATGCGAATCGTCATCCAGTACCAAAGGCTGGCCATTGCCGGGTAGGTTATCGAATTCACCCTGCCGTTGGGCATCCTGAATGTGTCTCTCTGCCCATTGGTCGAGTAGCCACATAGCAAAACTCCGGAGAGAAGGAAAAGAATATGACTATTGTAGAAAAGTGGGGATGCAGCAGATATAAAAAAACCCGCCGAGGCGGGTTTTTTTACGATACTACAGATTACTCTGCAGCAGCTTCTGCTTTCTCTGAACGATCAACCAGCTCGATGTAAGCCATCGGAGCGTTGTCGCCTGCACGGAAGCCACACTTCAGAATGCGAGTGTAACCACCGGCACGGCTCGCGAAACGCGGGCCCAGTTCATTAAACAGTTTTGCCACGATCTCGTTATCACGAGTGCGGGCGAATGCCAGACGACGATTAGCAACGCTGTCAGTCTTGGCAAGAGTAATCAGCGGCTCAACTACGCGACGCAGCTCTTTCGCTTTAGGCAGGGTCGTCTTGATGATTTCATGACGAACCAGTGAACCTGCCATGTTGCGGAACATAGCCTGGCGATGGCTGCTGTTGCGGTTCAGTTGACGACCACTCTTACGATGGCGCATGACCTTATCCTTCTCAGTAAAACCTTAACCTGTGATCCGGTTACTCGTCAGCAATGCTTGCCGGTGGCCAGTTTTCCAGGCGCATGCCCAGAGACAGACCACGTGAAGCCAGCACGTCTTTAATCTCAGTAAGAGATTTTTTACCCAGGTTCGGCGTTTTCAGCAACTCAACCTCGGTACGCTGTACCAGATCACCGATATAGTGGATAGCTTCTGCCTTGAGGCAGTTAGCAGAGCGGACAGTCAATTCCAGATCGTCAACAGGGCGCAGCAGGATCGGATCGAATTCTGGTTTCTCTTCTTTCACTTCCGGCTGACGTACATCACGTAAGTCAACGAAAGCTTCCAGTTGTTCTGCCAGGATGGTTGCCGCACGACGAATCGCCTCTTCAGGATCGATTGTGCCGTTGGTTTCCATTTCGATGACCAGCTTGTCCAGGTCGGTACGCTGTTCTACACGCGCTGCTTCAACATTGTAGGCAATACGCTCTACAGGGCTGTAGCATGCGTCGACCAGCAGACGGCCGATTGGGCGCTCATCTTCTTCCGAATGAATTCGGGCAGAAGCCGGCACATAACCACGACCGCGCTGAACTTTGATACGCATGCTAATAGCTGCGTTCTCATCGGTCAGGTGGCAGATCACGTGCTGCGGCTTGACGATTTCGACATCACCATCATGGGTGATGTCGGCTGCAGTCACAGGGCCAATGCCAGATTTATTCAGAGTAAGAATAACTTCATCTTTACCCTGAACTCTCACCGCCAGCCCTTTCAGGTTGAGCAGGATTTCAAGGATATCTTCCTGAACGCCTTCTTTGGTGCTGTACTCATGAAGTACACCATCAATCTCAACCTCGGTCACCGCGCAACCCGGCATCGATGAGAGCAGAATACGGCGCAGTGCGTTACCCAGAGTATGGCCAAAGCCACGCTCTAAAGGCTCAAGGGTCACCTTGGCGTGCGTCGAACTCACTTGCTCGATATCTACCAGGCGCGGTTTTAGAAACTCTGTCACAGAACCCTGCATTGTGTCCTCTCTTTGGTACTAAGCTTTACTTGGAGTAAAGCTCGACGATCAGGTGTTCGTTAATGTCCGCAGACAGATCAGAACGTTCCGGCTGACGCTTGAACGTACCTTCCATCTTGCCAGCATCAACTTCCAGCCAGGTTGGCTTTTCACGCTGCTCAGCCAGCTCCAGAGCGGCTTTCACGCGAGATTGCTTTTTCGCTTTCTCACGAATGCTAACAACGTCATTCGCTTTAACCTGATAAGAAGCGATGTTAACAACACGACCGTTTACCATGATTGCTTTATGGCTAACCATCTGACGTGCTTCAGCACGAGTGGCGCCAAAGCCCATACGGTATACAACGTTGTCCAGACGACCTTCCAGCAGAGCCAACAGGTTTTCACCGGTGTTGCCTTTCAGACGTGCTGCTTCTTTATAGTAGTTACGGAACTGACGCTCCAGCACACCGTACATACGGCGAACTTTCTGCTTTTCACGCAACTGCACACCATAGTCAGACAGACGCGGTTTACGCGCACCGTGCTGGCCAGGAGCTTGTTCAATTTTACACTTGGTATCGATCGCGCGAACGCCAGACTTAAGGAATAAGTCGGTGCCCTCACGACGGCTCAGCTTGAGCTTAGGACCCAAATATCTTGCCATTTTCTATCTCCAACAAACCTGGAAAACGAACGCGTTATACGCGACGTTTTTTCGGCGGACGACAACCGTTATGAGGGATCGGAGTCACATCAGTAATATTAGTGATGCGGAAACCAGCGGCGTTCAGAGCACGAACGGTAGATTCGCGACCCGGACCCGGACCTTTTACCATAACTTCCAGATTCTTGATGCCGTATTCTTTTACGGCTTCAGCGCAACGCTCTGCTGCAACCTGAGCTGCGAACGGAGTGGATTTGCGAGAACCACGGAAACCGGAACCACCGGCTGTTGCCCAACCCAGTGCGTTACCCTGACGATCAGTAATAGTAACGATGGTGTTGTTGAAAGAAGCATGGATATGAGCCACGCCGTCAGAGACTTGTTTTCTTACACGCTTACGTGCACGAACTGGTGCCTTTGCCATTATTCAATCACCCCGATTATTTCTTGATCGGTTTGCGCGGACCCTTACGGGTACGTGCGTTGGTCTTAGTACGCTGACCGCGCACTGGCAGACCACGACGATGACGCAAACCGCGATAGCAACCAAGGTCCATAAGGCGCTTGATGCTCATGCTAACTTCACGGCGCAGATCACCTTCAACGACAAATTTGGCAACTTCGTCACGCAGCGTGTCGATTTGTTCTTCAGACAGCTCACTGATCTTAACATCTTCAGCGATACCCGCTGCAGCCAGAATGGCTTTAGAACGGGTCTTGCCGACGCCATAGATCGAAGTTAATGCGATCACAGCATGTTTCTGATCAGGAATGTTAATGCCTGCTATACGGGCCACTATGCACTCCTACTATTTAATATGTACGCACCATGCTGAAAAGCCCGTTTTCAGGATACTCAAATGGAAACGTACAGACATACAAAAGATTGGCTGGCTAATCTAGCCAGCTCAACCCAACTTTGCAAGAAAAATATGCGAAATAATCAGCCTTGGCGCTGTTTATGCTTCGGCTCGGCACTGCAAATCACACGGATGACACCATCACGCTTAACGATTTTGCAGTTACGGCATAATTTCTTGACGGAAGCACGAACTTTCATTTTTACTCTCCGTAACTTCTCGGGCGACCTTTTAGCGGCCGTAGCCTTTCAGGTTCGCCTTCTTCAATGCAGACTCGTACTGACTTGACATCATCAGAGTTTGCACTTGAGCCATAAAGTCCATAATCACGACAACAACGATAAGCAGTGAGGTTCCACCGAAGTAGAACGGTACTTTCATCGCATCACGCATGAACTCCGGGATCAGGCAAATAAAAGTAATATAAAGCGCACCAACCAAAGTCAGGCGAGTCATTACTTTATCGATATACTTCGCCGTTTGCTCTCCCGGACGAATTCCTGGTACAAATGCACCGGACTTCTTCAGGTTATCTGCTGTTTCACGTGGGTTGAAGACCAACGCCGTGTAGAAGAAACAGAAGAAGATGATCGCAGACGCATAGAGTAACACATAAAGCGGTTGCCCAGGCTGCAAATACAGCGAAATTGTTGTCAGCCAGTTCCAACCAGTACCGCCCCCGAACCATGACGCGATGGTTGCCGGGAACAGAATAATACTGGAAGCGAAGATTGCCGGGATTACCCCTGCCATATTCACTTTCAGCGGTAAATGTGTGCTCTGTGCAGCATAGACACGACGACCTTGCTGACGTTTTGCGTAGTTTACCACAATGCGGCGTTGACCACGTTCAACGAAGATAACAAAGAACGTCACTGCAAATACTAATACTGCAACCAACAGCAACAGGAGGAAGTGCAGGTCGCCTTGACGCGCTTGCTCGATCGTATGGGCAATGGCTGGCGGGAGTCCCGCAACAATACCAGCGAAAATAATGATCGAAATACCGTTACCGATACCACGTTCAGTAATTTGTTCGCCGAGCCACATCAGGAACATTGTTCCTGAGACCAGACTTACAACAGCGGTGAAATAGAATGCAAAGCCCGGGTTAATAACCAGGCCCTGCATACCAGGCATATTCGGAAGACCGGTAGCAATACCGATCGACTGGAATATTGCCAGCACCAGAGTGCCGTAACGGGTGTACTGGCTGATCTTACGACGACCAGACTCCCCTTCTTTCTTCAGTTCTGCCAGAGTCGGATGAACGACCGTCAGCAGCTGGATAATAATCGATGCCGAAATGTACGGCATGATACCCAGAGCAAAGATAGAAGCACGGCTGAGAGCACCACCAGAGAACATGTTAAACATTTCAATGATGGTGCCACGCTGTTGCTCAAGCAGTTTGGCAAGTACAGCGGCATCAATACCAGGGATCGGAATGAAAGAGCCAATACGGAAAACAATCAGCGCCCCGATCACAAACAAAAGTCTGCGTTTCAGTTCGCCAAGCCCACCTTTGGCACTTTGAAAATCTAATCCCGGTTGTTTAGCCATCTGCTACTTATTCCTCAATTTTACCGCCAGCAGCTTCGATAGCAGCACGAGCACCTTTAGTAACACGCAGGCCACGAACAGTTACCGGAGTAGAAACTTCACCAGACAGGATCACTTTCGCGAACTCGATCTGAATACCGATAATGTTTGCTGCTTTCAGCGTGTTCAGGTCTACAACGCCGCCTTCAACTTTCGCCAGGTCAGACAGACGAACTTCGGCTGTGATCGCTGATTTGCGAGAAGTGAAGCCGAACTTCGGCAGACGACGGTACAGTGGCATCTGACCACCCTCGAAACCGCGACGTACGCCACCGCCAGAACGAGAGTTCTGACCTTTGTGACCACGACCACCGGTTTTGCCGAGGCCAGAACCGATACCACGACCCAGGCGTTTACCCGCCTTTTTAGAGCCTTCGGCCGGAGACAGAGTATTTAAACGCATCTCTTACTCCTCAACTTTAACCATGAAGTAAACCGCGTTGACCATACCACGAACAGCAGGAGTATCCTCGCGCTCAACGGTATGACCAATACGACGCAGACCCAGGCCAAGCAGCGTTGCCTTGTGTTTCGGCAGACGTCCGATTGCACTGCGGGTTTGTGTAATTTTAATAGTCTTTGCCATGGTCAATTACCCCAGAATTTCTTCAACGGATTTACCACGCTTGGCAGCGACCATTTCTGGAGATTTCATATTTTCCAGGCCATCAATAGTTGCACGAACCACGTTGATCGGGTTGGTGGAACCATATGCTTTAGCCAGAACGTTATGAACTCCAGCAACTTCCAGAACGGCGCGCATTGCACCACCGGCGATGATACCGGTACCTTCGGAAGCTGGCTGCATGAAGACACGAGAACCCGTGTGAGTACCCTTAACTGGGTGCTGCAGGGTGCCGTGGTTCAGCGCGACGTTAATCATATTGCGACGGGCTTTTTCCATCGCTTTCTGGATCGCTGCTGGAACTTCACGCGCTTTACCGTAACCAAAACCAACGCGACCGTTACCGTCACCAACTACAGTCAGAGCTGTGAAGGAGAAAATACGACCACCTTTAACGGTTTTAGATACGCGGTTAACCGCGATCAGCTTTTCCTGCAGTTCGCCAGCCTGTTTTTCGATGTGAGCCATCTTACACCTCTACCTTAGAACTGAAGGCCAGCTTCACGGGCAGCATCTGCCAGTGCCTGGACGCGACCATGATATTGGAACCCGGAACGGTCAAAGGACACAACTGTGATGCCTTTTTCCAGAGCGCGTTCAGCAACAGCTTTACCTACAGCTGCAGCAGCGTCTTTGTTACCGGTGTACTTCAATTGTTCTGTAATAGCTTTTTCTACAGTAGAAGCAGCTACCAGAACTTCAGAACCGTTTGGTGCAATGACCTGTGCGTAAATATGACGCGGGGTACGATGTACCACCAGGCGAGTTGCACCCAGCTCTTTGAGCTTGCGGCGTGCGCGGGTCGCACGACGGATACGAGCAGATTTCTTATCCATAGTGTTACCTTACTTCTTCTTAGCCTCTTTGGTACGCACGACTTCGTCGGCGTAACGAACACCCTTGCCTTTATAAGGCTCAGGACGACGGTAGGCGCGCAGATCTGCTGCAACCTGACCGATCAGCTGTTTATCAGCGCCTTTCAGCACGATTTCAGTCTGAGTCGGACATTCTGCAGTAATACCTGCTGGCAGCTGATGTTCAACAGGGTGTGAGAAGCCCAGAGACAGGCCTACTGCATTCCCTTTGATCGCTGCACGGTAACCTACACCAACCAGCTGAAGCTTTTTAGTGAAGCCTTCGGTAACACCAACAACCATTGAGTTCAGCAGGGCACGCGCGGTACCAGCCTGAGCCCAGCCATCAACGTAACCAGTACGTGGGCCGAAGGTCAGAGCGTTGTCTGCATGATTAACTTCAACAGCATCGTTGAGGGTACGAGTCAGCTCGCCATTTTTACCTTTGATCGTAATAACCTGACCGTCGATTTTTACATCAACGCCGGCAGGAATAACGACCGGTGCTTTAGCAACACGAGACATTTTTTCCTCCGATTAGGCTACGTAGCAGATAATTTCGCCACCAAGACCAGCCTGGCGCGCTGCACGATCAGTCATAACACCTTTAGAGGTAGAAACAACTGCGATACCCATGCCGGCCATAACTTTTGGCAGCTCATCTTTTTTCTTATAGATGCGCAGGCCTGGGCGGCTGACACGCTGAATGCTTTCTACAACAGCTTTACCCTGGAAATACTTAAGAGTAAGTTCCAGTTCCGGCTTGGTGTCGCCTTCAACTTTAAAATCTTCGATAAAACCTTCTTCCTTCAGCACGTTGGCAATTGCCACTTTCAGCTTGGCGGAAGGCATGGTGACCGCAACTTTGTTCGCGGCCTGACCGTTACGGATACGGGTCAGCATATCCGCGATCGGATCTTGCATGCTCATCTGTCTTTACTCCCGTGATTCAATTGGTAATTACCAGCTAGCCTTTTTCAAGCCTGGTACTTCACCGCGCATGGCGGCTTCACGCAGTTTGATACGGCTCAACCCGAACTTGCCCACGAAACCATGTGGACGACCTGTTTGACGACAGCGGTTACGCTGACGAGACGGGCTGGAATCACGCGGCAGAGACTGCAGCTTGAGAACAGCATTCCAACGATCTTCGTCGGAAGCGTTCACATCAGAAATGATCGCTTTCAGTTCAGCGCGTTTAGCGAAGAATTTATCAGCTAAAGCCACGCGCTTTACTTCGCGTGCTTTCATTGATTGCTTAGCCATTCAGTAACCCTACCTTACTTGCGGAACGGGAAGTCAAACGCAGCCAGCAGAGCGCGGCCTTCTTCGTCAGATTTCGCAGTAGTGGTAATGGTAATATCCAAACCACGCACGCGATCGACTTTATCGTAGTCGATCTCTGGGAAGATGATCTGCTCACGGACACCCATGCTGTAGTTGCCACGACCGTCGAAAGACTTAGCGGACAGGCCACGGAAGTCACGGATACGAGGAACAGCAATAGAGATCAGGCGCTCAAGGAACTCCCACATGCGTTCGCCACGCAGAGTTACTTTACAGCCGATCGGATAGCCCTGACGGATTTTGAAGCCTGCAACAGATTTGCGTGCTTTGGTGATCAGCGGTTTTTGACCGGAGATTGCTGTCAGGTCAGCTGCTGCGTTATCCAGCAGTTTCTTGTCAGCGATCGCTTCACCAACACCCATGTTCAGGGTGATCTTCTCGACCCGAGGGACTTGCATGACAGAATTGTAGTTAAACTCAGTCATGAGTTTGTTAACTACTTCGTCTTTGTAGTAATCATGCAGTTTCGCCATCGTACTACTCCAAATTACTTGATAGTTTCGCTGTTAGACTTGAAGAAACGGACTTTTTTGCCGTCTTCGAATCTAAAGCCTACACGGTCAGCCTTACCGGTTGCCGCATTGAAGATTGCAACGTTGGAAACCTGAATTGCAGCTTCTTTTTCAACGATGCCACCTGGCTGGTTCAGGGCCGGAACCGGCTTCTGATGTTTCTTGACCAGGTTGATACCTTCAACGACGAGTTTGCCGGAAGACAGAACATTTTTTACTTTACCGCGTTTACCTTTATCTTTACCGGTTAACACGATAACTTCGTCATCACGACGGATTTTCGCTGCCATGATTCGCTCCTTAGAGTACTTCTGGTGCCAGAGAGATAATTTTCATGAACTTTTCAGTACGAAGTTCACGAGTTACCGGCCCAAAGATACGCGTGCCGATAGGCTGCTCGCTGTTATTGTTTAAAATAACGCATGCATTACCATCGAAGCGAATGACAGAACCGTCAGGGCGACGAACACCCTTCCTGGTGCGCACCACTACCGCTTTCAGCACATCACCTTTCTTGACCTTACCACGTGGAATTGCTTCCTTGATGGTGATCTTGATGATGTCGCCTACGCCTGCGTAGCGACGGTGCGAGCCACCCAGAACCTTGATACACATTACGCGACGTGCACCGGAGTTGTCGGCGACGTTCAGCATAGTCTGTTCTTGGATCATTTCAGTGCTCCGCTAATGTCAACTACTACCTGAGACTCTAAAATCAGAGCCGTTAAAAAGCCCCATATCGTGGGCGCGGCATTATAACACCGCTTCTGCAATATGGGTAGAAAAAATAAACGGCCCATTGCTGAGCCGTTTATTCGTATCGAGAAGGCTACTCTATTACAGAACCGCTTTCTCTACAACGCGAACCAGCGTCCAGGACTTAGTCTTGGACAGTGGACGGCATTCACGGATTTCAACCTTGTCGCCGATACCACATTCGTTGTTCTCGTCATGTACGTGCAGTTTGGTCGTACGCTTGATGAATTTACCGTAGATCGGGTGTTTCACAATACGTTCGATAGCAACAACGATGGATTTCTCCATTTTGTCGCTAACAACACGACCTTGCAGAGTACGGATTTTATCGGTCATTACGCACCCGCCTTCTGAGTCAGTAAAGTCTTAACGCGTGCAACATCACGACGCACTTGCTTCAGCAGGTGAGTCTGTTGCAGCTGGCCACTTGCAGCCTGCATACGCAGGTTGAACTGCTCACGCAGCAGGTTCAGCAGCTCAGCGTTCAGCTCTTCTACGCTTTTTTCACGCAGCTCATTTGCTTTCATTACATCACCGTCTTAGTTACAAAGGTGGTTTTGATAGGCAGTTTCGCTGCTGCCAGGCCGAAGGCTTCACGGGCCAGCTCTTCCGGAACACCGTCCATTTCATACAGGACTTTGCCCGGCTGAATCAAGGCAACCCAGTACTCCACGTTACCTTTACCTTTACCCATACGAACTTCCAGCGGCTTCTCGGTAATTGGTTTGTCCGGGAATACACGGATCCAAATTTTACCTTGACGCTTAACTGCACGGGTCATAGCACGACGTGCTGCTTCGATCTGACGTGCAGTCAGACGACCACGGCCAACAGCTTTCAGACCGAAAGTGCCGAAGCTAACATCCGTACCCTGCGCCAGACCACGGTTGCGGCCTTTGTGCACTTTACGGAATTTTGTACGCTTTGGTTGTAACATCAGCGACGCTCCTTATTTACGGCCTTTACGCTGCTGCTTTTTAGGTTGCGCAGCCGGTTTTTCCGGTTGTTCAACAGCAGCCATACCACCCAGGATCTCACCTTTGAAGATCCATACCTTAACGCCGATTACACCGTAAGTGGTGTGCGCTTCAGAGGTGTTGTAGTCGATGTCAGCACGCAGAGTGTGCAGCGGTACGCGACCTTCGCGGTACCATTCGGTACGTGCGATTTCCGCGCCGCCCAGACGGCCGCTAACTTCAACTTTGATACCTTTAGCGCCCAGACGCATTGCGTTCTGTACGGCACGCTTCATAGCACGACGGAACATAACGCGACGTTCCAGCTGTGAAGTGATGCTGTCAGCAACCAATTTAGCGTCCAGTTCAGGCTTACGAACTTCAGCGATATTGATCTGTGCAGGAACGCCAGCGATATCCGCTACGACCTTGCGCAGTTTTTCTACGTCTTCGCCTTTCTTACCGATTACGATGCCAGGGCGAGCAGTGTGAATGGTCACACGGATGCTCTTAGCTGGACGCTCGATAACGATACGAGATACAGACGCTTTAGCCAGTTCCTTAGTCAGGTACTGACGTACTTTAAAATCGCTGTCCAGGTTGTCAGCGAATTCTTTGGTGTTCGCAAACCAGGTTGAGTTCCATGGTTTTACAATACCCAGGCGAATACCATTAGGATGTACTTTCTGACCCATTGCTAGTCTCCAGAGTCTCAGCGATCGGACACAACCACAGTAATGTGGCTGGTGCGCTTCAGGATGCGATCTGCACGACCTTTCGCACGCGGCATAATGCGCTTCATGCTCGGGCCTTCGTCTACGAAGATTTTCGCGACTTTCAGATCGTCAATGTCAGCGCCATCGTTGTGTTCAGCGTTAGCAATGGCAGATTCCAGAACTTTCTTGACCAGTACAGCCGCTTTCTTATTGGTGTAGGTCAGAATATCCAGGGCCTGCGACACTTTCTTACCGCGAATCAGGTCAGCAACAAGGCG
Organism: Leclercia barmai; assembly: GCF_049312895.1. Classification (NCBI taxonomy): domain Bacteria; kingdom Pseudomonadati; phylum Pseudomonadota; class Gammaproteobacteria; order Enterobacterales; family Enterobacteriaceae; genus Leclercia; species Leclercia barmai. The sequence goes on along the minus strand of NZ_JBMNWZ010000012.1, from coordinate 4,900 downwards.
AACCTTCTGAGCAGAAGAACGAGCATGGCGATGTTGAGCTAAAGTTTCCATCTCTTCCTCCTACCTTATTTCTTCTTCGCTTTTTTATCAGCAGCGTGGCCGCGATAAGTACGAGTCGGTGCGAATTCACCCAGTTTGTGGCCGACCATTTCGTCGGAAACAAATACTGGAACGTGCTGACGACCATTATGGACAGCGATGGTCAAACCGATCATGTTAGGAAAGATCGTTGAACGACGGGACCAAGTGCGCAGGGGCTTCTTGTCTCCGCTTTCCACCGCTTTCTCTACCTTCTTCAGCAAGTGCAGGTCAATAAAAGGACCTTTCTTGAGAGAACGTGGCATGGCTTATCCTCTAATATTATTTGCTACGGCGACGTACGATAAATTTATCAGTACGCTTGTTGCTGCGGGTCTTCTTACCTTTGGTCTGAACGCCCCACGGAGTTACCGGGTGCTTACCAAAGTTACGACCTTCACCACCACCATGTGGGTGGTCGACTGGGTTCATCGCAGTACCGCGAACGGTAGGACGAACACCACGCCAGCGTGCAGCACCTGCTTTACCCAGAACGCGCAGCATATGCTCAGCATTGCCAACTTCGCCCAGAGTAGCGCGGCAGTCTGCTTCGACTTTACGCATTTCACCAGAACGCAGACGCAGGGTGACATAAGCACCATCACGCGCAACGATCTGAACGTAAGTACCAGCGGAACGTGCCAGCTGACCGCCTTTACCTGGTTTCATTTCTACGTTATGAACGGTAGAACCAACCGGGATATTGCGCATCGGCAGGGTGTTACCTGCTTTGATTGCAGCATCAACGCCAGACTGAATCTGGTCGCCAGCTTTCAGGCCTTTAGGGGCCAGGATGTAACGGCGTTCGCCATCTTTGTACAGAACCAGCGCGATGTTCGCGGAACGGTTCGGATCGTACTCAAGACGCTCAACAACTGCTGGGATACCGTCTTTGTTGCGTTTAAAGTCAACAATACGATAAGCCTGCTTGTGGCCACCACCGATGTGACGAGTGGTGATACGGCCATTGTTGTTACGACCACCGGATTTGCTGTTCTTTTCCAGCAACGGAGCAAAAGGCTTGCCCTTGTGCAGCTCAGGGTTAACCACTTTAACAACGTGGCGACGACCCGGAGATGTCGGTTTACATTTAACAACTGCCATTGTATTACTCCTCCGACTTACTCAGCGCCGCCAACGAAGTCCAGATTCTGGCCTTCTTTCAGGGTGACGTAAGCTTTTTTCCAGTCGCTACGACGACCGATACGCTGTCCGTGACGTTTAACTTTCCCTTTAACTACCAGGGTGTTAACGACTTCGACTTCGACTTCAAACAGTTTCTGCACAGCAGCTTTGATTTCTGCTTTGGTCGCGTCTTTAGCAACTTTGAGAACGATGGTGTTTGTTTTTTCCATCGCAGCAGACGCTTTTTCAGAAACGTGCGGTGCACGAAGCACCTTCAGCAGACGTTCTTCACGAATCATGCCAGCATCTCCTCAACTTGCTTAACAGCATCAGCAGTCATTACGACTTTGTCGAAGGCGATCAGGCTAACCGGGTCGATACCAGTTGCATCGCGTACGTCAACCTTGTGCAGGTTGCGCGCAGCCAGGAACAGGTTCTCGTCCAGCTCACCGGTGATGATCAGCACATCTTCCAGAGCCATGTCTTTCAGTTTCTGTGCCAGCAGCTTAGTTTTAGGCGCTTCTACAGAGAAAGATTCGACAACGATCAGACGATCCTGACGTACCAGTTCGGACAGGATGCTTTTCAGCGCGCCGCGGTACATCTTTTTGTTAACTTTTTGACTGTGGTCCTGCGGGCGAGCAGCGAAGGTCACGCCACCGGAACGCCAGATCGGGCTCTTGATAGAACCTGAACGCGCACGGCCGGTACCTTTCTGGCGCCACGGCTTTTTGCCGGAACCAGTTACTTCAGCACGAGTCTTCTGAGCACGAGTACCCTGACGAGCACCAGCTGCATAAGCAACAACAACCTGGTGAACCAGCGCTTCGTTGAAATCACGACCGAAGGTAGTTTCGGAAACAGTCAGCGCGCTCTGCGCGTCTTTCAATACTAATTCCATTGCTATCCCCTTACGCCTTCACAGCTGGTTTAACGATCAGGTCGCTACCGGTTGCACCCGGAACCGCACCTTTAACCAGCAGCAGGTTGCGCTCAGCGTCAACACGTACTACGTCCAGGCTCTGAACGGTTACACGTTCGTTACCCAGCTGACCTGCCATTTTCTTGCCTTTGAACACTTTGCCCGGAGTCTGGTTCTGACCGATAGAACCCGGAACGCGGTGAGACAAGGAGTTACCGTGAGTAGCGTCCTGGGTACGGAAGTTCCAGCGCTTAACGGTACCAGCAAAACCTTTACCTTTAGAGGTACCGGTTACGTCAACTTTTTTAACTTCTGCAAACAGCTCAACGCTAATGTCCTGACCTACGGTGAACTCTTCGCCTTCAGCAAGACGGAATTCCCACAGACCACGGCCAGCTTCTACGCCAGCTTTAGCGAAGTGACCAGCTTCCGGCTTGGTTACACGGTTAGCTTTTTTAGCACCAGTGGTAACCTGAACGGCACGGTAGCCATCGTTAGCCAGATCTTTAACCTGAGTAACGCGGTTTGCTTCAACTTCGATTACGGTTACTGGGATAGAAACGCCATCTTCAGTGAAGATGCGGGTCATACCCACTTTTTTACCGACTAAACCAATCATTGTATCAACCTCTCAATCGCTCGATGACCTGATTAACCCAGGCTGATCTGCACGTCTACACCGGCAGCCAGATCCAGACGCATCAGAGCATCAACGGTTTTCTCAGTTGGCTCAACGATGTCAACCAGACGCTTGTGAGTGCGGATCTCGTACTGATCACGCGCGTCTTTGTTAACGTGCGGAGAGATCAGAACGGTAAAGCGCTCTTTGCGGGTCGGCAGCGGGATCGGACCACGGACTTGCGCACCAGTGCGCTTAGCAGTCTCGACGATTTCCGCGGTTGATTGATCGATCAGACGATGATCAAACGCTTTAAGGCGGATACGGATTCTTTGGTTCTGCATGAGACCAGAGCTCCAATTATTTTATAAACGAAAATGATCACTACTCAGACCCATTACGATTGATGGGAGAGTGTAACCGTTCTTACGTAGCCCCCCGATTGGGAGCGTTGTTAGGCAACTGAAAAAGATTGTTGCCCGGGGTTCAGATTGAACCAGCCGTCAATTACGACAAGCCCGCGCATTATACGTAAATCTGCGCAAGACGCAAGCCTGGTTTAGAAAATAGACGGTAGCGCTCACTTTTTGCGAAGCGCCTCGTAAACGTGCTGCAAAATTACCGCGTCGCGATAACAGTCAGGAAGGCGTCTCGCAGAGTTATGTTTTTTTATTTGTTTAGCCTTCAGGTTTGAGAGGAGTATGGCCGCACACATTACATGGAGGTCAAGGCCAATGCTCACTACCCTACCCTTTCTGATAACCTACCTGGGTTTAACCATCCTGCTTGTTCGTGAGGATATCCGATCGCATTTGCTTCCGGATAAATACCTGTGTCCTCTGCTCTGGGCTGGTCTGCTTTATCACCTATGTCTTCGTCCCGAGCAGTTACCTGCCGCAGTGGCGGGTGCGATAACAGGCTATGTTGGATTCGCGATTATTTATTGGACTTATAAATTGATTCGAAAACGTGAAGGTCTGGGATATGGTGATGTGAAGTATCTGGGTGCACTGGGTGCCTGGCATGGGTGGTGCGTGCTTCCTGTACTGGCTTTATCAGCTGCCCTGTTGGCAACGCTTTATCTTTTGATAGTTGCGATGTGCAAACCTGAAAAACAGGTATTAAAAAACCCGCTACCATTTGGGCCTTTTATGGCGGCAGCGGGTTTAATGCTGGGCATGGACAGCCTGATCAGCTTTCCACTTTAATCTGCGACTGGAGGTAATTTTGCAGCCCAATTTTACCAATAAGATCCAGTTCAGTTTCGAGCCAGTCAATATGACCTTCTTCATCGGCCAGGATCTGAATCATCATGTCGCGGCTGACGTAATCGTGAACGCTGTCCGCATAAGCGATAGCTTCACGCAAGTCTTTCGCACCCTCAAGTTCCAGTGCCAGATCCGAACGCAGCATTTCTTCGACATCTTCACCAATGCCCAGCTTGCCAAGATCCTGCAGGTTGGGGATACCTTCGAGAAATAAAATACGCTCGATGTACTTATCGGCATGTTTCATCTCGTCGATAGATTCATGGTATTCAACGTCGTTGAGGCGAGTCAGCCCCCAGTTTTTGAACATTCTCGCATGGAGAAAGTATTGATTGATTGCGACAAGCTCATTTCCCAATAATTTATTGAGATAACTTATGATTTTAATATCACCTTTCATTATAGTCCCTCCGCTTCCACTCATTGAAGCGTAGATGGGGCTACAGGGATGTCAAAAAAAAGAGTGAGTCTCAGGCAATCTCTTTGTATTCCGGGATCTGCATCAATTCATCCTGCATGATTTCACGGGCAGCACGAACGCACTTACCGCATTGATTTCCTACTGGAATAAACTTACGCAGCTGCTGAAAAGATTGAGGTTGAAACTGGCGAACGGCCTGCCGAATTTTTTTATCGCTTACACCGTTACATAAACAAACGTACATAACCACTCCCGTTCAAAATATGCGCAAAGTGTAAGTGAGAATAATTATGATTACAATAGCACAATCGCCATGATACGGGGCGGGAGCGAACAAAAAATGCGAAAATTTGTGACAGGGACAATCCTGCAAAAACAAAAAAGGACGCCGAAGCGTCCTTTTTAATTCAGGGATAATTAATTAGCCCAGAACTTTAGCAACAACACCCGCGCCAACGGTACGGCCG
>NZ_JBMNWZ010000011.1:0-27071 GCF_049312895.1 Leclercia barmai | reverse complement strand
ATTACACACAGACTTATCCACAATGCGACGAAAAAGTGAAAATGTGCGAGCGTTGCGCAAACGTTTTCGTTAAAATGCTCGCGCTTAATAAAGCGACCCCGCCAGGTGTGTTAGTTGAGTTTTTATGTGGAAAATTCACCTAACGCTCTCTGTAATCGTCAAATCCAGGGGATTTACCATGCAACAACGTCGTCCAGTCCGCCGCGCTCTGCTCAGTGTTTCTGATAAAGCCGGTATCGTCGAATTCGCTCAGGCACTTTCTGCACGTGGCGTAGAGCTGCTGTCTACGGGTGGCACTGCTCGCCTGTTAGCAGATAAAGGCCTGCCGGTAACCGAAGTGTCCGATTACACCGGTTTCCCGGAAATGATGGATGGACGCGTCAAAACCCTGCACCCGAAAGTTCACGGCGGCATTCTGGGTCGTCGCGGTCAGGACGACGGAATTATGGAGCAACATGGGATCGCGCCGATCGACATGGTCGTTGTTAACCTTTATCCGTTCGCCCAGACCGTTGCCCGTGAAGGCTGCTCTCTGGAAGATGCGGTAGAGAACATCGATATCGGCGGCCCAACCATGGTGCGCTCCGCGGCGAAGAACCATAAAGATGTCGCCATCGTCGTAAAGAGCAGTGACTACGATGCCATTATTAAAGAGATGGATGCCAACGAAGGTTCGCTGGATCTCGGGACCCGTTTCGACCTCGCCATTAAGGCCTTCGAACATACCGCCGCGTACGACAGCATGATCGCCAACTACTTCGGTAGCCTGGTACCTGCCTATCACGGCGAAAGCAACGAACCTTCCGGCCGCTTCTCTCGCACCTTAAACCTGAACTTCATCAAGAAGCAGGATATGCGCTACGGTGAGAACAGCCACCAGCAGGCAGCCTTCTATATAGAAGAAGAGGTAAAAGAAGCCTCCGTTGCTACAGCACAGCAGGTTCAGGGCAAGGCGCTCTCCTATAACAACATCACTGACACCGACGCGGCGCTGGAGTGCGTGAAAGAGTTCAGCGAGCCAGCCTGCGTTATCGTTAAGCATGCAAACCCATGCGGCGTGGCGGTAAGCACCTCTATTCTGGATGCTTACGATCGCGCTTATAAAACCGACCCGACCTCTGCGTTTGGCGGCATTATTGCCTTTAACCGCGAGCTGGATGCCGAAACCGCCCAGGCGATCATCTCCCGCCAGTTTGTGGAAGTGATCATCGCCCCTTCTGCCACTGAAGAAGCGCTGAAAATCACCGCGGCAAAACAGAACGTGCGCGTACTGGTCTGCGGTCAGTGGGCGGAACGCGTTCCGGGCCTGGACTTCAAGCGTGTGAACGGCGGTCTGCTGGTTCAGGATCGTGACCTGGGTATGGTGACAGAAGCCGACCTGCGCGTGGTTACTAAGCGTCAGCCGAGCGAGCAGGAGCTGCGTGATGCGCTGTTCTGCTGGAAAGTGGCTAAGTTCGTGAAATCCAACGCCATCGTATATGCCAAAGAGAACATGACTATCGGCATAGGCGCAGGCCAGATGAGCCGCGTCTACTCCGCGAAAATCGCCGGTATTAAAGCGGGCGATGAAGGTCTGGAAGTGAAAGGGTCTGCTATGGCCTCTGACGCCTTCTTCCCGTTCCGTGACGGCATCGATGCGGCTGCCGCTGTGGGTATCACCTGTGTGATCCAGCCTGGCGGCTCTATCCGTGATGACGAAGTGATTGCTGCCGCTGATGAACACGGCATCGCGATGATCTTCACCGACATGCGTCATTTCCGCCATTAATTTCCGGAGCAGAGAATGAAAGTATTAGTGATTGGTAACGGCGGGCGTGAGCACGCCCTGGCGTGGAAAGCGGCGCAGTCTTCGCAGGTAAAAACCGTCTTTGTGGCGCCGGGTAATGCCGGTACGGCTCTCGAGCCTGCCCTGCAGAACGTGGCTATCGGCGTAACCGATATTCCGGCGCTGCTGAACTTCGCCCGCAACGAGAAAATCGACCTGACCATCGTCGGCCCGGAAGCGCCGCTGGTGATTGGCGTGGTTGACGCGTTCCGCGCGGCGGGCCTGACCATCTTCGGGCCGACCGAAGGCGCCGCGCAGCTCGAGGGCTCGAAGGCCTTCACCAAAGATTTCCTGGCGCGTCATAACATTCCGACCGCGGAATACCAGAACTTCACCGAAGTGGAGCCAGCGCTGGCTTACTTACGTGAAAAAGGCGCGCCGATTGTAATCAAGGCCGACGGCCTGGCCGCCGGTAAAGGCGTTATCGTGGCGATGACTCTCGAAGAAGCAGAAGCCGCTGTCCAGGACATGCTGGCAGGGAACGCTTTTGGCGATGCGGGCCACCGTATCGTGATCGAAGAGTTCCTCGACGGGGAAGAGGCGAGCTTTATCGTCATGGTCGACGGCGAGCACGTCCTGCCGATGGCCACCAGTCAGGATCATAAGCGCGTTGGCGATGCCGATACCGGCCCGAATACCGGCGGCATGGGCGCATACTCCCCTGCTCCGGTGGTCACCGACGAAGTACACCAGCGCACCATGGATCGCATCATCTGGCCAACCGTGAAAGGAATGGCTGCGGAAGGTAACACCTACACCGGCTTCCTGTACGCGGGCCTGATGATCGACAAACAGGGCAACCCTAAGGTTATCGAGTTCAACTGCCGCTTTGGCGATCCGGAAACTCAGCCGATCATGCTGCGCATGAAATCCGATCTGGTGGAGCTGTGCCTGGCCGCCTGCGAAGGCAAGCTGGACCAGAAAACCTCTGAGTGGGATGAGCGCGCGTCTCTGGGCGTGGTGATTGCTGCGGGCGGTTATCCGGGCAACTACAACACCGGCGATCAAATCCACGGCCTGCCGCTGGAAGAAATCGATGGTGCGAAAGTGTTCCACGCAGGCACCAGGCTCTCTGATGACGAACTTGTGCTGACTAACGGTGGACGCGTCCTGTGCGCCACGGCGCTGGGCAATACCGTTGCAGAAGCGCAGCAACGCGCCTATGCGCTGATGGCGGATATTCACTGGAACGGCAGCTTCAGCCGTAACGATATTGGTTATCGTGCGATTGCGCGCGAGCAGGGGAAGTAGTTTTCCCCTCACCCTGACCCTCTCCCCATCGGGGGAGGGTACTTAAAAACTCTTCTCTGTCGGCTGCCAGGTACAGAAATCTTCGTTAGCCACCAGCAGCAGCTGTGACCCTTCAGGCGCTTCCAGCCACGCCACGCTCACTTCCATAGAGGAGTGGCTCTGACGGCGTGCAATATGTTCCGTTGCCCAGCTATCGAGATCCGGTTTCAGGGTCTGGCCTTCGCACGTGGTGACGGTGCCGTCGGCATGCCAGCGCCCCTGATGCAGCACCACCCTTCCCTGTCGCAGCGCATCGCTGGTCTGGCGAATTTGATCGGCCCGGTAGCGGTAAAGTTCGATTTGATCGGTAGAAAGCTGCTGTTTAAGACCGCCGATTTCGCGCTGCATAAAGCTCAGCTCACCGTGGTCGTCAAAACGTACCCGCACATGCTCGGGGACTTTGCTGTAGATGTTTACGTCGATATAAGCGAGCGTATCGCCCTGCCAGCGGTATTCACTGGTAGTAGTACTTCCGCTATGCCAGGGGCTAAAAGCGGAGAGGAGATGCACTTCGTCGTCTGAGTCTTTACGCCAGACGCGTACCGCGCCCTGATTGTCAGCGTAGCCGCTGGCAGTAAAAGCCGGCAGGGAGGAGTCATGACTGCAGGCGGTCAGTACAAGCACGCCCGCCAGCGCCAGTGCCTGGCGCCAGACAGACAAAAGGGGCGAAACCGCCCCCTCGATAAAACTGTTCACTGCTACGCGGCTTACTTAACTGCGTCTTTCAGTGCTTTGCCAGAAACAAATGCTGGCACGTTAGCTGCAGCGATTTTGATTTCTTTACCGGTCTGCGGGTTGCGGCCAGTACGCTCAGCGCGGTGGTTCACTTTGAAGGTACCGAAACCTACCAGTTGTACAGCATCGCCTTCTTTCAGAGACTCAGTAATTGCAGCCAGGGTGGATTCCAGAGCAGCTTTAGCCTGTACTTTAGACAGGTCAGCTTTGTCCGCAATTACATCAATCAGTTGAGTCTTGTTCATAAGTTATCCTTTCAATGTGTTTATCGCTTGCTAAGCATCGAGTGCGACGAAAATGCCAAAAAAGCACTCTCCTGCATACACGCACCGATAGCCACTTATTTTCGCCCCCCAAATGTAGACCAGACGGGGGGCAGAAGGGAAGAGTAGAGGCATGACAAATCAGGCGTTAAATCACGTTTTGTTGTCTCACTGGTTAAGATTTATACCAATGTTACTCTCGCCTGCCTCACGCAAGTCTGCACGCAGACCTTTAATCAGTTCGATATCGCGTTCTTCACACTCGGCCAGCAAACGGAAAATTTCCCACTGGATATCCCATTCCTGCTCAACGGCCGGGTTCAGACGGAGCTCTTCATCGGTCATTTCACGCTCTGCCTGAGTCATCTCCAGCATCGCCACAGTGGTGATAGAGGCCTTACTGACTTCGATGGCATGTTCCAGAGTTTCGCCACTCAGACGCGAGTGAATCAGTTCACTTAAGGCCACACAGGCATCAATGGCCGGGTAGACGCCATAGACATCATAGTCATCAGCAACCGGGATCGCCTCTTCCAGCTTATCGAGCTGGGAGTCGAAGTTCACCTTCGCATCTTTGACCGTTAGCGTTTCCCACACCAGATCGAGGATACGGCGATACAGTTGACCATCACCAAATTCAGTCTGCTTGCAGAACATGGCGTAGTTCGGATACATACGTTCGCACAGACAGGCCATAAATGTGACGTGCTGCCAGCTTTCCAGCTTCTCAAGGCGCAGATGAATCGGGTTTTGTAACATGATGATGTCTCGAATCGAAAATTGGCCGCAGTTTACCTGAATCAGCGCTGAATTTCCTGCCAACGAACAAAAGCCGGACGCCCGGAAGCCACCGCATCGGCCCAGCGGGTCGGTTCCGGCAGCCGATAGCCCCGCATACAGCGCTGGACCCACGCCAGGGCGCTGTCGGTACTGACGCGATGGCCGGTGGCGATGAACAGCGGATTGCAGCGGGCTTTGCTGCGCCAGACCCACGCCAGCTGCTCGCCTTTATCCATCAATGGCGCCAGCGCGCCGGGTTCGGGCGACAGAGGCTCAAACTTGCCGCAGAGGCGTTTCTTCGCCACGCCGATGGTCGGCACATCCACCAGCAGGCCAAAATGGCTGGCGACGCCGAGACGGCGCGGATGGGAGATCCCATGCCCGTCAACGAACAGCAGATCGGGCCTTTGCGAGAGCTGATCCCACGCGGCCAGCAGCGCGGGATACTCACGAAATGAGAGGAAGCCGGGAATATAGGGCATGGTCGTGGCGATGCGCGCCACCTGGTATTCGACCAGCTCCAGCCCGGGGTACGTCAGGAGCACTATCGCCGCCCGCGTCACCTCTCCGCCCTGCTCAAACCCGACATCGGCCCCCGCAATCAGCGTGGGCGGGTCTTTATCCAGACGATCCTCACGGGATACAGACGCAGCGAGTTTAAGTTGTTGAGCGCGAAGTGACGCAAGATCCATAACGACTCCTTACGGGTGATACTGGGCAGAAAGTCGGTGTACCGCCTCCACAAACACGCCTGCATGCTCTGGCGGAACATCCTGATGAATACCGTGCCCCAGATTAAAGACATGGCCCTCGCCCTGACCGAAGCCTGCCAGAATGGTCGAGACTTCTTCTTCAATACGGGCGGCCGGAGCATACAGCATAGACGGATCCATGTTGCCCTGCAGGGCGACTTTGTCCCCCACGCGACGGCGCGCATCGGCGATATCGGTGGTCCAGTCGAGGCCCAGCGCATCACAGCCGGTCTCTGCCATCGCTTCCAGCCACTGGCCTCCGCCTTTGGTGAACAGCGTTACCGGCACGCGGCGCCCTTCGTTTTCACGCAGCAGGCCATCGACGATTTTATGCATGTAGTAGAGCGAGAACTGCTGGTAATCGCGGCCCGTCAGCACTCCGCCCCAAGTGTCGAAGATCATCACCGACTGCGCGCCCGCTTTGATCTGCGCGTTCAGATAGAGGGTGACGCTTTTCGCCAGCTTTTCGAGCAGGGCATGGAGCGCCAGCGGATCGGCGTACATCATCTTCTTGATAACGGTAAAGGCTTTGCTGCTGCCGCCTTCGACCATGTAGGTCGCCAGCGTCCACGGACTGCCGGAGAAACCAATCAGCGGTACTTCGCCTTTCAGCTCGCGGCGAATAGTGCGCACCGCGTTCATCACATAACCGAGTTCCTGCTCCGGGTCCGGGATCGGCAGATTGTCGATGTCCGCTTTGCTCTTGATGGGAGAAGAGAAGCGCGGACCTTCGCCGGTTTCAAAGTACAGACCAAGCCCCATCGCATCCGGGATGGTCAGGATATCTGAGAAGAGGATCGCCGCGTCCAGCGGATAGCGGCGCAGCGGCTGAAGGGTCACTTCGCAGGCCAGCTCCGCATTTTTGCACAGCGACATAAAATCGCCCGCCTGCGCACGCGTGGCTTTATATTCCGGCAAATAGCGGCCCGCCTGGCGCATCATCCATACCGGGGTGATATCAACGGGTTGGCGCAGCAGCGCACGCAGATAACGATCGTTCTTCAGTTCGGTCATTTTTGCAGTTCCTTAAGCGTCTTATTCCCAGTGTATCACGTCTCAGATATCGTCAGCCCGACACATTGCCACGGTATCTTCTATCAGGCGGCGCGCCACGGTGCCGGGCGGTGGGAGCAGCGGTAAATCGTCGTAACGATACCAGTCGGCTGACAGCAACTCTTTCGGGTCGATGACGATCTCGCCGCTGTCGTACTCGGCCATAAAGGCGGTCATCAGCGATTGCGGGAACGGCCACGGCTGGGAGGTGACGTAGCGCAGGTTCTTCACTTTGATACCGCTCTCTTCCATCACTTCACGCGCAACGGCCTGCTCCAGCGTTTCGCCCACTTCCACAAACCCGGCCAGCACGGTATGCACCCCGTTGCGATGACGGGTATGTTGCGCCAGCAGTATGGTGTCTTCACGACGGATAGCGACGATGATGCACGGCGCGATTTGCGGATAGTAGCGTTCGCGGCAGTGGCTGCAGAGCATGGCCCATTCGGTTTTGCTTGGGTGCATGGTGTGGCCGCAGTAGCCGCAATATTTATGCGAGCGATAAAACTCGGCCAACTGCACAGCGCGGCCGGCCAGCTGGAACAGGCCGACATCGAGATCGAGCACCTGGCGAACCGATCCCATATCGTGGCGACGATTTTGTTGGATCAACCACACAGAATCGCCCTGCCACTCGCCAATGTTTAGTGCGGGTTGACCCGCAAGATCGAAATTTCCGGCTTCGCCATGTGGTAATTCACCACCGGGCAACCATAATTTTTGTTCATGGCTGACTAACCACCAGCCGCGATCCGATTTTTCAATTATACGATCCATATCTATTGCACTACCTTTGCTTCACAGGCATGTTGGTAACAATACTATTACATTTTGGGTGGGCAGCTTTTAATCTTAACCTTGCGGAGTCAAACATGCTAAACCAGCTAGAAAACCTGACAGAGCGCGTTGGCGGAAGTAACAAACTGGTCGATCGCTGGCTGCACGTGCGTAAACATCTGCTCGTTGCCTACTACAATCTCGTTGGCATTAAGCCGGGTAAAGAGTCCTACATGCGCCTGAATGAAAAAGCGCTGGACGATTTTTGCCAGAGCCTGGTCGACTACCTTTCCAATGGTCATTTCAATATTTATGAACGCATTATCGGTGAAATGGAAGGTAACAGCCCGTTTTTAGCGGCCACCAAACTCTACCCTCTGCTGGAAGCCAACACTCAGCAGATCATGGATTATTACGACTCCACGCTCGAAAATGCCATCGATCAGGACAACTATCTGGAATTTCAGCAGGCACTTTCTGATATCGGCGAGGCGCTGGAGCAACGATTTACGCTGGAAGACAACCTGATCGCCCTCGCGCTGGATCACAATCTGAAAGCCAGCAACGAAGATAACGTCGCCCGACCGGCTTGAGTTATTTATCGTTAACGCGTAATTTACATTTACTGCTCCCGCTGTAGGGGAGCAAATTCTTGTCGGAGTGCCCAGTGCGAAAGCCGGGCTGAGACCGTTAATTCGGGATCCGCGGAACCTGATCAGGTTAAGACCTGCGAAGGGAACAAGAGTCAATTTACTGTATCGCCCCCGGGCGATCCTCTCTTGCTTCATCCGTCGTCTGACAAGCCACTTCCTGAACTTACTGGAACGAGCTATGTCTGCCACAAAAATGACCCGCCGCGAACAGCGCGCACACGCCCAACACTTCATCGATACCCTGGAAGGCACCGCTTTCCCAAACTCTAAACGCATCTATCTGACCGGCTCCCGGGATGATATCCGCGTACCCATGCGCGAGATCCAGCTCAGCCCGACGCTCATCGGCGGCAGTAAAGAAAACCCGCAGTTTGAAGAGAACGAAGCGGTGCCGGTCTACGACACCTCCGGGCCTTACGGCGATCCGGCGGTGGCCATTAATGTCCAGCAGGGGCTGGCGAAACTGCGCCAGCCGTGGATTGACGCGCGTGACGACAGCGAAGCGCTGAACGAGCAAAGCTCGGCTTATACCCGCGAACGCCTGGCCGATGATGGCCTGGACGAGCTGCGCTTCACCGGTCTTCTCACGCCGAAGCGTGCCAGGCCTGGCAAATGCGTCACCCAGCTGCACTACGCCCGTCGGGGGATCGTCACGCCGGAGATGGAGTTTATCGCCATTCGCGAAAACATGGGCCGCGAGCGCATCCGTGGCGAGGTGCTGCGCCACCAGCATCCGGGTGAGGGCTTTGGGGCTCGTCTGCCGGAGAACATCACCCCGGAGTTTGTGCGTGACGAAGTGGCCGCCGGCCGTGCCATCATCCCCGCCAACATCAACCACCCGGAATCGGAGCCGATGATCATCGGGCGTAACTTCCTGGTGAAAGTGAATGCCAACATCGGTAACTCAGCGGTCACCTCCTCCATCGAAGAAGAGGTGGAAAAACTGGTCTGGTCGACGCGCTGGGGGGCGGACACCGTCATGGACCTCTCCACCGGTCGCTATATTCACGAGACCCGTGAGTGGATCCTGCGTAACAGCCCGGTGCCGATTGGTACCGTCCCCATCTACCAGGCGCTGGAGAAGGTGAACGGCATCGCGGAAGACCTCACCTGGGAGGCTTTCCGGGATACCCTGCTGGAGCAGGCCGAACAGGGCGTGGATTACTTCACCATCCATGCGGGCGTGCTGCTGCGCTACGTGCCGATGACCGCTAAACGCCTGACCGGCATCGTCTCACGTGGCGGTTCTATCATGGCGAAATGGTGCCTGTCCCATCATCAGGAGAACTTCCTGTATGAGCACTTCCGCGAAATCTGCGAGATCTGCGCCGCCTACGACGTTTCGCTGTCGCTGGGCGATGGCCTGCGTCCGGGCTCCATTCGCGACGCCAACGACGAAGCGCAGTTTGCCGAACTGCACACTTTGGGCGAGCTGACCAAAATTGCCTGGGAGTATGACGTTCAGGTGATGATTGAAGGCCCGGGCCATGTGCCGATGCAGATGATCCGCCGCAACATGACCGAAGAGCTTGAGCACTGCCACGAAGCGCCGTTCTATACCCTGGGGCCGTTGACCACCGATATCGCACCGGGTTACGACCACTTCACCTCCGGCATTGGCGCGGCGATGATTGGCTGGTTCGGCTGCGCGATGCTTTGCTACGTGACGCCGAAAGAGCATCTCGGTCTGCCGAACAAAGAGGACGTGAAGCAGGGGCTGATCACCTACAAAATTGCCGCCCACGCCGCCGACCTGGCGAAGGGCCATCCGGGGGCGCAGATCCGCGATAACGCCATGTCGAAAGCGCGCTTCGAATTCCGCTGGGAAGATCAGTTCAACCTCGCCCTCGACCCGTTCACCGCCCGCGCCTATCACGACGAAACCCTGCCGCAGGAGTCCGGTAAAGTGGCGCACTTCTGCTCCATGTGCGGGCCGAAATTCTGCTCGATGAAAATCAGCCAGGAGGTGCGTGATTACGCCGCGGCGCAGACTATCGAAGTGGGAATGGCCGATATGTCAGAGACCTTCCGCGCCCGGGGCGGCGAAATCTACCTCAAAAAAGAGGAGGCGTAATGTATCAGCCCAACTTTCCGCCAGTGCCGTTTCGTCTGGGGCTTTACCCGGTGGTCGACAGCGTGGCGTGGCTTGAGCGTCTGCTGGCCGCTGGGGTAAAAACCCTGCAGCTGCGCATCAAGGATAAACAGGATGACGAGGTTGAGGCCGATATTGCGGCAGCCATTGCCCTGGGGCGTCGTTATGACGCCCGCCTGTTTATCAATGACTACTGGCGTCTGGCGATTAAGCACCAGGCTTACGGCGTGCATCTGGGTCAGGAGGATCTGGAGACCACCGATCTGGAAGCCATTCGTCGCGCCGGTTTGCGTCTCGGCGTGTCGACGCATGACGACATGGAGATCGACGTGGCGCTGGCGGCACGTCCGTCTTACATCGCCCTGGGACACGTTTTTCCGACCCGGACCAAGCAGATGCCTTCAGCTCCGCAAGGGCTTGAACAGCTGGCCCGTCATATCGAACGGCTCGGGGATTATCCCACCGTCGCCATCGGCGGTATAAGCCTCGAACGCGCGCCTGCGGTCCTGGCGACCGGCGTGGGAAGCATCGCGGTGGTGAGCGCCATCACCCAGGCCGGGGACTGGCAGGCAGCGACGGCGCAGCTGCTGCAACTGGCGGGGACAGGCGATGAATGACCGTGACTTTATGCGCTACAGCCGCCAGATCCTGCTGGACGATATCGCCATCGACGGGCAGCAAAAGCTGCTCGCCAGCCGGGTGTTGCTGATCGGCCTCGGCGGACTGGGCGCCCCGGCGGCGCTATACCTGGCCGGAGCCGGGATCGGCACGCTGGTGCTGGCCGACGATGACGAGGTTCATCTGAGCAATTTGCAGCGGCAGATCCTCTTCACCACCGACGATATTGCCCAGCCGAAAGCGCAGGTAACGCAGCGTCGCCTGCAGCAGCTCAACCCCGATATCCGGCTGATTGCCCTGCAGACCAGGCTGGAAGGCAACGCGCTGCAGGAGGAGATCGCCCGCGCCGACGTGGTGCTGGACTGCACCGACAACATGGCCACCCGCCAGGCGATCAACGCCGCCTGCGTGATGCTCAACACTCCGCTTATCACCGCCAGCGCCGTGGGCTTTGGCGGACAGATGATGGTGCTGACGCCTCCCTGGACGCAGGGCTGCTACCGCTGTCTGTGGCCGGATGATGACGAGCCGCAGCGCAACTGCCGCACCGCCGGTGTTGTCGGCCCGGTGGTTGGCGTGATGGGCACCCTGCAGGCGCTGGAGGCGATCAAGCTGCTCAGCGGCATCGAGACTACGCGCAATGCGCTACGTCTGTTCGACGCCCGGGCAGGGAGCTGGCGGCAGCTGGCTTTGCAGCGCGCCAGCGGCTGTCAGGTATGTGGGGGGCAGCATGCGGATCCATTTTAACGACGAACCGATGCAGTGCGTGGAAGGCATCACCGTCGCCACCCTGCTCTCCCAGCTGCGCCAGTTAAAACCCGGGGTCGCGCTGGCCCTGAATCAACAGATCCTGCCGCGCGAGCAGTGGGAAAAACAGCAGGTACGCGAAGGCGATCAGATCCTGCTCTTTCAGGTGATTGCCGGAGGCTGAGATGTTACGTATTGCTGATAAAACCTTTGATTCACATCTGTTTACCGGCACCGGCAAGTTTGCTTCGCCGCAGCTGATGGTGGACGCGATCCGTGAGAGCGGCAGCCAGCTGGTGACGCTGGCGATGAAGCGGGTCGATCTGCGTAATCACAACGACGCTATCCTGGCGCCGCTGCTGGACGCGGGCGTGAGCCTGCTGCCCAACACCTCCGGGGCCAAAACTGCGGAAGAGGCGGTGTTCGCTGCCCGGCTGGCGCGCGAGGCGCTGGGCACGCACTGGCTCAAGCTGGAGATCCATCCCGATGCCCGCTGGCTGCTGCCCGATCCCATCGAGACGCTGAAAGCGGCGGAGATGCTGGTCAAAGAAGGGTTCACGGTGTTGCCCTACTGTGGTGCCGATCCGGTACTGTGCAAACGGCTCGAAGAGGCTGGCTGTGCGGCGGTGATGCCGCTCGGCGCGCCGATAGGCTCCAATCAGGGGCTGGAAACCCGGGCGATGCTGGAGATTATCATCCAGCAGGCGACCGTGCCGGTGATCGTGGATGCCGGGATCGGCGTGCCCAGCCATGCCGCTCAGGCGCTGGAAATGGGCGCCGACGCCGTGCTGGTTAATACCGCCATTGCGGTCGCGGACGATCCGGTCACCATGGCGCGGGCGTTTCGTCTGGCGGTAGAGGCTGGCCTACTGGCTCGCCAGTCTGGTCCCGGCGCCCGGAGCGTTGAAGCCCATGCCACCAGCCCGTTAACCGGGTTTCTGGAGGCGTTATCATGAAAACCTTTACCGATCGCTGGCGCCAGCTCGACTGGGACGATATTCGCCTGCGCATCAACGCAAAAACGCCTGCGGACGTGGAGCGGGCATTAAACGCCCGTCAGCCGACCCGGGAGGATATGATGGCCCTGCTCTCCCCTGCCGCCAGCGGCTATCTGGAGCAGATGGCGCAGCGGGCGCAGCGCCTTACCCGCCAGCGCTTTGGCAACACGGTGAGCTTTTATGTCCCGCTCTATCTCTCCAATCTGTGCGCCAACGACTGCACCTACTGCGGCTTCTCAATGAGCAACCACATCAAGCGCAAAACGCTGGATGAAAACGAGATTGCCCGGGAGTGCACCGCGATCCGCGAGATGGGTTTTGAGCATCTGTTGCTGGTCACCGGCGAACATCAGACTAAAGTCGGGATGGACTATTTTCGCCGTCATATGCCAGCCATTCGCCGCCGGTTCGCCTCTTTACAGATGGAAGTTCAACCGCTGTCAGAGGCAGAATATGGCGAGCTGAAAACGCTGGGGCTGGATGGCGTGCTGGTCTATCAGGAGACCTACCACGAAGCGGTGTATGCCCGGCACCATCTGAAAGGTAAAAAGCAGGACTTCTTCTGGCGGCTGGAGACCCCGGATCGGCTGGGCCGCGCCGGGATCGACAAGATCGGCCTCGGGGCGCTGACCGGGCTTTCTGACAGCTGGCGGGTGGATAACTTTATGGTGGCGGAGCATCTGCTGTGGCTACAGCAGCACTACTGGCAGAGCCGGTACTCGATCTCTTTTCCCCGACTGCGCCCCTGCGCCGGAGGGATCCAGCCCGCGTCGATCATGGATGAACGCCAGCTGGTGCAGACCATCTGCGCGTTTCGCCTGCTGGCACCGGAGGTGGAGCTGTCGCTGTCGACCCGGGAATCTCCCGCGTTTCGCGATCGCGTCATTCCTCTGGCCATCAACAACGTCAGCGCATTTTCAAAAACTCAGCCTGGCGGCTATGCCGATGACCATCCCGAGCTGGAGCAGTTTGCGCCGCACGACAACCGCCGTCCGGAAGACGTTGCCGCGGCGCTCAGCCATCAGGGATTGCAGCCCGTCTGGAAAGACTGGGACAGCTGGCTGGGACGCGCCTCGCAACATGGCTGAAAAAAGCGGTAACGCAGAGAAGTTATTACGAGGCGTCACGTAACCTTATCAACGGGCCATTGTCATACTGCGCCCGTTTTTTTTACGCTTATTTCGTCAGCAGGGGATGCTGACCAGGGCGGAAAGCTTCTTCCTCGTTTCGCCCTGCCTTTCCCCATGCTGTTACAGTTGTAACCGGTTTCAGAAAATGCAGGTTTCTTTGTGATGACTCACACACAATCGCGGTAACGCGGTTGTCGAAGCGGACGGTGCAGGATAATTATCAATAAACACATGTACATTGAGGCTGACTATGAAGAACATCGTTTTATGCTGTGCAGCGGGAATGTCCACCAGCATGCTGGTTCAACGCATGAAAGACGCCGCGCAGAAAAAAGGGGTCGAAGTAACCATTAAAGCCGTACCGGTTGCTGAGTTTAAAGATGAAATCGCCGCAGCCGACATTGTGTTGCTTGGCCCGCAGGTCAAATACGAACTTAATAATCTTCAGGCTCAGGCTGAACCGCTGGGTAAAAAGGTCGCGGTTATCGACATGATGGATTACGGCATGATGAAAGGTGATGCCGTACTGGAAAAAGCCCTCAAACTGCTGGAGTGACCCGTGGAAGATTTAGAAACGATCATTATGGAGCTGCTGGTCAACGCCGGTGCAGCCCGTAGCTCAGCATTAACCGCGCTGCAGATGGCGCGTAAAGGTGATTTTGCCGAAGCTGAAAAAGCGATGGAAGAGTCACGGGAATTCGTTAAGCAGGCGCACTCCATCCAGACGAAACTGATTGGTCTTGATGAAGGCACCGGTAAGTTGCCGGTAAACCTGATCACCGTTCATTCGCAGGATCACCTGATGAACGCGATGGTGATTCAGGATCTGGCGGGAGATATGATCGAGCTTTATCGCCGCTTGCCGCTGGTGAACTAAAACGCCCCGACCCGAACCATAGGCCGGGTAAGCCCAGCGCCACCCGGCAACAGCCGTATCAATTAAGCAAAAAAAAACCCGCCGAAGCGGGTTTTTTTATGGGCTGACGATACGATTACTCGTTGTCAGAACCGCCCAGGCCTGCGTTCAGCAGCTCTGCCAGGCTGGCAGATGCATCTTCAGCAGTAACCTGTGGTGCAGCAGGGATTTCGCCCGCTGCGCGACGGCGCATACGATCCTGGTGGTACGCATAACCGGTACCAGCCGGGATCAGACGACCCACGATAACGTTCTCTTTCAGACCACGCAGTTCGTCGCGTTTGCCCGCAACGGCTGCTTCGGTAAGCACACGAGTGGTCTCCTGGAACGATGCCGCGGAGATGAAGGACTCGGTTGCCAGAGACGCTTTGGTGATACCCAGCAGGTCACGTGCGAAGGTCGCACTGAGTTTGCCGTTCGCTTCCAGATCGCGGTTAGCAATCTTAACGCGAGAGTATTCAACCTGCTCACCTTCGAGGAAGTCGGAGCTACCGGCATTCACGATGGTGGCTTTACGCAGCATCTGACGAACGATAACTTCAATGTGCTTATCGTTGATCTTAACGCCTTGCAGACGGTAAACGTCCTGTACTTCGTTGGTGATGTAACGCGTTACCGCGTGGACGCCACGAAGACGCAGAATGTCGTGTGGCGCTTCCGGACCGTCGGAAACCACGTCACCACGTTCTACACGTTCACCTTCAAACACGTTGAGCTGACGCCATTTTGGAATCATCTCTTCGTACGGATCGCTGCCATCCAGAGGCGTGATCACCAGACGGCGCTTCCCTTTGGTCTCTTTACCGAAGGAAATGATACCGCTGATTTCAGCCAGGATTGCCGGCTCTTTCGGACGACGTGCTTCGAACAGGTCCGCAACGCGTGGCAGACCACCGGTAATATCCTTGGTACCGCTGGATTCCTGAGGAATACGCGCCAGGGCATCACCCGCACCGATCTGAATACCATCTTCCAGCTGAACAATCGCTTTACCTGGCAGGAAGTACTGAGCCGGCATATCGGTGCCAGGGATCAGAACGTCGTTGCCGTTAGCATCAACGATTTTCAGTGCTGGACGCAGATCTTTACCACCCGCGGTACGTTCTGCAGAATCCAGAACCACCAGGGAAGAGAGACCGGTCAGTTCGTCGGTCTGACGAGTAATCGTCTGGCCGTCGATCATATCGGTAAAGCGAATGAAGCCCGCCACTTCGGTGATAACCGGCATGGTGTGCGGATCCCAGTTTGCTACGGTTTCGCCGCCTGCAACCTGCTCGCCGTCGCCTTTCGCCATTACAGCACCGTAAGGCACTTTATAGCTCTCTTTGGTACGACCGAATTCGTCGATCAGCTTCAGCTCGGTGTTACGGGAGGTGATAACCAGTTTACCGCTGGAGTTCACAACCGACTTCGCGTTGCTGAGCTTGATGCTACCTTTGTTTTTCA
This sequence comes from Leclercia barmai, assembly GCF_049312895.1. Classification (NCBI taxonomy): domain Bacteria; kingdom Pseudomonadati; phylum Pseudomonadota; class Gammaproteobacteria; order Enterobacterales; family Enterobacteriaceae; genus Leclercia; species Leclercia barmai. The sequence continues at coordinate 10,996 of NZ_JBMNWZ010000011.1, read as the reverse complement.
CCTGGATGCTGGATTCAGCAGCCGCACGAGATGCCGCACCACCGATGTGGAACGTACGCATCGTCAGCTGTGTACCCGGTTCACCGATGGACTGTGCCGCGATAACACCGATTGCTTCACCTTTGTTGATGATGTGGCCACGCGCCAGGTCACGACCATAGCAGTGCGCACATACACCAAAGTCGGTGTCACAAGATACAACGGAACGTACCTTCACGGAGTCAACAGAGTTCACTTCCAGCAGATCACACCACTGCTCGTTCAGCAGGGTGTTACGCGGAACCAGAATGTCTGCAGTACCCGGCTTCAGAACGTCTTCAGCGGTCACACGACCCAGTACGCGATCGCGCAGCGGCTCTTTAACATCACCACCCTCGATAACCGGGGTCATGGTGATACCTTCGAGGGTGCCACAATCGTCTTCAGTAACAACCAGATCCTGAGCAACGTCTACCAGACGACGCGTCAGATAACCGGAGTTAGCTGTTTTCAGTGCGGTATCCGCCAGACCTTTACGCGCACCGTGAGTGGAGATGAAGTACTGGAGTACGTTCAGACCTTCACGGAAGTTCGCGGTGATTGGCGTTTCGATGATTGAGCCATCTGGCTTCGCCATCAGACCACGCATACCTGCCAGCTGACGAATCTGTGCTGCGGAACCACGCGCACCGGAGTCGGCCATCATGTAGATGCTGTTGAAGGAGACCTGCTGCTCTTCGACGCCGTCACGGTTAATAACGGTTTCGGTCTGCAGGTTATCCATCATCGCTTTGGATACACGATCGTTCGCCGCAGCCCAGATATCGATAACTTTGTTATAGCGTTCGCCCGCGGTTACCAGACCAGACTGGAACTGCTCCTGGATCTCGGCAACTTCAGCTTCTGCTTCAGAGATGATCTCGTGTTTCTTCTCTGGGATGACCATGTCATCGATACCAACAGAGGCACCTGAACGCGCTGCATAAGCAAAGCCGGTGTACATTGTCTGGTCAGCGAAGATAACGGTCGGCTTCAGGCCCAGAATGCGGTAACAGGTGTTCAGCATTTTGGAGATAGCTTTCTTGCCCAGCGCCTGGTTGACGATGGAGAAAGGCAGACCTTTCGGTACGATCATCCACAGAATGGCACGGCCAATAGTCGTGTCTTTCAGGCTGGTAATCGCCACGAATTCGCCGTTTTCATCTTTTTCATATTCGGTGATACGCACTTTAACGCGCGCATGCAGAGAGGCCAGGCCAGCGCGATAAATACGCTCAGCTTCTTTCGGGCCAGTCAGCACCATGCCTTCGCCTTTGGCGTTAACACAGTCACGGGTCATGTAGTACAGACCCAGTACAACGTCCTGAGAAGGAACGATGATTGGTTCACCGTTCGCTGGAGACAGGATGTTGTTGGTAGACATCATCAGCGCACGCGCTTCGAGCTGGGCTTCCAGCGTCAGCGGTACGTGAACAGCCATCTGGTCACCATCGAAGTCGGCGTTATATGCCGCACAAACCAGCGGGTGCAGCTGGATAGCTTTACCTTCGATCAGGACTGGCTCAAAGGCCTGAATACCCAGACGGTGCAGGGTTGGTGCACGGTTCAACAGTACCGGGTGTTCGCGGATAACTTCGTCCAGGATATCCCAAACGACAGCTTCTTCACGCTCAACCATTTTCTTAGCGGCTTTGATGGTGGTGGCGAGACCACGCAGTTCCAGCTTGCCGTAGATGAACGGTTTGAACAGCTCCAGTGCCATTTTCTTCGGCAGACCGCACTGATGCAGACGCAGGTATGGACCTACGGTGATTACAGAACGACCGGAGTAGTCAACACGTTTACCGAGCAGGTTCTGACGGAAACGACCCTGTTTACCTTTGATCATATCGGCCAAAGATTTCAGAGGACGTTTGTTAGAACCGGTGATCGCACGACCGCGACGACCGTTATCCAGCAGGGCATCTACCGCTTCCTGCAGCATACGTTTTTCGTTGCGTACGATGATGTCCGGCGCAGCCAGATCCAGCAGACGTTTCAGACGGTTGTTACGGTTAATGACGCGACGATAGAGATCGTTCAGGTCAGAAGTCGCGAAACGACCACCATCCAGTGGAACCAGCGGACGCAGATCTGGCGGCAGAACCGGCAGAACGGTCAGGATCATCCACTCTGGTTTGTTACCAGACTGAACGAACGCTTCCAGCAGTTTGATACGCTTGGTCAGCTTTTTACGCTTGGTTTCGGAGTTGGTTTCGTTCAGCTCTTCGCGCAGCTGCTCGCACTCTTGCTCCAGATCCATGCTTTTAAGCAGGGCCTGGATAGCTTCCGCACCCATCTTCGCGTCGAATTCGTCACCGAACTCTTCCAGCGCGTCCAGATACTGTTCTTCGGTCAGAATCTGGTTACGTTCCAGGTTCGTCATCCCGCCTTCGATAACAACATAAGATTCGAAGTACAGAACACGTTCGATATCGCGCAGCGGCATATCCAGCAGCAGACCGATACGGGACGGCAGAGATTTCAGGAACCAGATGTGGGCAGTCGGAGACGCCAGCTCGATGTGGCCCATGCGCTCACGACGCACTTTAGTCTGGGTCACTTCAACGCCGCACTTCTCACAGATCACACCACGGTGTTTCAGGCGCTTGTACTTACCGCACAGGCACTCGTAATCTTTTACTGGCCCGAAAATACGCGCACAGAAAAGGCCGTCACGCTCAGGTTTGAACGTACGGTAGTTGATGGTTTCTGGCTTTTTAACTTCACCAAAAGACCATGAACGGATCATGTCTGGCGAGGCCAGAGCAATTTTGATCGCATCAAACTCTTCGGTTTTAGTTTGCGCTTTCAGAAACTTTAATAAGTCTTTCACGGATTTGCTCCCGTCGGAGTTAGCACAATCTGGTGCCGGAAATGACTCCGGCACCAGTGACCTGTTTGAGCGAGAGTTACTCGTCTTCCAGTTCGATGTTGATACCCAGCGAACGAATCTCTTTCAACAGTACGTTGAAGGACTCTGGCATGCCCGGTTCCATCTGATGGTTGCCGTCCACGATGTTTTTATACATCTTGGTACGACCGTTCACGTCATCAGACTTAACGGTGAGCATTTCCTGCAGGGTGTATGCCGCGCCGTATGCTTCAAGCGCCCACACTTCCATCTCCCCGAAGCGCTGACCACCGAACTGCGCCTTACCACCCAGCGGCTGCTGAGTAACCAGGCTGTAAGAACCGGTAGAACGCGCGTGCATCTTGTCATCAACCAGGTGGTTCAGTTTCAGCATATACATGTAGCCAACGGTAACCTGGCGCTCGAACTGCTCACCGGTACGACCGTCGAACAGAGTGATCTGGCCAGAACTTGGCAGGCCACCCAGCTGTAACAATTCCTTGATTTCAGACTCTTTCGCACCATCGAAGACAGGCGTTGCGATTGGCATACCTTTTTTCAGGTTCTCTGCCAGACGCAGCACTTCTTCATCGCTGAAGGTGTTCAGGTCGACTTTCTGACGAACATCAGTGCCCAGATCGTACGCACGCTGGATGAATTCGCGCAGTTTCGCGACTTCCTGCTGCTGTTTCAGCATGGCGTTGATCTTGTCGCCGATACCTTTAGCAGCCATACCCAGGTGGGTTTCAAGGATCTGACCAATGTTCATACGAGACGGTACGCCCAGCGGGTTCAGTACGATATCTACCGGCGTACCGTTAGCATCGTGCGGCATATCTTCGATCGGGTTGATCTTAGAGATAACACCCTTGTTACCGTGACGACCTGCCATCTTATCACCAGGCTGGATCTGACGTTTAACGGCCAGATAGACCTTAACAATCTTCAGCACGCCCGGTGCCAGATCGTCGCCCTGAGTAATTTTGCGGCGTTTCGCTTCGAGTTTTTTCTCGAACTCGTGTTTCAGTTCGTCATACTGCTCAGCCAGCTGTTCCAGCTGATTCTGTTTCTCTTCGTCGGCCAGGCCCAGTTCCAGCCAGCGGTCACGCGGCAGCTTGTCGAGCTTCTCAGCTTCAACACCACCGGAAACCAGCACCGCGTAGATACGACCAAACAGGCCAGCTTCAAGGATCTGCAGCTCTTCAGACAGGTCTTTCTTAGCCTGCTTCAGCTGCATCTCTTCGATTTCCAGCGCACGTTTGTCTTTTTCTACGCCATCGCGAGTAAAGACCTGAACGTCGATAACCGTACCGGAAACACCGTTTGGTACGCGCAGAGAAGAGTCCTTAACGTCAGACGCTTTCTCACCGAAGATCGCGCGCAGCAGTTTCTCTTCTGGCGTCAGCTGGGTTTCACCTTTCGGCGTTACCTTACCAACCAGAATGTCGCCGCCGGTCACTTCCGCACCGATGTAAACGATACCGGATTCATCCAGTTTGGAGAGCGCAGCTTCACCCACGTTAGGGATGTCAGCAGTGATCTCTTCTGGCCCCAGCTTGGTGTCACGGGACACACAGGCCAGTTCCTGGATGTGAATAGTGGTGAAACGATCTTCCTGAACCACACGCTCGGAGACAAGAATGGAGTCTTCGAAGTTGTAACCGTTCCACGGCATGAACGCTACGCGCATGTTCTGACCGAGCGCCAGTTCACCGAGGTCGGTGGACGGACCGTCTGCCAGCACATCGCCGCGCTCAACTGGCTCGCCCAGAGACACACATGGCATCTGGTTGATACAGGTGTTCTGGTTAGAACGGGTGTATTTGGTCAGGTTATAGATGTCGATACCCGCTTCGCCTGGGTACATCTCGTCTTCGTTAACTTTGATAACGATACGGGAAGCATCCACGTACTGAACGGTACCGCCACGTTTAGCAACTGCAGTTACACCGGAGTCAACGGCAACAGCACGTTCCATACCGGTACCAACCAGCGGCTTATCAGCGCGCAGAGTTGGAACCGCCTGACGTTGCATGTTCGCACCCATCAATGCACGGTTGGCGTCATCGTGTTCCAGGAACGGGATCAGGGACGCACCGACGGAAACCACCTGCTGGGTGGAAACGTCCATGTAGTCAACCTGGTCGTTGCTGAACAAGCTGGATTCACCTTTGCTACGGCAGGTAACGAGGTCATCAACAAAGCGACCTTCTTCGTCCAGGTTGGTGTTCGCCTGGGCGATAACGTAGTTACCTTCTTCGATAGCAGACAGGTAATGAATTTCGTCGGTTACAACACCGTCAGTCACTTTACGATACGGGGTCTCAAGGAAGCCGTATTCGTTAGTCTGTGCGTACACGGACAGGGAGTTGATCAGACCGATGTTTGGACCTTCAGGCGTTTCGATTGGACATACGCGACCGTAGTGAGTCGGGTGTACGTCTCGTACTTCGAAGCCTGCGCGTTCACGGGTCAGACCGCCTGGGCCAAGTGCAGAGATACGACGCTTGTGCGTGATCTCAGACAGCGGGTTGTTCTGGTCCATAAACTGAGACAGCTGGCTGGAACCAAAGAACTCTTTCACTGCTGCGGAGATCGGCTTGGCGTTGATCATATCCTGAGGCATCAGGGTATCCAGATCGCCCAGAGACAGACGCTCTTTAACCGCACGCTCAACACGTACCAGGCCAACGCGGAACTGGTTTTCCGCCATTTCGCCTACGGAACGGATACGACGGTTGCCGAGGTGGTCGATATCGTCCACTTCGCCTTTACCGTTACGGATATCGATGAGCTTCTTCATCACTTCGATGATGTCTTCTTTGCTCAGGATACCGGAACCTTCGATCGCGTCACGCAGCAGAGAACGGTTGAACTTCATACGACCAACCGCGGACAGATCGTAGCGGTCTTCGGAGAAGAACAGGTTCTCGAACAGGCTTTCAGCCGCTTCGCGAGTTGGTGGCTCACCCGGGCGCATCATGCGGTAGATTTCTACCAGCGCGCTCAGACGATCGGTGGTTGGGTCGACACGTACGGTTTCGGACATGTACGGACCGTGGTCCAGATCGTTGGTGAACAGCGTTTCGATACGCTTGTGGCCAGACTGGCTCAGCTTAGCCAGCAGATCCAGGCTCAGCTCCATGTTAGCCGGGCAGATCAGCTCGCCAGTTGATGCATCAACGTAGTCTTTTGCTGCAACTTTGCCAGCAATGTATTCAACCGGAACTTCGATGTGTTTGATTTCATCTTTTTCCAGCTGACGGATGTGGCGCGCAGTAATACGGCGGCCTTTTTCCACATACACTTTGCCGTCGGCTTCGATGTCGAACGACGCGGTATCACCACGCAGACGCTCTGGCACCAGCTCCATTTGCAGCTTGTTGTCGCGAATTTCAAAGACAACTTTCTCAAAGAACAGGTCAAGGATCTGCTCAGTGGTGTAGTTCAGTGCACGCAGAATGATGGTTGCAGGCAGTTTACGACGACGGTCGATACGGACAAACAGGTTGTCTTTCGGATCGAACTCGAAGTCCAGCCAGGAACCACGGTAAGGAATGATACGCGCGTTATAGAGTACTTTACCGGATGAGTGCGTTTTACCTTTATCGCTGTCGAAGAAGACGCCCGGGCTACGGTGCAGCTGGGAAACGATAACACGCTCAGTACCGTTGATAACGAAAGTACCGTTGTCAGTCATGAGCGGGATTTCGCCCATGTAGACTTCTTGTTCTTTAATGTCTTTAACGGTGCCTTCCGGCGCTTCGCGCTCGTAGATCACCAGACGCAGTTTAACGCGCAGCGGTGCCGAGTAGGTCACGCCACGGATTTGACATTCCTGAACGTCAAATACCGGTTCGCCAAGGCGGTAGCTGACGTATTGCAGCTCGGAATTACCGCTGTAGCTTTTAATCGGGAACACGGAACGGAAGGCTGCTTCCAGGCCGTACTGCCCTTCAGGATCTTGCTCGATAAACTTCTGGAACGAGTCAAGCTGGATAGAAAGGAGATATGGAATGTCCAGAACTTGTGGACGTTTACCAAAATCCTTACGAATACGTTTTTTCTCGGTATAGGAGTAAACCATAGGGTTCCTCAGCTCGCTGACAAGTCGACCCATCTGTCCATTGGCGGACAGTTTGTGCAACACCATTTTGTTGATCGGAAAATCGAACACTTTCCGCAATGCCTGTTGCTATCACGCTTAAACCATTTCATTGCGATTTACCCAGAGCGAGCACCCTGTCGCAGTATATTAAGACGTCGATAGAAACAAGCATTGTCAGGACAACCAGCAGTCAAACAGTGTGAAACGCTACTGGCGCCTTACAGCGCAAAAAGGCTGGTGACTAAAAAGTCACCAGCCATCAGCCTAATTTCTCAGGCTGCAACCGGAAGGGTTGGCTTATTTAACTTCAACTTCAGCGCCAGCTTCTTCCAGAGATTTTTTCAGTGCTTCTGCGTCGTCTTTGCTCACGCCTTCTTTCAGCGCAGCTGGAGCAGATTCTACCAGGTCTTTAGCTTCTTTCAGACCCAGGCCAGTTGCAGCACGTACTGCTTTGATTACGGCAACTTTGTTAGCGCCAGCAGCTTTCAGAATTACGTCGAATTCAGTTTTTTCTTCAGCAGCTTCAGCCGGGCCAGCAGCTACAGCTACAGCAGCAGCAGCAGAAACACCGAATTTTTCTTCCATTGCAGAAATCAGTTCTACAACGTCCATTACGGACATAGCTGCAACTGCTTCAATGATTTGATCTTTAGTGATAGACATTTAAATTGTTCCTGAAAATCAGAATAAGTTTATACGTAAGCGAATACTTGATAAAGATGACTGCTATTAAGCAGCTTCTTTCGCATCGCGAACAGCAGCCAGAGTGCGAACCAGTTTGCCAGCCGAAGCTTCTTTCATGGTTGCCATCAGGCGTGCAATTGCTTCTTCGTAGGTCGGCAGGGTTGCCAGGCGATCGATTTGCGATGCCGGGATCAACTCACCTTCAAAGGCTGCAGCTTTAACCTCGAATTTTGCATTCGCTTTCGCGAACTCTTTGAACAGACGAGCAGCAGCGCCCGGGTGTTCCATAGAGTATGCAATCAAGGTTGGACCAACAAACGTGTCTTTCAGGCACTCGAACTGAGTACCTTCAACTACGCGGCGCAGCAGGGTGTTACGAACAACACGCATGTAAACGCCAGCTTCACGACCTGCTTTACGCAGTTCAGTCATTTTATCTACAGTAACGCCACGGGAATCCGCAACTACTGCAGACAGCGCGCCTTTGGCTACTTCGCTGACTTCAGCAACAATCGCTTGTTTGTCTTGAAGATTTAAAGCCATTAGCTTTGCTCCTGGATGTTTGCCGGAACTCATGTTCCGGAACTCACTTCACTCTTCCCAACGGGAGGAGCGTCTTAATACGGTGAGCAGAAACAAGCCAGAGTATCCAAAAATAATCTTAGCGTTCTGTCACCGTCTACGCAGGGCATTAAGTCTCTTGCGAAACACCTGCGGTCTTCGACGGAGGCCTGGATTAGGCCAGGCTCCAACGAACAAATCTTTTAGCCGCTAACTATTGTTAGCAAACGTGGGGGTAAGATTGTAGACAAATCCACCGCCCACGTAAAGGCATTAGTTTGCAGCAGCGCTCAGGCCAGCCTGGTCAACTGCAACACCTGCACCCATGGTGGTGGAGATGCTAACTTTCTTGATGTACACGCCTTTCGCCTGAGTTGGTTTAGCTTTTTTCAGCGCAACCAGCAGAGATTCCAGGTTTTCTTTCAGTTTGTCAGCGTCAAAGTCCACTTTACCGATGGTAGTGTGGATGATGCCGTTTTTGTCGTTACGATAACGAACCTGACCTGCTTTAGCGTTCTTAACCGCTTCAGCAACGTTAGGGGTTACAGTACCAACTTTCGGGTTTGGCATCAGGCCGCGTGGACCCAGAACCTGGCCCAGTTGGCCAACAACGCGCATTGCATCTGGAGATGCAATAACAACGTCAAAGTTCATTTCGCCTTTCTTGATCTGATCGGCCAGATCTTCCATACCTACCAGTTCAGCGCCGGCAGCTTTAGCAGCTTCAGCGTTTGCACCCTGAGCAAATACAGCTACGCGAACGGAACGGCCAGTACCGTGTGGCAGTACAGTTGCGCCACGAACGTTCTGATCGGATTTACGAGCGTCGATGCCCAGGTTAACGGCAACGTCAACGCTTTCAACGAACTTAGCAGTAGCCAGTTCTTTCAGCAGAGCGATAGCTTCGTTGATGTCGTACTGTTTGGTCGCATCAACTTTGTCACGGATCACGGACATGCGCTTGGTCAGTTTAGCCATTTCTTAGTCCTCCACTACCAGGCCCATGGAACGTGCAGTACCTTCGATGGAGCGAGTCATCGCTTCAACGTCGGAACCAGTCATGTCGGCAGCTTTGGTCTGCGCGATTTCCTGCAGCTGAGCGCGGGAAATTTTACCAACTTTGTCTTTGTTCGGCTTGCCGGAACCAGACTTGATACCAGCCGCTTTTTTCAGCAGAACTGCTGCCGGCGGGGTCTTGGTAACGAAAGTGAAAGAACGGTCAGCGTAAACAGTGATTACGACTGGGATTGGCAGACCTTTTTCCAGGGATTCGGTTTTCGCGTTGAACGCTTTACAGAATTCCATGATGTTCACACCCTGCTGACCCAGAGCTGGACCAACTGGTGGACTTGGGTTCGCCATACCAGCTGCAACCTGCAGCTTGACGTAGGCTTGTACTTTCTTAGCCATTCTAAAATCCTCTGATTGGGTTATAGCGCCTCAAGGAGGCTCCCCGTGATAAAATTCGTTTTACGGATACGATCCATAAAAACAAAAGGCGCGAAATTGTATTCCAATCTCGCGCCCTGTGCAACGTTTAAATCGTCGCTTTTTTGATCGGCTGCTTAGGCTTTTTCTACCTGGGCAAAGTCCAGTTCTACCGGGGTCGCACGACCGAAGATAGAAACAGAAACTTTCAGGCGGGACTTTTCGTAGTCCACTTCTTCAACCACGCCGTTAAAGTCAGCAAACGGACCGTCATTAACACGAACCATTTCACCCGGTTCAAACAGCGTTTTCGGACGCGGCTTATCACCAACCTGCTGCAGGCGGTTCATAATCGCATCAACTTCTTTATCGCTGATTGGCGCCGGACGGTCAGACGTGCCGCCGATAAAGCCCATTACGCGCGGGACGCTGCGCACTAAGTGCCAGCTTGCATCGTTCATCACCATCTGAACAAGCACGTAACCCGGGAAGAATTTGCGCTCGCTTTTGCGACGCTGGCCGCCACGGATCTCGACCACTTCTTCGGTCGGAACCATAACTTCACCAAACAACTCTTCCATGTTGTGTAATTTGATATGCTCACGCAGCGACGTTGCTACGCGGCCTTCAAAACCGGAAAACGCCTGAACGACGTACCAGCGCTTTTTAGGGGCTTCAGACATCTCAGAACCTCAGGCCAGTGATAAAGGATACCAGGCGAACCAGAATACCATCCAGTCCCCACAGGATCAGTGACATTACAGCGGTAACCGCAGCTACGATCAGCGTGGTGTGCAATGTTTCCTGGCGAGTCGGCCAAATGACCTTACGGACTTCCGTTCTCGCTTCGCGGGCAAAAGCGACGGTCGCTTTACCTTTGGTCGTCAACAGCGCGACACCACCCGCTGCAGCAATCAGAATTACCACTGCAAGCGCGCGTAGCGGCAGCATCATGTCGCGATACAGGTAGTTGCCAACGATTGCCACGATCAACAATACGGCTACCACTACCCATTTCATCGCTTCCAGGCCGCGCCCGCTCCCTTGAGCTTCGGTATTCGCACTCATAAACCAACCTGTCAGAAGTATTCTACAAACATTTTCACCCCGCGAGCGCGAGGCAAACCAAATCGAAACGCTTAATCGCTTTTCGGATTATACGCTCTCTGCAGAGCCTGTCTCAGCAATGATTATGACAAAAATAATCACTGATGAGCCAGGTTCTGATGTGAAAGCGTGCAAAAAGGGCATCAAATGATGCCCTTTTCATGCGCATTGCGTCAAATGTTATCAGCAATTAGCCGAGAACTTTAGCAACCACGCCCGCGCCAACGGTACGGCCA
>NZ_JBMNWZ010000010.1:0-87383 GCF_049312895.1 Leclercia barmai | reverse complement strand
CGCTTCGCTTTTTCGCTGCGGCGCGGGGTGTGCATATTACGCTTTCCCGCTTCAGAGTCAAGCAATTATTTTTGCTTTTCTCCGTGAGGTTCTTATCGAACCCCGCTGACCCGGCGGCTTGTTTGCCGTTGTTCCGTGTCAGTGGAGGCGCATTATAGGGAGTTATCTGACGGTGACAAGCATAAATCTTAAAAAGTTTTCCGTTCGATTACTTTTCGACCTTTACGTTTATTAAAGCCGCGACATGCGGGTTAATTGCGCAATTTCCCGGGCGAAACTGGCGACCTGTGACCAGTCGGTGTAGACCACTTCTTTACGGGTATCCGTTTCTCCGCCGGTCATCTTCATAATAAGACGGATCATAAAGCGATCGTACCAGCGATAGCGTGGGTAACGCAGGGCACCGGCAAAGACAGCGCAGGCAGCTGGCTTCCAGGGGGAGCTCAGCAAAAACTTGCGCGTATAGCTGTTGGTTTGCGGCGTACGCTTTTCCGCTTTACGTGCCACCAGGTTCACCGAGTAGAAAGCGCCCGGCAGGCTGTTCAGCGTTGCCGTATGTTTTTTCACAAAGCGATCCACCGCCGGATGGAAATGGCCATAACGAATGGAGGCGCCTATCACCACGCGGTCATACTCCTGCCACGCAATCTCTTCGGTGCGGTTCAGATTGATGACATCTGAATAGATACCCTGCTCTTTTAACTCCGAAGCCAGAAAGGCGGCAATCTCCCGCGTCTGCCCGTCGCGCGTTGAAAATAGAATTAATGTTTTCATAACGGTTCCCTTATTCGCGCCAGAATGTTGGTGTAAAGAGGACCAACAGCGTAAAGACCTCAAGACGTCCGAACAGCATGTTAGCAATCAGGATCCACTTCGCGACTGGATTCATGCTGGCAAAGTTGTCTGCAACCACGCCAAGACCTGGCCCCAGGTTGTTCAGTGTGGCGACAACGGAGGCAAACGCCGAGAAGTCATCGACCCCCGTCGCGATAATCGCCAGCATGCTGACAATAAAGACCAGCGCGTAGGCGGAGAAGAAGCCCCATACCGCTTCCAGAATACGTTCCGGCAGCGCGCGGTTACCCAGCTTGATGCTGTAAACCGCATTCGGGTGGACCAGACGTTTCAGCTCGCGGTTCCCCTGTTTAAACAGCAGCAGGATGCGGATCACCTTCAGGCCACCACCCGTCGAACCGGCGCAGCCGCCGATGAAAGCCGAACAGAGCAGCAGGACAGGCAGGAAGAGCGGCCAGCGCGCAATACTGTCGGTGGTAAACCCTGCCGTGGTCGCCATCGACACGACCTGGAAGAACGCCTGGTTAAGAGTAGTGAGCGCCGAGTTATAGACATCGTGTAGCCACAGCACCAGGGTACAGATAGCCACCAGCGTCAGCTGCACGCCGATAAACATGCGAAATTCCGGGTCGCGCCAGTACACCTTCAGGTTACGGCCGCTTAATAAAGAGAAGTGCAGGCCATAGTTACAGCCGGAGATCAGCAGGAAGACCGCAATAATGGTGTTGATCGTCGGGCTGTCAAAGTAGCCAACGCTGGCGTCATGGGTAGAGAACCCGCCAATAGCGATGGTGGCAAAGCTATGGCCGATAGCATCAAAGGCGGGCATCCCGGCGAACCACAGCGCCAGCGCGCAGGCCACCGTCAGCAATACATAGATAAGCCATAACGTTTTGGCCGTCTCGGCAATACGCGGGCGCATTTTGTTATCTTTCAGCGGCCCCGGCATCTCGGCACGATAGAGCTGCATCCCCCCGACGCCCAGTATGGGCAGGATAGCCACGGCCAATACGATGATCCCCATACCGCCGAACCACTGCAGCATCTGCCGGTAGAAGAGGATGGCATGGGGTAACGAGTCCAGCCCCACCAGCGTCGTGGCCCCGGTTGTTGTCAGGCCAGAGAAGGATTCAAAAAACGCATCCGTAACGCTCAGGTTGGGTTGTTCGGAGAAGATAAAGGGCAGCGAACCCACGCTTCCCAGTACGGTCCAGAACAGCACCACGATAAGGAAACCTTCGCGGGATTTCAGCTCCCCTTTCTGACGACGGTTAGGCCACCACAGCAGGGAACCAATCATCAGCGCGACAAAAAAGGTCTGCGTAAAGGCGCGGCCCGCACCATCCCGATAAATAAGCGCCACCAGTCCAGGGAGGATCATCGTCCCGGAAAAAAGTATGACCAGCAATCCAACGATTCGGGTTATGGCACGAAAATGCATCTCTGCCGCTTCCTTAGGTATTCAAAAGTAAGGTGGGGATTATTCTTCAATCGGCCGTAATTGCAACGAACCACGACTAAAATCAGCCAGTTTTGCTGAGAATGCCGGAAGCGACGCCTGGGGTAGCGCCACCCGCAATTGCACCATCGCCTGGTAATCACTGTGCACGATCAGGCCCTGATACTGCTTCAGCAACGCTTCGATGCCGGATAACTGGGCGTAATCGCACAATAAAGTATATTCGGTAAGTGGTGTTTTGCGGAGGGTAGTCAGATGATTCAGCGCCTGCTGGACCCCACCGCCATAGGCCTTGACCAGCCCGCCCGTTCCTAACAGTACGCCGCCGTAGTATCGCACCACGACGGCGGTGATTTCGCCAACGCCGCTGCCCATTAGCTGAGAGAGCATGGGTTTGCCCGCCGTGCCCGCCGGTTCACCATCATCCGAGAAGCCGAGTTTTTGAGAGTCGTCAGGCGGCCCGGCCACCCATGCCACACAGTGGTGGCGGGCGTCAGGATGTTCCGCGCGTACCGACTCAACAAAGGCTTTTGCCGCCTCCACGCCGTCGGTATGGGCCAACAGCGTGATAAAACGACTTTTCTTAATCTCTTCCGTAAAGGTGACCGGCGCTGCCGGTATGAGCCAGCTTTCCATTACGCCAGCTTCAGGTCTCGCGTCATGTTTTCAGTACCGTTTTCGTGGATCACCACGTTATCTTCGATACGGATCCCGCCAAACGGCTTCAGCGCTTCAATCTTCTGCCAGTTGAAGTGTTTGCTGAACTGCCCTTCACGCCACGGTGCCAGCAGCGACTCAATAAAGTAGATGCCCGGCTCGATGGTCAGCACCATGCGCGGCTGCAGGATGCGCGTACAGCGCAGGTACGGATATTTGGACGGCGCTGCCAGATGCGTACCGGTGTCATCCTGCATAAAGCCTGCGGTGTCGTGTACCTGCAAACCCAACGGGTGACCGATGCCGTGCGGCATAAATGGCCCGGTCAGGTCGTTTTCCACCATCGCCTCTTCGCTCATATCGCTGACGATCTGGTGCTTACGCAGCAGCTTCGCAATGCGTTGATGGAACTGGACATGGTAATCCACGTAGCTTACGCCCGCCTTCATGGTGGCGATCAGGGCCAACTGCTCGTCGTTCACGTCTTTGATAAGCGCAGCGAACTCGGTGTCGCTGTTTCCGGCCCAGGTACGGGTGAGGTCAGCGGCATAGCCGTTATATTCCGCACCGGCATCCAGCAGGAAGCTGCGCATTTCGGACGGCGCGCGGTGATCGAGTTTGGTGTAGTGCAGCACCGCCGCGTGCTCGTTCAGCGCCACGATGTTGCTGTAAGGAACGTCGGTATCACGATGGCCGGTGGCCGTCAGGTAGGCCTGGTTAATATCAAACTCGCTCATGCCGGACAGGAAGGCTTCATGCGCCGCACGATGGCCGTTCACCGCGGTTTTTTGCGCTTCACGCATGCACGCCAGTTCATAGTCGGTCTTATAAGAGCGGTAGTAATGCAGATAGTCGATAACGCCTTTCGGGTTGATGTTATCCGCAGCGATCTCCAGACCGCGCGCGCGTTCAGGCACCGGGCCAATATAGGCGATGTTGCCGCGTGCTGCAGGTAACTGGCTGCCAATGCCGTCAGCTTTCGGCAGGGCAATCACCTCGACTTCGTCCGTCCAGAAGGAGGTCGGCAGCGGTTCCACGTTGTGCCAGTAATCCACCGGCAGGTAGAACCACAGTTTCGGCTTGTTCACGCCATCCACCAGCAACCAGCAGTTGGGAACCTGCGTAACCGGCACCCAGGCTTTAAATTGCGGATTCACCTTGAAGGGATAAGCATGATCGTCGAGGAAGACATTGAACAGCTCGCCGGAGTGGATTAGCAGGGCATCCAGCTTAAAGCGAGCCAGTACGTCGCGGGTACGTTCCTGTAAGGTAACAATATGATTTTTGTAGAGCGCGGCCAGTGAGTCCATCATTATTCCTTTCGTTTTGACCTCAAGTCTCCGCATCTTAGCACACCTCAGAAAGGCTGCGTGATCTTCACCGAGCGTGATCGGGCCTACAATTATTTAATGACTAATTTGCATTTCATTAACACAAAACCCACACTCCGATTCATCTGGTATGACCAGATCCAATTGCTGGATTCAGGAGACTGACATGCTCTACAAAGGCGACACCCTGTACGTAGACTGGCTGGAAGGTGGCATTGCCGAACTGGTATTCGACGCCCCCGGCTCAGTGAATAAGCTGGACACCGCAACCGTGGCCAGCCTTGGCCATGCTCTGGACGTTCTTGAAAAACAAACCGATTTAAAAGGTCTGCTGCTGCGTTCCGAAAAAGCGGCATTTATCGTCGGCGCGGACATTACCGAATTCCTCTCGCTGTTCCTGGTGCCTCAGGAGCAGCTGAGCCAGTGGCTGCATTTCGCCAACAGCGTCTTTAACCGTCTGGAAGATCTCCCGGTCCCGACGATTTCCGCAGTCAATGGCTATGCGCTGGGCGGCGGCTGCGAATGCGTACTGGCCACCGATTACCGTCTGGCGACGCCGGATCTGCGCATCGGCCTGCCGGAAACCAAACTGGGCATTATGCCGGGCTTTGGCGGCTCGGTCCGTCTGCCGCGCCTGCTGGGTGCCGACAGCGCCCTTGAGATCATCGCCGCCGGTAAAGATGTCGGTGCCGATCAGGCGCTGAAGCTCGGTCTGGTTGATGGCGTGGTGAAGCCTGAAAAACTGCGCGAAGGGGCAGTGGCGATCCTGCGCCAGGCAATTAACGGCGATCTCGACTGGAAAGCAAAACGCCAGCCGAAACTGGAGCCACTGCACTTAAGTAAGATTGAAGCCACCATGAGCTTCACCATCGCCAAAGGCATGGTGATGCAGACGGCGGGTAAACACTATCCGGCGCCTGTTACGGCGGTGAAAACCATTGAAGCTGCTGCAAAACTGGGCCGTGACGAAGCACTGAAATTAGAAAACCAAAGTTTCGTCCCGCTGGCTCACACTAACGAAGCGCGTGCTCTGGTGGGTATTTTCCTCAACGACCAGTTCGTGAAGGGCAAAGCGAAGCAGCTCACCAAAAATGTCGAGACGCCAAAACAGGCCGCAGTGCTGGGCGCAGGCATCATGGGCGGCGGCATCGCATATCAGTCCGCCTGGAAAGGCGTGCCTGTAGTCATGAAAGATATCAACGACAAATCGCTGACCCTGGGCATGACCGAAGCGGCCAAGCTGCTGAATAAACAGCTGGAACGCGGCAAGATTGACGGCCTGAAGCTCTCCGGGGTGATCTCCACCATCCATCCGACCCTGGAATACAGCGGGTTCGATCGCGTGGACGTGGTTGTTGAAGCGGTCGTCGAAAACCCGAAAGTGAAAAAAGCGGTGCTGGCGGAAACAGAAGAGAAGGTGCGCCCGGATACCGTGCTGGCGTCCAACACCTCGACGATTCCCATCGGCGAACTGGCCAGCGTCCTGAAGCGCCCGGAAAACTTCTGCGGGATGCACTTCTTTAACCCGGTGCACCGCATGCCGCTGGTTGAAGTGATCCGCGGAGAGAAAACCTCCGATGAAACCATCGCCAAAGTGGTGGCGTGGGCCAGCAAGATGGGCAAAACCCCGATTGTGGTTAACGACTGCCCGGGCTTCTTCGTCAACCGCGTGCTGTTCCCGTACTTTGCCGGTTTCAGCCAGCTGCTGCGCGACGGGGCTGACTTCCGCAAGATCGATAAAGTGATGGAAAAACAGTTTGGCTGGCCAATGGGCCCGGCCTATCTGCTGGACGTCGTCGGCATTGATACCGCCCATCACGCCCAGGCGGTGATGGCGGCAGGTTTCCCGGAGCGGATGCAGAAAGATTATCGCGATGCTATCGACGCGCTCTTCGAATCCAGTCGCTACGGTCAGAAAAACGGCCTCGGTTTCTGGCGTTATAAAGAAGACAGCAAAGGCAAGCCGAAGAAAGAGGAAGACGCCACCGTGGATAGCCTGCTGGCAGACGTCAGCAACGCGAAGCGCGATTTCAGCGACGAAGAGATCGTTGCCCGCATGATGATCCCGATGGTCAACGAAGTGGTGCGCTGTCTCGAAGAGGGCATTATCGCCAGCCCGGCGGAAGCCGATATGGCGCTGGTCTACGGCCTGGGCTTCCCTCCGTTCCACGGCGGCGCGTTCCGCTGGCTGGATACGCTCGGCAGCGCCCGCTATCTGGATATGACGCAGCAGTACGAGCATCTCGGCCCGCTGTATCAGGCTCCGGAAGGTCTGCGTAATAAAGCGCGTCACAACGAAGCGTACTATCCCCCGGTTGAGCCTGCCCGTCCGGTTGGCGCACTGAAAACGGCTTAAGGAGTCACAATGGAACAGGTTGTCATTGTCGATGCAATTCGCACCCCGATGGGCCGTTCGAAGGGCGGCGCATTTCGTCACGTGCGTGCGGAAGATCTCTCCGCACATTTAATGCGTAGCCTGCTGGCGCGCAACCCGGCGCTGGAGGCTACCGCGCTGGACGATATCTACTGGGGCTGCGTGCAGCAGACCCTGGAGCAGGGCTTCAACATCGCCCGTAACGCCGCGCTGCTGGCGGAAATTCCGCACTCGGTACCGGCTGTCACCGTCAACCGCCTGTGCGGTTCGTCGATGCAGGCCCTGCACGATGCGGCACGCATGATCATGACCGGCGACGCGCAGGTGTGCATGATTGGCGGCGTGGAGCACATGGGTCACGTGCCGATGAGCCACGGCGTCGATTTCCATCCCGGCATGAGCCGCAATGTGGCAAAAGCCGCGGGCATGATGGGGCTGACGGCGGAGATGCTCTCCCGCCTGCACGGTATCAGCCGCGAAATGCAGGACAGCTTTGCCGCCCGCTCGCACGCCCGCGCCTGGGCTGCGACGCAGTCCGGCGCCTTCAAAAATGAAATTCTGCCAACCGGCGGTCACGACGCCGATGGCGTGCTGAAGCAGTTCTACTTCGACGAAGTGATCCGCCCGGAAACCACCGTCGAAGCGCTCTCGACACTGAAACCGGCCTTTGATCCGGTGACCGGCACCGTGACGGCGGGCAGCTCTTCCGCCCTGTCTGATGGTGCAGCCGCTATGCTGGTGATGAGCGAAAGCCGCGCCCGCGAACTGGGGCTGACGCCGCGCGCCCGTATCCGCTCGATGGCGGTAGTGGGCTGCGATCCGTCGATTATGGGTTACGGCCCGGTACCGGCGTCGAAGCTGGCGCTGAAAAAAGCCGGGCTTACCACCAGCGATATCGACGTTTTCGAGATGAACGAAGCCTTCGCCGCGCAGATCCTGCCGTGCATTAAGGATCTGGGACTGATGGATCAGATCGACGAGAAGATTAACCTCAACGGCGGTGCCATCGCTCTGGGTCATCCGCTGGGCTGTTCCGGGGCGCGTATCAGCACCACGCTTATCAACCTGATGGAACGCAAAGATGCCCAGTTTGGTCTGGCGACCATGTGTATCGGGTTGGGTCAGGGGATCGCGACGGTATTTGAGAGGGTGTAACACCGAGAAAGGTATCTCAAAGCCAATGGCGTCAGAACAAGGCGGCAAGCGAACGAATCCCGATGAGCTTACTGAAGTAAGTGATTCGGGTGAGCGAGCGCAGCCAACGCAGTTATGGCGTCATTGGCGAAGAGAGACAGTTTAGTTGCCGTTTTCCCGCCTGTCAGGGGCGGGTTTTTTTCGTCTCAGATAAACGCAAACGCGTCGCCAAACAGACGATCTTCACGCGCGCCACGCTCGTTGCAGAACAGGTCGCGGGCAATTTTCGCCATCTCGAAACGACCGGCAATATAGATATCGTGGTTTACCAGAGTGCCATGATCCTGCAGTACCGCCGTTAACACGGTGCCGCTGCGACCGCGCCAGCCCTCTTCCGGCTGCTCCACCACTGGCTCAACGCGCAGGTTAGGATGGGTCACGCTCAGCGCTTCCAGCTCGGAGAGATCGTAAAGGTGCTTCGACTCACGGCCACCCCAGTAGATGGTGATATCGCGGTCCGGGTTACGCGCCAGCGCCGTCAGCAGGATGGAGCGCGCGTAGGAGAAACCGGTGCCGCCGGCAATCAGGATCAGCGGACGCTCTTCATCATCGCGCAGCCAGGCTTCCCCGTGAGGGATATCAATCTCGATCTCGTTCTCTTTCAGAATGCGATCCATCACCGCCATCGCATACAGGTTGAGCTCTGACGCCCCAATGTGCAGCTCGATAAACTCTTGCTCGTCCGGCGTGGAGGCCATTGAGAAAGGACGCTTATCCCGCTCATCCATCACCACCATCAGATACTGGCCAGCGCGGAAGGAGAACGCCGATTCAGGTACTAAACGGACGCGATATACAGTGTCGGTGATAGCGTCTACCGAGGTCACTTTACAGCTTAAGGTTGTCATTCGCTCTCTCTGTCAGTCGGTAAGTCTATAAGGCTTAACGGTCGGAATCCGGCGTACCGTTATTCATTATGGCCAGTTCATCCCAGATCGCGTCAATTCGCGCAGTCACCTCAGGATCCTTTTTGATCGGTCGACCCCATTCACGTTGGGTTTCGCCGGGCCATTTATTGGTGGCATCCAGTCCCATTTTTGAGCCAAGACCGGAAACCGGCGAGGCAAAATCCAGGTAATCAATCGGCGTGTTTTCAACTAACACGGTATCGCGTGCCGGGTCCATACGGGTGGTGATGGCCCAGATAACGTCATTCCAGTCACGGGCATTGACGTCATCATCGCAAACGATCACAAACTTGGTATACATAAACTGGCGCAGGAAAGACCATACGCCCATCATCACCCGTTTTGCGTGACCCGCGTACTGCTTCTTAATGGTCACCACCGCCAGGCGATAAGAGCATCCT
The DNA here is from genome assembly GCF_049312895.1 of Leclercia barmai. Classification (NCBI taxonomy): domain Bacteria; kingdom Pseudomonadati; phylum Pseudomonadota; class Gammaproteobacteria; order Enterobacterales; family Enterobacteriaceae; genus Leclercia; species Leclercia barmai. The sequence continues at coordinate 78,264 of NZ_JBMNWZ010000010.1, read as the reverse complement.
TCCGGCGGCAGATAAAAATCAACAATTTCCGGAAACTGCTTTTGCAGAATAGGCACAAACACTTCGTTAAGCGCCACGCCGAGTACGGCAGGTTCATCCGGCGGACGTCCGGTGTAGGTGGAGTGGTAAATTGCATCTTCCCGCTGGGTAATGTGCGTCACGGTAAATACCGGGAAGTTGTCAATTTCATTGTAATAGCCGGTGTGGTCGCCATACGGCCCTTCCGGAGCCATCTCACCCGCCTCGATGTAGCCTTCGAGGACAATTTCGGCGCTGGCGGGCACTTCCAGATCGTTAGAAATGCACTTCACCACTTCGGTTTTGGTGCCGCGCAGTAACCCGGCAAAGGCGTATTCGGACAGCGTGTCCGGCACCGGCGTCACCGCGCCGAGAATGGTGGCCGGATCGGCACCCAGCGCTACGGATACCGGGAAGCGTTCGCCCGGATGCGCCGCACACCACTCCTGGAAATCAAGCGCGCCGCCGCGATGCGACAGCCAGCGCATAATGAGTTTGTTCTTGCCGATCAGCTGCTGACGGTAGATTCCGAGGTTCTGGCGCTCTTTATGCGGACCGCGCGTCACGGTCAGACCCCATGTGATCAGCGGGGCGGCGTCTTCTGGCCAGCACTGCATGATCGGAATACGCGTCAGATCGACCGCATCGCCTTCCACAATTTTCTGCTGGCAGGGTGCGCCGCGCAGACGTTTGGTCGGCATGTTCAGCACCTGCTTAAACTGCGGCAGCTTATCAAAGAGATCGCGCAAACCTTTTGGCGGCTCAGGCTCTTTCAGAAAAGCCAGCAGCTTACCCACTTCACGCAACGCGCTGACATCCTCCTGGCCCATGCCCATCGCCACACGCTTTGGTGTGCCAAACAGGTTACAAAGCACCGGCATGGTGTAGCCTTTCGGGTTTTCAAACAGGAGCGCGGGCCCACCGGCACGGAGGGTGCGGTCGGCAATCTCTGTCATCTCCAGATAAGGATCGACAGGAAGGGTAATACGTTTGAGTTCGCCCTGCTTTTCCAGCAGTTCCAGGAAATCGCGTAGATCGTTGTATTTCATGCAGTTAGTCAAGCTCTCTCTGTAAGCGTTTCATTATACGGCGTAAGACTGCGTGATGCTGTATTTTTGTTAAATTAGCGTGAAGATTCATGCCTTCTTCTGCGTACTGCCATTATAATCAGCTTAGCGATCCCGCCAGGGTTTTGATATGCTTGCCGGCATAACAAGCGGAAAAGAGTCATTATGCAGGCCTGGTATTTACTGTATTGCAAGCGCGGGCAACTTCAGCGTGCTCAGGAACATCTGGAACGCCAGGCGGTGAACTGCCTGACGCCCATGATCACGCTTGAAAAAATGGTCCGCGGTAGACGCACAACGGTCAGCGAGCCGCTGTTCCCGAACTATCTGTTTGTTGAATTCGACCCCGAAGTGATCCACACCACCACCATCAATGCGACGCGCGGTGTCAGCCACTTCGTGCGCTTTGGCGTGCATCCGGCTACGGTGCCCTCTTCCGTCATCCACCAGCTCTCGGTCTATAAACAGCCAGAAGACATTACCGATCCTGATACGCCCTTCTCCGGCGATGATGTGGTGATCACCGAAGGAGCGTTCGAAGGGCTGGTGGCGATTTTCGCTGAGCCGGACGGTGAAGCCCGCTCCATGCTGCTGCTGAACTTACTGAATAAAGAAGTGAAGCAGAGCGTGAAAAACACCAGTTTCCGCAAAGTTTAAAATTCAACGCCAAACAGACGGCGCACGTTGTCATCCGTCTGCGCCGCCAGCCACTGCGCATCCTCTGTGCGCCAGTGCGCAACCCGCTCAAGGATATGCCCTAAATACGCCGGTTCGTTGCGGCGTGATGCCGGTTTGGGGCTGAGATCGCGCGGTAGCAGGTATGGCGCATCGGTCTCAATCAGCAGACGATCGGCAGGAATGACCGGCAGCAGCTCGCGTAACTCCAGCCCGCGTCGTTCATCGCAGACCCATCCGGTTATCCCCAGATACAGACCGCGATCCAGACAGTCTGTCGCCTCCTGTCGCGTGCCGGTAAAACAGTGCAGCACCGCACCGGGCAGCTTATCCAGCCATGGCTCCAGCAGCGCCAGAAAACGTTCATGGGCGTCGCGGCAGTGCATAAACACCGGCATCCCCAGCTCCGCTGCCAGCGCAAGCTGGGCGCTGAAGGCGTGTTCCTGCTCGGCGGGAGTAGAGAAGTTGCGATTAAAGTCGAGGCCACACTCACCGATAGCCACCACTTCCGGCGAGGCGGCCAGTGCCCGCAGCCTGTCTGCGCTTTCGGCCGTCCATTGACTGCTGTCATGAGGATGGACGCCCGCCGTTGACCAGCAACGGTCGTAACGCTGCGCCAGCTGGTGCGCCTGCTCACTTTCATGCAGGTTGGTGCCCGTCAGCAGTAATCCGTTTACGCCTGCGGCGAAGGCCCGGGCGACGACCTCATCGCGATCCTGGGCAAACTGCGGGCTGGTCAGGTTCAGACCGATATCAAACATGCTCGCTCCCATATGACAACCGCCCTGGCGGGCGGTTGATATTACTCTTCTGACTCTTCCTCGTGATCTTCACGTCGCTTGCCGGTATAGAAGCGCGAGAAGAAGACACCCACCTCAAACAGGCAATACATCGGGATCGCCAGCAGGGTTTGCGAGAAAACATCCGGCGGCGTTAACAGCATGCCAACCACAAAGGCGCCCACCAGAATGTACGGGCGTTTTTTACGTAAATCTTCCGGGGTGGTGACCCCTACCCAGCAGAGCAGCACGATGGCAACCGGCACCTCAAACGCCACGCCAAACGCCATAAACAGCGCCATGACGAAGCTCAGATAGCTGGCGATATCGGTTGAAACCTGCACCCCTACCGGCGCGGTATTTGCCAGGAAGCCAAACGCCAGCGGGAAGACCACGAAGTAGGCAAAGGCCATGCCGATATAGAACAGCAGCGAGCTGGAGACCAGTAGCGGGATCACCAGACGGCGTTCATGCTTATACAGCGCCGGGGCGATAAAGGCCCAGACCTGATAAAGGATCACCGGCGCAGAGGCAATCAGCGATACCCAGAAGGTCAGCTTGATCGGCGTGAAGAACGGCGAGGCGACGTCGGTCGCAATCATGGTCGCGCCGAGCGGCATCTGCTTAATCAGCGGCGCAGAGACCACCTGATAGATGTCGTTGGCGAAATAGACCAGGCCTAAAAAAATGAGGCAAACCGCAATAATGCAGTTCATCAGGCGCTTACGCAGCTCGATCAGGTGCGTAATCAGCGGTTGAGTTTCATCTACTGCCATGTTTACGATTTATCACTCGACGAGGAGGACGGCTCAGCGGCGGGTGCAGGCTTTTGCTCTGCGGGCGCTGGCGTCGGTTCTTGTTTTTTGATCACCGGCTCTGAAGGCGTCTGTTCGGGCGCACTGGCCTGGTGTTCAGCAGTGGCAGGCGTCACGCCTTCGTGCTGCGCTTCGTTATCTTTGACCAGCGGATTGCGAATGGTATTGGCTTCATCACTCGATTTTTCCGGATCGTTGACGCTGTAGGAGCGCTTCATGGATTCCGCCGCTTCGCGCAGTTCGTCCATAGAGGCTTTGAGTTCCGGCGTCAGGTTATCCATGCTCGCCTTCTCTACTTTTTTCAGGCTATCCTGAAACTCCTGCAGCTTAAGCTCCTGCGCCAGCTCGTTCTGAACCGTTGTCGCCAGCGATCGTAGCGCGCGCACCCAGCCTGCAATTGTTTTGACTGCCACCGGCAGACGCTGAGGCCCCAGAACGATGAGGCCAATCACGAATACCAGCAGCAGTTCGCTAAAACCGATATCAAACACGTATTACACCTGCTCGTTATCGTGGCGTTTAGCATTTTCCTTTTTGACATCGTCTTGTTTATCGGCGATGGATTTAGCAGTGAAATCCGCATCCTGGCTGGATTTATCCTGCTTCTCGTCATCATCTTTGATCGCTTTCTTGAAGCCTTTAATGGACGCGCCCAGATCGGAACCGATAGAGCCAAGCTTTTTGGTACCGAACAGCAGCACGACGATGACGGCAATGATCACTAATTGCCAGATACTGATACCACCCATACATCTTCCTCAGTTGTAGATGATAAATTAATCAGGCCGCATTATACGTTATGCGGCCCTGCGATAGCGATGCAATTCAGCGCGTTTTACGCCATCCCGCCAGCCAGACCACCACGCCGCCGGCCATCAGCCAGGCGGGCATTAACTCCCAGTCAGGGCGGTTTATCAGCAACAGCGTGCCGCTTAACAGCAGCGTGGCGCCAATGCCAAACAGATATCGGGACTGGCCCTGACGCACGTGGTTGGTTTGCAGTTCGCGAGCAATTTTATCCACGCTGTGTTCCAGGTTCTTGCTCTGACGCAAACTGTCATACACCAGTTCCGGCAATTCGGGCATTTTTTCAATCCAGAACGGCGCTTTCTCTTTCAGGGAGCGGAACAGGGCAGGCAGACCCACCTGATCTTTGATCCATGACTCAAGGAAAGGTTTTGCCGTTTTCCATAAGTCTAACTGAGGATAGAGCTGTCTCCCCACCCCTTCAACGTAAAGTAATGTTTTCTGAAGTAAAACTAACTGCGGCTGCACTTCCATATTAAAACGGCGGGCGGTGTTGAACAGGTTCAGCAGCACATGGCCAAACGAGATCTCAGCCAGCGGCTTCTCGAAGATCGGCTCGCACACCGTACGAATGGCGAACTCAAACTCTTCGACGTTGGTATCCGGCGGAACCCAGCCGGAGTCGACGTGCAGTTCGGCCACTTTGCGGTAATCGCGATTAAAGAAGGCGATAAAGTTCTCTGCCAGGTAGCGCTTATCTTCTTTGTTCAGCGAGCCGACGATACCGCAGTCGATGCCGATGTATTGCGGATCTTCAGGATGTTCGTAGCTGACGAAGATGTTGCCCGGGTGCATGTCGGCATGGAAGAAGCTGTCGCGGAACACCTGGGTGAAGAAGACCTGCACGCCACGCTCTGCCAACAGCTTCATGTTGGTGCCCTGCTTTTCCAGGGTCGCGACATCAGAGACCGGGATCCCGTAGATGCGCTCCATCACCATCATGTCCTGACTGCAGTAGTCGGAATAGACTTCCGGCACATACAGCATCGGGCTGTTTTCAAAGTTACGGCGCAGCTGAATGGCGTTTGCCGATTCACGCAGCAGGTTCAGCTCATCAATCAGCGTCTTTTCATATTCGCGCACCACTTCCAACGGGCGCAGGCGGCGGCCATCCGGCAGCAGGCGCGGCACCCAGCGGGCGAGACGGTAGATAAGCTTCATGTCGGCTCTGATGATTGGCAGAATATCCGGGCGGATCACCTTGATGACCACCTCTTTGCCATTCTCTTTCAGCCGTGCGGTATGCACCTGGGCAATGGAGGCCGAGGCCAGCGGTTGAATGTCAAAATCATCAAACCAGCTCTCTACCGGGATATCGCCCATCGCTTTTTCGATCTGCTGCTTTGCCAGCCGACCGTCGAACGGGGCGACTTTGTCCTGCAGCAGGGCCAGTTGATCGGCAATCAGGGGTGGGAAGAGATCGCGGCGGGTCGAGAGCATCTGGCCGAACTTGATCCACACCGGACCCAGCTCCTGCAGCGCCAGACGCAGCCGCTCACCAAGCAGTTTGTCTTTATGACGATTTGGCATCCAGAAAAGCGTTTGCCGCCAGAGGCGCAGCGGCAACGTGATGCGCATTCGAGGGATCAACTCATCGAGCCCGTAGCTCAAAAAGGTGCGGATGATAAAATAGAGGCGCCGAATTTCACCTGGCGTCATTTGCCCTCCAGCTTTTCAAGCCGTTTTGTCAGTGCGTCAACCGAACGCTCAACCGCGGCGGTTTCTTCTGCAAACCATGCCGCTTCCAGCGGCCCGGGCGCCATGCGCCACTCTTCGGTAAGCACTTCCGCAGCATAGCGCTGCTGACGCTGAAGACCTTTCTTCAGAAAAGAGGCGCCGCCGCGCAGCACTTTACCGATCCCCTCTGCGGCAATATCGCCCGTCCAGGGGGCCAGCAGCTCGGCCGGGTCGAATTCCGCCAGATCGGCCAGCGCAACGAAGTTCTGCACCACCTGAATGTCGCCTTCAACCTCCAGCTCACCGCTGCGGATCAGAGCGGTGAGCTGCTGGCGATCGCGCAGTTTAGGCAGCGTGCTCATATGGGTGATAACGGAGCAGTCCGCCTCGCCTTCCCACTCGCCCAGCACGTCGAGTTGGCGCTCGCTGAAAACCAGCACCAGAGGGGTCGAAAACTCTTTTACCACCACCCGCAGCACCTTGCCGTTCAGCCGCTGACGCGCCGTTTTCAGCGCAGGTGAGCGATACAGAAAAGTATTGAGTACGTTCTCAACGCCCGCTGTGATCAAGGGTTTAAACGGCATTCGCCACCTCCACTCAGAACTTGTAACCGCGATGCAGCGCCACAACGCCCGCCGTCATGTTGAAGTAATTAACATTGTCGAAGCCTGCATCCTGCATCATGGCTTTCAGGGTGTCCTGGTTGGGGTGCATACGGATAGATTCGGCCAGGTAGCGATAGCTGTCGGCGTCGTTAGCCACCACTTCGCCAATGCGCGGCAGAATGTGGAACGAATAGGCGTCGTACGCTTTGCTCAGCGGCTCAATAATCGGTTTGGAGAACTCGAGCACCAGCAGGCGTCCACCCGGTTTCAGCACGCGGTACATGGAACGCAGCGCTTTCTCTTTATCGGTGACGTTACGCAGACCGAAAGAGATGGTGATGCAGTCAAAGGTGTTATCCGGGAAAGGCAGCGCCTCGGCGTTAGCCTGGACATATTCAACGTTGCCGACCACGCCGATATTGCGCAGTTTTTCACGACCCATTTTCAGCATGGAGTCGTTGATGTCAGCCAGCACAACGCGACCGGTTTCACCCACCAGACGCGAGAATTTCGCCGTCAGGTCGCCGGTACCGCCCGCCAGATCCAGCACGGTTTGCCCACGACGTACGCCGCTACAGTCAATAGTGAAGCGTTTCCACAAGCGATGAATGCCAAATGACATCAGGTCATTCATTACATCGTACTTCGCCGCCACGGAATGGAATACGTGGGCCACCATGTCAGCTTTCTGCGCTTTAGCGACAGTCTGAAAGCCAAAGTGCGTTGTGTCTTGTGAATCTTCAACCATCTCAGAGCCTGCTTATCAGTCAAATGTACGAGAAGTGTAACAGATTGGGCGCATTTGCCCTACGATTCAACCTCCCCGGGAATAACGCTCCAGGGGGTCTGCCGGTGCGTGAGCATCCGCTAAGGTGTTGTTTGTCTTTTGAACAGCCCCGTCACTGCGCAGCCGGTACTCTTCATCCTGCGCGGTGGCCTGTTCGACCAATTCCGGATTAATCTCGCGTTTAACTTCCACGCCAAGGCTGCGGAAGGATTCGGCCTGTGCCAGCAGGTTTCCGCGCCCGGACGCCAGCTTTTTCATCGCCTGGCGATAGTTCTCCTGGGCGCGATCCAGGCTCTGCCCGACCGAAGACATATCATCGACGAACAGGCGCATTTTGTCGTACAGGCGGCTGGCGCGATCGGCAATCTGCTGGGCATTGCGGCTCTGGTGCTCGTAGCGCCAGAGGTTGGCGATGGTGCGCAGCGCCACCAGCAGCGTGGTCGGGCTCACCAGCATAATGTTGTTTTTCAGCGCCTCGGAGATCAGCTCCGGCTGACGGTCCAGCGCCAGTAAGAAGGCCGGCTCAACCGGGATAAACATCAGCACGTAGTCCAGCGAACGCAGGCCGGGAAGCTGCTGATAATCTTTGCGCCCCAGCAGACGGATATGGTTACGCACCGAGGCGATATGCTCCTGCAGCGCCGCCTCGCGGGTGTAGTCGTCCTCGGCATTGAAGTAGCGCTCATAGGCCACCAGCGTCATTTTGGCGTCGATGACCACGTCTTTTTCCTGCGGCAGACGGACGATGACGTCGGGCTGCATTCGCGCGCGATTCTCCGTTTCAATGCTGACCTGGGTCTGGTATTCATGCCCTTCACGCAGACCGGAGGCTTCCAGCACGCGAGTCAGCACCACTTCCCCCCAGTTACCCTGAGTTTTATTGTCGCCTTTCAGCGCTTTGGTGAGGTTGATTGCCTCCTGCGCCATCTGGGCATTCAGCTGCTGGAGATTGCGGATCTCATGGGCCAGAGTGTGCCGCTCCCGCGCCTCCTGGCCAAAGCTGTCCTGCACCTGGCGACGAAAACCGTCCAGCTGTTCACGCAGAGGCGTCAGCAGGCCGTTCAGGCTCTGGCGGTTTTGTTCATCGACACGGCGATTGCTCTGCTCAAAAATGCGGTTCGCCAGGTTTTCGAACTGCTCGCTCAGACGCTGTTCGCTGTTGATCATCTGGCGGATTTTGTCTTCCGCATGCAGCTGGGTCGATTCCAGCCGGGTGGTGACTTCGCGCAGGTCGGCTTCCAGCGAGGTGTTGATATCCCGCAGATTGCGCAGTTCGTTATTGAGCAGCTCGCACTCGTCGCGCCAGTGCCCGCTTTGGGCAATGTTCTGTCGCAATGCGCTGAGATCGGCCACCATCTCTTCACGTTCGGCCAGCTGATCGGCTTTTTGCTGCGCATGCTGGTAGCTGGCGAACAGCCAGCCCACGCCGACGCTAACCAGCGCAATAACGGCATAAAAAAGGACAGAGATATCCACGACGCCCCCTGCATCAAGGTATGACCCGCACAAAATAGAATTGTGCTGTATAAACGTCCAGTTTGAAAAGAGTTTTCTGCGAGGCGTTACGCAAAGAAAAAGGCCGAACGGGTCGGCCTTTAGCGTAGAAAAGGGGAGAATTACAGCAGGCGGCGGGCCGCTTCCACCACGATTTTCACCGCGTGGCTTTCGGTCTGCTTCATGGTCTCGGCGTTCGGGATCTCTTGCTGAGTCCGGTTAACAATGACACCTGCAACCATACCGGCACGCAGACCCTGGCTTGCGCACATGGTCAGCAGCGTGGCGGATTCCATTTCATAGTTCATCACGCCCATGGACTGCCACTCTTCCATCGAGCCTTTGAAGCGGCTAACCACGCGACCGGAGAAGGTGTCGTAGCGCTCCTGGCCCGGGTAGAAGGTGTCAGACGAGGCGGTTACGCCAATGTGGGTGGTTGCGCCAACGGATTTCGCCGCTTCCACCAGCGCGGTGGTGCACTCGAAATCGGCCACTGCCGGGAACTCCATCGGCGCAAAGTGCAGGCTTGCGCCATCCAGACGAACGGACGCCGTGGTGACCAGCACGTCGCCAACGTTGATATGCGGCTGAATTGCGCCGGTGGTACCGATACGCAGGAAAGTACGGATGCCCAGCTGCGCCAGCTCTTCAACAGCGATAGAGGTAGACGGACCACCGATACCGGTTGAACAGACGATCACCGGTTTTCCGTCCAGCTCTGCGCGCCAGGTGGTGAATTCACGATGAGATGCCAGCTTAACCGGCTTATCCATCAGCGCGGCGATCTTTTCCACACGCTCTGGATCGCCAGGGACGATAGCGAGCGTAGCCCCTTGTAAATCGTTTTTAGTGAGGCCGAGATGAAAAACATCAGACTTAGACATAGAAAACTCCTCTGTGGGTCAGTTTGTCAGCAGAAGCAAAGCGGTACTTTACCGAAGCAAACAGCTTATTTTCGTGACAGACATCACCGGGAATGAAATTGATTGCAGTTAATTACCATAAAAAGGTGACTAACATCACATTAACAAGTTATATCGATCACGCTTGCACAAAAGATAGCCTGTTTCGGGCACTGTGGATTGATAACCTGCGGACTATATTTACCTTTGCGCTAATTGGTACGGAGAATGCCATGACTGGAAAAACTGGATTTGCACCTGCTGCTGACCTACAAACGTCAACCGTAGTCACCACCGCCGGCGATGCGATTTCCGCCGGAGAGACCTCCATTCCGACCCAGGGCGACAATATGCCCGCTTATCATGCCCGGCCAAAAGAGGCGGAAGGGCCGCTGCCGATCGTCATTGTGATTCAGGAAATTTTCGGCGTGCATGAACATATTCGCGACCTCTGCCGTCGTCTGGCGCTGGAAGGGTATCTGGCGGTCGCGCCGGAGCTCTATTTCCGTCAGGGCGATCCGAACGAGTACAGCGACATCCCCACCCTGTTCAGCAACCTGGTGAGCAAAGTGCCGGACGCACAGGTGCTGGCGGATCTCGATCACGTCGCCAACTGGGCAGCGCGCAATGGCGGCGATCCCCATCGCCTGCTGGCGACCGGCTTCTGCTGGGGCGGGCGTATCAGCTGGCTGTATGCCGCGCACAACCCGCAGCTGAAAGCGGCCGTGGCGTGGTATGGCAAGCTGGTCGGCGAGAAGACCCTGAATTCACCGAAGCATCCGGTTGATATTGCCACCGATTTAAACGCCCCCGTGCTTGGGCTCTATGGTGCCGAAGACACCGGCATTCCGCTGGATACCGTCGAGACGATGCGTCATGCCCTGCGGGCGGCAAACGCAACGGCGGAGATTGTGGTCTATCCGGGCGCGGGACACGCGTTTAATGCCGATTACCGACCGAGCTATCACGAAGAGTCAGCGAAAGATGGCTGGCAGCGAATGCTGGCGTGGTTCCGCCAGTACGGCGGTAAAAAAAGTTAAGCGGCTCACATTTCAATACGCAAAGAGACGTGACCGTTTGACTTTTAATCACAATCCGGACGATATAAAAACCACAGGCGTGTAACTACGATCCGTAGGCAAGACCTGAACCCCCTCTCCGTTTTCGAGCGCAGAGGGGGTTCAGGTCTTTTTTTTTGCTCTGGAGACAGGGGCCAGAACATGAACCACTTGCAAACAGCGCTGGAAATCATCGCCCAGGTCGGCGGTGCTGAGAATATCGAACATATCGAACACTGCTCTACCCGCTTGCGGCTGAGCCTGTATGACAATAACAAGGTCAATGAGACGGCACTGGCAAAGGTCGACGGCGTCCTGGGCGTGCGGGTGAACGTGCAGTGTCAGGTGATTATCGGTCATGACGTGGTGCAGGTTTTTGAAGCGGTGCGCTCGCTGGTGGGGTCGCCTCAGTCCGCAGGCCAACACGCGGCGGCTAAAACCTCGCGTGGCGCGCAGATTGTCGATTTCGTCATCAGCGTTTTTCAGCCGCTGGTGCCTGCCATTGCCGGTGGCGGCGTGCTGAAGTCGCTACTGCTGTTGCTGGACGTCATGGGCTGGCTCAGCCGCGACAGTTCAACCTACAAGGTGCTGGATAACATCGGCTCTGCGCCACTCTACTTCCTGCCCATTCTGGTGGCGATCACCACGGCGATGAAGCTGAAGGTGAACGTGCTGGTTGCCGTCTCGGCGGTCTCCGTCATGGTGCTGCCGGCAATGACCAAACAGCTGGCAGACGGCACGGCGTTCATGTCGTTTGATCTGCGCAACGTGGCCTATGCCTCGCAGGTCTTCCCCGCCATTCTGTGCGTACTCTTTTACGCCCAGACGGAAAAGCTGTTTAACCGCTATTCCCCCGGCGCGCTGCGCATTTTCCTCTCGCCGATGCTCTCTCTTCTGGTGACGGTCCCGGTCACGCTGCTGATCCTGGGGCCGCTGGGTTACGAGCTGGGTGCAGGCCTGGCAACGGTGATTTTGTGGCTGTACGGCAAACTTGGCTTTGTGGCAACCGGGCTGCTGGCCGCCGCCCTGCCCTTTATGGTCGCCGCCGGGATGCACAAGCCGATGCTGCCGTACGCCGTGGCCTCCATGAGCCAGTTCGGGCGCGAGATGCTCTATCTTCCGGCCTCTCTGGCGCACAACATTGCCGAGTCCGGGGCTTGTCTGGCGATTGCGCTCAAAAGCAAAGATAAGGTGCTGAAATCCACCGCCTTCTCCGCCGGGATCTCCGCGCTGTTCGGCATTACCGAACCGGCACTCTATGGCGTCACTTTGCTGAATAAAAAAGCGCTCTACAGCGTGATCCTCGGCAGCATCGTGGGCGGGGCATTTATCGGCTGGATGGCGATTGAGGCCTTTGCGCTCGTCGGCCCTGGGCTTGCCAGCATCTCGATGTTTGTCTCGCCGGATAACGCCATGAATATCGTCTGGGCCTTTGCCGGGGCAGGGTTATCTTTTGCCGTGGCGTTTATCAGCGCCCTGCTGCTCTGGCGCGATAAAGCGCCTGAAAAAAGCGACGCGCTGAGTTTCACCCGTCCGGTCGAGGGGCAAATCATCCCGCTTGAGAAGGTAAACGACGACGTTTTCTCCCGCAAGATCATGGGCGATGGGATCGCCATTATCCCTTCTCAGGGGGTGCTGCGTGCCCCGGCGAATGGAACCATCGTGAACGTATTTGAAAGCGGCCATGCGCTGAGCCTGCTCACCGATGCGGGCGTCGAGCTGATTTTCCACATCGGTATCGACACCATCAGGCTGCAGGGCGAAGGCTTTTCCCCACGGGTGGTGGAAGGCCAGCACGTAAAGAGCGGCGACACGCTGATTGAATTTTCTCTCGATACCATCACGGCCGCCGGGCTCGATCCGGTGGTGATGATGGTGGTCACTAACGGCGAACGCTTTTCGCTGACACCAGGTAATACCGACGATAAGAATCCAGACCCGCATATCATCATGACGCTTAAGGAGTCCGTGTAATGGAAAAATCCCTCCCGTTTCCGCAAGGTTTTTTATGGGGCGGCGCGATAGCCGCCAATCAGGCCGAAGGGGCATGGAATGTGGATGGCAAAGGGCCGTCCGTCGCTGACGCCATCACCTGGAAGCCCAACCTGTCCGTGAAGGATTACAGTGGCCATATGGCGCTGACGGACGAGAATATCCGCGACGCGTTTGAAGGTAAAAACGACGCGCGCTACCCCAAGCGCCGCGGCATCGATTTTTATCACCACTACAAGGACGACATCGCCCTGTTTGCCGAGATGGGCTACAGGGTGCTGCGCGTGTCCATCGCCTGGTCACGTATCTTCCCCACCGGCGAAGACAGCGCGCCCAATGAGGCGGGACTGCAGTTTTATGAAGACATGTTCCGCGAATTGCGTCGCCATAACATTGAGCCGCTGGTGACGCTTTCTCACTACGAGATGCCGCTGGCCCTGAGCGAAAAATATAACGGCTGGGTGCACCGCAACGTGGTGGATGCTTTCGTGCGCTTCAGCAACGTCTGTTTTGACCGCTACAAAGAGCTGGTGCGCTACTGGCTGACGTTCAATGAGATCGACAGTATCCACCGCCACCCGTTTACCACCGCGGGCATCCGCGAAGAGAAAAGCGCCCCCGGCAAAGCGCAGCAGGATATCTACCAGGGGCTGCATCACCAGTTTGTCGCCTCTGCGCTGGTGACACGCGACTGCCATGCCAAAATCCCGGGTAGCCAGGTCGGGTGCATGCTGACCAAGCTCACGACCTATCCCCACAGTTGTCGTCCCGAAGATGTGGAAGCGACGCTGAAAAAGAATCTGGAGAACTACTTCTACGCCGACGTTCAGGTATTTGGCGAATATCCGCCGTTGATCCTGCGCGATCTTGCGCGTCGGGATATCCAGATCCAGATGCAGGCCGACGATCGGCATATTTTAAAGGATCATACCGTCGACTTCGTCTCCTTTAGTTACTACATGTCGATGACCGAATCGACCCAGCCGGACGTTGAGCGCATCCCGGGCAATACCGTTCTCGGGGTGAAAAACCCCTACCTGCCCGCGTCCGAATGGGGCTGGCAGATCGATCCTGTCGGCTTGAAAATCTCCCTGCTGGAACTGTACGACCGTTATCAGAAGCCGCTGTTTATCGTTGAGAACGGCCTGGGTGCGAAGGATGTGGTCGAAAACGGCGAGATCCACGACAGCTACCGTATCGACTATTTCCGCGCCCACTTCGAGCAAACTTTGGCAGCTATTAATGAAGGGGTGGATGTGATGGGATTCACCACCTGGGGATGCATCGACATTATCAGTGCGGGCACCTCGCAGATGTCCAAGCGCTACGGTTTTATCTATGTCGATCAGGATGATGAAGGCAACGGCACGCTAAAACGCCTGAAAAAAGACTCCTTCTGGTGGTACAAAAAAGTGATCGCCAGCAATGGCGCAGACATGAGCTAACCGGCCATGCCGCAGGAATAACCGTGATAACGATAAAAAAGTCGCTTAATAACAGTATGCTGCTGGTCGACAGCGATCAGCGGGAGATGATTTTGTTCGGCAAGGGGATCGGCTTTGGGGCGAAACCCGGTACCAATATCGACCTGACGCAGGTGGAGAAAGTATTCCTGCCGCTGAGCGATCTTAAATCCCGCCATTTTTTATCCCTGACGGACACCATTCCTGCGGCCTTCTTCGACATTAGCCATGACATTCTTACCCTCGCGCGCAGCCTGTGCGGAGATAAGCTCAATTCCGTCTTGCTGTTTACCCTGGCGGAGCATCTGCATTTTGCGGTGGAGCGCAGCCGGAGCGGGCAGACAATCCTGAATAAGCTGAGCTGGGAAGTGAAGCGCTACTATCCGCAGGAGTACAGCGTGGGGTTGCAGGCGCGCGCGCAGGTCAATGAGAAGTTTGACGTTGCGTTACCTGAAGACGAGGCGGTAAACATCGCCTTTCATCTGATCAACGCCAGCAGCCAGGACGACGACAGCACCGCTCATCAGCAGGTCGAACTGGTCAACCGCATCGCCGATATCGTGCGCTATAAACTGGGCAAAGCCGTCGATACCCGGTCGGTTAACTACATGCGCTTTATCACCCATCTGCGTTACTTTGCGGAGCGGGTACTGGCCGGGAAAATCGCCCTCAGCGAGACCGAAGATTTTTATCAGGAACTGATGCGCCACCGCCCGGACGCGATGACCGTGGCATGGGCGATCCGCGATTACGTGCAGGATAAATATCAGCTCACCCTGCCGAAAGATGAGTTGACGTGGTTAAGCATTCATATCAGCCGCCTGATGGACGGGCAGGCGTAAAATGCCCGGTGGCGGCTACGCCTTACCGGGCCTACAACGGCAGCGAATTGTAGGCCGGGCAAGCGAATGCGCCTCCCGGCAATCGTGCCGCCGGGATTAACCCTGGCGCAAATTCTGCGCTGCCTTCACCATGTTCGCCGCCTGATTTTGTGAGCCATCACCAAATACAAACGCTTTAAGAAATTAACCAGACTTTTAGGGTTCTCTATTCGGCATGTCAGGCGTACGCTGATTTTAATATCTACTCTTAAAACAGGAGGTTATAAGATGGCTATTCCAGTCTATCTTTGGTTAACAGATTACGCAGGCAATCAGATTAAAGGTTCCGTTGATATACGAGGAAGAGAAGGAAGCATTGAAATTGTAGAGTTTATGCATTCTGTCGATCTTCCCATAGACAACCTTACCGGTAAAATTACTGGCAAACGAATTCATGGTGATTTTGCTTTAATTAAAGAAATAGATAGTTCTTCACCTTACCTTTATAAAGGCGTATCTACCGGTAGTAAATTCAAGCAAGCAGAACTTAAATTTTATCATATAAACCATAATGGTCAGGAAGAAGAGTACTTCCGGATAACGATGATGGATGTCAGGGTGAATGGAATAGAGCCATTAATGTTCGACATCAAAAACGCCACCTTTGAAAGACATAATCATCTTGAAGCTTTTTATTTGGCTTATGAAAAAATCACATGGCATTACCTAGATGGAAATATTATTCATTCAGATAGCTGGGATGCCAAGCAGGAGGCCAGAGTATGACCTGGTTTTATAAAGTTAGTTCACATTCTTTTTATCTGGATGGCACCTATCAATTTGATGGCCAGTATGCGGGTAGGCCTGGCTTTAAGAATAATTCTGAATATGAGTGTGTAAAAAATAAAGGCCCGTTGCCAAGAGGAACCTATACCATTGGGGCTGCCTTCTATCACCCTAAAACTAAAGCATGGACAATGAGGCTAACACCTTATGACGGGAATGACATGTGCGGCAGGGATAGTTTCATGATACATGGAGAAAGTTCATTGCATCCGGGGGAAGCATCCGATGGTTGTATCATTCTGAATATTTCTGGTCGTAAAATTATCGCTGCAAGCAGTGATAAAATATTAGTCGTGGAGGATTAAATGCTTAATAAAATACTCTTGTGTATGATAATCATTATTCCTCTGTTCTCACAAGCGCAAAGTAATAGATGTGCTATTGTCGGAGCGACAATGGAAACAACTTTATTCAATGCGCTATCTCGTGATTTACAGATTGACACTTCGACTATTCATCGAAACAAAACAGTCGTTGATATTATCGATATTTCTCCCGTATCCAGGCTGTATGCTGCAACACTTGCCAGATTTGATTATGAAAGTGCTATGACACAGGGTAAAGCGAATATACCTCAGAGTGCTTATCTTGATAGCTATTACGAAAACAACACCCAATCACTTACAGCAAAATATTCATACATTAATAAAGAAATGAAGAAAGATGTCTTTATTGCTTCCAGCCTTATAAATAAAGACGAATGTTCTGTCAGGTTTAATGGTTATATTGTGCTATCAAGAGAATTTTAATCTCTCTGAAAGGCCCTACCGGACCTATAACGGCAGCGAATCGTAGGCCGGGCAAGCGAACGCGCCGCCCGGCAATCGTGCCGCCGGGATTAACCCTGGCGCAAATTCTGCGCTGCCTTCACCATGTTCGCCAGCGCGGCGCGGGTTTCTGGCCAGCCGCGGGTTTTGAGGCCGCAGTCCGGGTTCACCCACAGGCGCCCGGCCGGGATACGCTGGGCCGCTTTCTGCAGCAGGGCTTCAATCCACTCCACGCTGGGCACATTCGGGGAGTGAATGTCGTATACGCCCGGCCCGATTTCGTTCGGGTAGTCGAACTCTTCAAACGACTCCAGCAGCTCCATATCGGACCGTGAGGTTTCGATGGTGATCACATCGGCATCCAGCGCGGCGATGGAATCCATAATGTCGTTGAACTCGCAGTAACACATGTGGGTGTGGATCTGGGTATCATCCTTGGCCACCGCGGCGTTAATGCGGAAGGCCTCCACGCCCCATGCCAGGTAGGCATCCCAGTCGCTGCGACGCAGCGGCAGACCTTCGCGCAGCGCCGGTTCGTCAATCTGGATAATGCCGATGCCCGCCGCTTCCAGATCCGCCACTTCGTCACGCAGCGCCAGGGCGATTTGCTTGGCGATGGTTTCACGGGTCACGTCTTCACGCGGGAAGGACCAGCAGAGGATGGTCACCGGACCGGTCAGCATGCCCTTCACCGGCTTGTCGGTCAGAGACTGGGCATACTTCGCCCACTCCACGGTGATCGCTTCCGGACGGCTGACGTCGCCGATCACCACCGGCGGCTTCACGCAGCGGGAGCCGTAGCTCTGCACCCAGCCGTTCTGGGTAAAGACGAAACCGTCCAGGTGTTCACCGAAGTATTCAACCATGTCGTTACGCTCGGCTTCGCCGTGAACCAGCACGTCCAGACCCAGGCGCTCCTGCTCCACAATCGCCTGTTTGATGTGTTCAGCAATGCCGGTGCGGTAGTTGCCCGCATCCAGGTTGCCCTTTTTGAAGTCCAGGCGCAGGCCGCGGATCTCGGTGGTCTGCGGGAAGGAGCCGATAGTGGTGGTCGGCCATGCCGGAAGCTTAAAGCGTGCGCGCTGGGCTTCAGCACGCACTTCATAGGCGCTCTGGCGCTGGCTGTCCTGAGCGGTGATGGCGGCCAGACGCTTCGCCACTGCGACATTGTGCACGCGGGTCGAGTGGCGACGGGCCTGGATTGGCGCGCTCCACGCGGTAATCGCCGTGGTATCGCCGCTGTTCAGCGCATCGCGCAGCAGGGCCAGTTCTTCACACTTTTGCAGGGCGAAGGCAAACCAGCTCTTCACTTCCTCATCAAGCCGGGTTTCGACGCTCAGATCGATCGGGCTGTGCAGCAGGGAGCAGGATGAGGCCACCCACAGATCACGAACGCCTGCGATGTCTTTAATCTGGGCATATTTCTCGGTCAGATCGGCACGCCAGACGTTACGACCATTTACCAGACCCGCAGAGAGCAGCCAGTCGGACGGCAGGCGGGCATTCAGTTCCGCAACATCATCTTTACCCTGCACCAGGTCAACGTGCAGGCCCTGCACCGGCAGCGCGGTGATGGTATCGAGGTTCGGCGTGACTCCTTCAAAATAGGTGGTGAGCAGCAGCTTCACCTGACCCGCGAGGGCGTCGTAAGCCGGTTTGAAGGCATCCAGCCACGCCTGCGGCAGCTCCAGCACCAGGGCCGGCTCGTCGATCTGCACCCATTCCACACCGCGTTTTGCCAGCTCGCCCAGCACCTGCTGGTACACCGGGAGGATGTCATTCAGCAGGCTCAGGCGGTCAAACTGCTCGCCCTTCACCTTGCCCAGCCAGAGATAAGTGACCGGCCCCAGCAGAACAGGTTTTACCTTGTGGCCCAGGGCCAGCGCTTCGTCCACTTCGTCCAGCAGTTGGGTCCAGGTCAGTCTGAACTGCTGACCCTTCACAAATTCCGGCACCATGTAGTGGTAGTTGGTGTTGAACCATTTGGTCATTTCCGCTGCGGCAGCCGGTTCACCGGTGGGGGCGCGGCCACGGCCAATGCGGAACAGGGTGTCGAGATCGACCGATCCATCTTTGTTCTGATGACGAGCCGGCACGTTGCCAAGCAGCAGGCTGGTAGTCAGAACATGGTCGTACCAGGCGAAATCGCCCACCGGCAGCAGATCAACGCCTGCCTGTTTTTGCTGATCCCAGTGACGGGCGCGCAGCTCGCGGCCGACGGCCAGCAGCTCGTCACGGGTGGCGTTGCCCGCCCAGTAGCTCTCTTGCGCTTTTTTCAGCTCGCGACGAAGACCGACGCGCGGGAAACCGAGGGTGTGATTAATGATTGTCATGATATGTCCCCTGTGAATTTTTAGGATTTAGCCGTCCAGATGTTTACACTTCCATAATGTGAAGGTACTGTATATTCCTCAAGCGCAAATTGCTCATGGCGAAGTGAAGGACATTCATGATCGAGATTAAACACCTGAAAACGCTCCAGGCGTTGCGGAACTGCGGTTCTCTTGCGGCGGCGGCGGCCACGCTGCATCAGACCCAGTCCGCCCTTTCCCACCAGTTCAGCGATCTGGAACAGCGCCTTGGCTTTCGTCTGTTTGTGCGTAAGAGTCAGCCACTACGCTTTACGCCGCAGGGTGAGATCCTGCTGCAGCTGGCGAATCAGGTGTTGCCGCAGATCGCCAGCGCGTTGCAGGCCTGCCATGAGCCGCAGCAGACCCGACTGCGCATCGCCATCGAGTGTCACAGCTGTATCCAGTGGCTGACTCCCGCGCTTGAGAACTTCCGCCAGCGTTGGCCGCAGGTGGAGATGGACTTTAAATCCGGGGTGACCTTTGATCCACAGCCCTCCCTCCAGCAGGGCGAGCTGGATCTGGTCATGACCTCGGATATTCTGCCGCGCAGTGGCCTGCACTATTCGCCAATGTTTGATTTTGAAGTGCGCCTGGTGCTGGCCCCGGATCACCCGCTGGCCTCCAGAACGCGTATTACGCCGGAAGATCTGGCGACCGAAACGCTGCTGATCTACCCGGTTCAGCGCAGTCGTCTGGATATCTGGCGTCACTTCCTGCAGCCGGCCGGCATCAGCCCGCAGCTGAAAAGCGTGGATAACACCCTGCTGCTGATTCAGATGGTGGCGGCCAGAATGGGCATCGCGGCGCTGCCGCACTGGGTGGTGGAGAGCTTTGAACGCCAGGGTCTGGTGGTGACCAAAACCCTGGGCGAGGGATTGTGGAGCCGGCTGTACGCCGCCGTGCGCGACGGCGAGCAGCGACAACCGATTACCGAAGCCTTTATTCGCTCAGCGCGGAATCACGCTTGCGATCATCTGCCATTTGTCCGGAGCGCGGAGCGACCCAACGGCGATGTACCCACAGTGAAGCCAGGATCACCGTCCCCCCAATAATGAAACTTGGCCAGTGCGGTTGTTCCTGCCAGATGGCGAGGTTCACCAGCAGGCCCGCAGGGACGTGAACGTTGTTCATAATCCCGAGCGTCCCGGCGTCCACCTGCGTGGCGCCATAGTTCCACATGAAGTAACCCAGCCCCGATGCCACTACGCCCAGCCACACCAGCACGCTCCACTGCAGCGTGGTGGTCGGCAGCTTCTGTGGGTTCCCCAGCATGAACCACGCCGCAACCGCAACGATCGCCGCTCCCATATAGAACCAGGCAAAGGCGTTATGCTGCGGCATCGGGCGGGTTTCCATCAGACGCTTGTAGCCCACCATGCCGATGGCAAAGCTGATATTGGCGAGCTGGACGAACATCAGCCCGGTCCAGAAATGGTCGCTTACTTTGTCGTAGCGAATGATCGCCGCGCCCACCACCGCCAGCGCCGCGCTCAGCAGATAGCCCCAGCGCAGTCGGCGTTTGCTGAGCAGATCGTAAATCAGGGTGATATAGAGCGGGGTGAGAACGGTGAACAGCAGGAATTCCGATACCGACAGGTAGACGTAAGCCCGGAAGCTGAACAGATACATGATGCCGAGCTGCATCGCCCCCACCAGCATGTAGAGCAGAATGGTTTTCAACGTTTGCCCGCGCGTACGCAGGAACGGCAGGAACACCAGCGCCGCCAGCCCCACGCGCATCAGCACCGAGAAGTAGCTGTCGACATGGCCGGCAAGGTATTCGCCGATCAGGCTAAAAGAGAAGGCCCACAGGATAGTGGTGATAATGAGTAGCGCCACAATGCTTGTCTCTTGAAAAGATGGACAGGCATTGTAGCGAACTATTCGGTTGACAACTGAACGTTAAATAACCAGGTGAGATTATTCAAGAAACAGCTTACGCAGGTATTTTGGCACCGCGTTGTCAGCGTTGGTGCCGATCACCTCCAGCTCCGGATGGAGATCTTTCAGGCGCTGGTGAGCGTTTTCCATGATGCAGCCCTTACCCGCCATCGACAGCATCTCGGCGTCGTTCATGCCGTCGCCAAAGGCGATGCAGTCCCGCAGATCAAAGCCCAGACGTTTAGCCACCGCTTCCAGGGCATGCCCCTTGGAGACGCCGCCTGCCATCACTTCCAGACAGGTCAGCGTGGAGAAGCTGACGTTAACCCGGTCGCCCCAGCGGGCATTAATCGCCTGCTCCAGCGGGAGCAGCGCTTCGTGGCTGTCGGAGGTGAAGAACACTTTGCTGATGCCTTCCGGATCCAGCAGGCCCGGTTCATACAGCGAATAGTTAAAGACCGCCTCTTTGAAGAAACGCATCTCGTCCGGGCGGTGACGGTTCATAAACCACTCATCATCGCGATACACGTTAGTGATGATGTCGGGGCTGTTATGCATGATACCGAACAGATCGGTGGCAATGTCGCGATCGAGGTTATGGGTGAAGATCAGATTCCCGTCCAGATCGTGCACGCGGGCACCGTTGGAGGTGATCATGTAAGATTTGATCTCCAGATTATCGCGGATCTGCCCCACATCGACGTGGTGGCGGCCGGTAGCGAAGACAAAGTTCACGCCACGGGCGGTCAGGAGTTTTAAGGTCTCTTTCGCGTAAGGCGATAAAGTGTGGTCGGGAGAGAGCAGCGTGCCATCTAAATCAGACGCGACAACCTGGTACATAGAAAAATTTAACCTCTGGTGAATATCAGTTATGCCTGCCGAAAAAGTCGACGATGGCGTGGAGTGCGACTGAGCGCATGGCGTCCTTTTCGAAAAGGATCTCATGGTACGCGCCGTTTATGACCAGCGGTTTACCCCCTTCACAAGGGTGTCCGGCTGCGGCTCGCAGTTCACAAAAGCGGTCGTGCATGCGGTTATCCACCACCCGCTCCTCTTCAGCCTGAAGAATGAGCGTTGGCGTGTCGTCCTGACCTGCACCTGCCAGCGCCTGTTCCCCTGCCAGTATGCCTTCGCGAACCCAGTGCCAGGTGGGGCCGCCAACGCGCAAGCGCGGTTCATCGGCATAGAAACGCAGGTTACGGCGATAACGCTGCTGGCTGTGGGTTAAGACGTTGATGGCAAAAGGCAAAGCCCGCCAGCGCCCTGTTCCGATGGCGTAGCTTTCACGAATGCGCTGATGGCCCTCAGCCCAGTCGAGAAGATGGCGCACCATCCATTCCGGAAAACGTATCACAATGCCATACATTGGCGCGGTAAGCGCAATGGCATCGCACTGGTGATCGTAGCGCTGCAAAAAGAGCGTAGAAATAGCACCGCCCATGGAGTGCGCAAGAATATAGCGCTTGCGCCACGGGCCGGGCTGCACTTCCTGTTGCCAGAATGCGGCCAGATCGTCGACGTAATCACTGAAGTTATCCACGTGACCACGATGGGTATCCGGCAACATCCGACCGGAAAGCCCCTGTCCGCGATGGTCGATAATTAACACATCAAAACCCAGATGGAACAGATCGTACGCCAGCTCGGCATATTTGATGTAACTTTCGATACGCCCGGGGCAGACTACAATCACCCGGTCATTTTTTTCATCACGGAAACGAACGAAGCGTACCGGAATATCCCCGACGCCCGTAAACGCATCTTCCTCACGCTGACGCCAGAAATCGGTCAATGGCCCCATGGAGAAAGCAGCAAATGCCTTTTCTCGCGTTTCCCAGTCTTTATTCTGCTGAAACATCGGGTTTACGCCCCTGTAAGCCAAGGAATATCGTTTTTTCGGGACAGGCCGCATAATGACGTAACATTAGCGTATTGTGGCATAAAAATAGACGATTCGGGAGTTTCAAATGTCCTTCGAGTGGTGGTTCGCTTACCTGCTGACATCCATTATCCTCAGCCTTTCGCCGGGCTCCGGGGCGATCAATACCATGACCACCGCCATGAACCACGGCTATCGCGGCGCAGCGGCATCGATTGCCGGGTTGCAGACCGGGCTGGGCATTCACATCGTGCTGGTGGGCGTGGGGCTCGGCACGCTGTTCTCCCGTTCGGTGCTGGCCTTCGAAGTGCTGAAATGGGCCGGGGCCGCCTATCTTATCTGGCTGGGTATTCAGCAGTGGCGCGCCGCGGGAGCACTCGATCTGAACACGCTCGCCCACACGCAAAGCCGGGGCAAGCTGTTTAAACGGGCGGTGTTTGTGAATCTGACCAACCCGAAAAGCATCGTCTTTCTGGCTGCCCTGTTTCCGCAGTTCATCGTGCCGCACCAGCCGCAGATCATGCAGTACGTGGTGCTCGGCGTAACGACCATCGTGGTGGATATCATTGTGATGATTGGCTATGCGACGCTGGCGACGCGGATTGCGGTATGGATTAAAGGGCCTCGCCAGATGAAGGCCCTGAATAAAGTATTTGGTTCGCTGTTTATGCTGGTAGGCGCGCTGCTGGCTTCAGCAAGGCACGCTTAACGCGACAGGATGAGGTGAATGCCGAAGCCGGCGAACAGCGCGCCGGCAACGCCGTCAATCCACTTCGCCAGACGCTGATAGCCACGACGCATCGACGGCAGCGCAAACAGGCTTGCCACCACGGTGAACCAGGCGAAGGTCTCCACCACGATCAGCAGGAAAATGCCCCAGCGCGCACCGGCGCCGACGTCTTCACCCACGAACAGTGAAAATACCGAGCCGAAATAGATAATCGCTTTTGGATTGGCGAGGTTGGTCAGCAGCCCTTTCACGAAGCTGCGTCCGCCAGCCGCCAGCTCCATTTTTGGCTCTGGCGCTTCGCGATCGTCTTTCTTAAACGCCCCACGCAGCATCTGGTAGCCCATCCAGCACAAATACAGCCCGCCGCCGACCATAATGATGTTATGCAGCCAGGCCATCTTAGCGAGGATCAGGTTCAGACCCAGCAGCGCCAGGGCAGCCCAGACCATTACGCCAAGGGTAATGCCCAGCACGCCCATCATCGCCTCTTTGCGCGAACGGCTCACCGCCGTTTGTGAAACGAAGAAAAAGTCGGGGCCAGGGCTCATCAGCGCCACAATATGCACCAGCGCCACGGTCAGAAACAGGGTTAACATAATTAACTCGCGGGGGAATAGTTCAGGGAGCAATCATCCTGGCACTTTTTTGCCGGGCTGACTACTCCTCATCATCACCATCGGCATGGGAGCGAATAAGCGCCATAAACTCTTTGCCAAAGCGCTCCAGTTTGCGCGTTCCGACGCCGTTGACGCTGAGCATTTCGCTGGCGCTGAGCGGCATCTGCTCGGCCATCTCAATCAGGGTGGCATCATTGAACACCACATACGGCGGGATATTTTCTTCGTCGGCGATGGCTTTGCGCAGCTTACGCAGCTTGGCGAACAGCTTACGGTCATAGTTGCCGCCGTAGGATTTCTGCATCACCCGCGGTTTCAGCGCCACCACGCGCGGCACGGCGAGCTGTAATTCGACCTCACCGCGCAGCACCGGACGGGCGGCTTCGGTGAGCTGCAGCGCCGAATGCTGGGCAATATTCTGGGTGGCAAAGCCGAGGTGGATAAGCTGGCGGATCACGCTGACCCAGTGCTCGTGGCTCTGCTCGCGGCCAATGCCGTAGACCGGCAGCTTGTCATGCCCCATCTCGCGGATACGCTGGTTATTAGCCCCGCGCAGCACTTCCACCACGTAGCCCATCCCGAAGCGCTGGTTGACGCGACCAATGGTGGAGAGCGCCTTACGTGCGTCCATCAGGCCGTCATACTGCTTCGGCGGATCGAGGCAGATATCGCAGTTGCCGCACGACTCCTGTCGGCCCTCGCCAAAGTAGTTCAGCAGCACCAGACGACGGCAGGTTTGCGCTTCGGCAAACGCGCCCATCGCGTTGAGCTTGTGGCGTTCGATATCCTGCAGCGCCCCCTGAGGCTTCTCTTCCAGGCAGCGGCGCAGCCAGGCCATATCCGCCGGATCGTAAAACAGCATCGCCTCGGCGGGCAGGCCGTCACGTCCGGCGCGGCCGGTCTCCTGATAGTAGGATTCGATATTGCGCGGGATGTCGAAATGCACCACAAAGCGCACGTTCGGCTTGTTGATGCCCATCCCGAAGGCGACGGTGGCCACCACGATCTGCAGGTCGTCGCGCTGGAATTTCTCCTGCACGTCGGCACGAATGTGGTTTTCCAGCCCCGCATGATAGGCGGCGGCGCTGAACCCGCGGCTTTGCAGACGGGCGGCGGTGTCTTCGACCTTCGCCCGGCTGTTGCAGTAGATGATGCCGGATTTACCGCGCTGCTCCTGGACATAGCGCAGCAGCTGATCGAGCGGCTTGAACTTCTCCATCAGCATATAGCGGATATTCGGACGGTCGAAGCTGCTGACCTGAATCAGCGGATCGTTGAGCCCCAGCAGGCGCACGATATCCAGCCGGGTGGTGTCGTCGGCGGTAGCGGTAAGTGCCATAAACGGCAGCTCGGGGAAACGCTGACGCAGCTGGCCGAGCGCGGCATATTCCGGACGGAAATCATGCCCCCACTGGGAGATACAGTGCGCTTCGTCCACCGCCAGCAGCACCGGGTTCCAGTAGGCCAGATGGTCAAGGAAGTTATCCAGCATCAGGCGTTCCGGGGCAATATACAGCAGGCGAACCTGCCCGGTGCGGCACCCGGCCATCACCTCCTGCTGCTGCTCGCGGGTCTGGGTGGAGTTTAGACAGGCCGCCGCCACGCCGTTTGCCAGCAGCTGATCGACCTGGTCTTTCATCAGCGAGATCAGCGGTGAAACCACCACCGTCAGGCCATTCAGAACCAGCGCGGGAACCTGATAGCACAGCGATTTGCCGCCACCGGTTGGCATGACCACCAGACAGTCACGGCCCTTAAGGGCGGTGTTGATGATGGTTTCCTGGCCCGGGCGGAACTGGTGATAGCCAAAGGTTTCATGCAAAACCTGTTTAGCCAGCGACTCCTGATTAACGACTTCCGCCTGCACCACATCAACCCCATTTGCCCGAAATAAAAACAGGCGCTATTTTCAGCGCCTGCGAGAGAAACTTCAACGTTTAAGACAAAAACATTCGAGGAGGCTAGAAAAGATCGTTCAGCATCACGCCCACACCGACACGGGTCTGGCTGAAGTTGTAGTCGATCAGGGATTCGCCATAGCCGCTGTAGACCTGCGTATAGAGACGAACATGTTTGGTCAGCGGGTAGCTGACGCCCATCTCGGCGCCGCCATAGCCGGTGTTCCAGTTGTACTGCCCCTTCACGCTCAGCACCGCCTCGCCCAGCTGATACCCTACCCGCAGCTGGTAGTAGCCCATGTATTTGGTGATATCCGGGTTATCGTCGGTGTTGCCCACCACGTACCAGGGCTTCACCTCCACCAGCCAGTTACCGTTCTGCGCCATCAGGCGGGTATAGAGACGGTTCCAGCTACGCGAGGTGGGGTCGGAGCGACCGTTGGATTGATGGTTATAGCCAAACTCCACGTCCCGCAACGTCCAGCCCGCCAGCGAGTAATCGGTGGCAAAGCCGAGGAACAGCTGGGGCTCGTAGTTGGTTTCACGAAACGGCGAGGATTCATCGCTGTTGGATAACTGCCACCAGGATTTCTGCGTGTAGGAGCCACCCAGAATGGAATTCGGCCCCAGAATGCCGCGCCACAGCGGGAAGGCGAGACTCAGCTGGAATTTCACCTCATCTTTATGCGAATCGTCGGCCCAGTCGTAGGTTTTGATCGCCTCTTTGTTGAGGTCGCTGGTGGCGGTATAGATCAGATAATTGCTGTCGTAAGGATAGAGCGTGAAGGGATTATCGTGCTCCTCCAGCAGGTTAGCGATGATGCTGCCCCGCACGGCAGGCACCTCCTGCGTTGTCGCTTCCTGTGCAAATGCCGTAAAGGGCAGCGCAGCCGCCGCCGTTAGCCCGGCCAGATATGTCCGCATCGGTGATGCTCTCCTGCAAAAGCGTTTTAATGAAGAATTATTTGGATCCCTTTTAACATATTTAATTATTAGTGGCTTCACCTGCGCTCCGAATCTGGCAATTCATATTGCTGAGGAATAAAATCAACATTCTTTTAACAATAAGGATGTGACGTGCTATGTCTGCCACGCTTACTGCCGAAGAAGCGCTGAAGCTTGTCGGCGAGATTTTCGTCTACCATATGCCGTTCAACCGCGCGCTGGGGCTGGAGCTGGAGCGCTACGAGAAAGATTTCGCCCGGCTCAGTTTTAACAACCAGCCGATGATGGTCGGCAACTGGGCGCAAAGCATTCTCCACGGCGGCGTGATCGCCTCTGCCCTCGACGTCGCCGCCGGCCTGGTCTGCGTCGGCAGCACCCTGACCCGCCACGACACCATCAATGAAGATGAGCTGCGCCAGCGCCTGTCGCGGATGGGCACCATCGACCTGCGCGTAGACTATCTGCGCCCTGGCCGCGGCAACCGCTTTACCGCCAGCAGCAGCCTGCTGCGTGCAGGTAACAAAGTCGCCGTCGCCCGCGTGGAGCTGCATAACGAAGAGCAGGTCTATATCGCCAGCGCAACTGCCACTTATATGGTGGGTTGAGAAGGTAAAATCGGGTAAAATTGCGTTACTTTTTTGTAACGGGTTTTCCTGATGGATGCTAAACAGACGCGGCAGGGCGTTTTACTCGCTCTTGCCGCTTATTTTATTTGGGGTATCGCGCCCGCGTACTTCAAGCTGATTCACTACGTCCCTGCCGACGAAATTCTTACCCACCGCGTGATCTGGTCGTTTTTCTTCATGGTGGCGCTGATGAGCGTGAGCCGTCAGTGGTCTGGGGTTAAAACGCTCCTGCAAACGCCGAAAAAGATCTTCCTGCTGGCGCTGTCCGCCGTGCTGATTGGCGGCAACTGGCTGCTGTTCATCTGGGCGGTGAACAACCAGCACATGCTGGAGGCGAGCCTCGGCTACTTCATTAACCCGCTGGTGAATATCGTGCTGGGGATGCTGTTCCTCGGCGAGCGCTTCCGCCGGATGCAGTGGCTGGCGGTGATCCTCGCCCTCTGCGGCGTACTGGTTCAGCTCTGGACCTTCGGCTCGCTGCCGGTCATCGCCCTGGGGCTGGCGTTCAGTTTTGCCTTCTATGGCCTGGTGCGTAAGAAAATCGCCGTGGAAGCACAAACCGGGATGCTGTTTGAGACCCTATGGCTGCTGCCGGTCGCTGCGATTTACCTGTTCGGCATCGCCGACAGCAGCACCAGCCATATGGGCAGTAACCCGTGGACGCTGAACCTGATGCTGATGGCGGCCGGTGTGGTCACCACCATCCCGCTACTGTGCTTTACCGGGGCCGCGACGCGTCTGCGCCTGTCAACGCTGGGCTTCTTCCAGTACATCGGCCCGACGCTGATGTTCCTGCTGGCGGTGCTGTTCTACGGTGAAGTTCCGGGGGCGGATAAGATGGTGACCTTTGGGTTTATCTGGGTCGCGCTGGCGGTGTTTGTGACGGATGCGATCTATACCCAGCGCAGGACGCGCAAAGGGCTTTGATTTTTGCCGGATGCGCTTCGCTTATCCGGCCTACATTTCGCGTAGGCCGGGTAAGGCGTAGCCGCCACCCGGCATAACCGTCACAGCCAGTTACGGCGCTTGAAGTAGAGATACGGCGCCAGTCCCGCGAGCACCATAAAGACAATCGCACCAGGGTAGCCAAAGCTCCATTTCAGTTCAGGCATAAACTCGAAGTTCATCCCGTAGCTCGACGCCACCAGCGTAGGCGGCAGGAACACCACCGAAACCACCGAGAAGATCTTGATGATGCGGTTCTGCTCGATGTTGATAAAGCCCATCGCCGCCTGCATAAGGAAGTTCACCTTCTGGAACAGGGATTCGTTGTGCGGCAGCAGGGATTCGATATCGCGCAGGATCTCGCGCGCCTGCTCCAGCTGACCGCCCGGCAGACGCGCCTTGCGCACCAGGAAGTTCAGCGCGCGCTGGGTATCCATCAGGCACAGACGCACTTTCCAGCCGATATCTTCCAGCTCTGCCAGCGTTGACAGCGCTTCGTCGTACTCATCGCCCTGGTGCCCTTCCATGATCACCCGGCTCAGCTCTTCCAGATCGCTGTAGATGTTTTCAATCTCATCCGCCAGCTGTTCGATTTTGGTTTCAAACAGGTCGAGCAGCAGCTCGTAGGCGTTGCCGTCCACCATCGCCTGGTTACGGGCGCGCATACGGTAGAGACGGAACGCAGGCAGCTCACGCTCGCGCAGGGTAAACAGGCGGCCATCGCGGATGGTAAATGCGACGGTGGAGTTACCGGCGTGATCTTCGGCGTCTTCAAAGAAGAAAAAGGAGTGAATGTGCAGGCCGTCTTCGTCTTCGAAGAAACGGGCGGATGCTTCGATGTCTTCCAGTTCCGGGCGGGTTGCCAGGCTTTGTCCGAGCTCAGATTGCACGCGCAGGCGTTCTTCGTCATCCGGTTCGACCAGATCCACCCATACGGCATCAATGAGGGGTTGTGACTCTTCAGCTTCAAGCCGAATCAGTCGGTTTTTTTCCAGTTGAAATGCGCTCAGCATGACCGGGACTCCCAATGCAAAAAATATCGGACAGTTCGGTGGGCACACAGAAACATATTGGGTTTCAGACCATTAAACAGCCTGACTCAGCGCGACGGGAATAATGCAGGTCGCTGACAACCACTAAGGCCATCAGCAAGAGGAGATAGCCTTAGGAGTTGTTCCTGGATGACAGGGAATTGAGCCAGTATTTACTGGGTGTGTCCAAGGCGAATGTCCTCTTAGCGTAATCGTGCGCGCATGTTACGCCAGCAGTAACGGCGGCGTCAACTCGCAACGAAACGCTGAAGAACATTAAATGCCCTTCAACGTATAAGCCTGGCAGATTATTACAAAATAGTGATATTTTTCTGAATCTTAAACCGCTTCGAGCCTGGCGTAAGCCGCAACCAGCCATTTGATCCCCTGGCCCTGGAACGCCACCTGCAGGCGGCTGTGCTCGCCGCTGCCTTCCAGATTCACAATGGTGCCTTCGCCAAATTTAGCATGACGTACGCGCTGGCCGAGCTTGAATCCGCTGTCGCTTTCCGACACCGGCGTACCCAGACGCTGATGGCTCACCGGACGGCTGATGCTGGCGCGCAAGCGCACCTCTTCCACGCACTCCTCCGGCAGTTCACCAACGAAGCGCGACGGACGGTGATACACCTCTTTGCCGTACAGACGGCGGGTTTCGGCGTAGGTCAGGGTCAGCTTTTGCATCGCGCGGGTCACGCCCACGTAGGCCAGACGACGCTCCTCTTCCAGACGCCCGCCTTCATCCAGCGACATCTGGCTCGGGAACATCCCCTCTTCCATACCGACGATAAACACCTGCGGGAACTCCAGACCTTTGGCGGAGTGCAGGGTCATCAGCTGAACCGCATCCTGCCAGGTGTCGGCCTGCCCTTCGCCCGCTTCCAGCGCGGCATGGGACAGGAACGCCTGCAGCGGCATCAGGTCTTCGTCTTCTTCGTTGTAGCTGAACTGGCGCGTCGCCGTCACCAGTTCCTCTAAGTTCTCGATACGCGTCTGGCCCTTCTCGCCTTTCTCCTGCTCGTACATCATGCGCAGGCCGGAATCTTTGATCACCCGGTCGGTCTGAACGTGCAGCGGCATATCGGCGGTTTCCTGAGCCAGCGCGTCGATAAGCTCCAGGAAGCGCTGCAGCGCGCTGGCGGCACGCCCGGCGAGCGCCCGCTCCTGCAACAGCTCGCGACACGCCTGCCACAGGGTCAGCTGCCTGTCGCGGGAGGTCTGACGCACCACGTCCAGGGTGCGATCGCCTATGCCGCGGGTTGGCGTGTTGACCACGCGCTCAAACGCCGCGTCGTCGTTGCGGTTGGCAATCAGGCGCAGATACGAGAGCGCGTCTTTAATCTCCTGGCGTTCGAAGAAGCGCATGCCGCCATAGATGCGGTACGGCATCCCCACCTGGAGCAACGCCTCTTCCAGCACACGCGACTGGGCGTTGCTGCGATAGAGAATGGCGCACTGCTCAAGCGCGCCGCCGTTGTCCTGCCAGGTTTTGATCCGGTTAACCACGAAGCGGGCTTCGTCCAGCTCGTTAAACGCGCAGTAGAGAGAGATCGGCTCACCGTCGACGCCGTCGGTCCACAGCTTTTTGCCCAGACGCCCATTATTGTTTTCAATCAGGGCGTTGGCCGCGCTCAGAATGTTGCTGGTTGAGCGGTAGTTTTGTTCCAGGCGAATGGTCTCTGCGCCCGGGAAATCTTTCAAAAAGCGCTGGATGTTCTCGACCTGCGCGCCGCGCCAGCCGTAGATCGACTGGTCGTCGTCGCCGACGATCATCACTTTGCTGGAGTCGCCCGCCAGCAGGCGGATCCAGGCGTACTGAATGTTGTTGGTATCCTGGAATTCGTCGACCAGGATGTTGGTAAAGCGTTCGCGATAGTGCTGCAGGATATGCGGCTTGTTCAGCCACAGCTCGTGGGCGCGCAGCAGCAGCTCGGCAAAATCCACCAGCCCGGCGCGATCGCAGGCTTCCTGATAGGCCTGATAGACCTTCTGCCAGGTCTGCTCAATCGGGTTGCCAAAGCTCTGGATGTGATGCGGGCGCAGCCCTTCGTCTTTCTGGCTGTTGATGTACCACATCGCCTGACGCGGCGGCCACTGCTTCTCGTCGAGGTTCATCGCCTTGATCAGGCGCTTGAGCAGACGCAGCTGGTCTTCGCTGTCGAGGATCTGGAAATCCTGCGGCAGGTTGGCGTCCATATGGTGCGCACGCAGCAGGCGGTGCGCCAGCCCGTGGAAGGTGCCGACCCACATGCCGCCCTGGCTGGTGCCCATCAGCTGGGCGATACGGTGGCGCATCTCTGCCGCCGCCTTGTTGGTGAACGTCACCGCCATAATGGAGTACGGCGAGCAGTTTTCCACGCTCTGCAGCCAGGCGATACGGTGAACCAGCACGCGTGTCTTACCACTGCCCGCCCCTGCCAGCACCAGCATATTGGTGCGCGTCGCGGCAACCGCGTCACGCTGTTTGTCATTAAGGCTGTCGAGCAGGTAAGAAACGTCCATTGGGCACCGCCGCAAAGAGGTAATCCGGCGGCATTTAGCCGCCGGATACACTGTTAATTTATACAGAACTGCTGGTGATTATATCAGCGTGGTGAGGGATGCCAACCGTGAAATTTCGATGTGCGGCAACAGGCGGCTGTCGGCGGTCTGCATCAGATCGGCATTTTCCGGCTTGATCCAGCAGGCCTGCATCCCGCAGCGGATCGCCCCTGCGACGTCGGTCGTCAGGTCATCGCCCACGTGAAGAATTTGCCCCAGCGGCAGGCTAAGCTTCTCCGCCGCCAGATGGTACATATCGTTGAACGGCTTGGAGCGCCCGTGCGGGCCTGCGCGCAGTACAAACTGGAAGTAATCGCCAAGGCCGAACAGTTCCGGCTGGGCGTTGCCGTTGGTGATGGCCACCAGCGGCCACTTTTCGGCCAGCGCAGCCAGCGTGTCATGCGTCTCCTGCGGGACGTCGATGCGGCTGCGCCACTGGGCAAAGTGCGCCATTGAGGCCTCGGCACCCAGCGCAGCCTCGGCCGCGGTCAGCCCCGCGTTCAGCATCGCCAGCTCCACGGCACGGCGACGCCATTCGGTCACGTCGTGATAGATTTCCGGCTCGGTCTGGCGTAACGCCTGGCGCAGGCGGTGGAACTCTTTGTTTTCCAGCGTTTTTAAGGCCGGGTGATAGTTTTGTACAAACGTCAGCGCTTCCTGCTCGGTACGCAGGATCACCTGACGGTTGTCGTAAAGGGTGTCATCAAGGTCGAATGTCAGGGCAGAGATTTGGCCTAATGGACGATAAAAACGCATTATTTCCCCCGTTTGGCGCGTGGATGCGCCGCGTCGTACACCGAGGCAAGGTGTTGAAAATCGAGATGGGTATAGATTTGGGTGGTGGAGAGATTAGCGTGGCCCAACAGCTCCTGGACGCCACGCAGGTCGCCGCTGGACTCCAGCATGTGCGTGGCGAACGAATGGCGCAGTTTATGCGGATGAACATGGCTGTTCAGTCCCTGCTTGATCCCCCACTCGGCAAACCGCTTTTGCACGTTACGCGCCGAGATGCGCTTGCCCAGCTTCGAGAGGAACAGCGCCTCTTCCTCGGTGCCAAACAGGCCGCGCAAATCGAGCCAGTGTTCAATCCATACCACGGCGTTACGGCCAATGGGCAGGCGGCGCTCTTTGCTGCCTTTGCCCATCACCCACACTTCGCCGGACTCCAGATCGAGATGTTTAATATCGAGGTTCACCAGCTCGGAAAGACGCAGACCCGCGCCGTACATCACCTCCAGCATGGCGCGGTCGCGCACCGCCAGCGGATCGTTAAGATCGATATCCAGCAGGCGGTTAACGTCATCAACGTCGATATTTTTGGGCAGATGGCGCGGCGCTTTCGGCGCGGCAATCCCTTTCGCCGGGTTGGCGTTGAGTTCGCCCTGGCTGACCAGCCAGTCGAAGAAGCTGCGCAGTGCCGACAGACGCAGCGCAAGGCTGGCCGGGCCAAGCCCTTTACGGCGGCTACGCACGGCAAAGGTCCGCACCGTGGCGGCATCACATTGTTGCCAGCACGTCAGGCCGATCTCGTCGGCTAACTGCATGATGACATCAAGCTGACGCTGATAGTTCAACAGGGTGATCGGGCTGAGCTGGCGCTCAACGCCCAGATAGCGCAGAAAACGCGTGACGGCCGGTGACAGCAGAGCGTCCGTCATACGCGCTCAATCCAGCGCTCCAGCAGCTCGGGCAGCATCTGCGCGATCTCCTGCAGCAGCTGCGTGCCTTGTCCCTGCTGGTAATGATGCGGATCGCGGCTGGTAAACAGCATCACGCCAAGCTCGCCGTCGCGCCCCATCAGGGACATGGCGACCGACCCGATCGCTTTGGCCTCCGGCAGCACCACCAGCAGCTCAGGGCCATTCAGCTGACCAAGGTAGTGGTTATCCTGCCCCATACGCTGAATGCGCAGGGGTTCAAACGCCTGACGCGATAGGGCCAGATGGGTAAAACTGGACGGTGCGCCAATGCGCCAGCGATCCGGGAACAGGCGCAGGGTTGCCCCTGCCAGCCCCATGTCACGCGCCCAGCGATGCAGGCGGAGAAGAAACTCGTCGAGGCTGCTGGCCGAGGCCAGCCGGGACTGCAGGTGCAGCAGGCGATAGAACAGGCCTTCATTACTGCTGGCCTGCTCCATCAGCAGCGAGATGTTTTCTTCAAGATGGTTGATATGGTTGCGCGCGCGCGCCATATGCCACTCAACCAGCGAGACCGTCCCGCGAACCGGGTGCGGGACGCGCATCTCTTCCACGACACGTGCATTGCGAATGAAAAAGTCAGGATGGCGCAGCAGATAATCAACAACCGCCCGGTCGTCCATCTCCGTCAGCGTCTCCTGCAGTTCTTCTCCTGGTTGTTTCATAGATGGATAAACCCGTCGTAAACTTGTGTCGCCGGACCCGTCATATACAGCGGCTGGCCCGGGCCTTTCCAGGCGATATCAAGACGCCCGCCTGGCAAATCCACGCGAACCTCCTGCGCCAGTAACCCCTGCGTAATCCCCACCGCGACGGCCGCACAGGCACCGCTGCCGCACGCCTGCGTTTCGCCTGCCCCACGTTCAAAAACGCGCAGGCGGATGTGTTCGCGAGTGAGAACCTGCATAAATCCAATATTGGCGCGTTCCGGGAAACGTTCGTGGCTTTCCAGCACCGGTCCGAGCGTCTCGACGGGCGCCGTCGCCACGTCATCAACCTGAATCACGCAGTGCGGATTGCCCATGGAGACCACGCCGCACAAGACTGTCTGTTCCGCGGCGCGCATGATATAGGTCTTTTCCGCTTTGTTGGCGCGGAATGGCACCTGAGACGGCTCGAAGTTCGGCTCGCCCATGTTGACCCGCACCAGCTCGTCGTCGGTGACGCTCAGTACCATCCGTCCGTTGGCGGTGCTGACGCGGATATCACGCTTATTGGTGAGCCCCTTCAGGCGGACAAAACGGGCAAAACAGCGCGCGCCGTTGCCACACTGGGACACTTCGCTGCCGTCGGCATTGAATATCCGGTAGTGGAAATCGAGATCCGGATCGTAAGGCGGCTCAACCACCAGCAGCTGATCAAAGCCGACGCCAAGGTGCCGATCGGCCAGACGGCGGATCAGCTCCGGAGAAAAGAAGACATTCTGCGTTACCGCGTCGACAACCATAAAGTCATTGCCAAGGCCATGCATCTTAGAGAACTGCATTATTTACTCCATTGCGCGGATCGGAGCGCTTGTCAGTAATTGACCTGGCTTGGACCGTTGTTATCGCCACGATCGTTACGACCCGGCATGGTGGACTCAACAGGACTTTCCACTTTTTTAGTCGGCGGTGGCGCGGTTTTATCTGCTGGCGGGAAATAGAGCGGCCCTTTAAGACCACAACCGGTCAGGCTAAACAGCGTGAGGAGAACGGCAAGCGTTCGAAAAACGTTTTTCATTATTGGTTGCCTGTAAGTTCGTGCTTTATGTGTTCTATCATCGCAGGAGAAGGCACAAAAGCAAGAGTTAGCCGCTAACCTGCAACCGGAATTATTTAGCGTTATACTGCCGCCATCACGAAAAACAGGAACAGAACCATGAATGACAGTGAATTCCATCGCCTTGCCGATAACCTGTGGCAAACCATCGAAGAACGCCTTGATGACTGGGACGGCGACAGCGACATCGATTGTGAAATCAACGGCGGCGTGCTGACCATCAGCTTTGAAAACGGCAGCAAAATCATTATTAACCGCCAGGAGCCGCTTCACCAGGTCTGGCTGGCCACCAAACAGGGCGGCTACCATTTCGACCTGAAGGGCGACGAGTGGGTTTGCGATCGTAGCGGTGAGACGTTCTGGGATCTGCTGGAGCAGGCAGCGACCGCGCAGTCAGGGGAAGAGGTTAGCTTCCGCTAGGGCTGTTTTGCCGGATGGCGCTTCGCTTATCCGGCCTACGGGTTCGTGCCATTGCAGGCCCGGTAAGCGTAGCGCCACCGGGCAATGGTCGTCAGGAGAAATACTGCTGCAACAGCGGGGTGCTGGCGTCCTGTCTGTCAGGCACGACCGGCGTAATGGCCTGGGTGCGGAACGGGATCACCTGCGCACGGCCATCCACCTTCACAATCTGATAGAACTGCGGCAGGTTGAAGTTGATGAAACTTGAGCCGTAGGTGAAGCGATCGTGTGAAGAGGAGTAGAAGCGGCTGACGTCGCGCACCAGCTCCTCTTTGCTGCCTTCACAGTGGTGATACACTTCGGCGCGGTTGGTTTCATCGAGGATGTAGATGTTGAACCCGGCGTCATCCCCCGACTCTTCAAAGAAGAACTGAATAATCCCTTCGCTGGCAAAACCGTCCACTACCTGCGGCAGTTTGACGTGGTTGGTCTCAACCTGCACCGACAGACCGTGCAGCTTGTTGTGCGAAATAGCGCCGTAGAACTCGATGGCGTTTTCCAGTTTCTGCACCGAGACGTTCAGGCGTTCAAAGAACAGGCCCCAGGTCTGGCCGGAGACGCGCAGCGCTTTGAAGCGCCCGGTTTCCTGACGGGTGCTGGAGAGGCGCAGATCGATGCATTCGGAAACCAGCTGCTGCACGCGGGTACGGATCAGGCCGCGCAGATGCTGGCTGTAGCAGAACACCTCGACGCTGTCCGGCGGTGCGGCATCCTGATGCATCTTGCCGAGGATCGTTTTCAGCGCTTCGATCATCGCCTGCTCGCCGTTGAAGTGCAGGGTACGCACTTCGTTCCACGAGTTGCGGTACAGCAGATCGACGCTGCCCACCAGGCAGTTTTGCTGCTCGCCAAAGCTGAACACATCCAGCTTACGGAAATCGAAATGGACCACCTGATTGCGGAAGGCCGCCGTCGGGTCATATTCCAGGTTGACGATAATCGCCAGATGGCGAATTTCGCAGGGACTGTAGAGCGCTTTTGGCGTCGGCGCAGGCAGACGCAGCGGGAAGTGGTGAGATACGTCGGCGACCATTTCCTGCAATTTGGCTAAATCGACAATCTCGTTGCCTTTGATAAACAGGCGCGTGCGAGAGGTCAGCAGGCCGTTAAACCAGGCCCAGGCCACCAGCTTGTTCAGGTAGCGGTTATATTCCAGCGGCTGATGGCTGATGATCGAATCCATGCTTGGCGCACGGTTGTAGAGATACCACCCGGTGCGGTTCGCGCGGCCCGGCGGCACATAGATAAAGGTCAGGTTCGGTTCAGACAGGTCAGGCGAAATCTGCGGGTTCACCAGCGTCACTTTACCCGGTAGCGCTTCAAACGCGGCGTACAGCTTACGGGTCAACACCCCGATGTCCTGCGGGCTGGCGGAAACGCTGAGGTTGTTACGACGGGCAAAGCGGATCAGGTTACGGTAGCTCTGCATCATCGCATCGAGCAGCTCGTTGTGCGCCTCACGCACCTGATCGATCTTCCAGTTGGCGCGGTTATCAAGCATCGAAAGACGCTCTTCGTCCCATCCCCACTCTTTGACTAACTGACTGACCACTTCACGACGCCAGCCGACGCAGGCGCGCTCGCGGCTGAGCTTCTCACACACTTTGAGATAGAAACATCGACGGACCAGATCCAGACGGGTGGGATCGTCGATGGCTTTCAGGTATTCGGTAACGCGCTCGAGCATCATGCAGTAGGCATCAAGACCGTAAGAGACGATCTCGCCATCATGCAGACGCTGTTTGATGTCTTTCGCCAGCAGGCGCGGCGTCGGGTATTCCCAGGAATAGGCTTCGAGCAGCAGGGTTTTCAGCACTGCTTTATACGGGGAATCGATACTTTTATACAGCTGCCACAGGCTGGCACCGAAGTACTCTTCCGCAGACAGCGAACTCAGGCCGCCCAGATCCAGCCATTCATTTGGCGTCAGGACACCCTGGGCGTAGAGCTTCATGACGTAGTCGTCGTAGTGCTCTTCTTCATCGCACGGCACCATACTCCACAGGATACGCTTCCCGGCCAGGCGCACGGCGGTACGGTAAAACTCATCCAGCAACAGGATGTGCTGAGTCGAGCCGCAGTCTTCACCACCCAGACTGCCGCTTTCATTATGGCGGAAACGGTTTTCATCAATCAGGAAGAAGCTGACTTCCACACCGAGCGATGCCGCCCAGCTCTCAAGCAGGCTGCATTTACGCTGCAGCAGCTGGCGCTCTTCGTTATCGAGCCAGGATTGATGGCAAACCCAGATATCGAGATCCGACGAACAGCTTTGCCCCACCGAAGAGGTGCTGCCCATGGTGTAGACGCCGGTGATCGGCAGTTCGCCTTTCGGGGACTCTTGTGCCGGCATGCCACGATAGAGTTCCAGCTCTTTCAGATAGTGCTGTTGGGTTTCATCAGGCGTGAAAAGGCAGATGCCCTTGGGAACGTTACCGTCAAGGTAACCCGGCATCAGCGGATGGTGATAGTGCAGCAATGTCGGCAGTAGACTGTAAACCTGTTGAAAAGCAGGTCCCATGGCAGCAAGCGCACGATCGACGCGCAGTTGATTGATGGCATCCAGTCGCTGTTTCAGAGTCTCAATATAGAGGTACAAGACGTATCGCCTGATGTTCAGAAGGCTCTAATCGCCAGTCAGACTGAGGATTAGGCGTTCACAGTATTTCGAAAGTAGCCGTCGCCTTTTTTCGCCCTTATCTTTATGGTCATGGAGACGAAAAAATGGTCTAAAACGTGATCAATTTAACACCTTGCCGTTTGACCGTAAAGAAAGATGCGCTACATACAAGTGTAGCACCGTTCTGTACGTGTAAATTCCTGAATACGGCAGCAGGCAACTTCTATCGCAGCCTTGTCCTGTCCCCCTCAACGTCCGTAAACCTGACAGTGCTGAGACAACAATGTTAGGATGGTCAACAGACGATTAAGACGGTAACAAGCATGTTAGACAATGTTTTAAGAATTGCCACACGCCAAAGCCCCCTTGCGCTCTGGCAGGCACATTATGTTAAGCAGCGCCTCGAGGCCTGTCATGCCGATTTGCGTGTAGAGCTGGTGCCCATGGTGACGCGCGGTGATGTCATTCTTGATACGCCTCTGGCGAAAGTGGGCGGTAAAGGCCTGTTCGTGAAAGAGCTTGAGCTGGCACTGCTTGACGGTCGTGCTGATATCGCGGTCCACTCTATGAAGGACGTCCCGGTTGATTTCCCTGAAGGGCTGGGGCTGGTCACCATTTGCGAGCGTGAGGATCCGCGCGATGCCTTTGTCTCCAGTCACTACGACTCGCTGGATGCCCTGCCTCAGGGGAGCATTGTTGGCACATCAAGTTTACGCCGCCAGTGCCAGCTGGCCGAGTACCGCCCGGACCTGATCATCCGCTCCCTGCGCGGTAACGTCGGTACCCGTCTCGGCAAGCTGGATAACGGTGAATATGATGCCATTATTCTGGCGGTTGCCGGTCTGAAGCGCCTGGGCCTGGAGTCGCGTATTAAGGCGGCGCTCTCCCCGGAACAGTCGCTGCCGGCCGTCGGTCAGGGCGCGGTGGGCATTGAGTGCCGACTCGACGACGCCCGTACCCATGCGCTGCTGGCGCCGCTCAATCACGACGAGACCGCAATCCGCGTTCAGGCGGAGCGTGCCATGAACACCCGCCTTGAAGGGGGATGTCAGGTGCCGATTGGCAGCTATGCTGAATTAACCGATGGCGAACTGTGGCTGCGCGCGCTGGTTGGCGCGCCGGACGGTTCGCAGATGGTGCGCGGCGAACGTCGCGGTAAACCACAGGATGCAGAACAGCTGGGGATTTCACTGGCGGAAGAGCTGCTGAATAACGGCGCCCGTGAAATTCTCGCGGACGTCTATAATGGAGAACCCCCGGCATGAGTATACTCGTCACCCGCCCTTCTCCCGCTGGAGATCAGTTAGTGAGCCGACTGCGCGCACTGGGGCAGGTGGCGTGGAGCTTTCCGCTGATTGAGTTTTCTCCGGGCCGGGAGCTGCCCCAGCTCACCGGTCATCTTGGCGCGCTGCAGGCTGGCGATCTGCTGTTTGCCCTGTCACAACATGCCGTGGAGTTTGCCCACGCCCGGCTGCAGCAGGACGGCCAGCGCTGGCCTGATGCGCCGCGCTATTTCGCCATCGGCAGAACCACTGCCCTGGCGCTGCATACCGAAAGCGGCCAGCACATTCGCTATCCGTTGGATCGGGAAACCAGCGAAGTGTTGCTACAATTACCTGAATTACAAACTGTTGTGGGGAAGCGCGCGCTGATTTTGCGTGGCAACGGTGGGCGAGAATTGCTGGGCGACACGCTGCGTGAGCGTGGAGCAGAAGTGACATTTTGTGAATGTTATCAACGTAGCCATAAACACTATGACGGTGCGGAAGAGGCGATGCGCTGGCAGGCTCGCGGCATCACCACCCTGGTGGTAACCAGCGGGGAGATGCTGCAACAGCTCTGGACACTCATCCCACAATGGTATCGTGAAAACTGGTTACTCCGCTGTCGGCTTCTGGTCGTCAGTGAGCGTCTGGCGAA
This sequence comes from Leclercia barmai, assembly GCF_049312895.1. Classification (NCBI taxonomy): domain Bacteria; kingdom Pseudomonadati; phylum Pseudomonadota; class Gammaproteobacteria; order Enterobacterales; family Enterobacteriaceae; genus Leclercia; species Leclercia barmai. The sequence goes on along the minus strand of NZ_JBMNWZ010000010.1, from coordinate 37,790 downwards.
CCTCGCCCGGGAACTGGGCTGGCAAGATATTCGGATCGCTGATAACGCCGACAACGATGCGCTGCTGCGCGCATTACAATAACTCTCATAATGGGAAGCCATAATGACGGAACAAGAAAAATCCTCCGCCGTGGTTGAAGAGACCAGGGAGACTGTGGACACCACGCCACAGCCAGAAACGACAGAGAAAAAGCATGGCAGCAATAAAACCAGTCTGGCGCTGAGCGCGATTGCCATCGCCATTGCGCTGGCCGCGGGCGTGGGCCTGTATGGTCTGGTGAAAAAACAGGCGACCAATCAGGTTGCGACGAACGATGAGCTGGTGACGCAAATCACCGCCTTACAACAGGCGCAGCAGTCGCAGAAAACCGAGCTGGACGGCGTCATCAAACAGCAGGCCGACCAGCTGGCTGCAGCCACTCACAAACAGGACGAGCTGGTCAAACAGCTGGATGAGATGCAGCAGAAAGTGGCGGCTATTTCGGGTACCGACGCCAAAACCTGGCTGCTGGCGCAGGCTGATTTCCTGGTTAAACTGGCCGGACGCAAGCTGTGGAGCGATCAGGATGTCACCACCGCTGCCGCGCTGCTGAAAAGCGCCGATGCCAGCCTGGGCGATATGAACGACCCGAGCCTGATTACCGCCCGCCGCGCGCTCACTGCGGATATCGCCAGCCTGTCGACCGTTTCGCAGGTGGATTACGACGGCATTATTCTGAAAGTGAATCAGCTGTCGAACCAGATCGATAACCTGCGTCTGGCAGACAATAATGACGACGACTCCCCGATGGATTCCGACAGCAGCGAACTCTCCAGTTCGCTGAGCGAGTGGCGTATCAACCTGCAAAAAAGCTGGCAGAACTTTATGGACAGCTTTATCACCGTCCGCCGCCGCGATGAGACCGCCGTGCCGCTGTTAGCCCCGAATCAGGACGTCTACCTGCGCGAGAACCTGCGTTCACGCCTGCTGGTAGCCGCACAGGCCGTGCCGCGTCATCAGGAAGAGACCTACAAGCAGGCGCTGGATAACGTCTCCACCTGGGTACGCGCTTACTACGATACCGACGACGCCACTACTACGGCCTTCCTCGAAGACGTAGATAAGCTGAGCCAGCAGAACATCACCATGAACGTACCGGATAAGCTGGAGAGCCAGCCGATTCTGGAGAAATTGATGCAGACGCGCGTGCGTAACCTGCTGGCACAGCCGGGCGAAGCGGCGGCGCAGACTCCTGCCCCGGCTCCGGCCCCTGACAGCGCGCCGCAAGGAGAGTAATTATGTTAAAAGTCCTGTTACTCTTCGCACTGCTGATCGCAGGGATCGTTCTCGGCCCTATCCTGGCAGGTCATCAGGGTTACGTGCTGATCCAGACCGATAACTACAATATCGAAACCAGCGTCACGGGCCTGGTGATCATTCTGATCCTGGCGATGGTGGCGTTTCTGGCGATCGAATGGATCCTGCGCCGCATCTTCCGTACCGGCGCGCATACCCGCAGCTGGTTTGTCGGTCGCAAGCGCCGCCGTGCCCGCAAGCAGACCGAACAGGCGCTGCTGAAGCTGGCTGAAGGTGACTATCAGCAGGTTGAAAAGCTGATGTCGAAGAACGCCGATCACGCTGAACAACCGGTAGTGAACTATCTCCTGGCTGCAGAGGCTGCACAGCAGCGCGGCGATGAAGTGCGCGCCAATCAGCATCTGGAGCGCGCCGCTGAGCTTGCTGAAAACGACCCGATCCCGGTTGAGATCACCCGCGTGCGCCTGCAGCTGGCGCGCAACGAGAATCATGCCGCCCGTCACGGCGTTGATCGCCTGCTGGAGATCACCCCGCGCCATCCGGAAGTGCTGCGTCTGGCAGAGCAGGCCTACATCCGCACCGGCGCCTGGGGCTCGCTGCTGGATATCATCCCGTCGATGGCGAAAGCCGACGTGGGAGACGAAGAGCAGCGCGACAGCCTGCAACGTCAGGCCTGGATTGGTCTCATGGACCAGGCGCGTGCCGATCAGGGCAGCGATGGCCTGAAAGAGTGGTGGAAAAATCAGAGCCGCAAAACCCGTCAGCAGGTGCCACTGCAGGTTGCCATGGCGGAGCATCTGATTGAGTGTGACGATCATGATACCGCCCAGAGCATCATCGTTGATGGCCTGAAGCGTCAGTATGACGATCGTCTGGTGATGGTGATCCCGCGCCTGAAAACCAATAATCCGGAGCAGATCGAAAAAATGCTTCGCCAGCAGATCAAAGCCGTGGGCGATCGCCCTCTGCTGTGGAGCACCCTGGGTCAGTCGCTGGCAAGACATGGCGAGTGGAAAGAGGCCAGCCTCGCCTTCCGCGCCGCGTTAAAACAGCGCCCGGATGCCTTCGACTACGCCTGGCTGGCGGATACGCTGGATAAGCTGCATCTGCCGGAAGAGGCCGCCGCGATGCGACGCGATGGCCTGCTGCTGACGCTACAGAATAATCCTCCGCAACAATAATTTAACAGGAGGCCTGACGGCCTCCTTTTTTATTTGCTACATTCTTTGCATCATCTTCAGAGACCGACTCCGCCAATGTAACGAACTCCTTTCATTAAACAATTTTCTGCACACGCCTTTTACGGCGTGGACTATATCGTTTTTGAAAGGATCGTTTCATGAACACGCTTCTGTATGCGCTTTTTCACGCGCTGCGCTGCCATCGCTGGCTGCGCCTGCTGGCCTGCGCTTTTCTTTTTACCTCGCTGGGCAATGGCTTAACCCAGGTGATGGTCTTTGGCCTGCTGCTTGACTGGCAGGCACCCGCATCCTTACTGACAATGGCATACCTGTTTGCCACCCTGCCGGGGTTTCTCGGCAGCCTCGTCGGGGAAAATCTCTGTATGCGCTATTCCCCTGTCCACCTGCTGCTGCTGACGGAGGGGCTGGGTCTGCTCGCCCTGCTGTTCCCTCTGCTGGGTATTCAGTATCACAGCGTTACGGCGCTGCTGGCGGTACAGTCTACCGAGGCCTTTCTGATGGGCATGACCTGGCCAGCCCTGACCCTGCTGTTCAGACGCGGCCTGTCAGAAGCCGAACTGCCTGCGGCCACCTGTCTGGAGAATATGATTTTTGCTTCGCAGGTATTGGTCGGGACGGGGCTGGGCATCGTGCTGTTTCACCATCTGCCTGTGCTGGCTTTGGTGGGGATCGACGCGCTCACCTTTGCCGGCTCGCTGCTGATGTTAGTACTCACGGGCAAGGCGTTACCCTCTCTGGCACCCGAGCACGCAGCCGAAGCAGAAAAACCGGTGGCGGTACGCTGGCAGACGCTGGTTTCGCAGCAAAAGCGCAGCCTGTTATTGCTCCCGGCACTCGCCGCAGTGGGATCGCCTGCCATGGCGCTGTTGCCTGCCCTGGCGCAGCACATTGAACCGGATGATGCCACCGGTCTGGCTCTGCCTCTGCTGTTTGCCCGCAGCATGGGGCAACTGTGCGGCCCGCTACTGCTCAAAAGAGAAAGCCTGGCCCGCTACGCCGGACAAAACCGCCGTCTGCTGGCCTGCCTGGGGCTGTTTTTACTCTCGTATGGCGCGATCCCGCTGTTGCCCGGGATGCAGGCGCTGGGGGTCGTATTTATCGCCCATCTGGCCTCTAATATCGTCTTTGCGGCCGGAACCTACAGCGTATTGAGTAGCTTTCAGGCAGCGCAAGTCTCTGCTGCCAGCGGTAAGGCATGGCGATGGCAAACCATCAGCGCTGCCCTCTCTACCTGCGTCACTGCCGTGGCGGCTGACGCGCTGGGACCGGTAGAAGCGCTGTACGGCGTTTCAGGCGGTGCCTTGCTGATTGTGGTGGGGATCATGATGCGATACCGCAGATAAGGCATAAAAAAACGCCTGCTAAAAAGCAGGCGTTAAACAGGTCTGTTTGACAACTTGTGGTGCTTCACTCAACGTTGTGCCCATGGTGTTTGATGAGGCCGAAGCGACATCTGTCAGTGGACGATAAGCACCGTAAATGGCTCTGCGTCATTCCGGAGTTTATGAGGCGCTAAGGCGAACATAAGAGGTGGAATGAGCATCTACAGGTAGATTATTGCACGCAACGTGCCAAAGTTGCATCCCGAAGTTGTATGTATCCCAACTTTTTAAGATAAAAGGAAATTATCCCTGTAAGGCGGTAAACAGGCAGCAGAATGCTTCGACAAATACGGGAAACTGTCTCCTGGAAGAGACGCCCATAACGCTAAAGGGATATATTTTTATATTTCAAAGAGTTAAGTGTCACTTATTCACGACAGGCCAGCATATCGCTGTCGGCAATAAACAACAGTGGCAGGAATGACAGAAAACAAAAAACCCCGCCGAAGCGGGGTTCAAAATTGGTCGGCGAGAGAGGATTCGAACCTCCGACCCACTGGTCCCAAACCAGTTGCGCTACCAAGCTGCGCTACTCGCCGAAATACTGCTTTTTTGAATTTTTAGTTCAATTCATTAAAAGTCGTGGTGCGAGGGGGGGGACTCGAACCCCCACATCCTAAGGACACTAACACCTGAAGCTAGCGCGTCTACCAATTCCGCCACCTTCGCAATTCACAACTCTTTAAATAATGGGGTGGCTAATGGGATTCGAACCCACGACAACTGGAATCACAATCCAGGGCTCTACCAACTGAGCTATAGCCACCACTGTATTCTTTCACGCGGTTCTGCCTACTTCACAGACCACCGCAGCTCGAGCACCGGGTAAATGGTGCGCCCGACAGGATTCGAACCTGAGACCTCTGCCTCCGGAGGGCAGCGCTCTATCCAGCTGAGCTACGGGCGCTTAGCGCCGTTGCGGGGCTGGATATTACGGAGGTCTCGGTCTGCTGTCTAGTGCTTTTTTAAAAATAAATGCGCGTTTGCTTAGACTTTGCGCACTTTGCCGCATATTACTGCGTTTTTGTCCGATCTATGTGGCGACCCAGGCCAAAAAGCTTATATCCCGCGCTCACGGCGGCCAGGAAGATCATTCCGACATACAGCGACATGCGGGTGTCTTCGTTGAAGTACATGCCGATCAGCACGCAGATCAGGAACGCCATCGTTACGTAGTTCGCCCACGGGAACAGAATGGAGCGGAACGGATGGCTGGCAATCGCTTTTTTGTGTGCCTGGCGAAAACGCAGCTGGCTTATCAGGATCACAAACCACGGTACCATGCCCGGCAGAACGCTGGCGCTGTACACGTAAACAAAGACACGCTGCGGGTTCGGGATGATGTAGTTCAGGCATGACCCCACCAGCAGGATGACAATAGAAATGGCTACACCCGCCACCGGCACGCCCGCGCGGGAGACTTTGCCCACCGCCGCCGGAAGCTGGCGATTTTTCGCCAGGGCGTAGAGCATACGTCCGCAGCTGTACATGCCGCTGTTACAGCCGGACAGCGCCGCCGTCAGCACCACAAAGTTGATAATCGCCGCCGCCGCGGTAATGCCAATTTTGGCAAAGGTCAGCACGAACGGGCTACCGTTACTGCCAATCTCATTCCACGGGAAGATAGTGACGATGACGAAAATCGCGCCCACGTAGAAGATCAGGATACGCCACAGCACCTTGCCTACCGCGCTGCGCAGGGTCACCTGCGGATTTTTCGCTTCACCGGCAGTAATCCCAATCAGCTCAACGCCCTGATAGGACGCCACCACGATACAGAGCGCGGTCAGGAAGCCTTTCCAGCCGCCGGCAAAGAAGCCGCCGTGTTCAGTCAGATTACTAAAGCCAATCGCCTGGCCGCCGTTACCCAAACCGAAGAAAATCACCCCCACGCCGATGACAATCATCACGATAATGGTGGTGACTTTGATCATCGCGAACCAGAACTCGATCTCACCGTACAGACGCACGGCGGCCAGGTTCGCCAGCGCCACCAGCCCCACGGCGATCAGCGCGGGTATCCATTGCGCCATCTCCGGGAACCAGAACTGCACGTAGACCCCGATGGCGGTTATCTCTGATATCCCCACCGCCATCCACATAAACCAGTACGACCACGCCGTGAGATAGCCAAAAAACGGGCTCATGTAGCGGTGCGCATAGACGGCAAACGAACCGGCGACCGGTTCAAGGAACAACATCTCGCCCATGGAGCGCATGATAAAGAAGACGAACAGCCCGGCGATGATATACGCCAGCAGGACCGACGGCCCGGCCCATTTCAGGGTGCTGGCGGAGCCCATAAACAGGCCCACGCCAATCGTCCCGCCAAGGGCGATAAGTTCAATATGACGAGCTTCCAGCCCACGCTGAAGCTCCGGTTTTTTCTCTGCCATAAATCCTCGGTTGTGCTTGCGACTCTCCCGGCCTTAGCCGGTTATTGTTATAGGTACAGATGCGCTATCACAGGCTGTGCGTAATGGACCGTTTATGTTAACGGTTGATGCAAAAACAGCCTGGTACGGTAGTGACGGGGGGGAATGGTTTCTTAAATTTTGTGAAATGGCAAACGATGCGTTAAAAAAATGAATGTATTGCACATAAAAGCAGCATGTTTGCAGGTGAGTTGCAGCGCGAACAGCATATCGCGCTGCTAATAAGATATTAAAGCCGTCCTGAGTAGTGCCAGCCGAGATAACGCAGCAGACGTAGCTGGCGGGTGATGCGGCTGGGCTGGGATAACAGACGATACAGCCACTCCAGCCCCAGGTTCTGCCACACTTTTGGCGCACGCTTCACATGGCCGGTAAAGACATCATAGGTGCCGCCCACGCCCATATAGAGCGCGTCCGGGTAGACCAGGCGGCAGTCGCGCATCAGGATCTCCTGGCGCGGAGACCCCATGGCGACGGTGACGATCTTCGCTCCGCTGTCACGAATGCGGGCAAACAGCGCCTGCTGATCGTCCGCGCTGAAATAACCGTCCTGGCTACCGACGATATTCACCTGCCACTGCGCACGCAGTTTCTGCTCGGTTTGCGCCAGCACCTCAGGCTTGCCGCCGACGAGAAACACCGGCGTGCCGTCTGCGCCCGCCCGCGCCATCAGCGCTTCCCAGAGATCGGCACCTGCCACGCGGGAGATATTGGCAGACGGATATTTCTTACGCACGGAGCGAACCACGCTGATCCCGTCAGCGTATTTAAACTCGGCCGCTTCGATAAGATCCCGCACCTGGGCGTTATCCTCAATGGTAAGCATTTTTTCTGCATTGATGGCCACCAGCGTGCCGGTTTTGATCCCATCCCCGGCGCACAGATAGTCCAGCGCATGCTGCATATCACGCCAGCCGATCAGCTTCAGCCCCCGCAGGTCATACTGCGGTGCAGAGGTATTGTCAGTCATTATTATCCTTACTCAGACTCGCGAAAGCGCCCTGCCGCCAGCCGGTTCGCGCTTATGCACTAACCCGGCGCTGTCGAGCAGCCAGTACAGCAGCTTCGCCAGCAGCAGACAGACGCCAAAAACCACCATGAAAAAGACCACGCGGGAGACGAACGAATCCAGTCCTTCTCGCGCCAGCACGATCATATTGAAAATGGCACCGAAACAGAAACTATGCAAAATCGCTGCCTTATAGCGATTGGTCTCCTGATTGCCCAGGGTATAGAGCCAGTCGAACCACTTGATAATCAGCCCCACGGCAATGGCGCCAGGCAGGATAAACCAGCCGCCGCCCATCACCACCAGCGAGCCGATCAGCGTCGGTGAAATCGCCAGTCCGGAGTGGTTGTTCAGCACTTCCCAGGTAAAGTAGTTCGCGGTGTTCAGCACCACGCCGGGCCTGTCCGGCCACAGCCAGGTGGGGATAAAGACATAAAAATCGCGCACGATGGGCGCCAGCCCCTGGAAGTCGATTTTGTCGTAGTTCTGCAGCAGCAGGGCCAGGTTTTCCCACGGCGAGAAGGTGTCGCGGGTGAGGTACAGAAAGGTGTAAAACGCCTCGTCGCCGCTGACGTCCATGCCATAGCGCTTCAGCGCCAGCCAGAACATCCCCACGATCCCCATCACGCCCGCAGCCGCCAACATCCACAGCGAGATCCAGCCGCGAATAATGCCGATAAACAGGAAGATGGCGAAGGCGATAATGATGTTCGCGCGCGTGCCGCCGACAATCATGTAGGTCAGCAGGCCAAACGCCACGGTGCTGACCAGGAAGAACAGCCACGCCCGGGCATCCTGACGCAGAAAATAGACCACCAGCATCGCCGGAATGAAGAAATAGAAGAAGCGCTTGAGCGCCACGCCGGAGACTTCGCTGGAGAAGATCTGGCTGTAAGAGTGCAGCTTAAACAGCAAAAATCCGTTGTGCATGAAGAAGATACCGACGGTGACAAGGGCAATCCCCATCAGCATCATCCAGGCCAGGTGCGTCTCGACCCGGTTCATGGTGAACAGCGGCCGTCGCGACACGTTGCTGCTGGCCGGTTTTAGCCGCGTCTTATAGGCGACGTAATAGACCCCATAGAAGCAGGTGGCCGACAGCAGCGCCTGCATCAGGATCTCCGGCGGGACGACGGCCACATCGAAGCGGAAGACCAGAATGCTGGTCAGCGGGAAGCCGAAGTAAAAGGTCAGCAGAAACAGCAGCGAGAAGAAGACGTTAAAGTTGAAGCGCACCCGGCGGAACTCGAACCACGTCAGGGTGGCGATAAACAAGCTGCTCAGAAGCCAGATGACCAGCAGGCCGCTAAATTGCAACTGGCTCATGCATTCTCTCCTGAGGCGATCCGCAGCGCCTGATGCCACGGCGTGAGGTAGTTCGGGCTGAAGAAGTCGATGGCGTTTTTATCCACCTGCGCCAGCTGTCGCTGGGCTTCACGCACCACCTCTTCGTTCAGGTCATCCGTGGTGAACAGCACCGGAATGTGCTGCTCAGCCATATCCTGCCAGAACGGGTTTTCGCGATTAAGCACGCAGGGTACGCCCGCCTGGATCAGCAGACACAGCGTGCCAATCCCCTGCTGGCGCGCAAAGATAAAATAGCCCAGATCGCACTGGCGCAACAGCGCCAGGTAGTCGTCAAAGGCCAGCTTATCGCTGAGGATCTGCAGGTTGTCAGCGCTGAACAGCGCCAGCCCGCTCTGACGGACTTCATCGATGTACGCAGCGTTATTAGCAGGATAGCCCATCGGCACGATCACGTTGACCGTATCGCCAAATTGCTGATGTACCGCCTTCAGAGCCGCAACGTGCTCGTTGCTGCGATCCCCGGAGTTGCCCACCAGAATCGTCAGCTTGCCCTCGCGTTTCACGTCACTGGCTAAACCGTTCAGCGCCGGGTCCATGCGGGTCGGGAAATAGAGCAGCTCGCCGCGCACGTTCGGATGCTGTTTCGCGAAGTAGTTCAGATCGCCGCGGGTGGCAAAGATACAACCCACCCGGCCCTGCGCCATGCGCCGCAGCGGGTAGAAGAGACGGAATTTCCAGCCCCGGGAGACTTCATACAGATCAGCGCCCCAGATATGCCAGTTAAACTGCGCGGGCTTGATCCCGCCGTTCAGCAATGCCAGCCACAGGCCGGTATTAAACTGCCCGTGGAAAAAGAAACGCTGCTGACGATTCGCTTTGGCTTTGGCGATCACCGCTTTCGCAAGCGAGGCTTTGTCCGGCCAGAAGGTCAGCTGCAGTGCCGGGCAGGCGGCGCCAAGGCCGGTGTCCTTGCCCACCACCATAAATTCGCGGGCCAGCGCGCTGCCGGGTGCCAGTTCATCGTTGAAGAACCGCAGTACGGTCTGGTTATGATGTGGGATATCCGATCCCAGGACGTGAATCAGTGCAGTCATGCGCGTTTATGCCAAAGTAAAAAGACGCCGCAACAGGCAGCAAAATAGACAATGTAGGTGGCCATGTAGGCCTGAGCCGCCCCCAGCGCGCCGTGCGCAGGGATCAGCCAGTGCGAGAATGCGGTGAGCAACGCAAACTGGCTGATTTCCGCCAGGATATAGAGTCGCAGCGACGCCTTAGCGATCACCAGATAGCCAAAGACGTAAGCGCCTACTTTCAGCACATCCCCCACCAGCTGCCAGGCGAACAGATCGCGCATCGCGGTAAATTTGTCAGAGAACAGCAGCCAGATGGCGACATCGCGCAGCAACCAGACGGTAAAACTGGCCACCGCGACCGCCGGTAATACGAAGCGCAGCGAGCGGAGAATTTCGCGGGTGATCTCCTGCCGCGCCGTCAGACGAGACAGGGTTGGCAGCAGGTAGACGCTAAAGGAGGCGGTAATAAACTGCAGGTAGGCATCGGAGATACTGCTGACCCCCTGCCAGATCCCCACTTCATCCCAGCTGTAGTGCGCCGCCAGCAGGTTTCGCATCATCACATAGGCCACCGGCAGGGTGACGGAGGTGATGAGCGCCATCAGGGTAAATTTGCCCAGTTGGCCCGCGAGGATGTTGTCCCATTTGGGCTTGAGATAGTGCAGCGGAATGGTGCCCCTGCGCATCAGCATAAAGGCCGCCGGAACAACCACCAGCGCTGGCACCAGCGCCAGTCCCAGCAGCGCGCCTTCGTAGCCGCCCAGCCGGTAGCAGAAGTAATAGGCAATGACCCCAATTACGCTGCCGATAATCAGCGCCAGCGCATTGCCCGCGGCATCGCGAAAGCCCTTCATCAGCGCCAGCAGCAGGTTCGCCCAGGCGATGCCCATTTGAACCAGCGCCACCAGCCGCACCAGGCCCTGATAATTTGGATGACCAAACAGGCCCTGACTGATGGGCGCCGCCGCCAGTAAAAAGATGACCGCCAGCAGGGTGGAAAAGCCCAGTACCATCGCCGATGAGGTGCCGACAACCGTGCGCAGCTGCGCCGCATCGTCATGATACTGCGCGACGTACTTGGTCACGCCGTTGAAGATCCCCGCCCCGGCCAGTACGCCCAGTACGGTAACCAGCTGGCGGAAGTTACCCGCCTGCCCGACACCGGAAGGACCAAAGGAGACGGCCAGCAGTTTTACGACCAGCAATCCCACGCCGATCTTGACGAGTGTGGACGCGGCGGTCCACACCGATGCTTTCGCCAGAGACATATCAGCCGAAATAACTCAGAAGGGTATTAATCACCGTGCGCTGGTTAACCGCAGCGAGGTTGTAGAACAGCGGTAAGCGGAGTAACCGCTCACTTTCTTTCGTGGTGAAGCGATCTTCACCCACGAACTCGCCAAAGGCTTCGCCCGCCGGGCTGGAGTGCAGCGGAATATAGTGGAACACCGCCAGGATCTCAGCCTCTTTCAGATACGCGATAAGCGCGCTGCGATCGTCGTTATCCCGCAGCTTGATGTAGAACATATGGGCGTTGTGCACGCAGTCCGCCGGGATGGTCGGCAGTTCGATACGGCCTTTGCGCGCCAGCGGGGCCAGGGCATCGTGATAGGTCTGCCACAGGGCCAGACGCTGCTGGTTGATGCGGTCTGCCGCCTCCAGCTGGGCCCAAAGGTACGCCGCCTGCAGATCCGCCATCAGGTAGCTGGAGCCAATATCGCGCCAGGTGTACTTATCCACCTGCCCGCGGAAGAACTGGCTGCGGTTGGTGCCTTTCTCACGGATGATCTCTGCACGCTCCACCAGGGCACGATCGTTAATCAGCGTCGCCCCGCCTTCACCGCCCGCGGTGTAGTTTTTGGTTTCGTGGAAGCTGAAGCAGCCAATGTGCCCGATGGTGCCCAGCGCGCGGCCTTTGTAGGTGGACATCACCCCCTGGGCGGCGTCTTCCACCACGAACAGGTTGTGCTTTTTGGCAATCGCCATGATGGTGTCCATCTCACACGCCACACCGGCATAGTGAACCGGCACGATGGCGCGGGTTTTGTCGGTGATCACCGCTTCAATCAGCGTCTCGTCGATGTTCATGGTATCCGGGCGGATATCCACAAAGACGATTTTTGCCCCGCGCAGCACGAAGGCGTTGGCGGTAGAGACGAAGGTATAGCTCGGCATGATCACTTCATCACCGGGACCCAGATCAAGCAGCAGCGCCGCCATCTCCAGCGACGCCGTGCAGGACGGGGTCAGCAGAACTTTAGGACTCTGGAAACGCTGCTCCATCCACTGCTGGCAACGACGTGTATAACCGCCATCGCCACAAAGTTTGCCGCTGCCCATCGCAGACTGCATGTAATCGAGTTCGGTGCCCACCACAGGAGGCGCATTAAATGGGATCATCTTGTCACCTGTATAGCCAGTAAGCGGTCGATTCGATGTTGCCGCCGCTTGCGATGTAACGTTTAAGCGCGGCGGTGTTGCCCATCTGGGTCGCCACCCGCAAAGTAGAAATCTGCTGTTGCTGCGCCCAGTGCAGCGCCGCCTGCATTAACTTTTCGCCCATGCCGCGCCCGGCCAGCAGGCCGATACGCGCCTCGTCGTCGCTGAGCTCACGCAGGGAGACAAAGCCCTCGATGGCACCATCCGGCGCACGGAACACGAGGCAAAGATGGTCGAAGGTGCCTTTTACCGCATTTTCGATCCACTGGGCATAGAAGCGGCCGCTGTCGTCCGGGGCGTACCAGGGCGCGCGAAAGCGGCTCCGGGCAAAGGCCTGCGCGGCCTGCTGGCGCAGCGCCGGAATATCCTGTTCGGTTGCGGGTACAGCACCCGGGCAGGCATGCTGCGTTACGGTAATGGCAAGATCGACTTCGCCTTCTACCAGCCTGAACCCCAGCTGCTGCAGCGCATCCAGCCAGTCGGCGCGGGTGGCCGGAATTTTGGCCTGCACCCGCTGCCAGGCGTCTAAACCGGAGGCCGCCAGCAACGGCGCATCATCAGAGAGGCGCACAATCGCCGTGGGGAGGGCAAAAAACTCACTCTCCCACGCCAGCGGCTGTAATTCGCCGAAGAGCTGGCTCAACGCCAGACACCTTTGGTATCAACGATATAATCCTGACGCACAGCCTCGCCCTTGATGGCTTTAAACTCGCTGTGATCCACCAGCAGCACCAGCACATCGGCGGTGGCCAGCGCATCATCAACGCTTACCAGGGTGCAGTGGCCAGCCAGTTTTTTTGGCAGCTCGTGGATATTGGGTTCAACCACCTGGGTTTCGCCGCTGTGCCACTGGGCAATCATTTCGGCAATTTCCATCGCCGGGCTTTCACGCAGATCGTCAATGTTCGGCTTAAAGGCCAGACCAAAACAGGCGATGGTCACTTCACTGGCCCGCTTGCCGCTCTGGGTCAGGTAATCTGCCACCGTGGCTTTCACCTGATTCAGTACCCAGTGAGGTTTGCTGTCGTTTACTTCGCGGGCGGTACGGATAAGACGCGCCTGCTGCGGGTTCTGCGCCACGATAAACCACGGGTCGACCGCGATACAGTGACCGCCCACGCCCGGTCCCGGTTGCAGGATATTGACGCGCGGATGGCGGTTCGCGAGGCGAATCAGTTCCCAGACGTTAATCCCCTGATCGGCACAGATGAGCGACAGTTCATTGGCAAACGCGATGTTGACGTCGCGGAAGCTGTTTTCAGTCAGTTTGCACATTTCGGCGGTGCGGGAGTTGGTTACCACACATTCGCCTTCCAGGAAGATGTTGTACAGCTCGCTGGCGCGGGCGGAACAGACCGGGGTCATCCCGCCAATCACGCGATCGTTTTTAATCAGCTCGACCATCACCTGCCCCGGCAGCACGCGCTCCGGACAGTAGGCGACGTTGATATCGGCCTGCTCGCCCGCCTGCTGCGGGAAGGTCAGGTCCGGGCGGGCCTCCGCCAGCCACTCGGCCATCTGCTCGGTGGCACCCACCGGCGAAGTGGACTCGAGGATCACCAGTGCGCCTTTCTTTAACACCGGGGCGATAGATTTCGCTGCCGCTTCGACATACACCATATCCGGCTCGTGATCGCCCTTAAACGGCGTCGGCACGGCGATGAGATAGGCATCGGCGACCACCGGCGTGGTGCTGGCCTTCAGGTATCCCCCTTCAACGGCGGTTTTTACTACCTTGTCGAGGTCCGGCTCAACGATATGAATTTCACCTTTGTTGATGGTCGCAACCGCATGCTGGTTGATATCAACACCCACTACCTGTTTTTGACGGGAGGCAAATGCCGCCGCCGTTGGCAGCCCGATATAGCCAAGACCAATGACAGAAATGGTAGTAAAACTCATAGCGATACCCGATTGTGTTTGAGTGCGAACAAAATACGGTCACAGGCCTGGCCATCACCATACGGATTATGGGCCCGGCTCATGGCCTGATACTCTTCGTTGTTGTGCAGCAGGCGCGTCACCTCTTCGACGATGGTTCGCGAATCGGTGCCCACCAGTCTGACCGTTCCCGCTTTAACCGCTTCAGGACGCTCGGTGGTTTCACGCATCACCAGCACCGGTTTCCCGAGTGAAGGGGCTTCTTCCTGAATACCGCCTGAATCCGTCAGGATCAGCCAGGCATGGTTCATCAGCCAGACGAAAGGCAGATAGTCCTGCGGCTCAATAAGTATGACGTTTTTGACGTGCCCCAGGATGCGATTAACCGGCTCGCTGACGTTAGGGTTCAGATGCACCGGATAGACGATCTGGACATCTTCGTTCTGCGCGGCGATTTCGGCCAGCGCATGGCAAATTTGCTCAAAGCCCTGACCAAAGCTTTCCCGCCGGTGCCCGGTGACCAGAATCATCTTTTTACCGTTGGCGAGGAAGGGATACTGCTCGGCCAGGTGTCCGCGCAGGCTCTCGTTCGCCAGCACCCGGTCGCGCACCCAGATCAGCGCGTCGATCACCGTATTGCCAGTGACAAAAATATGCTGGTCGTTGACGTTTTCACGCAGCAGGTTCTGCCGGGAATTTTCGGTTGGCGCAAAGTGATACATCGCCAGATGGCCGGTCAGGGTCCGGTTGGCCTCTTCAGGCCACGGAGAGGAGAGATCCCCGGTACGTAAGCCGGCTTCGACATGACCAACCGGAATACGTTGATAGAACGCCGCCAGACTGGTGGCGATGGTAGTGGTGGTATCGCCATGCACCAGCACCACATCCGGTCTGAACGACTCCAGAATAGGCTTTAACCCTTCCAGAATACGGCAGGTGATTTCAGTTAATCCTTGCCCCGGCTTCATAATATTGAGGTCGTAGTCGGGAACAATGGAAAAGAGTTTAAGGACCTGATCCAGCATCTCCCGATGCTGCGCGGTAACGCAAACTTTCGCCTCAAAATAAGGATCGTTTGCGAGCGCATGAACCAGAGGCGCCATCTTGATGGCTTCCGGCCTTGTACCAAAGACGGTGAGTACTTTCACATCGATTCTCTTCGATTAAGCGATGAAGGCCAGCAGCCTTCATCGTAGATGGCGTTCTTAAATTTTGCGACGACGGGTTAATGCCACGCCTGCGCCAATTAAAGCACCCACAATCCCCCACATAATCATCAGGAATGCGCGACGTGGACTATCGCGTTTTACAGGTTCTTCAGGTGTACGCAAATAACGATAGGTCTGAAAACGTGGGTCCAGTGTCGGACCGACGTTGAGGGTCGTGAGCATGGCGCGGTTCTGGTCGTAATCGAGATCAAAATCTGGCCCTACGGCCTGCAGATTTTCCAGGCGCGCCTGGAGCATAGGACGGCCCAGCAGGAACATTTCAGAATCTGGCAGTTCATCGGCAGGCACGTCGGTTTCGCTGCGGGAGATATTGCTCTTTTCGGCAATCTTCAGCGCCTGCTCGATGTTATGCACCCGACGATTAAAGATAGCTTTCGCCACCTCTTCCTGACGTTTGACCTGGGCTTTCGTCTGTACGGTACGCGCCGACCAGGCACCTTTCAGCTCATCATTAAGATGGCTTGCCGCACGCTGGCTGGCGAAAGCAACGTACTGACGCAGCAGGTTATTCGCATCCGGCGCGGTTTCAGCGATCAGCTTGACGCTATCGTTGATGTTGCGCAGCGGGTCGCCCGCCATAAACTGAATGTTGTTGATCAGTTCATCCAGCAGGGCCGCATCCGCTTTGCTGTTGCCGACCATCCGCTGTTTGAAATAGTCGGTCTGGTTCCAGAAATCGCGGCGCGTATCCCAGGAGGCGAGCTGCATAACGAACTCTTTGTAGGACTCATCCATCACTGAAGGCTGGTCAGCGGAGGCCGGATTTGCTTTTACATCCAGGTTACGCAGAAACTGTTGCTGAGAGTAGAAGCCTCCGAGCATGTTCACCGTAGGACGGTCGGTAATTGCCGTCGCGCTCCACTCTTGTCTGGCGAAAAAGGTATAAGCCAGGGCGATAAGTGCAAAGCCCAGCGCAATACCTGCAATCCAAAACTTGCCCGCCCATAACACGCGGAACAAGCCACGAACATCCAGCTCATTCTCAGTTACCACTGATTTTGCTCCCGCCAACGGTTGAGTCATTACAGTCCCGATTTACTTAGTTAAAGTTGGGTTATTACCATTTCTACGCATACGGCGTTTTACACGTTTAATAAAGCGCGCCACTTTCCATGCACGTTTAATACAGTAGCCGTACAGGAAAAATGCAAGCAAGAATAATACCAACATTACCCATTCAGGAATGAAATGCGCGTATTCTGCGGCAACGCCAATCCCGGCTAACAGCGCAGCGGCCAGCGTAATGAGGACAAATGCCTGACGTGAGGTGAAGCCTGCGCGCATAATAAGATGGTGAATATGCTGGCGGTCCGGGGAGAACGGGCTCATCCCTTTGCGCAAACGGCGGTACATAATCGCCACCATATCCATCAGCGGAATGGCAATAATCCACAGAGCCGTCACCGGACTGATGGGATGGGTATTACCCTGGGTGGTTTCCAGCAGGATCCAGATAACGGTAAAACCAATCAGCGTACTTCCGGCATCGCCCATAAAGACTTTGTAGCGACGCCCCAGCACACCGAGGTTAAGACAGATATAAGGCAGAATGGCGGCGATCATCGCGAAGCACCACATCGACAGGCTGTACTGGCCGTCGAACCACAGGATGATACCGATAGCCGCGAACGAGACGCTTGAGAGCCCGCCGAGCAGGCCGTCGATGCCGTCCACCATGTTAAAGGCGTTAATCGCCGCCCACACGGCAAACAGCGTCAGGAAGTAGCCGAATGGCCCCAGTACCATCTCCCAGGTGCCAAAGATGTAGCCGAGGCTGCTGAGGTACAGCTTCCCCACCACCATCATAATGACGCCAATAGCCGCCTGAACCGCGGCACGGAATTTGACGCTGATGTCGTATCGGTCGTCCAGCGCCCCGACCAGCACCAGCACACCGGCACAGGCCAGATAGAGGGCCGCATGAGGGATATAATAATCCGCAATGCTGAAGGTGAAGCAGATACCCGCGTAAACAGAGATCCCACCAACCAGCGGAATCAAGCCTTGATGGCGTTTACGATAATTGGGCTTATCCACCAGTCCTACTCTCTTCGCCACCTTACGGGCGAGGAATAAAAAGCAGGTGGTGAAAAGAAAAATACTGATTAGCTCAGTCACCGCAGTGAGTAGATTCACAATGGATGCTCTCAACAAATGTTAATCCCGGAAGTATAACCTTGAAGGCTCAGCTCCAGAAGGAAAAAGCAGGCCTCACCCAAGTCCCTTTGTTTATTTTTCAGACAATTACTTTTCTGCTTTGACGAACATTCCGATTTTCGTCCCCGGCAGTATAATTTGACAGCTTACGTTTACAGCGTATAAGTCATAAAAGAAAAACGCCACGTAAAAACGTGGCGTTTCGGCGCTTTATTTACTTTACGAGCGTTTCATCATATCGAAGAAATCATCGTTAGTTTTGGTCATCGCCAGCTTGTTAATGAGGAACTCCATAGCGTCGATTTCACCCATTGGATGGATAATTTTGCGCAGGATCCACATTTTCTGCAGCTCTTCCTGAGTGGTGAGCAGCTCTTCTTTACGGGTACCGGAACGGTTGTAATCGATAGCCGGGAAGACGCGTTTTTCAGCGATTTTACGGGAGAGGTGCAGTTCCATGTTGCCTGTACCTTTAAACTCTTCGTAAATAACTTCATCCATCTTCGAACCGGTGTCGATCAGCGCAGTTGCGATGATGGTCAGGCTACCGCCCTCTTCCACGTTACGCGCAGCACCGAAGAAACGCTTCGGACGATGCAGGGCGTTGGCATCCACACCACCGGTCAGTACTTTACCGGAAGCCGGGACCACGGTGTTGTAGGCACGCGCCAGACGGGTAATAGAGTCGAGCAGGATAATAACGTCTTTTTTGTGCTCAACCAGACGCTTCGCCTTCTCGATAACCATTTCAGCAACCTGAACGTGGCGGGAAGCCGGTTCGTCAAAGGTAGACGCAACCACTTCACCTTTCACCAGACGCTGCATCTCGGTAACTTCTTCCGGACGTTCGTCAATCAGCAGTACCATCAGCACGCAGTCTGGGTGGTTGTAAGCGATGCTCTGCGCGATGTTCTGCAGCAGCATGGTTTTACCTGCTTTTGGCGGCGCAACAATCAGACCACGCTGACCACGACCAATTGGAGATGCCAGATCCAGAACGCGAGCGGTTAAGTCTTCGGTAGACCCGTTACCACGCTCCATGCGCAGGCGAGAGTTCGCGTGCAGCGGCGTTAAGTTTTCAAACAGGATCTTATTGCGCGAGTTTTCTGGTTTGTCGTAGTTAACTTCGTTAACTTTCAACAGCGCAAAGTAGCGTTCACCCTCTTTAGGAGGACGAATCTTACCTGAAATGGTGTCACCAGTGCGGAGGTTGAAACGGCGGATTTGGCTGGGGGAAACGTAGATATCATCAGGACCGGCGAGGTAGGAGCTGTCTGCAGAGCGGAGGAAACCAAATCCGTCCTGCAATATCTCCAGCACACCGTCGCCAAAGATATCTTCGCCACTCTTTGCGTGCTGCTTCAGGATGGCAAAAATGATGTCCTGCTTGCGCATACGGGCCTGGTTTTCCAGTCCCATATTTTCGCCGAGAGTGATCAGCTCAGAAACCGGCGTATTCTTTAATTCGGTAAGATTCATAATGGTGTGGGTTCTTAAACTCGGGGTGATACTCGAACTTAATTTGTGAATGGTATGGCAGGGTCATCCATGCCTGTTAACGGCCATCAACTCATGTCTGTTCGCTGTCTGGTCACAGGGAAAGCACAGAACTGAAACGACAAGACGGATTGAGTGACAAGCCCGGAATCTATCCACTTCACGCACTGTTTAAAAGGAAACAACGGGAAGTATCGGGTAAAACAAGATTCAAACAACAAGGTATGTTTAAAACGAAGTCATAGGTAACTTAGCACGACTCTAGCCGGGCGTCCAGAGATCCAAACAATTTAGAAACCCTGGACGCACAGACGAGAACCTTACGCCAGGTTGGCGTCCAGGAACTCTTTCAGCTGACCTTTGGACAGTGCGCCCACTTTGGTCGCTGCCACTTCACCGTTTTTAAACAGCAGCAGAGTCGGGATGCCGCGGATGCCATATTTTGGCGCGGTGCCCGGGTTCTGGTCGATGTTCAGTTTAGCCACGGTCAGTTTGCCCTGATATTCGTCGGCGATCTCATCCAGAATCGGGGCGATCATTTTGCAAGGACCACACCATTCAGCCCAGAAATCGACGAGGATCAGCCCGTCAGCTTTAAGTACGTCCGTGTCAAAACTGTCGTCAGTCAGGTGAATAATTTTATCGCTCATATATAACTCCACAGGAATAAGCCTGGTGCGTTGATCTCGCTTTCATCAACGACCTGTTGATGTAGCATTAACCAACTAAAGGTTGACTTTATTTCACCGGATACGCTTTCGTAAAGCAATAGATAGCTGATATTCTACCACACTATGAGCAAAACACATTTAACAGAACAGAAGTTTTCCGACTTCGCCCTGCACCCAAAAGTCATCGAAGCCCTTGAAAATAAAGGGTTTCATAACTGCACGCCCATTCAGGCTCTCGCCCTTCCGCTGACGCTGGCGGGCCGCGATGTTGCAGGGCAGGCGCAAACCGGTACCGGCAAAACGATGGCGTTTCTGACGTCAACGTTTCATTATTTACTTTCTCATCCGGCAATTGATGACCGCAAAGTTAACCAACCGCGCGCGCTGATTATGGCGCCGACGCGAGAACTGGCGGTACAGATCCATGCTGACGCAGAACCGCTGGCGCAGGCTACTGGCCTGAAGCTCGGCCTGGCCTACGGCGGCGACGGTTATGACAAACAGCTGAAAGTGCTGGAGAGCGGCGTCGATATCCTGATCGGCACCACTGGCCGTCTTATCGATTACGCGAAACAGAACCACATTAACCTCGGCGCTATCCAGGTTGTGGTACTGGACGAAGCCGATCGTATGTACGATCTGGGCTTTATCAAAGATATCCGCTGGCTGTTCCGCCGCATGCCTGCCGCTAACCAGCGTCTGAACATGCTGTTCTCGGCAACGCTGTCTTACCGCGTCCGTGAACTGGCGTTCGAACAGATGAACAACGCCGAATACGTTGAAGTGGAACCGGAACAGAAAACCGGCCACCGTATTAAAGAAGAGCTCTTCTACCCTTCTAACGAAGAGAAAATGCGTTTACTGCAAACGCTGATTGAAGAAGAGTGGCCAGATCGCGCGATCGTTTTCGCCAACACCAAACACCGTTGCGAAGATATCTGGGGCCACCTGGCTGCGGATGGACACCGCGTTGGTCTGTTGACCGGCGATGTCGCACAGAAAAAACGTCTGCGCATTCTTGAAGAGTTCACCCGTGGCGATCTGGATATTCTGGTTGCAACGGACGTCGCCGCACGTGGTCTGCACATCCCGGCGGTAACGCACGTCTTCAACTATGACCTGCCGGATGATTGCGAAGATTACGTTCACCGTATAGGTCGTACCGGTCGTGCGGGCGCCAGCGGTCACTCCATCAGCCTGGCCTGTGAAGAGTACGCGCTGAACCTGCCAGCGATTGAGACCTATATCGGGCACTCAATTCCGCAGAGCAAGTACAATCCGGAAGCGCTGTTAAGCGAACTTCCACCGCCGAAGCGCCTGACCCGCGCCCGTTCCGGCAATGGCCCGCGCCGTAACAGCGCACCGCGTAATCGTCGTCGTTCAGGCTAAATAATATGCTCCGGTCTACCTCGCTTTATGCAGCTATTGATTTAGGTTCAAATAGTTTTCATATGCTGGTTGTACGCGAGGTAGCGGGAAGTGTACAAACGCTGACGCGTATTAAGCGCAAGGTCCGCCTCGCGGCGGGCCTGAGTGCTGATAATCAGCTCTCGCCAGAGGCCATGGAGCGCGGCTGGCAATGCCTGCGCCTGTTTGCCGAACGTCTGCAGGATATCCCACCTCAGCAAATCCGCGTTGTCGCCACCGCAACCCTGCGTCTGGCGGTGAATGCCGGAGAGTTTATTGCTACCGCCCAGCAAATCCTCGGTTGCCCGATACAGGTGATCAGCGGTGAAGAAGAAGCCCGCCTGATTTATCAGGGTGTGGCGCATACCACGGGCGGTGATGAGCGTCGTCTGGTGGTGGATATCGGTGGCGCAAGCACTGAACTGGTTACCGGAAATGGCGCCCAGGCGACATCCCTGAACAGCTTATCCATGGGCTGCGTCACCTGGCTTGAACGCTACTTCACCGATCGCAATCTGGCTCAGGAAAACTTCGATGAGGCGGAAAAAGCCGCACGCGAAGTGCTGCGTCCGGTGGCGGATGAGCTGCGCTATCACGGCTGGAAAGTCTGCGTGGGTGCTTCCGGCACCGTTCAGGCGCTGCAGGAAATCATGATGGCGCAGGGGATGGATGAGCGCATCACGCTGGCGAAACTTCAGCAGTTAAAACAGCGCGCGATCCTCTGTGGCCGCCTGGAAGAGCTGGAAATTGAAGGCCTCACCCTTGAGCGCGCCCTGGTATTCCCCAGCGGACTGGCGATCCTGATTGCCATTTTCACCGAACTGAACATTCAATGCATGACGCTTGCGGGCGGCGCGCTGCGTGAAGGTCTTGTCTACGGCATGCTGCATCTGGCGGTCGACCAGGATATTCGCGACCACACCCTGCGCAACATTCAGCGTCGGTTTATGGTCGATATTGCTCAGGCACACCGGGTTGCCAATCTTGCCGACCATTTCCTCGATATGGTCGAAAACGAGTGGCATATTGAGCCGATCTGTCGCGAATTACTGATTAGCGCCTGTCAGCTGCATGAAATTGGCCTGAGCGTCGACTTCAAGCAGGCACCGCTGCACGCGGCGTATCTGGTTCGCAATCTCGATTTGCCGGGTTTTACCCCTGCGCAAAAGAAACTCCTGGCCACGCTGCTGTTAAACCAGACCAACCCTGTCGATCTCTCTTCGCTCCACCAGCAAAACGCGGTACCGCCACGCGTGGCGGAACATCTGTGCCGCCTGCTGCGTCTGGCGATCCTGTTTGCCAGCCGTCGCCGGGATGATTTACTGCCGGCCATCACGCTGATGGCGGAAGGTGAAACGCTGACGCTAACCCTGCCGGAAAACTGGCTGGATACGCACCCGCTGGGTGCCGAAATGCTGATGCAGGAGTGTCAGTGGCAGAGCTACGTCCACTGGGTGCTTGAAGTCCACTAACCACCACTCTGCCCGGCAGCGCTACGCTTACCGGGCCTTCAGACTAACGATTTTTAGCCTTTTCCATCATCGCACGAATATTGGCGATACTGGCCTGCCCTTTGTGCATCCGCTCTTCGGCGGTAATCACTTTGCGCTCCTGCTCCCAGAGCACATCATCCTGAGGTAGCTCCAGCAGGAAGCGGCTCGGCTCCGGCCGTACCAGCTCACCATACTGACGCCGCTCCTTACACAGCGTAAAGGTCAGCTCTTTCTGCGCTCGCGTAATGCCCACGTAGGCCAGACGACGCTCTTCATCGACGTTGTCCTCGTCGATGCTGCTCTGGTGCGGCAGTAAGCCCTCTTCCATCCCCACCAGATAGACGTACGGGAACTCCAGCCCCTTCGAGGCATGCAGGGTCATCAGCTGCACCTGATCCGCCTCTTCTTCACTTTCCCCGCGTTCCATCATATCGCGCAGGGTAAAGCGGGTGACGACCTGGGTCAGGGTCATCGGCTCGTCGATGTCGGAACCTTCCAGCATTTCGGTCATCCAGGTAAAGAGCTGGTTGACGTTCTTCATACGCATCTCGGCCGCTTTCGGGCTGGCGGAGGTCTCATACAGCCAGGATTCATAGTCGATGCCGCGGATCAAATCCCGCACCGCATTGATCGGTTCCCGCTCGCTCAGCTGCTGGATCTCGCGCAGCCAGTGGGTAAAACGGGTCAGCGATTCATAGCCGCGCCCGGTTAGCGTATGGCTCAGGCCCATATCAAAACTGGCCGTAAGCAGGCTCTTGTTGCGGGTCATCGCCCACTCGCCCAGTTTTTGCAGTGTCGCCGGGCCAATCTCACGCTTCGGCGTATTCACGATCCGCAGAAAGGCGCTGTCATCATCCGAATTGGTCAGCACCCGCAGGTAGGCGAGCAGATCTTTGATTTCCGGACGCGAGAAAAACGACGTCCCGCCAGAAATTTTGTACGGGATGCGGTTCTGCATCAGCATCTTTTCAAAGACGCGCGACTGGTGATTCCCGCGATAGAGAATGGCGTAGTCTTTATAGTTGGTTTTATTCACAAAGTGGTGAGCAATCAGTTCACCCGCGACGCGTTCGGCTTCGTGATCTTCGTTATTGGCGCTGAGCACCTTCAGCTCCGTGCCATACCCGAGTTCGGAGAACAGGCGTTTTTCAAACACATGTGGGTTATTGGCAATCAGGATGTTGGCCGCCTTCAGAATGCGCCCGGATGAACGGTAGTTCTGCTCCAGTTTAATTACCTGCAGCGCCGGGAAGTCTTTGCTGAGCAGGACCAGGTTTTGTGGCCGGGCGCCGCGCCAGGAGTAGATCGACTGATCGTCGTCGCCCACCACGGTAAAACGCGCCCGCTGACCCACCAGCAATTTCACCAGCTCGTACTGGCTGGTGTTGGTATCCTGATATTCATCCACCAGCAGATAGCGGATCTTGTTCTGCCAGCGCTCGCGCACCTCTACATTACTTTGCAGCAGCAGCGTAGGCAGCAGGATCAGGTCGTCGAAGTCGAGCACGTTACAGGCTTTGAGATGATCGTTATACAGGCTGTAGCAGTGGGCAAAGATCCGATCCCGCTCCCCTTTGGCGCTTGCCGCGGCCTGGGCCGGGTTCATCAGATCGTTTTTCCAGTTTGAGATCGTGGAGATCAGCTGCTGCAGCACCACTTTGTCGTCTTCGATCAGCCCTTCGGTCAGCTCTTTAAGCAGCGCCACCTGATCGGTATCGTCAAACAGCGAGAAGTTAGCTTTCATCCCCAACGCAGCGTATTCGCGCTTAATGATATCCAGCCCCAGGGTATGGAAGGTGGAGATCATCAGGCCGCGCGCCTCTTTGCGCCCTAACGTCTGACCGACACGCTCTTTCATCTCGCGCGCCGCTTTGTTAGTAAAGGTCACCGCGGCGATATGGCGTGCCTGATAGCCGCAGCCGCGGATCAGGTGGGCGATTTTGTTGGTGATGACGCGGGTTTTACCGGAACCCGCCCCTGCCAGCACCAGGCATGGTCCAGTAACGAATTCGACCGCTTGTTGTTGTCCAGGGTTTAAACGCATGGGAATATTGCTCAATCTTCGAACGGGGTGGGGATTGTAGCAGAAAGCCGGGCGCAGATTTAACGGCTAATGATAAAGTGAAGAAAACGCGATTAACCCCGAGAGCAAAACCATGAAAAAGACCGCAGCCGCCCTGCACATTCTGGTAAAAGAAGAGAAGCTGGCGCAGGAGATCCTCACCAAACTGGAGCGCGGCATCAGCTTTGATC
Source organism: Leclercia barmai (assembly GCF_049312895.1). Classification (NCBI taxonomy): domain Bacteria; kingdom Pseudomonadati; phylum Pseudomonadota; class Gammaproteobacteria; order Enterobacterales; family Enterobacteriaceae; genus Leclercia; species Leclercia barmai. The sequence goes on along the minus strand of NZ_JBMNWZ010000010.1, from coordinate 13,057 downwards.
ATCTGGCAAAGCGCTATTCTAAATGCCCGTCCGGGCGTAACGGCGGCGATTTAGGGGAATTTAAGCAGGGTGTGATGGTAGGGCCTTTCGATGAAGCGGTCTTTAGCTGTCCGCTCCTGAAGCCCTGCGGCCCGGTCAAAACCAAGTATGGCTACCACATCATTAAGGTGCTGTATCGCCGCTAACGCGTGGTATATTGCGCCCCGATTTAACTCAACCCTTCAAGGCACGATCATGGCAAAAACAGCAGCAGCACTGCATATTCTTGTTAAAGAAGAGAAACTGGCTCTGGATCTTCTGGAGCAGCTCAAAAACGGCGCCGACTTCGGCAAGCTGGCAAAAAAACATTCTATTTGCCCGTCAGGCAAACGCGGCGGTGACTTAGGTGAATTCCGCCAGGGTCAGATGGTTCCGGCGTTCGACAAACTGGTGTTCTCCTGCCCTGAGCTGGAGCCTGTCGGCCCACTGCATACTCAGTTCGGTTACCACGTCGTCAAGGTTCTGTACCGGAAATAAAAAGCCGGGTGGCGGCTTCGCCTTACCCGGCCTACTTGATGCGATTTTGTAGGTCGGGTAAGCGAAGCGCCACCCGACATTGGCATTTAGCCTGCAACCGCAATACGTTTCATATCGGTCATGTAGCCACGCAGTTTCTGGCCCACTTTCTCGATCTCGTGGCTGCGAATCGCTTCGTTCACGTCACGCAGCTGGGCATTATCTACCGCACCTTCAGCGATGGCTTTGCCCAGATCGCCTGCCTGCAGGGTGGTCATGAACTCTTTCAGCAGCGGTACGCAAGCGTAAGAGAACAGGTAGTTACCGTACTCAGCGGTATCGGAGATAACCACGTTCATCTCATACAGACGCTTACGGGCGATGGTGTTCGCGATCAGCGGCAGCTCGTGCAGTGATTCGTAGTAAGCAGACTCTTCGATGATGCCGGAATCAACCATGGTTTCGAACGCCAGCTCAACGCCCGCTTTCACCATCGCAATCATCAGAACGCCTTTATCGAAGTACTCCTGCTCGCTGATTTTGCCTTCAAACTGCGCGGCGGTTTCGAACGCGGTTTTACCGGTCTCTTCACGCCAGGTCAGCAGGTTTTTGTCGTCGTTCGCCCAGTCAGCCATCATGCCGGAAGAGAACTCGCCGGAGATGATGTCGTCCATATGTTTCTGGAACAGCGGTGCCATGATGGTTTTCAGCTGCTCGGACAGCGCGAAGGCACGCAGTTTCGCCGGGTTAGACAGGCGATCCATCATCAGGGTGATGCCGCCCTGCTTCAGCGCTTCGGTGATGGTTTCCCAGCCGAACTGAATCAGTTTTTCAGCATATGCCGGGTCGGTACCCTCTTCCACCAGCTTGTCGAAGCACAGCAGAGAACCGGCCTGCAGCATGCCGCAGAGGATAGTCTGCTCGCCCATCAGGTCAGATTTCACTTCCGCAACGAAGGAGGATTCCAGCACGCCTGCACGGTGGCCGCCGGTCGCCGCTGCCCATGCTTTGGCAATCGCCATGCCTTCGCCTTTCGGATCGTTTTCCGGGTGAACCGCGATCAGGGTTGGAACGCCGAAACCACGTTTGTACTCTTCACGCACTTCGGTACCAGGGCACTTCGGTGCCACCATCACAACGGTGATGTCTTTACGGATCTGCTCACCCACTTCAACGATGTTGAAGCCGTGGGAGTAACCCAGCGCCGCACCGTCTTTCATCATCGGCTGTACGGAACGCACAACGTCAGAGTGCTGCTTGTCTGGCGTCAGGTTAACAACCAGATCTGCCTGTGGGATCAGCTCTTCGTAGGTGCCTACTTTGAAGCCGTTTTCGGTCGCTTTGCGCCAGGAAGCACGCTTCTCAGCAATGGCTTCTTTACGCAGGGCGTAGGAGATATCCAGACCGGAGTCACGCATGTTCAGACCCTGGTTCAGGCCCTGTGCGCCACAGCCGACAATGACCACTTTCTTACCCTGAAGGTAGCTTGCGCCATCGGCAAATTCATCGCGCGCCATGAAGCGGCATTTGCCCAGCTGCGCCAGCTGCTGGCGCAAGTTCAGTGTGTTGAAGTAGTTAGCCATGGTGATACCTCGTGATGTTGTGTGTCTTATTGTTCGGTTCGCTTATGCGAGAATGAACTTACTATATGACAGGAAATTTATTGCGGAAATTGATATATTCACAACGTCACGTTGCAATATTTGCAATGTAAAAAGGGGGAGTGGAATCAGTGGATTTACGCGATCTTAAAATGTTCCTGCATCTGGCGGAAAGCCGCCATTTTGGCCGCAGCGCCAGGGCGATGCACGTCAGTCCCTCCACGCTTTCCCGTCAGATCCAGCGCCTGGAAGAAGATCTCGGCCAGCCGCTGTTTGTGCGTGATAACCGCACGGTGACGCTCACCGAAGCCGGGGAAGAGTTGCGCGTCTTTGCCCAGCAGACGCTGTTGCAGTATCAGCAGCTGCGCCACACCATCGATCAGCAGGGGCCGTCGCTTTCCGGTGAGCTGCATATTTTCTGTTCCGTTACCGCCGCCTACAGCCACCTGCCGCCGATCCTTGACAGGTTCCGCGCCGAACATCCCTCGGTCGAAATTAAACTCACCACCGGCGATGCCGCCGATGCGATGGAAAAGGTTGTGACGGGTGAAGCGGATCTGGCGATTGCCGGCAAACCGGAAACGCTGCCAGGCGCGGTGGCATTCTCAATGCTGGAAAATCTGGCGGTGGTGTTGATTGCTCCGGCGCTGCCCTGCCCGGTGCGCAATCAGGTGTCGGTGGAGAAGCCCGACTGGTCGACGGTGCCGTTTATCATGGCCGATCAGGGGCCGGTGCGTCGGCGCATTGAGCTGTGGTTTCGCCGTCAGAAGATCAGTAATCCTTCGATTTACGCGACGGTCGGTGGCCACGAGGCGATGGTGTCAATGGTGGCGCTGGGCTGCGGCGTGGCGCTGCTGCCGGAAGTGGTGCTGGAGAACAGCCCGGAACCGGTTCGCAATCGCGTGATGATTCTGGAACGCAGCGACGAGAAAACGCCGTTCGAGCTTGGCGTGTGCGCACAAAAAAAGCGGCTGCAGGAGCCGCTTATTGAAGCATTCTGGCAAATTTTGCCGAACCATTAACCCGCAAGGAAGAATCTGAACGCCGGGTTATGGGTCTCATCATGACACTCATAGCCCAGTTCGTTCAGCCGGGTTTCGAAATCTGGTTCATGCTCGCCCAGTTCGAACGCCGCCAGCACCCGACCGTAGTCGGTACCGTGGCTACGGTAGTGGAACAGGGAGATGTTCCAGTGCGTGCCCAGGGTATGCAGGAACTTCAACAGCGCGCCGGGTGATTCCGGGAACTCAAAGCTGAACAGACGCTCCCGTAACGGCTTCGATGGACGGCCGCCCACCATGTAACGCACGTGCAGCTTCGCCATTTCATCGTCGGAAAGATCCACCACGCTATAGCCGCCGTCGTGCAGCAGGTTGAGGATCTCTTTACGCTCTTCCAGACCCCGGCTCAGGCGCACGCCAACAAAAATGCAGGCATCTTTGGCATCGGCAAAACGGTAGTTAAACTCCGTCACCGAACGACCGCCCAGCAGCTGGCAGAACTTGAGGAAGCTGCCCTTCTCTTCCGGGATGGTCACCGCCAGCAGCGCTTCACGCTGCTCGCCCAGCTCGCAACGCTCAGAGACGTAGCGCAGGCCGTGGAAGTTCACGTTAGCGCCAGAAAGCACATGGGCCAGACGTTCGCCGCGAATGTTGTGCTGAGCGATGTATTTTTTCATTCCCGCCAGCGCCAGCGCGCCGGACGGCTCTGCCACCGCGCGCACATCCTCGAACAGATCTTTCATCGCCGCGCAGATCGCATCGCTGTCGACGGTGATGATGTCGTCGAGATACTCCTGGCAAACGCGGAAGGTTTCATCCCCGATGCGTTTAACCGCGACCCCTTCGGCAAACAGTCCGACGCGCGGCAGGTCGACCGGATGTCCGGCATCCAGCGCCGCCTTCAGGCAGGCAGAATCTTCCGCTTCAACGGCAATCACTTTGATTTGCGGCATCAGCTGCTTGATGAGTACCGCCACGCCTGCCGCGAGGCCGCCGCCGCCGACCGGGACAAACACCCGGTCAAGATGGGCATCCTGCTGCAGCAGTTCCAGCGCCAGCGTACCCTGACCCGCAATCACCATCGGGTGATCGAACGGCGGCACCCAGGTAAAGCCCTGCTGCTGCGCCAGCTCAATCGCTTTGGCTTTGGCTTCGTCAAAATTGGCGCCGTGGAGCAGCACTTCGCCGCCAAAACCGCGCACGGCATCGACTTTGATATCCGCCGTGGCCACCGGCATCACGATCAGCGCTTTCAACCCCAGACGCGCAGACGAGAACGCCACGCCCTGAGCATGATTCCCCGCCGACGCGGTGATCACGCCACGCGCTTTTTGCTCGTCGGTTAAGCCAGCCATCATCGCGTAGGCACCGCGCAGCTTGAAGCTGTGCACTGGCTGACGATCTTCACGTTTAACCAGGATGACGTTATCCAGGCGCGAGGAGAGCTTGTCCATTTTTTGCAGCGGCGTTACCTGCACCGCTTCATAGACCGGCGCACGTAGCACCGCCCTGAGATATTCCGCCCCCTCGGGGGCGGCGGATAAGGGTTGGGATTCGGCCATCATTAGCCCCCAAGTTTAGATTTATCGCGCACTGCGCCTTTATCTGCACTGGTGGCGAGGGTAGCGTAAGCGCGCAGGGCGAAGGAGACTTCACGCTGACGATCTTTCGGCGTCCAGGCTTTATCCCCACGCGCTTCCTGTGCTTCGCGGCGGGCTGCAATTTCCTGGTCGCTCAGCTTCAGCTGAATACCGCGATTCGGAATGTCGATTTCGATCAGGTCGCCGTCTTCGATGATGGCAATGTTGCCGCCACTTGCCGCTTCCGGCGAAACGTGGCCGATAGAGAGACCGGATGTGCCGCCTGAGAAACGACCGTCGGTGATCAGCGCGCAGGCTTTACCCAGACCCATCGATTTCAGGAAGGTGGTCGGGTAGAGCATCTCCTGCATGCCTGGCCCGCCTTTCGGCCCTTCGTAGCGGATCACCACGACGTCGCCCTCAACCACTTTGCCGCCGAGGATCGCTTCTACCGCGTCGTCCTGGCTTTCATAGACTTTAGCCGGGCCGGTAAATTTCAGGATGCTGTCATCCACGCCTGCGGTTTTAACGATACAGCCGTTTTCCGCGAAGTTGCCATACAGAACCGCCAGGCCGCCATCTTTGCTGTAGGCATTTTCCAGCGAGCGGATACAGCCTTCAGCGCGATCGTCATCCAGGGTGTCCCAGCGACAATCCTGCGAGAACGCCTGGGTGGTACGGATACCGGCAGGACCCGCGCGAAACATTTTTTTCACGGCTTCGTCTTTGGTCAGCATCACGTCGTACTGATCCAGCGACTGCGGCAGCGTCAGGCCCAGCACGTTTTTCACGTCACGGTTCATCAACCCGGCGCGGTCCAGCTCGCCGAGGATCCCCAGCACGCCACCGGCGCGGTGAACGTCTTCCATATGGTATTTCTGCGTGCTCGGCGCAACCTTACACAGCTGCGGCACTTTGCGGGAGAGCTTGTCGATATCACTCATGGTGAAGTCGATTTCCGCTTCCTGAGCAGCAGCCAGCAGGTGCAGAACGGTGTTAGTGGAACCGCCCATGGCGATATCCAGGGTCATGGCGTTCTCAAATGCCGCTTTGCTGGCAATATTGCGCGGCAGCGCGCTGGCGTCGTCCTGCTCGTAGTAGCGTTTGGTCAGCTCAACGATGCGTTTACCGGCGTTGAGGAACAGCTGCTTACGGTCGGCGTGGGTCGCCAGCAGCGAACCGTTGCCCGGCTGAGACAGGCCCAGCGCTTCGGTCAGGCAGTTCATCGAGTTGGCGGTGAACATACCGGAACAGGAGCCGCAGGTCGGGCAGGCTGAACGCTCAACCTGATCGCTCTGCTCGTCGGAAACTTTCGGGTCAGCACCCTGAATCATCGCATCGACCAGGTCGAGCTTGATGATTTTGTCGGAGAGCTTGGTTTTACCTGCTTCCATTGGGCCGCCGGAAACGAAGATCACCGGAATGTTCAGGCGCAGGGAGGCCATCAGCATCCCCGGGGTGATTTTGTCGCAGTTGGAGATACAGACCATGGCATCGGCGCAGTGGGCGTTGACCATGTATTCCACCGAGTCGGCAATCAGCTCGCGCGACGGCAGTGAATAAAGCATGCCCCCGTGCCCCATCGCGATCCCGTCATCCACGGCGATGGTGTTGAACTCTTTCGCCACGCCGCCGGAGGCTTCAATCTGCTCGGCAACCAGCTTCCCGAGATCGCGCAGGTGCACGTGGCCCGGCACAAACTGGGTAAAAGAGTTGACCACGGCAATAATCGGTTTCCCGAAATCGGCGTCGGTCATTCCGGTGGCGCGCCACAGCGCGCGGGCACCCGCCATATTGCGGCCGTGAGTGGTGGTGGCGGAACGGTACTTAGGCATGCGTTATTTACTCCCGTCTATCTGGTAAATGGGACGGTGCGTGCCGTCCCATATTTATGCTTATGGATTAACCTGATCCAACCAACCCCATTTATCTTCGGTTTCACCGGTAAAGAGGCCAAAGAAAGCTTCCTGGATACGTTTGGTGACCGGACCACGGCGGCCTTCGCCGACCTGGATACCGTCAACGCTGCGTACCGGGGTGATCTCAGCTGCCGTGCCGGACATGAACACTTCATCGGCCAGATACAGAGATTCACGGGACAGCACCTGCTCACGAACTTCGATGCCCAGATCCTGCGCCAGCTTGATGATGGCGTCACGGGTGATACCCGGCAGGGCGGAAGAGGTGAACGGTGGGGTAAACAGGATGCCGTCTTTCACTTCGAACAGGTTTTCACCTGCACCTTCAGAGATATAGCCGTTTACATCCAGGGCGATACCTTCCTGATAGCCGTGTCGACGTGCTTCGCTGCCAACCAGCAGGGAGGAAAGGTAGTTACCGCCCGCTTTGGCTGCGGTTGGGATGGTGTTTGGCGCCACACGGTTCCAGGAGGAGACCATTGCGTCGATCCCCTGTTCCAGCGCTTCTGCGCCCAGGTATGCCCCCCACGGGAACGCGGCGATGATCACATCGGTGGTGTAACCGGCTGGCGGGTTCACGCCCATGCCCACATCACCCACGAACACCAGCGGGCGAATATAGGCGCTGGTCAGGTTGTTTTTGCGCAGTACCGCGCGACAGGCTTCCATCAGCTCGTCGACGCTCTGAGAAACCGGGAAACGATAAATTTTGGCTGAATCACGCAGACGCTGCATGTGTTCACGATGACGGAACACCACCGGGCCTTTGTGTGAGTCGTAGCAACGGATACCTTCAAAGACAGAAGTACCGTAGTGAAGCGCGTGGGACATCACGTGGACTTTAGCGTCCTCCCAGCGAATCATCTCACCATTGGACCAAATGAAGTCAGCTTTTTTCGTCGTCATTTTTCTTCCTTTGCGCTCAGGCGCGGATTTGTTGTGTTTGTGATGAAGCGGCGCGCTGCTGGATATCAACCCGGGCGACGTCGACAAGTTTGCTCAACTGGCTAAACAGTAAGTCGACGGGGCGCTGGCTGGCAACGGTCAATTCAATATTTATGTTCTGTGCATCGGTGGCGGTTTCCATGTTCATTGAACAGATCTGGAACCCACGATGGCGCACCACGCGCAATACACGTTCTAACGTTTCCGGGTTGAAGCGAGCCTGCACGGCGACCTGATGTTGCATCATGATAATTTCTCCAGCATTTGTGAGTTACTGGCGCCGGGCGGCACCAACGGCCAGACATTCTCAAGCTCGTCGATTGAGACATGAAGCAGGTAAGGCCCCTTGCTTGACAGCATTTCATCAAGTGCCGCTTCAACCTGGTCTTTACGGGTGATGTGCTGGCCAGGAATGCCGAAGGCGCTGGCCAGAACGAGGAAATCGGGGTTATCGGTCAGGGTGGTTTCGCTGTAACGCTCCTGGAAAAAGAGCTGTTGCCACTGGCGAACCATGCCCAAACGTTGGTTGTCCAGCAGCACGATCTTCACCGGCAACTGCTTACGCTTGATGGTGCCGAGCTCCTGCACGTTCATCATGAAAGAGCCGTCACCGGAGATACAGATGACCGTATCGTCCGGGCGCGCTACCTGTGCCCCAACGGCGGCAGGCAGACCAAAGCCCATCGTGCCTAAACCACTGGAAGTGATGAAGTTTTCCGGACGCGTGTAGGTCATGTGCTGGGCTGACCACATCTGGTGTTGGCCCACATCGGTGGTTACTACGCTGTCAGCAGGTTTACGATCTGACAGCTGCTTCAGCAGCAACGGCGCATAGATGGCGTCGCCCGGATGGTCGTAGCGCCAGGCATGTTCGCGGCGCATCTCTGCCGCATGCTGGCGCCAGGCGTCGATAGTTAATGGCTGCTGTAACGCAGGCAGCAGCGCAATGAGATCGCCCTGCAGAGCCACGTGCGCCTGACGGAGTTTGTTCATTTCTGCCGGGTCGATATCCATATGGATAACTTTGGCATTCGGCGCGAAGGTGTTCAGCTTGCCGGTAACGCGATCGTCGAAGCGTGCGCCCACAGCGATCAGCAGATCACACTCCTGCACCGCGAGGTTAGCGGCTTTGGTGCCGTGCATTCCCAGCATGCCCAGATAGTACGGGTAATCGGCATCCACTGCGCCCAGCCCTTTCAGCGTGCAGGTCGCAGGCATTTGGGTTACTGCGATAAATTCACGCAGGGCCGGAACGGCCTGCGCCATCCCCACGCCGCCGCCAACATACAGAATGGGCTTTTGCGCATGGGCCAGCATCTGATATGCCTCTTGTACTTCGGCATGTGGGAAGTCATCTGCGTCTTCAACGGTGGAGAAGTGAGGCTCCAGTTCACCCAGCGCCACCTGAATATCTTTTGGAATATCAACCAGAACCGGGCCAGGACGGCCTGAGTTTGCCACCTCAAATGCCTCTGCCATTACGCGGGGCAACTCTTCCAGCGACTGGACGAGGAAGCTGTGTTTAGTACACGCCAGTGACAAACCGAGAACGTCCACTTCCTGAAAAGCATCGGTGCCGATGAAGGGAGAAGCCACCTGACCGGTGATGGCTACAACGGGAACAGAATCAAGCAGTGCATCAGCCAGACCGGTGATCAGATTGGTTGCGCCCGGGCCAGAGGTCGCCATACAGACGCCCGTTTTACCCGTAGCACGCGCATAGCCAATGGCCGCCATCGCCGCACCCTGCTCGTGTCGGCACAACAGATGTTCCACGCCGCCGTCATACAGAGCATCGTAAATCGGCATAATTGCGCCACCCGGGTAACCGAATACTGTCTCGACTCCCTGCGCTCGCAACGCATGTACTACCCACTGTGCGCCATTCATAGTTAGTTCCCCGTCGTAAATCGGGAGAAACAGAATTTTATGCTACTACTCATCGTCTGCTCCTCGCTTATGTTTTAAGGTCATAAAAAAACCCCCGGACCTTTCGGTGCGGGGGTCTTAGTTCGTTAAGGCTTGATTATTAAGCCTTTCCTCGTCCAAGTGCAGCCCCGCACGGTGGGATAATAATCACCACCACGCTAATCACGACCAGGCTAATCACTAGTAGAAGGGCTGTCATTTGCTGTTCTTTTTGCATCTTGTTCGAAGGAATACCTAAAGAGTTATCACAGATACTGAATGAAACACAACATTTTTTTATAAATGATTTTATTATGAGGCTAATAGTTTAGATAAAAATCGTTGTTTTTTATGATAAAAATAGAAAATGAATTATTTTCATTTTTTTCATGCGCAGCAACCGTCAGAAGGCATCCTTATCAACTTTTGCGAGCCGAATTCCATGACAATGAAAATATTGCAATCTGAGGTGAGTTTTCAGGAACATACCGCGTAAAAACACGATTTGCCGATAAAAATTGCGATACACAAATGACATAGTGACTCATCAAGGAGGCCATATATGTCATTGTCGGTTGTCTATACCCGCGCTGCGTTAGGCGTAAAAGCGCCGCTTATTTCCGTTGAAGTTCATCTCAGTAATGGCCTGCCTGGCTTAACGCTGGTCGGCTTGCCCGAAACCACCGTCAAGGAAGCCAGAGACCGGGTACGCAGCGCGATCATCAATAGCGGCTACACCTTTCCGGCCAAAAAGATCACTATTAATCTGGCACCTGCCGATCTCCCTAAGGAAGGGGGAAGATACGACTTACCTATCGCCATTGCGCTTCTCGCCGCCTCTGAGCAACTCTCCTCCTCGAGGATAAGTGCATATGAGTTTGTGGGGGAACTGGCGCTTACAGGAGCATTAAGAGGGGTTCCTGGCGCGATATCTGGTGCTCTGGCGGCTATACGCGCTGGTAGAGAGATTATAGTTGCCAGAGATAATGCTGCCGAAGTTAGCCTTATCGAAGAAAAAGGCTGTCTGGTGGCAGAACATCTGCAGGAGGTTTGTGCCTTTCTGGAAGGGCGTCATGAGCTGGCAGCGCCCGCTGGTGAGCCTTTCGTTGCAGAGCATAACGATTGTGACATCAGCGATATCATCGGTCAGGAACAGGGTAAAAGGGCGCTGGAGATCACCGCTGCCGGTGCGCATAACCTGCTGCTTATTGGTCCACCCGGCACCGGCAAGACCATGCTCGCGAGCCGGCTTAACACCCTGCTTCCGCCGCTCAGCAACCATGAGGCGCTGGAGAGCGCTGCGATCGTGAGTCTGGTTAGCGCCACATCCATGTATAAGCAGTGGCGCCAGCGCCCCTTTCGCGCACCGCATCATAGCGCCTCGCTGGTGGCGATGGTGGGCGGAGGCGCTATCCCCGGCCCGGGAGAAATCTCGCTGGCGCATAATGGCATCCTCTTTCTGGATGAGCTCCCCGAGTTTGAACGCCGCGTGCTGGATGCTTTACGCGAGCCCATCGAATCCGGTCAAATCAATATCTCCCGTACGCGCGCCAAGATCAGCTACCCGGCGCGCTTCCAGCTTATCGCCGCCATGAATCCCAGTCCGACAGGGCACTATCAGGGCAATCATAATCGCTGCACGCCCGAACAGACGCTTCGCTATCTTGGGCGCTTATCGGGCCCGTTCCTCGATCGTTTTGATTTATCGCTTGAGATCCCTCTCCCGCCGCCAGGCTTATTAAGTCAGGCGCATAAAACGGGAGAATCCAGCCTCACCGTACGAAACAGAGTGATCGCTGCGCAGGAAAGACAGCTGGCGCGACAGAATAAACGCAATGCACATCTGGATAACGCGGAGATCCGCACCTTTTGTCAGCTAACCGCAGACGACGCGCTGTGGCTGGAGGAGACACTGACCCGCTTCGGCCTGTCCGTGCGTGCCTGGCAGCGGTTATTAAAGGTTGCGCGTACGATTGCCGATCTTGAAGAGTGTGAGAAGATTGAACGCAGGCACCTGCAGGAGGCCCTGAGCTATCGGGCTATTGACCGTCTGCTGTTGCATCTGCAGAAGATGCTGACATAAAAAAAGGGGCCGTAGCCCCTTCTTTTTAATCGTCTGAATCGGTGTAGTCTTCTGCACCTTCCATCTGTGGCTTACCACCAGACAGAGTATGGAAACGCTTTGGACGCTTGATACGCGCCATATACTTGATCCATACGCGCTCCGCTTCCGTTACCGGCTCACGTTCACCACGGCAGACGGCAACAAAAGATTTTTCGTCTTCAGTGGAGGGTTCACGTTTCCCCAAATCCAGTTCATTGAAGGCATAACCGTGGCGCTCAAGCAGTTGTGCTTCTTTGATGGTGAAATCACCGTGGCGAGAAAATCCGCGTGGATAATTTTTATTGTCGAAAAAACGATTAGTCGTCGTAAAGCTTTCCGCCATCCTACACGCTCCTATATCTTTGGCCGAGCTATTTATGGCGCGGAGTATTAGTTACGCTTGACAGAGCGTCCAACAAAACATTTAAATCATTACGACAAATAATTTTGCGGAGAAAGCTGTGGATACGGAATTGCTAAAAACTTTCCTCGAAGTGAGCAGAACTCGCCACTTTGGGCGCGCCGCAGAAGCGCTTTATCTGACGCAATCGGCAGTGAGCTTTCGTATTCGACAGCTTGAAAATCAGCTCGGCGTGAACCTTTTCACCCGTCATCGCAACAACATACGCTTAACGCCAGCGGGAGAGAAACTTCTGCCCTATGCAGAAACGCTGATGAACACCTGGCAAGCCGCGCGCAAAGAGGTTGCCCATACCTCCAAGCATAATGAGTTTTCTATCGGAGCCAGCGCCTCGCTATGGGAGTGCATGCTCAGCCCATGGCTTAGTCGATTGTATCGCTCATATAGCCACTTACAGTTTGAGGCGCGTATTGCGCAACGGCAGTCGCTGGTTAAGCAGCTGCATGAAAGACAACTGGATCTGCTGATCACGACAGAAGCACCGAAGATGGATGAATTCAGTAGCCAGGTCCTCGGGCAATTTAGCCTTGGGCTGTATGCGGCTGAACCCTCCGCTATCAAAAGCGATCTGAATTATCTGCGCCTTGAATGGGGTCCCGATTTCCAGCCGCACGAGGCAGGTCTGATTGCGACTGATGATGTGCCGGTGCTGACTACCAGTTCTGCAGAAATAGCATGCCAGCAGCTCGCAGCACTCAAAGGTTGCACCTGGTTGCCGCAATGCTGGGCAAGTAATAAACAGGGTTTGTATACGGTGACAGATTCAGCCCTGCTTCAGAGACCGCTTTATGCCATCTGGCTTCAGAACAGTGACAAGCAAGTGCAAATCAAAGATCTGCTAAAAATCAGTGTGATGGAGTAATTTAGCCAGTTGCAGGGACGCAATTAAGGCTTAGAGAGGAGAAAGTGGGATTTATTGCAGGCAAAAAAAAATCCTTCGCCGAAGCAAAGGATCCTTTATATGGCAGGGGCGGAGAGACTCGAACTCGCGACACCCGGTTTTGGAGACCGGTGCTCTACCAACTGAGCTACGCCCCTAAATTTCTTACTACTAAGCCTGCTAATGTAGCAGGCTTAGTTTAA
>NZ_JBMNWZ010000009.1:0-103480 GCF_049312895.1 Leclercia barmai | reverse complement strand
GGAAAGACCTCATCCATTGTTGAATGAAATCGACAACGCCCTCCACATCATTGATATCTAATACCGGTACCTGAAGCGACAGTGAAATGTCGCTGGCTACCGCGATAACATGTTCATCAAGCGTTAATTCATTAATGTCATGCCCTGTATCGCTGCGGAACAGCAGGATCTTTGCCACGGGCTCATGCTTAAAACCTTCAACCAGAACCAGATCCAGCGTCGAATGATCCATCCGGCTAATGAGATAAGGAAGATCAACGTCCCTTTCATCCGGCGTCTCGGTCATTAATGCCCAACGCTGACTGCTGGCGACAATAGTTTGTGCCGCGCCAGCTTTGCGTAGTTCATAACTGTCTTTACCGGGAATATCGACATCCATATTGTGGTGGGTATGTTTGATAAGCCCTGGACGCACGCTCCTGACACAAAGTGCCGGGATAATGGCTTTTAGCAGGGTGGTTTTACCCGTACCGCTCCAGGCGGCGATCGCTAAAACAGGTATCATTGGTGCCTCTGCATAGTGTCTATCTGTTCGAGGGTATTTATATTAATAAATGCCTGTTTCATTTCGCTAAAATCGACAGGATGTCCGCCAGCCTGCCGCATGAAGACCATCACCCGACGCTCTCCCGCAGCCAGGTAGTTCTGTAATTCTGGCATCAGCCTACGGTGCATTAGCGCGATGGTTGGATGATCGCGCTCGCCGTCATGCGCCCAGACAACGGCTGCCGCTTCCCTCTGTTGAACAAAGCGTTCAGCCAGATAATCAGGAATGAATGGCGTATCGCAGGGGCAAAACAGAAACCACTCCGCGTCACACTGCTGCATAACGGAAAGCATGCCAGCCAGCGGCCCGGGGAAATCTGCCAGCAAATCGGGATAGACGGGATATCCACTTGCCTGATAAACGGCGAGATTTTTGTTGGCACTAATAGCGAGTGAGCTCACTTGTTTACTTAGCCTCTGTGCAACATGCTGCCATAACGGTATGCCGTTCAGCTCCTGCAGACCTTTATCAACTCCGCCCATACGGGACGCCTTGCCGCCGGCTAAAACTACACCGGTGATCGTGCTTATCTGGCTCACGAATATCGCCTCTTTTCTTGTGGGATTGACCCTGATAACGTGTCACTCTAAATGAAAGGAGTATTACCATGAAATGTAAACGTCTGAATGAAGTTATCGAACTTCTCCAGCCAGCCTGGCAAAAAGAGCCAGAACTTAACCTGGTGCAATTCTTACAGAAACTGGCGCAGGAGTCAGGCTACGAGGGTGAACTAGCCGACCTTTCTGATGACATCCTGATCTATCACCTGAAAATGCGCGATTCCGGCAAAGATGCCGTGATCCCCGGTATTCAGAAAGATTATGAAGAGGATTTCAAAACGGCCCTGCTGCGCGCGCGTGGCGTAATTAAAGAGTAAAAGCTTGTAAGAGGCGCCACCGTAATCGCCGTTAAATGATATCCTGAATCATTCGTATAATTTCCGGATGATCGGATGAACGACCAGGCCTTTACTTTCCAGACCTTACACCCGGATACCATTATGGATGCTCTGTTTGAGCAGGGCATCCGGGTGGACTCAGGTCTGACCCCATTAAACAGCTATGAAAACCGCGTCTACCAGTTTCAGGATGAGGATCGTCAGCGCTTCGTCGTGAAATTTTATCGCCCGCAGCGTTGGTCAGCCGATCAGATTCAGGAAGAGCATCAGTTCGCGCTCGACCTGGTCGCCGATGACGTTCCCGTTGCTGCACCTCTTAAATTCAATGGTCAGACGCTGCTGTCGCACCAGGGATTTTATTTTGCTGTCTTTCCCAGTCTCGGTGGTCGGCAATTTGAAGCCGATAATATCGATCAGATGGAATGGGTTGCCCGTTATTTGGGGCGCATTCACCAGACGGGAAGGAAGAGTGCTTTTACCTCGCGTCCTGTCATCGGTATTCAGGAATATCTTCTCGAACCGCGCCAGGTATTTGAAACATCCGCGCTTATCCCTTCAGGTCTGAAAGCTGATTTTCTTGCCGCGACGGATGGCTTAATTAATGCCGTTATCGCGCGCTGGGATAACAACGTCAAAACGCTGCGCCTGCACGGCGATTGCCACGCCGGAAATATCCTCTGGCGTGACGGGCCATTATTTGTCGATCTCGATGATGCGAGAATGGGACCTGCTATTCAGGATCTCTGGATGCTGCTGAATGGCGATAAAGCCGAGCAGCGGATGCAGCTTGAGACGATTATCGAAGCCTATGAAGAGTTCAGTCCCTTTAATTCAGACGAAATTGCATTAATCGAACCTTTACGCGCCATGCGTTTTGTTTATTATCTTGCATGGTTAATCAGGCGTTGGGACGACCCCGCTTTCCCCAGAAACTTCCCGTGGCTAACCGGGGAAGATTACTGGCGTAACCAGATATCCACATTTATTGAACAGGTAAAGGTTCTGCAGGAACCCCCTTTGCAATTAACGCCAATGTATTAATCGAACACATCCAGGAGAGAGTTGATCATGAAAAAAATATGGCTGGCGCTGGCAGGTATGATTCTGGCATTTAGCGCTTCGGCTGCACAGTTCACCGATGGTAAGCAGTACATTACCCTCGACAAACCTGTTGCCGGAGAACCTCAGGTTCTCGAGTTCTTCTCATTCTATTGCCCGCACTGCTATGAGTTCGAGCAGGTTCTTCATGTTTCCGATAACGTGAAGAAAAAGCTGCCAGAAGGCACCAAAATGACCAAGTATCACGTTGAGTTCCTTGGCCCGCTGGGTAAAGACTTAACGCAGGCGTGGGCGGTAGCGATGGCCCTGGGTGTGGAAGACAAAATTACTGCACCAATGTTTGAAGCCGTGCAGAAAACTCAGGCCGTACAAACCACTGCCGATATCCGTAAAGTATTTGTCGATGCGGGTGTGAAGGGTGAAGAATACGATGCAGCCTGGAATAGCTTTGTGGTGAAATCCCTGGTCGCGCAGCAGGAAAAAGCGGCGGCCGATCTGCAACTGCGTGGTGTTCCGGCCATGTACGTTAACGGTAAATACCAGCTGAATATGCAGGGTATGGATACCAGCAGCATGGACATCTTCGTGCAGCAGTATGCTGACACCGTGAAATATCTGGTTGAGAAGAAGTAATAAAGAAAACGCCGGTCAATGACCGGCGTTGTTGTATTGGGCTTTAATCCTGGTGATTAGCGCGTCTTTTTCCGTCCATAGCGTATTCAGCCAGAGCTGGAAACGTCGCTTAAAGTTCTTATCGTTAACATAATCCCCATGTAACTCTTCCGCCACTGGCACCAGATTAATACGCACCACGATCCGCGTTAACTTACCGCTGAGCATATCGTAAAACGGGGTCTTATCGTTTTCCGGATAACACAGCGTCACGTCCAGTAATTTATCGAACTGTTGACCCAGTACGTTCAGCGCCATGGCGATGCCGGCCGCTTTTGGTGGCAGGAGGTTGCTATAGGATGAGCGGGTCTGCTGCTTTTTCTCTTCGGTAAAGCGAGAGCCTTCAACAAAATTGACGATGGTGGTGGGGTGCGCGCGAAACTTCTCGCAAGAGCGACGGGTTGTTTCAACATCTTTGCCGCGGCGTTCAGGATGGCGAATCAGATAGCTGCGGGAGTAGCGCTTCATGAAAGGCATATCCAGCGCCCAACAGGCCAGGCCAATAAAGGGTACCCAGGCAAGCTGCTGCTTGAGGAAATACTTGTTCATCGGAATATGTTTGCGGAACAGCACGCATAACACCACGATATCGGCCCAGCTGTGGTGGTTGCAGATGAGCAAATACCAGTTTTTCTTGTTGAGACCATCCAGACCCTGAACGTCCCATTTCAGATGCGGGTTAAGGCGGAGCAGTACCGCCAGGCCTTCACACCAGCAGTACATCATAAAGTTGCAGAATGCAGATACAGCACGCCAGACGACGGGAATGGGTAAAAGCAGTTTAATTATTCCGGCGATGATGATCGGCACAGAACAGGCAATGGTGACCAGAATAGTTAATGCGATGCTTAACAGGAGTATGATCGCAGCCAGCAGTCTAGGCATGATGAATGTTTTCAGGTAGTTAGCTATGGTAAGCGCCTGATAAACAGACACCGGGCGCTGATTTTACCAGAAAACTGCCAAATGATGGCGCTTTAACTTGGCGGGACGAATGATTTGCACGCGTTGTGGAGAAAAATCCTGTGTCGCCAAAATGGCGTGGCTTATATCCACATGGAGTAAATTGTCATCAACCGAAAATATGAGATCGCGATCGAATGATAATTATCTGATTATTAATAATAATATTTAGATAAACGATCCACTTTCAGCACAATTAATCCAGGTGTTAGAAAGTATTCACAAACTTATCCACAGATTTGATTTGCGAGCGATCCTGAGGATCACAAAATCTTTGGCTGTATTGACCGTGAAAAACTGATGTTTTCATCCTTCTGTGGCATCCTTTATCCATAAATTCCTTAAAGGCACGGACATTATGGTTCAGATCCCCGAAAATCCGCTTATTCTCGTCGACGGTTCGTCTTACCTCTACCGGGCGTATCATGCGTTTCCTCCGCTGACTAACAGCGCAGGAGAGCCTACGGGCGCAATGTATGGCGTGCTGAATATGCTGCGTAGTCTGATCATGCAGTATCAGCCGAGCCATGCTGCCGTAGTCTTCGATGCGAAAGGCAAAACTTTCCGGGATGAGCTGTTCGAGCATTACAAATCCCATCGTCCGCCCATGCCGGACGATCTGCGCGCGCAGATTGAACCCCTGCATAAGATGGTAAAAGCGATGGGGCTGCCTTTAATGGCCGTCTCGGGCGTAGAGGCTGACGACGTTATCGGTACGCTGGCGCGAGAAGCCGAGAAGATGGGCCGTCCGGTACTGATCAGTACTGGCGATAAAGATATGGCGCAGCTGGTCACGCCGGGGATCACCCTGATTAACACCATGACCAACACCATTCTTGGACCTGAAGAGGTGGTGGCGAAGTATGGCGTGCCGCCAGAACTGATCATCGATTTCCTCGCATTGATGGGCGACTCCTCCGATAACATTCCTGGCGTGCCGGGCGTGGGTGAGAAGACGGCTCAGGCGCTGCTACAGGGGCTGGGCGGGCTGGATACGCTTTACAGCGAGCAGGATAAAATTGCCGGGTTGACCTTCCGCGGTGCAAAAACCATGGCCGCGAAGCTTGAGCAGAACAAAGAGGTGGCATACCTCTCCTATCAGCTGGCAACCATCAAAACGGACGTCGAACTGGAATTGACCTGCGATCAGCTTGAAGTGCAGCAACCTGCTGCTGAAGAGCTGCTGGGCTTGTTTAAGCAATATGAGTTCAAACGCTGGATCACCGACGTTGAAGCGGGGAAATGGCTGCAGGCAAAAGGGGCTAAACCAGCGGCGAAGCCAAAAGAGACCCTGGTGATTGATGCAGAAGATGCGGTAGAAGAAGCCGCCAGCATTCTCTCTTCCGAGCATTACGAAACCGTCCTTGATGAAGCACAGCTACAGGGCTGGATTGAAAGACTGAAGCAGGCGCCGGTATTTGCCTTTGATACCGAAACCGACAGCCTCGATAACGTCTCCGCCAATATGGTGGGCCTCTCATTTGCAACAGAACCTGGCGTCGCCGCCTATGTGCCGGTGGCTCACGACTATCTCGACGCACCTGTGCAGCTCACACGTGAACGCGTGCTCGAACTCCTCAAGCCGCTCCTTGAAGATGAAAAAGCACTGAAGGTTGGGCAAAACCTGAAGTTCGATCGCGGTATCCTGCAAAACTACGGCATCGAGCTGCGCGGTATTGCGTTCGATACCATGCTGGAGTCTTATATCCTCGACAGCGTAGCCGGTCGTCACGATATGGATTCCCTCTCTGACCGCTGGCTAAAGCATAAAACCGTTACCTTTGAACAGATCGCGGGTAAGGGCAAGAATCAGCTGACCTTTAACCAGATCGCGCTGGAAGAGGCCGGACACTATGCTGCGGAAGATGCCGATGTCACCCTGCAACTGCATTTGAAGATGTGGCCTAAGCTCGAAAAAGACGCCGGGCCGCTGAACGTGTTCCAGAATATCGAGATGCCGCTGGTGCCGGTGCTGTCCCGCATCGAGCGCAACGGCGTTAAGATCGATCCGGCTGTATTGCATAAGCACTCGGAGGAGATCGCCCTGCGCCTGAACGAGCTGGAGCAAAAAGCGCATGAGATTGCCGGCGAGCCGTTCAACCTCTCGTCCACCAAACAACTGCAGACCATCCTGTTTGAAAAGCAGGGTATCAAGCCGCTGAAGAAAACCCCTGGCGGCGCGCCGTCCACCTCAGAAGAGGTGCTTGAGGAGCTGGCGCTGGACTATCCGCTGCCAAAAGTGATCCTTCAGTACCGTGGCCTGGCAAAGCTGAAATCGACCTACACCGATAAGCTGCCGCTGATGATCAACCCGAAGACGGGCCGCGTGCATACTTCTTATCATCAGGCCGTGGCGGCCACCGGGCGCCTGTCCTCAACCGATCCTAACCTGCAAAACATTCCGGTGCGTAATGAAGAAGGGCGTCGTATTCGTCAGGCGTTTATTGCGCCAGAGGATTACATCATTGTCTCTGCTGACTATTCACAGATTGAGCTGCGCATCATGGCGCACCTCTCCCGGGATAAAGGCCTGTTGACCGCCTTTGCTGAAGGGCAGGACATTCACCGGGCAACGGCGGCGGAAGTATTTGGTATGTCGCTGGAGAGCGTTACCGGCGAACAGCGTCGCAGTGCTAAAGCGATCAACTTTGGTCTGATCTACGGCATGAGCGCCTTTGGTCTCTCCCGCCAGCTCAACATTCCGCGTAAAGAGTCGCAGAAGTATATGGATCTCTATTTCGAGCGATATCCGGGCGTTCTGCAATATATGGAAAATACGCGTGCTCAGGCGAAAGAAAAAGGCTATGTCGAGACCCTGGAAGGGCGTCGCCTCTATCTGCCGGACATCAAATCCAGCAATGCTGCCCGACGTGCCGGCGCTGAGCGTGCTGCAATCAACGCCCCAATGCAGGGAACGGCTGCGGACATTATTAAACGTGCAATGATTGCTGTTGACGCCTGGCTGGAGAAAGAGCAGCCGCGGGTGCGGATGATCATGCAGGTTCACGATGAACTGGTGTTCGAAGTGCATAAAGACGATCTTGAATCCGTGTCGAAAAAGATCCACGAATTAATGGAAAACAGCGTGAAGCTGGATGTGCCGTTGCTGGTGGAAGTGGGTCACGGAGAAAACTGGGATCAAGCTCACTAAGTGTTTATGGCATATCAACTGTTTCTGTAAGTAAGCAACATATCCATGAACGTTTTGTGATGATCATTAGAATTCCCTATGTAAAGAATGAAAAAAAACTACAAAAAGTGCTTTGTCTGTAGTCTAAAAAAGGGTAGAGTTATTCACGTAGGGTACAGAGGTAAGATGTTCTATCTTTCAGACCTTTTACTTCACGTAATCGGATTTGGCTGAATATTTTAGCCGCCCCAGTCAGTAATGACTGGGGCGTTTTTTATTGCGGCAAAGAAAATAACAGCGCAAAAAAAAGCGCGGACATCGCCGCGCTCATCTTTACTGATCCCCTTCTGTAGCGGGTTCCAGTTCGCTATACCACGTATCCAGTTTCTCACGCAGTTTATCCACGCCCTGCTTCTTCAGCGAAGAAAACGCTTCGACCTGGATGTCACCGTTAAACGCCAGAACCGCTTCGCGCACCATGTTTACCTGCGCTTTACGCGCGCCGCTGGCCAGCTTGTCAGCTTTGGTGAGCAACACCAGCACCTGGATCCCGCTTTCGACGGCCCAGTAGATCATCTGCTGATCGAGATCTTTAAGCGGATGACGAATATCCATCAGGACAACCAGGCCCTTCAGGCACAGGCGTTTTTCCAGATATTCACCCAGGGCGCGCTGCCACTTGAGCTTCATCTCTTCCGGAACTTCTGCATAGCCGTAACCTGGCAGGTCCACCAGGCGCTTGCCCGGCGCGACTTCGAACAGGTTGATTAGCTGGGTACGGCCAGGCGTTTTAGAGATACGGGCCAGGCTTTTCTGATTGGTCAGGGTATTCAGAGCGCTGGATTTCCCCGCGTTAGACCGGCCAGCAAATGCCACTTCGAGACCCGTATCGGCGGGTAAATGGCGAATATCAGGCGCACTAAGAACAAAATGCGTCTGGTGATAATTCAGGTTGGTCACGTGGTTGTCTCCAGAAATTCGTAACGTTGGGGGGATTATACCTGAACAGAGAGAAAAGGCTTTTCCCATCGGCAATACGGCTGTAAGTAAAAACCCCTGGCTTTGTGAGAGATCTGCCATTTGAACTATGGGAGATTTAAGAAAAATCGCAGAGCGTTAAAAAGGCAAAACTATTAAAATCAATCCATTAACGTTTAGTCTTAGTCTGAAAGTCGCGGATAAACGGCGTTTGTGGCTTGTACGTACAGCTGGAAACGGTAAAGTAGCGCTCAACGGCGAGGATGCCGACAGGAACCGGACTCAAGGATGAGGGTCAGGAGCGCCAGGAGGCGAAGACACAGGACAGTCAGGAAGACGTACGCCTGGAGGCGTTTTAAAGGGAAACGGAACATATCACGGACGGTACCTGCTAACGGACAAACAGGGTGAGTTGTAAGCAAACAGGGATTGTCAGACCCGTAATGGGTTATGAGTCAGGAAAAAAGGCGACAGATTGCTCTGTCGCCTTTTTTCTTTGCTTGCTTTCTGCTAGATTTCGCCGCAATTCTATACTGAAGAAAACGACTTAAAGACAAAACAACATGAAAAAACCGACCTCCGCTGCAGGCGCTAAACGTCCTGCAAAAGCACGCCGCAAAACGCGCGAAGAACTGAATCAGGAAGCGCGCGATCGCAAACGCGATAAAAAGCATCGTGGTCATGCTGCGGGTAGCCGCGCGAGTGGCGGTACTTCGGGCGCGTCTGCGAAGAACAAACAGCAGAAAGACCCGCGTATCGGCAGTAAAACACCTGTTCCATTAGGCGTGACCGATGCCCCGGTCACCAGGCAGCACAAACCGAAGAGCGAGAAACCTATGCTTTCACCGCAGGCCGAGCTGGATATGCTGGAGAACGATGAGCGCCTGGACGCGCTGCTGGAACGTCTTGAAGAGGGCGAAGCCCTGAATGCTGAAGAGCAATCATGGGTTGATGCCAAACTGGATCGTATCGATGAACTGATGCAACAGTTGGGTCTCTCCTATGATGATGAAGACGAAGATGAAGAAGAAGAAAAACAGGAAGATATGATGCGCCTGTTGAAAGGTGGAAACTAACATTTGCACCCGGCAGGCTCACTCGTCCTGCTTATAACCCTTCCGGTTATATGTTATCTGGTGTGGTTATTCGTTAAACTACGGCGGTTGTCGCGGCGACAGAAGTGGCTGCGCACCCGATTCGTGGCCCGCACAGGGGTCAGAACGGGCCGCCGTATACGAACGCGACACCAACGGAAGGAGTGAGCATGTCTGTACCAACCATCGACTGGGATCTGGCCCTCATCCAGAAATATAACTATTCCGGGCCGCGTTATACCTCTTATCCTACTGCGCTGGAGTTTTCCGACGCCTTCGGTGATAGCCAATTTCAGCAGGCCGTGGCGCGTTATCCTGACCGCCCGCTTTCTCTGTACGTTCATATCCCGTTCTGTCACAAGCTCTGCTATTTCTGTGGCTGCAATAAAATTGTGACCCGTCAGCAGCATAAGGCGGACCAATATCTGGATGCGCTTGAACAGGAGATCCTACATCGTGCGCCGCAGTTTGCCGGCCGTCATGTCAGCCAACTGCACTGGGGCGGCGGTACGCCAACCTATCTGAATAAAGCGCAAATCAGCCGCCTGATGACCCTGCTGCGGGATAACTTCCGTTTCAATGCGGATGCTGAGATCTCTATCGAAGTGGATCCGCGCGAAATCGAGCTGGATGTGCTCGATCATCTGCGTGCCGAAGGTTTTAACCGCCTGAGTATGGGCGTGCAGGACTTTAACAAAGAGGTCCAGCGCCTGGTCAACCGCGAGCAGGATGAAGAGTTTATCTTTGCCCTGTTGAATCATGCCCGGGAGATTGGCTTCACCTCCACCAATATTGACCTGATTTATGGCCTGCCGAAGCAGACACCTGAGAGCTTTGCCTTTACGCTGAAGCGCGTGGCGGAGCTGAATCCGGATCGCCTGAGCGTGTTTAACTATGCACATCTGCCGACGCTTTTTGCTGCCCAACGCAAAATCAAGGATGCCGACCTGCCTTCCGCCCAGCAAAAGCTGGATATCCTGCAGGAAACCATCACCTCGTTGACCCAGACCGGCTACCAGTTTATCGGTATGGATCACTTCGCCCGTCCGGATGACGAACTGGCCATTGCCCAGCGCGAAGGTGTCCTGCACCGCAACTTCCAGGGCTATACCACTCAGGGCGATACGGATCTGCTGGGGATGGGCGTCTCGGCCATCAGCATGATTGGCGACTGCTATGCGCAAAACCAGAAAGAGCTGAAGCTCTACTACCAGCAGGTGGATGCGACCGGCAACGCCCTGTGGCGCGGCATCGCGTTAACCCGCGACGACTGCATTCGCCGGGATGTGATCAAAGCGCTGATCTGCAACTTCCGTCTCGACTTCAGCGCGGTCGAAGCGCAGTGGGATCTCAACTTTACCGATTACTTTGTGGAAGACATGAAGCTGCTGGCGCCGCTGGCGAAAGACGGGCTGGTGGATGTGACGGAGAGTGCGATTGAGGTGACGCCGAAAGGACGTCTGTTGATTCGTAATATCTGTATGTGCTTTGACGCCTATCTGCGGCAGAAAGCCCGTATGCAGCAGTTCTCGCGCGTGATTTAAGCCGTACTGCCGGGTGGCGGCTTCGCCTTACCCGGCCTACAAAAGCGCGAAATGCAGGCCGGGTAAGCGAAGCATCTAACTAAACAGCCCAACCAGCGCCGCACACAATACCGCGGCAACGGCCGTTTGCGGCGTATGGCTTTCGACTGCTGCGCCAGACAACATATTCACGATTGATTCCAGCATGATGATCCCCCCGTTTTCCCGGGCGAGATCATACTTAACGCATCGGAACAGTAAAGCGCAAAATAACACCAGTTTGCGTTCGATTAACTCTCTTTACACTGCAAGAGAGCATCACTCCATCCCCAGCTCTTTTAACTTACGCGTCAGGGTATTGCGACCCCAGCCAAGCAGGCGTGCTGCCTCTTGTTTATGGCCCTGAGTATGGCGCAGCGCGGTGGTAAGCAGCGTGCGTTCCATCTCGGGCTGTGCCTCAGAAAGCAGGTTTTGATGACCGGAACGCAGGGCGCGATCGGCCCATTGCGCCAGCAGCGTCGCCCAGCTGTCGGGCAGGATCTGCCCGGTGCTGCTTTCCGGAACATGGGTTTCGAAAAGCTCTGGCGGAAGATCCTGAATCAACACTTCCTGACCGGCGGCCATCACCGTCAGCCAGCGACAGGTATTCTCCAGCTGACGCACGTTCCCCGGCCAGGCCAGACGCGTCAGCGCCGCTTCGGTTTCCGGGTGCAGCAGTTTGGCTTCGACACCCAGTTCGCGGGCGGCATCCTGCAGGAAATGGCGCGCCAGACGCGGAATATCTTCACGACGCTCACGCAGCGGCGGGAGGTGAACGCGAATGACGTTCAGGCGGTGGAATAAGTCTTCACGGAATTTCCCCTCCTGGACGCGCAGTTCGAGGTTCTGGTGGGTGGCGGCAATAATGCGCACATCCACTTTAACCGGCGCATAGCCGCCCACGCGGTAAAACTGGCCGTCCGCCAGCACGCGCAGCAGACGTGTCTGGACGTCGAGGGGCATATCCCCGATCTCATCCAGGAACAGCGTCCCGCCGTCGGCCTGCTCAAAGCGACCCTGACGGATGGTATTGGCCCCGGTAAAGGCGCCTTTTTCATGGCCGAACAGTTCGGACTCAATCAAATCCTTGGGGATCGCCGCCATATTCAGGGCGATAAACGGGGCTTTGGCACGCGGACTGTGGCGATGCAGGGCATGCGCGACCAGTTCCTTACCGGTACCCGACTCGCCGTTGATCAGCACGCTGATAGAAGAGCGTGACAGGCGGCCAATGATGCGAAACACATCCTGCATCGCTGGCGCTTCGCCAATGATGTCGGTGGTGGGGCCGAAAACCGGGGCATTGCGCGGCTGCTGCTGCTCCTGATAGTGGCTAATGGCGCGCTCAACCAGCGCCACCGCTTCGTCAATATCGAACGGTTTTGGCAGATAATCGAACGCACCCTGCTGATAGGCGCTGACGGCCGCATCCAGATCGGAGTGGGCGGTCATTATGATGACCGGAAGCATCGGATGGCGCTGCTTAATCTGTTTTAACAGCGCCAGCCCGTCCATCCCCGGCATACGGATATCGGACAGTAGCACATCCGGGGTTTTGGTGGTGAGGGCATCAAGCACCTCAGCGCCACTTTCAAACGCGGTGCAGCTTAAACCTGCTCCGGTAAGCGCCCGTTCGAGCACCCAGCGGATGGAGCTATCGTCATCAACTACCCAGACTATCCCTCGTTGCATAACCTAACCCTCTATTTCCTGATTGGCAGGTAAACCGAAAACTCGGTATGACCCGGCCAACTGGTAAATTCAATTTTGCCGGAATGCTGATCTATCAAATTACGGGCAATCGATAAGCCAAGCCCGGTCCCGCCTTCACGGCCGCTGACCATCGGGTAAAACAGCGTGTCCTGTAAATGGGAAGGGATGCCCGGACCGTTATCTTCAACGTCGATACGTGCCGCCAGGCGATAGCGTGTACCGTGCAGCGTCAGCTGGA
Source organism: Leclercia barmai (assembly GCF_049312895.1). Classification (NCBI taxonomy): domain Bacteria; kingdom Pseudomonadati; phylum Pseudomonadota; class Gammaproteobacteria; order Enterobacterales; family Enterobacteriaceae; genus Leclercia; species Leclercia barmai. The sequence continues at coordinate 90,626 of NZ_JBMNWZ010000009.1, read as the reverse complement.
ACGCGGTGCGGGTGCGCAGAATAATCTCTCCGCCTTCCGCGCCTAATGCCTGCAGGGCATTGCGCACGATATTCAGCAATACCTGCTCAATCTGGTCGGGATCGTGCGGCAGTTCCGGCAGGCTGGGATCGTAATCGCGAATCAGCCTGACGTTGTCCGGCAACTCCATCGACACCAGCTTCACGACGCGCTCGGCCACTTTGTGAATGCTTTCGGTAACATGCATGCCGGGCTGCTGTGGCCCTAACAGGCGATCCACCAGGTTACGCAGGCGATCGGCCTGCTCAATAATAACGTTGGTGTATTCCGCCAGCGCCGGGTCGGGTAGGGCTTTGGTGAGCAGCTGTGCCGCACCGCGCAGGCCGCCAAGTGGATTTTTAATCTCATGGGCGAGGCCACGCACCAGATCGCGGGCCGCAATCTGCTGGGCATGCTGAAGCTGCTCCTGGCTCAGGCGGCGCTGGTTATCCATGGGCGCCATTTCCAGCAGAATCAGCCCTTCCGGCAGCCGCTGCGCGGTCAGGGACAGAATATGCGAGCGCCCGTCGATCACCAGCGTAACTTCGTTATCGGTAAAGCCCTGTCCTGCCTGCAGGCTCTCCTGCATCAGGCCGATGTTCAGGGAAAAATAACTCAACAGCTCGGGCAGCGGCGCGCCAAACAGTTTGCGTGAACTTTGCGCCAGCAACTGCTGGGCCGCGGGATTGGCGTAATGCACCGCCAGCTCGTCGTCGACCAGTAATATGCTGTTGATGAGAGAATTGAGGATCTGCCCAGCATCGGGCAGCGTGCCAGTTGCCATTCAGCAGTCTCCTGGAGTCGTTTGCACCATTTTAGTGCAGTATAGCGTTTCCGCGGTAAAAAGCGCGTGAGATCAGCTTGTTGACGGTGAAAAAAGCCCATCCGAAGATGGGCTGAAAAGTTTCCACGGCAACAAAAAAACGGCTATCAATCTCGCGCGGAAAAAGGCCGCGCGACAGGGATTAATGATTAGACGCTGTAGTACAGTTCGAACTCAACCGGGTGCGGAGTCATGCGAACGCGATCGTTCTCTTCCATACGCAGGGCGATGTAAGCGTCGATCGCTTCGTCAGTGAACACGCCGCCTGCAGTCAGGAACTCACGGTCTTTGTCCAGCTCCAGCAGGGCTTCTTCCAGAGAACCTGCAACCTGTGGGATCTCTTTCGCTTCTTCTGGCGGCAGGTCGTACAGGTTTTTGTCCATTGCTTCGCCCGGGTGGATCTTGTTCTTGATACCGTCAAGACCAGCCATCAGCAGCGCTGCGAAGCACAGGTATGGGTTAGCAGCCGGGTCCGGGAAGCGCACTTCGATACGACGCGCTTTCGGAGAAGCAACCACTGGAATACGGATAGAAGCAGAACGGTTACGGGCAGAGTACGCCAGCATAACTGGAGCTTCGTAGCCTGGGACCAGACGCTTGTAGGAGTTAGTGGTTGGGTTCGCCAGGGCGTTGATCGCTTTAGCGTGTTTGATTACGCCGCCAATGTAGTGCAGAGCCTGCTCGGACAGACCCGCATACTTGTCACCAGCGAACAGGTTAGTCCCGTTCTTGGACAGGGACATGTGGCAGTGCATACCGGAACCGTTGTCGCCAAACATTGGTTTTGGCATGAAGGTCGCGGTTTTACCGAAGCGGTGCGCAACGTTGTGAACAACGTATTTGTAGATCTGAATTTCGTCCGCTTTTTTGGTCATGGTGTTGAAACGGGTGGCGATTTCGTTCTGGCCAGCAGTTGCAACTTCATGGTGGTGTGCTTCAACAACCAGGCCCATCTCTTCCATGATCAGACACATGGTAGAACGGATGTCCTGTGATGAGTCAACCGGTGGAACCGGGAAGTAACCGCCTTTAACGGCTGGACGGTGACCTTTGTTACCGCCTTCGTATTTGGTGGAGGAGTTCCATGCGCCTTCGATATCATCGATAGCAACGTGGGAACCGGACGTGGTCGCACCAAAACGGATGTCGTCGAACAGGAAGAACTCTGGCTCTGGCCCGAACAGAACGGTGTCTGCGATGCCGGTTGAGCGCAGGTACTCTTCAGCGCGTTTAGCGATGGAGCGTGGGTCGCGGTCGTAGCCCTGCAGGGTGCCTGGCTCGAGGATGTCGCAACGGATGATCAGGGTAGACTCTTCGAAGAACGGGTCAATGAGCGCGGTAGATGCGTCAGGCATCAGTACCATGTCGGATTCGTTGATACCTTTCCAGCCACCAATCGAGGAGCCGTCAAACATTTTGCCTTCTTCAAAGAATTCGGCATTCACCTGATGAGCAGGAATTGTGACGTGCTGTTCTTTACCTTTGGTATCGGTGAAGCGCAGATCAACAAACTTCACTTCATGTTCGTTCAGCATCGTCAAAACGTGTTCAGCGGACATACTTAACTCTCCAGATTGGTCATTGTCGTCGTGGTAACGAGGTCTTCAAATTCTGTGTAAGGCAGGCGATGTTGCCTTTTGTTGCCGTATTTTTACTAAGCGAAATCTGTGCCAACTTTTAAAACACCCCAAAAAGGCGTTATCATGCGCACCATAGTGCAAAAGGGCTGCACCAGGATGGTTTTATTGCACCAGTATAGTGCTTCAATGTGAACACTGAGCACCATATTGGTGCAATTTACGTTAAAGTGCCCCTTTACCGCTCCGTGAAAGCGATCACAAAGCATCTCTGCGATACTTGTTTGCGGGGGATGTTTGTGATCCTGTTTTGTAGTGCGATTAATCCGTGTACAATAACGCGCTATTTCTAAATGCCTGAGGCAAAGTTGTGATCGAAAATCTGCGTAATATCGCCATCATCGCGCACGTTGACCATGGTAAAACTACCCTGGTTGATAAGCTGCTGCAGCAATCCGGTACGTTCGATGCGCGTGCCGAAACTCAAGAACGCGTGATGGACTCCAACGATTTGGAGAAAGAGCGTGGGATTACCATCCTCGCTAAAAACACCGCTATCAAATGGAATGACTACCGTATCAACATCGTGGATACCCCGGGGCACGCCGACTTCGGTGGTGAAGTTGAACGTGTAATGTCCATGGTCGATTCCGTGCTGCTGGTCGTTGACGCAATGGATGGCCCAATGCCGCAGACGCGCTTCGTAACCAAAAAGGCATTTGCCCATGGTCTGAAGCCAATCGTGGTTATCAACAAAGTTGACCGCCCTGGCGCGCGTCCTGACTGGGTTGTTGATCAGGTCTTCGACCTGTTCGTAAACCTGGACGCCACCGACGAACAGCTGGACTTCCCGATCGTTTACGCTTCTGCGCTGAACGGTATCGCAGGTCTGGACCACGAAGACATGGCTGAAGACATGACCCCGCTGTACCAGGCGATTGTTGACCGTGTTCCTGCGCCAAACGTCGATCTCGACGGTACCCTGCAGATGCAGATCTCTCAGCTCGACTATAACAACTACGTTGGTGTAATCGGCATTGGTCGTATCAAGCGCGGTAAAGTGAAGCCTAACCAGCAGGTTACTATCATCGATAGCGAAGGCAAAACCCGTAACGGTAAAGTCGGTAAAGTTCTGACTCACCTGGGTCTGGAGCGTATCGATAGCGACATCGCTGAAGCGGGCGACATCATCGCCATCACCGGTCTGGGTGAGCTGAACATCTCCGACACCATCTGCGATCCGCAGAACGTCGAAGCGCTGCCGGCCCTGTCCGTTGATGAACCAACCGTATCCATGTTCTTCAACGTCAACACCTCTCCGTTCTGTGGTAAAGAAGGTAAGTTCGTTACCTCCCGTCAGATCCTTGACCGCCTGAACAAAGAGCTGGTGCACAACGTTGCGCTGCGTGTTGAAGAAACGCCGGATGCTGACGCATTCCGTGTTTCCGGTCGTGGTGAGCTGCACCTGTCAGTTCTGATCGAAAACATGCGTCGTGAAGGTTTCGAGATGGCGGTTTCCCGTCCGAAAGTTATCTTCCGCGAAATCGACGGCCGTAAACAAGAGCCGTTCGAAAACGTAACGCTGGACGTCGAAGAGCAGCACCAGGGTTCTGTAATGCAGGCACTGGGTGAGCGTAAAGGCGACCTGAAAAACATGAATCCAGATGGCAAAGGCCGCGTACGTCTCGACTACGTGATCCCAAGCCGTGGTCTGATCGGCTTCCGTTCAGAGTTCATGACCATGACTTCCGGTACTGGTCTGCTGTACTCCACCTTCAGCCACTACGACGACGTTCGTCCGGGCGAAGTTGGCCAGCGTAACAACGGCGTTCTGATCTCCAACGGTCAGGGTAAAGCAGTTGCGTTCGCCCTGTTCAGCCTGCAGGATCGCGGTAAGCTGTTCCTGGGTCACGGTGCAGAAGTTTATGAAGGCCAGATCATCGGTATTCACAGCCGTTCTAACGACCTGACTGTAAACTGCCTGACCGGTAAGAAACTGACCAACATGCGTGCGTCCGGTACTGACGAAGCAACGGTTCTGGTTCCACCGGTTAAGATGACTCTGGAACAGGCTCTGGAATTCATCGATGACGACGAACTGGTAGAAGTGACTCCACAGTCTATCCGTATCCGTAAACGTCACCTGACTGAGAACGATCGTAAACGCGCAATGCGCGGTCCGAAAGAAGATTAATTTTCTTCTCTCCGTCCTCTGAAACCCCGCCTTCTGGCGGGGTTTTTTCTTTTCAGGCGTGCTCCGCGCCTCATAGCCAAACATCTTCTTTCCCGCTACAGTTACTTTTCACGGCGAAAAGGAGAAATACATGCTCTATATCTTTGATTTAGGAAACGTAATCGTCGATATCGACTTCAATCGTGTGCTGGGTGCATGGAGTGATTTCAGCCGCGTTCCGCTGGCCACGCTAAAGCAAAGTTTTACCATGGGCGAGGCTTTCCATCAGCATGAGCGCGGCGAGATTTCAGATGAAGTCTTTGCCGAAAAGCTCTGTCAGGAGATGGAGCTTTCGCTCAGTTACGAACAATTTTCCCACGGCTGGCAGGCTATCTTTGTCGGTATCCGCCCTGACGTGATTGCCATCATGCACAAACTGCGCGAGCAGGGGCATCGGGTGGTGGTGCTCTCCAATACCAATCGTCTGCACACAACCTTCTGGCCGGAAGAGTATCCAGAAGTGAAGGCAGCAGCGGATAAGATCTATCTCTCCCAGGAGATGGGAATGCGTAAGCCGGAAGCGCGCATCTACCAGGCCGTTCTGCAGGCTGAAGGATTCTCTGCCGGGGATGCCGTCTTTTTTGACGATAACGTCGATAATATAGAGGGAGCTAACCAGTTGGGTATCACGTCAATTCTGGTGACCGGAAAACAGACGATACCCGACTACTTTGCGAAGCAGTTATGCTAAAAAACGTTCATCAAAAAGCCAGCCACCACACCAGGCCGTTTCGTGCGTGGCTAAAACTTCTCTGGCACCGCATCGACGAGGACAACATGACGACGCTGGCAGGCAATCTTGCCTACGTGTCGCTGCTCTCCCTTGTGCCGCTGGTGGCTGTCATCTTTGCCCTTTTTGCCGCCTTTCCGATGTTTTCTGATGTCAGCCTGCAGCTGCGGCATTTTGTGTTTGCTAATTTCATGCCGGCAACCGGTGATGTCATCCAGAATTACATTGAGCAGTTTGTTGCTAACTCCAGCAAGATGACGGCGGTAGGTGCCTGCGGGCTTATCGTCACCGCGCTGCTGCTGATGTATGCCATTGACAGTGCGCTGAATACTATCTGGCGCAGCACCCGCGCGCGTCCGAAAGTATATTCGTTTGCGGTTTACTGGATGATCCTGACCCTGGGGCCGTTGCTGGCCGGGGCCAGCCTGGCGATCAGCTCCTATCTGCTCTCGTTACGCTGGGCCAGCGAACTCAACAGCGTGATTGACGATGTGCTGCGTATCTTCCCGCTTCTCCTCTCGTGGCTCTCTTTCTGGCTGCTTTACAGCATTGTTCCGACGACGCGCGTGCCTAACCGGGATGCGATGACAGGGGCGCTGGTTGCCGCTCTGCTGTTTGAACTGGGCAAGAAAGGGTTCGCGCTTTACATCACCATGTTCCCCTCCTATCAGCTGATTTATGGCGTGCTGGCGGTGATCCCCATTTTATTCGTCTGGGTATACTGGACGTGGTGTATCGTCTTGCTTGGCGCGGAAATTACTGTCACTCTCGGGGTATACCGCGAGCTAAAAAAAGCAGCAGAAGCCGAAAAACAACGAGAAGCAGACCAACCATGATTGCATTGATTCAGCGCGTAACCCGTGCCAGCGTCACCGTGGAGGGGGACGTGACGGGCGAAATTGGTCCGGGACTTTTAGTCCTGTTGGGTGTCGAAAGGGATGACGACGAGCAAAAAGCCAACCGCCTGTGCGAGCGCGTGTTGGGTTACCGCATCTTCAGCGATGCGGATGGCAAGATGAACCTTAACGTCCAGCAGGCGGGTGGCAGCGTGCTGGTGGTGTCACAGTTTACGCTGGCAGCCGATACCGAGCGCGGCATGCGCCCGGGCTTCTCTAAGGGGGCCGCGCCGGATCGGGCAGAAGCGCTTTATGACTATTTTGTCGAGCGTTGCCGCCAGCAGGATATGCATACACAGACCGGACGATTCGCTGCAGATATGCAGGTTTCGCTGGTCAATGATGGCCCTGTCACTTTCTGGCTCCAGATATGAGTGAGCTGACGGTATGGCCGCGGGTAACCAGAGAGAGTACAGCTATGTATCACCTTCGAGTACCGCAAACAGAAGAAGAGTTAGCGCTTTACTACCAGTTCCGCTGGGAGATGCTGCGTAAGCCATTACATCAGCCGAAAGGGTCGGAACGCGACGCCTGGGACGCCATGGCGCATCACCAGATGGTGATGGATGAAGAGGGCAATCTTGTCGCCGTAGGACGGCTGTATATCAATGCCGATAATGAAGCCTCTATCCGCTTTATGGCGGTGCACCCTTCCGTGCAGGATAAAGGTCTCGGCACGCTGATGGCGATGACGCTGGAGTCCGTGGCCCGTCAGGAGGGCGTGAAGCGCGTCACCTGTAGCGCGCGTGAAGACGCGGTGGAGTTCTTTGCCAAGCTGGGTTTCATTAATCAGGGCGAAATCACCGCGCCGCAAACCACCCCGATTCGTCACTTTTTGATGATCAAACCTATCGCCTCGCTGGATGATATTCTCCATCGCGCCGACTGGTGCGGTCAGCTGCAGCAGGCCTGGTATCAGCACATTCCCCTGAGTGAAAAGATGGGTGTGCGCATTCAGCAGTATACCGGGCAGAAATTTATCACCACCATGCCGGAAATCGGCAACCAGAATCCGCACCACACGCTGTTTGCCGGCAGCCTGTTCTCGCTGGCCACGCTTACAGGCTGGGGGCTTATCTGGCTGATGCTGCGTGAGCGCCACCTTGGCGGCACCATCATTCTGGCCGACGCCCATATCCGCTACAGTCGTCCCATCACCGGCAAACCGAGTGCCGTGGCCGATTTAGGCTCGCTGAGCGGCGATCTCGATCGCCTGGCGCGCGGTCGCAAAGCCCGCGTGCAGATGCTGGTGGAGTTGTTTGGCGACGAGACCTCAGGCGCGGTGTTTGAAGGAACCTATATCGTGCTGCCCGCAAAGCCGTTTGGCGCCTATGAAGAGGGCGGGAACGAGGAAGAGTAATATCCAGCGTTGAGAGTTACCCAGGTGAAACGGGTAACTCTCGTTTAAAGCCAGCCCGCTGGTTTAAAAACGGTAGCCCATGCCGACGTTGAAACCATTTATTGCTTTGTTGCGATCCAGATTTGCTTTCGTGCCTTCATAGCCGAGATTAATAGAGAGCGCGTTGAACGGGTTCATTACCATTCCGACGCCCCACGCAAAAGACGCTGATTTTTCAGAAATACCGTTATGGTTCACTTCATTATTACCGTAAGTCATCCAGCGAGTATTTCCGGTTGCCTTCACCCAGGCTGTGCCGCCAACGGCATAGAAAGAGACGTAATCATTTAAACGATACGCCGGGCCTGCCAGCAAAGAGTAATAATTCAGATCTATATCATTATGAACAATATCGCTGCCCGTTAAATATGCCTGCTTAGCGTGCGCTTTCATCCAGGAGAACGAGCCAAGCAGGCTAAATGGTGAGCCGAATTCATAGCGGTACTGGGCATTTACGCCGTTCAGGTTGTCAAAGCCGTGCACTTCGCTGTGCGCAAAACCAACAGAAAAAGTGTGATTATTTGCCAGTGCCATACTGCTGGTGAGGGAGGCTGTCAGTAAAATCGCCAGAGAAAATTTATTCATTGATATAATCCATTAATCAAAGAAGTTAGATAATTAACAATAATGGTGGGAGGGGAATGTGATGATTATTCTTCCTTTATCACATTGCTTTGGGCGATTTATTCTGCTGTGCAGATTTTGGCGGTGCAAACTTTAATTACTTTATCGTCATTATGGTTATTCTTAATTTATTCCCCTTACTGACAAAACACCCGCCGTGATAATAGATAATGGCGGGCAGCCTTTCAGGTGCGTTGAGCGGCGAAAAAAAAGCGAAAAGTGATTCCGTCGAGCTCCTGCGTTGTTGCCTGAACACGAGTTTCACTCTCCCCGGCAAGCACCGTACTGGCAACGTAGCCTGCTCTCCGGTCATCAATACTCTGGCTACGCGAAGAGGGTTTCCCTGCGGCGATAAACTCCTGAACCAGTTGATCAATACCTTTTTCCAGTGCCATGAGTGCTTTCCTTTACCTGTATGAATAAACAGTTTTATAGCCTGGTTTTATGCAGATGAAAACAGAGGATTTTGGTGGGGATTTAAATCTGGAAAGCGGCTCGCAAAAGCTCGCGCTGCCATAATAATTCGCTTTAACCACAAATTAATAACGTGTATTTTGCCTGAAAATTAACCGTTGACGAGATGCTGGGATGATATATGACTCTATTGGCGAAACTTGAAATGGGCAGAATACTGATCGATTTGTCGGATGACGTCATTCAGCGACTCGATAACCTCAAACAGCTGCGAAACCAGCCTCGCGCTGAGTTGCTACGAGAAGCAATAGAGCAGTATCTCGACCAGCAAAGTTCTTCAGTTATTCGTGATGCGCTGGGTCTTTGGGGCAATGAGCAAGAAGACGGGCTTGGGTACGAGCGTAAACTGCGTGAGGAGTGGTAAGCATGGAATGAAACTGCCGGATGCCATTATTCTGGCTACAGCTCAAAGCAGAAATTGCCCATTAATCTCACGAAATACAAAAGATTTCGCCGGGATAGCAGGGGTCGTTTCGCCTTATCAACTGTAGGCCGGGCAAGCCTGCGCCGCCCGGCACGATTACAGGGAATTACTCCCCTTCACCCGGGAACAGGAACGGGTTGATAGAGCTGCGGGCAAAGCCTTCCTGCTCCATTTTTGCGTCCAGAATCAGCGTGGCGAGATCGTCGGCGACGGCCTCCACTTTCGGGTCTTTTTCCTGATAAAGAATCTTCAGGTAGGTGCCGCAATCGCCGCAGCTTTCGGCTTTCACCGCAGACTGTTCGTTTTCCAGCGACCAGTAGTGCAGGTCGCGGGTCTGCTCGCAGTTGCTGCATTTGATGCGCACCACGTGCCACTCGGTTTCACACAGGTTGCAGTGCAGATAGCGCAGGCCCTGGGTGGTACCGATTTGCACCATGCTCGACACCGGCATCGAACCGCACACCGGGCAGAACTGGCGCGCTTCACCGTATTCGGCACGGGCTTTCCCTGGGATCAGGCTGGCCATTTGCGCCCAGTAGAGCGACAGCGCCGCCCAGATGAACGGGGCCTTGTCGCTGCTGACGGAGGCAAAATCTGAGGCAAACAGCGCGCTCGCCATCAGCTCAAGCTCCTGCTCAGAGGCTTTTTCGAGGTTCTCGATCACCGCCAGCGCCGGGCCGCTCATCTCTGGCTTCAGCTCGGCAATCAGGGAGTGCAGCAGCTTGTGCCAGTGTTTATCGCGCGGCAGAACGTGGATATCCAGTGGCGGTTTGCCCTGGGCGTTCGCCTCTTTGATGCGCGCGGTCAGGTCCATCTGCAGCGGATGGTCGTACAGCACCACTTCCTGGGCGTGGGCGATCAGCGCCGCAAAGCGCAGATAGTCGCCGAGTGGGTTGCTCTCAGCCAGCTCGCGCAGGCGTTCCGCGCGGCGGTTGTAGAGGTTTTTAAGTCTGGGGAACAGTAACGGCGGAATCACTTCCGCCGTGCGTTTCTCGCTCGAACCCAGCTCATCTTGCGGGATTATGCGAATACTCATTCAGATGGCTTTTCCTGTTTCTGGCGGACTTCCCGGTACCAGCGTGGGTGATGTTTCTTCGCCCACGTCTTAGTTACCCAGCCTTCCACCATCGCGGTAATGGTGCCTTTCACCCAGAGGGCGGCGTAAATATGCACCATGATAACCACAATTAACGCCACTGCTGCAAATGAATGCAGCATTAACGCAAATCGGATCACCGGGATTGAGAAAGCAGGCGCGAAATACGGACGCCAGATGATCACGCCACTCACCAGCAGCAGTACCAGGAAGATAATCGCCGCCCAGAATACGCATTTCTGGCCGAAGTTATAGCGTCCGGTATCACCCACTTCCTCGTTGACGACGATCTTACGAATATTCTTCGCCCAAAAGATATCATCCCGATTGATTAGGTTGTGGTGCCAGTAGCGGAAAAACATGATGATGAATGAAGCGAACATCACCACCCCGACGAACGGGTGCAGGATGCGCGCCAGCTGCGGCGTACCCAGGATCTGCATCAACCAGTTGAAGGAGGGGAAGAAGAACCCCAGCCCGCTTATCGCCGCCAGCATGAAGCATAAGGCGGTGACCCAGTGGTTGATACGTTCCGGCGCCGTGTAGCGCACGATGGTGTCACGTCTTTTCATTTGCGCACCTCGTCTTTCTCTTCATGCAGGTTGTCTTCATCCTCGTCTGCACGGTTCGGACCGACACCGACATAGTGGAAGATGCTGGCAGCGAAGGTTGCCGCAAAGCCGACGGCGGCCAGGGGTTTCCAGATGCCTTTCCAGAATTTAACCGTGGCGCTAATTTCCGGGTTCTCCGGCAGGCCGTGATAGAGATTCGGCTTGTCGGCGTGGTGCAGCACGTACATCACGTGCGTACCGCCAACACCGGCCGGATCGTACAGGCCTGCGTTGTCGTAACCACGGGTTTTCAGCTCGGCTACGCGCTCGCCCGCCAGCGTTTTCATATCCTCTTTGGAGCCAAAGTGGATAGCGCCGGTTGGGCAGGTCTTCACGCAGGCCGGCTCCTGGCCGACGTTCACGCGGTCGACGCACAGCGTACATTTGTAGACGCGGTTGTCTTCCGGGTTCAGTCGCGGCACGTCAAACGGACAGCCGGCGATGCAGTAGCCGCAGCCAATGCACTGCTCAGACTGGAAGTCGACGATACCGTTGGCATACTGAATGATAGCGCCTTCAGACGGACAGGCCTTCAGGCAGCCCGGATCGGCGCAGTGCATACAGCCATCCTTGCGGATCAGCCATTCCAGTTTGTCGTTCTGTTCGACTTCCGAGAAGCGCATTACCGTCCAGGATTTGGCGGTCAGATCGGCAGGGTTATCGTAAACCCCGACGTTGTGACCCACTTCATCACGCAGATCGTTCCACTCCGAACAGGCCACCTGACAGGCTTTACAGCCGATACAGGTGGTCACGTCGATAAGCTTCGCCACTTCCTGCTGGTGGTCCCGCGCCTGAGGCGCGGGGGTAAGACCGTTAGTCGCGGAACGACGAATAATGTCTTGCGATTGATAAGCCATAAGTCGTCTCCGTTACACCTTTTCCACGTTCACGAGGAAGGCCTTAAACTCCGGCGTCTGCGTGTTCGCATCGCCGACGAAAGGCGTCAGGGTGTTAGCAATAAACCCTTTCTTCGCCACCCCTTCGTAACCCCAGTGGATCGGGATACCGATGGTGTCCACCTGCTGTCCGTGAACGTTCAGGGTGCGAATACGCTTGGTCACCACCGCTTTGGCCTTGATATAGCCGCGGTTGGAGGAGACCTTCACGGTATCGCCCTGAACGATGCCAAGCTTGTTCGCCAGCTTCTCGCCGATCTCCACGAACTGTTCCGGCTGCGCGATAGCGTTGAGCAGCGCATGCTTGGTCCAGTAGTGGAAGTGCTCGGTCAGACGGTAGGTGGTGCCCACGTACGGGAACTTGTCCTTTTTACCCAGCGCTTCAAGATCGCCCTTAAAGATTCGGGCGGCCGGGTTAGAGATCACGTTCGGGTGCAGCGGGTTGGTGCCGAGCGGCGTCTCAAACGGCTCGTAGTGTTCCGGGAACGGCCCTTCCGCCATCTTATCGATGGCAAACAGGCGGCCCATCCCTTCCGGCTGCATGATAAACGGCCCGACATCGCTGCCCGGTGCGGCGGCGCTGTAGTCCGGAATATCCACGCCGCCCCACTTCGCGCCGTCCCACTTCAGCAGCTGACGCTTCGGATCCCACGGCTTGCCCTGCGGGTCTGCGGAGGCACGGTTATAGAGAATGCGGCGGTTCAGCGGCCATGCCCATGCCCAGCCCAGCGTGTTGCCGAGGCCCGACGGGTCGGCGTTATCGCGGTTGGCCATCTGGTTGCCTTTCGGCGTCCAGCTACCGGCGAAGATCCAGCAGCCGCTGGAGGTGGTGCCGTCATCGCGCAGGTGGGCGAAGGTGCTGAGCTGATCGCCTTTCTTCGCCAGCACGGTGCCGGTGGCCGGGTCGATCACGTCCGCCAGCGCCTTGCCGTTGCTCTCCATCGCCACTTCTTCTGGCTGCGGATTTTCCGGCGTCGCGTAGTTCCAGGTCATGTTCAGCACCGGCTCCGGATTGGCGCCGCCTTCAGCCGCGTACATCTTACGCATACGCAAGAAGATACCGGCCAGGATCTCGCCGTCGTTCATGGCGATACCCGGGGCGTCCGCACCTTTCCAGTGCCACTGCAGCCAGCGACCGGAGTTAACGATAGAACCGTTCTCTTCCGCGAAGCAGGTGGAGGGCAGACGGAACACTTCGGTCTGGATCTTCGATGGATCAACGTCGTTCGACTCGCCGTGGTTCTGCCAGAAGGTCGAGGTTTCGGTGTTGAGCGGATCAATGGTCACCAGGAACTTCAGCTTCGACAGCGACGCCACAACCTTGTTCTTGTTCGGGAACGAGGCCACCGGGTTAAAGCCCTGGCACAGATAGCCGTTGACCTTGCCCTGGTTCATCATCTCGAAGTACTGCAGAACGTCGTAACCCTTGTCCCACTTCGGCAACCAGTCAAAGCCCCAGCTGTTCTCGGCTGTGGCTTTATCCCCATAGAAAGCCTTCATCATCGAGACGAAGAATTTCGGGTAGTTGCTCCAGTAGTTAACCTGGCCTTCCAGCAGCGGCTTAGGCGTGCTGGCCGTCAGATAGGTCTGGAGATCGGTCTGTTTCTCGCTCGGCAGGTTCATGTAGCCCGGCAGGCTTTGCGACAGCAGGCCGAGGTCGGTCAGGCCCTGAATGTTTGAGTGACCGCGCAGGGCGTTTACGCCGCCGCCCGCCATCCCCATGTTGCCGAGCAGCAGCTGCACCATCGCCATGGTACGGATGTTCTGCGCGCCGACGGAGTGCTGCGTCCAGCCAAGGGCATAGAGGAACGACGCGGTTTTGTCGTGAGCGCTGGTTTCGGCGATGTACTCGCACACCTTCAGGAAGTCGGCCTTCGGCGTACCACAGATGGTCTCGACCATCTCCGGCGTATAGCGGGAGACGTGCGTTTTCAGCAGGTTCCACACGCAGCGCGGATGTTGCAGGGTGGTATCGCGTTTCGCAAAGCCGTTTTCATCCAGCTCATAGTTCCAGCTGGTTCTGTCGTACTTGCGTGCCTGCGCGTCATAGCCGCTGAACAGGCCGTCGTCGAAGCTGTAATCCTCACGCACGATCAGGCTGGCGTTGGTGTAGGCCTCGGTGTATTCACGGTTATATTTTTCGTTAGTCAGCAGGTACAGCAATACGCCTGACAGGAAAGTAATGTCAGTACCGGAACGAATTGGAGCATAGAAGTCGGCAACCGACGCCGTACGCGTGAAACGCGGATCGACGACAATCAGCTTCGCGCCATTGTGGATTTTGGCTTCCATCGCCCAGCGGAACCCCACCGGATGCGCTTCTGCCGCGTTCCCACCCATCACAACGATGAGGTTGGCGTTTTTCATGTCGACCCAGTGGTTGGTCATCGCACCGCGACCAAATGTTGGAGCAAGACTTGCTACCGTTGGTCCGTGTCAGACACGCGCCTGGTTGTCGACCGCGAGCATACCGAGTGCGCGCGTGAATTTCTGAGTTAAATAGCCGGTTTCGTTACTGGAGGCAGACGCACACAGCATGCCGGTGGAGAGCCAGCGGTTGACGGTGGTGCCTTCGGCGTTTTGCGCCATGAAGTTGGCATCGCGGTCTTGCTTCATTAACTTGGCGATGCGATCGAACGCCTCTTCCCAGCTAATTTGCTGCCATTTGTCGGAGCCAGGAGCGCGATATTCCGGGAATTTCAGACGGCTTTCCGAGTGGATGAAGTCCACCAGACCTGCCCCTTTCGGGCACAGCGCGCCGCGGTTAACCGGGTGATCCGGGTCGCCTTCGATATGGAAGATAGATGCTTTGGCGTTTTTCGCACCGTCGCCGAGGCTATACATTAACAGCCCACAACCGACGGAGCAGTACGTACAGGTATTACGGGTTTCGCGGGTGCGCAGCAGTTTGTACTGCCGTGTTTCCGCCAGCGCGACGCCGGGCGCAAAGCCCAGTGCTGCTGCCGTGGTGCCTGCCATACCGCCAGCGCAGATCTTAAAGAACTGCCTTCTGCTGACCTGCATGGGTCACTCCTTGTTTCGACATTGCCACCTTTTACAGGGCGTGTCGCAGGTGCGTTTTGCTGCTTACCTGCAACGCGCATTATTCAGGTGCATATAGTTTTACTTTACGGTTACAAAATAACCGGAAAGGGATGGGATCTTTTATTCCCTCAATTCCGCGAGGGATATGGCTCAGAATACCACATTGTCGGTAGGCTTGTTTGAATGGAGTTAAAACAACGTGAACGAAATCTAAGCGTGCTAATTTAAAAATGTGAACTAAATCACTTTATTAACCCTGCGTGTTACAAGGCTGTAGCAACCCGCTCAACGGGCTCCCCCACAGGGAGTAAGGCCGCCTGACAGTTGCTCTACTGAAAAATTGATCCATCTCCGGCGCGAAATCCCGCTATTTGTGGTGCAATAGCGCTCTTACTTGCGAAGTTGCCCAGGAATGAAGTCGTGTCAAAAGAGAACCGAGATACCCCCTCCCAGCCCGTCGGCGTTGTGACCTGTGAGGTGCGCAGACCCCCGCAGCTCAATCAACCCATTGCGGACTGGCTGGCGCAGGAAGTGCCTGTGGCGCTGGTTTATAACGGTATCTCGCACGTCGTGATGATGGCTTCGCCAAAAGATCTGCCCCTGTTTGCCCTCGGTTTTTCGCTCTCGGAAGGGATTATCGACCACCCGCAGGAGATCTACGGGATGGATGTGGTCCCGGTCTGTAACGGTATGGAAGTGCAAATCGAGCTCTCCAGCCGACGCTTTATGGCCCTCAAGGAGCGCCGCCGCGCGCTGGCCGGGCGGACCGGCTGCGGGGTTTGCGGCGTGGAGCAGTTGAACGACATCGGCAAACCCATCGCGCCGCTGCCCTTCACCCAGACCTTTACCCTGACCAACCTCAATATTGCGCTGCAAAATCTTAACTCGGTACAGCCGGTAGGGAACCTGAGCGGGTGTACCCACGCCGCCGCCTGGGTACTGCCGTCGGGCGAGATTGCCGGCGGGCACGAAGACGTCGGACGCCACGTGGCGCTGGATAAGCTGCTGGGCCGACGGGCTGGCGAAAGCGCCTTCTGGCAGCAGGGAGCCGCGCTGGTCTCCAGCCGGGCAAGCTATGAGATGGTGCAAAAAGCGGCGATGTGCGGCGTGGAGATCCTGTTTGCGGTATCCGCAGCCACCACCCTGGCGGTTGAGGTGGCCGAGCGCTGCAACCTGACGTTGGTGGGTTTCTGTAAGCCAGGAAAAGCCACGGTATATACCCATCCGCAACGCCTGATTATTGATCAGTAATTTTGAATGATATTAGCAAATCCTTCCGCTATCAGTTGTCGGTGATGAGGCCTATTATTTATCACATCAAGGCACAACGCCTTACAAAAAACAACTTATCGCAAGGGTCTCTATCATGAAAAACATCAAAACTTTTGTCGCTGTTATCGCTCTGGCTACTTCTTTCGGTTCTTTCGCTGCCCAGTCTGTCACCGCATCTGCCAGCACCATTGACGGCGCAGAAGCGAAAATTGCCGCGCAGGCTCAGCAGGCTGGCGCATCGTCTTACACTATTACTCAGGCTTTCACCGGTAACCGTGTGCACATGACCGCTGAACTGAGCAAATAAGCACAAAGCATCTGTCGAAAGAGCGCCCCCGGGGCGCTTTTTTAGTTTATGCCCGCCAGGCGTAACAGCGCCGTCACCACTGCCGCCGCCACGATCACGAAAATCAACGGTACTTTGCGCCAGGCGAGGAATACCGCAAACGCCACGCCCAACACCCGCGCCATTCCGGCAAAATGTTCCCCTTCGTAGAAGGTGGTCGCCAGCGCCACCGAAAACAGCAGTACCGTTGCCGCATCCGAGAGCAGCGCCTGGGAGCGTTCCGACAGCGCTAACCGGCTGCCCAGTTTTGCTCCACCGAGACGCATCAGATAGGTTCCCGCAGAGAGCAGGGCGATGCCCAGAATAAAGACGGTCATGTTTTCCATTATTTCTTCCTCGTCGCAAGGCCAAGCAGAGAGAGCAACACCGGCAGGCCCACCGGCGCAAAGGGAACCGCGGCCAGCGACAGCGCCGCACCGCTACAGGCGCGGATTAGCGTTGTGCGATTTTTGAAGGCGGGCACCACTAAGGCCAGCAAAATGGCAGGGAATACCGCATCCAGCCCGATGGTTTCCGGGTCGGGCAGCAGCTTGCCGACCATCGCCCCCAGCAGTGTGCCCAGCGGCCAGATGATTGCCACGCCCAGACCGCAGAGCCAGTAGGCGGCCTTGCGCTGTTCCGGCGTTTTTTGCGACAGGCCAAACACCACGCTTTCGTCGTTCATAATGTGGCAGCCCAGCAAGCTGGCGCCGCGCTTGCCGACCAGCTCGCGCACCGTTACGCCAAAGGGCACATGGCGGGCATTGACCAGTAGCCCGGCGGCGGCGGCGGCAAGCGGATTGCCGCCGCTGGCAACAATGCCGATAAACATAAATTCCGACGCGCCCGCCAGCACCGAAATGGAGAGCACAAACGGCACCCACAGCGGAAAACCATACGCCATCGCCAGCGAGCCGTAGGACATTCCCACGACCCCCACCGCCAGGCACACCAGGATAATCGCTTTGATGGTGTCGCCTTTAAGACTTGAGAGAGAGTGTTTCATACAAATTTAGCCATATCGAACGAGTATCCATTATAATGAACGCAATAAATTCGTTTATCAAGATGAACGATTCGTTCGATATAACAGTAAAAGAGGCCGTTTTATGACGCAGCCAATTAGCGTGATCGCCAAAAGTCTGGTGCGAGAACGCATGCGAACCGGGCTTTCACTGGCGGAAATTGCCCGTCGTGCCGGGATCGCCAAATCCACACTCTCGCAGCTGGAGTCCGGCAACGGCAATCCCAGCCTCGAAACCCTGTGGTCGCTGTGCGTGGCGCTGGATATCCCCTTTGCCCGTTTGCTTGAACCTCATCAGCCTGCCACCCAGGTTATCCGCCTCGGCGAAGGCACCAAAGTGGTGGCTGAACAGGCAAACTATGAGGCAATTTTACTGGCGGCCTGCCCGCCGGGCGCCCGACGCGATATCTACATTCTGATGGCCCAGCCCGGCGCCGACCGTATCTCGCATCCGCACCCGCCGGGTTCGGTCGAACATATTATTGTGATGAAGGGGCGGGCGCTGATTGGCCTGATCGACGCACCCGAGGAACTGGGGCAGGGGGACTATATTTGCTATCCTGCCGACCAGGCGCACATCTTCAAAGCCCTTGAGCCCGATACCTATGCGCTCATGGTGTCGGAACAAAACTAATACCCAAAGACACGGATAATCATGTCGCTTAAAGCCATTGCTAAAGAACTGGGACTGTCGGTAACGACGGTAAGCCGCGCCCTCAACGGCTATTTTGACGTTTCCAGCGAGACGCGCGCCCGCGTGGAGGCCGAAGCGCAGCGACGTGGCTATCGGCCGAACACCCTTGCCCGCCGTCTGAAGATGGGCAAGATCGACGCCGTGGGGCTGGTCTTTCCGGTCCATCCCGTTCCGCTCAATAACAGCGTTTTTATGGAGATGGTCGGCGAAATTAGCCACGAGTTAGCGCGACATGAGATCGACTTACTGCTGATTGCCGACGACGACCTGGCCGACAAGCACAGCTATATGCGCATGGTGCAAAGCCGTCGCGTGGATGCGCTGATTGTGGCGCACACGCTCGATAACGATCCGCGTCTCGAACAGTTGCAGGCCGCCGGGTTCCCCTTCCTGGCGCTCGGTCGTAGCCATCTGCCGGAGCCCTACGCCTGGTTTGATTTTGATAACTATGCGGGCACCCACACCGCCACCCAGCGTCTGATTGCGCGCGGGCATCAGCGCATCGCCTACCTGGGGGAAAGCCACAATCAGGCGTTCATCACCCAGCGCCGTCAGGGCTACCTTGATGCCCTGAAAGAGGCGGGACTCTCCAGCGAATGGCTGCGCACCATGCCGCCTTCACGCCGCGCGGGCTACACCACCACGCAGGAACTGCTGGCGCTGGATGTCCCGCCGACGGCGATCGTCACCGACTGCAACACCCACGGCGATGGCGCGGCGATGGCGCTGGCGCAGATGGGGCGTTTAACCGGCGAGCACGCCGTATCGCTGGTGGTCTACGATGGCCTGCCGCAGGACAGCATTGTCGATATCGACGTGGCGGCGGTGATCCAGTCCACTCGTCAGGGGGTGGGCAAGCAGATTGCCGACATGGTGCTGCAGCTGATTAACGGCGGCGAACTCAGTCAGCTGCAGGTGCTGTGGCAGCCGGAATTCTCTCCGGGCCAGACGGCATAATTTTCCCCAATTTCTAAAGCCGATCACAAAACCGAAACGTTTTGGTTTGTATCCGAAACGTTTCGGATCAAAACTCAGGATATCCCGATGACAGGAGATGTCCGATGCAAGAGGCTATTTTACGACTGGCGAGCGAAACGGTGGATGTGGTGATCAAAACCCACCCGTTCGCCGAAATTCTTTACTGGGGACCCCACCTTCGCCACTTTTCGCCGCAGGATGCGGCCACGCTTTCCCGCCCGGTTGCCAACGGTAGACTGGACGTTGACTCGCCGGTTACACTGATGGCGGAGCTGGCCCACGGCCTGTTTGGCGCGCCGGGCATTGAAGGCCACCGCCAGGGGCTGGATGGTTCGCCGAAGTTCAGTACCGTTGCGGTATCGCAGCAGGGGCAAACCCTGACCCTAACCGCCGAAGACCAAAATGCCGGTCTGCGTCTGACCAGCGAGATTGCCCTTGATGACAGCGGCGTGCTGGCCGTTCGCCACGGTCTGACCAATCTCAAAAGCCAGCCGTGGCAGGTTGAGCGCCTGGCCGTCACCGTGCCGCTGGCGGAACGCGCCCGGGAAGTGATGGCGTTTCATGGCCGCTGGATCCGCGAGTTCCAGCCGCATCGCCTGCTGCTGGAGCACGACAGCTTTGTTATCGAAAACCGCCGGGGGAAAACCTCCCACGAACATTTCCCGGCGCTGATTAGCGGCACGCCGGGTTTCAGCGAAATGCAGGGCGACGTCTGGGGCGTGCATCTGGGCTGGAGCGGCAACCATCGCCTGCGCGCCGAGGCCAAAACCGATGGCCGTCGTTATCTGCAGGCCGAAGCGCTTTATCTGCCGGGTGAGATGGCGATTAGCGAGGGCGAAACGCTCTGGACGCCACGCCTCTACGCCAGCTACTCCGCGCAAGGGCTGAACGGCATGAGCCAGCAGTTCCACCGCTATCTGCGCAGCAACATCATTCGCTTCCCGGAGAACAAACCGCGCCCGGTGCATCTCAACACCTGGGAGGGGATCTACTTTAATCACGATCCTGAGTACATCATGCGCATGGCCACCGAGGCGGCTTCGCTGGGCGTCGAGCGCTTTATCATTGATGATGGCTGGTTTAAGGGGCGTAACAATGACCAGGCCGCGCTGGGCGACTGGACTCTCGACGAGCAAAAATACCCCAACGGCCTAACGCCGGTGATTAACCATGTGAAAGATCTCGGGATGGAGTTTGGTATCTGGGTCGAGCCGGAGATGATTAACCCCAACTCCGATCTCTACCGCGCGCACCCGGACTGGGTGCTGGCCCTGCCGGGGTACGAACAGGCCACCGGACGCCATCAGTGGGTGCTGAACCTTAACATTCCTGCCGCCTTCAACTACCTTCTGGAGCGGATGAGCTGGCTGCTGGGTGAGCATAAGATTGACTATGTGAAGTGGGACATGAACCGCGAGCTGGTGCAGCCGGGGCATAACGGCAAGGCCGCCGCCGATGCCCAGACCCGACAGTTCTACCGCCTGCTGGATGCTCTGGGCGAGCGCTTCCCGCACGTGGAGTTTGAATCCTGCTCCTCCGGCGGGGGACGTATCGACTATGAAGTGCTGACCCGCTGCCATCGCTTCTGGGCGTCCGACAACAACGACGCCCTGGAACGGAATACCATCCAGCGCGGCATGAGCTACTTCTTCCCACCGGAGGTGATGGGCGCGCATATCGGTCATCATAAATGCCACGCCACCTTCCGCCAGCACAGCATCGCCTTCCGCGGCCTGACGGCATTGTTCGGGCATATGGGGCTGGAGCTGGACCCGCTCGCCGTGGACGAGCAGGAGCGCGAGGGCTACCGGCACTATGCGGCGCTGCATAAGCAGTGGCGCGAGGTGATCCATCGCGGCACCCAGTGGCGCATGGATATGCCCGACAGCACCACCCTGGCGCAGGGGATCGTGAGCCAGGATCAGGCCCAGGGGCTGTTTCTCGTCAGCCAGATGGCGATGCCGGATTACACCCTGATGATGCCGCTGCGCATGCCGGGACTGGCGGCCAACGCCCGGTACCGCATCACGCTGCTGGATCACCCCAATATCCGCCTGACCGGCGAAGGGGGACATACCATGCGCAAGCTGCCGGCCTGGATGGAGGCACCGCAAACGGTGAGCGGCGAATGGCTGATGCAGGCGGGGCTGGCGCTGCCGGTTCTGGATCCGGAAACCGCCATTCTGATTGGCGTTGAACGCGTATAAGGGCAATGGGCCGGGCAAGCGGCCCTGAGTTGAGGATAAAAATAATGAACACGACTGCCTGTACCCACAAAGACAATCCGAACTTTTGGATTTTCGGATCGTTCTTCTTTCTCTACTTCTTCATCATGGCCACCTGCTTTCCGTTCCTGCCGATCTGGCTGTCGGATATCATCGGCCTGAATAAAACCCATACCGGGATTGTCTTCTCCTGCATCTCGCTCTCCGCCATCTCGTTCCAGCCGGTGCTGGGCGTGGTGTCCGACAAGCTGGGGCTGAAAAAACACCTTTTGTGGATCATCGCGGTGCTGCTGTTTCTGTTCGCGCCGTTCTTCCTCTACGTTTTCGCTCCCCTGCTGAAAACCAATATCTGGCTCGGGGCGCTGAGCGGTGGGCTCTATATCGGCTTTGTCTTCTCGGCGGGATCGGGTGCTATCGAGGCTTACATCGAGCGCGTGAGCCGCAACAGCTTCTTTGAATACGGCAAGGCGCGCATGTTCGGCTGCCTGGGCTGGGGACTGTGCGCCTCGACGGGCGGCATCCTGTTCGGCATCGATCCTTCGTATGTGTTCTGGATGGGGTCCGCCGCGGCGCTGGTGCTGATGGTGCTGTTAGTGGTGGCAAAACCGAAGCCCAACCAGACCGCCCAGGTGATGAACGCATTAGGCGCTAACCAGCCGCAGATCACCGTCAGAACGGTGATTAACCTGTTCCGCCAGCGCAAAATGTGGATGTTCATTTTGTATGTGATTGGCGTGGCCTGCGTGTATGACGTCTTCGATCAGCAGTTCGCCACCTTCTTTAAAACCTTCTTCGCCACGCCGGAGGCGGGCACGCGGGCGTTTGGTTTTGCAACCACCGCGGGCGAAATCTGTAACGCCATCATCATGTTCTGCTCGCCGTGGATCATTAACCGCATTGGTGCGAAAAATACGCTGCTGATTGCCGGACTGATTATGGCGACGCGCATTATCGGGTCTTCATTTGCCACCACCGCCGTGGAAGTGGTAGCCCTGAAGATGCTGCACGCGCTGGAAGTGCCGTTCCTGCTGGTGGGCGCATTTAAGTACATCACCGGGGTGTTTGATACCCGGCTGTCAGCGACCATCTACCTGATTGGTTTCAACTTTGCCAAGCAGCTGGCGGCGATCTTCCTTTCCGCCTTTGCCGGGAATATGTATGACCGGATCGGCTTCCAGGATACCTATCTGATGCTGGGCTGTTTTGTGCTGGCGATTACGCTGGTGTCGGCGTTTACGTTGAGCGGTAAGCGGGAGATCGCGGCGCGTAGTAATACGGTGGAAGCAAATTAACGTAAGCCCCTGAAAAATTTGCGGCCCGCGAAAACGACGAAACCCACCGGAGGTGGGTTTCATAAATCGCTTTGCCTATGATGTACGCAACTAGAACCTATTAAAGGGGAAGTAGACAGTACAGGCTGTTGGGAGCAGATACTATAGGGCCATGGATCCACCGTCAACCCTTTCTTCAAGTATATGGTATGCTTCGGCCCATTGTTATGGGAGCAAGAATAAATGCCGCAAGCTACTCATTATAAACCGATTATTTCATTGATCTCATCAATACGTCTTGATAGTTATCGAACTACTTTTCGTCCAGTTGATGAATGTGAACTTTACGGTATTTATATCTGGTCTCAGCATGCGGCAGCTTCTATTTATCTTATCCGCTCCTACAAAACCTTGAGATTTCTTTAAGAAATGCCGTTGATAGAGAAGCCAGGGCAAGATTTGGTGACATGTGGTGGGAAAAAATTCATAGCAATAAAGTTTGCGATGAATGTCATTTCCATAAAAACATCGAAAAGGCGAAAGATTGTCTAAACCGTGAATGGCGCAAAAAAGAGATGAGACGCAGGCGAGGTACACGCGCACCGGCACAACCTGTGCCGGACTGGACTCACGATCAGATCATTGCATCAACGGATTTCAGCACCTGGCATTATGTATTAAATAATGAATACAACACCCCTGCACCGCGAGAAAACCCGCTCTATTTGTGGCCAAAATCATTGAGTAAGGTGTTTAAGAACTACGCCAGAATCAACACGAATCCCCAAAAGGTCAGAAAAGAGCTGATCGATATCATCTTTGAACTGAGAGAGTACAGAAACCGTATATCCCATCATGAACCTATATGGGTTAAAGCGCCTAATGTTAATGATGCAAGAACAGCCATCGATACGATAAGAGTCAAGATAAACAAGATTGAACTTGTCATTGAAGCCCTTGATATCAATCTTCTGAATGTCATGAGAAAGGTAGGGCTGTTTGAGAATGCCAGACGTGTTTGTTCAGTAGAAGAACTCGATATTTATCGCTATATCAAACCCTATTGTGCGTTATCGCCCGAGCAGATCTCAGTCATTGAGCAGCACTGTCGTGATGCAAAAGAAAAAAACGAAACCATCATATGGGAACATAATGCCGCTGTTTATGGGCTCAGGACAGTACGCTAAACGCAGGTGATACTTGCCTTGTATCACCTGCATTATTGTTACGCTAAATAAAACACCTCTTTCAGCCCGGCGCTCACCGGGCTGTTATCCGGGTTAGAGGGCATCACTTCTCCCATATATTTCCACCAGCGCTGGCAGACGTCGGTGTTCGCCACCGCATTCCAGCGCTCTTCCGATTCAATCTCCACCGTGGCAAACAGCAGGTTACGCTCTTTATCGAGCCAGATGGCGTAGTGGTGTGCGCCGTGGTCTTTCAGCACCGCTTCCAGTTCTGGCCAGATCGGATTGTGGCGACGTTCGTACTCCTCGTGTGCGTCAGGGTTTACCTGCATCACAAAGGCTTTGCGGATCATAATGCCTCCAGATAGAGTTCGCGCACCTCGTCGCGACTGGCGCTGCGCGGGTTGCAGGGGGCGCAAGGATCGGCGAGGGCTTTGTCGAGCCAGCCTTCGATATCGGCTTTGGTCACGCCCAGCTTGCTGAAGCCGGACGGGATCCCGACGCGGGTGCTCAGGGCGCGAATGGCGTTGATCGCCTCCATGCTGGCGGCTTCGTCGCTCATGTCGCGGGTATCCACGCCCATCGCCTGCGCCACGCGGGCAAAGCGTTCTACGGCGTTAGGGCGGTTAAAGTTTTCGATGATCGGCAGCAGGATGGCGTTGCAGACGCCGTGCGGCAGGTTGTGCGTGGCACCCGGCTGGTGGGCCAGGGCATGCACCAGCCCCAGACCGGCGCTGTTAAAGGCCATCCCCGCCAGATACTGGCCGAAGGCCATCTGCTCCCGTGCCACGAGGTTGTGGCCGTTGTTGACCGCCTCCGGCAGCCAGTGAGCGATGAGGCGAATCGCCTCCAGCGCGTTGGCGTCGGTGAGCGGGTGGGCGCCGACGGAGACATAGGCCTCGATGGCGTGGGTCAGGGCATCCATGCCGGTGGCTGCCGTCACGGCGGCCGGAATATCGAGCATCACGCTGGCGTCATCCACGGCAATGTCCGGGATAATGTTCGGGTCGATGATCACCTCTTTGACCTGACGCGCCGAATCGATGATCACCGCGTTGCTGGTCATCTCTGCCGCCGTGCCTGCAGTGGTGTTGATCGCTACCAGCGGCACGCCGGGGTTGAGCACTTTGCCGACGCCGGAGTAAGCGGTAGACGGACCAGGATTGGCGGTGAGGATCTTAATCGCCTTGGCGGTGTCGATCGGGCTGCCGCCGCCGAAGGCAATAATGTAATCACACTGCCCATCCTGAAACGCGGCAAAGCCCTGCTGCACCAGCGCTTCCGTCGGGTTCGGGAACACCGCGTCAAACAGGTGATAAGACATCTGCTGCGCGTCGAGGGCGGTAAACAGGCTGTCGAGCAGGCCCATTTTCACCAGCTGACCGTCGGTGACAATCAGCGCGGTGCCCCACTGTTTGTTCGCCACCAGCTTAACCATATCCCCGATTGCGCCTGCGCCGTGCAGGCTGATTTTCGGCAGCGCCAACATAAAGCTCATGATAATTCTCCTTAATTACGGTGATTTTTATGCCCGGCGGCGCTGCGCTTGCACGGGCCTACGGTTCGTAGGCCGGGTAAACGCAGTGCCACCCGGCATTTAGATCCGTCTTCGCTGCATAATCCGGCGGGTGATAATCGGCAGGGAGATCACCACAATCAGCATCGCGCCGATAATCACCGACATCACGATGCCCGGCACGTTGAGCAGGCTCAGGCCGAAGGTGACCAGCCCCATCAGGAAGGCGGCGATAATCACGCCCACCATGCTGCCGGAACCGCCGAGAATATTGACCCCGCCGAGCACCGCCATGGTCACCACCGCCAGCTCCCAGCCCATCGCAATGGTCGGGCGGGTACTGCCCAGACGCGAGGTGAGCAGCACCGAGGCCAGCCCGGCCATCAGCCCCACCAGGGCAAAGAGGATCAGGTTGTGACGCTTGACGTTGATGCCGGAATACCATGCTCCGGTCGGGTTATTGCCGATGGCGTAGGTGCGACGCCCGAAGTTGGTTTTGTGCAGCACGAAGGCGAACACCGCCCCCAGCACGATAAACAGCGCGAACTCAAACGACAGCGCACCCCAGACGTACCCCTGGCCAAACCAGGCGAAGCTCTCCGGCCAGGTGTTTAACGCCTGGTCGCCCAGCAGGATGTAGGTGATGCCGCGATAGAGGCTCATGGTGCCGATGGTGATGACAATCGACGACAGGTTGAAGCGGGTCACCAGCAGACCGTTGAACAGCCCGCACAGCAGGCCTACGCCTAACCCCACGCAGACCAGCAACGGCGTATCCAGCCCGGCGGCCGCGCAAAAGCCCATCACCGTGGAGCTGAGTGCGATGGTGGAGGCCACCGACAGATCAATTTCACGGGCGATAATCAGCATCGCCATGGGCAGCACGATGATCGCTTTCTCGGTGAAGTTGAACGTGGCGTCCGACAGGTTCCAGATATTAAGGAAGTAGGGGGAGGCCAGCGCGTTGACCACGAACACGGCCAGGGTGACCGCCAGCAGAAAACCTTCCCAGCACAGCAGGCGCTGGAAAATGCCCGACGCAGCGGGCGTATTTTTGATCTCTTCAGACGTCATAATTTTACTCATGATCTCACCGCCTGTTTTTGACGTGCCAGCGCCGCATCGCGCAGGATCAGCCGTCCTTTGCGTTTGTTGCCGCGTTCATTGAGCAGCACCGCAATCACAATCACCGTCCCGGAAATCGCCATCTGCCAGAACGGCGACACGCCAATTACCGGCAGGGCGTTGTTGATGACCCCAAGGAACAGCGCGCCGCACAGGCAACCTAACACCCGGCCCGTACCGCCCATGGTGCTGATGCCGCCAATCACGCAGGCCGCCACCACCTGAAGCTCGAAGCCGTTCGCCACATCGACATAGGCCACCGCGAAGCGCGAGATCCACAGATAGCCGCAGAACCCGGCCAGCGCCCCGGAGAGGCAGAAGCTGACGAACTGCATTTTGCCGGCGTTGATCCCGGTGTAGTACGCCGCCGTGGCGTTACCGCCCGCGGTGTAGAGCGCGCGTCCGGTACGGCTGTAGCGCAGGAAATAGCCCACCAGCAGCAGGGCGGCAATGGCGCACCAGCTCAGTACCGGTAACCCCAGCACCGACGCACGCGGCAAGCCGAGAAAATCAGCCCCCATCTGGTTAGAGTTGACCCAGCCGCCGCCGGAGAGCAAAAAGATGATCCCGCGGTAGATGCTCATGGTGCCGAGCGTCACCACAATCGCAGGAATGCCCATCTTCCACACCAGCAGGCCGTTGATGACGCCCATCAGCAGGCCCAGAGCGGTGGCCAGGATCAGCAGCACCCAGACCGGCACCTCGGGATAGTTAAAGTTGATCAGGGCGACAATCATCCCGGTCAGGGCCAGGTTTGCCGCCATCGACAGGTCGATGCCTTTGGTCAGCAGCACCATCATCTGCCCCAGAGCGAGAATGACCAGAATCGAGGTGTCGTTAAACATCTCCACCAGGTTGCCCGGGGCGATAAACGACGGGACGCGGGTGCCGATGGCGATGACCATCAACACGATCACCGCCGCCAGCAGCGCTTCGCGGTGTTTAAGCAGTTGTTGCACCATTATGCGGCCTCCTGTCTGGCACCGCTGGCGGCGCTGACGATGGTTTCCGCCGTCGCGCCCCCCGCCTGGTATTCCGCCACCATTAACCCTTCATGCATGACGATAATTCTGTCGGCCATGCCCATCACTTCCGGCAGTTCGGAGGAGACCATGATCACCGCCAGCCCCTGACCCACCAGCTCGGACATAAACTGGTGCACCGCCGCCTTGGAGCCGATATCGATCCCTTTGGTCGGTTCATCGAGAATGATGACGTCCGGGTGGGTCGCCAGCCATTTGCCGATCACCACTTTCTGCTGGTTGCCGCCGGAAAGGGTCTCCACCGCCTGTTTCCAGCTAAAGGCTTTCACCTGCAGGCGTTTGGCGTATTCGTCCGCCAGCTGCCACTCGCGATCGTCGTTCAGCACGCCGTTGGCGTTGAGCTTGCTGAGCTGCGGCAGGCTGATGTTCTGCGCAATCGACAGCTCAATAATCGCCCCCTGCTTCTGGCGCTCTTCCGGTACGCAGACGATCCCGGCTTTGATGGCGTCCGCCGGCTGGCGGAAATGCTGTTCTTTACCGTTCAGCACAATGCTGCCGGAAGAGGGGCGCGAAACGCCGGAGAGCGCCTGCATCAGTTCGGTACGTCCGGCGCCCACCAGCCCGTAGAAGCCGAGGATTTCGCCTTTGCGCAGGGTAAAGGAGATCCTGGCGAACTCGGTCGGATGGCAGAGATCCTTCACCTCCAGCACGGTGTCGCCTTTCTCGCATTCCACTTTCGGGAAGGTCTGGGTTATCGCGCGGCCCACCATCATCGCCACCATCCGCTCTTCGGTGATGTCGTTGATGGCCCCGGCGCCGACAAACACGCCGTCGCGCAGGATGGTGTAGTGATCCGCCAGCTCAAAAATCTCGTCGAACTTGTGGGAGATAAACAGGATGGCTTTTCCCTCCTGCTTTAAGCGTTCGACGATCTGGTAGAACTCGAGGATTTCGTGCTGGGACAGGGCGGCGGTGGGTTCATCGAGGATCACCACCTGGGCGTCAAACGACAGCGCCCGGGCGATCGCCACCATATGCCGCTGGGCGATGCTCAGGGTTTTCAGCGTCGCGCGCGGATCAATCTGCACCTCCAGACGGGTGAGGATCGCCTGCGCCCGGCGGTGCATCTCCGGCCAGTCGAGCTTTTTGAAAATGCCTTTATAGAGGTACTGGCCGACAAAAATGTTTTCGGTGACCGACAGCTCATCGAAAAGCACGGTCTCCTGGTGAATGGCGGTAATGCCCACCTTATGCGCCGAGTCAGGGGTCGGCAGTTGAATAGGGATCGCTTTATAGAGGATTTCACCCGCGTCGGGCTGGTAAATGCCGGTCATCACTTTGACCAGCGTCGATTTGCCCGCGCCGTTTTCACCGATCAGGGCGGTGACTTTGCCGGGCCAGAGCTCAAGCTGCACGTTCTCAAGGGCGCGCACGCCAGGGAAAACCTTAGTGATGCCGTTAAGCGCCAATAATGGGGTCATGATAGTTCTCCAGAAATTCCATTACCCCTCACCCTAACCCTCTCCCCAAAGGGGAGAGGGAACAATTACACCCTCTCCCCTATGGGGAGAGGGCCGGGGTGAGGGGCGAAGTTGTTAGAAGATTTTCGAGAACTTATCAATATTGCTGGCATCGTAAACAAACGGCTCAGCCATGGCGCCGCTGCCGTCGGCATCCAGCTTCACTTTGCCCAGTTTGCCCATGCTGGCTTCCTCTTTGGTTGCCGTGCCTTTCACCAGGTCATCCGCTAAGTAGGTAGCGGCATACCCGAGGTCGATCGGGTTCCAGATGGCGAAGCTCTTGCTGGCGCCGGATTTCACCGCGCCGGCCATCTCAGACGGCAGCCCTAAGCCGGTGACATACACCTTGCCGATTTTGCCCTGATCTTTCACCGCCTGCGCCGCCGCCACGATGCCCACCGACGACGGCGAGACGATCACTTTCAGGTCCGGGTAGGTTTTCAGCAGGCCCACCGCTTCGCGGTAGCTCTTGTCAGAGAGATCGTCGCCATAGGCCACGGTCACCAGATTGACGGACGGGTACTGCGGCAGCACCTTTTTCATCTCGGCAATCCAGGTGTTCTGGTTGGTGGAGGTTGGCGTGGCGCTCAGCACCGCCACGTCGCCTTTTTCCACGTTCAGCGCTTTCAGCGCCTCAGCTGCCAGCTTGACGTTGGTCTCGCCAATCAGCGCGTTGTTAGACGGGTTGAGGTGGATCTGGCGACCGGCTTTCGCCACGCCGGAATCCCACGACACCACTTTGATCCCGCGCTGCATCGCTTTTTTCAGCACCGGCACCACGGCATCAGGATCGTTGGCGGAGATTGCGATCGCATCCACGCCCTGGGCGATCAACCCGTTCAGCACTTCGATCTGGGCTTCGGCGGTGGTGGTCGTCGGGCCGGTATAGATCACTTTGACATCACCCAACTCTTTGGCTGCCTCCTGGGCACCCACGTTTGCCGCTTCGAAGAAGCCATTACCTAACGATTTCGCCACCAGGGCGATTTTCACTTCAGCTAAAGCAGAACCGGACAACGCCAGGGCGGCAACGGTGAGGATCAAGCTTGTCTTTATTTTCATTGCTTTTACTCCACTTAATTGAGTTTTGTAGGGTTTGCAGGTGTAGGTTCGCCCCGTCCCGATGAGCGGGGCGCGATGTTCTTATTTGTACAGATCTAACGCTGACTGCACAGGGTTAACGCCAAAGCGTTTGCCCAGCGCAATCAGTTCTTCCCGGGTGATGGTCTGCTTCATGCCACCCATCGAATAGACTTTTACCAGCACTTCGGCAGACTTCTCGGCAGTGTCGATCAGACCAAAGGTCTCATCCAGCGTCGGGCCGCTGCCGAACACGCCGTGGAACGGCCACAGCACCAGGGAGCGTTTTTGCATCTCGGCCGCCGTGGCTTCGCCGATTTCGTCGGTACCCGGCACCATCCACGGCAGAATGCCTACGCCATCCGGGAACACCACCAGACACTCGGTGCTGCCTTCCCACAGCTGGCGGGTGATGACGTCTGAGTTGTTCTCCAGTACAAAAGTCAGGGCGATCAGGTTGGTGGCGTGGCAGTGCATGATCACGCGATCTTTCCCATTGGTGGCTTTGATACGCTCGCAGTGGGAGAGGAAGTGGGACGGCAGTTCAGAGGTTGGTACCGCTTCGTCAGTCAGCCCCCAAAGAATGTGGTAGCCCGCGCCGTCGCTGTCCACTTTTACCACCCCTAAATTCGCGGTGGGGTCGAGCTGCACGTTGCGGAAGAATTTGCCGGAACCGGTGACGATAAACGGCGTGTTGGCGAGCAGCGGCATCGGCTGGCTCAGGGCGATGTAGCGCGGTTTGGCGTGGAAATCCGCCTCAAACGGGGCGATATCCGCTTCATCCAGGCGCAGCGTCAGGTTGCCGCCGTTGCGCTCGTCCCAGCCTTTCAGCCAGGCGTCGGAGGTGGCTTTGATCATGCCCTGGACGAACCAGGATTGAGTGATGGTCTGCATTCTGTGTTTCCTTTGAAAATGCCCGGCGGCGCTTCGCTTGCCGGGCCTACAGCTAAACGTAGGCCGGGTAAGCGAAGCGCCACCCGGCAATGTTGTTTACTTGCGAATTCTGAGAACGTCCTGCTCGTACGCCCGGACGTTATCCAGCCACTGGCTGCCCGCCGGGGCATCGTTACGCTGGCAGTACATCTCCCATACCGCCTGCCACGGCAGTGATTTTTGCTCTTCCAGCAGGGCCAGGCGCGAGGTGTAATCGCCTGCGGCTTCCAGCGCGCGCAGCTCGGCGGTAGGCTCCAGCAGGGCGCGCAGCAGGGCTTTTTTCATGTTGCGGGTGCCGATAACCCATGCCGCGATGCGGTTGATGGAGGCGTCGAAGAAGTCGAGGCCGATGTGCACCCGGTCGAACAGGTCATGGCGGATAATCTCGCTGGCGATGGCCTGGGTTTCGTCATCCAGCAGCACCACGTGGTCGCTGTCCCAGCGCACCGGGCGGCTGACGTGCAGCAGCAGGTGCGGCACGTACAGCATCGCGGCGGAGATCTTGTCGGAAATCACTTCGGTTGGATGGAAGTGACCCGCATCCAGGCACAGCGCGGTCTGGCGGCTGGTGGCGTAACCCATGTAGAACTCGTTAGAGCCGACGGTGTAGCTTTCGGCGCCAATGCCGAACAGCTTGCTCTCCACGGCGTCGATGTGGTGCGCCGGGTTGAGTTTTTCGCTGATGATTTCATCCAGCGCCGCCAGCAGACGCTGACGCGGGGCGAGACGGTCAACGGTAATGTCTTTCATTCCGTCCGGGATCCAGATGTTCATCACCGACGGGGTGCCCAGCTGCTCACCAAAGTACGCCGACACGCGACGGCTGGCCTTCACGTGGTCAATCCAGAACTGGCGGATCTCGTCATCGGCGTGGGCGAGGGTGAACCCGTCGGCGCTCAGGGGATGCGAGAAGCAGGAGGGGTTAAAATCCAGCCCCAGCTTGTTGGTTTTCGCCCATTCAACCCAGTTCTTAAAATGTTCCGGCTTGATGGCATTACGCTCGACGGGCTCGTCGGACTCCAGATAGATGGCGTGCAGGTTCAGGCGTTTCGGGCCCGGGATCAGGCTCAGGGCCAGCTCCAGATCGGCACGCAGTTCGGCGGCGTTACGCGCCTTGCCCGGATAGTTACCGGTGGCCTGGATCCCGCCGGTCAGCGCGCCGCCCGGGTTCTCAAAACCGGCGACGTCGTCGCCCTGCCAGCAGTGCATAGAGACGGGCAGACGGTCGAGCTGACGCAGAGCCTCCTCGACATCCACGCCCACGGCGGCGAAACGCTGTTTAGCCAGTTCCCAGGCTTGTTCAAGTTGAGTGGTCATGCGCAAAGCTCCTTAGTCGGTCGTTGTTGCTGAAACTGCGCCTGGTAGCGGGCAATCTCATGATCGGGATTCGGGTTAAAGGTGGTCAGGCCGTAGTTGCCGGTCACCACCTGGCGGAACTGGTCGACGTTGGTCAATTCATCGAGAGTCATCAGCTGGATGCCGATATTGCCGAGGGTCGAGGCCTCAACCGGCCCGGCTAACACAGGAATGCCGCAGGCGTCGGCGCACAGCTGGTTGAGCAGCTGGTTCTGGCAGCCGCCGCCGACAATGTGCAGCTCGCTGAACGGCTTCCCGCGCAGGGTTGCCAGCTCGTTCAGCACCTCGGCATACAGCAGGGCGAGGCTGTCGAAGATGCAGCGCGCCAGTTCGGCGGCGCTCTCCGGCACCGGCTGGGCGGTGTCGCGGCAGGCGGCCTGGATCTCGGCGCTCATGTTGGCCGGGTTGATAAAGCGGTCGTCGTTAGGGTTGATCAGGAAACGGCACGCCGGCAGGGCTTGCGTCTCGCTAATCAGGGTCGCCAGGTCGCTGATGCGTTGCTCCTTCAGCACCCGCTGCAGCAGCCACAGGCCCATAATGTTTTTCAGCACCCGGTAGCGACCCTCTGCGCCGCCCTCGTTGGTGATGTTGGCCGCCAGGGCGCGCTCGCTGGTGTAGGGGGTTTTGCTCTCAAAGCCCATCAGAGACCAGGTGCCGGAGGAGAGATACGCCGCATCCTTTGAGGCCAGCGGCGCGGCAATCACCGCGCTGGCGGTATCGTGGCTGGCGACGGCGACTACCGGGATGGCATGTTTCTGCGGGCAGATCCAGTGACCAATCACATTGCCCGGATGGGTCGGGGTGCCAAACCAGTCGCGCGGCGCGCCGGTCCAGCGGAGCAGGTTCTCGTCCCAGTTATCGGAATTAATGTTCACCAGCTGGGTGGTGGTGGCGTTGGTATATTCCCAGTTCATCTGGCCGGTGAGGCGGTAGCTAAAGTAGTCCGGGATCAGCAGGGCGTGGGCGACGTTCGCCACCAGCTCCGGCTGCTGTTCCACCAGGGCGCGCAGCTGATAGAGCGTATTAAAGGGCAGGAACTGAATGCCGCTGCGGCCATAGATCTCCGCTTTGCCGAGCTGCTCCAGGGCGTGGGTCATCACTCCGTCGGTGCGGTCATCGCGGTAGGAGACCGGCAGGCCCACGCGCTGGCCGTTGCTGTCCAGCAGCACGTAATCCACGCCCCAGGTATCAATCCCGATGCTGTCGATGCGAATGCCTTCTTCACATACCTTATTCAGCCCGGCGCGGATCTCCGCTTCCAGAGTGTCGATATCCCAGCAGTCAAAACCATCCTGCTTTTGCAGGCAGTTAATGAAACGGTGGATTTCGCGAAGCACAAGCGTGCGCTCCTCGCGTTGGTAGCTTGCCAGCATCACCCGGCCGCTGGAGGCACCTAAATCGACAGCCACGCAATGGCGGAAAGTCATGGTCCGATCCTTATTGAAGTCATTGCCGGTGAGTGTAAAAAAGGGAAGGGAAAGCGACCTTCTTGCCAGTGACAGCGCATTTCAGGCGCTGGCAAGAATTCAAAGATGAACGTGAGAGAGTTCACAATTTCGGTTTTTAGCGGCAAAAACAGGCGGTGTGACGGTGTCCGCATTTCCGGATCTTTCCCGCCGTTTCTTGAAAAAGCGACAGGGTTTGCGCCATTTGCTGTCGAAAATTTAAGGTGAGCCGGGGAACCCTAAATTACTATTTTGAGAACTCTTATCATCTGGTGGTGACCCGTTATGACCGTACTGCACAGCGTGGATTTTTTCCCTTCAGGCCACTCGCCTGTGGCGATTGAGCCGCGGCTGCCCCAGGCTGCGTTTCCGGAACATCATCATGATTTTCATGAGATTGTGATCGTGGAGCACGGGACGGGCATCCATGTCTTCAACGGACAGCCGTACACCATCAGCGGCGGGACGGTGTGCTTTGTGCGCGATCACGACCGGCACATGTACGAACATACCGACAACCTGTGCCTGACTAACGTGCTCTATCGCTCTCCGGAAGCGTTCCAGTTTTTGTCGGGATTAAACCAGCTGTTGCCTCAGGAGCAGGATGGCCATTATCCGTCACACTGGCGGGTAAACCAGTCCACGCTGCAACAGGTGCGTCAGCTGGTAAGCCAGATGGAGCAGTCGGAAGAGGGCCAGGAGACCCACGCCCTCGCCAGCCGTGAAATCCTGTTTATGCAGCTGCTGGTGCTGCTGCGCCGGGGCAGTCTGGTGGAAGGGGCCGCGAATAACGACGCCCGGCTCAATCAGCTGATGGCCTGGCTGGAAGATCACTATGCGGAAGATGTCTGCTGGGAGACGCTGGCGGATAACTTCTCGCTGTCGCTGCGCACCCTGCATCGTCAGCTGAAACAGCACACCGGCCAGACGCCCCAGCGCTACCTGAACCGTCTGCGGCTGATCAAAGCCCGCCATCTGCTGCGTCATACCGATGATAGCGTCACGGATATCGCCTATCGCTGCGGTTTTGGCGACAGTAACCACTTTTCGACCCTGTTTCGCCGGGAGTTCAACTGGTCGCCGCGCGATATTCGCCAGGGCCGGGATGCCTCCCTTCAGTAACGCGAGGAAAATCACCGTTTTATTGCCGCAAAGCGGGTAATAATGTCAGGTTATTCCCCGGTAGAGGTTGTGACGTGGCAGGACAGTTGATTCTTCGCAGAGCCGATTTTTTTGCATCCGCTGCTCAGGCCGTCGCGGTGGCGGACCGCTATCCGCAAAATGTCTTTGCCGAACACACCCATGATTTCTGCGAGCTGGTGCTGGTGTGGCGCGGCAACGGCCTGCATATCCTCAACGATCGCCCTTATCGCATCACCCGCGGCGACCTGTTTTATATCCGCGCCGAGGACAAACACTCCTACGCCTCGGTGAACGATCTGGTGCTGCAGAACATCATCTACTGCCCCGACCGGCTGAAGCTCAACGTGGACTGGGGGGCCAACATCCCCGGCTTTCTGAATGCCCGCGGCGCGGCGCACTGGCGGCTCGGCAGCAACGGCATGGCTCAGGTGCGCCAGGTCATCGCCCAGCTGGAGCAGGAGAGCCTGAAGGACGACCCTCATGCGTTTGAACTGGCGGAACTGCTGTTTGCCCAGCTGACCATCATGCTCAGGCGCTACCGCTACGCCCCGGATAACCCCGAAGCCAGCGAGCCGGAAGCGCTGCTGGATAAGCTCATCACCGCCCTTTCCGGCAGCCTGAACCGCAGCTTTGTACTGGAGAAGTTTTGCGAGCAGGAGCAGTGCAGCGAGCGCGCCCTGCGCCAGCAGTTTCGTACCCAGACCGGCATGACGGTCAACCACTATCTGCGCCAGTTGCGCATCTGCCATGCGCAGTATCTGCTGCAGCATACCGAACTGATGGTCAGCGAAGTGGCCATGCAGTGCGGCTTTGAGGACAGCAACTACTTCTCGGTGGTGTTTAACCGCGAAGTGGGGATGACGCCGGTTCAGTGGCGGCATCGCAGCCATAACGCAGCGTAATAGAATATTCACCAACCCCCTGAGTTCTCCGCACGCCCCGCCAGATCAGTGACATAACGAAAAGTTATAACCTTATTAAAACTACGGCATTGATAAACATTTTCAATATCATTTAATTAACTATAATGAACCAACTGCTTACGCGGCATTAACACGTTTGCCGCCCGACAATAATGGAGATGATTATGAGCTATACCCTGCCATCCCTGCCGTACGCTTACGACGCCCTTGAGCCGCATTTCGACAAGCAGACGATGGAGATCCATCACACCAAACACCACCAGACTTACGTTAACAACGCCAACGCGGCGCTGGAAAGCCTGCCAGAATTCGCCAACCTGTCTGCTGAAGAGCTGATCACCAAACTGGAGCAACTGCCAGCTGACAAGAAAACCGTACTGCGTAACAACGCGGGCGGCCACGCTAACCACAGCTTCTTCTGGAAAGGCCTGAAAACCGGCACTACCCTGCAGGGCGACCTGAAATCCGCTATCGAGCGCGACTTCGGCTCCGTTGAGAACTTCAAAGCTGAGTTCGAAAAAGCGGCTGCTACCCGTTTCGGCTCTGGCTGGGCGTGGCTGGTTCTGAAAGGCGACAAGCTGGCGGTAGTTTCTACTGCTAACCAGGACTCCCCGCTGATGGGCGAAGCGATCTCTGGCGCATCCGGTTTCCCAATCGTGGGCCTGGACGTGTGGGAACACGCTTACTACCTGAAATTCCAGAACCGTCGCCCGGACTACATCAAAGCCTTCTGGGACGTTGTAAACTGGGACGAAGCTGCGGCACGTTTCGCTGCTAAAAAATAAGGTTGCAAAGCCTTCTGTGAGAAGCGAGTCTGATGACTCGCTTTTTTTATACCCACAATCTGCACAAGGAGCCGCGATGGACTATCCCGTTAATGTATTCACCGGAAAAATAAGGGACTACGAGGGTAGCCGCCCGAGCGCGATTGCCAAACTGCAGGTTGATGGCGAACTGACGTTAACCGAGCTGGGTCTGGCGGGCGATGAGCAGGCGGAAAAGAAAATCCACGGCGGGCCAGAGCGCGCGCTGTGTCACTATCCGCGCGAGCATTATCAGCACTGGGCGAGCGAATATCCCGCTCAGGCCGATCTGTTCGTCGCTCCGGCGTTTGGCGAAAACCTGTCAACCGAGGGGCTGACGGAGAAGAACGTCTTTATCGGCGATATCTTTCGCTGGGGCGAGGCCCTGATCCAGGTGACCCAGCCGCGTTCCCCTTGCTTCAAGCTCAACTTCCATTTCGGCATTAACGACATGGCCACGCAAATGCAGAACGCGGCGAAAACCGGCTGGCTCTATCGCGTGGTGCTGGCAGGGCAGGTATCGGCGGATGCGCCGCTGACGCTCGTCTCCCGCCTGAGCGACGTATCGGTGCATGATGCCTGCGCCATCGCCTGGCATATGCCCTTTGATGACGAACAGTATCAGCGCCTGCTGTCTGCGGCGGGTCTGTCGACCAGCTGGACGCGAACCATGCAGAAGCGGCGTCTTAGCAACAAGATCGAAGACAATTCCCGGAGATTGTGGGGTAAGTAGGTTCTCCTTCCTGCATTTTCTCTTCTCTGATGGGGGCGACCTGCCCCCACGCCTGCTGCCCCTCTTCCTGCGCCATTCTTGATACCTGGCCCACAAAAAAAGTGTTGGTTTCGTAAAAAAACTTGAGAATTATTCCGGCTCAAATATCTTATGATCAAATTGGTTTAAACCAGATTGGTCGAGATGAAAGAGAAAAACTACGTGGATGTCCTCAGAGAGCGTTTCGAACGCTGGCTGAGCGAACAGAACTTACCGGCAGGCTCCAAATTACCGTCCGAGCGTGAGCTTTGCGAACTGCTCGACGCAAAACGCATGACCCTGCGCCAGGTGCTAATTGAGCTTGAAGTGGATGCGCGGATATTCCGCAAGAATCGCAGCGGCTGGTTTATTTCCGCTAAGCGCTTTATCTATAACCCGAAATCGCTCTCCAGTTTTAATGCTGAGGCCCGGGCGCAGGGGCGCAATCCCTCCTGGGGCTATTTATCCAGAGAGAGCGTCGACAGCGTGCCGCATCACGTGGAAAACGTTTTTCCTGCGTCAGGCGACCGCTATCGGGTGACGGGATGGTGTGGACTGGATGAACATAAAGTCTTCTACCATGAGTCTTATATCGACGCGCAAACCGCGCCGGATTTTATTCATAAACTGGATAACCACGCGTTTGCCAGAATATGGGAAGACGAATTTGGTCACGCCCTGACCATTAAAGAGATGATCTTCAAGCCGGTTAATTTGCCGGAAATGGCCTGTAAAGAGCTCGGGGTTGCGCCGAACACCTACGGTATTCTGGTGGAAAAACATCGTGCGACCCGTGACAAAAAAGTGGTTCAGGTTGACTTTGAATACTGGCGTCTTGAATCAGTGGAACTGGTTATTCGTGAGGAGTGAGAAAAAATGGAAAAGAGTGAACAAAAGCGACTTGCTGAACGTGCCAGAAATATTCCTCTTTATTTGCACGCCTATGCTTTTCATTTAAATATGCGCTACGAGCGTATTCTTCCTGGCGATCTGCTGGATATTGCTCATCAGCAAAAATTAAAGGGGGTGAAAATTCATGTCGAAGATGGAGAAACGCAGTCTCTGCAAAATATAAACGACCAGCAGTTACAGAATTTTAAAGAGAAGGCCCAGGGCTACAAGCTGGATATCCATATTGAAACCAGCGCCTCGGATAAAGCGACGCTCGATGATGCGATCCGCATCGCCCGGGCGACGGGCGCTACCTCGGTGCGCTTTTATCCGCGCTATGAGGGCTATCTGAACGAGGTGCTGGATAAAATCGCCGGTGATATCGCTTATTTATCGCAGTTCGATGACTGCGGCCTGAGCTTTACCATCGAGCAGCACGAAGATTTACAGGGCCATGAGTTGGTAGCGCTGGTGAAAAACAGCGGCATGAAGAACCTCTCTATTCTGTTCGACTTTGGCAATATGATTAACGCCAATGAGCAGCCGCTTGCGGCATTAGAGGTGATGTCGCCGCTGATCACTCAGGTGCATATTAAAGACGCGCGATGTCTGAAAGAAGGAAAAGGCTGGGGACATGAAGCCTGCCGTACCGGACAGGGTGATTTACCCATTGAAGAGATGCTGAAAAGATTATTACTTTTAGGGGAAGAAGCACCCCAGGTGACCTCATTCGGCCTTGAAGAAGAGGTTGAGTATTATGCGCCTGCCTTCCGTTTCGATGATGAAGGGAATAATCCGTGGATCCCATGGCGAAATGCGAGCTATACACCGCTGCCGGATAGCGCGCTGGTGGATGCGCGTCTTGCCGAGGAAAAAGAGCACGCCCTTTCACAAATCCATTTTATTCGTAACCTGTGTGATAAATTTATAAATAGCAGATAACTTTTTATATTAAATAACGATGGGGCAGGAAGGCTATTCCATATCTGGACTGGCTTTGGATCTTTATATTCATTTTTTGATTGGGAATAACTTCTCAACCTACAGTGAGGGTGTTTATTATGTTCATGAATAAATGGGCACGGCTCTGCTTTTTGATTTTAGGCGGCGGCACCATATTTAAACTTTCCAGCATGAAAGATGTTTTTTATGTGCCAATGCAGAGCGACTGGGGCTTAACCAATACGCAAATCGGTTTGAGTTTCACGGTCTATACCATTGTACAAACCACCGGGCTTTTTCTCTCGCTGTATATTGCCGATCGCTATTCCAAAAAAATCCTTCTGCCTTTTGGTTTAATCGGCGTGGGGCTGTGCGGCCTCTATTTATCCACGCTGCCCTCGTTTACCGGGTATTTAATCTGCTTTGCGGCGATGGCCTTTTTCGCCGACGTGGTGTACTGGCCGGTATTGCTGAAAGCGGTACGTCTGCTGGGGACGCAGGAGGAGCAGGGGCGCATGTTTGGCTTCCTGGAGGCCGGGCGTGGCGTGGTGGACGTTATCGTTGCCTCCGGGGCGCTGTTTGTCTTTGTTCACTTCGGTGAAGGCAAAGCGGGCATGCAGGCGGGGCTGCTGTACTACACGCTGATTACCCTTGCCGCCGGCGTAATCACCTACTTCATTGTCGATGACGATAAGGTCAAGGGCGGTGAAAACAGCAGTGCCAACATGGAAGTGTTAAAGGGCATCAAGCATATTCTCTCCTGCACCAACGTCTGGCTGGCCGCGTTTGGCATTTTCTTCGTCTACGCCGCCTACTGCGGGCTCACTTACTTCATCCCGTTCCTGAAAGATATCTACATGCTGCCGGTGGCTCTGGTGGGTGCCTACGGCATCATCAACCAGTATGCCCTGAAGATGGTGGGGGGACCGGTGGGCGGCTTCCTGGCGGACAAAGTGGCTAAATCGCCAACCGTCTATCTGAAGTGGACGTTCCTGATTGCCGCCGCGGCGATGATTGTCTTTATGCAGCTGCCTCACCAGTCGATGAACGTCTATATCGGGATGGCGGCAACGCTGGGGTTCGGGGCGATTATTTTCTCTCAGCGCGCCATTTTCTTTGCACCGATGGACGAGATCGGCACACCGCGTGAATATGCCGGATCGGCGATGGCCTTCGGCTGCATTATCGGTTACATGCCCGCCATGTTCGCCTATACGTTATACGGCTGGCTGCTCGACACTCACAGCGGGATCGCGGGCTACAACTATGTCTTTAGCGTGATGATTGGGTTCAGCCTGATGGGCTTTGCCTGCTCCACGCTGCTGGTAAGGCGGATCAAAAAGCAGAAGCTCGCGGCAGTGACTGCAGAAGTTTAAGGCAGGACATCCCCGGCAATAGCGCTATTGCCGGGGATACGCGTCAGGAACGTTTGTAGAGCGGCAGCCAGAGGGTTAAGCGTAATCCCCCCAGCGGGCTGTCGTCCGCTTTGACCCAACCGCGGTGCTGCTGCATGGCGGTCTCAACAATCGCCAGACCGAGGCCGGTGCCGCCAGATTCACGGTCGCGGGCTTCGTCGGTACGGTAGAACGGACGGAAAATCTGCTCACGATCTTCCGGGCTGACGCCAGGACCATCGTCATCCACGTTAATGGTGATGCCGTCTTTATCCACCGAGAACGCCACCTCGATTTTGGTATGCGAATAGCGCAGGGCGTTACGAACGATATTCTCCAGCGCGCTTTCCAGCGTGTTGGGGTTACCGTACAGCGGCCACGGGCCCGGCGGGAAGTTGACGGTGAAGGATTTCCCCATCTGCTCCGCTTCGAATGCCGCGTTATCCAGCACCTCATGCCAGAGGTGGTTGGCTTTCACCGTTTCGCTGACCAGGGCGTTTTTCTGCTGATTGCGCGACATCACCAGCAGGTCGTTGATCATGCTGTCCAGACGGTGCGCTTCCGTTTCGATACGCTCCAGCTCCTTGCTCTCACCGCTGCGACGACGCAGCAGGGCGGTACCCAGCTGCAGGCGCGTCAGCGGAGTGCGCAGTTCGTGGGAGATGTCCGAGAGCAGGCGCTGCTGGGTGGTCATCATCCGCTCCAGCGCCGTTACCATCTGATTAAAGCTGGCACCCGCCGCCAGGAACTCCTGCGGCCCGGCTTCCAGCTCAGGATGCTGTCGCAGGTTGCCCTGCGCCACTTCATCCGCAGCGTTTTTCAGTTTGCGAGCCGGCTTCGCCAGACTCCAGGCGAGCCATAACAACAGCGGTGAACTCACCAGCATGGTGACAATCAGCAGCAACAGCGGGCGGTCGAACAGCAGGTTGATAAAGTCGGACTGGGAACTGCTCGCCGGGCGAATCAGGTAGAGCTGGTAATTATCCTCCCCGTCATTGACGGAGAACGGCCCCACCATCTCCACACGACCGTATTTCTTCTTCTGCGGATGATCGGCATTATCGGCCTGGCCAATGAAGTTACGGATGATCTGCATTTCATTGCGGTCCGCACCAATCACACGGCCTTCGCTGGTGACCAGCAGCAGGCGCTGCCCGGGAGGCGCCCATTTTTCAATCGCGCGAAACAGCCTGCGCCACCACATCAAATCGTTGGGCGGATCGATGGCCAGCTCTGCTTCTACGTGTTGCTCGATCATCACACCCTGACGTTGCTCGCTGTCGAGGAGCTCCGTCATCTGGCGTGAGTCGAGTTTTGGCAACATCAAAACCAGCATTAAAACCAGTGCCAGCGTCAGCCAGAAAATGGCGAAGATGCGGGCGGTTAAGCTGCCTATCATGAAGCGGAAACCATCAGATAACCGCGTCCACGCAGGGTTTTAAACCACGGGTGACCGTCTTTGCGTTCCGGCAATTTACGGCGCAGGTTGGAAATGTGCATATCAATGGCGCGGTCGAAAGGCGTCAGGCGTTTACCCAGCACTTCCTGGCTCAGATGTTCACGCGATACCACCTGGCCGAGATGCTGTGCCAGCAGGTAGAGCAGGGTGAATTCGGTGCCGGTCAACTCCAGCGCCTGGCCGTCAAAGCTGGCTTCCTGGCGGCCTGGGTTCAGGCTCAGGGAGTCCACTTCGAGCGTTGGTGAGCCGTTGTCGGTGTTCTGCTGCTGCTCGCTCCAGTGGGAACGTCGCAGGATCGCACGTATACGGGCAACCAGTTCGCGGTCGTTAAAAGGTTTAGGCAAATAGTCATCCGCGCCCAGCTCAAGGCCGAGTACGCGGTCAAGTTCGCTGCCGCGTGCGGTCAGCATAATGACAGGTGTCTGGTGTGTCTGGCGCAGCTCTTTAAGGGTGTCGATACCGTTTTTCTTCGGCATCATGACGTCGAGCAAAAGCAAGTCGATGCTATCGTCGAGTAGACTCAGCGCCTGTTCCCCATCATGGGCAACCGACACGTCAAAGCCTTCCATGTCGAGCAACTCCTTTAAAAGGGATGTCAGCTCTCGGTCATCATCAACTAACAGGATTTTATTCATTGTTTAAATACCTCCGAGGCAGAAATTACGTCATCAAGGCTCTCTAATCCATGACTTTACGTTGTTTTACACCCCCTGACGCATGTTTGCAGCCTGAATCGTAGACTGTCTCTCGTTGAATCGCGACACGAAAGATTTTGGGAGTAAGTGATGCGCATAGTTACCGCTGCCGTCATGGCCTCAACGCTGGCGTTTAGTGCATTTAGCCAGGCTGCTGGAGCTATCACCGGCGATAACCGTTCCTCAGCAGAGGGTATTGCGCAGCAAAGCGGCCAGGGCCATATGTTTGACGGCATAAGTTTAACCGAACATCAGCGTCAACAGATGCGAGATCTGATGCAGCGGGCCCGGCATGACCAGCCCCCTGTTAATGTTAGCGAAATGGAGATAATGCATCGCCTTGTCACCGCAGAAAATTTTGACGAAAACGCTGTACGCGCTCAGGCAGATAAGATGGCGCAGGAACAGGTTGCCCGCCAGGTCGAGATGGCCCGGGTCCGCAACCAGATGTTTCACCTGCTAACGCCAGAGCAGCAAGCGGTTTTGAACCAGAAACACCAGCAACGTATGGATCAGTTGCGCGAGGTTGCACGGATGCAGAAGAACGCCGAATCGACGCTTTTTAGTAGCAATACCCGTAGTAACCAGTAGACCCTGTTTTCCTTGCCATAGACACCATCCCTGTCTTCCCCCTCATGATGAGGGGGTTTTTTTTGCCCATCATTAAAATGCGTTAATCCTTTATTCATCTTATTGACTCCCCTGCATCCGTTATACTAGCGGCATAG
The DNA here is from genome assembly GCF_049312895.1 of Leclercia barmai. Classification (NCBI taxonomy): domain Bacteria; kingdom Pseudomonadati; phylum Pseudomonadota; class Gammaproteobacteria; order Enterobacterales; family Enterobacteriaceae; genus Leclercia; species Leclercia barmai. Next base: position 47,114 of record NZ_JBMNWZ010000009.1, on the reverse strand, counting down.
CATGACAGGAGTGTTTATGAATCAATCCTATGGACGGCTGGTCAGCCGGGCCGCAATCGCCGCGACAATCATGGCGTCGTGCCTGTTAGTGATTAAAATCTTCGCGTGGTGGTATACCGGTTCGGTCAGTATTCTGGCGGCGCTGGTCGACTCCCTGGTGGATATTGCCGCCTCGGTCACTAACCTCTGGGTGGTGCGCTACTCTCTGCAGCCGGCAGATGAAGAGCATACTTTTGGCCATGGCAAAGCGGAGTCGCTGGCGGCGCTGGCGCAAAGTATGTTTATCTCCGGTTCGGCGCTGTTCCTCTTTTTGACCGGTATTCAGCACCTGTATACCCCGTCGCCGATGAAAGATCCCGGCGTTGGCGTAGTGGTGACAATAATCGCACTTATAAGCACATTAGTTCTGGTAACGTTCCAGCGCTGGGTGGTACGCAAAACCCAAAGTCAGGCGGTACGGGCGGATATGCTTCATTATCAGTCTGATGTTATGATGAACGGCGCGATTCTTATTGCGCTCGGTCTGGCCTGGTATGGCTGGCACCGGGCCGATGCGCTGTTTGCGTTAGGGATTGGATTCTATATTTTATACAGTGCGTTACGTATGGGGTACGATGCGGTGCAATCGCTGCTCGATCGCGCACTGCCAGACGCAGAACGGCATGAAATCTTTGAAATTGTGACCTCCTGGCCAGGCGTCAGTGGCGCTCACGATCTTCGCACGCGGCAGTCAGGGCCGACCCGCTTTATTCAGATTCATTTAGAAATGGAAGATAACCTGCCGCTCGTTCAGGCACATCTGGTGGCTGAACAGGTTGAGCAGGCGATTTTGCAGCGTTTCCCGGGGTCAGACGTCATTATTCACCAGGATCCCTGCTCAGTCGTACCTAAGCCAGGCAATGGACATTTTGAGCTTTCGTAATTCGTTGTAAAAAAGTGAACCAGGGCAGCATTTTGTGGAAAAATAACCGCCATTTGGTCTGACCTGAATCAATTCAGCTGGAAGTGGTTGATATACTATTTGCAGTATTCGTTGGTCGATAGACGTCTTCCGGCAACAGATTTCATTTTTGCATTCCTAAGTTCAGAGGTAGTCATGATTAAGAAAATCGGTGTGTTGACAAGCGGCGGTGATGCGCCCGGCATGAACGCAGCAATTCGTGGCGTGGTTCGTGCTGCGTTGACGGAAGGTCTGGAAGTTTTTGGTATCTATGACGGTTATCTGGGCCTGTATGAAGATCGTATGGTGCAGCTCGACCGCTACAGTGTTTCCGACATGATTAACCGTGGCGGCACCTTCCTGGGCTCCGCACGCTTCCCGGAATTCCGCGACGAGCGCATCCGTGAAGTGGCTATCGAGAACATGAAAAAACGTGGCCTGGATGCGCTGGTTGTTATCGGCGGCGACGGCTCCTACATGGGTGCAAAACGCCTGACTGAAATGGGCTTCCCGTGCATCGGTCTGCCAGGCACCATCGACAACGACATCAAAGGTACCGACTACACCATCGGTTACTTCACTGCGCTGGGTACCGTTGTTGAAGCGATTGACCGTCTGCGCGACACCTCTTCTTCTCACCAGCGTATCTCCATCGTTGAAGTGATGGGCCGCTACTGTGGCGACCTGACCCTGGCGGCAGCCATTGCTGGTGGCTGTGAGTTCGTGGTGGTTCCGGAAGTGGAATTCAGCCGTGAAGACCTGGTGGCAGAAATCAAAGCCGGTATCGCCAAAGGTAAGAAACACGCTATCGTTGCCATCACCGAGCACATCTGCGACGTGGACGAGCTGGCGAAGTACATCGAAACCGAAACCAAACGCGAAACCCGCGCTACCGTTCTCGGCCACATCCAGCGCGGCGGCTCACCGGGTCCTTACGACCGTATCCTGGCTTCCCGTATGGGTGCCTACGCGATTGAGCTGCTGCAGCAGGGCTTCGGCGGTCGTTGCGTCGGTATTCAGAACGAAAAACTGGTTCACCATGACATCATCGACGCTATCGAAAACATGAAGCGTCCGTTCAAAGGTGACTGGCTGGACTGCGCGAAAAAGCTTTACTAATCAGCCGCTTGTTGCCGGGTGGCGCTGCGCCTTACCCGGCCTACAAAAGCAGGGTTCGTAGGCCCGGATCGCTGTGCGCCACCGGGCTTTTTTCTGTGCACAATACTGCTTTTTATTCCCGCAAGTTATAGCCAATCTTTTTTTATTCTTTAATCATTGGTTTGCTTTCTGGCACGCTGCATTCATCAAACACAACATTAAGAGAGTTGGACGATGAACAAATGGGGCGTGGGGTTAACTTTATTGCTGGCATCGACCAGCGTTCTGGCAAAGGATATCCAGTTACTGAACGTGTCTTACGATCCGACACGTGAGCTGTACGATCAGTACAACAAAGCGTTTGCCGCACACTGGAAACAGGAAACCGGCGATAACGTCGTGATCCGCCAGTCTCACGGCGGCTCCGGCAAGCAGGCGACCTCGGTGATTAACGGTATCGAAGCCGACGTTGTGACCCTGGCGCTGGCGTATGACGTGGATGCCATTGCAGAGCGCGGCCGTATCGATAAAAACTGGATCAAACGCCTGCCGGACAACTCTGCACCTTATACCTCCACCATCGTGTTCCTGGTGCGCAAAGGCAACCCGAAACAGATCCATGACTGGAACGATCTGGTTAAGCCGGGCGTGTCGGTCATCACCCCGAACCCAAAAAGCTCTGGCGGCGCACGCTGGAACTATCTGGCGGCATGGGGTTACGCCCTGCACCAGAACAATGGCGATCAGGCCAAGGCTCAGGAGTTCGTAAAAGCGCTGTTTAAGAACGTCGAAGTGCTGGATTCCGGTGCGCGCGGCGCGACTAACACCTTCGTTGAACGCGGCATTGGCGATGTGCTGATTGCGTGGGAAAACGAAGCGCTGCTGGCAACCAACGAGCTGGGCAAAGACAAGTTTGAAATCGTCACCCCAAGCGAATCCATTCTGGCTGAGCCAACCGTCTCCGTTGTCGACAAAGTGGTGGACAAGAAAGGCACCCAGGCCGTGGCGGAAGCCTACCTGAAGTACCTTTACACCCCGGAAGGCCAGGAGATTGCCGCGAAGAACTTCTACCGTCCTCGTGATGAGGCGGTGGCGAAGAAATATGAGAACGCGTTCCCGAAACTGAAGCTGTTCACTATCGATCAGGTCTTCGGCGGCTGGACGAAAGCACAGAAAGATCACTTCTCGAATGGCGGCACCTTCGATCAGATCAACCAGCGTTAATCGTCTCTTAAAGAACGACACGGTGACCCGGTGCGAGAAATCCGCCGGGTTTTTTATTTGGTCATCTTTATGCGTTACTCTTTCACTTCAAATGGATACAGGTAACGCGCTGTGAAAAAAATAATCGTGCTGGTGCTGATTGTCATCGCGCTCGCTGCGGGCGGCTGGCTGTGGATGAAAACGGGTAACCCAAATGCGCTACGGCATATCGTTCTTGACCAGTGTGTGCCCAATCAGATGCAAAACCGTAACCCGGCACCCTGCGCGCAGGTTAAGACGGATGCGGGATATGTGGTGTTTAAAGACCGCAACGGGCCGCTGCAGTATCTGCTGATGCCAACGTACCGCATCAACGGTACCGAAAGCCCGCTTCTGATCGAGGCCCATACGCCGAATTTCTTCTGGCTGGCGTGGCAGTCGCGCAACTTTATGAGCATGAAGCGGGGGAGAAGCGTGCCTGACAGCGCGGTTTCGCTGACCATCAACTCCCCGACCGGGCGCACGCAAAACCATTTTCATATCCACATCTCCTGCCTGCGCCCGGACGTGCGCGAGAAGCTCAATGCGAATCAGGGCCAAATCAGCACCCAGTGGCTGCCGTTCCCCGGCGGGCTGGAAGGGCATGAGTATCTGGCGCGCCGGGTAACGGAGGCTGAGCTGGTGAAGCGCAGTCCGTTTATGATGCTGGCAGAAGAGCTGCCGGAAGCGCGCGACCATATGGGACGCTTTGCGCTGGCGATGGCGCAGCAGTCCGACGGGTCGTTTGTGCTGCTGGCAACCGAACGCAATCTGCTGACGCTTAACCGCGCATCTGCTGAGGAATTGCAGGATCATCAATGCGATATCCTGAATTGACCCCACCATAAATAGCGTTTACTCGCCCCGCCTGTCGCCGTAGACTTGCTGAAAAATTCTACAGGAGACAGGTATGTCGCTCTGGTTAACTCATCCGCTGTTTCTGCCCTCGCTGATCGTCGGCGTCACTATTGTGCTCTGGGCCACCTCGCTGCTGCCGGAATTTATCACCGCGCTGCTGTTTTTTACCGCGGCGATGATCGCCAGAATTGCGCCGCCGGAGGTGATCTTCGGCGGTTTTGCATCGTCGGCGTTCTGGCTGGTATTCAGCGGATTCGTGCTGGGCGTGGCGATCCGCAAAACCGGGCTGGCGGACAGGGCGGCGCGGGCATTATCCTCCAGGCTGACCGACTCCTGGCCGCTGATGGTGGCAAGCGTGGTGCTGCTCACCTATGCGCTGGCGTTTGTCATGCCTTCCAACATGGGGCGTATTGCCCTTCTGATGCCCATTGTGGCGGCGATGGCGAAGCGGGCGGGCATTATCGACGGTTCCCGGGCGTGGTTCGGCCTGGCGCTGGCGGTGGGGTTTGGCACCTTCCAGCTGTCGGCCACTATCCTGCCTGCCAACGTGCCCAATCTGGTGATGAGCGGGGCGGCGGAGGGCTCGTACGGGATCCATCTCAACTATGTTCCGTACCTGCTGCTGCATACCCCGGTGCTGGGTATTCTCAAGGGCCTGATACTGATCGGCCTGATTTGCTGGCTGTTTCCTGGTGCGCCCAAACCGGCGCAGGATCTGACTCCGTCGGAGCCTATGGGCCGCGACGAAAAACGCCTCGCCTGGCTGCTGGCGGTGGTGCTGGTGATGTGGGTGACCGAAAGCTGGCACGGCATTGGCCCGGCGTGGACGGGGCTTGCGGCGTCGGTTGTGGTGATGCTGCCGCGCATGGGCTTTATTACCGGGGAGGAGTTCTCGGCCGGGGTGAATATGCGCACCTGTATCTACGTGGCGGGCATTCTGGGGCTGGCGATCACCGTGACGCAAACCGGGATTGGCAATGCCGTGGGTGAGGCGTTGATGCGGGTGATGCCGCTGGATGCTGACGCGCCGTTTACCAGTTTCCTCGCGCTGACCGGCATCACCACCGCGCTGAACTTTATCATGACAGCCAACGGCGTACCGGCCCTGTACACCACGCTGGCGCAAAGCTTCTCGGATGCCACCGGCTTTCCGTTATTATCGGTGATCATGATTCAGGTGCTGGGGTATTCCACGCCGCTGCTGCCGTATCAGGCGTCGCCGATTGTGGTGGCGATGGGGCTGGGAAGGGTGCCTGCGCGGGCGGGGATGCTGCTCTGTCTGGCGCTGGCGGTGGCAACGTATCTGGTGCTGCTGCCGCTGGATTATCTGTGGTTTAGCATGTTGGGACGGCTGTAAAAAAGCCCGGTGGCGCTGGCGCTTACCGGGCCTACAGAACCGTAGGGCGGGTTAGCGAAGCGCCACCCGCCACAAAGGCAATTACGCCTTTTTAGCGGCTTCTGCTGCTTTAACGATCACCGCGAAAGCGTCTGCTTTCAGGGATGCGCCGCCAACCAGCGCGCCGTCGATGTCCGGCTGGGTGAACAGCTCTGCGGCATTCGCTGCGTTTACGGAACCGCCATACTGGATGATCACTTGCTCAGCAACTTTCGCGTCGGCTTTCGCAATGTGGTCACGGATGAATTTGTGAACGGCCTGAGCCTGTGCCGGGGTTGCAGATTTGCCGGTACCGATCGCCCATACTGGCTCGTAAGCAATGACCGCGCCTTCGAACGCTGCCGCGCCCTGAGTGGTCAGCACTGCGTCGATCTGACGTGCGCACACTTCTTCAGTTTTGCCCGCTTCGTTTTCTGCTTCGGTTTCACCGATGCACAGAACCGGGATCAGACCCTGCTCTTTCAGCACCGCGAATTTCTTAGCGATGAACTCGTCGGACTCTTTGTGATAGGTGCGACGCTCAGAGTGGCCGATGATGATGTATTTCGCGCCGATATCTTTCAGCATTTCAGCGGAGGTTTCACCGGTGAACGCGCCAGACAGGTTAACGTCAACGTTTTGAGCACCCAGAACGATGTGGCTGCCGTCAGCCGCTTTCTTAGCCATATCCAGGTACATGTCCGGCGGAGCGATAGCAACAGCACAGCCAGTCACGCCAGCCAGCTCTTTACGCAGGTTAGCTACCAGTTCGTTTACCATGTGGCGGCTGCCGTTCAGTTTCCAGTTACCCATCACTAAAGGATGTCGCATTTCAATTCTCCACGCTCAAGAGCGAATTAAGGAATATGGCCACCCGATTGGGCAGCATGGTCTGTGAATCAGTATAGAGATTTTCCCTCGAAAGGCTTTGCTTTTTGTCATTAATTCGAGCCGCCGAGCGTCTCAGATAACGCCAGCTTAATCGGTTCAACAGCGAAGGTCAGCCCCTTTTCGCCGTTATCTGCCACCACATAGCGAACCGCGCCTTCCGTTTCGGCGTAGTAGCGTTTGTTTTTACCGGCGGTAAGCAGCTTTTGCAGTTTTTGCTGGCTCTGGGATTTGGTCAGCGCCGGGGTGAACGCGCGCAAAATTGCGCTCATATACTCCAGCGCTTTGGCTTTGGCGGCTTTCTGTTCCGGCCCCTGAATCGGCAGCCAGGTGACCTGCATACTCTTAATTTTGAGGGTTCCACGCTCCAGCGCTGTGGAGGCGTACAGATTCTCATTAATTTTGCTGGCAGCCCGGGTCAGGTTCGGGGTATCGCGCGCGCCGTCGATGGAGCGAAACTCACTGAGCGGCAGGGTTGGATTATCCTGATTAAAGGCTTCACGGAACAGGCTAATGGACTGATCGAACGTCGGCGCGCCCGGCATCACGTAGGGTGCGGTAGCCGGTGCGGAGGTCTCGGCAGCACGTAGAGAAAAGCTCGCACTTAACAGTGTTAAACCCAGCCAAATAAGGTGAAACCACATCTTCATCAATAAAGTCTCTGAATGTTACTGCCCACGATTAAAACGGGATCCGGCTGGCTTGTCAAAAGGATGCGACTCCAGGGTAAACTACGCTCCGCAATGATTTTAAGGAACCTGACATGACCATACAGCAGTGGTTGTTTGCATTCAAAGGGCGTATTGGACGCCGTGATTTCTGGATCTGGATTGGTGTATGGATTGTCGCCATGCTGGCTCTGTTTATTTTTGCCAATAACGCGTGGCTGAGCACCCAGACGGCGGCCTTCGCGCTGGTGTCGCTGCTGTGGCCGACCGCAGCGGTGTTAGTGAAACGTCTGCACGATCGTGGGCGTTCAGGGCTGTGGGCGCTGCTGGTGGTGCTGGCGTGGATGCTGCTGGCTGGCAACTGGTCGATGCTCCCTTCCATGCTGCCGTGGGTGGTTGGCAGGCTGATCCCCACCGTTATTTTTGTGATGATGATTGTCGACCTGGGCGCGTTCGTTGGCACCCAGGGCGAGAATAAATACGGTAAAGATACGATCGACGTGAAGTACCGCTGATTACCAGTAGTGCTCTGCGGTCATATGGCCCGGCCGACGGCGTAAATGTTTGGTCATCTGCCGGGTCTCTTTCAGCAGCTGCTGGGTGTCGCGCACCATCTGCGGGTTACCGCACAGCATCACATGGCTGGTGGCTGCATCCATTTTCAGACCTACGGCGGCTTCCAGTTCGCCATTTTCAATCAGGGCCGGAACGCGCCCGTTGAGTGATCCCGCGACGGTTTCGCGGCTCACTACCGTCTGGATTTTCACTTTTCCTTCATAGCGCTTCTGCAGCTCCTGCATCAACGGCAGGTAGCTCAGGTCTGCGGCATAGCGCGCGGCATGCACCAGCACGATATTGTTGAAGCGGTCGAGGTCTTGCCCGTACTGCAGGATCGACAGGTAAGGGCCGATGGCGGTACCGGTCGCCAGCATCCACAGCGTTTCGCAGTCCGGCACTTCATCCAGCACGAAGAAACCTGCGGCTTCGCTGACAACCTGGATCTCATCGTCGGGTTTTAGCGCCGCCAGGCGCGGGCTGAGTTTACCGTCGGGGACGGTGACAAGATAGAACTCGAGATCCGGGTTATCCGGCGCGTTGACATAGGAGTAGGCGCGCTGCACGCGTTCGCCGTCGATCTCCAGCCCCAGCTTGGCAAACTGCCCCGCCGTGAACGGGTGGATGGGCGCGTGAACGGTGAGACTAAATAGCGCATCGGTCCAGAACTCTACCTTTTTAACTTTGCCTGTTACCCAGTCTGCCATGATGTTCTCCTGTGCTTATGTCGGGATCTATCTTCCTTTCCTGGAGGGGAGATTTCCAGCCCGGGCGGGCCGGAAAGCTCAATCGATCAAACGGTTTTACAGAATGTGGGTCTGCACGTCGGGATCTTTGCGGTCCAGATAGTGAATCGACTGGATGCGGCGAATGGTGCGTGATTTACCCCGGATCAGCAGCGTTTCGGTGGTGGCCATGTTGCCTTTGCGGCTGATGCCGTCCAGCAGATCGCCTTTGGTGATCCCGGTGGCGGAGAAGATGACGTTATCGTTGCGGGCCATATCGTCCAGACGCAGCACGGTGTTGGCTGCAATCCCCATTGCCGCGCAGCGGGCCAGCTCCTGCTCGCCGATAAGGCGGTTCTCTTCGCTGTCGCCTTTCACGTCATGGCGCGCCAGCAGACGCCCGTGCATATCCCCGTCGAGGGCGCGGATCACCGCGGCAGAAACCACCCCTTCCGGTGCGCCGCCGATGCCGTACAGCACGTCAACTTCGCTGTCCGGCATGCAGGTAAGAATGGAGGCCGCCACGTCGCCGTCGGGGATGGCGAAGACGCGCACGCCGAGCTGCTGCATCTGGGCAATCACTGCATCGTGGCGCGGTTTAGCCAGGATAGTGACCGTTAGTTCGCTCAGCGGTTTATTGAGCGCGGCGGCGATGTTACGCAGGTTATCCGCCAGCGGCAGATTGAGGTCGATAACCCCTTTTGCGCCAGGGCCGACAATCAGCTTTTCCATATACATATCCGGCGCGTTGAGGAAGGTGCCTTTATCGCCCACGGCCAGCACTGCCAGCGCATTAGCCTGGCCCATGGCGGTCATGCGGGTGCCTTCAATCGGATCCACGGCGATATCCACCGCATCGCCTTTGCCGGTCCCGACTTTCTCGCCGATATAGAGCATTGGCGCTTCGTCGATTTCACCTTCGCCAATCACGATGGTGCCGTCGATGTTGACCTGGTTAAGCATGATGCGCATGGCGTGGACGGCTGCGCCGTCAGCGGTATTTTTGTCGCCACGGCCAAGCCACTTATAGCCTGCCAGGGCGGCAGCTTCGGTTACGCGGGAAAACTCGATAGCAAGTTCACGTTTCATCAGATACTCGTGCAATCAAAAGGAATTGCACGAAGTTTATCACAGAGTGGGGTGGGGTGCGGGCTGGGTCCCCCTCACCCCGGCCCTCTCCCCAAAGGGGCGAGGGTGTTCAAGTTCCCTCTCCCCTTTGGGGAGAGGGTTAGGGTGAGGGGTAAGGGGTAAGGCTTGTCTTACTCGTCGTGCTCTTCCCACGCCAGGGCGCGTTTCACTGCTTTCTTCCAGCCGCTGTAGCGGTAGTTGCGCTCGGTGGTTTCGATGCCCGGGCGGAATTCGCGTTCAATGACCGCTTTTTCCTGCAGTTCGTCCAGATTCTGCCAGAAGCCCACCGCCAGACCGGCAAGATAAGCCGCACCCAGCGCCGTCACTTCACGCACTTCCGGGCGCTCCACGCGGGTACCCAGAATGTCGGACTGGAACTGCATCAGGAAGTTGTTGGCAACCGCGCCGCCGTCCACACGCAGGGCGTGCAGGCGAATGCCGGAGTCGGCCTGCATCGCTTCCAGCACGTCGCGGGTCTGATAGGCAATCGACTCCAGCGTGGCGCGAATGATGTGGTTGGAGTTCACCCCACGCGTCAGGCCGAAAATCGCCCCGCGCGCATAGGGATCCCAGTACGGCGCACCCAGCCCGGTAAAGGCTGGCACCACGTACACGCCGTTGGTATCTTTCACCTTGGTGGCGAAATACTCTGAGTCAAAGGCGTCGCTGATCAGCTTCATCTCGTCGCGCAGCCACTGGATGGAAGCTCCCGCCATAAACACCGCGCCTTCCAGGGCGTAGTTTACTTCCCCGCGCGGGCCGCAGGCGATGGTGGTCAGCAGGCCATGCTCCGATTTCACCGCCTTCTCGCCGGTATTCATCAGCATGAAGCAGCCGGTGCCGTAGGTGTTTTTCGCCATCCCTTCCTTCACGCACAGCTGGCCAAACAGCGCCGCCTGCTGGTCACCGGCGATCCCGGCGATAGGAATACGCGTGCCGCCCTTACCGCCGATATTGGTCTGGCCGTAGATTTCCGAGGATTTACGCACCTGCGGCAGCATGGCGCGCGGAATGTCCAGCGCCTCCAGCATCTTGTCATCCCATTCCAGGGTGTTGATGTTGAACAGCATGGTACGCGAGGCGTTGGTGTAGTCGGTCACGTGGACGCGGCCCTGGGTCATCTTCCAGATAAGCCAGGTATCCACGGTGCCGAACAGCAGTTCGCCGCGTTTTGCCCGCTCGCGGGAGCCTTCAACGTGGTCGAGGATCCATTTCACCTTGGTGCCGGAGAAGTACGGGTCCACCACCAGGCCGGTGGCGCTACGCACGTACTCTTCCATACCGTCGCGCTTGAGCTTCTCGCAGATATCCGCGGTGCGGCGGCACTGCCAGACGATAGCGTTGTAAATCGGCTTACCGGTTTCGCGCTCCCAGACGATGGCCGTTTCACGCTGGTTGGTGATACCGATAGCGGCAATCTCATCGGAACTGATATCGGCTTTCGCCAGCACTTCAACCAGCGTCGAGCTTTGCGACGCCCAGATTTCCATTGGATCGTGCTCGACCCAGCCTGGCTTCGGATAAATTTGCTCGAATTCGCGCTGTGACACGCTGACGATGTTCGCGTCATGATCCATAACGACAGCGCGGGAGCTGGTCGTGCCCTGGTCGAGCGCAACGATATATTTTTTGTCGGTCATAGTTGTGGTCCCGTAGTCAGATTACAGCGAAGCGTTTTGTTGTGTGGCGGAGGAGGTGTCCTTCTCCTCGGCGACACAGGTGTCACACGGCAGGTGACGGCCAATCAGTTTACGATAGCCGAAGGCACCCAGCGCAGCACCTACAATGGGGCCGAACAGCGGCACCAGGAAATAAGGAATATCTTTACCGCCGGTGAAGGCAACGTCGCCCCAGCCCGCGAAGAAGGCAAACGTCTTGGGTCCCAGGTCGCGCGCCGGGTTCATGGCAAAGCCCGTCAGCGGTCCCATTGATGCACCGATTACCGCAATCAGCAGGCCAATCAGCAGCGGTGCCAGCGGCCCGCGTGGAATGCCGTTGCCGTCATCCCCCAGGGCCATAATGACGCCCATCAGGATCGCGGTAATCACCATCTCCACTGCGAAGGCTTGCACAAAGTTTATGTGCGGATTCGGATAGGTGGAGAAGATACCCGCCAGCTCAAGGCTTTCGGTACTGCCGCGCACCATCTGGTGCGTCTGTTCAAAGTCGATAAACAGATTGTAATAGAGCCCGTAAACTAACGCCGCTGCACAAAAGGCACCGGCAAACTGCGCAACAATGAAGGGGATCACCTTGCGTTTGTCGAAGCAGGCAAACAGCCACAGCGCGATGGTGACCGCAGGGTTGAGATGCGCACCAGAAACACCCGCCGTCAGGTAGATGGCCATCGCCACGCCCAGACCCCAGATGATGCTGATTTCCCACTGCCCGAAACTGGCGCCCGCCACTTTCAATGCAGCCACACATCCTACGCCAAAGAAAATCAACAACCCAGTACCCAGGAACTCTGCGATGCACTGGCCTTTTAAGGTTGATGTTTCACTCATAATCGGATCCTGAAAAGAATTAATGGTTATTGTTGGCGCGACGATTGTCGAAACCGCCACGATGTCCTGTAGACATAGTGTTAATTTATCGTTAACGAGCAAAAACGAGAAATATCGAACTTAAAATGTGTGTGCCGCGTCAACAAAATGAGCGATAACGCGCCATAAAGTGTGTGCGAGCGTTAATGAGCGAATGTGGGTAGAAGCATCCCGTTAACTAAAGTGTTAACAATTTAGGGGTATATGGTGCGAACGCACCAGGAGGAGGCTGAAAAGTGTTGCAAACCGCAATCTGCGCGGTCTGCCGCTGGACAGGGAGGGCGGGGCTCCATACAATCGACACCAGGTGTTGTGCGCGTTTACGTCAAGCGTCGCCTTGCAAATTCAGGAGAGGTAGGATTATGTCGTTAGAAGTGTTTGAGAAACTGGAATCCAAAGTACAGCAGGCGATTGATACCATCACCCTGCTGCAGATGGAAATCGAAGAGCTGAAAGAAAAAAACAACGCGCTGTCGCAGGAAATTCAGACTGCTCAGCACGGTCGCGAAGAGCTGGAGCGTGAAAACCACCACCTGCGCGAACAGCAGAACGGCTGGCAGGATCGTCTGCATGCCCTGCTGGGACGTATGGAAGAAGTCTGATTCCCGTTATCTTTTACGCTTAACGGCGTGAGAGAGAATGAGCAGGCCGGGTAAGGCGAAGCCGCCACCCGGCTTTTTTATTACTCGATATCCAGCGGATCTTCAGAGAGGATAATGCCGGTATTATCGGCATAGAGATGGTCGCCGGAGAAGAACGTCACACCGCCGAAATTGACGCGCACGTCGCTTTCGCCAATGCCTTCCCCTGCGGCACCCACCGGGATAGCAGCAATCGCCTGAATGCCCAGATCGAGCTCTTCGAGGTCGTCCACCTGACGCACCGCGCCGTAGACCACAATGCCTTCCCATTCGTTTTGCATGGCAAGGCGGGCCAGTTCGGCATCAATTAACGCGCGACGCACGGAGCCGCCGCCGTCGATCAGCAGAATGCGACCACGGCCGTTCTGTTCGAGCAGATCGTACAGCAACCCGTTATCCTCAAAACATTTAACCGTGATGATTTGTCCGCCAAATGACGACCGTCCACCAAAGTTGGAGAACAGCGGTTCTACGACGTTAACATCTTCCTGGTAGATGTCACAAAGCTCGGAGGTATCGTATTTCATAGGTTTAACGCTCTGTTGCTGCAAGTGATTTCAGTATATCGCGCGAAATGCATTGTTTGCAAAATCATCAATTGTTAATTGATATTTGTCAGCTAATTTAGCGTCTGGCTGAGAACAATCCCTATCACGAACAACAGGTTAGTTAGTAACGCCCCTTTTACCGTGCGTTCCAGCATTGGCGGCATGGCCGAGGCGCTCTGCTCGCGCATCACGTAACGTGCCTGTTTGAACAGCAGCGGCGCGGCAAGGATGAACAGCCAGCCCCACAGACTGTGCAGCGACAGCAGATTAAACAGCGCCAGACAGAACAGCGCACCCATCAGCAGGCAGGCATGGTAGCGGCGCGCGTTCACCGGCCCTAAACGGACCGCCAGGGTGTTTTTACCGTTCTGCCGATCGCTGTCGATATCGCGCAGGTTGTTGATATTGAGTACCGCCGTCGCCAGCAGGCCGCAGGCGGTGGCCGGCAGGAACAGGGCAGGGATCAGCGTGTGCGCCTGCAGATACCAGCTGCCCATCACGCTCAGCCAGCCGAAGAACACCAGTACGGAAATATCACCCAGACCAATGTATCCGTAAGGGCGGGTGCCGACGGTATAGGTGATCGCCGCGACGATGGCCAGCAGGCCGAGCACCAGGAAGCCAACCGCATCCGCCGGCGTTTTACAGGCCACCAGCACCAGTGCAATTCCGGAAAGACAGATCAGCGCGACGGTGATAATCAGCGCCCGTTTCATCTGCTCCTGGGTGATCACCCCCTTCTGCATCCCGCGCAGGGGCCCGATACGGTCAGGCTTATCGCTGCCCTTAACGGCATCGCCATAATCGTTGGCAAGGTTAGAGAGGATTTGCAGCAGACCGGCGGTAACCAGCGCCAGTGCGGCCACCAGCGGGTCGAAATGTCCCTGCCACCACGCGAGGGCGGTGCCGACAATAATGGCGGCGAAAGCGAGAGGAAGAGTTTTAGGACGCAGGCTTTCCAGCCAGGCACGTGTACGGCTGATTTCAGTCATAGTTATTTAGCCAATAAAAATGGGGCTTTTCAGCCCCATCATCAGTGATGAATATGCAATGACCGCGATTATAGGATAAAACGGCTCAGATCTTCATCTGCTACTAAAGCATCAAGGTGCTTACTCACATAGTCGGCATCAATGGTAATGCTCTCGCCGTTAAGGTCGCTGGCATCATAAGAGATGTCTTCCATCAGGCGTTCCAGCACGGTATGCAGACGACGCGCACCGATGTTCTCGGTGGTTTCGTTAACCTGCCATGCGGCCTGTGCGATACGCTTGATACCGTCTTCGGTGAACTCGATGTTCACGCCTTCGGTCGCCATCAGCGCTTTGTACTGCACGGTGATGGAGGCGTTCGGCTCGGTCAGGATGCGCTCGAAATCTTCAGTGGTCAGCGCCTGCAGCTCAACGCGGATCGGCAGACGACCCTGCAGTTCCGGGATCAGGTCAGACGGCTTGGCCACCTGGAACGCGCCGGAGGCGATAAACAGAATGTGGTCGGTTTTCACCATGCCATGCTTGGTGGAGACGGTGCAGCCTTCAACCAGTGGCAGCAGGTCACGCTGTACGCCTTCACGGGAAACGTCCGGGCCGGAGGATTCGCCGCGCTTACAGATTTTATCGATCTCATCGATAAATACGATGCCGTGCTGCTCAACCGCGTCGATAGCGTCCTGCTTCAGCTCTTCCGGGTTCACCAGCTTCGCCGCTTCTTCTTCAATCAGCAGCTTCATCGCGTCTTTGATTTTCAGCTTACGCGGCTTCTGCTTCTGCCCGCCCAGGTTCTGGAACATGGACTGCAGCTGGCTGGTCATCTCTTCCATGCCCGGCGGAGACATAATTTCTACGCCCATTGGCGCGGCAGCGAGATCGATCTCAATCTCTTTGTCGTCCAGCTGGCCTTCACGCAGTTTTTTGCGGAACGCCTGGCGCGCAGCAGACGGCTCGGCAGGCTGCTCTGCCTGGCCCCAGTTGTTCTTCGCCGGTGGGATCAGCACATCCAGGACGCGCTCTTCCGCCATCTCTTCGGCGCGATAGCGGTTTTTCTCAATGGACTGGACGCGAACCATTTTGATCGCGGAATCGGTTAGATCGCGGATGATAGAGTCCACTTCTTTCCCGACATAGCCCACTTCGGTGAACTTAGTCGCTTCGACTTTGATGAACGGCGCGTTGGCCAGTTTCGCCAGACGACGGGCGATCTCGGTTTTACCGACACCGGTCGGGCCGATCATCAGAATGTTTTTTGGCGTCACTTCATGGCGCAGCACTTCGTCCAGCTGCATACGACGCCAGCGGTTACGCAGGGCGATCGCCACAGAACGCTTGGCGTTATCCTGGCCGATAATGTGTTTGTTCAGTTCGCTGACAATTTCGCGTGGGGTCATTTCAGACATGAGAAATCCTTACGCCTTAGACGGCAATTCTTCGATGGTGTGGAAGTGGTTGGTATAGATGCAGATATCCCCTGCAATATCCAACGCCTTCACAGCGATATCGCGCGCGCTCAGGTCGGAGTTTTCCAACAGCGCACGGGCGGCGGCCTGGGCGTACGGGCCACCGGAACCGATAGCAATCAGGTCATTTTCTGGCTGCACCACGTCACCGTTACCGGTGATGATCAGCGAGGCATTTTCATCGGCAACCGCCAGCAGCGCTTCCAGCTTGCGCAGCATACGGTCGGTACGCCAGTCTTTCGCCAGCTCAACGGCGGCTTTCACCAGATGGCCCTGATGCATTTCCAGTTTACGTTCAAACAGCTCAAACAGCGTGAAGGCGTCAGCGGTACCGCCCGCAAAACCGGCGATCACTTTGTCGTTATACAGACGACGCACTTTTTTCACGTTGCCTTTCATGACGGTATTACCCAGCGTGGCCTGGCCATCACCGGCAATCACCACCTGGCCGTTACGGCGTACACTTACTATTGTTGTCACGAGCAGACCCCCTGGTTACAAATTCGGAATAGAGGCCCCGAGCCAGTGCTCAGGGCTGAATAGAATGATAGATGGGGGGGATTTTGGGGGTTTCAACCCCCGGAAGCGAGTCGAATGCAGTTTGCGTGACCAGCCATCTTCAGACGAGAGATGGTGCCATCGGCATTTTCTTTGCCTTTTACCGGGCCGATCACCACGCGATTCCAGCCGTTATTGGTGGTGATGCGTGAGTCAAAGCCCTCAAAGGCCAGCTGGGCACGCACGGTTTCCGCCTGCTCCGCGCCTTTAAATGAACCGCACTGTACCATCCAGCGACGTTCGTCTTTCTTCTCTGCCGTCTGCTTCGGTGCTTCGGTCTCTTTAGTGACCGGCGCGGCCTTCGGCTGCTGGGCGGTGGTATGCGCAGGCGTTTGCAGCAGATCCTGATACGGCTGCGCGTTGCTATTTTGCTTCGCAGGCTGCGTCTTCGGCTGTTGCGCCGGTTGCGTCTGCGCGGTACGTGGCTGCTGGTACGGCTGTTCCGTTGCCCGCGGCTGCGCTTTCTGCTGCTGTACCGTCTGGGTCTGCGCCCACTGCTGTTGTTGCTGAACCTGTTGCTGCGCCTGGCGCTGACGCTGCAGCGTTTGCTGGCGCTGTGCCGGCGTTTGCTCGTTCCACGGCACTTCGTTGAGCTGGGTAGGCTGCTGGCGCATATCGGCCTGCATCTGGGCCAGCAACTGGCGCTGTTCATTGGTTAACTGGGTAGGATCCACCACCTCGCCACCGGCAGAAGGCTCGGTTGGTGCACGCACGCCCGGCTGGCGGCTTTCAAGCTCTTTAATATAGCGCCAGCGCTCTTCCGGTTTCGGAGGCAAGCCGTTGCCGACAACTTTGTTGCCCTGCAGCGCTTCTGCTTCTTCTTTTTTATGGTGCGTAATGAACCAGAGGCCGCCGATGAATGCCACCAGTACCGCCGCCGCAATCGCGACCATGGCAGGCGAGACCGCAGGAAGGCTGCGTTGCGGTTTCCGTGAGCTACTCTTTTTGCGTCGCGAAGGTGCCGGCTGGCCGCGACGTACATAATCTCGTTGTGCCACTATCGTTTCGCTGTATTTTTTCGTTTGTCAGCCCGTCATGTTACTTAAGCGACGGGCCTTTGACCAGATGAGGACGTCTGAAAGGCGTTTACTTTAAGTCAGTGCCTGGGTTGAACCCCGAACAATCAATTCACAGTCCAGTAAACGGGAGCCGCTGCTAACCGTTTGTCCGTTCAGCTGATCCAGCAGCAACAGCATCGCTTCCCGGCCAATATCATAGCGGGGTTGCGCCACCGTCGAGAGCGGCGGATCGCAAAATTCAGACAGAGAAATGTTATCGAAGCCAATAATCGACAGGTCTTTCGGCACATTCAGGCCGCGCCGTTTGGCGTAAGAGAGTGCGCCCAGCGCCATTACGTCGCTATGGCAGAACACCGCAGTAGGCGGTTGCGGCAGCGACAGCAGTTTTTCCAGCGCCAGGCCGCCTGCGGCATAGGTAAAGTCGCCCCGGGCGATATAGTGCGGATCCACCGTCGCCCCGGTGCGGCGCAGCGCCTGAACATAGCCCTGCAGGCGATAGTGGCACAGCGGCATCTCTTCCGGTCCGGCGATACAGCCGATGCGTTTATGGCCGAGCTCCTGCAGATAGTTCACGGCATTGAACGCGGCGGTGAGGTTATCAATATGGACGGTCGGCAGCTCCAGCTCAGGAGCAAACTCGTTGGCCATCACCATTGGCGGTAAATTGCGCTGCTCTTCAATGCTGGCATCAAAAGGCAGACGGGAACCGAGCAGCAGCATGCCGTCGATCTGCTTGGTGATAATCAGGTCGATGAAGGTCTTTTCCTGCTGGTTCTGGTGCGCGCAGTCGCCAATCAGCACCAGGTAGCCCTGGGCGGCGGCGGTCACTTCGATGCCGCGGATGATTTCGCTGAAAAAGGGATCGCAGATGTCGGGCACAATGACCAGAATGGTGCGGGATTCGTTTCGTTTGACGTTTCGGCCCATGGCCTGGGGCAGATAACCCACCTCCAGCGCAGCCTGCTCAACGCGATTACGCGTGCTTTGCGAGACTTTGTCGGGATTCATTAAGGCTCGGGATACCGTTGCCGTTGAGACTTTTGCTTTCAGGGCAACATCTTTCATGGTCGCCGAGGCAACCTCTTTCCTGGACTTCAACCTCTTCTCCTCGCAGGCGTATCACCGCTCTTCTGACTGAATCAGTTTTATCAGATTGCGAATGGAAGCGGTTACAGAATTTTCATAAAAAGTGTGAGTCATGTTGAATTTTTCGATCCGCCTCCCACCATTTTTTAGCTTTCAATGGGATCGACGTCCAGCACCCACTTCACCTTACGTGCTTCCGGCAGGGTATTTATTAACGCCAGTGTTCCGCTGACGATATGTTGCAGACGCACCCGCGAAGGGTGTTGCAGCAGAATTTGCCAACGATAGCGTCCGCCGCGTTTGGGCGCTAATGCCGGAACCGGACCTAAAATCCACAGCTGATTATCCACCAGCGGGCTGGCCTGCAGCAGATTGCGCAGCTGCTGGAGGAACAGCGGCGCCTGCTGGTTGTTGTGATCCTCGGCGCGGATAATCACATGGCTGGTCCACGGCGGGAGTTGCAGGGTCTGACGCTCCGCCAGGGCCTGCTCGGCAAAGGCATCGTAGCCTTTATGCAGCAGGGTTTGCAGCAGCGGATGCTCGGGATGGTGGGTCTGCAGCACCACTTCGCCCTGTTTACCGGCGCGCCCGGCACGGCCCGCCACCTGGGTATAGAGCTGGGCAAAGCGCTCTGCAGAACGGAAATCCGCCGAGAACAGCGCGCCGTCAACGTCCAGCAGTGCCACCAGGGTGACGTCCGGGAAGTGGTGCCCTTTCGCCAGCATCTGGGTACCAATCAGGATGCGCGCCCCGCCGCGATGCACCTCCGCCAGCTGCTGCTCAAGCGCCCCTTTGCGGCTGGTGGTATCGCGGTCGATACGTGAGATGGCCACGCCGGGGAAGAAGGGGGTCAGCGCCTGCTCCAGCTGCTCTGTGCCCAGACCGACCGGCACCATGTGGGTGGAGCCGCAGGAAGGGCACTGGCGCGGCACCGGACGCTGGCTGTCGCAGTGGTGACAGCGCAAATGGTGCTGCGCCTGATGCAGGGTGTAATAGTGATCGCAGCGCGGGCACTCGGCTATCCAGCCGCAGTCGTGACACAGCAGCGCCGGGGCAAAGCCGCGACGGTTGAGAAACAGGATCACCTGGTTGTTGGCCTGCAGATGCTGGCGCATGCGGGTAATTAACGCCGGGGCTAATCCCGCCTGCACCTGCTGACCTTTCAGATCCAGCACGTGTTGCATGGCTGGCCGGGCATTACCCGCCCGTCGCGTCAGGCGTAATAGATGGTATTTACGCTGGCGCACGTTATGCAGCGTCTCCAGCGCAGGGGTCGCCGAACCAAGAATAATCGGGATCTGCTCGCTGTGGGCGCGGTAGACCGCCAGGTCACGGGCGTGATAGCGCCAGCCTTCCTGCTGTTTATAAGAGCTGTCGTGCTCTTCGTCGATAACGATGACGCCGAGATTTTTAAACGGCGTGAACAGGGATGAGCGGGTGCCAATCACAATCGCCGCTTCGCCATTTTTGGCTTTCAGCCAGGCGCTGAGGCGCTCGCTGTCGTTTAAGCCGGAGTGCAGTACCTCGACCGGGGCGTTAAACCGCTCGCGAAAACGGGCGATGGTCTGCGGCGTCAGGCCGATTTCCGGCACCATCACCAGCGCCTGTTTGCCCTGAGCCAGCACATTTTCCAGCACGCTCAGATAGACTTCGGTTTTACCGGAACCGGTGACGCCCGCCAGCAGCCAGGCCGAGAAGCGATCGGAGGCGCTGTGGATCGCGCCAACGGCGGTTGCCTGTTCGGTATTCAGCCGCAGACGGTCGCCCGCCACGCTAAAGCCGTCGCGCCAGTCGATAAGCGCCGGCGCTTCGCAGGCCAGCTCGCTCAGCCCTTTTTTGCGCAAGCTCTGCAGCGCCGCGTCGTTAAAATCGAGGCTCTCAACCTGGTGCCGCCAGATCCGGCCCTGGCGTAACGCCGCCAGCGCCTGCTGCTGTTTCGGGGAGCGTTTCAGGCTGTTGTTAATGTCCACCGCCTGGCCCTGCTCGGTGGCAAACCAGTACCACATCGGCGCG
Organism: Leclercia barmai; assembly: GCF_049312895.1. Lineage (NCBI taxonomy): Bacteria > Pseudomonadati > Pseudomonadota > Gammaproteobacteria > Enterobacterales > Enterobacteriaceae > Leclercia > Leclercia barmai. Next base: position 26,774 of record NZ_JBMNWZ010000009.1, on the reverse strand, counting down.
TGGCTGGCGCTTTTGCCCTGACGTAACAGAATGGGTAGGGCGTGAAACAGCACGTCGCCAATGGGATGATGATAATAGTCGGCGGCCCACAGCAGCAGTCGCCAGACGCTGGTGGAAAAGACCGGCTCGCTGTCCAGCACCTCAACCACGCTCTTCAGGTCACTGAGAGGCAGTTCGCTTTGCTGGCTGACGGAAACCACAACGCCCACACGCTGCTGTTTGCCAAACGGCACCGTCACGCGACAGCCCGCTACGGCCTGCATGCCGTCCGGCAGCAGGTAGTCGAAGGTGCGGGGAAGCGGAACGGGCAGGGCAACGTGAGCAACGGGCATCGAATCTTCCTGACTTGAAAAGTGGCGCGTTAGTATACACATTAGTGAAAGGCGGCGTGCGGATCAGTTTGCATACCCTGGTTAAATTCTGTATGATTCGCCGCCTTTGGTGCACTTTGCATCAAAGAACTTACATTCAACATCGCGTGGTGTCTGGCGTTAGGGCTGGAAGAGCGACGCGGCCTTAACTGAGGTTCTCCCATGAAAAAAGATATCCATCCTAAATACGAAATGATTACTGCAAACTGTTCTTGCGGTAACTCTATCCAGATCCGCTCCACCGTGGGTCACGATCTGAACCTGGACGTGTGCGGCCAGTGCCACCCGTTCTACACTGGTAAGCAGCGTGATGTTGCAACCGGTGGCCGTGTTGACCGCTTCAACAAGCGTTTCAGCATCCCTGGCTCTTCTAAGTAAGATGCATCCCGAAAAAAAAGCGCCGCAAGGCGCTTTTTTTGTATCTGCAAATCAGTATTCCCACGTATCCGGGTCGATACCCAGTTCACGCATGATCACCTTCGCCTCTTCCGGAATTTCATCGCTACGCTCTTTGCGCAGGTCTTCATCGTTCGGCAAAGGCTGGCCGGTAAACGCGTGCAGGAACGCTTCGCACAGCAGCTCGCTGTTGGTAGCGTGACGCAGGTTATTCACCTGACGACGCGTGCGCTCATCGGTGAGGATTTTTAACACCTTCAGAGGAATGGAAACCGTAATTTTTTTTACTTGTTCACTCTTCTTACCGTGCTCAGCGTATGGGCTGATATATTCGCCGCTCCATTCAGCCATGAGATACCTTTAATCCTCTCTGTCATTAATATGAGGCCGACACCGCAGCGGTTCGCAGGGTTTCGCGCCATAATCTCGCGTAGTTTACCGTAGAGACGCCGTCGTGACACGGATATTGCCTCTGCGGTATGCGCTAAAGCATATAATTTTAACGGCTATTTGCGCATTGCTCAATCTATACGCAAAGAAGTTTAGATGTCCAGATGTATTGACGTCCATATAATCAATGTTTACTCTGGTGCCTGACTTTTCATCCATTAAGCCAGGAAGCCTTCACCATGACGCGTAAACAGGCCACCATCGCAGTGCGTAGCGGATTGAATGACGACGAACAGTACGGCTGCGTTGTCCCGCCGATTCATCTCTCCAGTACCTATAACTTCACCGGATTTAATGAACCACGCGCCCATGACTACTCGCGCCGTGGCAACCCTACGCGTGATGTCACCCAGCGTGCGCTGGCGGAACTGGAAGGTGGCGCAGGCGCGGTGATGACCAACACCGGCATGTCGGCGATTCATCTGGTGACCACCGTGTTCCTGAAACCTGGCGATCTGCTGGTGGCCCCGCACGACTGTTACGGTGGCAGCTACCGTCTGTTCGACAGCCTGGCGAAGCGCGGTTGCTATCGCGTGCTGTTTGTCGATCAGGGTGATGAGCAGGCGCTGAAACAGGCGCTGGCAGAAAAACCGAAGCTGGTATTAATCGAAAGTCCAAGCAACCCGCTGCTGCGCGTTGTGGACATCGCAAAAATTTGTCAGCTTTCGAGGGATGCGGGAGCGATAAGTGTAGTGGATAATACGTTCCTCAGTCCGGCGCTGCAGAACCCGCTGGCACTGGGAGCAGATCTGGTATTGCATTCATGCACCAAATATCTGAACGGCCACTCGGATGTGGTTGCCGGGGTGGTGATTGCAAAAGATCCGGAAGTTGTCACCGAACTGGCATGGTGGGCGAATAACATCGGCGTCACCGGCAGCGCGTTCGACAGCTATCTGCTGCTGCGTGGTCTGCGCACCCTGTCGCCGCGTATGGACGTGGCGCAGCGTAATGCCCAGGCGATTGTCGATTTCCTGAAGACCCAGCCGCTGGTGAAAAAGCTTTATCACCCGTCGCTGCCGGAGAATCAGGGGCACGAGATTGCGGCGCGTCAGCAAAAGGGTTTTGGCGCGATGTTAAGCTTTGAACTGGATGGCGATGAGCAGACGCTGCGTCGCTTCCTGAGCGGGTTGTCACTGTTTACGCTGGCGGAATCTTTAGGTGGGGTTGAAAGCTTGATCTCCCACGCCGCCACCATGACGCACGCAGGCATGGCGCCAGAAGCGCGTGCCGCCGCCGGGATCTCTGAGACGCTGTTGCGTATCTCAACCGGTATTGAAGATTGTGAAGATTTAATTGCCGATCTGGAAAATGGCTTCCAGGTCGCAGCCAAGGGGTAATCATGAGTGTGATAGCGCAGGCAGGGGCGAAGGGTCGTCAGCTGCACAAGTTTGGTGGTAGTAGTCTTGCTGATGTGAAATGTTACCTGCGGGTCGCGGGGATCATGGCAGAGTATTCGATGCCGGGGGACATGATGGTTGTCTCCGCGGCGGGCAGCACCACCAACCAGTTGATTAGCTGGCTGAAGTTAAGCCAGACCGATCGTCTCTCTGCGCATCAGGTTCAACAAGCGTTACGCCGTTATCAGAGTGAACTGATCGCCGGTTTATTGCCTGCTGACGTAGCCGATGGCCTGATTAGCAACTTTATCCAGGATCTGGAGCGGCTGGCCGCGTTACTTGACAGCGGCGTGACCGATGCCGTCTACGCAGAAGTGGTGGGCCACGGCGAAGTGTGGTCTGCCCGTCTGATGGCGGCCGTCCTGCAACAGCAGGGGCTGGAGGCCGCATGGCTGGACGCGCGTGATTTCCTGCGTGCCGAACGTGGCGCTCAGCCGCAGGTGGATGAAGGCCTCTCCTATCCGCTGCTTCAGCAGCTGCTGGTGCAGCATCCGAACAAACGTATTGTCGTAACCGGCTTTATCAGCCGCAGCAACGCGGGTGAAACCGTGCTGCTGGGACGTAACGGCTCCGACTACTCCGCGACGCAGATCGGTGCCCTGGCGGGCGTCTCCCGCGTCACCATCTGGAGCGACGTGGCCGGCGTCTACAGTGCCGACCCGCGTAAGGTGAAAGATGCGTGCCTGCTGCCGCTGCTGCGTCTCGACGAAGCCAGCGAACTGGCGCGCCTCGCGGCCCCGGTTCTTCACGCCCGTACCCTGCAGCCGGTCTCCGGCAGCGATATCGACCTGCAGCTGCGCTGTAGCTATACGCCGGATCAGGGGTCAACCCGCATTGAGCGCGTGCTGGCCTCCGGCACGGGGGCGCGTATCGTTACCAGCCATGACGATATCTGCCTGATCGAGTTCCTCGTTCCGGCCGGGCAGGATTTCAAACAGGCGCATAAAGAGATTGATCTGATCCTCAAGCGTGCTCAGGTGCGTCCGCTGGCCGTGGGTGTGCATACTGACCGTCACCTGCTGCAGTTCTGCTACACCGCAGAAGTGGCCGACAGCGCGCTGAAAATTCTCGATGAAGCGGGCCTGCCGGGCGAGCTTCGTCTGCGTCAGGGGCTGGCGCTGATCGCCATGGTCGGCGCGGGCGTCACCCGTAACCCGCTGCACTGCCACCGTTTCTGGCAGCAGCTGAAAGGCCAGCCGGTTGAATTTACCTGGCAGTCCGAAGAGGGCATCAGCCTGGTGGCGGTGATGCGTACCGGGCCAACGGAGAGCCTGATCCAGGGGCTGCACCAGTCGCTGTTCCGCGCCGAAAAACGTATCGGCCTGATGCTGTTCGGGAAAGGCAATATCGGTTCCCGCTGGCTGGAGCTGTTTGCCCGCGAACAGACCACGCTTTCCGCGCGTACCGGCTTTGAATTTGTGCTGGCGGGGGTAGTGGACAGCCGCCGCAGCCTGCTCAGCTATGAAGGGCTGGACGCCAGCCGTGCGCTGGCCTTCTTCAACGACGAAGCCATTGAGCAGGATGAAGAGTCGCTGTTTCTGTGGATGCGTGCCCATCCGTATGACGACCTGGTGGTGCTGGATGTGACCGCCAGCGAGCAGCTGGCCGATCAGTATCTTGATTTTGCCAGCCACGGTTTCCACGTCATCAGTGCCAACAAACTGGCGGGTGCAAGCAATACCCGCAACTACCGTCAGATTCATGACGCGTTTGAAAAAACGGGCCGTCACTGGCTGTACAATGCCACCGTCGGCGCGGGTCTGCCGGTTAACCACACCGTGCGCGACCTGATCGAAAGCGGCGACAGCATTCTGGCGATCAGCGGTATTTTCTCCGGCACTCTCTCCTGGCTGTTCCTGCAGTTTGATGGCACCGTGCCGTTCACCGACCTGGTGGATCAGGCGTGGCAGCAGGGGCTGACCGAGCCGGACCCACGCGTTGACCTCTCCGGGAAAGACGTGATGCGTAAGCTGGTGATTGTGGCGCGTGAGGCGGGCTACGACATCGAGCCGAATCAGGTACGTGTGGAGTCGCTGGTGCCAGCGGGCTGCGAAGAGGGATCTGTCGATCACTTCTTCGAGAACGGCGATGCGCTGAACGAGCAGATGCTACAGCGTCTGGAAGCGGCTCGCGAAATGGGCCTGGTGCTGCGCTACGTGGCGCGTTTCGATGCCAACGGCAAAGCGCGCGTTGGGGTTGAGGCCGTGCGCCCTGAACATCCGCTGGCGGCGCTGCTGCCGTGCGATAACGTCTTTGCCATCGAAAGCCGCTGGTATCGCGATAACCCGCTGGTTATCCGTGGTCCGGGTGCGGGCCGCGACGTGACCGCCGGGGCAATCCAGTCAGATATCAACCGTCTGGCGCAGCTGCTGTAATCTTTGTGTTTTCCCCCTCTCCCCTAAGGGGAGAGGGAATAGTTACCCCATCCTGAACGTTTTTCACTTTCCCTGAGCATTCCTCACCGTTATTGATGATATTTTCAGTTGACGCCAGTCCGCTTTTCCGTCATTTTTACATCTGGACGTCTAAACGTATAGAAGTTCGAATACAACAAACAACGACACGCGATTGATGAGGTAAGGTATGAGCTTTTTTCACGCCAACCAGCGGGAAGCCCTGAATCAGAGCCTGGCTGAAGTAAACGGCCAGATTAACGTCTCTTTTGAATTTTTCCCGCCGCGCACCAGTGAAATGGAGCAGACCCTGTGGGCCTCTATCGATCGCCTGAGCAGCCTGAAGCCAAAATTTGTCTCCGTAACTTACGGCGCCAACTCCGGCGAGCGCGACCGCACGCACAGCATCATCAAGGGGATTAAGGACCGTACCGGTCTGGAAGCTGCCCCGCATCTGACCTGTATTGACGCCACCCGTGACGAGCTGCGCGCCATCGCCCAGGATTACTGGAACAACGGTATTCGTCATATCGTGGCCCTGCGCGGCGACCTGCCGCCAGGCAGCGGCAAGCCGGAAATGTACGCCACCGATCTGGTTGCCCTTTTGAAAAAGGTCGGTGACTTCGATATCTCCGTCGCGGCCTACCCGGAAGTTCACCCGGAGGCGAAAAGCGCCCAGGCGGATCTGCTCAACCTGAAACGCAAAGTGGATGCCGGTGCGAACCGCGCTATCACCCAGTTCTTCTTTGATGTGGAAAGCTATCTGCGCTTCCGTGACCGCTGTGTTTCAGCCGGTATCGACGTGGAGATTATCCCGGGGATCCTGCCGGTCTCTAACTTCAAACAGGCGAAGAAATTTGCCGACATGACCAACGTGCGTATCCCGCTGTGGATGGCAAAAATGTATGAAGGTCTGGACGATGACGCTGAAACCCGCAAGCTGGTGGGCGCGAATATCGCTATGGACATGGTGAAAATTCTCAGCCGCGAAGGGGTAAAAGATTTCCATTTCTATACCCTCAACCGCGCCGAAATGAGCTACGCGATCTGCCACACTTTAGGGGTTCGCCCGGGCCTGTAAAAGCAAATCCCTCATAAATATGAGGGATTTTTTGTTTTCGTCCGATTTCGACGGAAATAACTATCAAATCTGTGGATGGTTTCAATTATCTCTTGCTCCCGGTGGTGTATATCCTAACGGTAAAATCATAGAGGGAGCAGAGCGATGAGTAAGTCCGACGAGAATCAGAATTCAGGTAAATGCCCATTCCACCAGGGCAGTTATGACAAGAGTGCGGGTGCTGGCACCAACAGCCGGGACTGGTGGCCTAAACAACTTCGTATCGACCTTCTCAATCAGCATTCCGAACGTTCTAACCCCCTGGGTAAAGATTTCAATTACCGCAAAGAGTTCAGCAAACTCGATTATTCCGCGCTGAAGGGCGATCTTAAAGCCCTGCTGACCGATTCACAGCCATGGTGGCCTGCGGACTGGGGCAGCTATGCCGGTCTGTTCATTCGTATGGCGTGGCACGGTGCAGGAACCTATCGTTCAGTCGACGGACGCGGCGGCGCGGGCCGTGGTCAGCAGCGTTTCTCTCCGCTCAACTCCTGGCCCGATAACGTCAGCCTCGATAAGGCGCGTCGTCTGCTGTGGCCGATCAAACAAAAATATGGCCAGAAAATTTCCTGGGCTGACCTGTTTATTCTCGCGGGCAACGTAGCGCTGGAAAACTCCGGCTTCAGAACATTTGGCTTTGGTGCCGGACGTGAAGACGTGTGGGAACCGGATCTGGACGTTAACTGGGGGGATGAAAAAGCCTGGTTAACCCATCGTGACCCGGAAGCGCTGGCGAAGAATCCGCTGTCAGCTACCGAAATGGGGCTGATTTACGTGAACCCGGAAGGGCCAAACGCCAGCGGCGAACCGCTGTCGGCGGCGGCGGCTATTCGCGCCACCTTCGGCAATATGGGGATGAACGATGAAGAGACCGTCGCGCTGATCGCCGGTGGTCATACCCTGGGTAAAACTCACGGGGCAGGGGAAGCCAGCCATGTGGGGGTCGATCCGGAAGGCGGTCCGCTTGAGGCGCAGGGCCTGGGCTGGACCAGCACCCACGGTACCGGTATCGGGGCGGATGCGATTACCTCCGGCCTGGAGGTGATCTGGTCGCAGACGCCGACCCAGTGGAGCAACTACTTCTTCGAGAACCTCTATAAATACGACTGGGTGCAAACCCGCAGCCCGGCCGGGGCGATTCAGTTTGAAGCGGTGAACGCGCCGGAAATCATGCCCGATCCGTTCGACCCGTCGAAAAAACGTAAGCCGACCATGCTGGTTACCGACCTGACGCTGCGCTTCGATCCTGAGTTCGACAAGATCTCACGCCGCTTCCTGAACGATCCGCAGGCATTTAACGAAGCCTTCGCCCGGGCGTGGTTCAAACTGACCCATCGTGATATGGGGCCGATTTCCCGTTATATCGGACCGGAAGTACCGAAAGAAGAGCTGATTTGGCAGGATCCGCTGCCGCAGCCATTCTTCCACCCGTCCGCTGACGATATCCAGAGCCTGAAAGAAGATATTGCGGCTTCCGGACTGTCGGTGAGTGAACTGGTGTCCGTAGCATGGGCGTCGGCCTCCACCTTCCGCGGTGGCGATAAGCGTGGCGGTGCCAACGGCGCACGTCTGGCACTGGCGCCGCAGCGCAGCTGGGATGTTAACGCCGTAGCGGCACGCGTTCTGCCGGTGCTGGAAGGCATCTATAAATCTGCGCATAAAGCGTCGCTGGCGGACATCATCGTGCTGGCCGGTGTGGTGGGCGTCGAGCAGGCGGCGAAAGCGGCGGGCTTCAACATCACCGTTCCCTTTACGCCAGGCCGCGTAGATGCGCGTCAGGATCAGACCGATATCGGCATGTTCTCGCTGCTGCAGCCGGTTGCCGATGGCTTCCGTAACTACCGTGCGGCCATCGACGTGTCGACTACCGAATCGCTGCTGATTGATAAAGCGCAGCAGCTGACCCTGACCGCGCCAGAGATGACGGTGCTGCTGGGCGGGCTGCGTGTGCTGGGCGCTAACTTTGACGGCGGTAAGAGCGGCGTCTTTACCGATCGCGTGGGCGTCCTCAGCACTGACTTCTTCGTCAATCTGCTGGATATGGGCACGCAGTGGAAAGCTACTGATGAATCCAGCGAGCTGTTTGAAGGCCGCGACCGCGTGAGTGGAGAAGTGAAATATCAGGCAAGCCGTGCCGACCTGGTATTTGGTTCTAACTCCGTACTGCGTGCCCTGGCAGAGGTTTACGCCAGCAGCGATGCTCACGAGAAGTTTGTGAACGACTTTGTCGCGGCATGGGTGAAAGTGATGAATCTCGACCGGTTTGATCTGCTGTAAAAGGAAAATCCCCGCTTCGGCGGGGATTTTTTTTGCCGGGTGGCGGCTACGCCTTACCCGTCCTACAAAACCCGTAGGCCCGTGCAAGCGCAGCGCCGCCGGGCAACAGCCGCTACTCCCACTCCTGCATAAATCGCTGACCGTACTGGTCGGCAACCAGCAGTGCCGCATATACCTGATCCGGCGTGGTGCCGCCCGGCATGTTGTGGATGGTTTCATCTTTCGCGCAGGATGCCGTCGCCACCAGGCGCATTTTGGCCGGGATATCGGTGGTGATATCCAGCTGTGCCAGGGTGATGGGTAACCCCACGCTGTGGCAGAGCGCCGCGACGGTTTCTATCTCTTCAACCGGGGCATTCTCCAGTACCAGCTGGGTCAGGGTGCCGAACGCCACTTTCTCGCCGTGATAGTAATGATGGGCATCCGGGATGGCGGTCAGCCCGTTGTGAATGGCGTGCGCCGCCGCCAGCCCGCCGCTTTCAAACCCAACGCCGCTCAGATAGGTATTCGCTTCAATCACCCGCTCAAGGGCAGGAGTCACCACATGCTGCTCCGCGGCCAGCATCGCTTTTTCACCCTCTTCAATCAGGGTGTTATAGCACAGCTCGGCCAGCGCCAGGGCCGCCTGTGTGCATTTACCGCCCGCCATGGTAGTCGCACCGCTGCGCGAGCAGGCCCGGGCTTCGAACCAGGTCGCCAGCGCGTCGCCAATACCAGCTGCCAGCAGGCGCGCAGGGGCACCGGCCACCACTTTGGTATCCACAATCACGATGTTCGGGTTGTGGGGCAGCATCAGGTAGCGATCGAATTCCCCGCTGTCGGTGTAGATGACGGAGAGCGCGCTGCAGGGCGCATCGGTGGAGGCGATAGTCGGGGCGATAGCGACCGGGACATCCATAAAATGCGCCAGCGCTTTAGCGGTATCCAGCGTTTTACCGCCGCCGATGCCGAGGATCGCCTGGCAGTCGGCGCTCTTCGCCAGCTGACGCAGCCGGTCAATCTCGTTCTGGGAACATTCGCCGCCAAAGGGCGCGATTTCTACGTACAGTTCCGCCTGTTTAAAGCTCTGGCGTAGCGTCTCTTCGGCAAAGCCCAGTACAAATTTATCGCCCACTACCAGCCAGCGCGCGGCCAGCGGTTTCAGGTAATCACCGAGGCGTGAGAGCACGTCTGCACCCTGAATGTATTTGCCGGGCGATTGAATAATACGATCCATCACATATCTCCTTTACAGGTTGAGGCTACCAAACGTGTTTTTCCAGTCCTGCTCAAACTTGTCTATGGCTGACTCTACCGCTGGCGTATTGAGCATTTGTTGCGCGACATCAGTGGGCAGGGTGATCGCCTCACAGCCAGCAAGCAGGCAGTCCAGCGCCTGACGCGGCGTTTTGAAGCTGGCAGCCAGCACCATGCTGTCTGGCGCATGCAGTTCCAGCAGGGTTTGCAGCTCCTGCACCGTGCGGATCCCGTCTCCGCCCTGAGCATCCACGCGATTAACGTACGGCGCGATGTACTTCGCCCCGGCCAGCGCCGCCAGCAGACCCTGAGATGCGCTGTACACTGCGGTGCCGAGCGTGGTAATGCCCTCTTTTTTAAGCGCTTTGATGGCGACAAGCCCTTCTGCGGTTACCGGGATTTTGACCACGATGTCGGGGATCGCATCACGCAGGCGTCTGGCTTCGGCAACCATCCCTTCGGCGCTGCGGCTCATGGTCTGGGCGAACAGGGTCCCCTGGGGGCCGATGGCTTTCTGCAGGCGCGGCAGGACATCCCAGAGCGGTTCACCGCTGGCGGCAATAATGCTCGGATTAGTGGTGATACCCGCAATGGGGAAGATGCGGGCGAGGCGTTCAACGTCCGCCACGTTGGCGGTATCGAGATACAATTCCATTATTTTTCCTTAAGTCAGCGGGTATGAATTAAGGATACGGCGGCCCTGACGGGGTGAGCCAGAGGTCAAATTTGCCAAATACTGGACAAATGTAAGGTCCTTAGCGAAGTGAGAGGGCGATCACAATGCTAGTTTTTGGCGGTAATCTGGCTGTGATACTGGCGGCGATATTCCGAAGGTGAGCGCTCGGTGTGCCTGCGAAACAGGCGGCAAAAGTAGTTGCTGTCCGTGAAGCCGCAGTGTGCGGCAATGTCCTTAATTTTCAGGTCATAGCCTTTGAGAAGCTGTCGGGCATGCTCGAGACGGGTTCTGGTCAGGTATTCATTGAACCCCACGCTGCCGGTCTTTTGAAAAAGGTGAGAAAGGTAGTTGGGTGAAATGTAAAACGCCTGCGCCACCGACTCACGGGTAAGCGGTGCGGCATGATGTTCTTCGATATGGCTGCGAATAGCTTCAAAAAGTGCCCGACTGCGGGAGGCGGTGTGAATGTCGCTGCCCAGCAGATCGCGGCAGTGGCTGAGCAGACTTAACACCACCAGTCTCGCCGTGGCCTGCTCGTCCGGCTGCATTTGCAATTCAGCGAGGGTTTGCAGCAAAAAGGCACCGATTCTTGGCCCGCGTCTGGCGACCTGCTGCTGAAGCAACACGGTGGTGTCGCGCTGGAGCTGAAGCGTCAGTTGCTGCTTCCCGAAAATGATGCTGAGCAGGGTGGCGGGCTGAAGGTCAGCAATAAACCCGACGGAAGAGAACATCGCGTCATGCGTTTCGCCTTCAAGAACAATCGTAAGACGAGGAGAAGCGTTTGGGATCGGGTCGACCGGAGATGCAAATCGCACCTGATGCAGGGGCGACGTGCCGTTGATCAGATCGGTCAGGATTGAGGTGATATCGTGGGGCATGGTGGGAGTACCAGAATTGCCGGGTGGCGCTAACGCTTACCTGGCCTACTTATCGTAGGCCCGTGCAAGCGCAGCGCCGCCGGGCATAAAACATTAACCGGTGTTACGCATCCCCGCCGCAACGCCCGCGATGGTCACCATCAGCGCTTGTTCCACACGTGGATCCGGCTCCTGACCCTCTTCTTCTGCTTTACGCGAACGGTACAGCAGTTCGGCCTGCAGAACGTTCAGCGGATCGGTGTAGATGTTACGCAGCTGGATAGACTCCGCAATCCACGGCAGGTCGGCCATCAGATGGGAATCGTTGGCGATAGCCAGCACTACTTTGATGTCGCCTTCCAGCAGTTCACGCAGTTCGGTACCCAGCTTCCACAGCTCCGGTTTCACCAGACGCTGATCGTAGTACTCCGCCAGCCACAGGTCGACTTTGGAAAACACCATCTCCAGCATGCCCAGACGGGTGGAGAAGAACGGCCAGTCGCGGCACATGGTTTCCAGTTCGCTCTGCTTACCGTCATCCACCACTTTCTGCAGGGCGGCGCCGGCACCCAGCCAGGCCGGGAGCATCAGGCGGTTTTGCGTCCACGCGAAGATCCACGGGATGGCACGCAGGGACTCAACGCCACCGGTCGGACGACGCTTGGCCGGACGGGAACCGAGCGGCAGTTTACCCAGCTCCTGCTCAGGTGTGGCCGAGCGGAAGTAAGGCACGAAGTCTTTGTTTTCACGCACGTAGCCGCGGTACAGATCGCAGGAGATATCTGACAGCTCGTCCATGATATGGCACCAGGCCTCTTTTGGCTCCGGCGGTGGCAGCAGGTTGGCTTCCAGAATGGCGCTGGTGTACAGCGACAGGCTGCTGATGGTCACTTCCGGCAGGCCGTACTTGAAGCGGATCATCTCGCCCTGTTCGGTCACGCGCAGACCGCCTTTCAGGCTGCCCGGTGGCTGTGAAAGCAGCGCCGCATGCGCTGGCGCGCCGCCACGACCGATAGAGCCGCCGCGACCGTGGAACAGGGTCAGCTCAATGCCCGCTTTCTCGCAGGTTTTGATCAGGGAGTCCTGCGCCTGATACTGCGCCCAGGAGGCAGCCATTACGCCCGCGTCTTTTGCGGAGTCGGAATAGCCAATCATCACCATCTGTTTGCCCTGAATAAAGCCGCGATACCAGTCGATGTTCAGCAGCTGGGTCATCACGTCATTGGCGTTGTTCAGGTCATCAAGGGTTTCGAACAGCGGTGCCACCGGCAGGGCATAGTCGATACCGGCTTCTTTCAGCAAAAGATGAACACCCAGCACGTCGGACGGGGTCTTCGCCATGGAGATCACATAGGCGGCCACCGATCCTTTCGGGGCATCAACGATCGCTTTGCAGGTGTTGAGCACTTCGCGGGTGTCGTTGCTCGGCTCCCAGTTGCGTGGCAGCAGAGGACGTTTGGAGTTCAGCTCGCGGATCAGGAAGGCCTGTTTGTCGGCTTCTGACCAGCTTTCGTAGTCGCCGATGCCAAGGTAGCGGGTCAGCTCGCCCAGCGCTTCGGTATGACGGGTGCTTTCCTGACGTACGTCGATACGCACCAGCGGCACGCCAAAACACTTCACGCGACGCAGGGTGTCGAGCAGTTCGCCGTTGGCGATGATGCCCATGCCGCACGCCTGCAGAGATTTATAACAGGCGTACAGCGGATCCCAGAGCTGCTCGTTCTGGCTCAGCAGTCCTTCCGGCTTCGGCAGGCGCTGACCTTTCAGACGCGCTTCCAGCCAGGCCTGCGTTGCCAGCAGCTGGCCGCGCAGCTTTTTCATCAGATAGCGGTAAGGCTCGCTCGCACCCTCTTCACCGGCCAGCTCGCGCAGTTCCGGGGTGGCTTCAACCATCGACAGTTCAGAGATTAAAACCTGAATATCTTTCAGGAACAGATCGGTCGCTTTCCAGCGGCTCAGCAGCAGCACGTGGCGGGTGATGTCGGCAGTGACGTTCGGGTTGCCGTCGCGGTCGCCGCCCATCCAGGAGGTGAAGCGGACCGGGACAAAATCCACCGGCAGGCGATAGCCGAGGTTCTCTTCCAGCTGTTCATTCAGCTCGCGCAGGTAGTTTGGCACCCCTTCCCACAGGCTGTTTTCCACCACCGCAAAGCCCCACTTGGCTTCATCTACCGGGCTTGGGCGGTGCTTACGAATTTCATCGGTATGCCAGGACTGGGCAATCAGCTGGCGCAGGCGGCGCATCAGCTGGTTACGTTCGTAGTCAACGATCTCTTTGTTATCCAGCTGCTTCAGGCAGTTGTTCACTTCCACCATTTTGTGGATCAGGGTACGACGGGTGATCTCGGTCGGGTGGGCGGTGAGCACCAGCTCCAGCGACAGGGACTCGACGGCCTTTTTAATGGTGGCTTCGTTGAGATCGGGTTGGTCCTTGAGCTTTCTGAGCGTACGGGCAATCACTTCCGGGTTGCTTGCCGCTTCGCCGTTCGGCGAAATGCTGTGGTACTGCTCGGCGGTGTTCGCCAGATTCAGAAACTGGCTGAAGGCACGGGCAACAGGCAGCAGTTCGTCATTGGAGAGGTTCTGCAGGGTGGTGAGCAGCTCCTGACGATTGGCTTCGTTACCTGCACGGGAAGATTTGGACAGCTTGCGGATAGTTTCAACGCGATCGAGGATGTTTTCCCCCAACGCGTCTTTGATGGTATCTCCAAGCACTTTGCCGAGCATACTGACATTACTACGCAACGCGGAATATTGTTCGTTCATAAAAACCCAGTCACCCCATCATTTTTGTTTATGCCCTGCCAGACATCTAACGGACATTATTTTGTCATCTCCCTTTATAAAGCCACGTAAAACCCCCGTCGTCAATTGCTGCGAAAACGGTTCAGCAAACGAATAAATGCGGGCAATTTACGAAATTTAATTCGCTTTGCGTCAGATAAGAGATGCTTATGAGAATGTGACGAAGATCGCGGGATTTTCCCCTCTCCGAAGAGAGGGGAGGCGTGATTAATGCCAGCAGAAGTGATGCACAACCTGGGTAATCAGTTCGCGGGTGGGCTTGATAAAGCGCGTTTCCAGATACTCATCCGGCTGATGGGCCTGGTTAATGGAGCCCGGGCCGAGCACCAGGGTCGGGCACAGGGTCTGAATAAACGGCGCTTCGGTGCAGTAGTTCACCACGTCGGTTTTCTCGCCGAGCAGTTTCTCCACCACTTCCACCAGCTGGTGGTCCGGCGGGCACTCATAACCCGGGATCGGCGGATGCAGGTCGGACACCGTCAGACGGCCCGGCCAGCGTTCACTCACCGGTGCCAGCGCTTCGGTCAGTAAGCCATTCAGATCGCTCAGAGTCATGCCCGGCAGCGGACGGATATCCATATGCAGTTCACAGCAGGCGCAGATACGGTTAGACGCATCGCCGCCGTGCAGGCTGCCGAGGTTCAGCGTGGGATACGGCACGGTGAAGGCGTCGTAGTGATAGCGCTCTTTCAAATCGTCACGCAGGGTCATGATGCGGCCGATGGCGTCGTGCATCAGTTCAATGGCGTTGACGCCGCGCGCCGGATCGCTGGAGTGGCCGGACTGGCCCAGCACGCGCACCGCCGTAGAGATATGGCCTTTGTGGGCACGGATCGGTTGCAGGGACGTTGGCTCGCCGATAATCGCGCAATCCGGGCGAATCGCCGTGTTTTCCGAGAAGTATCGCGCGCCCGCCATGCTGGTCTCTTCGTCGGCGGTAGCCAGAATATAGAGCGGCTTTTTCAGAGTGGTGACGTCAACGTCACGCAGCGCGTCGAGGATAAAGGCGAAGAAGCCTTTCATGTCGGCGGTGCCCAGCCCGTAGAGCTTGTTGTCGTGCTCGGTCAGGGTGAAGGGATCGCGCGTCCAGCGCCCGTCATCAAACGGAACGGTGTCGGTGTGTCCCGCCAGCAGCAGACCGCCCGCGCCCTGGCCGGTACTGGCGAGCAGGTTAAATTTATTACGGGTTCCCGGTACCGGCTGAACCTCCACCTTAAAGCCGAGATCGCTGAACCACCCCGCCAGCAGATTGATTAAAGTCTCATTACTCTGATCCAGCGCTTCTTCCGTTGCGCTGATGGACGGCGTGGCAATCAGGGCGCGGTAGATCTCGATAAATGGCGGTAAATTCATTTTCATTGTTGACACACCTTAGGTCGTGATAGTATCAATATTCATGCAATAAATGTGAATAAAAATACATTAACGTTGAGCATAAAGGAACCCGATGTTGAATACGCTGATTGTAGGCGCTAGCGGTTATGCGGGCGCAGAGCTTGTAAGCTACGTGAATCGCCATCCTCATATGACCATAACCGCTTTGACTGTCTCAGCGCAAAGCAATGATGCAGGAAAGTTAATTTCCGATTTACATCCGCAACTTAAAGGGGTTGTCGATCTGCCATTGCAGCCGATGTCGGATATCAGCGAGTTTACCGACGGCGTGGACGTGGTGTTTTTAGCCACCGCTCACGAAGTCAGCCACGATCTGGCGCCGCAGTTCCTGGCGGCCGGTTGCGTGGTATTCGATCTCTCCGGTGCGTTCCGTGTGAACGACGCCGCGTTCTATGAAAAATACTACGGTTTCACTCATCAGCACCCGGATCTGCTTGAAAAAGCGGTGTATGGTCTGGCGGAGTGGAGCGCAGATGCGCTGAAAGAGGCGAACCTGATCGCCGTACCGGGTTGCTACCCTACGGCCGCGCAGCTCGCCCTGAAACCCCTGATCGACGCAGGCCTGCTGGATCTGAACCAGTGGCCGGTGATCAACGCCACCAGCGGCGTGAGCGGAGCCGGGCGCAAGGCGGCTATCTCCAACAGCTTCTGCGAAGTGAGCCTGCAACCGTATGGCGTGTTTAACCACCGCCATCATCCGGAAATCACCACTCATCTGGGTACGGACGTGATTTTCACTCCGCATCTGGGCAGCTTCCCGCGTGGCATCCTCGAAACTATTACCTGCCGCCTGAAACCGGGCGTGACCCAAGACCAGGTGAAAGAGGTCTTCACGAGGGCGTACGCGGATAAGCCGCTGGTGCGTCTGTATGACAAAGGCGTGCCGGCGCTGAAAAACGTGGTTGGCCTGCCATTCTGCGATATCGGCTTTGCCGTGCAGGGCGAGCACCTGATTGTGGTGGCCGCAGAAGATAACTTACTCAAAGGCGCAGCCGCCCAGGCAATGCAGTGCGCAAATATTCGTTTTGGCTATGCTGAAACGCAGTCTCTTATTTAAGGTGTGATGATGAACCCATTAATTATCAAGCTTGGTGGTGTACTGCTGGACAGCGAAGAGGCGCTGGAGCGTCTGTTTACCGCGCTGGTCAACTATCGCGAATCACATCAACGTCCGCTGGTGATTGTTCACGGCGGCGGCTGTGTGGTGGATGAGTTAATGAAAGGCCTGAACCTGCCGGTGAAAAAGAAGAACGGCCTGCGCGTGACGCCTGCCGATCAGATTGACATCATTACCGGTGCGCTGGCGGGTACGGCCAACAAAACCCTGCTTTCATGGGCGAAGAAACACCATATCGCATCCGTGGGCCTCTACCTGGGCGATGGCGACAGCGTTAAAGTGACCCAGCTCGACGAAGAGCTTGGCCACGTCGGTCTGGCGCAGCCGGGCTCGCCAAAACTCATTAATACGCTGCTGGAAGGCGGTTTCCTGCCGGTGGTGAGCTCTATCGGCGTGACCGAAGAAGGCCAACTGATGAACGTCAACGCTGACCAGGCGGCGACCGCGCTGGCGGCGACGCTGGGCGCAGACCTGATCCTGCTCTCTGACGTGAGCGGAATTCTGGACGGCAAAGGCCAGCGCATCGCGGAGATGACCGCGGCGAAAGCCGAACAGCTGATCGACCAGGGGATTATCACCGACGGCATGATCGTGAAAGTGAACGCGGCGCTGGACGCTGCGCGCACGCTGGGTCGCCCGGTGGATATCGCCTCCTGGCGTCACGCGGAGCAGCTGCCGGCGCTGTTTAACGGCACGCCGATCGGCACGCGTATTCTGGCGTAAGATTTTATTGAATGACCGTAGGCCGGGTAAGCGTAGCGCCACCCGGCGGAACTAACGAATAAAGGAAGCATGTTATGGCACTTTGGGGTGGGCGTTTTACACAGGCAGCGGATCAACGGTTCAAACAGTTCAACGACTCTTTGCGCTTCGACTACCGCCTGGCCGAACAGGATATCGTCGGCTCTGTGGCCTGGTCCAAAGCGCTGGTCACCGTTGGCGTGCTGACCGCAGACGAACAGCTGCAGCTGGAAGAGGCGCTGAATAATCTGCTGGAAGAGGTGCGTCTTAACCCGCAGCAAATCCTCGAAAGCGACGCCGAAGATATTCACAGCTGGGTGGAAGGGAAGCTCATCGACAAAGTCGGCCAGCTGGGTAAAAAGCTGCATACCGGCCGGAGCCGTAACGACCAGGTGGCGACCGATCTGAAGCTGTGGTGCAAAGATACCGTGGTGGAACTGCTGGCGGCTAACCGTCAGTTGCAGAGCGCGCTGGTGGAAACCGCGCAGAACAACCAGGATGCGGTGATGCCGGGTTATACCCACCTGCAGCGTGCGCAGCCTGTTACCTTTGCCCACTGGTCGCTGGCCTACGTTGAGATGCTGGCGCGTGATGAAAGCCGTCTGCAGGATACCTTAAAGCGTCTGGACGTGAGCCCGCTGGGCAGCGGCGCGCTGGCAGGTACTGCCTATGAAATCGACCGCGAACAGCTGGCGGGCTGGCTGGGCTTCGCCTCTGCCACCCGCAACAGCCTGGACAGCGTCTCCGATCGCGACCACGTGCTGGAACTGCTTTCTAATGCCTCTATTGGTATGGTGCACCTGTCGCGCTTCGCCGAAGACCTGATCTTCTTCAACTCTGGTGAAGCCGGGTTTGTTGAACTGTCGGATCGCGTAACCTCCGGCTCTTCCCTGATGCCGCAGAAGAAAAACCCGGATGCGCTGGAGCTGATCCGCGGCAAGTGTGGCCGTGTGCAGGGCGCGCTGACCGGTATGATGATGACCCTGAAAGGGCTGCCGTTGGCGTATAACAAAGATATGCAGGAAGACAAAGAGGGCCTGTTCGACGCGCTCGACACCTGGCTGGACTGCCTGCATATGGCGACCCTGGTGCTGGACGGCATCCAGGTGAAACGTCCGCGCTGCCAGGAAGCGGCTCAGCAGGGTTATGCTAACTCCACCGAGCTGGCGGATTACCTCGTGTCTAAAGGCGTGCCGTTCCGTGAAGCGCACCACATTGTGGGGGAAGCGGTAGTGGAAGCCATTCGTCAGGGCAAAGCGCTGGAAGACCTGCCGCTTTCCGATCTGCAGAAATTCAGCAGCGTGATTGGCGATGATGTCTATCCGATTCTGGCCCTGCAGTCGTGCCTGGACAAGCGTGCCGCAAAAGGCGGCGTGTCGCCGAAGCAGGTGGCGCAGGCCATCGCGGATGCGAAAAACCGTCTGGTGTGATCCGTGATATGTCGGGTGGCGGCTTTGCCTTACCCGACCTACAAAATGAGTAGCCCTGGCAAGCGTAGCGCCGCCGGGGAAAAAGCCAGCCATGCGCTGGCTTTTTTACGCAAAAAAAATGCGGACCACGGGGTCCGCAAAAGTTCACGTTGGCTTTAGTTGTTCGAGTTTTGAGAGAAACTCGTGAGACGGGACAGGACTTCAAGGGTAATCGGTGCCGCCTCGTCTCTGTGATGCATTATTCAACAGAACGCTTGATAGGGATAATCGTTCGTTGCTATGCTATCTATCGCCATGAACTATCGTGGCGACGGAGGATGAATAATGAATATTCGTGATCTTGAATACCTGGTGGCGTTAGCCGAACATCGCCATTTCCGCCGCGCGGCAGATTCCTGCCACGTCAGTCAGCCTACGCTTAGCGGTCAGATCCGTAAGCTGGAAGACGAGCTCGGCGTAATGCTGCTGGAGCGCACCAGTCGTAAAGTGCTGTTCACCCAGGCAGGCCTCCTGCTGGTGGATCAGGCGCGCACCGTGTTGCGCGAGGTCAAAGTGCTCAAGGAAATGGCAAGCCAGCAGGGGGAGACCATGTCCGGCCCGCTGCATATTGGCCTGATCCCAACCGTTGGCCCATACCTGCTGCCGCACATCATTCCGATGCTGCATCAGACCTTCCCGAAACTCGAAATGTACCTGCATGAAGCGCAAACCCATCAGCTGCTGGCGCAGCTTGATAGCGGCAAGCTCGACTGTGCCATTCTGGCGCTGGTTAAAGAGAGCGAAGCCTTTATCGAAGTGCCGCTGTTTGATGAGCCGATGATGCTGGCGATCTATGAAGATCATCCGTGGGCGAGCCGCGATCGCGTCCCGATGGCCGATCTGGCCGGCGAAAAGCTGCTGATGCTGGAAGATGGTCACTGTCTGCGCGATCAGGCGATGGGCTTCTGCTTTGAAGCGGGTGCTGATGAAGATACCCACTTCCGCGCAACCAGCCTGGAAACGCTGCGTAACATGGTGGCGGCGGGAAGCGGCATTACGCTGCTGCCTGCGCTGGCCGTGCCGCGCGAGCGTAAGCGTGATGGGGTGGTCTATCTGCCCTGCATCAAGCCGGAGCCGCGCCGTACCATTGGCCTGGTTTATCGCCCGGGTTCACCGCTGCGCAGCCGCTATGAGCAGCTGGCAGAGGCCATCCGTGGTGCAATGGATGGCCATTTCGACGGTAAATTAAAACAGGCGGTTTAAGCCGTTCAGCGCCGCTACCCGATAAGCT
Organism: Leclercia barmai; assembly: GCF_049312895.1. Lineage (NCBI taxonomy): Bacteria > Pseudomonadati > Pseudomonadota > Gammaproteobacteria > Enterobacterales > Enterobacteriaceae > Leclercia > Leclercia barmai. Next base: position 6,840 of record NZ_JBMNWZ010000009.1, on the reverse strand, counting down.
TCTGCCATGGTCGGGTAGTTAAAGGTGGTATTAACAAAGTATTCGATGGTGTTACCACCACCTTTTTGCTCCATGATCGCCTGGCCGATATGAATGATTTCCGCCGCCCGCTCACCGAAGCAGTGAATGCCGAGGATCTCTTTCGTCTCGCGATGGAACAAAATCTTCAGCGTACCCACGCTCATCCCCACGATTTGCGCCCGCGCCAGATGTTTAAACTGGGCGCGACCCACCTCGTAAGGCACCTTCATGGCCGTCAGCTGCTGCTCGGTTTTCCCGACAGAGCTGATTTCCGGAATGGTATAAATGCCGGTCGGAATATCTTCGATCAGATGCGCCGTCGCTTCACCTTTCACCAGCGCCTGAGCCGCAATGCGTCCCTGGTCGTAAGCCGCTGACGCCAGGCTTGGATAGCCAATCACATCGCCTACGGCATAGATATGCGGCAGAGCGGTCTGGTACATGCTGTTAACCTTGATCTGCCCGCGGCTGTCGGTGGTGAGACCGATGTTCTCCAGCGCCAGCGAATCGGTGTTACCCGTACGGCCGTTAGCGTACAGCAGGCAGTCTGCTTTCAGCTTTTTACCGGATTTCAGGTGCATGATCACGCCATCATCGCAGGGTTCGATCTTCTCGTACTCTTCGTTGTGGCGAATCACCACGCCGCTGTTCCAGAAATGATACGAAAGCGAGTCGGACATCTCCTGATCGAGGAAGGCCAGCAGACGGTCGCGGGTGTTAATCAGGTCGACCTTCACGTTCATGCCGCGGAAGATAGAGGCATATTCGCAGCCGATCACCCCGGCACCGTAGATCAGCACGTGGCGCGGCTCGTGGTGCAGGCTCAGAATGGAGTCGCTGTCGTAGACGCGCGGATGAGAGAAATCGACATCGGCCGGACGATACGGGCGTGAGCCACAGGCGATAACAAATTTCTCTGCGGTGATCGTCTCAACAGAACCGTCATGGCACTCCAGCGCCAGCGTATGCTCATCTACAAAATGCGCGCTGCCCTGCAGAATTTCGCAGTGGTTACGTTCATAAAAACCCTGGCGCATCCGCGTCTGCTGGTTAATCACGTTATCCGCGTGATTGAGAATATCGGCAAAAGAAGAGCGGAGGAGACGGGAGTGGTCGCTGTAGAGAGGGTTCTGGTTGAATTCAATAATGCGGCTGACGGCGTGGCGGAGGGCTTTGGAAGGGATGGTGCCCCAGTGGGTACAGCCGCCGCCAACGTTATGGTAGCGCTCAATAACCGCTACTCTGGCTCCCTGTTTAACCAGTCCCATAGCAGCGCCTTCGCCGCCGGGGCCGGAACCAATAACTATTGCGTCGTAATCGTAGGAATGTGACATGGTAAGGCTTACCTGTTCTTATACATAAAAGCAACAGAATAGTAACATCATTGGCGGGATAACCCAATTATCGTTGTGCTCTTTTCGCGTGGTGGAGCACAAACCACATGGAAACCTTCATTCTGTAAGCCAGGTAAACCGATTAATTTTATTCTCTGGTATAGTGCCAGCGGGCCTTTGGAAGGATTCAACTATCGTGATGGGCGTAAGAGCACAACAAAAAGAGAAAACCCGGCGTTCGCTGGTGGAAGCCGCATTCAGTCAACTGAGTGCTGAGCGGAGTTTTGCCAGTCTGAGCCTGCGCGAGGTCGCACGCGAAGCCGGGATTGCGCCTACCTCTTTCTATCGTCATTTCCGTGACGTAGATGAACTGGGTCTGACCATGGTGGATGAGAGCGGGCTGATGCTGCGCCAGCTGATGCGCCAGGCGCGTCAGCGTATCGCCAAAGGGGGCAGCGTGATCCGCACCTCCGTTTCCACTTTTATGGAGTTTATCGGCAATAATCCCAACGCGTTTCGTTTATTGTTACGGGAACGCTCTGGCACCTCGGCAGCATTCCGTGCCGCTGTGGCCCGCGAGATTCAGCATTTTATTGCGGAACTTGCCGACTATCTTGAACTCGAAAACCATATGCCGCGCGCCTTCACAGAGGCGCAGGCCGAGGCGATGGTCACAATAGTCTTCAGTGCGGGCGCCGAAGCACTGGATGTGAGCGTTGAACAACGCAAGCAACTCGAAGAGCGACTGGTATTGCAACTGCGGATGATCTCTAAAGGGGCTTATTACTGGTATCGCCGTGAACAAGAAAAACTGGCGCATCAATCCGATGAGTGAAAGGTGAGTAATGAAACAGACAGGACAGGATAAAGGAACATTGTTGCTGGCATTGATCGCTGGCTTATCCATTAACGGTACGTTCGCAGCGATTTTTAGCTCCATTGTACCGTTCTCGGTTTTCCCGATGATCTCTCTGGTGCTGACGGTCTACTGTCTGCATCAGCGTTATCAGAATCGCACCATGCCGGTAGGCTTACCGGCGCTGTCGGCAGCGTTCTTTGTTCTGGGCGTCCTGCTGTATAGCACCGTAGTGCGCGCAGAGTACCCGGACATTGGCTCTAACTTCCTGCCGGCTGTACTGTCGGTGGCGCTGGTGTTCTGGATTGGCTTTAAAATGCGTAACCGTAAGCAGCAGCTGCCAGAGTAACGGTTCTGTTTTGTAGTTGTAGGCCGGGTAAGCGCAGCGCCACCCGGCAATAACGGGTTACCGCGCCGTCAGTAACACCCCGCACTCCATATGGTGCGTATACGGGAACTGATCGAACAACGCCAGACGTTCAACCTTGTGCGTCTGGCTTAATGTTTCCAGGTTCTTGCATAAGGTTTCCGGGTTACAGGAGATATAAAGAATACGCGGGTACGCCTGCACCATCTTCTCGGTTTCGCTGTCCAGCCCGCTGCGCGGCGGATCGACGAAAATCGTTTCACACTGATAGCTCTTCAGATCGATCCCCTGCAGACGGTTAAAGTCCCGCACGCCGTTCATCGCCTGAGTAAACTCTTCCGCCGACATACGAATGATCTGCACATTATCAATGTGGTTTGCCGCAATGTTGTATTGCGCGGCGGCGACCGACGGCTTGGCAATTTCGGTAGCCAGCACGCGTTCGAAGTTACGCGCCAGCGCCAGGGAGAAGTTGCCATTACCGCAGTACAGCTCCAGCAGATCGCCAGTGGAACCTTCGGTGGCCTTCAATGCCCACTCCAGCATCTGCACGTTCATGGCAGCGTTCGGCTGCGTAAAGCTGTTCTCAACCTGGCGGTAAATCATCTCTTTTCCCGCTACCGGCAGGCGTTCATCGATGTAATCCTGATCCAGGGCAATTTTGGTTTTTGTCGCGCGGCCAATCAGATGCACATTAATGTTCTGCGCGCGCAGCGCATCGCGCAGGGCTTCTGCCGCCTGGCGCCACTCGTCATTCAGCGCTTTATGGTACAGCAGCGAGACGATAGCCTGATTGCTTTGGGTACTCAGGTAGTCAATCTGAAACAGCTTATGGCGCAGAACAGGATTATTGTGCACGCCGTCCATCATCAGGGTCATCAGCTGGTTAATCAGCTCGCTGGCCGCCGGGAAGCTGTCCACGCGGATACGGCTTTTGGTCTGCTGATCGAAAATGATGTGGTACAGATCGTCGCCATCATGCCAGATACGGAATTCGGCACGCATACGGTAATGGCTGACCGGGGAGCGGAACACCTCAGGCGCAGGCGCAGCAAAAGGCGTCATCATACTTTGCAGGCGGACGACTTTCTCTGCCAGTTGCGCGTCGTACTGTTCTGTCGGGAGGTGTTCTGGAGTCATGATGCTTCCTGTTGAAGATGAATTACGCGGGGATTGTAGGGATTGTACAGGGGATGTCCAGCCCTAATGGTTAACGGCAGTCTGGACATCTATACGTGTCTAAATGTAGCATTATGTTTCCGGTCTCTTATGAGTGAAAAGGGAATCCAGTGCAAATCTGGAGCTGACGCGCAGCGGTAAAGACTGGCGGGATGAGTTAATCGGCACTGTGAAAATGGGAAGTCGTCATCCAGTTAACGCCACCTAGCCCGAAGACCTGCCGGGATCACGTCGCATTTGGTTTCATCATCGCGTGCTATGGGTGGGGCCTGCGGCATCCTTCTTATATTGTGGATGCTTTTACAATGATAAAAAAAGTATCGCTGTTGACGGCGCTTTCCGTCACGGCATTTTCGGGCTGGGCGCAGGATAGCGCAGACTCGTTGGTGGTGACGGCAAACCGTTTTCAACAGCCAGTAAATACCGTTCTGGCACCTACCGATATTGTTACCCGTGAGGATATCGATCGCTGGCAATCAAAAACGGTGTTGGATGTTATGCGCCGTCTGCCGGGTGTGGATATCGCACAAAACGGGGGAATGGGGCAAAGCTCTTCGCTTTTCGTTCGCGGTACTGAGGCAAAACATGTTCTGGTATTAGTCGATGGGATCCCCGTTGCGCGCCCGGGCATCTCTAATAGCTCTGATATCGACCAGATCCCGGTATCACTGGTCCAGCGAATTGAGTATATCCGTGGGCCGCGCTCTGCAGTTTATGGCTCAGGTGCCATTGGCGGCGTCGTTAATATCATTACTATGACGGGCGAAGAGCGCTCACAGATTAATGCTGGTGTTGGCTCTAAAGGCTATCAGCAATATGACGGGACATACCGTCAGCGCTTTGACGACACTGTCATTACTGCTGCAGGTGCTTACCAGACAACGAAAGGCTTTAACGTTCAGCCAAATTCATCTTATAGCGGCGACAGCGATCGCGATGGCTACCGTAATAAACTGTTCTGGGGCGGTGTTGAGCACAAGTTCAACGAAAACGTTGACGGCTATTTCCGCGGCTACGGTTATGCCAGCAATGCGGATTATGACCAGGGTAACTGGGGATATCCTGGCGGCGGCGATGAACATCAGAACTATACCCAGTCCTGGGATACTGCGATGCGCTTCCACTCCGGGATCTATTCTTCTCAGCTGGTCGCTAACTATCAGCGGATAAAAGATTATAACTACAGCAGTGAGACCGGTCGCTACGCGCCAGGCCACTCTTTGGATGACATGGAACAGCGTTATATCCAGTGGGGGAACAACGTAATCGTTGGGCATGGCTCGGTCAGTGGCGGAGTTGACTGGAAACAAGAGAAGTTAAGCTCTCTGGGCACAACCAGCACAGATGACTATAAGCGAGACAACACCGGCCTGTATCTTACCGGTCAGCAGCAGATTGAAAGCGTAACGCTTGAGGCTTCTGGTCGGGAAGATCATGACGAACAGTTTGGCTGGCATGGAACCTGGCAAACGGCAGCCGGCTGGGAATTTGTGCAAGACTATAAAGTCACCCTCTCTTACGGAACAGGTTTCCTGGCTCCTTCCCTGGGGCAGCAATTTGGTGCTGAACGTTTTGGTATCGCCTCTAACCCGAACCTGAAACCGGAAGAGTCGAAACAGTGGGAAGCGGGTCTGGAAGGTGAGACGGGTCCTCTCGACTGGCGCCTGTCAGCGTATCGCTACGAAATTGATAACCTGATCGATTACAACAATAACGCATACTTCAACGTCAAATCTGCCACCATTAAAGGGCTGGAGTGGACGGGCGATTTCACGACCGGACCTGTAGTGCATCGTCTGACGTTGCAATACGTTGATCCGCGTGATGATGAAACCGACCAGCAGCTTTATCGCCGTGCGAAGCAGCAGGTGAAATACGATCTTACTGGCCAGATCTACGATCTGGGCTGGGATGTGACTTATCAATATATGGGTGAGCGCTACGACTATGATTATGACAACTCTCGCAGAGTGAAGATGGGCGGCGTAAGCCTGTGGGATCTCGCCGTTTCATATCCTGTCACCTCTCACCTTACAGTTCGTGGTAAAATAGCCAACCTGTTCGATAAAGACTACGAGACAGTTTATGGCTACGAAACTGCAGGACGGGAATACACCTTGTCTGGCAGCTACACCTTCTGACCCACGTCCCACCGTACTGGTGTTTGACTCCGGTGTCGGTGGGCTTTCAGTCTATGATGAGATTCGGCAACTTCTGCCGGATCTTCATTATATCTATGCGTTCGATAACGTGGCTTTCCCGTATGGGGAAAAGAGCGAAGCGTTTATTGTCGAGCGCGTCGTCGAGATCGTTACCGCCGTACAACAGCAGTATCCTCTCGCACTGGCGGTGATTGCCTGCAATACCGCCAGTACAGTCTCCCTTCCGGCACTGCGTGAAAAATTCCCGTTCCCGGTTGTCGGCGTCGTTCCGGCGATTAAACCTGCCGCGCGCCTGACGGCGAATGGCGTGGTGGGACTGCTGGCGACGCGCGGGACGGTTAAACGTCCTTATACCCGTGAGCTGATCGAGCGCTTTGCCAATGAATGCCAGATTGCGATGTTAGGTTCTGCTGAGCTGGTTGAGATGGCCGAAGCTAAACTGCACGGCCAGGCGGTATCGCTGGAAGAGCTGCGCCGTATTCTGCGTCCATGGCTGCGGATGGCGGAGCCGCCAGATACGGTGGTGCTGGGCTGCACGCATTTCCCGCTATTACAGGAAGAGCTGCTTGCCGTACTTCCGGAAGGTACCCGGTTGGTGGATTCGGGAGCGGCAATTGCCCGTCGCACGGCATGGCTGCTTGAACATGAAGCGCCAGATGCGAAATCCACCGACGCGAATATCGCTTATTGCATGGCATTGACCCCGGTAACTGAGCAACTTTTACCCGTTTTGCATCGTTATGGCTTCGAAACGCTCGAAAAACTAGCGCTATAGCACGGTTTTGAGCAAAAAACAGACGGTTGAAAGTTTTTTTTAATTTAGCGCTTGTCACCGTCCGAGAACTCCCTATAATGCGCCTCCACTGACACGGAACAACGGCACGCAAGCCGCCGGGTCAGCGGGGTTCAGCGATGAACGCT
>NZ_JBMNWZ010000008.1:0-104688 GCF_049312895.1 Leclercia barmai | reverse complement strand
AGCGTGCATTTCACCCCTTGGATGACGACCCGACGGTGCTACGACCAGCCCTCCGCGGGAGGACACACAGGGTGATGGCCTCACCGGGGGAACAGGATGCACGCACCCGACACGTCGGAACGGCGTGGCGGCATCAGAGCGACGACATCAGCCGGCGCGGTGGAGGCGACGCGACCGGCACGGTCGCTGTGAGCCGGGAAGTTGACCTTCGCCATCAGACCCTAGCGAAGCCCGAAACCCGCAGGGGTTCGGCGGAGACTGGCCGGTGCGCAGCAGCGGCCCTGGCGGAGTGGGGCTCGACGACTGAACCGCGCAGCGGGTCAGGAGCCGAAGGGGGCCATGTGTAATATTCCGGATAATTTGCTGATCGGGTTTCACTGCCCGGGCCGGCCCGTAAACCCGGGCAAACGGAGCCTGCTGGCCTTCACACCCTGCAGATCAGCAAATGACATGATTTCCGGCAGATACGGCGTTGTTTTTACCCTCACATAATTTACCCGAATGAGTCTGCTGTTGTTCCGGACTCCGGGCGTAGATGCAGCGCCGCAGGCGCTGTCACTTCAGCCCGTCAGCCCGCAGGGATGACAGGGTTTTCAGCGCGCGAACAGGCGGAGCTGTAGCCCCGCCCTGCTGTTACTGTTTGTCGCCCTGCCCGCCCTGAAGAATAAAATGACCGCATAAGTATACGGAACATTGGCGGGTTGCGGACTCACACAATTCTTCCACCACTTTTGCGGTAGTAACCGGGCTGAGTCCCAAATCACGTCGTCTGGTGTTGATCTGGTCTTTGTACTGACGCAGGATATTTCGTGTTTCGGCTGATAATTGCATTACGTCTCTCCTCTTCTTTCAGGATACCGGGCGGCAACGCCGCCCGCGGTCATTCAGTCCAGGGCACGCCAGATGGTTGCGCTTTCCGGGTGAGTGTCAGCAAACGCCATCAGTTGATCATGGCGGCGGCAAAAGTGGCGACACAGTTCTTCGTGGTCATGGTTGCTGTGGTGCCAGCTCCGGTGATTAAGAACCAGCGCAGTGAGGATGATCCCCGCCACTTCCCCGCTGACGGTCTGCTCAAACCAGTTTTCCGCATTGCAAAACGTCAGGCTCTCCATGTCGGGCGCCATAAATCCGCCCCCGTCCGGCAGACGGTAAAACTGCCAGAATCCCCCCACATAGTCGGGGCAATAGCGTCTGGCATAGGCATAGATGGATGCCTCGGACGTTATAAAATCGCCGCCAAACACATCCGGTAAGAAAGTCAGACGCTGCGCGCCCTCAAGACGAACGGCATCACAACGGGTCAGGGTCTGGTTCATACATCCTCCACGGTTAACATATTCTCGGTTCCGGCATCGCCGTGACGACACAGAAGACCGGCGAAAAGCGGAGGACGCAGGGGCGACGCCGCAAGCCGCAGCGCAAAGCCTTCACGGGCTGAATGCACCGTGAAGGGTGCGAACGGGTGAGGACGGCGGCGAAGCGAACCCTTGTGGCCGATGCGGCCGGGCTACAGTGAAGTCACGGCGCATGCCGCCACCGCACGGTATGTCAGGGGAGTTTTACTGTCCCGCCGCGGCCCGGCGGGCTGCGGCGGATAAAAGCGGAAGGCACTGACCTCCTTTTTCGCAGTGGATGGCCACTGGCAAACCGGGGGCATCCCCCCGGCTCACTATCAGGCAGCAAGCGCCTCTTTCAGCCGGTACACGTCGTTTCTCGCCTCCTGTACGGCCTGCGGCTCGGGCCGGCCCGCCTCCCATGCCTGACCCGCCCTGTGCTCCAGCTCACACTCATAGTCCTGCAACACGCGTGTGAGCAGGGCCGCCGGCACGCTTACCTGCCGGTTTGCTTCTTTCCTGTGGAGCGTGAGCATGTCGTTCACGCTGGCCTGTGTGACGCCCTTAATCTGGTAAACAGCCATATGCGTGTCACCGATCGCTTTCATTAGCCTGCGTGCTTCCTCTTCAGTCGGGAACTGGTTGTGTTTCCGGCACGCCGCTAATACCGCGTCCGTTGTCCAGACCAGCAGGGTCAGCGGTTCACAGGCAGTGAACATGTTTTCAAGCTTCACACAAAGTTCTTCACGGGTTCCGTACATGTTTTTACTCTCTTATCGGGTTAACAGGCCGGGCATCGCCCGGCAGGGTCAGTCAGTCCTGAAAGGTTTCGTCCAGCACCAGGGCTTCGCGGTACGCTTCCAGTAAAAGGGTGTTTATCCGGCGCAGGGTCTGCGCGGCCATACGTTCAGCCAGCGTGGCCGCATCGTGCCTGTGCTGAGATTCGAGGCGGTTCAGCAGCATCCGCACATCACACATGGCATTGCTGAGGGTGGCGACGTCCGTGCGCAGATCCTCAAGTCCCGCATAGTTCATGCTGCCTCCGGATAGTCGGGATAAAAGGCCCCATCATTTGCGGCCGGCATTCTTCTCGACCTTTCAACCTGCGCCAGGCGACGAACGCCAGCGGCGTGATACTCTTCAAGCATCTCGATCCCGATATAGCGCCGGCTGGTTTCGGCGGCCGCCACGCAGGTGGAGCCGGAACCGGCGAACGGATCCAGAACAATGGCGCCCGGTCGGGTCAGGGATTCAATAAGCGGGCGCAGGCTCTGCACCGGCTTTTCAGTCGGGTGGTGACGGTTGCCCGTATATTTCCAGGGGATCACATCCGGGATGGGACGGTCCGGCGCCTGTGGCCGGCCCTTCGCCAGCAGGTAGGCACTTTCGTGGGCATAGCCGACAAATGTTGATTTCGACGTATACGATTTTGCAAAAACGATATGCCCCACAATCCGGAAGCCAGCCGTTTTCCAGGCATTAAGAAACAAATCTGCCCGGTTCCAGGCGTAGAAGCTCACCATCAGGCTGTCGTTTTTCAGGACGCGATACATCTCATGACAGGCCGGTTGCAGCCATTCCGGCGTGTTGTCGCCGGCAAGGGTACGCCCGGTGCGATCCTTATAGCCGACCAGGTACGGCGGATCGGTCAGAATAAAATCCACTGCACGCGACGGAAAACGGGACATGACCTGCACGCAGTCACCCAGGATAAAACGGGACATGGCACTCTCCTCTCTGATATACGGCACCCTGTTGCGCCGTGCCGCCACAAAAACCCGGCGTAAAGCGGAGGGCGCAGGGGCGATGCCGCAGGCCGCAGCGCAAGCCTTTCACGGGCTGAATGCGCCGTGAAAGGTGCGAACGGGTGAGGACAGAGACGAAGTGAACCCTTGCGACCGTAGCGGCCGGGTTAGCGTGAAGGCACGGCGTTGAATATGCCGCCGGCAGGCGGCCATAAGGCGGAGGGAACCGACATCCTTCGGTACCGGTTCTGATAGCTTATGAGTCCAACAGGGGGATATTCAGTGATGGCAGATTCGTGCCTTTTTCTGGCATGTTTGCCTTCGATTTCAGGACACCCGCCTCCCCGGAGGGTGTCCTTCTTTTTCGTCAGCGCCCCTTCACCCTGTCAATCGCAAACTGCAGCGTGTCCCAGTTAAATCCGATTCCGGCATCGTGGCTGTGGTCGCAGATACGCATGGCTTCTGCAATTTCCTCTTCAGACAGACTTTCATCGAGCGTCAGAAAATCGTCTGCAAGCCAGAATGTCCCCATACACAGAGCATCCTGCGGATACTGCTGCAGTCTGGCGATGAGCGCCGCCACCGTCATATCATCGTGGCAGGCAGGTAGCGACGGCAGCACGCGATCGGCGATGTCGTTCCAGCACCAGTCATCGCCCTCCGGCATAGGTTCATGCAGGGTCTTTGATTCCACGCCCGGGAGCCGGGAAAGCTGCTCCTTAATCTCGCCCAGGCAGAGTCGCTCACTACTGGCATCCTCGCTCCCCAGATAATGGTTGTTGATATACACGGCAAACTCGCCGTTAATGAGTTCAATACAGGTCAGTCTGAACATAGTTGCGTCCTCAGCATCTGGCACACTGTTGCGCCGTGCCGCCACAAAAACCCGGCGTAAAGCGGAGGGCGCTGGGGCGATGCCGCAGGCCGCAGCGCAAGCCTTTCACGGGCTGAATGCACCGTGAAAGGTGCGAACGGGTGAGTAAAGAGACGAAGTGAACCCTTGCGACCGTAGCGGCCGGGTTAGCGTGAAGGCACGGCGTTGAACACGCCGCTGGCAGACAGCTGGAAGGCGTAGGAAACCGGCATCCTTTATTTGGTCACAGTCTGCTATGTGCCAAAAGCGGAAGTAAGTAGAGAACCCTTTATGTTACTGATAGGATAACAAAATGTATAAAAGAGGTGACGCATGGATACTGACAAGTTAGTTACGCTGTTTAGATACAAGCGCTGGATAGATATTGAAACACTACAAGCGATTAAAAGAATCGATGCGTCTGCAAATGCAGAAAAGCACCACCTGACGCTCAGATTGATGAATCACGTTCATGTGGTTGATTTGATCTTCAGAGCTAACGTTACCGGTCAGAAGCATTCCTTCACAGCATTGAACACGCCAGAGACCCCCTCTGCTGATGAGCTTCTGATAACGATGACTGAATGTACAGACTGGTATATTCAACATGTCAATTCCATGTCTTCCGCTGATCTTGCTGAAACAATCAAATTCCAGTTTGTTGATGGCGGATATGGTGAGATGAAGGCGGTCGATATGCTCAATCATGTGCTTTTTCACGGGACATATCATCGTGGCGCAGTGGGTTGGCTAACCTCAGAAAGTGGTGTAACCCCGCCCAAGGACGTATTGACCGTTTTTCTAAGAGATCATAACCACGAGTAAACGAGACTGGCAGGGGCATGCAAATTTATAACTCCATTGAGCCCTTACACAAAAATAAGTGCAAAAATGAATGTCATTGAGTGTCCGCTTCTCGCTCACAGCGGACCTTCAGCTCAGTTGCCTGGTCCGCTTCGTGTCAGTAGCAGCCCCTTCGATTGTGCAGAACTGTGATGAAAAGGAAACTCATACCTCTTCCGTTTTGAGTATGCGGATATGATGCGCAGCACCTGCAAAAATGACCGTACATCTGCCTTTGTATCGGGTATTCCCACAACCTCCCTGTATGTTATGTGCCCCCATAATACCGCAGCGGGAAAACAGCAAATCAATTAAGTCGCTGTTTTCACCTATTTTTCCGGAAAGAACAGCCCATCGGGTTAGCAGGTGAGTTCCCCAGTTACGGCTCTCTGTTGGAAGTTCAAAGGCCAGTTCAACTGGCAGGGTGTCCCTCAGACGTTCCAGGATTTTTGGCTGCGAAGAAAGAGAAGCATCCAGGTCTGCCACAGGCAAATGGTCAGGGAATTCGCAGGTATAGACTCTGGGAGTATGAACAGGAAGACGCTATATCATATGAGCGTGGTAATCGGCACCGTCAAAATTATCAATAAACCAGAACGCCAATCCTGTACCCTCGCCTGTACCAAAAAACTGGGGGTCAAAACTGTCAAATAACGCGCGTGAACCGTGATAAATTTTCACAACAGCTCCTGTCTGCTACCCGTAAATCAGATCGTTATTAATCTCGTTGATTACTGTTTTGACTACTTTATGTATGCAGGAATCCGCAGCATAAGGCATTAATCAGAGAAATTTTACTTGAGGTTAGATTGTGTTTTACATCACAATTTAAAACTCTATAATCGCCGAAAAATTGAGCGCTCGTTTTAACGGCAGGGATGAGATTTCTTCCTGCCGTTTTTTATGCTGCTTTTATCGCGCGGGCGCTGCCCCAATACGACGCAGCGCGTCCTGCACTTCATGCAATCCAAAAATATCATCCGGAGGCGGGGTTTTTCCGGCCAGCTGGCAGAACGTAAAGGCGGCATTGGATGCAGTTAACCGCTCGCGGTGCAGCGCCTGCAGGGCCACCACAACCAGCGTTCGGTCTTCATCTTTCAGTTCTTCGAGTCGCATACTGTTTCCTGTAGGTTGATGTTCATATCATGACCGTCCTTTTGCCGTTTTATTGTCAAAGGCCAGGATAACTCCGAGGCACATCAGACAGGCATAGGCTAGCTGCAGCACAATGGTCACCGGCAGGGGCATCGCATCGACGAGTAATAACGGGACGACCAACGCCACGCCCAGCAGGATCATTCCCCTGCCAGTCTTTTTGACGAGGTCCGCCCACTGGTCCTCTGGAACGTTTCTGGCACGCAGAACATGGCAGATCATGCGTTCAGCATGGTGCTTTACGAGTGACATAATGGATTTACCTTATTTATCCTTCGCGCCACCAAACATGGCCCGGGCATTGCTCAGGGTTTCATTGTCATCTTCCGGGGGCGCGGGCGGTGCACTGCCCTGCACTTTTGCTGGCGTCTGCGCTGCTGGTCGGCGGTTGCCGAACGCTTTCATTTCTTCCGGGAAAACCGCCTGCATCAGCAGAACCATCTCCTCGAACGTGGTCGATTCATTCAGCTGGGCTGCCAGCAGATGCGGCAGCCTTTCATCCTGTTTTCTCAGGGCAAAGCCGGACAGAAGCGCAGCACGCCAGACGTTCCCCCGCTCCCCCTGGGGCAGCCTGTCTGTTTCATCGCAGACGTAGCGCTCAGCAGCGTTGCTTTCGGGGTTCAGGTAAAACGTAATTTTTCTACGGGTGTCCGGTTTATCCATCTCATTAACCAATTGCGAACATGCCATTGACCAGGTCAAACTGGGGATCTTCGCTCAGGTAAAACCTGTCATCGCGCACCCCACAAAATTGTCTGACCGCACTGGCGATGAGTTCGGCACCGCCACCAATTACCATAACATGAGAATAACTTTCAAAGCTCTTCACGGCATCGATCACCCGGTTCACAAGACGGTGATGTGAATCGCGAAGCGCTTCCTGCACGACGGCCAGTCTGGAGGCATCGTTAATGCGCTGCCGCATAAAATTCTCGTCTTCTCGGTGGATGATGAGTTCGTCAGCAAGATAGCTGCTGCCCCGCGTTCTGGCCACTGCCATCGCCGCCCTGACGTCCTGCGTCATCAGTGATACCCCCAGGCCGGAGTCGCCAAAGATACGCGAAATCCCCCGCATTTTGGCCCTGACATGTGAAATATCGAGCGTGGTGCCTCCCAGGTCAACAATGAGCAGTGAGTCAAGGTCGTCCAGTTTGCTCACCACATCAAAGCCTGCCGGAATGGACTCAGGCATGACGCGCACACTGCGAACGGTGAAGGTCAGTCCGTCATTCAGGGTGACCGGCCGCATCAGGTTTTCCTCTTTGCGCCGGATATTCTCAGCACAGGGTTGATTGTCACGGTTGTAATACTCCGCGAGCGGCAGCGTCACGACAATATCGACCTCCCGGGGTTCAAGTCCGGTCTGCAGCAGCGCATGGTGGACGGCAATGACGTTCACATCACTGTACTGCCATGCAATGTTGGTCGTGACCAGCGCATCGGCGCTGATGGGATCGAAGGTGTAGTGCTCTCCATTGAGCGAATAGTTAAAAACGCGCTGGCCACCAAAGCAAACCGCCCACTCACGCTTGAAACTGTTCGGACTGATCGCCCGATGAACTTTTTCTCCGTCCTGCCACATCAGCTTAATGTTGGTTGATCCATCATCGATGAAAATTTTCATATAACCTCACGGTAATTTCAAATACAAAATCAGGTTTTTATTTGAGAAGTATAAGAGAACAATTTGGAATTTACACAGTGTGATGGGGTTTATCAAGGACAATCTAGAGAAAAACTAGAGAACAATAAGGGTTGAATGTGGGACGTGTTAAAAAAGGGCATTCTGCGCTCGAAGTTGATCGCTTACGGTAAAAATACTACTGTATATAAAAACAGTATAATTAAAGTCGTGAGGGATACATGAAGTTACAGTTGCTTAGGCCGGGGAAAGAGATTCCGCCGCAAACGCACCCTTTTTTTTCAGATCTGGCCAACTGCGGATTTCCCAGCCCGGCCCAGGATTACGTTGAGTCAGATCTGGATTTGCATGACTACTGCATTCGTCATCCGAGTGCGACCTACTATCTGCGCGCGAGCGGCGACAGCATGTCAGATGGTAGCCTGTTTAACGGGGATCTTCTGGTCGTCGACTGCGCGGAAAAACCTCAGCACGGCGATATTGTTGTGGCCAGCCTGCAGGGTGAATTTACCGTGAAGCGCCTGCTGCTGAGGCCGAGACTGATTCTGCAGCCTATGAACGCCGGCTGGGCACCTATCTACCCCGACCCCAATGAGCTGGAAATTTTCGGCGTGGTGACCCACATCATCCACCGGACACGGGAGATGTACTGATGTTTGCCCTCGCTGATGTGAACAGCTTCTACGCCAGCTGCGAGCGGGTATTTCGCCCGGACCTGAAGGGTAAGCCTGTTGTGGTGCTCAGCAATAACGACGGCTGCGTAATCGCCCGCAGCGCGGAGAGTAAAAAATACGTGCGTATGGGTACCCCATGGTTCCAGATGAAAAACGAAAGTTATCCGGAGAAAATTTACGCGTTCTCGAGTAATTACGAGCTTTACGCTTCAATGTCGGCCCGCGTAATGAGCTGTCTCGAGGAACTGGCACCTCGCGTGGAACAATACTCAATTGATGAAATGTTTTTAGATATCAATGGAATACATAAATACAATAACCTGGAAGATTTCGGTCGGCAACTGCGTGGACACGTTTATGACTGCACCCGGCTGACGATCGGCGTCGGTATGGGCCCCACTAAAACGCTGGCCAAATCTGCTCAGTGGGCCTCAAAGGAATGGAAACAGTTCAGGGGCGTACTGGCCCTGACCCCGGGTAATCCGGCCAGAACGCGGAAATTGCTCTCCCTGCAGCCTGTTGAAGAGATCTGGGGCGTCGGCAACCGTATTGCGAAAAAGCTGCATGTTCTGGGAATCAGGACGGCGCTGGATCTGGCTCTGACGAACCCGACCTTTGTGCGTAAAAATTTCTCTGTTGTGCTGGAAAGAACGGTACGTGAGCTGAACGGTGAGAGCTGTATAGCCCTCGAGGAAGCCCCTCCCACCAAACAGCAGATTGTCTGCAGTCGCAGTTTTGGCGAGAAAATCACGGAAGCGGATTCGCTCCGCCAGGCCATTTGCCAGTATGCGGAACGGGCGGCGGAGAAGCTCCGGGGGGAACACCAGTTCTGCCGGCATATTTCTGTCTTTATCAAAACGTCTCCGTTCACCGTTAAAGAGCCTTACTACGGCAACGTGGCCACGGAGAAACTGCTTACGCCCACTCAGGATACCCGGGACATCATTGCGGCCGCCACAACGGCGCTGGAGCGTATCTGGAAGGATGGCCACCGGTATGCCAAAGCCGGTGTGATGCTGAATGACTTCACAAGTTCCGGCGTGTCGCAGCTGCAGCTGTTCGACGAACGTCCGCCCCGACCTCATAGCGCAGAACTGATGAAGGTTCTCGATGGTATTAATCATTCTGGCCTGGGCCATGTCTGGTTTGCCGGACGAGGCATTGCACCATCCTGGCAGATGAAACGCGATATGCTGTCCCCTGCGTACACCACCCGCTGGAAAGATATCCCGATAGCAAGGATTAGTTAAATCCTGCTTTTCAGAAAGAGCCAGTAGTGCTCGCCGCAGCCGAACGACAGGGCGAAGCCCGCGAGTGAGCGAGGAAGCACCAAAGAGACTAACTAACAAACATTACTTACGCGCCTTAGCTAGAAAATACCCATACAAAGGCTTGACTGACTATAGGTTGGTACCAAAGTCCCAGTTGAGTGGTTAGGATCACAGTCCCAGTTGAGTGGTTAGGATGACAGTCCCAGTTGAGTGGTTAGGACCACGGTCCCAGTTGAGTGGTTAGGACCGTGGTCCCAGTTGGGTAGTTGGGACCACGGTCCCAGTTGGGTAGTTGGGACCACGGTCCCAGTTGAGTGGTTGGGACCACGGTCCCAGTTGAGTGGTTGGGACCACGGTTCCAGTTGAGTGGTTGGGACCATGGTCCCAGTTGAGTGGTTGGGACCACGGTCCCAGTTGAGTGGTTGGGACCATGGTCCCAGTTGAGTGGTTGGGACCATGGTCCCAGTTGAGTGGTTGGGACCACGGTCCCAGTTGAGTGGTTGGGACCACGGTCATGAGGATCGTAAATTAGAAAGATAGTTATGAATAATTACTTTTTTACTTAATAGCCAAATGCTCAAGCATTTCTTCAAACTTCCCAATGTCTTTTTCTGAAAGCTTAGAGCGATCTAGGCTAATGATTAATTTATTGCCTTTATACTGCGCTGATGCTCCCGGAATGAAAACGCGCTTTTCAGGGGTCTGATTTAATTTTTTGCTGTGATCTTTTAGTAAGGCTGTAAGAAAATGGATTATTTCATCAGTCTCAAGTACTACACCTGCCTTTCTTTTTTCTGAAAGTTCATAAGCCCCTTCGAGTAAACGAGCCTCGTTCTCAGCAAAAATTTTCTGTAAATTTTCACCAGCTCTGGCAGAAAGCTCGCCTGGATGAGAGAAAAGGGCGATGACATCTCTTGGTAACTTAGAGGAACTGATGCATCTGGTTATGATTTTCCTTGAAATATTTTCAGCGTCAGCCAGAGCAGAAATATTCCCATTAAATTCATTTTCTAATCGCTGAGAATATCGCTTACCTCTTTCATAAGCACTTGTCGGTCTATAATCGTTTCCAAGCTTGCATAAAGCATCCATCTGTTCGTCATCAAGGGCACCGACGAGTATGCGATACTCAGTTGATGTAAGAATGGCAGACATGCGACGGCGGCTACCATCGGCAACCTCTATATGTCCCCCGACCTTACGACCAAAAGCCGGATTTTGTTGGCCAGTTAGTAAAAACGATGGTATGAGATCGTCCAATGCCTCCTCTGTTAAAAATGCCTGATCACGTTCATTACCAACCCAGACCTTTGTAGAGTTTGCTACATCTACTCCTGGTATAGTTTCAAGAACAAACTTTACATCTCGGCCACACACGGGAAGGGTAATAGTATTACCTTTTGCCATAGCGCCCACTCGAGCAATGAGCGTATCAACCATAGGAGCAGCTGGAGCTGTTGCAGTAGTTGCAGGAGCGACTGAAGGATTAGATTTAGGAATAATAGGTGCACGTTTCATTAACGGATCTCCCAACGTGGTTTAATGAGACGATCAAATATTTCATTACAAACCGGCTCCCAAATTGCGAGTGCATTCCTCCATGCTCCAGTAGAAGAACGCTGATCTATGGCTTGTTCGAACACTGTTCTCATTCGGATCTGTCCTTTACCCACTTCATCCGTTTCACGTACTACGTTCTTAAGAACCATGCTTCCCCATGCATCCCTAATTTGCTCTTCCATCCAGGGCGACTGGGAACCATTATTATTGTTATATTTAGTAAGCAAGATCCTGACATCTGGCTCGAAGCCCTTAAGGTCCACGTTCTTCAGCAGATCCCTGAGCATGTCGAAAAACTGAAGAGCAGAGGTATAGTCAAAGAGTTCAGCGGGAGTAGGGACTAACAATACGTCAGCAGCACAAACAACGTTGATTGTGCCGATACCAAGGTTAGGAGCACTATCGATGACAACCACATCATAATCATGCGCAACCGTTTCGATGGCTAGTCTTAGCATCATATGAGGGTCTGTCGGCAGCTTACCATCGTCGTAACGCCCCATAAGCTCAGTTTCAATACGATGCAATGCGAGACACGAAGGAATAATATCCAGACCAGGCCAGCAAGTTGGTTTTATGGCATATAAAGCATCATCTCGTTCACCGAGATAAAAGGGGAGGAGCGTATCTTCAGAGTGAATATGTAAATCGGGAACCCAACCGTGATACATCGATGCCGTACCTTGCGGATCGTTACCTTCAACTAACAGTACACGAAGCCCTTTCAAAGCCAGATCCTGAGCAAGATGAACGGAGACAGATGTTTTATAAACCCCACCTTTATGAGCTGCAACACCAATAACCGGAGGCAGGCTTTCATCAGGACGACGGAGACGGGTACCAAACACATCTCGCATATGATTTATTTGTTCAATGGTATAGCCAACACGCTGCTCTACGCGCCCTCGTAATTCCATATCTGGATGAGGCAAGCGCCCTGCTTTTTCAGCGTCACGAATAGCCTGGGATGACACACCGATCAGATCGGCAGCTTCACCAACTCGCCACCGCCGGGTGATTTTCCTTGCTTCAGGGCTATCATCATTAAATTGAGCGATAGCGATGGCTTTCGTCATCTCATGACCAGCGGTAATGCATTGATTTAGCGTATCCATTAATCCCAT
The DNA here is from genome assembly GCF_049312895.1 of Leclercia barmai. Taxonomy (NCBI): domain Bacteria; kingdom Pseudomonadati; phylum Pseudomonadota; class Gammaproteobacteria; order Enterobacterales; family Enterobacteriaceae; genus Leclercia; species Leclercia barmai. The sequence goes on along the minus strand of NZ_JBMNWZ010000008.1, from coordinate 92,487 downwards.
AAGAAGTTCCTTTCAATTAACTTTGCATCATTCTATTAAATCTTGAGAAAACAAGCAAAGCAACATAAAACATGCAAACCACCTAGAAAAGTGCAAAGCACATCAAATTTTGCAAAGTTGATAACTTATTAAACAGAATCCTTCTACAAAATGAGGTGATTACGATAGTTTTACGATCAGGAGGCCATAGCTAACCATCAACCCCTCAAAAGACAGGGCATCTTTGGTACGTTCAGATTGGTCTTTTCATAAGTTCGACATACGATGTATCGAATAATTAACACTCACTGCCTTAAAAAGACGAGGTATCCCGGGGTCACTTGTTAAGTCCCATTTCTTGATATGCATCAGACCAGATGTGAGCTATTTTTATGGTCACTTATACGTATCGAGAAGCGCGTTCTGTGAACGCCTTAATCATAAAGGTGGGTCATAGCATGTATAAGGTGTGTTGTAACATGCTATGAAAAAAGATCGTTAAAGGATCTCAAAAAGGTGGGTTGGAACATGTTAAAGGTGGGCAGCGATATGCAAAAGGTGTGTCACAGCATGTAAAGATATCCCAACTGCTCAAAAATCAGCCTAACAAAATACGCTCAAACGCAACTGTGCCACGATACCATGTTATGACACACCTAAAATCATGGTACGACCCGCCAATGCTGAATATCCTGCATAATGCGACCCACCTTCTATGATGCCAATTCTTTAAGTTTTTTGTTTCGCTTATGAATCAACACCGTTAGAGTTCGCCCATCTTTTACAATAGAATATTCAATGTAGCCAATATCTTGTAGTTGCTTAAGTGCAGCCTTGATCAGCCGGTTCTGCTCCTTTACTGGAGAGGTCAGATTTAAACGTTCGATGATGCGATCAAACCGGATTGGGGCAGGGTTATCAGGCAGACTGGCGATATAGGTATAGAGCGTCTGAGCAACCTCTTTACCTTTAAGCATATGATAAGGACGTTTACGCAGAAGGATGTTGTAGTCGATCTGATACAGCTCATGCAAACGCTCATCGGCTTGAAGCGTGATCGTATCGGATTCTCTGGTGTACTTACCGCTCTTAAGAAGCTGAGTGAAAAATTTATCTCCAGTTTTCTTGCTGTTAAACTGAACTGTCTTGGTACCGATCCTGGTAAGTGCATCGAAGATGGTGTCACGCAGGCGCTTGTTAAACTGACGAGAGTCGTACTGACACAATGCGGCGAACTCAGTGAAAGGCAGCTCGATAGTGTTCGATTTCAAACCGTATTTACTGAAGGCACCAATAATGCCCATCCAGACACTAAAGTCCGTTGATATGTTAAGTCGCTCACCAAAGATCCTGACTTCGTCATAACCTTCCTTACGGGCGAATTCAAGCTGAGAAAATGAAGAAGAAACATCAATACCGGACTTCTGCCCCTTGGGTATTGCTCTGCTGCCAGGAACAAAGACACCCAAGCGCAGTAGAATAGCTGGTTGAACTGAAGAATTACTTGTGACTGTTAATTGATGTACCTCTCCTTCATTTGTAATTTGAGAAGGGATAAAATTGTTATCAGTCATAGAGTTATGCCACTTAAGTAGGAATCCATTCAAGGTTATCCACAAAGGGTGAATAGTTCGGTATTTCACATGCTATGACACACCATTTTGCATGTTATGACACACTAAGTGCATGATGTCACCCACTTTGATCATGGTATGGCACACTAATTACATGTTGTGACACACTTACTGCATAATGTGACACACCCAAATCTTCTGTATGCCTTGTCTGGCGTGGTCTGTAACGATCTGGGATCTGTTTGGAACTGTATGGATCCATTTAGGATCTTCAATAGGATCGTATTATTGGATCTAGCTATGTATATGTTGATAACTTTTAAATCAGAGAGTATGAAAGAGGATAGATAACATCATGCCAGTGACAGTATTCATGTTGCAGAAAGACATGATTAAATGTTATGACCCAATACATAGAAATGTGGGCTAAACATAATTGCCTTAGCTTGATCACGTTGATCTGCAAGTGGCTACGCTATCAGTGCACTTGTAATCACCACAACTGCATAGTCCAATGCGAACACACAACGAATATTCGGCTTATCCTGTACATAGCAGATTAATGAGCACGTGGCCGTCTATAGACGCGTCACACTGGCATGCAAAAATACTTTCTACTTTGGACGTGTTGGCACTATCGGAAAAAGTATCCAGAAGATACTTCTGATGATCGGATTTATTTTTATTGATTTAATAGCATATCGTGACTCATTTCTGAACAGGGGAGGGGTTAGACAAGTCCACCAAGCGCTTCAGGTTGCAATCTTAATATTAAGATTGGCCTTTCAATAATGCCACCGCCTCGATCCCCGGCATCTGGAACTGAACCCGGTGCCGTGCAGCTACATCCAGTGCGAACACTTTCGTGTACACCTCCGTTGAGCTTAGCGATTTATGTCCCATCAGGCTCTGTAGTACCTTCAGTGGAATACCTGCATACAGCATGTGCATAGCGTAGGAGTGGCGGAACGTGTGCGGCGTGACCGGTATGGAGAACGTTACTCCATCGGCAGCGGCCGATTCTACCGCTTCATTCAGCCAGGTCCGGACCGTGCGGTCAGTGATCTCCCAGATGCGCGCTTTTTCGTTTCTGCCGGTGCGTTTATTACGGCGCTCCAGCGGAACTTTCAGGGTGGCCACCATCATCTGCAGCTGGCTGACGTACTGATGATCTGACAGCGGCACCAGGCGATGCGCCTGGCTTCTGGCCGGCGCCCGACCAGCCGTCCGCGCGGCTTTCTCCGCACGCTGTTTCAGGGTCGCCAGCTGTACGAACGGCAGTGATGACGTCAGCGAAAAATCGGCCCGGGTGAGCGCCAGCGCCTCGTTGATTCGGGCACCGGTATTCCACAGTGTGGCCAGAAGCATTTTGCGGTGCAAATCAGGCACGTAATGGAGCAGGGCGCTGACCTCCGGTGCCAGCAGATACCTCGGCATTTCTTCATGCACCAGTGCCATCTGGCGCAGCGCCAGTGCGGCCGGATAATCGATGGCGACGGGTAACGAGGCCGCCTGCGACGGGAGGGCGGGAAAGTTATTCATGGTCACTTGGTTATCCTTCATGATCGTCCGTGTGGGTGTTCTTTTGCTGGTCATTCCTGGGAGCATAATGTCGCTTTACCTGATGAACGAGCAAGGACAGCAGCGTAAACGGGGCGCGGATGGCCCGGATAATCAGCTTATGGGGCTGCCGGCGGGTGAGACGAGCTATCTCATCATCTTTGCCCTTAAGCGTACGTGATTTTGCCTCCATATCCAGCCTGTACCTGTCGTTGTCCTCAACAAGTGAAAGCACCCCCCTGTGCAGCAGGACGACATCCGGTTTCGCACGGCTGCCTGCCGGCAGCTTCAGTTCATTAACCGTCAGGGGAAGCGACGTTCTGCTGCCGGGCGGAAAGCGGAACCCCATACCGTGCCAGAAACGGTCACGCCGGGCGTGGTTTACTGCATCTACTTCGTCGCCCGGGTTAGTCCTGATTGTTTTCACCGGCGTATCAGGCGGCAGGGTTTTTGCCCAGCTGACCAGCTGCTGCATGCACCACGAACCGAGTCCGCGGCCCTGCAGTTCTTCCTCCAGAATAACGTAACCGTTGGTCAGATCCAGCTCAGCAGTATTGGTATAGGGGCTGACGTTGAAGCTGGCCGGAAAGGATAATGTACCGTCGCGCCAGAAGAGTTTCAGCTCACATACCCGGCTCTTCAGATGACGCGGACCGCGATTCTCTATGCCCGCAGGTAAATACTCATCTGAGATGATCCTGATGGCCACAAAAGTCAGGGGCCGGGGATAGCATGCCCCGTCCTGCTGTTTTGGCAGGGTGATCAGCCAGGCGTTTTCGTCTTCGCGGTAACGCGTTGTTGCGGAAAGGTGCTCAGTCATGGTCAGCGATGATCCCGATAGTCACTGGAGGTGGTGGATGACAGCAATGAAGGTCACCGGCCAGGGGACGGCGGCCCGGGATGAATCCTTAATGGGCCTGCCACGGCGAGAAGTCGGGCAGTGTGCCCACGACACGGTATTTGCCCGGATATTGCAGCTGGCTGCCGCCGCGCGTCCATACCCTTACCACAAAGTCTCCGCCCTGTTCTGCTTCCGTCTGCAGGCGATCGGACTGCTCCAGAAGGATGTGCACCACGAACGGTGTATCGCTGCCGTCTTCAAAAAGGAGTTCCAGCGCGGCACGGCCTTCAGGCTCGCCCTTGCTGATGATAACGTACTGCGAGCCACGCACCTCCTTCAGGAGCGCTTCAGATGCATCCGGAACCAGTAAGCGAGCGGCACCGGCGTTCCAGCTCAGAAAAAGATACCCGACTCTGGCCTGCTCTGACTGCCAGTAGTCCGTGTGTTTAATAGCCTGTCCTTCATTCACTACAGAAATCATGTCTGAAATCCCTTTTAATAATGTCAGAGGGTGAAATCATTATTTTAAGGTTAGCTGCGTCTTTGTTTTCGTTCATGACGCAGAACACGCAGCATTACAGGTTGCGCTGACCAGGCTGACTTATTGAGACGGGAGCGCGGCAGTTTGCAGAGTCTGCGCAGGAGTCTGGCAAGGTGTATAGCTTTCAGCCCCATCCGTGAAGACTCATATTGCCGTGCACTGAAGTAATATTCGCGATCCGGAGGCCACGAATTTTCCCAGCCATCTTCGATTGCCCGCATTGCCTCATTGCGCATTACCGGCAGCTCCCGGATACGATACATGAGATCTGCCGGTAGGCTCCGCCAGTCACCGGACACCGTTTCAAAATTAAGTGGGACGGGAAAACTTATTTTAGACACGCGCTCAGCTTGTCGGTTAGGCTCATAAAACAGCTCACCGTCATCACTGGCAACAGCTGCACAGTCTTCAGCATACTGCTCTAGGAGAGTAATCAGTTCCGTCGCGATAAAAAGCCGCTCCCGTTCCAACTTATCGTCTGACACCTGTCTTTCACGCTGGAGCGTGAACCGGTGCGTCAGCCAGATACCTGTCAGAGTAATACCGCCGGCCAGCAGACCAGTTATCAGCCCTGTAGCCACGTTTCCCCAAATACCAGTCCCCTGGGTTATCAGCTGCACGGTAACCGGATGGGATATCGCAGTAGCTACGCTATCTGCCGTGGCCTGAATATCTTCCATTGATCTTTTACCTCTTTATATTTCTGAGAAATCCCGCCAGCAGTTTTTGATGGGGGGCGACAGACAATATCAATCATCAAGCGTCGCTAGGTATGAAAGCAGACGATCGACATTCTCGTCACAGAGCGTCAGGTGGAAAAGCTGTTCATCCTTTTCATGCAGCTCTGTTAATCCTTCTCCATCTGGCACACTACCCAGAGGATAGTCGTCCACCAAGGCAGCATTTTTCACGAAACACCATGTATTCAGGCCGCGCTCAAAACGAGCAAGACGTCTGTTTTCAAAAAGTAACCATGAATAACAGATCGCCTGACTTGATGATTCGTAACCAGATACGCTGGTGACCGAGCTGCGCCAGCGACCTATACATGCTCGTCATATCAACTTTCTTCTTACCGCCCATCAAAAGCGTTCCCCTTTAAATAGTCACCAAGAGTAATTATGACGAGCGGTTCAATCGTCTGCCCGCCCCGCATCTGTCATCCGGATGATTTTCCCCTGCCATTATCATTTACAGGCTAATAATAAGCAGCAATATAGAAACTACGTTAAATTACCGGATGACCGTTTTACGTTGATCCGAGTTTTTGCATATTTACAAGTTTCCGGAAGTGTACCGCGGTCAGGAAATAAGCAAAGCGGCAATATCTGCCGCTGCACGACGGGTACCGTTCAGGACCTGAAACACCGCTCAGGCTCTGTCATCCCTAATATAGGTCATAAATTTTTTTCGTATCACGGAAATTTTCCGGCGGCAGGAGAGAAGATCCGGGACTCAGGGTTTTCGGATCTCTGCTGAAATGAGAAGAGAAAGGTACAAGTATACTAACCTCATCATCACTTTCAGCAATGACTGCGCTATCACAAATCACAGCTTTAAAGGACATAAATTAGTAACACACCTTATGAATGCTAGGTTAGCATAATGAGCAAAACAAAGATAAAAGGAACGATGATGCTCAGCCAGCTTAACCTGCGTTTTCACAAAAAGCTGATCGAGGCGCTGAAAGTGCGCGCCGGTCGCGAAAATACTTCGGTCAACGCCCTGGCCGAACGCTTCCTCGATGACGGCCTGAAAACAGTCGCGCCCGGCGACGGGTATTTTCAGCTGATCGCCGATCCGGAGGCCACCGTCCGGCAGCTGTACCGGCATATCATTCTTGGCCAGACCTTCGGTACCGCACTTGTCTCCCGGGATGAGCTGCGCTTCATTCTGGTTCATGCCCGGGAGGCCTTCATGCGCGGGCATAACAGGCTGGCCACCCTCCCGGCCATGGACACCCTGCTCGACATCACCCGCAACCTGCTGGCCTGGCAGGTGGAGCATGACCGTCCGGTGGATGGCCACTATATGAAGGGGATCTTCCGCCTGGCCGGGGAAAACTGGACGGAAGAATTTGATGCCTTCCGGGCAGGGCTGCGCCCGGTCGTGGATCAGATGTATGCCGAACACCTTCTGCGCCCGCTGGAGAGCGACTGTTTTAACCTGACGGAGATGCCGGATGCAGAGCTGGCAGAAATCTTCACCCTGCCGCGGCTGAAGGCCGTTTTGCCGCTGGTTCTGCGCGGGCTGGACTGGACAGAAGGGAATGCCACCGCCCTGGCACAGGATCTGCGCCCGGCGATCCCGGCCGTGACGGAAACTATTGAGGCCGGCACGCTGCGCCTCCAGATCCGCACCGACGGCCAGCATCCCGGCGAGCGCCCGGGGGCCTGGTACAGCACGCCGCGCCTGCACGTGCTCATCACCGGCCAGGACTTCGTGGTGCCGTACGGCTGGGAAGCATTCTCTGAACTGCTGGGCCTGCTCACGCTGTACGCCCGTCATCCGGAAGCCCTGGCGCACGGCCATCAGGGGGAACGCGTGATGTTCTCCCCGCCGGGACACGTATCAGAGGAGGGATTTTTCGGCATCGACGGGCTGCGGATTTTTATGACGGCGGAGGCCTTTGACACCCTGGTCCGCGAGCTCACCACGAAATGTGCGGAAGGCACACTGGCAGAGGCCCTGACCGGGTTGCGCTGCCTGTACGGAGACCTGTGATATGGCTGATACTGACGCAATGAGACTGGATCAGTCTGTCACCAGCCCGGAACAGGATCGCTATGGCTTCCGCTATATTGCCTCACAACTGGCAAAGTCTGTTCAGGCTATTGGTCGCGAAGGAAACGCCGTTATCGGTATTGAGGGAGCCTGGGGCTCGGGAAAAACCAGTCTGCTGAACCTGCTGCGTGCAGCACTGGATGAGGAGGATAAGGAGGATAACACCTATGTCCTGAATATCTCCCCCTGGCTTGATGGCAGTGATACCAGTCTGGTGGCGTCGTTACTGCTTCCGGTTGCTGGCATCATTGCTGCAGAGGAAGAGCGCCGGCTTTCACATGAAGAGCGGGAAAGCCTCGAAAAGAAAAAGACGATGACCCGGACCGCCAGAACAATCATGGACTATACCAGAGCGACGGCCCGCCATCTGGCTCCGCTGGCTCAGGCCGCGACGGTGATCCCGGGCGTACCTGATGCGAGCGGTGCGCTGAACGCGCTGTCGGAAACCGGATGGTTAAAAGAAAAGCAAAAAACCGCCGCGGAGATGCGTACCGAAATCGCAGAAAAAATTGTCGAAATGGATCTCAGCTTTATTATCCTGCTCGATGATCTGGACAGGCTGGAACCCGCACAGGCCGTGGAAGTTGTCCGCCTGGTCAAATCCGTCGCTGATTTCCCCCGTTTCCGCTACATACTCTGCTATGACAAAAGAGTGCTGGCGCAGGCCATCAAGAAAGGACTGGGCGTGGAAGATGGCGAACTTTACCTGCAGAAAATCGTGCAGATTTCGTTCAGTCTGCCAAGGCCGGAATCATTTGACCTGCGCCGGGAGTTTCTGTCAGGCGTTGTAAGGCTGTATGAAACCGTTAATGGAACGCCTCCAGGTGAAGAGTTTATCGATGATTTAAACCGGGTAACGGATATTTACGGTGCGGCACTGAGCACCCCGCGTGAGGTACACCTGGCGCTGAATAATCTGAGCTTCAGGTACAGAGGTATACGCGATTATGTTTATCTACCAGACCTTTGTTTCCTGCAGTTGCTCCGTACAACTAACTCCGGGCTCTATAGCTGGGCAGAAGAATATCTGACAGAGCGGGCTATCGTGGAATCCGGGGACGGAAGTGTCAGCAACGAGGAACAAAAATTACTGGTGCAAAATTTGGTTGATTGTCTGTCTCATTTCCGTTCCTCAGCAGCAAAATCAGCAACCTCCCTGAGTCACTGGATTCCGGGAATTTCAGGGTATCAGGCTGCTAATCTGAAATTGTTCGTTCAGGCAGACGAGGAAGAAAAAGCAATAATGACAGCCAACCGCCGTCTCGGGAGCTCCGCATACTGGCGTTATTACTTTGCATTTTCTTCACCTCAGAACGTTCTGCCGCCAGCGTTTTTTGATGAGTTATTCCGTAAAAGCAGCCATCCCGACGAACATCCATCGATGACCCTGGAACTCTTGGACAGGATTGACAGCAATGGTGTGTCCTCGCGCACCTGGTTTGAGCATATATTGAGCCAGCTGACCTGGCCGATGATAAAAGTACGCACAGCCGCAGAATGTTATGGTCTGCTGGCATTCTTCTTCAATTCAGGTGATGAGATACATGCACGTTACCGGCATAGAAATCGCTGGTTTTCCCGGTATGATCTCGATGTAAACAAAGTAGCTGCTCGTCTTCTGAAAAGGTTGCTGGATATTGACCGGGAGAAGGCGATAGAAACCCTGCTTTCATTGACGATAAAAGGAACCGCCTGGGTCTGGATTGCACATTATCTCCGCGATTTGCTGTGGCAGAATGGGCTGGCCGGCCACCGGCCCGAGCCGGAACGTGAGCGTATACTAAAAGATGATGAACTGAACTCTGTTCGCCATCAATTCTGCGAAAGACTGAACGACGGTGAACTGAAGTCACTGTTTGACCGGGAAGATGTGCTGGGTGGTTTTGTCTGGGCCTGGCAGGACATTGCAGGTCCTGAATCGGTTATATCTTGGATCGCCCAACAAAGTGACAGTGATAAAGCATTTCTGATGTTGTTACTGAGCCTGCGTTCACACATTATCTCCAGTGAAACCGGACACTATCTGGCCCTGAAAATAAGGGATATCGCTCACCTGTTCGGAGAAGAGAACAGGCTCCTGAAAAGACTGGACCGTATAGAGTCCGAAGAGAATTACCCGGATCTGGTAAAAGAAGTCAGGACCGCTATCCACCTCAGTAAGTCACACTGACGCCGCTGGCATGCTGATATTTCAGCTCTGTTCAGGTACCGGACCGGGAACTTCAAATCTGAGTTAGCTGACGTTAAAAAAACAGAAGTGAGGAATGTCCGCTTTGTGCCAGAAGCGGACGTAATTAACCTATCCAAAGCTATCTCGTGCTTACAGCAAGTTTAGCCGCGAAGCATAAAACTCTCCAGTTGCTCTGTCCATACCTTTGATAACGCTACTTTTCTTCAATATGGCTGACTCTAAATGCGTGGAGAAAAATGAGTGTGACTGACCACATAGTCCCAATTATTACGTGGCGATTCACTTAAGGACAAAATGCTCTTCTGAGGCCCGTGTAGCAACGTAAGCCTAAAAAAATACATTCTGGCTTATAAAGGATAAAGATTGTGGATATTATCTAAAACAGCACAGGCCCGAGGCTATCGGTTCCAGCGCTGTTTAAATCACAGAGTGGAGTAACTGCCAGAGCGTGATTAATCATCAATATCGCGATGATCAGCTTCCCCTGATTTCCAGTAAGCCGTAATGGTGGTATTTTTCCTGCTACGGCCAAAAGCCTGAAAAAGATATCTACGCAGAGGAATAACTACGCTGTGCTCACCGGAGCCCCATACCATCTCAGGGCTATTTTCCTGAATCCAGGATATCACATGGTCTGCCAGTTCATTATCATCATTAAGCCAGGTCAGCGATAAGACAGCCCGGGTATCAGGCACCGTATAAGTCGCTTCCGTCTTTTTCGCAACGAAAGCCTTAACAATAACATTTTCTTCTAGCGCTTCGATGATCGCAAAAATCCCCGGTATTGCAGTTTCATCGCCAAATAAGAGTAGAGATTGAATACCTTCAATAGCAAGACCTTCACGTGGGCCGGCAATTCTGATGACATCGCCTTTCTGAGCAGAACGGCTCCAGCTGGCTGCAGGACCTTCGCCATGCTGTACAAAATCCAATACCAACTCATTCTGCGTGCGTGAAATGCTACGAATAGTATAAGCACGTCCTGGTCCTTCTGGCTCATCGGGTCCGGTGAAAAATACCTTTACCCAGGCTGCTGGTAGTGCATCAGCAAATTCCGCAATGGATACCCCCCCGAGGTGGATACGTTTCATACGCTCGTTAAGATCACTTACGTGGGTGACGTGTACCGGTCGTAGTTGTCTAATTTTCTGTTTATTCATATTCATAATCTATCAAGCGCCTCACGCACTACATTCAGACTAACGTCAAAACGACTAGTCAGTTCAGAAATTTTAAACTTACTGCCTGGTATGAACTGGCCTGTAAGTATCAACTCACGTATCAAGGCATAAATCGTCTCGCTTCACGATTTTGCCATGTCACATATTCAGAGGTATCCAATTTTTCATGTGCCTGAAAGCACCTTTTTAAGCATTTATTTTCATAGCCCCGCATGCACCGAATGGATATTCCCACAAAATATCTATTAATGTCAAAAAACATTTCATTCATCGTAGGTCATTTATTTAAATATCTTTTGTTTGTTAACAGATTTTACGGGAAAGCAATGGATGGCATAAAGCCATGATTAAAGGTGGAACAACCGTGGGGTTAAATAGCTTAGCGCTCCACCGATGCAACTGTAAGAGACGTATGATTTTTCTCGAGGATTCATTCCCATTAATAATACGGTTTTAAGTATCTCTTAAGAAAAGTATCTGTAAATCGCCTTTTTATAACGATAATCCGACAAGATGAGTTTGTTATGTTTTTTTTATGTCGTGACTGGTATACAACTTAACTGGCGAAAATGATGATTTTCTTCAGGGCGAAAACTCTGCAGAAGGCGTTATAAATTGTTTTTGTGACAAGACTGGATTGTTACTGCATATGCAGGCAAAACCTACTTCGAACCAATTTGGATTGGTTTGGGTGGGTTTTTTTTTGTTTTTCTGAAAGGTAAATACCTATGAAATATCAGTCACTTGCAGAATTCATAATTGATAGTGTTGGTGGGAATAAAAACATTAAAAGTGTCAATCATTGTGCAACCAGACTGCGCTTTGAGTTAAAAAATAATAGCATTGTTAATAAGAAAGTACTCCACGATCATGCAGATATAATTATGGTTGTTGAGAGTGGTAGCCAGCTTCAGATTGTGATCGGGAACACTGTTTCTGAGGTATTTCAGGCAATTGAAGCTTCAGGGGCTACGGAGGAGATGTTCACTGATAGGGTTGAGGATAAGGGGGATAAAGTAAAAGAAAGTTTATTCTCCCGATTTATTAACGTTGTTTCAGGTATCTTTACGCCTTTTCTGGGTGTACTTGCCGCTTCAGGTATCATGAAGGGGCTGCTGGCCCTTGCAGTAGTCTGTGGAATAATATCGGAATCAAGTGGAGCCTATAAGATTTTCTCAGCTGCCGGGGACGCTCTGTTCTATTTCTTTCCTCTGGTGCTGGGTTACACGGCGGGTAAAAGATTCGGTGGTTCTCCGTTCCTTTCAATGGTGATTGGTGGCGCTTTAATGCACCCAAGCATGATTGCGGCTTTTGAGGCTCAACTACAGTCGGGAGGGACGTCAGACACCTTTTTTGGTATCCCAGTTACATACATTAATTATGCTGGTTCAGTTATACCCGTTATTTTCGCATCCTGGCTAAGCAGTCTTGTCGAGAAGAATTGTAATAAAATACTGCCGTCAGCTGTAAAAAATTTATTTACTCCGTTTATCGCATTGGCCGTCGTCGTACCGTTCTCTTTTTTACTCATCGGTCCCATTGCTACCTGGCTTAGCCAGTCAATGGCGAACGCATTCCTGGCCGCATATGAGTTTGCACCAGCTGTTGCGGGTATCATAATGGGGGCATTGTGGCAGGTCTGCGTTATGTTTGGCCTGCACTGGGGTCTTGTACCCGTGATGCTCAACAATGTCACTGTGTTGGGTCATGACATTATGCAGCCATTGCTGGTGCCTGCTGTTGTAGGACAATTGGGTGCAGCTTTAGGTGTGTTTCTCAAAACAAAGGATTCGAAGCTAAAAGCGCTCTCAGGTTCAGCAGTGAGTGCAGCCATATTCGGCATTACAGAACCAGCTGTATACGGTGTCAACCTACCGAACAGAAAACCATTTATTTTCGGGTGTATTGCTGGCGCTGTTGGTGGGATGATAGTCGGCAGCTTCCACGGCAGTATTTACTCTTTTGGACTGACCAGCTTCTTTACCCTTGCACAAATGATCCCGCCTACCGGTATGGATATGACGGTATGGGGAGGTATTATCGGTACGCTTGTATCGCTGACACTTTCCACTGTCCTGACGCTGTTTTTTGGTTTGCCAAAGGCAGAACAGGTCATGATAGATAAAAATGACAATAGTGAAATAATTATTCAATCCCCGTTAACTGGGAAAGTTATAAACATCGTCGAGGTTAATGACCCCACTTTTTCCAGTGGATTATTAGGTCAAGGTGTAGGGATTATTCCAACATCAGGTAAAGTTGTTGCGCCATTTAATGGCGTAATTTCATCCCTGTTCAGTTCTAAACATGCAATCAACATGGTTAGTGATGATGGTGTCGAATTATTAATTCATGTCGGTATAAATACGGTCAGATTGAATGGTGAAGGGTTTATTGCTCATGTTAAATCTGGCGATAGCGTCAAAGCCGGAGAGCTTTTGCTTGAATTCGATATCGATTTTATTCAGAAGGCTGGATATTTATTGGATACACCAGTATTGATTAACAATAGTGATAGTTACAACGCGATACGTCTGACGGAAGAAGATAAAGTGACTTGTAACGCATTCTTAATGAGCGCCAATAAATGATGGAGGATAAAATGAAAAGATTTCCGGATAATTTTTACTGGGGTGGCGCCATTGCTGCAAACCAAGTCGAAGGGGCATGGAATCAGGACGGAAAAGGACTCTCAACCTCCGATGTTCAGCCTAAAGGTATTTTTGGTGGAGTGATTGCGCGTAAAGAAAACGTTAGCAGTATCAAAGATGTTGCCATCGACTTTTATCACCGGTATCCGGAAGATATAAAGTTATTTGCCGAAATGGGGTTTACCTGTCTGCGAGTGTCCATTGCATGGGCGAGGATTTTCCCTGATGGCGATGAACAAACTCCAAACGAAGCCGGTCTCGCTCATTATGATCGGTTGTTCGATGAGTTACTTAGCCACGGGATTACCCCTATGGTGACGCTATCTCACTACGAGATGCCGTGGAATTTAGTCACGCGTTACCATGGCTGGGGAAACCGGCTTCTTATTGACCTTTTTGTCAAATATGCAGAGACAGTGTTTGAGCGCTATAAAGATAAAGTTAAGTTATGGTTAACATTCAATGAGATAAACATGTCTCTGCACGCACCTTTGACTGGTGTTGGATTACCGGAAGGCAGCAGTCAGTCTGAAATATATCAGGCGATCCATCATCAACTAGTGGCCAGCGCTGTCGTGGTAGGGAAATGCCATGAAATTATTAGCGATGCAAAAATCGGTAACATGCTGCTGGGAGGACTATTGTATCCGCTTACCTGTAGCCCGGATGACGTTCTTAAAGCTATGGAAGAAAATCGCGGTTGGTTGTTCTTTGGTGATGTTCAGAGTAGGGGTTGCTACCCCGGTTATATGCTGCGTTTTTTCCGTGAAAACATGATTGAACTGGATATAACGGAACAAGACCGGGAGCATCTTAAGACGAACACGGTCGATTTTATCTCCTTTAGCTATTATAACAGTGGTTGTGCCAGCACGGATGACGAGATTATTGAAAAATCGCGTGGGAATATACTTAGCATGATTTCAAATCCTTTACTTCCATGCTCTGAATGGGGATGGACTATTGATGCGACGGGGATGCGGATCTTGCTAAATATCCTGTGGGATCGTTATCAAAAACCATTATTTATCGTCGAGAATGGTCTGGGGGCAAAAGACACTCTTAAAGATGACTTCACTGTAGATGATGATTACCGTATTGCATATTTGAACAACCACCTGTACCAGGTATACGAAGCAATAGAAGACGGTGTCGACGTAATGGGGTACACGTCTTGGGGCCCTATTGATCTAGTAAGCAATTCCACGGCAGAACTAGGTAAACGTTACGGATTTATCTATGTTAATCGCGATGATAAAGGACATGGTGATCTTGCTCGTTACCGTAAGGCAAGTTTTTATTGGTACCGTGATGTTATTCGCAGTAACGGAGAAACGCTGGTTCCCAAAATGTGATTTAAAAGAGTAGATGGTTGAGCCTGCTGGTTGCTGTAGGCGGTACCATGAAGCCTGATGGAGTAAACCCCGCTCAAACGAGCGGGGTTAAGGTGAACGTTTCAGATTGTCTTATTTCTACCTGCAAAGATACCAACTAGTGCCATAATTGCAGCCAATAAAATCCCTGCGTACAACGTTGAGAGCCAACTTCCTGAAAGTGCATACATTTTACCAGCCAGGGCAGGTCCAAATGCTCCAATCAGGAAGTTAACACACTGAGCCATACCTGATAGTGATGCGGCTTCTTGTGGGCTGGATGTTCTGAGGCCAATGAACATTAGAGAAATTATCAATGCACCTCCACTGCCCATGCCAAACATAAAAGCCCAAATAAACGCAAATGATGGCTGATAAATGAATCCGCCCAGTGCCACTAACTGAAGGATGCTTAACAGCGCTGCAGCAAGACGCTGATCTCTCATTCTGGCAACAATTGGACCAAGGACTAACCCAGGCACAATTGAGGCAAGTTGCATAAAGCCATGTATAGACCCTGCGGCTTCTCTGGTATTACCTGCGTCCGTTAAAATAGAAGGTAACCAGGTCACAATTGCATAAAAAATTATTGAGTTAAGTGACATGAATAAAGTCACTTGCCACCCGAGCATTGAGGACCAGACGTTTTTATTGCTCTTCCCGAGAGATGTCATTACGGGGGATCGGTTCCCTTCCTGGCCTATTCTAAGGATCACTAGCAGTAGTGCAATACCTGGAAAAACCAATGAACATGCCAGCGCGGTCTGCCATCCAAAATAGTTCATCAATGGGACAGCGGTTGCTGATGTTAAAGCCGCTGAAAGCCCAATAGCCATTCCATAATTGCCTGTAACTTTGGCAATTTTATTTGGGAAGTCACGTTTTACCATTCCGGGTAGCAGAACGTTACCTATAGCAATGCTAACGCCAATCAACACTGTGCCAAAGTATAATTGCCATTCCTGTCCTGCGGAGCGTATGCATACTCCAACAATCATAATAAGCAGAGCTATCACAATTGATTTTTCAAAACCGATGTACCGGGACAGTTTTCCTGCAAAAGGAGCAATCAGTCCTAACGCTATGAGAGGAAATGCGGTTATGAAACCTGCCATAGTACTTGTCAATGATAATTCTGACTGGAGTGTTTGCACCAGTGGGCCAACACCCAGTATTGGGGCTCTAAGCGTCGTTGCAATTGCCAACAAGCTGATAAGTATCAAAGCTGGCTTTTTGACTTGAGCCGCCAGACGTTTTTGTTCCATGAATAGTCTCTACATGTATAAAAGTTGGCCTAAGGTAACAACTTCCCCAGTGGAAAAATATAGATATAATGACTTTCTATACCTAAAAATGGACAAATTTATGAAACCAGTACGAACAGCTGAACTATGGGATTTCGATGGAAATGATTGTTTGGGTCCTGTCGCAGGCATGAAAATTGGAATGTCCATGGATGCACTACTGCCTTTTCATGTGCATAGACATGGTCAGCTAGTGATGTCACTCTCAGGTGCTGTATCTTGCGAAGTTGTAAATCAACTCTGGGTAGTTCCGCCTCAGTGTTGCGTCTGGATCCCTGGTGATATGCCACATAGTATTCGTGCTACAACAGATGTCAGGCTATGTATGCTCTTTATTGAACCAGTGTTTACCGCGGAATTACCGCTCAACTGTTGCACTATCTCTGTTTCTCCATTAGTGCGTGAACTAATTTTAGATATCACTGAACAGCCATCAGACTATGTGAAGGGTAGCTTGACGTTTCTTAAAGCTTCCGTCCTTCTTGAAGAATTAAATAAAATGCCTATTGAAAATTTCTGTTTGCCTATTTCAAAAGAACCAAAGTTAACCAAGATAATAGATACATGGCTCGCAGATCCCTCAGACAGAAGAACTTTGACAGAGTGGAGTAAATTTCTTGGTATGAGCAGCAGAACATTATCAAGATTAATAGTTAAAGAAACAGGATTAACTTTCGGGAAATGGCATCGGCAATTACATTTAAATATAGCTATGAGAAATCTATCTAGGGGAGACTCTGTTCAAAGAGTCGCCAATGATTTGGGTTATGATTCAGTAAATGCTTTTATCACAATGTTCAAAAATTTGGCAGGGAAACCACCAGGAAGGTACTTTGCGGATCGCGATTTAAATTGATAGTCAATAATATTACACTGGCAGATATCTGCCAGTGTAATGATTTAATTATTTTTGAGAGTTAGCATCAGTAGAAACATCATGCATATTAATATCAACTCCATTGCTCGCTTCAATTTTGGTCATTGTTATCCCAAAATATCCATATAAAACTGACAATACAGACGCAATGATATTAAAGAACATGAAGGGTATTACTGAAATAACGTTTATATTAAATGTGGCTGTTACAAACAGACCCGCTAAACCCCATGGAACAAACGGAGCCAGACAGGCACTAAGATTATTAATGATTCGGGTCGCATTTTCAGGTTTATATCCTAATTTTACAAATAAAGGAGTGAGGAGTGTACAATTGAGTATAATTGAGAAATAGTTAGTTGAAACTACCGCCAAACATAACACGCAACCCATGGTAGTCGCTGTAGTAAGTCCAAAGCGTGAAGTTATAACTTTGCTGAAAGATTCTACGATAACATCAAGTATCTGAGTACCTTTCAGTATTCCCCCCATACCGAGCGAGGCGATAATCATGCTGACTAAAGATAGCATGCTGGTAATACCACCACGGTTAAGTATTGGATCTAAGTACTGGTTACCTGTGGCGATCACAAAACCGTCAGCCATAAATTTTCCAACATCTGCTACGGAGAATCCTTGGTACAGAACTGCGATCAATAAGCCGACCAGGTTTCCCACAAGAATAGAAGTCAAAGCAGGTTGTTTAAAGATCAATAAACCAACGATGACGATTAATGGTAGCAATGTGAATGGAGATAATTTCATTAAATGATTCAGATCACCCATAATACTGTTTATCGTATCCGGCTGTAACGCCGTATCAATATAGGTGAAACCGTAAAACATATATAAAATAGTTGTGATTACTACTGCAGGAAGAATAATCTTGGCATTCTGTTTTACTAAAACCATTAAATCAACTTTTGAAGTGCTGGCTGCAAGCAGACAGTTATCAGCAGTTGGTGATAATGAGTTGCCAACATGTGCACCAGATACGGCAGCACCAACGACTATAGCAGGGTGAATACCAAGGCCAAGACCTACACCTAACATGGCTACACCTGCAGTACTCATCGTACCCCATGAGCTGCCAGTTGCAATAGAAACTATAGTGCAAAATAAAAATGCAATAACTAAAAACATTTGAGGAGTAACCAGACTTAGCCCCCAATATGTTAATGTAGGTATTGTTCCGGCACATAGCCAAACAGCGACCATACACCCAATTGACAGAAGGAGCGCGAAAACAGACACTCCGGACTTCAACATTTCATAAACAGTCCCCTCTACTTCAGCAATAGTATAACCTAATCTTAACGCAAATGGGGTTAGCACTAGCCATGATGCGAATAGCGCAATAATAATAGGGATTTTGAACACTGCCAGTGCAGCTATTATATATATAACCAGTGCACCGAGCGTGAAAAGGGCATAGCCCAGCGTAGGCTTTTTCTTTTTTTTGTTGATGGTTATCATCATGCGTACTCCTGGAATTATATATCTATGTAACTCATCGATAGTAGGGACTCATTTGTAAGCTCGAGGCTAAAAGATTCTGAACACATATTCCTTCGATTATCTGGAGCATGTGAAAACCATCTCACGTTACTTTTGTTTAGTCAATGAAGAAAAGTTCACCTTGTGTGATGCCTATCCCATTTTTCAAATTTGAAGAAAAAAAGTAAAATTGCAATGTCATCCTTTGAATATTAAAATCTCGCGTATAATAATTTCCTCAAAGGTTATGCTATGAAAAATAATGTGAAGTTTGACCATAACGACCATGCCATAATTAATTCTTATAAGTCTATTTTAGATGGTTTGTCTTTGTTTTTAGGTGACGGATTTGAATTTGTATTACATAGTTTGGAAGATCTTGATAGATCTGCAATCAAAGTTGTGAACGGACAATTTTCAAACAGGACAGAGGGGGCCCCCATTACTGATGTAGCAATGCAATTACTCAAGGAAATAAAGAAAAGTGGTGATAACAATAAAAACATGGTTTATGTTAATAATCAAAACTGTAGAAGTCCAATAAAATCAGCGACTTTACCAATCACCGGTTCTAACGGCAAAATTATAGGTCTACTTTGTATTAACTTTCATTTAAGTATCCCGCTGCATGATTTTTTGAGTGGATTCTTTAATATTTTTGATGAGAAAGCAATCAAGCCAATAAATGAAAACTACGCAACTAATTCAGAGTACCTAATTACATCAGCACTGGATGTCGCTAAAGCTGAAGTCCATAATAATGATAAAATTACAGCTTCAAATCATAATAAAATTATAATATCTCTTCTTTATGAAAGAGGTATATTCGAATTGAAAGATGCCGTTCACATTATTGCCAGCGATCTCAAAATATCTAAAAATACTGTATATTTGCACATAAGAAATTGTAGCAAGCAAGCCTAGTAAATATTTCTTTATATGAGCATGCCCCGGATATCAAAGGGGCATGCACTCTGGATTTCGGCATGTCTCACAGCCGTTATGTAACATGTTAAAAATGTGACGTGACGATAATTTACTTCATTGACTAAACTTTTTTAATGCTGTAGTTTGTTCTTTAGGTGAACAAATGAGGCTCATTCAATGAATATTATCAAGCACTTACATACGGACCTTGCTCCTTTAGCTATTGGTCCTTATTCCCAGGCTGTGATTGTAAACGACTGTCTGCATACATCAGGCCAGATTCCACTTGATCCTATTACAGGTGAAATTGTTGGAGGCGGTATTGAAGAGCAAACTCTTCAGGTAATGCGAAATCTTTCTGCAATTCTAAAGGAAGCCGGTAGTTCTTTTGAAAAGGTCTTTAAAACTACATGTTTTTTAGCAGATATGGATGATTTCGCTAAATTTAATGAAATCTATGCTGAGTATTTTGTAAGCAAACCTGCCCGTTCATGCGTTGCCGTCAGAACGCTTCCTAAAAATGTAAAATGTGAAGTTGAACTAATCGCAATCATTTGAGTTTAACTAAACGGTCATGTTTTTCGTTTTCAGTTTCGTTTGGGAAGCATAACGTGACCTCTTCTGAAAGGATCAAGAATATGTTATCTACCTACGATAAAAAAATAGATCGTAAAAATACTTCTTCCATGAAATGGGCAGGTATAAAAGATGGAGAAACCATAGCTGTTGGGGTTGCAGATATGGATTTCATGACCTCAGACGCTGTAGTTGCTGAAGTAAGGAAAGTGGCAGAAAAAGGGGTGTTTGGTTACTCTATTATTCAGGAAGGGTATTACAATTCGTTCATTAGTTGGTGTAATAAGCGTTATAACTGGCAAGTTAAAGAAGAATGGCTTAGCTATACTCCTGGGGTGATCGCGGGTATGGGGGGGGCGGTAAGAGCTTTCTCTGAAGTCGGAGATCATGTTATTTTCCAGACGCCGGCATTTTATTTATTAAATGAACTGACTGTAACTAACGATAGAATTCCAGTTAACAACCCTCTGGTTTTGAAAGATGGTAAATATCATATTGATTTTGATGATTTAGAGGAAAAAGCTAAACATCCTAAAGCCAAAATTTTTATGCTTTGTAATCCTCAAAACCCCTCTTGCCGGGTTTACACCAAGGAAGAGTTGACAAAGATTGCAGATATTTGTTTGAAAAATAATGTCCTGATTGTATCCGATGAGGTGCATTGCGATATGGTTTATCAGCCGCATAAACATATCCCTATTGCGTCCTTAAGCCCGGAAATTGCAGATATAACGGTAACCTGCCTTTCACCAACAAAAACTTTTAATATGGCAGGTTTGCAAACATCTGTTAACGTGATTTCTAATGATAATCTTCGTGCCAAATTTTCCAAAGAACTGCTTTCTCGTGACAGTAAACGACCAAATATTTTTGCTAACATTGGTTTCAAAGCTGCATACGAAAAGGGAGAAGAGTGGCTGGATAATACTCTTGAATATATCAAGGGGAACGTGGATTTTGTTATTAAATATATTGAGAGTAACATACCTGAGATGAACGTAATTTATCCAGAAGGTACATACCTTATCTGGATCGATTGCAGTCAAACCAAAATAAAAGGTTCTGAACTCAAATCATTTTTCCTGGAGAATGCTAATGTATTAGTTTCTGCTGGCTTAGAGTACGGGGAAAACTGTGCCAATTTTATTCGCATCAATCCTGCATGTCCCAGAGAGGTACTTGTAGAGGTTATGGATAGAATAAACCATTCTCTTCACTTAATTCGATGATACCCATGGATACTGGCTCCTTTGAGCCAGTATCCAACTATTATATAATTTTTCATGGCTTCGATTTAAATAATAAGGTTCTTTTGATTTAAGCGTCATGTCATCAAGTCTGAATGTTGTCATTATAACTTTAGTCATGTTGACATATGTGGCTGATATGAGATACATATATTTTCAGATTGCTTTCTGCGACTTTCCTCTTATTTTCACTTGCTATCGTATGTAATAACCCATCTATTCGCTTGTCACGAATCTTTAGTTCTTTATGGCATGTAGTACAAATTATTTTTACATTTTTACCTTCGTCACACTTTTCGTAGCGACAAGATCTTTCATTACTCGTTATTTTTTGTAGTTTTCCCAATTTAACAAGGTTTACGACCGCTTTGTATATCATTGATTGTGGTATATCATATCCATTTGCTAAGCAGAATTTGAATATTTCTGTAACGGTGAAGTCTCCTGTATCTAGTTCATTAATTACATTGAGTATCATTTGATCATGTATTGTCGCATTTTTCATATTAATCTTTACTTTCTTTTAGTAGGTTAATTCGGTTTGAATGTCATTTTATGATTTGCTAAAATTAATTCTTTCAGTAGGTGTTTTCATGTTAAGAAATTTAAATGCTCAAGAGGTTGCGGTTGTAAATGCCATCGATATGGCTGGAGATGAAAAATTAACAGCCGTGGATGTTTATAATTCTCTACGGTCAAGTAATAAAATCGCGCAGTCTACCGTGTATAATATACTCAGGCGTCTGGTACATAATGGAGTGCTAAGAAAAGTACTAACTTTATCTAACGATGCCTTTTATGAAATCAAAAAAATAAAAAAGACTAAGCATATCTCTTTCATCTATCCAAGAAAGATCACTGAACTTACCGATGCTCGACTTGATATCTTAATAAGCCAAATTGCCGCGGAAATTGATGCGAAAATGTTGGATTATGAAATATCTTTAATTCTTAAGTAGAATCAGAATATGAAGCAGAACGTGTCAACGTACTGCCTCATATTTTTAGTTCAATCTTTCTTTGGCAAAAATACTGTCATTAATCCAATCAGAGGCAGGAAAGAACATAGTTGGAAGACCGTGTCGATTCCAGAATGATCAGCAATAACACCTAGCCCTGCTGCACCAAGTCCACCCATGCCAAATGCAAATCCAAAGAACAGACCTGAGATCATACCAATGCGGCCAGGTACGAGTTCCTGAGCAAATACTAATATTGCTGAAAATGCAGATGAAAGTACCAGACCAATTATTATTGTAAATAAACAGGTCATTTCCAGGTTCAGATATGGCAGGAAAAGACTAAATGGCGCAGCGCCCAGGATTGAACACCATATAACCTTTTTCCGCCCGAAGCGATCCCCTAGTGGCCCTCCAATTACCGTTCCGGCCGCAGCTGCAAACAGAAAAGCAAAAAGATAGAGCTGTGCCTTTTGCACAGGCAAATTAAACTTGTTGATGAGATAGAAGGTGTAGTAACTACTCAAGCTTGACATGTATACAAACTTGGAAAATATCAATATTAGCAAGACACTGATGCCAGTGATAATCGTTTTTCTCGGGAAAGGTGATATTTCACGTGCAGCGTTTGCAGACACTGTGTTTTTAGTCTGTGCCCTGTACCAACGGCTAACCTGCATTAAAATGATCATAGCTAGCAAGGCTGCCAGCACAAACCATGCCACATGACCTTTGCCGTACGGTGCAATAATTATCGCAGCCAGCAAGGGCCCTAAAGCGCTACCAAGATTACCCCCGACCTGGAATAGTGACTGAGCCAGCCCGTGTCTACCACCTGAAGCCATTCTTGCTACCCTTGACGACTCGGGATGGAATACAGACGAACCGGTACCAACTAAAGCAGCCGCAATCAGTAATTCAGGATAGGTTTGAGCTAATGAGAGCATAATCAGACCGACAAGTGTAAATCCCATCCCGACAGGTAACGAACGCGGTTGTGGATATTTATCAGTATAAATGCCAATAAGAGGTTGCAATAAGGAAGACGTGACCTGAAACGTTAATGTAATCAGTCCAATCTGAACAAAGCTGAGTGAAAATTCAGGCTGAAGCAATGGATACAGAGCCAGTAGTAGCGACTGAATCATGTCATTCAACAAATGAGCTGCGCTTATTGCCCCCAGTATTTTGAATGACGTCTTCGCTATTTTAGGAATGTGTACTGGATCGGCAGTGACGGTTTTACTTGAGTTCATTAACATGTTTCCGAAGAGGCATGATGTTCAACATGACAATACCAGTAGGCCTGATTCCTATCAGGCCTACTGAATGTGACAATCAGTTTTTGAAACGCTTTCAGTTTTCTTCTGTTTTCGACATAACTACTGTAACTATGGAAGCCGAAAGCAGAACAACGACGCTGAGTGAAATGAAAGCATTCGTCAGACCAATAAAATGCGCTGCATAACCAATCAACGCTGGCCCAAGCAATACCCCCAGGTACCCGAGAATACTTGCTGCTGATATAGCCAGTGTTGCTGGCATCGATTTTTGACGCCCAGCCAAAGAAAACAGTACAGGGACGACATTACCGGCAGCAAAACCAGCCACTGCCATTGCAGCAAGAACCCACTCGTAAGTGTTGAAAACAGTCGCAAGGTAAATACCAATAGCGGTTAATACCACTCCTGAAAGGAGCATGGATTTTTCACCCATAATGGTAACCACGCGGTCGCCGATAAAGCGGCTTAACGCCATAGCGATTGCAAACACCACATATCCTGTTCCTGCCACACCTGCTGCCACGTTTTTCACTTGAATCAGGAAGATAGCTCCCCAGTCAAGCATGGCTCCTTCCGCAAGGAAAATAATCATTGCGAGCACACCGATCCCAATAACCTTGCCTTTTGGCACCACGAAAAGTGGATGATCTTCTGTCGAGCGGTTGGTGAAAAAACCTGATGCAGCTAAAGAGATACTAATCAATACAACCAGCGCGGCTGCACCAGCGGCGATTTTGATATCCAGTCCTGAAGCAATCAGTAACGTAACAAAGCTTGCGCCCGCAAGTCCGCCGATACTGTAGAAGCCGTGAAAGCCAGACATCATTGGACGGCCAGCTGCATTCTGTACTTCAGTGCCATGAATGTTAGCTGCGACGTCCGTTGCGCCAATTGACGCTCCGAAAAGAAGCAAGGTCAGGCCCAGTGCTATTGGTGTAGAAACCATTGCAAGTAATGGCAAAGCAATAAATAAACCACACGCACCCGCAAGGATTATTTTTTTGCTGCCGACTTTTCCTGCGAGCCCACCCGCAGTGGGCATACCAACCACGGCACCAAGCCCCAGGCAAAGAAGAATTGAACCCAACATGGCAGAATCCGCATGGATCCGTTGTTGAGCATAAGGTACTAAAGGTGCCCAGCAGGATAGGCTAAAACCTGCTATAAAAAATGCTACACGTGTAGACCATTTCGCGGAACTCAGCTTTTTAGCAAGCTGAGCGTCGTTGATGCTATCAACGTTGCTTTCATTTTGACTCATAATCATTCTGTTCCTGATAATCATTTCGATTGAGGACAGATTCTACGTATTGTATGCTTGGTAAAATTCATCTGTTATGACGAAATATGTCGATAAATCGCCAAAACTCAGCTAACCCTGATAATGCTGCTGCTCTGATCGTAGGTCAGACAGAAATTTGTGAACCTTACACAACGGCACAACATAGTCATCAGCGGCATCAATTGATTTATGCCACCCGTGGGGTGGTTCATATGTCTACTGCTGTTGGGGAGTGGATCTTGCCACCGAGTCGTGCGCTATGGATCAGCGGCGGCACTAAGCATGCTCTTACGGTCAAGCGCCCGGCAGAAATCAATATTCTTTATATTGACCCAGTTATCTATCCATTCACTAGCTTTGCGCAATGTTGTGTCGTTGAGGTCACCGCCCTGGTACGGGAGTTGATTGCAACCTGTTCCCAACATGCCTGGGATTATGAAACTAATACGCCAGAATACAGGCTTTCTGCAGTCTTGATCGACCAGATCAAAAAGCTTGATCTCTCTCCGCTTGATTTGAATCTTCCCAGAGATGAGCGCGCGCTGAGAGTGGTAGAGCTCTTAAAAAAAGACCCGGGAAACCGGGATCCTCTTAACGTGCTCGCTCGCGAAGTTGGGGCGAGTACACGTACGATTGAGCGCCTTTTCTCAAAGGAAACGCATCTATCTTTTGGCGCATGGAGACATCGTCACCGTATGCTGTTCGCCGTTGAACGACTGGCTTACGGTGAAAATGTCACCCGGGTCGCACTTGAGGCAGGCTATGAATCATCCTCAAGCTTTATTGCCTCTTTTCGGGCGATGTTTGGCACTACGCCATCGCGCTATTTCCGATTTGAATCAGCGGCTTCGAATTAGCCATAAAAAGAATGGAACGCCAACTAATGCCGCGATTAAGCCCGCAGGTAATTGCCATGGAAACACAGCCATTCTACCTACCCAGTCTGATACGACCATCAGACTGGCTCCTGCCAGGCCTGCTACTGCCAACTGTCCCGTCACTCGCCTGAAGCCCAGATATCTGGCAATATGCGGAGCCATAAGGCCGACAAAACTTAGTGGGCCGACAATAAAAGTGGAAAGGGCGGTTAGCACAGCCGCAAGTGACATTAACGCGAGACGGCTCAGTGACAGGGGCACTCCTAATGAACGCGCAACAACCCCGCCAAATGGAAGTAATGACAGCCATCGATGAACCAGCGGAATACAAAAGGTAAGCACTAGCGCAGCCAGAGACACGCTAATAGCTTTTTCAGCCGTTAAACCATATGTTGAACCCGCAAACCACGATAGCAGCATGGAGGTTCTGGGATCGCCACCTGAAATCATAAGCATTAGTAAAGCCAGAAATGCTGCGTTTAGTGCCATCCCGGTTAACATCATACGTTGGGGGGAAAAATCTCTGATACCAGCGATGGTGGTAACGATGATCAGCGTGGCCACTGAACCCAGACAGGCTGCAGGAAAATACCAGGCTGTTATGTTTCCAGGAAATGCCAGCATTCCAATCACCATACCTGCTGCCGCACCGGTACTTACGCCCATGACCTCCGGGCTGGCTACCGGGTTTCCGGTCAGGCGTTGAATAATACAACCAGCAAGGGCGAGCATGATTCCTGCAGAAAACGCGCCAAGTACCCGTGGGATTCGGAACGAAAGCACGGATTCTGTAGCCCAGGCCCAGCCGTCAGCATTTTTCCCCAGCCCTGATGCTAATAGCGTCAGGGCTGAAAGTATAATTACACCTGACAAAAGCCATTTTTTCAGGCTTCTTTTGGAAGCTGAATAGTTTTCAGATTCCCCGGCTGTTGAATACATACGCTCTTTGAGCCGGGGAAGTAATAAAATGAGCCCTGGTGCACCAACAACGGCCGTGACAGTGCCAGTAGGGATCTCCTTCCAGTAAGATGCCAGTAAAATGACGATTTGATCCGAAATGAAAAGCAACAGCGCGCCGGTTACTGGCACCGTCAAGATCAGCGTTACCAGACGTCTAACACCAAGTAGCCTTGTAATCAGAGGCGCAAATAGCCCGATGAATCCAATGATGCCGACAGATGTCACCAGAGTAGCCGTAAGGTATATGCCTACCAGAAGCGCAAAGGGCCGTATGAGCTGAAGCTTAAGCCCCAGGTTTCTGGACATCATTTCATCCATGCCAAGTAACGTCAGGGGCCGAAGTAGCGCCAGAATAATGATGAAAGCAATCAACAACTGCGGAAGCAGGCGCAGGACGACCGCCCAGTCGGTTTGCGTCAGCGAACCTGTTCCCCACAGAAGAACGCTCTGTAATCTTTCGTGAAAATACAGACCAATCAGTTGGCTGACAGCGCTGCAGTAGAGGGTCAGGACTAACCCTATAAGAATCAACCCTACCGGAGAAAGCTGTTTTCCTCGCGTCATAAACGCGATGACAGCCCCCATAAAAACAGCGCCAAGGAGCGAACCCGTACCTGGAGAAATTATATTACAACCCCAGAGAGTCGCCATTGTCATGCCTAGCTGAGCCCCGTTAGCAATACCTAACGTTGAAGGTTCTGCCAGAGGATTACGTAGCACCTGCTGGAAAAGCAGACCGGCCAGCCCAAGCCCTGCACCGATCATCACAGACATCGCTGAACGGGGTAAAAAACTGTACTGAAGTAAGGTTATTTCAACCGCGTAATGTGTATTAAAAGGACTGTAAGCAGCCCAGAACTCTATCGGTAAAATGTGATTTACGTTGAAAATGACTAAGATGCTGGCCGTTATCAGCGCGACGGGTAAGGCGGATAAGCGAAGAGAAATCATATCTCCTCCAGAATTGCATCGAGCAGATGACAAAAGCGCAGCGCTGTTACTGGACCTCCGTAATACCAGATACCGGGTACCCGTCTGAATCGCTCTTCTTTTACAAATGGCATCATCTTCCAGAGTGCGGTATCTGCAAGGTTTGCCATTGTTGTATCATCATTTTCAGTGAAGCAAATAACCTCGGTTTCTTGCAGACCTATTAGTTGTTCTATCCCAACGACCGCACTTCCCCAGAAACTGGTGTCTCCCTGCCATCCTCCAGGAATACCTGCTTTGCTCATAACCTCAAGGAACAGGCTGTTTTGTCCAAAAACCAGAGCATGTCGCTGGTCAACAAGCGACATTAAAAGTAGTGGTTTTCTTTTCTTTTGAGCATATTTAAGCCTCAGGGCAGAGATTTCTGACTCGATGGTAGCAATAATTGCTTTCGCCCTGTCGTATCGACCTAATCGGACAGAGAGCGCCGTCAGGGATTGGCAGGACGTTGTGAGCGGTCTGCCATTTTTATCGCTGTATACAAGACCAAAGGATGGGGCAATCGAGTTATATACTGACGGTGAAGGGCCATAACCTTCCGCGTAAACGATAAGATCGGGTTGCATCGCTGCTAAGAGTTCCGTATTTGGCTCTGTTCTTAAACCGAGTTCCGTGGCGCCATCAGGCAAGACGGGCTCCTTAACCAGTGAGCGGTAATTCTCAATTTCTGATACAGCAAAGGGCATTACACCCAGCGTCAGAAGCATTTCAACGGCCAGCCATTCTGTGGCTGCTATTCGCTGCAGATCGCGCGAGGGAGCGGGACTTTTACCTACCGCAGGTAACCCCAGGAATAAAGATAAGCCAGCCAGATACTTCAAAAGTTGCCGACGTTTAAAATCTGCCACTGCAGGAGAGGGGTTATTACTGAACATAACAGACAGGATGCCCTTCAACCGGATGGGAAAAGGTACCCATCTGAATGCCATAAATAGTATTTAATGACGCCGGTGTAACAATCTCAGCGGGCGAACCCAGAGCAATTAGATGACCGGATTTAAGCGCGAGAAGATTACTGCAATATCGGGCTGCCATATTTATATCGTGCAGTACCGCGATGATTGTGATTGCCTTTAGACGGCATAATTTTTTTAGCAGATACAATATTTCAGACTGCTGGGCAATATCCAACGCTGAGGTTGGCTCATCAAGTAAAAGACATTTAGTGTCCTGAGCAATAGTCATAGCAATCCATGCTCTTTGTCTTTCACCGCCGGACAAAGAGTCAACCAGCCTCTTAGAGAGTTGTGACAGTCCTGTGTCAGCGATTGCCTCATCGACTTTCTGCATGTCGTTTTGGGTAAATCGGCCCAGTGCGCCATGCCAGGGATAGCGTCCTAATGCAACCAACTCCCTGACTGTCATGCCCTGTGCAGAAGGGAGGTGCTGAGGTAGGTATGCAACTTCGCGCGCAAATTCAGCATGTCCCCATTGTTCGACAGGTCGCCCCTGAAATATGAGGTTCCCGGTTGAAGGAGAAAGATGTTTGCCAAATAGCTTGAGCAGCGTTGATTTACCCGAGCCATTATGTCCTATCAGGGCGTTAAATTCCCCGCCAGGGATAGTGACCGAGGATGGATATAATAATTGTTGTCCGTTAATTTGAAATGCTACTTCGGATAATAGAAATAGCGGATCATGGTTTTTAGTATTGTTCATCAGACTCATAAAGCGGGCAGCTGCCTGCCCGTTTACCCTCAGAAATGGAATGTGGCAGTGGCTGTCATCTGGCGCCCAGCGCCACGGAAACAGCCATAGTCGGCAAAACAGCTTGAAACGTATTTTCGGTCCAGAATATTAGTAACGTTAAGAGCAATGTTTGCCCCTCTCAGTCCGAGCTGGCTAAGTTCATAGCTAACAAGTCCGTTCCAGACGGCAACACTACCCACTTTGAACGTATTCTCTGAATCGCCCCAACTGGATCCAACAAAACGCCCTCCGCTTCCAAGGGTCAACCCATTCAGTGTTCCTTGACTGAAGGTGTAGTCGAGCCAGAGGGAAGCCTGATGTGTAGGAACCTGATCAGGCGTCTTTCCTTTCAACTGTGTGTCTTTGGTATATTCAGCGTGTGTATAGCTGTATGAGGAAATCAAGTTCAGATTATCTGTTAATCCGGCTTTTGCTTCGAGTTCAATACCCTGGACTTCAATTTCACCAGCGGCCACTTTAAACAGAGGGTTATCTGGGTCTGTTGTCAGATTATGCGTTTTGGTGAGTTGATATACTGCTGCACTGAGCATGGCAGGACGCCCATGTGGCACATAGCGCACGCCCGCTTCGTACTGTTCACCCCGTGATGGCGCATAGGAGACAGGTGGAGTTGAAGATAAACCGAAGCTGTTAGGTTCAAATGACTGGCTATAGCTGATGTAAGGTGTGATGCCATTATCAAACAGGTAATTTAATCCACTTCGCCAGGTAAATTGATGATCGTTACGGGATATGCCGGTATTTGTCTGGCGAAGATAGGTTTCCTGACGTGACCAGTCATATCGTCCCCCCAGCGTAAGCACCCAGTTTTGATACTGCGCCTGATCCTGGACATATATACCTGTCTGACGAGTCTTGTCATGCGCATAAGGTTCTGCGTCACCAAAAGCAAAATCACTCTGCTCTGGGTTATACAAATCCAGAGGTGTCGCAGAACCATACAGGTTACTGATGTCATTGTTTAAATTTCTGTAATCGACACCTGATAAAAGAGTGTGGTCAATATTCGCTGTGTGAAAATCACTCTCAAGCTGAGTATCCACAGAGAAACTATTCATCCGTTCGTTATCAATAAATTGCCCGCGGGAGATCGTGTGATTTAAATCGGCAGAAGGTACATCAGGGCAATCAGTCGTGGAGCAAATTCCTCTTCCGTAGACACTTTGCTGTGACGTTTTGACTCTGGAATAACGCAGATTCTGCCTGAACGTATAGTTGTCGGACAATACCCGTTCGAAGCTATATCCTACGGATCGCTGGTAACGTGACCAGGTATTATTGGGTGCGCTGTCGTCAAAATCGTCAGGCAGTCTAGCCCCGTCAGGCAACGGATCTAAAGTACCTTGTCTTGGCATCCATCCGTAATATCCCACCTCAGGTTCGTTCTGAATGCTGGACAAGAATGTAAACGTTGTGTTTTCGTCCGGACGCCAGGTAAAAGAAGGCGCTATTGCGAAACGCCGCTGCCTGGAAAGCCTTTGTTCCTCATCGGAAGAACGGGCCATACCTGTAATCCTGAATGCGTAGACCCCCATGTCATCCAACGTATCACCGAAATCAAAGCCAGTTTGCAGGAGGTTATTCGATCCCATTTTAAACTGTACTTCACGTACGGGGGTGTATATCGGGCGCTTGCTTACCATCGAAACAATGCCACCAGGATTACTCATTCCATAAAGCACTGAGGCGGGGCCTCGAAGTACCTCAATCCGTTCGAGCAAATAGGGCTCTGTAGACATCTCGTTCCAGTTGTCGCCGGTGAGTTTGAGGCCATCCAGATAGTTGTTTTGCCCTTGTCCGGATGAAAAACCACGAATCTTAACCATATCAAAAGCGTTTGAGCTACCTCTGTCAGATACGGTTACCCCTGGTGTATATCCGAGCGCGTCCTTTAACGATTTAGGCTGCAAAATATCGATTTCTTTTCGCGTTATCACGGAGATGGACTGGGGGATGTTTTTTATATCAGAGCTGGTTTTTGTGCCACTAGCTGACCGTTTTGAAACCAGCACAGACGCTGATCCCCAGGGATCTTCGCTGCTGTTTTTTTCAGCATCAGCGCTTACCAGAATGCTATCTTCTGCGTAGACGGAGTTTGTTGTAAGGGCTGACAGTAAGGCGATTTTCAGGGTTACAAAAAGGGGGCTTAGTCCAGATACTTTGCGAGACGCATTTACGGAAGAGCGATACATGTTTTGTTCCCAATATAAACAACCTGAATGCCAATGAGAGTGATTTTTATTAACATCACAGGGCGGAGTGGCCCCGGATTGATCGTGGATACAGTATTATTTTGTTCTGACAGAGAATATTGATAAAGCGACAAATAACATTGCTATCTCGCCATGCTGAACTACAAAACGAAAGGTGAAGGATTTATATGATAAGAGGGCGTGTTTCACCTTGGTACAATAGGCATTAAATGAAAAATTAGCGCTTAAGAATGTAGGTTTTACGACATCATATGTTTAATTGTCGCCAGCTACACAAGTAATTAATTGATAAATATGGGCTAAATCAATTGCTTATGCCCTGCAATCTTTATTAGAGCATTCAATTTGTGATTGACCCAATAAAGATGGAGCCTTAACATAGTATTAACTTACTGTGCAGGTGAACTGATAGTTCAGCACATTCCTTGAATGATTCAGTCGAATCATTAGCAATGTGGGGATACTCATGAAAATTCAACTGTCAGGTTTCTGTGTAATATTTGAAAAAGTTATTTATCCTGTTTTGATTCCTTTAAATCAAAGAAAACGTTGCCGTTCAGAAAGTTATTTTAACGCTAACGCTGGTTTTACTCGTTTTTGCTGAGCTCTGTTTGAAGCAGTCTACAAATTCTCTGCATCATTCTTAGCGCTCTGCGTGGAATTGAAAAATTAGATAACGATGGTTTAAATATGAAACAGATAGTTCAAAAAAAGAACATTCTCATTTGTGGGTCAGGAATTGCCGGACCAACACTGGCGTTTTGGTTAGCCAAGCAAGGGCATAAGGTCACTGTCGTTGAGCGAGCATCAAGCTTACGCTTAACGGGGCAAACTGTAGATATTCGCGATGAAGGCCGCGATGTGGTTGAGCGCATGGGTCTTCTTAAAGACATCTTGGAATTAATGACAAATGAAGAGGGTTTGCGCTTCGTTGACAGCAAAAATATTATTCAGGCTGAATATCCAAGTGCAGGTGGGAAGAAGTCATTTGTTACAGATATAGAAATACTCAGAGCCGATTTATCGACGCTTCTGCTAAAATCCACACAAGATGATGTTGAATATATTTTTGGAGATTACGTCACTTCCTGTCATGAGAATGAAGCTGAAGTCGTTGTTAACTTCAAAAATCATGCTCAGAGAACTTTTGACCTTATGATGATCGCTGAAGGGATGCGTTCATCCACGCGCGAACTCGTTTTTGGTAAGGTTCCTGTTCATCACATTGGTCTATATACCGCCTATTTTGCGATGCCTTACCAGTCTCAGGATGGTACATGGGTGCGCTGGAGCAATTGTACGGGTGGAAAGTCGATTCTGTTACGCCCGGACCAGGGGCGCTCGACTCGTGCATATCTGTATATCAGAAGCAGTAAGCGAGGCATTGACCTGACAGGCCGAAGTGCCGTTAATAGCTTCATAAAAAACATCTTCAGTACAGATGGCTGGGAAGCACCACGTATTCTTGAAGAACTTGATAAAACTGACGATATCTTCTTTGAAGATCTTGGGCAGATACGAATGGACTCATGGTCCAGGGGAAGAGTTGTATTACTTGGGGATGCGGCTTATTGCGCGACACCTGTAAGTGGCATGGGTACCACTCTTTCAATCGTAGGTGCATATATTTTGGCCAAGTCGCTGTTGACCAGTGAGGATCATCATGCTGCATACAAAGCGTACGAGCAAAAAATGCGACCCTATGTACAACAAGCTCAGTCGATAAAACCCTGGACTATAAGACTTGAACAACCTTCAACCAAACTGGGTATTGCGCTATTTTATAAGTGGAAGCGACTTGAAAAGACAAAGCTCATGCAGTTCCTTATGAGTCCTTTTGGGCCTAAAAGAGAGCATGTGGATTTTTTGGGCGCTCCCATCGTTTACGACACAGACATCACTTGCGCGCCTGAGAAATCAACTTTGTAGGGAATAGATTTAGTCAGCGATATCTAAGCGAATCGCTGACTGCGTTGTTATTGATTTAATTTACTACTCGAATACATTTGCAATGAGAATTAGTTTCGATTACAGGCCTTGATATGATTAAGCAAAAAACTATCAGAACCTCTGTTTCAATGACAGGTTTAGGGTTACATAGTGGATTAAAAGTCCAAATGAATGTCATTCCTGCAGGAATCAATACGGGGATCGTTTTTCGTCGCGTTGACCTGCATCCTGCAGTCGATATTCCTTTACGTGCTGAAAATATTAATGAAACGACACTTGCTACTACTATCTTCAATGATGATGGCACACGCGTTTCAACAATCGAACATTTACTCTCGGCAATATCCGGGTTAGGAATCGATAATCTTTTGATAGAACTTAACGCAGGTGAAATTCCTATTGTAGATGGAAGTTCTGCACCATTTGTATATTTACTACTCAATGACGCGGGTGTAATTGAGCAGAGTGCCCCTAAGAAATTCCTAAAAATCAATGAAGAAATACGCGTAGAGCTTGACGATAAATGGGCAACCTTAGCCCCCTTTAACGGCTTCCACCTGGATTTTACTATTGATTTTAATCATCCAGCGATAAGTCCAGAAAATAAAAGATTTACAACCACTTTGAATCCAGAGGTTTATATTGCTGATATCTCCCGGGCCCGTACGTTCGGTTTCTTGCGCGACGTTGAGTATCTTCAGTCGAAAGGTCTGGGTCTTGGTGCGAGTTTAGATAATGCAATTGGCCTTGATGAGTACCGAGTGCTGAATAAAGAAGGGCTGCGATACGAAGATGAGTTTGTCCGGCATAAAACACTTGATGCAATAGGTGACCTTTTTGTCTGCGGCTATAACATTTTGGGCGCATTCACCGCATATAAATCCGGTCATGCTCTTAACAATCTCCTCATCAGAAGTGTTCTACATAATCAACAGGCCTGGGAGTTCGTACAGTTAGACTCTGCGCCGTTTTCCGAAGTACTGGCAGGTTCCATGATGCCTGCTTACGCCAGATAGTTTTTCTTTACAACAACAATGCCAGACCATAGCTTAGAAATCGTGCAGCCCAGGTGGCTGCACATGAAAAATGGCCCGGTCAAGCGGTACTGAGGCTTACCTTAATTTATAATCGCTGCAGTAAATGATTAACTCCCTCTGATGCAGCATCAACCGCGCCCGCAAGATAACCTGAAAATTGTGGCGACCATTCACTGGCAATTCCCATCATTTTACCCGCCCATTCTTCGTTCACTGGCGTCTGTTCAGGTAATGCGTGCACGAACTCCTGCCGTAAATCCTGTTCTGTCGCTGTAAAAGGATCGGCTGCCCAGTCTTTTATAAATTCCCTTAGGGGGTCTGCCGCAGACTGGCCAAACAATCGTACAAGTTGTTCCCGGCACATCTGCATTAGTACAGCTTCAGAGACTGTCTGTCTCGCCTGTGCTGGCACACCAATAAAGCCAAATATCGCGGTGATACCTGATTCTGGCTCAGATACATCGTGAATTTCTACCATAGGCCCAACATGACTGCTTGCATCACCAGAGAGGTTTTGTTGCTGCAGGAAGTCTTTATTATATAAGGCGACATACTTCGCATGAGGAGCCATCCATGTAGGGATCTTACCCCAGCCAGAAAGCAGCCCATCGGGCAAAGTGGGTTTGAAAACAATTTTTGCCGCCTGTGCGGGGGGCAGAGCCAGCAGGACGTGATCGCAGGCGAAGGCCATGCTTTTACCATCTTCCGCTCGGCTATGCACCAGTACTTCTTGACCTTTACTGGAGACAGTCATGACCTGTTGGCCAAGCATAATTTTCCTGGACGGGATCTGATTTTTCAACGCAGATGTCAGGGCCTGCATACCGCCTTTGAGCCTAAATGATGCTGGTGATGTTTGATACGATGGATAACGTTGTGGTGCAGAATGGCGCTGGCGCTCAAACAGCATTTCTCCCGGGCGAGTCTGCGGGATAAGAGAGAGGCCGAGCGCATTAACAAGGCGTGCGAGTTCGGGCTGCATTTCTGGCCAGAACCATGTGGCCCCCATATCGACATGAAGTCCGTCAGGGGTGTTTGCTAACATCTGGCTTGAAAGCACACGCCCGCCGGCTCTATCTCTTGCCTCCAGTATCGTATAGGCCACACCCGCCTTTTCAAGTAATGTCGCGGCGTATAAACCACTCACACCTGCGCCGATAATAACAACTTTGCCGCTCATGAAGTGACTCCGATCAGGGTTTCAGGGCTAAGATGCCCCGTTTTCAAATAGAGAAGAGTATCCGTCCCAGCGGCCAGCAATGCGGGCATATCTCCTGGCGGCAGCCGTAACCAACTACCTTTCTCATATTCACCTTGCGGATCTGTGAGGGTCCCTTCCAGTATCATCAGCTCCGCTCCTCCAGTCAGGGGAGTACAAAAGAGACGCTCGCCTGGGGCGATTTTCAGTAGCATGACGGTTTCAGATGCACTGGAGAAAAGAGGGCACACTTGTCTTCTCGGTTGACCGTGCCAGTTCGACATATCCTTCGTATTGATTCTTAAAGGCTGCCATTCTTCAGGATTCATCTGGCGCAGCTTCACGAAAATGGTCGTACCGCCATGACTCGAAGGTTGATGAGAAGAACCATCCGGGCTGCGCAGATACCAGCCTGCCGGGTAATCAATCCCGTTCTCTGTAAAGATACCGCTCAGGACCAGAATTTCTTCTCCACCAGGGTGATTGTGTACGGGAAAAGTAGAGTCAGGGGCATACCTGACAAGACTGGTCGCCCGGGCCTGTTCGCGACCGATTCTGTCGAGCATCACTCGCTCGACACCAGGCTGAGGGGAGGCTACCCACTGGTAGCGGTCAGGCGTCATTACAGCACGCTGTGAGAAATCTGAATTCAGTAACATCATATTCATAATACGGCACCCTTGCAGGTGCCCTTTGGGGGTTAATTGTTCGGCAGGCTGTCGTAAACATCCAGGGCACGTGCAGTGTAAGTCAGCGCTGCACCAGTGTTCAGGTTAATGGCGACGGCCAGTGCCTCTGCAATCTCTTCACGGGTAGCACCGTGCTTAACCGCAGCATCAACATGTACGGCAAGACATCCATCGCAGCGCGTGGTGACAGCAACGGCCAGCGCTATTAATTCGTGTGTCTTAGGATCAAGATGTTTGTTTTCAGATGCGCCTTTGTCCATCTGCTGAAAGCCTTTCATAAATTCTGGCTGCAGTTTGGCAAATTTACCGATGGTTGCGAGCAGGCCGCTGCGATATTCATTCCAGTTTAAAAACATGTCGGGCTCCGGTTGGTATAGGTTTTAGATAAAAATGACGTCCCTGGCCAATGCCTCTGGCGCATTTGCAAGGTTCTATATCATTCACTGGAGACGATTATCAGAAAGCCCGGTAACTTCAACAAATCAGATATTCTTGCGAAGCGGTGAAGAAATTCTATGTCGTGATGTTGGTAGCGGAAGAGGCATTACGCGATCGATTGATGCCTGTGCCTGGATATTATTCAGTTTCCGACATGACGTCCTGAAGTAGCCAGTCGTGAAAAATATTAACTTCACTACGCATAACCTGCTGCTGCGGGGTTACCAGATAATACGACCATTTTAGCGGCCAGCGATAGTCGGGCTGCAGCTGCGCAAGCTGTCCGGTTTCGATAAGTTTCTTCACCAGAGCATATCGTACGATAGCTACACCGCGACCGCTCAGAGCGGATAGAATCACCGCTGAGGTTGAATTGATATGAAGTCCGCTTTCAAGTGCCTCGGGGGCATTCACAGTCTGGAGCACCTTGTCCCACGATGGAAAATCTGCGCCGGGATGAGGGGTATCATCATAAATAAGCTTTTGCGTGGCGAGCCACTCACCACAGGTTAATTTGCCTTCCGGAACAATACGCGGACTGCATACCAGCACGGCTTCTTCATCCATCAGCCAAGTTTTATTGACGCCCGGCCAGTCCCCCTGTCCACAACGGATACCGATATCCGCCTCCCCGTGCGACACGTCCATCAGTTTTTCCGTAACGTTAAGCCGCAGGTCGATACTTTCATGGGTTTCTGAGAACCGGTTCAGTCGTTCCATTAGCCAGTTCATCATCAGTACCTGAGAGGCGGTTACTACAACGACCGAACGCGCGCGACGTCCGCGTAGTTTGTTCAGGCCAGATTCCAGTTTGTCCAATCCCTGGGTGATGTCCAGCAGGGCTTCTTGTGCTTCATCAACCAGCGTCAGGCGCTCCTTCCCTGAACGGGTGCGGTGAAGAAGCGGATGTCCCACCCAGTCTTCCAGTGCGCGGACAAGCTGGCCTACTGCGGCTGGCGTAACGCCCAGCTCCTGTGCCGCGCCAGTAAAACTTCCATGCCGGGCTGTAGCTTCAAAAGCATGCAGCCATTTCAGCCGATTTAGCGATCTCATTTCATATTTCCTGACTCATTATTTTCTTCAGTATACGTTAACGAGAAAGATTTTCTTTCCTGCTTCGCAATTTCTTCTCATTCGTCAATACCGGGGGAGGGTGGCATTCTGATTTCACAGGATGAGGGGGCTGCCTTCTCATCAATGACAATCCAATGAATGTAAAGAGGTTAGCGATGAACGCATCTTTCTCCGGTAAAAAACTGTTAGTGGTCGGTGGTACAAGCGGTATGGGTTTCGAAACGGCGAAGCTGGTTCTGAAAAACGGTGGCAGCGTTGTGCTTGTTGGCAATCGCCAGGACAAAGCCGAGCAGGCTCGCCAGGCGCTGGCTGCAGACGGTCAGGTTTCTATCATCGTTGCCGACCTGATGACAGAAGAAGGGATGCAGCACGTAGTGAACACTGTTAACGCCGAACACAAAGATATCAGCCTGCTGGTGAATGCGGCTGGCGTATTCTTCCCGAAACCGTTCACCGAACACGAGATGTCTGATTACGACATGTACATGAACATCAACCGCGCGACCTTCTTCATTACCCGCGACGTGGTGCGCAACATGGTTGAGGCCGGCATTAAAGGCTCTATCGTCAATATCGGCTCCATGTGGGCGCAGCAGGCTATCGGTGCCACTCCGTCTTCTGCCTACTCCATGGCGAAAGCCGGTCTGCATGCACTGACCAAAAACCTGGCGATTGAGCTGGGTGAAAAAGGCATCCGCGTGAATGCCGTTTCTCCGGCCGTTGTTCACACGCCGATTTACGAAGGCTTCATTCCGAAAGACGACGTGAAGGACGTGATGAACAGCTTCGACAGCTTCCACCCGATTGGCCGCGTGGGTACCCCTGTCGATATCGCGGAGACCGTTGCCTTCCTGCTTTCGGACAAGACTGGCTGGGTCACCGGCGCCATCTGGGATATTGATGGCGGCGTGATGGCTGGCCGTAACGCCTGATGACTCTGCCGCACGCGGGCGACCGTGTGCGGCACTGGAGTACTTATGCAAATCCAGACCGCAAACTATGACCTTGTCACCACATGGCAGGGGGGTATGGCCAGCCGCACGCGTTGCCAGTCTATGACGGGTGACAAGCGCCAAAGTCACGTTATCGATTCAGATGAACCTGTCGCGCTGGGTGGCGAAGGGCGGGCGCCCGGTCCTCAGGATCTGCTGCTGGCAGCTTTTAACGCCTGCATGACGGCTGCCTTTGTTCAGGAAGGCATTGGTGCGGGCATCACGCTGACCCATCTTGATATTGAGACCCGCGGTGAGCTTCCGACGGGAATATCCCGGCACTGTGAAAAAACCACAGATATCTCTGCTGGCAGGCTGCAGTATGTCATTCACGTCAGCGGGAACGGGACGGCCCATCAGTTCGAATGCATCCATCAGCGGGTCATCAACGCCTCCCTTAACCGGTGGTTACTGGCTCAGAACATGACGATAGAGGGTGATTTAATTCTTATCTGATGCGGTCCGGATACCCTGTTTAACCTGGAGAAAACACCATGACCACACCACGCGTGACCCCCTGGCAGGATGGTGAGCCTGTCGATGCGGACCTGCTTAACGCGATGAAAGCCCGACGTCCCGGTGGGGAACTGATTGGCATTGACCGCATATTGCTTAAAAGCTTTCCGCTGGCCACAGGCTGGAATGAACTGATGGTCCGGGTTCGTCAGCAATTTTCCCTCAGCCTTGAATACCGGGAACTGATCATGTTGCGTGTTGCCTCACTCAACAAAGCAGAATTTGAATGGAACGTGCATTACCCTGCTTATCTGGATGCAGGCGGAACGGCTGAAAAAGCGGCTGCACTTGAGCCTGCCTCAGTGTCATCCCTGTTTAATGAAACCGAAACCCTGCTCATCCGGCTTACCGACCAGTCAACGCACGGAGTGGTCGTGGATGCAGACATCATCGACGAACTGAAACGCCGGCTTGGGGAAAAAGAGACCGTGGAAGCTGTCGCGACCGTTGCGGCCTATAACATGGTGTCGCGTTTCCTTGTCGCCCTTGCCATCTGATACTCCCCCTTTTTACCGGTGCAATTTATGAATAAAAAATATCGCGCTATGCAGATCGTTGCCCCCGGTGTGCTGGAAATGACAGAGCGACCGATACCCGCTCCCGGCCCGGATGAGGTGCTTATCAAAATTGATGCATGCGGAGTATGCGGTGCCGATCTCCGGGACGCGGAAAAAGCGCCGCAGGAGGGCCAGCCCGGGCGTATCCCGGGACATGAAATCGTTGGATACATTGCGCGCAAGGGCGACAGGGTGCCCGATATCTGGCAAACCGGCCAGCGAGTCGGGGTCGGGCGTCTGGGCGGTTACTGTCAACACTGCAACCCCTGTCGCAGCGGACTTTTTCATCTTTGCGAAAACCAGCTGACGCCAGGTCTCAGCTGCGATGGCGGCTATGCCGAGTACGTTGTCATGCGTTATACCGCGCTGATCGCTATTCCCGCAGAACTCTCTTCCGTGCATGCCGCCCCGATCCTCTGCGCCGGTACGGCTACCTTTAACGCGCTGCGTCATTCCGGCGCCAGGGCAGGCGACAGAGTCGCTGTTCTCGGGATGGGGGGACTGGGCCACATGGCCGTTCAGTACGCCCGTAAAATGGGTTTTGAGGTGACGGTAGTGGCGCGTGGCCATGAAAAAGAACGTGCGGCCTTTCAGCTGGGCGCGCATCACTACATCGATGCGCTCAGTGAAGACGCATCAGCGCGCCTTAAAGCTGACGGCGGGGTGAATTTTATTCTGGCCACGGCTTCGGATTCAGAAAAGGTCTCAGGCCTGCTGCCTGCTCTGGCCCCCCAGGGGAAAGCGATCCTGTTGGGGACCGGACGAACGCCCCTGCAGATTATGCCGGGCATGATGATTGGCGCGGAACGCGCGCTGTCAGGTTCCTTCGTCAGCACGCCCGCTCAAACCGAACGTGCGCTGCGTTTCAGCCACCTCTTTCAGACGTTGCCCGTCACAGAACAACTGCCGCTTGAGCAGGCCAATGAGGCGCTCAACAGGCTGAAGATGGGTCAGGCGCGTTACCGGATGGTGCTCACAATGAATCAGGATAATTAATCCCATGTCCACAGAACCGTTCCTGCCTGTTGCAGACCAGAACAATAATATCATTCGCCTCTCGGCCGCCCAGGCTCTCGCCGGTGCTAACTCGGTGGTTTTTTATGCCACGGGGGCCATTGTGGGTAACGCTATCGCGCCCAGTAGTTCTCTGGCTACGCTGCCCATCACCATGTTTGTTCTGGGCATGGCGGCCTGCATCCTGCCGTTAGGTTCACTGGCGCGAAAAAATGGCCGTAAGGCTGCCTTTATGGTCGGCACCGGGGCGGGGGTGATTACCGGACTGATCGCTGCACTGGCCGTCCTGATTGGCTCATTCATCCTCTTCTGCGTTGCCGCCTTTATCGGAGGGGCATATGCAGCCGTGGCGCTCAGCTTTCGTTTCGCCGCCACCGATGGTGTGACACCGGAACGACGGGCACGGGCGTTGTCGCTGGCGATGGGAGGAGGGGTGATCGCCGGTGTGGTGGGCCCCATGCTGGTTTCCGCAACAATGCATCTCTGGCCACCTCACACCTTTGCCGTCACCTTTCTTGCCCAGGCGTTCGTGGCCATCATCTCGGCGTTTATCCTCAACGGCGTGAAAACAGCCGAACCTGCCAGTGCAGCCAGAGCGGGTGGGCGGCCTTTGCGCGAAATAGTGCGTCAGCCGGGCTTTGCCAGAACCGTATTTAGCGGCGCGGTCACCTATATGGTGATGAACTTCCTGATGACGGCTGCACCGCTGTCGATGCACATGCACGGCATTTCTCAGCAGGCGTCCAATCTGGGGATTCAGTGGCACGTTATTGCCATGTACGGCCCGGGATTTTTCACCGGCAAGTTAATCAGCCGTTTTGGTGCCATGCGTATCGCCGCGACGGGTCTGCTTATCACTGCATGCTCTGTCCTGGCCGGTCTTGGTGGAACCGATATTTTCCATTACTGGCTGTCGTTGATTTTACTGGGCCTTGGCTGGAATTTTGGCTTCACTGGCGCATCGGCGAAAATCATTGAATATCACCGTCCCGAAGAGAAAACCCAGGTCCAGTCCCTGAACGACTTTGTGGTGTTCGGGGTGATGATCGTCGGGTCATTTTCTTCAGGAGCGCTGCTCAGTCTCTACGGCTGGAACGCCGTCTTGTGGGGATCTCTTGTTCCCGTCGGTCTTGCTTTTTTAGGTATTGTTAAGGAGTTGCAGGCAAAAAAACAGGATAAATTAAGCTTCTGATGCAGTTTTATCAGCAACCTGGCAGCGGGTTATGTTGATGTGCAAAGTATTTAAAGCCCAAAATCAACGAGCATGATTATAGGCATACTTGTCGATGCTCACTGGCCCCATGATCTCATTAATGTCCGCTTTTCGCTGTGAGTTCAACGGGTCGATGCAACGCTATCCTTAATCAAGGGGGACGTTGCCATGAAACGAAGAACGCGCATTTACTACACGCCAGAGCAGAAGGCGATTATCTGGGACAGATATAAGCAAGGTGATTCCCTGCATGATATCGCAAGGATGTTCGACAGATATCATTCTTCTATCATGCCCACTATCCACCAGACTGGTGGATACCGCCCCCCTGTCCGAAAGCGACACAGGTTAGCGCTTTCGCTTGATGAAAGGGAGGAAATATCCAGAGGACTGGTAGCAAAACGCAGCATCAGGGACATCGCTGCCAAATTATCAAGAGCGCCCTCAACGATTAGCCGCGAGGTCAGTAGGCACGGTGGTGCAAAACAATACCGTGCAGCAAAAGCCGATGCTACTGCGTGGGAAAGTGCTTTGAGACCAAAACCTTGCAAGCTAATTAGAAGTTCCACGTTGTGTAAAATCATTGCAGAAAAGATGCATCAGGACTGGTCGCCGGAACAGATCGCCGGTTGGCTGAAACGCTGTTATCCGGATAATCAGGAAATGCATGTGTCACATGAAACGATTTATAAAACGCTTTTTATACAAACCCGGGGAGCATTAAAAAAAGAACTGCAGCAATGCCTCAGAAGTGGAAGAGCGGTGCGTAGATCCCGAACGTCATCCCTTAAAGGGAAAGGATTAGGGAAAATCCCGAAGGCGATACCTATCAGCGAAAGGCCACCGGAAGCCGCAGACAGAGCCATACCGGGTCACTGGGAAGGCGATCTGATCCAGGGCTCGAAAAACTCCTATATCATCACCCTCGTAGAACGTCATTCCCGTTTTGTTATGCTGGCGAAGGTCCGAGACAACAAGACCATAACGGTTATATCTGCACTCATCAGACAAGCCCGGGAATTACCTGCTGAGCTTTATAAAACATTAACTTGGGATCGTGGTGCTGAAATGACCAGCCACACACGATTTACTGTAGCGACAGACATTCAGATTTATTTCTGTGATCCTCAATCTCCCTGGCAACGTGGCTCAAATGAAAATACGAACAGATTGCTCAGACAATATTTTCCAAAAGGAACTGACTTATCGGTTCATAGCCAACAACGACTAAACAGTATTGCCAGGCAGCTCAACGAGAGGCCGAGAAAAACGCTAGACTATGAATCACCGGCAGAACGGTTCAATAAGTGTGTTGCGTCCATCAGTTGAACTCACAGCTCAAAGCGGACCTTCGGTTTACACCTGTATTTAGCTTTGAACTCCCTCCTGCCGTATCTCCTTCACCTTTCCTTACGATGGCTCAGTCCAGATCCGACTTTGAAGGTTTTCAGATCTCTGCTGAAATGAGAAGCGAAAACAAAAAGCACGGTAACCTCAGCATCACTTTAAGCAATTACTGCTCCATCACAAATTACAGCTTTGAAGGACAGAAATTAGTAACGCATTGCATAAATGCTAGGTTTGCATAACGAGCAAAACAAAGATGATAGTTGTGAAAGATCAGCAGTCTGAAACAGCAGGCGGCCCTTAAGGGCCGCCGGTAAATATGTTAGCTCATGGCAAGCGGGGGTTATCTTCAGAAGGGATCTGGTATCTAAGACTCAGCCGCGACAACCGGCACATATTGAATGTGTTCTGCGCTATACAGTATTGATCCTCTCAGGAAATCGCAATCTCCGGCGCATACTTTCTGATTTCATTTAAAATAGCA
This sequence comes from Leclercia barmai, assembly GCF_049312895.1. Lineage (NCBI taxonomy): Bacteria > Pseudomonadati > Pseudomonadota > Gammaproteobacteria > Enterobacterales > Enterobacteriaceae > Leclercia > Leclercia barmai. The sequence continues at coordinate 48,600 of NZ_JBMNWZ010000008.1, read as the reverse complement.
TTACTCAGTTCATTTATTTCACTGAAAAATGGAATATCTTTTTTTAAAACTGAGTACTCTACTATGATTACGGTACGGTCATACAGCGCCTGCAATAAGCCTTCATATATAGAAAATTCAGCTTCAAAATATTTCAGACCCCATACAAGATTATCTCTGCCGCTTATGTATGACTGCAGGCGGGGCACAAGAACCTGAGCTTCTTTGTTGACCTCTCCCCAAAGCCTCTCAGAAATTTCATTACCGTCAGCATTTTTGCTAATGCGGGCACTGAACAGATCAAAATCGTAGCGAAATGGGTTCTGTTGCCTGTCCATTTCAATATGATCTAGATAGCCTGATGCCTGCATGGCCTCTGTCATTTCCCCGTCAAGTCCGGGAGAAGTTCTGTTTTCGAACACGGCCTGCGTAATGTCATTTAACGTCGTGACAGTCACTTCACCGTCTGAGTCCCCCACCGTTTTGATACCATGATTTTTTAAAATAACGAGTGCCGCTTCCACAAAACGAACAGTGTTTTTAGCATGACTGGCGTGCGGCGAAACCTCAAGCGCGAATGCAGCCTCTTGTTCGGAAGCAGGGCGGACCATATCCGGTACTGTCACCAGAAACCCGCTCCGTTCAAGATCAGCTGGCGAGCAGAAATTCGCATCACTGACAAGATTTATGCCTGCTTCTTTATAACATTGCGCCACTAAGCGTGAACAAAACTGTTTTCTGCTGTTTTCTCTGAATTGCCGAGTAAATACAGGACCCTTCACTAAAATGGCTTCAGCAACTGAATACTGACTGCCCACGAGGTAACGAGCCTGATTGCACAAAATTGTTGTTATTTCTCTTCCCGGATCTTTGGCAAGCCTAAGGACTTTGAAATCAGATATGGCCCTTACCGCCGATCGGTTTGGAATCCGACTGAATACGCCCCCGTCCCTTGTTGCTTCAATAATCGTCCCGCCGACGTATATCATTGCATGAGAGTAGTGGCTGCCGGTATTCTTGCAGATTATATCTGAATGCATTTCATATCCCCGCTCCAAAATAATATCTCCGGGACGGAGGCGGTCATGATGCAGTATGAAATACGGGCCATCATACTCATGCGAACTTGTTGATTTTCCCATCTGTTCAATTTCCATGTTTTTATGTGTTGGATCTGTCCAGTTTACAGGAACTCGGCTTTAATAATGGCTTCCTTGATTACGAATAGCGTTGCATCGACCCATTGAATTCACAGCTCAAAGCGGACCTTCCGTTCCCACCTGCCTTTTGCTTTGAACCCCTTTCTGCCGTATCTCGTTCTCCCTTCCATACGTTTAATTAGTCCAGATCCGACTTAGCCTTTTTTTGGATCTGCCAGGCGGCAAGCTGGCAAAGGATATGATTATTGAGCAATGCACACTAAATCATACTTAATGTGATATATGTCGTAATTCATTAACATCATATCTGATATGATCTGTACTTGATAAGTACAAAATAATTCACAATATGATTTTACACCTAACCGGACATTATCAGACGGAGCGTGCAGGATGGAGAAGGAACTGAATTTTTCACTCAGCTATGAGCAACTGACCCGGATAGCGGAAGAGCGTATCCGTGAGTGCGAGCTGGACAGCCAGGGCGCTAAGTACATCAGCGAATCGGGTAAGGCCAGCGCCATTCTGGGATTCTGGTATGAACTGGCCATCAATGGTGCGCCACTGAACAATTACGAACAAACCAAAGCGCTCATTGACGCCGATCAGCAGCGCCTCAGAAAACTCATCTGGCCGGAGACGGATAAGCAATGACTCAGGCACGCCGACCATCACCGCTGCAGCGGCGGGTACTGATTGTGCTGGCCGCACTGGAGGCACGTCATCCCGGAACCCCCGTACCTACCCGTCTCATTGAACGCCTGATGACCGAGGCGGGGGACGCTCCCGTGTACGGGCCAAACCTCCGTGCCTCCTGCCGGCGCATGGAGACCGCGGGCTGGCTGCGCACCCTGCGCGCACAAAATCTTCAGCTGGCCGTCGAGCTGACGGATGCCGGCCGCCAAATCGCCAGTCCACTCCTGGAGGCCGAACAGGCTGCAGAATCAGAACGCCGCCGAAGAGAAAGAGTGGTTGTACTACCTGGCGCTAGCGGTACTGACACTGGCAAGCCATATGACAGAATGGTGGAGCTGGACGGCATCTGTCATATGGCTTGCCGTGCCGACTTTGTGGTGTGCCTTAATGGCCGGACCTGCCTGCAGCTGTGGGACGTCGCGGGCGAAGTTACCCGACTGGAGGGCGATCCCCTTCAGGTGGCGCAGTGGTTCGGCTGCTGCCATGCAGCCGGCATGGCCGTGCGTACGCAGATTAATGAAAGTTCTACTCCGGAAGAAGGTGTTCCGGTACCGGCATCCGATTTCCTTCAGGGCAGTGAGCAGCCCGATTCAGAAGGAAGTGCTTCAGCGGAAAAGTCCTGAGCCGGGCCAGCGGGTCCGGCCGTACTCACCTGATAGTCACCTGCACGCAGCGCAAAACCATAGCAGTCGGTGAGACGGTGTTCCCGTACACAGAAAACGGCAAACCAGCTTATATTAACTGGGGTAAAATGCTGAAACGGTCCTGGAGCACTGGGGGAACTCTGCCGGCGGGAGCGTTGTACACCGGCAGCACTGGCGACGGGCTGTGGCCGCAGCCGCCAGTACCGGGGCGGAACTGTGGGTGATTTCGGCTGGACTCGGATTACTTCATGTCACCGACACTATCGTGTCCTATGAAGCGACGTTTGCATCGATGCCATTCCGCCATCGGGAACACTGGTCTCGCCTGACAACATCCCCGCCAACGGCTCGCCGTTGCGCTTCACTGCAGAAGCTGATGCAGGCATGCCCGCACGATCGCTTTGTTATCGCCGCCTCACCTGTCTATCTACATGCGGTGGAAGAGGATCTGCGTGCAGGAAGCAGGGAGCTTGCCTCTCCAGGACAACTGACCATTGTGACCTCAAAAGCGTGGCAGGGTAATCTGAACGCCCGGGTGTGCGTGACAAACGCCGGAATGATGAATGACCTGCGCACGAATATGACGGGACTGAATATAAGCTATTCAGCACATCTTATTCAAAATGAGAACCAATTACAGGGAACAAGTCCATGAGCAATAAGCTAACCGAGAAAAAAGTCGATGACCTTATTGAAACGTTGAATGCACTTATTTGCGAGGATGACTTACTTAACCGTGAACAGCGTGAAAATATGGTCAGAACGGTGGCGGTAATGGGTGGACTACAAGAAAGGCTGCGTGTCATTTCTGCATCAAAAGAAGCCCGTAAGCAGGCAAAAGCTGATAAAATAAAAAAGCCGCGTGAACCAGATATTGTTTTTCCACGAACCGGTAAAATATGGATCCAGGAAGAATCAGAAACCATTCGGTCCATTATTGACGATATACCTGACCATGATATTAATAATCATATCCTCTGGCTTTCAGAGAAGCTTGGAAGAACGCCTTATGCCATTGCAGTGAAAATTGTCAGCGAAGGTCGGATGGATGAAGAATGGACGAAAACATGGAAGGAAGCCGCAAAAGAGATACGAGAAAGGCATGCGGCTGCGGCTGCGGAACAGCAGCTTCCGGATACCAGTACATCAGATAAATAAGCAGGGGTTAAATCAATGAAAGTTACTATCGATGTAGGGAAACTTTGTAAAGGTGTCGGCTTTTTTACTTTAATGGCCTGTGCTGTCTATTCTCTGGTATATATATTTTTAATGGGAATCAGAATACTTAACACAGAACCGACCTGTATAGGGGAGTTGTGCTTCTCAAGCGCAATGGATGACCCGGTTCTGGGATGGGTGTGTATTTTAATGCCATCTTTTCTACTTTTGTTCGTTTTTTTTAAAATATTCATAAGCCGGGATAACTAAGGCAATAAAGAATGTTATGTAACAGCTAACGATCGAGAGGATGTTTTTTTGATAAGACATACAAACTTTAACCTAAACTTTTTTTCCCTTCTGCCGATAATTATAAGGTCAGGAAGGGAAGTGAATGAACGATTTTCATATTTTAAATATCTGTATACAGAATAAAGATACATCTGGTTGCATGCGGGTTCTGCGCGATAAGACTGAGTTTGCAGCACGTAAGATCCTTGAAAAACTCAGGGTCAGAATATCGAGCCATACAGGCAGGGCTTTCTGGCTATGGGTTCAGACCTGGCTTCTGAATGCCTGCCGTCAGGAGAGTAAAGACTGTGATTCTGCCAGCCCAAATACGTCAATTAAATCTGTTTCCTGCAGGGATCAGTCCTGCCGCTCTGGACCTGGTGAAGGTTCTGGCACTTATGGCCATGCTGATCGACCACGTCAACACGCTGTTTATAACCCCACTCGATCCGCTGATGTATGCGCTTGGCCGGATGGCCTTCCCCCTGTTCACGCTTATATGGGCGATGAACGTGCATGGCAATCCCGAACGCCTGCAGCATCGCGCGAACCGTCTGTGGATGTGGGCATTACTGACCCAGCCGGCGTTCATGCTGGCGTTCCGCCATCAGCTGCCCGGATATGCCCTGAATATTCTCTTCGTGTTTGCCGCCGTAACGCAGCTGCTTGCCCTGAAGCATCAATACGGGAAGAAAGGACTGATGATCGGGGTGATGATCGTTGCCGCTCTGATTGTTCCTTTGACACCCGGGAGCTTCGGAATGGCGGGACTGGCTCTGGCCTGTTCTCTGGCCGTCGTTTACTCACCCGTAATGGAAAAATGGCACCGGGCCGCAGAACTGGCGGCCGTTATCTCCCTGGCATGCCTGAACGGTGTTTCGCATCTTGTTTCCGCGCCGGCGGACACGTTGCTTTTTGTCACACTGCCGACCCTGGTTTTGCCTCTCCTTGCCGTCACCCTGGCACAGAAGCACACCGGCGAAGATGGCCAGCGTTTTATGCCACGAAATTTCTTCTACTTCGCCTATGCCGGCCATCTGTTACTGGCAGGCATCCTGCTCTGTCTTCACATGCCCGCAAGGGCATAAAGGCGACAAATATCGGTATGTCAGTCTCTGTCGGTAAGGGTCGCCGTCACCGGCTTTAGCCGCTGCGGATTGATAGTTTCTGCCTTAACTGACCTTCCCCCTGCAGGGCCATACCCGCTATAAGCGACTCAGTAGCTTCGGTGCGCGATCGGAGTGGTCACGGCGAGGCTTTGCCGAAGCCGGGGCTTATCTCCGCGTTATGCGGCCCGGAGGGCCGCTTACGAGCGTGTCACTCATTCTTTCCAGCTACGCTACTAAAAGCGACTTTATTTCTAGTTACAACATCCCTCGTATAGCGATGCTGTTCCGGCCCTTTGGGCCGGGGCGGCGGCGGTTTTGCAGGGGTAAGGTGTGAGCCTGATGTCGGGTTCTGGCCAGAACGGGACCCGGCGCTTGCGACGGGGGGGAAGCTTTGATTTTATCTGAGCGCGTGGCCGTCAGGCCGCTGCATGCGAAGGCATTATTGATATCCACAAAGTGGCAGAAGACAAAGATCCACTCTGGAATGTAATGAACAGAGTGATAAAAAAGGGGGTTAGATAATTTTGCGGGTTCCCTGTTGTTCATTTCCGGAAAGCACGACTTATCCCTTTGCGGATTTCTGTGGAAAACCTGGATGATCGACATTCTGTGCCGTCAGGATGGGAAGTTTTACTTCTGAATACTCAGGCAGACAATGTGCGGTGAATAATAAATGCGCGACTTTCCCGGAAAAAACCAGCACAAAAAGCCCCGGTCAGGGACATGTATACAGAAAGAGAGCTTAGCGGTTTGTGTCGCTGTTAATCCGGAGGTGACAGAGCCAGATCCAGCTGATACAGATGCTGTACGGCCAACTGGGTCAGTCGTTCAGGCGTACACCAGTACGCTTCATCATGTGAAAGGGTTTTGAAAATCCATTTTTCCATGACATGAAGACGTTCTTCTGCTGGTAGCTTAATCAGATTGTTGGCTCGCTTGCGTTCAGCCCCTTTCTTCCGGCGGTAAGTGAGGGCATCACGCCGCTTCTGAACTGACCAGTACTGTCGGGCCTTATGTGGGGTAATATCATCATGTTCGGTCATCGCACCTTCATGAATCAGTCGTTCACGCTCAGCGCTGAGACGAAGTTTCTTCTCCTGTTCTTTTAGCAGTTTGTCCATATTGACACCCAACATTTTAAAACCAGCGGGAGTGATATAGACATAAACAGGGAGCCAGGAGCGGGATTCACGATCCCAGATACGTTCTTCTGCCAGACCCAGTACGCCAAAGCGTACTTGTTCTTCAATAAGGCGTGACAAGCGTGACACCGTCACCTCGGTTTCCGGTATGACGTTGCCTTTAGAATCTTTCATACTCAGTTCTTTCGCCAGGCGAGAAATACACATGCCGACTGTATGCTTGCCGGCATCGCAGAAACTGACGAGCAGGGGCCAGAGAGCATCAATAAGGCGCTGACGTTCGGGACGGAAACCGTATTTTCGGCCTGCCTTCCGGCGACCAGTAACGTAAAGAGGATGGCGCGAGACGTGACTACGCAGCCTGGACTGCCCAGTCGTCCTGTCAAACATCACGAGCCGGTTGTAGGCATGGCCCAGTTCCCCGGAAAGCTTTTTATAATGCGCCGGGCGATACCACACCGGAAATTCACATTTGGCACGAGTTGAATGGTCACCGCGCGTACGGCGGGTCCGTTTTTTGGCTGGTACGATGAGAAAATCATCCTGAGTTCCGGCATCGACTTCCTGCCAGAAACGGGTCAACTCATCGGCCGGAAGCTCAGACCAGTGGAAAGGTTTTTGATTGTCATTCACGGCGGCCTGTTCTTATGGCGGCCGGGTGTTGTTTTCTATGGTGCATGCGTTATAATCCTTCACAGGCGTCGCGCCTGCTTTTGGACCCCCTGATATCTGACGATTCCGCCAAGTTTCAGACAGATTTCGGGGGGTTTGTGCATTCAGGCTCCGGGGAAACCCCGTCACCTGCTCCTGAACGTTTTAACGGACACGTCCTGTCTCTGTTTGTTTACGGAAGTCCGCATTTCTTCCGTAAAACCATCTTCTGCCACCTAGCTGCCTCACCACAAAGCAGTCAAACCTTCAGTTTGAATTAGGTCACAAAAGTAATCTGAATCAGCAATATGTCCCACCACAAGACGATTGCAGATGTTTCGAATATTACATGTTCGTTAGCTCATTTTCCAGATGAATGTCGATAAGCGTTTGGATAATGTCGTCGATACAGTTTTTCGCTATCAACACTGTATCGAGCAATGAAATTGGTTGCTAGAAAGTAGATGTTTTGTTGCGTATGATTAAAAGTCAACCTTAAAGGCTTCTAACATGGACTTGCTATGGCTTTTGTATCAGAAAGAGAAATTGTAAAAAAGATATTTAGCAAAAAATTTGACTTTGCGTTTCTGGCGTTTTTCTATACTTCCTCGGTGTATTTTCTTCTTTGTAGTGGAGTTCTCTTTCAATATTTTACAGCTGCCTTCACAAAAGGTAATTGTTATGAATGCTCAATGAAACTTGATTACATAAAACAATTTTATTTTTCACAAGGAGCAGCATGGTATCTCATCTCTGCCGTTGCAGTATTTATTGGAACTGTCTTTATACAGCATAGGATTAAAGGTTATTTAACTTTATTAGCTCTCACATGGATCGTACTAACAATAACAGATGTGGTTTTAATACACGCGTTAGACGATATAGCTATGAATAATATTTTACTAAACATACTTTACAATCTTTTTGGAGCGATTTTGTTGTCTCTGTTTGTGTGTTTATCAAACTCGCTCCTTTATTACCTTAATAAAACAAAACAAATCCCAATGGTATTATCGGCAATGCTTCCATTGATTGCTGCAATAATAATAGCAATGTTTATAACCGCCGTTATATATTTGTTATTTGCTAGGCAAGCCGTAGAGATTGAGATGGATGTATCTGAAGGCTCAGACATCGCTTATGTAGGTGTAAAAGATAATGAGGAATCATTTGGGTTTTTAAATGATAAAAAAACAGACACACCAACATATTTGGACGTAATGAAAAATGGTAGTTTGATCTTTAATGATATAAAGGGTTTAAGTGGAGCTGATATCTATATCGTCTCAGGTTGTTATGCACTTCCAAATTTACTTCACAATGTACCGCTTGATGCTAAAAAATCTTTTCTGAATGTGAAAAAGATAGAAATTACACAGAAACTTCCGATGATGGGGTTCATACAAGGTGAATCCGCGGATGTGATACCTAAAGCGGCATCAAGGTTAAGTTTGAGCAAGCAAGATGATGAATATATGCTAGCCTCAAGTGTTACTAATTCTCAAATAACATTTGAATCAAACAATGCGCAATTAATGGTTGCTTTCGCATTTATGCCAATAACTACAAATGGCATTTTGCATGATTATAAATATGATATAGTGATCAATAATAAGAAATATAAAATTGAAAATCATGTCGCTCCCTTGTCTAGGCTTGATAAAAATAAGAAGATGAAATGCGAATATCAGCAAATATCTGAATTAACAAATAGTTATAGCGTTAACGCTAATTATTTGACGGGCTTTTTACTTGTCTTAAAACCAGATGATATTATCAATTACAACAATAGCCCTTACGTACTGCTTAAGACTGACTTTGCTTTCTATAAGAAAACATACCAGAAGCTTGATAAAATTTATGATGATATAAGTAATGGGAAATTAACTTCTCTGAGAGCAACAGGTATCTCCCAGTTTAGTATCAATGGGAAACATGTGTCGTTAAGGCCAGAATCGGAGATAATCATTTCTGAAGGGAATTTGTATGGGCTAGTTAATAAAAGTAAGAAAATTAAAATTTATGGCACTGCAGATCTTGTTTTTGTTGATAATAAGATCATGAATCTTCGGAAAATCACGTATTTACAATCTAAACTTGAGATTTTCGGCTCTTCTATTGTAGATATTTTAAAGTATATATTTGGTTTAGGTCTGCTAGCCATTTCAATAAAGTGCATTTATTCTTACTTTAAGAATGATGTTAATGAAAATTTATTCCTGTAATGCATTTGGCTCCACTAGGGGCCTTTTTTGAGTCTACTTATTAAAATGTACCTTTGAAAAAGTAGACTTTCTGCAGTAAGCTTCACGGGGCCATTTCCCCCGTTTTTTCACGCAGCACGCCGGACGTTTTCCGGCCGGACCGGAGCCTGACATGAGCCTGTTACCTGATGACGGACAGGAACGTAATCTTCTGACAGAAGCGAGCCCGCTGGATGAGGAGTTTCTCCCGGCCCTGTCCTGCCGTGACGCCCCGGTTAATCCGGCCCGGGCCTATCTCCTGTCCCTGAACTCGCCCCGCAGCCGGCAGACCATGACCTCCTTCCTCGGGATCGTCGCCGGGATGCTCGGGGCCGTAAGCGCGGACGCCTGCAGCTGGGGCAGTCTGCGCAGGCATCACATTATGGCCGTCACCGAACTGCTGCGTGACACCGGCCGGGCCACGGCCACCGTCAACACCTATCTGTCAGCGCTCAAGGGCGTGGCGAAGGAAGCCTGGATGCTCCGGCTGATGGACGTGGAGAGCTTCCAGCATATCCGGGCGGTGCGGAACCTGCGGGGCAGCCGGCTGCCGTCCGGCCGGGCCCTGCCGCCGGAGGAGATCCGGGCCCTGTTTGCCATGTGTGATGCGGATCGCAGCAGTCTCGGGCCGCGGGACGCCGCCATGCTGGCCGTTATGCTGGGCTGCGGCCTGCGCCGCTCTGAGGTGGTGGGGCTGGATCTCAGTGACGTTGTCACGCAGGACCGGGCCCTGCGGGTGCTGGGAAAAGGGAACAAGGAGCGGCTGGCCTATATGCCGGCCGGGACCTGGCAGCGGCTGCAGTTTTGGCTGGACCAGGTCCGGGATGGGACGCCCGGGCCGCTGTTCACCCGCATCCGCCGTTTCGACACCCTGACGAACGACCGCCTTACCGACCAGGCCGTGTACCACATCCTGCAGGTGCGCCAGCGTCAGGCCGGGATTGAAAAATGCGCCCCGCACGATCTGCGGCGAACCTTTGCCACCGCGATGCTGGATAACGGGGAGGATCTGATCACCATCCGGGACGCGATGGGCCATGCCAGCGTCACCACGACCCAGCAGTACGATCGCCGCGGTGAGCAGCGTCTGCGTGCGGCGCGGGACAGGCTCCTTATGCCCTGATAAATAAACATCCTGTTATCTTGTTAAGTTAACAGGACAGTACTCCGCCTGAACCTGTTCTTTCCGGTGGCTCCGGATCGCCGTTGCCTGTGCCCTTCCTGCGTGTTACCCGCAACCCTCTGCCTGGATGGAGAAGTAGCCCCCGGACCTATTACTGGAAATTATCAGGCTGTTTGCCACATGTACCCATATCACGTTTTTGCTGAGTTAACCAGGTATTGCCAGTTGACGGAATTTGGCACACGGGCTGGCGAAATGTGAAACAGCCTGGACATATTATGAGGGTTGATGGCCACTATACAGACGATAAGCAATTTTAAAGTGACGATTCATCGGGAGTAAGTGCCTGACTGGTCACTTTGTGGGATGATACACATATGAAAACGGGAGATATTGAGTGAACATAATACCGATTAAGGGCGATTCCGGATGGACCGCGCTGGAATTCTTTGCGGGTATCGGCCTGGCGAGAGCTGGAATGGAACAGGCAGGTATTCAGACAGTCTGGTCTAACGACTATGACCTGAACAAAAAATCGATGTATGAAGGTCACTGGAAATCTCACCAGCTTTTGTTGGCTGACATTCATACTCTGAAAAGTGAAGATCTGCCAGCCGCAGATGTAGCCTGGGCCTCCTCGCCCTGCACAGACCTCAGCCTGGCAGGTAAACGTGTAGGTCTTCGGGGCGGTCGGGAATCATCCGCTTTCTTTGGTTTTACTGATCTGCTTGCCGGCATGAATGAACGCAGACCTGAAGTGATTGTTCTTGAAAATGTCACGGGTCTTGCCTCCTCTCATAACCGGGAAGATTTGCGGGCTGCGGTTAAAGAGTTTAATACGCTGGGTTATGCAGTCGATGCAATCACCCTGGACGCCCGACGTTTTGTGCCACAGTCCCGGCCCCGGCTATTCCTTATAGGAGCAAAAAATCCGATTGATGGCGGCGAACATGATACGTGCCTGAGGCCGGACTGGCTCTCATGGTTACATAAAGACCCTGAAGTACGCACCTTTATGATGCCTTTACCTAAAGCCCCCGATCTGCTCAGTCAGGGCTTTACACTGGAAATTGAGACTATACCCGACAGCGATCCCCGGTGGTGGAATGCTGACAAAATCGCCCTTTTTAAAGAATCGATGACAGCGGTTCAGCGTGAAAGATTAGACCACTTTGTTGCTCTGGACAGTACAACTGCCCGTACAGCCTATCGCCGGACGCGCAATGGCATTCCCGTATGGGAAATGAGGGCAGAAGATATTTCCGGATGTTTGCGCACAGCGCGAGGCGGCTCTTCCAAACAGGCTGTTGTGATCATGGGTCAGGGTGCGCTAAAAATCCGGTGGATGACAGGGCTTGAGTATGCACGACTGATGGGAGCTGGCTGGTACACGCTGGAAAACTTGCGTGACTCCCAGATCCAGTATGGTTTCGGGGATGCCGTTGCGGTTCCTGTTGTTGGCTGGGTGGCCCGGCACATGATCCTTCCGCACCTGGAGGCGGCAAAAAAATCACAGGTAATAAAAGTGAATGAATAAGTTGAGTTACAGCGAAGCATACCTTGCAGCGGCAAAATCCTGGTACGAGGGTGAGCGAGTCAGGAACGGTTCGATAAATACCAACGTCATGAATGCAGGGCTGATTGTTTCACGTATGATGGCTGATGGCATGCCCATTACTGACGAACGACTGTACAGTGAGGGGAAAAGCCAGGTGCGGGGGCTCAGCGGCTCCACCATATCGAAAATTCTGGAACAACATGGCGAAACCCGCATTTTTACTCGTGAAGGGGGACGTACATCCAGGGGAACCATCTTCCTTGCTGCAGCGTTTCGGGATGTGCTGAACAGTACTCAGGTTAATGAAAATGAGCCTGTCGACGTAGCACTGGTTGCAAACCAGCTTGAAGCGTTCTTCACACAATGTGTTCGCCTGGACTATTTTGACAAACAGAGAATAACCGTCGACCTGGATTACAACAAGCCTGTCTCCTCAGTGGTAAACGATATTCTTAAAGCTGCGGCTGAACGTTCTGACAAACCCACCGGTGTGGTCCTCCAGCATCTTATTGGTGCCAAACTTCAGTTACGTTTTCCTGATGTTAAAATTGGCAGTGACAGGGCCAATGCGGCTGATCTGCACACGGATCGTGAAGGTGATTTTCAGGTGGGCACAACTGCATTCCACGTAACCACAGCGCCTATGGAAAAGTTAATATCACGTTGTGTTGAAAACAAACGTGCAGGTTACAGGCCGGTCATCCTGACCCTTGAAAGTAAGGTCATTGCTGCCCGCCAGATGGCTGATAACGTCGGAATGTCTGAGCAGATTTCCGTCCAGGCTGCTGAAACTTTTATAGGCAACAACATTGAAGAGATTGCTATTTATGACGGCGATAAGATCCGAGAAGGCCTCGCAAGGCTTATCCGGACGTACAATGCCCGCATTAATGCCATAGAAATAGATAAATCTCTTATGATCGATGAACCTCGTTGGATCCTTAACATACTCTGACCTGTTTACGAGAGAAAAAAAGGCAAATAAGCTCAACGAGTTGCTTTGTTTGCCACCCGGGCTGAGGCGCAGGTCTATAAGAGCTGACCTCCCTGTTAATTAGCATCACGATGTCAGTAGTGCCTAATCCCGGTACTGGCAGGTGCCGGCTTTAAGCGATAAGCGACCATGGAACCTGTTCGGTCTGCCTGGCCCTACGTTCCGGAGCCCGTCGAAATATCCACACCATGAGGCCATTCAGTAGGAATGGAGAGAATATAGGGAAAAAACTGAAGTGGTTCTCATATGCAGGCCACTTCCGGCTGGCAAGCACCGCTATAATGACGCTTTTTTGATAGCTCCTTCCAGCCTTTCTGCAGGAACCGCTCCAGGGATCACCGTGATATTTTTCGGTGTGGCACCCGTTACTGGCATGATAATGATGCCCGGGGTGCCGGTCAGACTCAGCGCTTTGGCCAGTTCGTCATTTTTCTCAAGCGCTGATGTAAAACTCTCTTTGCCGGAGTCACGCCAGCCGGCTTTTGCAGCGGCCCGATCGATGTCCTCTTTCGTCAGGTTGCCTTCATTTTTTCCGGTAGCATAAATCGCGTTGTGATACGTGACATACGCCTCTGCCCCTTTCTGTTTCCAGACTGACAGTCCGCGTTCGGCGGCCGTCCGTGAGTTTTCCCAGCGATCGGCAAAAATTGGCCACTCCTTAAAGATGTAGCGCACGTCCGGATGCGTCTTCATCACCTTCTCAAGTTCCGGTGCCACCGAGCTGCAGTGAACGCACTGATAATCGAAGAACTCGATGACGGCCACCTTTGCGTTTTCCGGCCCGAAGGCCGGCGTATTCGTGTCGTTCAGCAGGGCCACCTGGTTATCCATGACCCTGACGGCAAACTGCAGCTGCTGTCGCGCCTCCTGCTGCGCCTGCAGCTTCTGGCTGACAGCGACCAGGACCTCCGGGTGTGACACCAGGTATTCCGCGGCAATTTCCCCGATCCTGGCTTCCTGCGCCGGGGTAAATACTGGCTGAGGGGCTGAGGCCTGCGCAACCGAATTAAAGCAAATGTATGTTGTAACTATAAATGACGTTAAGGTATTCAGTTTCATGCTGTGCTCTCCTGAATGTTCGGATTAACGTTCTTTCTGAATGGTGCGCGTGAGGGTCTGCTCTTCGATTTCCGGCATACGGCCACGCCCGCTGTCAGCGGCCTGGCGCACCATATCCTGCTCAACCCGGGCCAGATCCGTAACGACGCGGGAGGCCCGGCTCTCTTCACCGGCAGATTTATCCGGTACCGCGATGTCCTTACGCACACTGTCTGCCAGTTGCATTTCGCGCCCGTCCGCCTGATCACGCTCACGCACACTGGCCAGAACATTGCTGTCGGGTATCAGCTGTGCCGGTTTTTCCGGATTCAGTTCTTCCGGGCGCAGTTTCACGGCCTCTTCTGCCGGCAGTACAATGGCGCGGACGTCGCTCTGCTGCTGACGCACAGCGTCCTGTTCGCGGGCCTGCTCTGCCAGCTTCAGTTCGCTCTGACGCTGGAGTTCATCCTGAGCGGTCAGGGTACTCAGGTTCAGCCGCAGTCCTTCATCCTCACGTACTCCCCCGCTGACCTTCATCAGGTTTGCTGAAGGCGGCTCCTGCCCGGTCTGCCACACCACTCCATCCTTCGGATGCGTTCTGACGGCATCCAGCGCAGCCGCCAGATCGTTTACCACGACCGTATTACCGGACTGGCTTCGCTGCAGGACCGCGCCGCGTGCCCTCTCCGTCATCACCATGCGTACGTCGCCCTGCGTCAGCCTGCCCTCCGGGCTGGATACCAGAGAGACCAGCGCCAGGCCCGCGCTTTTGCCGTTGTTGTCATACACAGGTAACGCCAGCGCCGGCTCCGGAAAACGACGGGTTGCCGGTATAACCTTCGCCGTCAGTGAGGCCTCGCCCATTTCCTGATGTCTCACCCAGGCACGACCAATCGCGGTTTTCGTAACGGGCTGCCCCATTGCCCAGATGGCTTTTGCCTGCTGGCGCTGCGTTTCCGGGGCCAGCGCATCGTGCGCTGTTTTGATATCCCGTTCCGGCGCTGCGACTGCTTTTGTCCAGTCAGCCTTGCCGTCGGTGTAAATCTGCACATGCTCCTTTGCACGCGAGGCGGATATGTAGAAGGCCCGCTTGCTGGCCAGCATTTTGCGGCCCCCCTCGGTACCCTCAAGCGAAATGACGTAGTCTGTGCTCGCGCCCTGCGCGCCGTAACCGGTCACGGCCCAGGCATAGTCAATGTGCTGCTGCGCCCGGACATTGCCAGGATTGATGGTAACTGTTCCCCTCTCGTCCCTGAGCCGGATATCGCCCGTCTGGCTGACCGCATCCACCGTAAAACGCTGATTACCCGTCTGGCCATGTTCGCGGTCCGTGAGCGTGAAGCGCAGCTGGTCGCCTGAGCGCACCTCTATCTGACTGCGCCGGAACAGCTGCACGTCGCCAGTGATAAGCTCTTTTGGCGAATACAGGCCAATTTTTCCTTCCTCGTCCCGCACCGTGACCGTGTTGCCGTTGCGGTCAACGGCCAGCACGTCCTGGTAGCGATCGCCGCGTTTCACCACCAGGTTCGCGTCCCAGGCGGCGGTTTTATTGAACTCATGGCGGGTGTGCGAAATTTTATCGAGTACCGGTACCGTGACGGCTTCCCTGCCCAGCTCCCCGCGTTTAACCAGCTGGTCATGAATACCGGCATTGACGGCATTACGGTCGGCGTTCAGCTGGGTAATGATGAGCGTACGCGCCCGGGCATCCGGCGTGCGGCCTGTCCAGTCGCTGACGATGTCGTTTACCGGGCTACCCGTCTCCTCGAATGCGCTTTGTGGCACACTGGCACCGGCTTCGCGGGCGATACGGTCAGCCGGCTGGGCTTCAATACGCTTCAGGGCGGCGCCGATGCGGTTGTCGATAATGTCGTGCACCGCACCGCGCAGCTGCACGTCTTTCTGGCGGACAATTTCCTTCATGATGACCACGTCCATCGGACTGCGCTCCTGCATCAGCTTAAACGGTGCCCCGGAATCAACAGCCTCAAACTGGTCTGTATCCCCCATCGAGACCGCGCGACCGCCGCCAGCTGCAATGGCCTGAAACAGCGCGGCGGTGTCCTGGTTCCCGGCCATCGAGGACTCATCGATCAGGAACACCTGGCCCTGGTAGTCCGGCTTTTCGCCCGCGGCCTTCGCCTGGTCGTGCTCCACAATAAAGGATTTGATGGTCTGAGCGCGTACGCCAACGTCGCTCATTTCCTTTACGGCCTGGTGCGTCGGCGCAAGGCCGGTCAGCTGTGGTCTCGCATCTGCCGGCAGCGTATCGAGTGCGGCAACCACGGCCTTAATCTGCGTGGTTTTTCCCACCCCAGCATAGCCCTGGATACCTGTGAACTGGTCGGTACTACCAAGAACCAGCGTTGTCGACTGCTTCTGTCCGCTGGTCAGTCCGTTCAGCACCGCCTGCGGGACGTTATCGAGCAGCGGCTGCTGCGTGTTTTTGCCCGCCTCCACCGTGCGCAGAATGGCTTTTTCCATCTCCCAGGTGGCCCGGGCTATCAGCTGAGGCTCACCCCGCACGGACACCCGCAGCAGCTCCCCGCCCTTCACCATTCCTGCGATTTCATTGCCCACGGCAACAAGATCAGGATGATATTCACTGGCCGCCTCCGCCAGCTTCAGTTCGCTGAAGACCACATTGCGCTGGTCATTCACCGCACGCCAGACCGCCAGACCGGCATCGGTGCGTACGGCATCATGCAGGCTTCCCACCGCCTCGCTGACATCCTCTCTGCCGCTGAGGCTGCGGACAAGCTGTACGGGTGAGGCGTTTGTTTTCATGCGCTGCAGACGGGCTTCAGCCCGGTCCTGCACTTCTGCAGTGAACACCTCCGCTCGATGGCCACTTTGTGCCAGCGAGTTCATGGTCTGGGTGGAAATATCACGGGTGTTCAGCGCCGCCAGTACCACACCCGTGTCGTTATCCCGTCCGCCCGGGGCGCTGACATAAGCGTGCGTCACATACAGCGGCTGGTCTTTCGGCAGCGTCAGGGTATCTTCTCCGCGCTTCACCTCAATACCCTTATCGGTAATGGCGGTCACCTCCAGGCGATCTTTTGCCTTCAGGCTGTGTTCGCGATCACCCGCCACAGCCAGCAGTTTTTCACCGGTGGCCACATTCAGGGTTTCACTGCTGAACAGCCGCCAGTCGGCGCTGACCTCCCCGATTTTCATCCGGGTCAGCACCCCGTCGCCATCGATAAGGGACAGGACGCGCGTATCTTCATGCACCCGGTCAATCACGTAGGATTTGCGCGTTCTTGAATCCCGGCGATCCTCAAGGACCATGCCAGGCCTGTACGAGCCGGGCATACGGCGGGTTTTATTGTCGAGCCAGACCGGTTGCCGGGCTTCAATCTCCGCTCCGTCACGTCCCAGCTGGCCGGCATTCTGTAGTGCGTCGCGTACGAGGCCGGTCAGCTGCGCCTGCTCCCGTTTACCGACCACCACCGCGGTGACGTTTTCACTGCCCCCACTCAGCTCCGCAAAGCGGTTGGCCAGCGCTTCATAGCGGTCGCGCTTGTTGGCAATACTGATCACTTCTGCTTCCAGCCCTGGTGCAGGTTCGGTCCGGCGGGACCGGGCCACGCCTGCTGACTCCAGCACCGACATGGCATTGCCGTTCGCCTGGCGTCCGGCGCTGTCGAGAAAGACCAGCTGCGCATCCTGCGCGCGTGCCTCACCCAGCAGGACCAGCGTCTCCTTGAGTCCCAGACGCTCGGCTCCCTCAATAATCAGCGTGCTCTGGGGTTTGAGGTGAAAATCCCCGCTCAGAATATGCTGCCGACTGAGCAGCCGGTCACGCAGCGTGTCAGACCTGGCCAGCGAGATGGCGCGCTCGGCAGAGCTGGCCAGCACCTGAACGTCGCGACCGTTTGCAGCAGAAATATCGGTCAGCTGCACGGTCAGGTCGCGGATCCCGGCCACGCCTGAAGGGGCATTCATCAGGACCAGGGGATCCGTCTCCGCCACCGCCAGTGCAGGCGGCGCATACTGTGCCGGCCGGGTAAAGCTGACAACTTTGGTGGATTTGAGGTGTTCCTGGCTCAGGGCCTGAATGGAGAGTTCATCCAGAAGGTGAATGCGGGAGGTGAAGACCCCCTTTTCGCTGTCCAGGGGCACAATCATGCCGTCCTTCAGGGCTGCATCGATAGCCACACGGATATCCTTGATCTCCGGCAGCTGTTCGCTCAGTTCAGCGGTGGTCAGCATCAGCTCACCGAAGGTAAACCGGGTTCTGGCGTCACTTAACTGCGAGATGGCCAGTCGTACCGACTCCGCAAGTTCAGGCTGAGGTATGTCTGCATGGAGATCCCGCGCCGGTGAGGCCGCGCTGGGTACCAGTGTTTTTTCAGGTTCCTTCAGGGAGGGCTGACGCAGGGTGTCAGCCGGGTGTGATCCGGGCTGGCGTGCCGTGTCGTCCCGCTCCGCCGGCACCTCCGGTGATTCCGGGCTTTTTCCCGTTTTTTCTTCCGGTGCGGAACGCGTCACCGCCCCGGGTTCTGCACGGCTGGCAGGAACCGGTGTAGCCCGGTCTGGCTGCGGGGGCGCATCGCGAAGCCCGGACTCACGCGGGACCACGCTCTCCTGATACGCTTTCAGATCGAACCCTTTTTCCTTCATCTGGCCGAGCCAGCGCTCCATCAGACGCAGGCGGGACGGGTCGACTTTCGCCTGGCGGGTATCCTTCGCGGCCACGTCGCGACTGCGCAGCGTGGCCTCTGCCCCGATAGCCCCCTCGATTTCCCGGCCCCGGGAGGAAAACTCCTCCCGCACCGCCTCCGGTACGCCTTTAATCTCCCACATGCCGTGCTTGCCTACTTCCTCCACCTCGTGGCCAAGGGCCTCCACGCGCTGGCGCAGGGCACCCCGGTAGATTTTGCCGAGCGTGACCTGCATCTTCATGACCGTTTCGATAAAACCGGCGTTGTGAATGTAGTCCGTGGCCAGCGCCTTCCATTTACCGTCATGCTCAGTCATGTTGGCGATGAGAAGGTGAGTGTGCAGCTGCGGATCGAGATTGCGCGAGGTGTCGTGGGTAAAGGCAGCCGCCACCATTTTGCCGGTATGCACAATGGAGGTGATACCGTCCTTTGTGGCTCGCGCGGAGATAAGCTTTTCCACATAGCCTGCCGCCACCTGCACGGCATGGTTATGCGCCTCCACCATCTCCTTGTCTCCGCCAATCAGGCCCAGAATCGAGACGCTTTTGGGTGCCGAAAACGTCAGATCATGGCCGGGACGGTGCACATGGTTGCCATTAATTTCTCTGCCCAGGCGCGAACCGTCCGGCAGACGGCCTTCGAGCACAGCGGTCAGATCACCGCCCCGGACATTGCCCTCGAGGCCCAGCTCTTTTGCGCCTTCACCCAGCCAGAGACTCTGTAGATTGCCCAGAAAATAGTAGTTATCGGAATTGCTGTAGTAGCCGGCGGCCGAGCCTGCCGAAGCCACGGGGGCGACTGACATCATAGTTCAGGTTCCCTGTCGTAATAGTGTTGATCGTTCTCGTCGTAACCCGGGTCACCCGCGTCACGGTGCAGTAAAATGTTCTCTTCTTCCTGCGCCAGACGACGGTTCGTCCGGTGTGCTTCGTCCGGATTTGCCGGTGTGACCGGCTTACCGGCTGTCGTCAGGCTCAGGCCACCGTCGGGCAGCGCAGTCACCTTCATCTCAAGATTCATCGACTCGCCGCCGTTGTTGTCCCCGGTCCCGGAGTTACTTTCTGACGGTGCCGGACGCTGACGCGCTTTTTGCAGAATGCTGAGTACGGAGGTGGCCGGCTGCTCTGGAGCGGTAGTGAGGTTGCGAAGGCGTTGCACTGCAGCAGGTAGCGTCGCCTGCTCTGCAGGTGTTTCAGCAACTTCGGGTTCTGAGGACATGGACGGCGCAGATTCATCAGTCACGGGGGCTTCCGGAGCCGTACCGGCAGAAGAGTTCCGCCCGTGAAGAAGGGAAATAACGTTACTTTCCCCGGACGAGGTGACAGGTGCTGTCACCACTCTGTGGTTGTCAGGCTCAGATTCTTCGATGGTTGTCTGCACTTCGGAAATGACGGGCACCGTCACCGGTCGCAGGTTGCGTATAACCGGCTTTGCACGGGCTGGTTTCTTCCCTGCCGCAGGTTCAGTTACCGGTTTTTCCTCGCGCGGTGTTAACTCTGCAGGCGCGCCGGCAGACGATATCGGGGCAGCACTGCCGGCAGCCGGAGTGGTCTCAGTCCCCTTCTCCAGCACTTCATCCCCGGTCGGGAACGTCAGCCCCGCAGCCGTTGCCGCCCGTTCATTCTCCTGAATGACCTTCTCCAGCTCCGGACTCAGCGCGTCGCGAATATTGCGCTCCATCAGCCCGGCGTGGCGTTTTTTCAGGGCGCGGTACTTCAGCTTCAGGCGGACAACCGGATACTCGCCAGGAAGACGGACGTAAAAGCTGAGGTTAGGCAGGCGCATGATCTGCTCGTAGTCAACCACGGGGTCGTTCACCTCGTCCTTACCGAGCGACACGCCGTCACGCACCTGGTCCAGACCATAGCTGTTCTGCTCGCGGATCTTCCGCCTGCGCTGGTTACCCAGCTCCTCTTCAACCACTTTGGCCATCTCCGCACTCGGGGAACGCCCGTACATACGGGTGTTCATCAGGTCAAAGATGCTTTTGGCCAGCTCGCGACCGTAGACATGAACCAGCTGCGCCATGTTCTGCATGCCCAGCACGAAGCAGCCGCCGAACTTACGCGCCTCCGCCAGCGTCTCGGCCAGCTCAGGAATACGCTGCAGGCTCGGCGCCTCGTCAATAATGAACCACACGCGGCGATCGCTGTTTTCTCCCATGCTCTGCAGCATCAGCGTGGCCAGAGATACCCACAGCGAGATCAGCGGCCGCACGCTTTTACGATGGCGGGCCTGGGTGGAAATAAAGAGCCAGCTGCTGTCATAGCGATCCTGCGTCATCCATTCCCGGATGGTGAAAGGCGGTTTAGTCCCGTCGTCCAGCCCCTGCAGATAGCGAAGGGCTTTGGCGTAGTTGGTCACCACTGAGCGAATGGAGATGGCCGTTTTCTCAATTTTCTCCTCGACCAGGTTGGCCGACGGAGTGTTGGCCAGATAGTCACGGAGGCTTTTCATGCTGAGTGACAGCAGGGTTTTGAGGAATTTTTCAATACTGCGCTGGGGATCGGCTGACATGCGGATCGCCAGGTCAGCAAAGATGGTGCGCGAGCTGGAGACCCAGAACGGGTCCGACTCACCTTCCACCGGGATGAGGCTGGCGGCCAGGTTGTCGTAGTCAACCGCATCAACACACTCGCCCCACATGTGCCAGTTGGCACAACGCTCGTCATGGGCATTCAGAATGAAATCGGTGGACGGGTTGTAATGAGTTTCAGTGAAGGTACAGCCGGAATCGTAGATGATGGCCCGGTCACCGCGTTTGCGAATGTAATCAAGAAGCCAGCGAATGAGGGTCGATTTACCCACCCCGATGGTGCCGTGCATCAGAAAGTTCAGCACCTCCGCCATCCTGACCATGTGCAGGTCGCCCACACGCAGATCGGACAGCTCGCCATTTTTACGCAGCAGGGTGTTCACCTCTGCCGGCCTGTCGGTCAACTGCATGCCGGAAATGTATTCGTCCTCGCTCTCCTTACGACCGATATCAGCGATAAACCAGGTCACCGCCGCGAACACCACCATGCTGAAGATGCCACTGGCCCCGGCGGCCCACTCCAGCTCCCGCAGGCACTGGTCGCCCATCACCTGCATATATGGATCGCTGTAAATCTGCGGCAGGGTCATATTGAGCACCATTGCCGTCGCGGTCGGGGCATACCAGTAATGAACGTCGTAGATTGTTGGAGTACCCGTTGCCGGCATCAGATCGATAAAACTGCTGTTCATCCAGGCGAACCACCACAGCGAGCCGTTATTGAGGGTTTCCTGGGGGATACGCCAGAAAAAAATGGCGGAGGTAAGCGCGGCAAACAGAATGAAAATCCAGAAACCGATCCAGTTATTCACCTGAAGGAACATGCGCCAGCGGTAGGCAGTCATCTGCCCGCCCTGGGTGAGGTTTTTACCAGCGAAGCTCATAGAAATTGTCCGGCAGTCATCGCATCGCCTGAACGGCAATGTGACAGAGTGGAAGAGGAAGAAAGCGATCCCAACGCTCGCCGCAGACATGGCTGCGCCTGACGCAGCTATGTGAGGAAGCGGAATATCACGGGAAGAAAAGAAAGCACTGACGCACCTGACCCTTAACGGGGAGCCAGGCTAAAGAGAGCGGGCCGTGGCAGGTGCCACAGCCGTCAGGTATTACATAATGCCCACGATGGACTTGGCAAGCTGCGCTTCCAGTACGGGTTTAGCCTCTTCGAATTTGAGGTTCACCTTATTCGCATTCGAGACCACGCGGGTCTGGTATTTGGCACGGTTGCCCTGTTCGGTACTGGTCTGCACTTTAACAGCAGAACTTCCCTGCTTCAGGGCCGCCACGCTGTCAGTGGTGACGGTTGCCTTGCTGCGCTCGGAAATCTGCAGATCGGTCACCATCGTGTAGTTGACGTCTTCCACCATCGCATCCGCAGCCATACCAATCAGGCCACTGGCCAGCCCCACACCCAGGGTCGCCCCGGCTGAGGTCGAATTATAGGCGGTGATACCCGCTCCCAGAGCGGCTCCCATTGCGGCACCTTCATAACCGGTTTTCAGGAAGCCCTGTGATTCACGCAGGTCCATTTTCTCGGCTTTCAGCACGTTGGCCTGGATCCAGTAGTAGGCGCTGTCCGGTGAGCTGGAAACCCGGTAGCCTTTCGCGGTCAGTTCGCTGGTAATCTGCGCCTGCAGGCCTGACATGTCCTTATCGGAAGTATTACGGATCTGCAGATAAACGGTCTTCTCGGATGACGGCTCCAGCCAGATAGTTTCACTCATCTGGGTTTTGACATCGAGATTACGTTTCTTCACGGCGGTGGACATGGCACCGCAACCAGAAAGCGCCAGAGTTGAAGCGACCAGGCCTACGACGGCTAATTGTTTTAATTTCATGAATTCATCCTGTGTATAGTAAAACATCCCGGTTAGTGCTTTCGCACTAACCAGAATGTTATCGGCTGATTTGTAAGGAAATTTACACTTGACGGATTAAAAAACCCGCGCTCGGTAGGATGAGGGCGGGTTTTTATTTACTGAATGGATGCAGATTTACTTAATTGAGGATTTTTTTTAGCTTATCAATTAGAGCGCCAACACCGTATTTAGTAACTTGTAGATTTACGATCAGGCTAGCAACGAATGTTGCTAAAAACATAATTATAGGAATTGAGAAGAGAAATATCTCATTTTTAAAGCACGCCAAACTTAAGGCCAGTAAGAGAATTACATAGATAAAAACACCCTTAGCGAGTCCTTTTTTGAAAGTAGCGATCAAAGCGGTACTATTTCTAACCTCAACAGGAATTGAATGATAAAGGCTTACATATGGAAGAACTATTATCATTTGTGCGAGGCCAATCACTACTGACATATAAATGGGTATTGCGTCACCTGAAATAATACCATCAACTAATAAGTTAACGGACATCCCTTGTTTACTTAGGTTAGCGCAAACAGCCCAAAAGGTTATAGTCGAGAAAATGACTCCTATCAGTGGGATAACTGACGCTACTTTCAATGCATCCAATGTTGATGGTACTGGTCGATTCGCATCTGCAACCCCATCTAATATTGCTTTAAAATCACGATTAACATCGTTGAAAGTTAGCATTTAACCCCACCTTTTCCTTAATTCTTCAAGGTTCTCTTTATGCATCTCAATTTCATCACGCTCAAGGAATGGCATTGCTTTCTGTTTCAGTTCCTCTATCTTCTTACCTTCATGAAACTGGGATTTAATGTTTTCCATCTCATCTTTAAATATATCACTGGATGCCTGAACAGTGGATCGATTTTTGCCAATTTCCCCAGCAGATTCGTTGATATTCTGCTCATTAGCAGATCTTTGTTCTGCGATACGACGCTGAATTTCATTTTGAGGCGCAAAACCTAAGCCCGACCGCTCTGCGAGCTTCGCCTGGTTTTCAGCAAGCGACTTTTGCATACCTTCGGCAGTTATGCGCCCGTCAGGCAGGTTCATCTTCACTGGCTCCGTTGTATGGCGTGAAGCTGGCTCCACTTTTTCCTGCTGCCCTGTTACCAGTTCTGCATGGTGAAGATGGGAATCTTCACGACCGGCAGTTTGCCCGGTAACGCCCGGCTGAGCCTGCTGACCGTTATGCTGTGCGACCGTTTGCTGCTGACCACTCGTTTCTTCAGAATTTACGCCGTGCTTCCCGGCAGGGTGTTGATCGCGTGCAGCATCATGTGATTCATGCATCATGCTTTGTACGCTGCCGTCTGGTTGCACAGCTGATGTTTCGCGGGAAACGACCTGATGTGTCTCCACACCTTCCTGGCTATGGCCAACATTATCACCCCGACCCGCAACATGCCGGGTCTGCCCGTGACCGGAAAGGGTATTCGCTGTACCTTCCGCCTGATGCAGGTTATTCCCGGTGCCTGGAACCAGCTGCGATGAAGATGTGCCAGGATGGCCATCTGACGTGAGCAGTTTTCCGTTAGTCTCTGCATTATCCTGACCGGTTTGCTGTGTAGACGTGTGCAACTGGCTGTCAGCTGTGTTCCGGGTCGCCGTCTGCATGCCGGTACCAGACGGTCCGTGAACCGTATCCTGTACGGCATTGTCCACGCTCGACGACTCTCTTTGCCCGGTATTTCCCGGCACCATTGTTTGCCGCCCGTTCAGTTCTGTATCACCCCGGCTGCTGTCAGCTTTATGGTGGCCAGCGGGGTATTGCTGACCGCTGTATGATTCACCCGGGTTCTGCTGGCTTTCGTGCGTGTTCCGGTTTGTAGTCAGCATGCCGCTTCCGGACTGCCCCGGAACCGTATCCTGTGGCGAACTCCCCACATTCAGCCCAGAAGAGCGTTGTCCGGAGTGAATTTCAGTCACTGGCTGCGATCCGCCACGGTCTGCATGTTCCCAACCGTTTTCCGTACCCTGGCCGGCAGCTTGTCTCTGCTGAGTGCCAAACGAGCCAGGCTGGGTCTGCTGGCTTTCATGCGTGTTCCGGGCAGCGCTGTGCATGCCATTACCGGGCAAGCCGGGAACCATTTCCTGCGAGGAGGTTCCGGCATTCAGGCCGGAACTGGTTCTTTGCCCGGACGGCATATCGGTACGCTCATAAGATGTTGTCTGCTGGCCATTCGGGTACATGTTGCTCCGTCCGTCTCCTGTGCCCGGGTAGCCGGACTGACCCTGCTGAGTATCATCCTGTCCGGTCCGGTACTGAGGACTGTCCGGACTGAACCGCGATGCGCCTGGCAACGTATTGCTTGCCATGCCCTGTGGTTCATCCTGCACGCTCAGGCTGTCTGAACCTCTCTGCCCGGGGCTTATCCCGGCGCGCTCAGAAGACAGGCTCTGTCTGCCGCTACCCTGCGGATTTTCAACATACTGGGCATTTACCGGTCGTTGTTCATGCAGCTGTTCGGAATGCCCATACTGATTACCCGAGCCGTCACGGGTTCCGGTCTGCATTCCGCCGCCGGTGTGGCCGGTCATTGAGGCCTGATACGGCTCCATACCGCTGCCGGATTGCGACGTGACAGACGAGGGCTGCTGCCCTGTAACCGGATATTCAGTTGCTTCACCCCCGCTGCGGGTACTACCTGCCGGCAGGGACCCTGCCTGATACGTACCGTTTGACACCGGCTGCTGTCCCTGACTGCTGTTCCCCGGTGAGTTATCGCGACCCGCATCCCGGCGAACGATGTGCTCACCACTGAAGGCAGCATGTTCCGCTCCACTGCTCAGGTCAGAGCGCCCCTGCTGATAATTCCCCATAATTTCGGGTTTGAGTCGTTCGTTCACAAACTCCATAGCAGCTTCCCGGGCAGAAGGCGCGCTGGTAAGCATGCCCTGTGCCTTATCACCGTATTTACCTGCAGCCCAGTCCACAAACTCCTGGGTGTAATTAGTATCGAGGCTGGCGCTCTGGTTCTGGGCCAGCGTGGCCATACGGCTGAACTCGTTACTTTGCGTGGAACTGGTGGTGTACTGATGGTACTGGCTCTGGGCATCATTCAGGGTCGAGGCAAACTGCTGCACATTGCTGGTCGCGGCATTCTCGCTATGGTTTGAACCATCCGTCACCCGGCTGCTGGTCACCATATCCATACCCTGGCGGAAGTCATTAACCGCCTGGCTGTTTCTGTCGTGACGCATATCCTGAGTATCGGAATGGGTTTCTTGGGTGCCGTGAGAGCTTCCGCTGGCACCCTTAACCTCGGCTCCACCATGTCCCTCAAGCGTCACGCCCGTTGCCCATTTGCCAATTTTGCCTAGCGCCTGATCGCCTGTATTAAATTTCACGCTCGCACCGGCATTAACGCTGCCTTCAACCGATTTGGACATCAGCTGGTTATAGGCTTCCTGGGTGGAAATATTATTGGCTTTCGCATAATTTTCCGCCGCAGACATCATCATGCTGGCACCGCGCGTCGCGTTGGTGGTCTGGCTGTTTTCACTGCCCCGGGTCAGGCTGTCGCTGGTACCGGTCTGCCTGGACAGCTGGGAGAGCTGTGACCAGCCACTGGTGACGCTGTGGTTGTAACCATCCAGTGCAGTTTTAGCCTGCACATCTGACTGGCGTGCGGATTCCTGGAACCCGCTGCTGGCCAGCTGGCTGAGCTTCATGTTCACCGGCAGATTCGACATCGCGCCGGAACCGTCAATGACCGTATGGCCACCGGACGTCATGGTCTGGGTGGAGCCATTATCCGCCTGCCACGTCTGCTGTCCCTGACGCTGCATCAGGTTAGTGTCCATCTTGTTCTGGCTCACGTTATCCATCGACATATTGTTAAACGACCAGTTGCCATCCGATGCGGTCGCCGCCACACCGGCCGAGCCAAATGCTGCCGAACTGAGCACGCTTCCCGCCACCTGTGAGCCGATGGCCGAGGCGCCTTTGGTCAGGTAGAACGCCAGGATCGGGATGGACAGCGCAAGATAACCGGCCAGGTTCGCCACATCCGAATGCTGCAGCGCCACCACGTCTTTGTTGGCCAGAACCAGCGCGGTTCCCCCTGTTTTCGACTGCAGCCAGTAATTCGCGGCATAGTTCAGAATGGCGAACATGACCGGCCACATCTGGAAGTAAATAAATCCGCCCGCATACAGCTTCAGGGTGTTCAGGCCAAACAGACTGTGGTTGGCCGCAGCCAGGGCAATCATGAGCGGGAACAGGCACACCAGGATCAGCATCAGCAGTGACTGCGCAAAGGGCAGCGTTCGGGTGGCCAGAACATTACCGGAAGCCCAGCTTAGCCGCTGTTTCGTTGCCGCATTCTCGCTTGCCAGATTTAACAGGTTAGCCGTGTCTGACGAGCGGGCTGCAAACCCTTTTATCCCCTGGCGTACCGCGCTGTTGGTAATATTGTTCTTCATGATTTGCGCGGCACTCATGCCGCCCGCGTAGAAGTAGCCGTAGCTTTCTCCCATCGCATTCGCCAGCAGGGTGGTGCCATTCATTTTCGTGCCAAAGATTTTACGTACCAGCATGCTGAACGTGGCACTGCCGGGGTTGGCTTCCATATTGGCTAACGCGCTGATCTGCAACGCAGCGTCCCGGCAGGTCATAAACTCGCGTGAAAAAGGCGTGGTGTGAAAGATGCCCCGCAGCGGGCTTGGGCTACTGGTGATAAGCCCCATCGGATCGGAGGAATTGAGCAGCTGATTCACGGTGTATTTCTGATTGAGCAGGATGTCGCCAATCACGCAGTTTTCCACGTAGTCCGGCAGCATCTGTGCCAGCTCCGGATTTTGCGTGGTGAAGTCGCTGGTTTCCGCCACGATCTGCGAGCCGAACAGCATTCCCGTCTTGCTGTAGGTGATGGAATCAGGCCGCGCCATCAGGGTGTCGTACACGGAGGACATTTTGAATCCCACACTTGTGGTCAGGGAGGCGATCGCGGCCAGACCCACCGGTACATTATCCGTTTTCCAGACCGCGGCCGGGTCTGAGATATCAATCACCTGCACGGAGCGTTTGGGTGCCAGCAGGATGGTGTTGATCAGCATAAAAATGGCCAGCCACTGCACAAACACCATCGGGTTACGTTGTTTTATAAAGGTCAGCAGTACCGCCAGCACCGCAAAGGTGCCGACCATACGCATCAGGGTACTGAACGTGTTCGTCCCGATCAGGGTGACGACGGCATCGAGCGCCGTTTTCCACATTCCCCCGCCATAGATTGTGTAAATCTCAAGCATCAGCGATCACCCCAGCGGTAGTTGCTCTGATACGAGCCAGAAACGATTGTGGATACCTGCTGTTGCAGGTACTGCATGTTGCGGTCAATGCCATCGAGCGCATTCTGGTCGGCGGCTGACTGCAGCTTCATGTCGGCCAGCAGACCCTGGGCGTGGACCACGTTATCCCGCAGCCGGGCGGCAGCTTCTTCCGGAAAGTTCTTGCCGGCCAGCGACAGGCTCGCCTGCTTAACCAGCTCCTGGAGATACTGGATCATCAGGTCCTGGGCGATGAAATCGGACACCTGCAGCAGATACGTCGCGCTCATGCCCATGCTCTGGGCATTGGTCAGGTATTTCAGGACCGGCACCGATGTGGTGTTCACAAACCCTTTCTCCTGATCGCTGAGCGCGGTGTCATACTGCAGTTTGAATTGCATAGAGAGCATCAGGTTTTTCACCAGGGTCACCAGGCCACTGGATTCATTAATCGTCAGGTTGGTCACAGAAGGTGCAAGGCATAATGTCGTCTCATCACAGCCATAGACTTTCGCCGTTCCCCCGCGCATCAGCACCTTGATGAGGTCCCGGTTGTCCACTAAGGGCGTCAGAATAGTGACACCCCCGGTGTTGTTGAAAATGATGGACCCGACCGTACTCATGACCAGTTCTTTCAGGGCACGATCGCCGCTCAGCAGTCCGTTTTTGCTGAGCGTGTCCCAGATGAGGTTTTTATTCTTCAGAACCTGATCCTTCTGCGCGTCACTGGCGCGGGCTGTCACGTTGTTGCCCTGCCCCCCTACGGTGCAGCCCTGACGGGAAGCCGCCCAGTCGGAGAACATATTCGTTTCGCCCGCAATGTCCTGACAGATTTTTTGCTGGGAAACCTGGGTCACCGGCCAGAGACCGCCGATGATGCCCTGGGCCGCCTGACAGGAACTCATGTTCGAGGAGTTCACGTCGCTGGCGAGTTTCTGCAGGAAGTCCTTCGCCTGCTTCAGCTCCGGCACCATCGTCTGCAGCCCCAGATCGAAGGCATACCCGGCCGCGTTGCTCATGATTTGTTTCACAAAGCGCTGGATCTCTTCCCCGCTGATCATGCTGAATGACCCCAGATAGGCATCGATACCGCCGCAGCCGGCGTTGAGGGATGGCAGCTGCATGGAGATAAGCTGAACGTTTTTAACGGGGTTACGCAGGTAGACTGAACCGCCGGAGAAATACCCGGCCGCCTGTCCCTGCCATGCCTGTGCCTGAGAGACGTTGCCGCTGTAGCCCAGACTGCCGAAAAAGCCGTTCAGATCGCCGTTCACATCAGCCTGTGCCGGCAGCGCGGCCAGCCCTGTCACAAAAATCGCGGCGGCCGTCAGCCATGACTTAACCATACCGGGCCTCCTTTGCAGGCTTGTCTTTCAGTGCAAGACGCAGGGCATAATGTCCTGCGGTGGCGAGCATAAATCCGGCGCTCAGCGAGATGAACAGCAGGACCGGCAGGTCCTGAAGAACCATGATCAGGTCCGTCCGGGACAGGGCACGCAGGAGCCGTGCGGCGAGAAAACCATAGAATGACGCGGACACGAGCATCGTCACGCTGAAAAACAGCCACACGCGCTCGGTACGCGATAACGCATACGAATTTGTAGTCATTTTGTAGTCCGGTTGTATTACTGAGGCGTGAGCTGGGAGCTTGCGGGCATCGGCGGCAACATGCGGGGATCGAGGTTATCCATATCGGCCTGGACCAGGCTGGCCATGCGGCTCTCCAGCGCCGGCATGTCCATCACTCCCTGCGTCAGCGGGTACGCCTGCAGGGTATTGACGTTCACCACAAAGGCCGTTGGCGTGGCGATCGGCAGACCGTTACCAAAGAAGGTGACAATCTCGTCAGCAATAGGTGACGCCGGGTCTGTTTTACGCGGTACCAGCGGGTGCGGCCAGGACACATCCCCGCCGCCGTCCAAAGTGTACGGGTAAACCCGGATATTGTGCTCATCGGCCCATTCTTTCAGCTGCGGGTCAAACTTCGCGCTGTACTGGCAGTGGGCCTGCATAAAGAGCACCACCGCGTAGTCCTTCATGTTGGCCTGCCTGCCATCCGGCAGCTGCATCAGACTTGGGGGCGGCACAACCGGGCTGGCAGCAGGAGGAAGAGCAACCGTCTGTACTGCTTTTTCCGCTTCAAGGGCCATCAGTTCTTCCCGCACCCCGGCATGTGCCAGCACCGGCAGTACCATCAGAAGTGCCATCAGGGTTCTACATTTCATGGCCGGATACCCCATCATGCTTTGCCCGCTGTGCCCTGAAGGTGCGAATACCGCCCTGAACCACCATCCCGGCTGCGGCGGCCCACAGCGCATAACTCAACCAGATCAGGCCGGTCTGTGTCATCGTGACGGACAGTGTCATCAGCTCGCTCAGTACGAGCGCCATCATGCCCCAGAATATGAGGCCGGCAAAAAAACTAACGTTCATCATGGTGCTCCTTTTTATGCAGACCAGACGCATCGCGGTTGAGGATGAAAAGTGAATTTGACATGAAAGGCTCTCAGGAATTGGGTTTAAAGCCAGTGGCCACGTTGAGGAATCGCTTCGACAAATCGTCCTGGGTCATAAAGCCCCAGGACAGTGCCCGGTAGTTTTTGCTGGCCGGATCCACGAGGAACAGGGCCGGGAAATGGGTGATGTTCATCGCACGGGACTGCCCGGTATCCGGGCGACTTTGCGGCAGCGTCGCGGCCACCTGTCCGTCCACCGATACCGGGATGAGTGATATCCCGTTCGTTTTCGCAAAGCTGGCCACCACGCCGGCCATCTGCACATCGATCGGGTCGCTGCCCCGGTAGAAATAGAACAGGCCATACTGGCGGGACAGCTTCGTGACCGCATCCTGCTGCTTCTGCTGATCCCGGGTCTGCACAAAGGGGGCCATGCTGTTGTAGTGCGGATATTCCAGGTTGTAATCCAGCTCCGGGTGACTCAGCTGCGCGGCCGCAAAGGACTGGCTGAACATGGAGGCCCGGTCGGTCCAGAATTTCTGCCAGCGCAGAAACGTTGCCGTGTTCTCCCGGGTGGGATACAGGATGGCGCGGTTAAGCGCCTCCATTGTGTAACCCCGCAGCACCTTTGCCTGCTCCTGTGCGGACAGTTTACTCAGGTCAGGCAGGGTCTGCGGTGCAGGCGGCCGGGGTTTTTCAGGCCGCGACGGGGGATCTTTCGGTTCGTTGTACCAGAACCAGCCCGTGAAGGGTTTGGCTGGGGTGATGATTTCCTCAGCCATGACCGGCCTGCTGATAAGGGCGATAAACAGGATGCTCAGAAGATGTTTCATTTCCCTCCTCCCTGCTGATTGACCTGGGCGGCAATGCGGTCCTTGATCTGCTGCACCTGCGCGCTGGTATCCGGCACGCGCTGATTGTTCATCAGGTCTTCATAAAAATCGGAGAAGTTAATCAGGTCAAAATTAATGGACTGCAGCTCCGGTACCGTAATGCCCCGGCAGTCCGGGTTGTCACCGCTGCCGAAACGCACGCCCAGCTGATCGCGGCGGCCCTGCTCCTGAATAATGCGTGCCAGTTTTCCGTCAAAGACACAGTACACCTGACTTTTCTGGATACAGGCACCGAGAACCTGATGATCGCAGCGCTCCCCGACACTGACGGTGATTTTTTTGGCCTTCGCTTTTCCGATTGCCATTTCATCACTGTTACACGCCGACAGGCCTGCGTCCTGGCCCCATCCTGAGTCCTTGCAGCAGTTGGAGAAGCCGGCGAACGCCTTCCGGCAGCTCATTGCCCTGCCGGTAAAGGCCCTGACGTTAATCGTGCTGTTCTCGTCACGCACATCCTCAGCGGCAGAGGCCAGGCCGGCCAGCTTCGCCACGGCAGTATCAAAACCGTTGCTTCCTGCCCCGTTGGTGTCATCACAGGCGCCTGACTTACAGATATAATCCCCGCCACACACCAGGCCACCCGACTGGTACGTGGTCTGGCACTGGTAGGTGTAGTCTTTATGCGAACAAATCCCGTCCACAAACTCAGAGCACGTTTCGCCGGCTTTCGTGCAGGATGCATTGCTCATCAGGGAGGCGCAGGTGCCGGTAGTGTTCTCACTGACCAGGTAGGTATCGGTATACTGCCAGCAGTCGCTGTGAACGGTCTGGGTCTGGCCGTCAACCACAACCTGCCGGTCACCGCCGGGAATGGAGCAGACCGAGCCGGTTATTGTTCCGCCAGGGCTTGCCGGGCAGACAGACGGCGTGGACGTTGACGCAACCCAGACTTTGATGGTCGTCACAACAGTTATTGTGACGGTGATTTTTGCAAGGCCGCTGTTAGTCGGGTACTTCTCCGACATAATGGTTCCCATCATCATATCGATGTATTCAGGCACGCTGTTGGTGAGGGTTCCCCGAAGCAGGCCATCAGCCGGGACAGTCTGCTGGGCGACATTAATGTCAAAGGTGTTGTCGACATCCTTCAGCTTCTTCGATACCCCATAAAAATTCATGGTCGAGCTGTAAAATGGATTCCCTTTGTTGTTTTTCTGGGAGGTGGTGACAGACCCTTCCAGCATCGTTGCGCCGGGTTCATTCAGTGGCAGACTGAACTGAAGTGTCTTGTTATCTATTTTTTTAAATTTCAGTGTTTCTGGCGGGATCACGATCGTTTTAGACGACACCCGCTCCTCATAATGGCCGTCTATTTGTGTATCACGGGTACAGCTTTTAGATACCGCCACATCCGCGCTGCAGTTGTAGTTCTGAAAAGTGGTTTTCGATACTGTCACTTCATTGCACTGTTGTGCCGTTCCGTTAAGCACCCCGTCAGCACTGGCTTCCGCATTTTTACCGATGGTGATAAACGGCGCGTTCGGATCGATAGCCGGTACCGGATTGGTATTTCCGGAACTGATAACCGACTGCGCCGCATCATTGCCCGAAAGTGCAGCCTGGCCTTTGTTGGCCAGCCCGCCGTCGCCCCCCGTGACGCCGTTGTAATACCCTTTTTCTGGCGGATTCGGTGTATAGCCGGGAATGGCTCCCGTTACCGCTCCGGGATTGTTGAGGCTACCGGTGCCTGCCCCGCTTTGGCTTTTGCCAAAGCTGGCCCCGGCATTAAACCCGTCATCAGCCGCAGCGGGGAGTGCCGGGAGTAACAGCAGTGCAATCAACGCGAGATGTTTCATTTACTGCCTCCCGCCAGAATCTGCCTGGCCGTCGCCGCGCAGTCGCCACTGCGGGCCACTTTCTCCAGCGCCTCCTCCAGCGGCAGGCTGCCTCGGATCACGTCATAATGTCCCGGGCAGGTCACAACCAGCGCCGGGACCACCCCGATGTGGTAGTCGCTGTACAGGGTGGGATCAATCTGTACTCCGACCGCCTTGTCCTCTTTGCTGAGTTCGAATATCGCCGCGGCCGTCCGGCGCATGTCGTTATTCAGCAGCCCCCGGATCGTCGCAGGGATACTGAAACGCCGTGCATCCTGGAGCATGGGCAGCAGCCCCTCACGGGGAATACCGAGACTTACAAAGTAAATGGCCGGAAACGTACCGCGCTCAGCCTGCCCTGACTGCTGTGCGGCTATCTCGCCCTGCAGACGGCTAATCAGATCGTTCTGCGCGGCCGGCAGGGTCACTGTCTGCTCACCCAGGGTATTTTTGAATGCGCTGAATGCCTTTTCCTGCGAGGTGATCCATGCCTTATCGTGCGACGTGAGTTCAGCGGGTTCACTGGCCCCGGAAAAAGGCGTGCAGCAGGTCAGAACGCTGAAGAGCAGCGCCCGGAGATGAGCTGTTTTCATATTCAGTCCTTACAGAAAGACGCAGTTACGTTTGCGCCAGAAGAGATAGCCGAAGTTCTTTT
This sequence comes from Leclercia barmai, assembly GCF_049312895.1. Classification (NCBI taxonomy): domain Bacteria; kingdom Pseudomonadati; phylum Pseudomonadota; class Gammaproteobacteria; order Enterobacterales; family Enterobacteriaceae; genus Leclercia; species Leclercia barmai. The sequence continues at coordinate 14,644 of NZ_JBMNWZ010000008.1, read as the reverse complement.
TGGAAGAGGGAGAATTGTGCGTGGTACCCCACAGCTGGGTGCTGGCCCCGAAGGGATGGCAGTTGCCGGTTTCGGGATACATATTGACCATCTGATAACGCCAGCGCTCCTTCGGGATGATCGGTGAAGGGTACTGGTTACAGACGGCGCTATCTGCCCCGACAGAGTTCCAGACCAGACCTTCCCGGTGCATCTTGAATGCCATCCGTTCGCTGACCAGCAAAGACGACTCAAGGGGGGAGAACTCTCCGCTGGTATACCCTGTCAGGGGATAAATGGACCCCTGGCTTCCGGCACACCAGAACAGCGCGGATACCGGCACCCCGGCGGAACTCGATACGGCATCAGCCGCGCAGGCTCCCTGGGCGACCAGGTTACCGAACAACGCCGCTTCCGGGTTAATCAGCATCGACAGCGTGCTGTCATTCCAGAGGGGATCCACTTCCGACAGATACGCGATATCCATATCCCCGGTCTGCAGGCAGCCGAGACTGGTAATGATATTGAGCCAGAAAATGAGCGGATATTTATACCAGTGGACATGGTAGAACGTTCCGGCAGCAGGCCGGTCACTCTGGCCCGCCGTTCCGGTCCCGGTTCGCCCGAGATTGATTTTGAACCCGCCCATATTGACCATGACGCCCGGCTCACGGGTCACGTCCACCATCGCCATCGGCTCCCAGAATCCGATAGCCAGGCCAACACGGTACAGCACCCCGACCGGGCAAATCTGGATGGGTGACGACGGGTTTGCGGTATCCCGCTGCGGCCCGGAAGCCAGCTGAATATTGCCGAGTGACATCGGGAACAGGCATTTCCAGCACACATCCGATATGGGGTTAACCCAGCGCCCGTCACCGGCATTGCTGGCATGAGCCGCAGGCGCAGGCTTCAGCGCCCACAATACCAGGGCAAGACAAAAGACAGAAAACCGGGAACAGGATTTCATGGTAATCAACTCCGTGACAGCCGCAACCACCAGACGGGTGAGAAGGCCAGTGATAAAAACGAATGGATTGTGGCTCAGTGCGTGGCGGCTTTTACGATGATGGCCAGACGCTGTTCCCGCGACATTTCGTACAGGGCGAGAATGGCGCCGCGAAGCACGGATGAAGGGCTGTACAGCGGGTTATCGGTGAGAATTTCATCCAGCCGCAATGCCGAATGTTCGTCATGGCGTACCGCTGTGATGGGAGAAGTCCGGCCCTTTTTACGGTCAGGGTCTTTTTTCATGTCGTTACCTTTTCGTAATGAGAAGAAAGCGGGACGGGATCAAGCCCGCTGGAAGGGGGAGTGGAGAAATAAGGCTTACCGGGACCGGGTGATGTACCAGCCCTGCCGCTCACTGCCCCGGATAAGCACACTAAGCCACATGCCGGTGTACCCTTCTTTCGTTGCGGCATCTTCGCAGGCGTTCATCGCCTGCTCAGACAGGGACGGTGAGGTATACCCCTGGCGCGCCCGGAATATCTGCCGGCTGATGACACGCCGGTCGGTATCCGGCAACGCCATGCGCAGCGATTCGTTGCGCGTCAGTTCGTAACCTGCCGCAAACAGGGCCTTTTCCATTTCAGCCAGCATCACCTGGTAATACTCCCGGTTGGCGAAGGTGTACATGGCATCGGCATGCTGGCCACTGCCAAATGCCGGAATGACAGGTTTTACCTCCCGGCAACGCCTGTCACGCCGCGCCTCTGCAAGATACTGCAGCGCCAGCCACCCGCCTGTCAGCAACACCACCGCCAGGATACCGGCCAGGCTCTCACTTTCGCGCAGGCACGCCATCACGCCCTGCAGGCCATCAGCGGGAGCCAGGCAGCGGATCACAGCCATAAGCCCATCTCCGCCATTTTTTCCCGGATAAGCCCGACAAGGTAATCAGGGAAACGCTCATCCCGGCTTTCCGGTTCGACCAGCTCCATATCGTTTTCACTGAGCCACCGGAACCAGGCCTGGGTGGCGAATACCGGGTTCCATGATTCAATCTCCGGATACAGCGCTTTCAGTCGTTCCGCCGTCCCCGGGCGGGTGATTCTGTTTGCGGGTTTGCGCTTGCGGTCATTGCCGGGCGCGGCGTTGCGCATTTCGGGGAACAGGTCACCCAACGTTGTCGATGTCATTTTTTTGCTCCTGATACCGGAATTTCTTCCACTTTCAGCACGCGTCCGTCGCGTGAGATACGGGCGGGGATACGTTCAAAGCCAAACTTGCGGGTCAGCACACCGGCCTGATCAAAGAAGATGCGTTCATCCAGTGCATCACTGACGTCTTTGATATTGCCGTTCACCAGGATCACCTTAAAACTCACCTGCCCGGCGATCTGCTTTTTCACCCACGCCAGCTGCTCTTTATCATCGCCATCAATGAAGAACAGCACTTGGCTGTAAGGCACTTTGTCCAGCGGGTTCACCTGGTCACCCTTGCGGGCAATCAGGTTGCCCTGCGTGTCGGTTATGGTTTCCCTGACGGTGAAGGTCGGGTCAAACGAAAACGCACGGTAGTCTGTCGCGGGCGACAGGCCCTCCACCGGTGCCGGGCGAACGGCATGCTTTTTTACCCGCTCCGTTGCCTCTTCCCTGAGCCTGTCCAGTTCCCCTGACTGTTCCATGCCCTGCAGGCGGCTCTGAATAAACAGCAGCATGTCCTGCTCGGCAGGCTCGAAGACGTTGCCCCAGGTTCCCAGGTCTTTCGCCCCGCAGCTGGCTGACAGCGTCAGCAGCGCCAGGGCCGTCAGCAAGCGTTGTGCTTTCACAGCCCCTCCTTCACCCGCCGGGCGATATCCTGCTGAATCTCTGCGGTGATATCCGTCTGCGCACTCATGACCGCCGGCTTCACCAGAATGATGCCGTTATGGTCAGCCTGCCAGGCGGCCAGGCTGTCTGTCAGCGCCGCATTAAAACGCGTCGTCAGCAGCCTGGCCTTGTCCTCATCCATCTGCAGCCGGGCCGACTGCTGCATAAAGAGGTCAACCGTGCCCTTCATGTCGAACACCACCACTTCCGGCGTGGTATTTTTCATTACCACACAGGCAATCCCGGTCAGGACGAGCTGGGAGACCAGCACATACGCCGCTATCTTTATCCCTCTGGACGACAGTCTGCGGGTCAGTTTCACGCGGGCTGTCTGGTCGTACTGTTTCTGGTTGTCTGTCATGCTGCTTTCACCCACTCTTCCAGTTCACGAAGTTCATCACCGAACTTCTTCTCAGCCAGCAGATACGCGGCTTCCTCTGATGTGGCACCGGCCTTCTGCGCGTTCTGCATATAGGCGAAGTCCTCACCGCGCGAACTGAACATGGCGCGCGTAATGGGGTCGACAAACAGACGGTGGAACGAGCTGAACTCGCCGGCACTGATAAGCAGGGAGCTGTAGCCGGTCTGCAGGGCGGGCTGGAAGCCACGGATAACCTCTTTTTCCATGTCCGAGAACTGATCCGGGTTGTCGGAGAGGTACTGCTTGAACGCCCTCGCATCCTGCAACAGCGTGATTTTGGTTGAGCTGTTGTTCCAGGCGGCTTCCGCTTCCTTACTGGCACTGAAGTCCTTGATACCCTGGGTGATGGTGATGAACGAGCCGCGGTGACGGCGCACGGTGCGGTAGCCGGTTTCGATAAAGCGGGCCGCGTGCGGGTTGGAGCCGCCGAGTAGTCGCCAGGCTTCGTCGATGATGCAGACTTTCTTCAGGTCGCGCGGGCTGTGGTACATCTTTTCCTGAATCGCCAGGATGAGTGAGAACAGGATGGAAGACAGCAGCTTCGGCTTATCTTCAAGGCTCAGCAGCTCCAGCACTGCAAAGCGCGTTTCGCCATCAAGCGTCGGATTGTCAGCGTTGAAGTATTCGCCGTCCGGCCCCCAGGTGCAGTAAGTTTCCAGCAGCATGGCCAGTTCCGCCAGGCGGCTGATGATGGTCGGCTTGTCGGCAAACGCGCCGTTCACGTCCGGATGGGTCAGGTAGTTATGAACGTCATCGATGCGGGCACCCTGCTGCTTTTTCTCCCAGGCGTCCATCACCGCCTTCTGCAGAATGGCCTCACACACACCATCAAGCGGCTCAGTAGGGCTGGCCAGTACCGTCAGCAGACGGACAATCCCCTCAGCGGAGTGCTTGATGTCCTTAACGTTGGCAAACGGGTTAAACCGCAGCTTCGCCCCGTCAAGATACACACCGCCGGCCTGCTGACAGTAGTTCTTGTAGCTGTCGCCCATGTCGATAACCCAGGCGAAACCGCCGGCATTCAGGACGTCGCGCAGAATGCCCTGCGTCAGGAATGACTTCCCGGCCCCGGAGGTCCCGGTCACCGCAATATTGAAGTTGGTGCTGCCGTTCTCCTCCCCGAACATGTCAAAGAACGCCACCTGGTTGCGGTAGGTGGGCAGTGGCATGCCCACGTGCGACAGCTGACGCTCAGCCACCACCGGCATCAGGTTCACGGCATTCCACGATTTGCAGCGCAGCGTCGCCCCGGTCATTTTCAGGTCCTCCCACATCCCCTCCTGCATCATGAACGGGAAGCAGGCCAGCCAGTTACGCATCTGCTGGTACTGCACCGTCACCATCTCCAGATCGTTCTTACGGAACACGTTCACGGCGGCCAGTTCACAGGCCTGCGCGTCCGTATTGTTATCCGGGGTGAACAGCGTGAGGTTGAGGTAGGTACGGCAGAAGGCGATCTCATTGCTGGACAGCTGCTCGCGGTTGCGCCGCCATTCATCTGCCGCGCGTTTGGTTCCCGGGAACAGCTGGCCGTAAGCCGACGCGGCTTTCTTGGACAAATCCATGTCCTTACGCAGCGCCTCGTTCTGCGTGGCGGTCTGCTCCTCGAGTTCTGTGGTCCAGGTGAGCATAAACGGACACGGGATCCCTAAATCAGGGAAGCGCAGGTTCTGCAGGTTATCGGCCCCCTGCCACAGGGCGAACCGCCGGGGGTTTTTGTTGAGCTGCATGTTGATCACCCGGCAGGTTGACGCCGGCAGGCGCGTCCCTCCGGCATCAATACTTTCAGGCAGTTCAAGGCGAATATGCGACGGGCGTACCCGGACATCGATGGACGGGTCAACAACCTGACGGTTGAGCTTTTCGTCCTCGTTGTACTCACCGCTGGAGGTCATGACCTGATCCTGACGGTAGTTCAGCATCTCGCGCATGGCAGACAGGAACGCGTTCACATCCGTGTTTATGGAGTCGATACGCGCTGCGCTGAGTGAAACGCGGATGGTGTTCCGCACCTGCACCAGGTCATCCATGATCTGCTGGGTAAAGCGTTTCGCGGGTTTACCGTACACAATAAAGATGCGGTAGTTTCGCAGATACAGCGGGTATTCCCGCTCGTTGGCCAGTCCCTTCAGCGCCGAGCGCTCCCAGAACGCGCGGGTGATTTTATTGAGGTGATCGGCCATCTCACCCTTCCACATGTCGGTGCTGACGCCACGGGAAATACGCTCCCCGACACACTTGCTGGCCAGCAGAATGACGCTGACCGGCGTTTTGCGCGGCAGCTTCTTGCGCAGCATGTCATCGAGGGCGGCGATCACCTGCTCGTTTGCCCCCGGCAGCGGCGCGGCTTCCAGGATAAACCCGGCGGTACCGGCATTCACGAACAGCTCGTTGGCCTCATCGTAATAGCGGTACGGCAGGGCGGCGACCAGGGACGGATAGCCCCATGTCTGCTGAAGGTTGGCCCGGGCCGCCGCCGCCCCGTCCTCCTGCTTCCGGCCTCTGACCAGATCCATCAGGCTGTCGACGACGTTCATTCCCCGCCCTCCCCAATCACGCGATAGCTCTCATCCCAGTGGGATTTGTTGCGGACAAACTCCACCACTGAGGGCTGGTGAAAGTTGTCATCAGTGTCCACCCAGGGGGCGATCCACAGGCGCTGGGTGGCATCCGGAATACGTTCAGCCGTTACGCGGCCTGCCGTGTTAGCCCGGGTCACTGTCGTCAACGGCGTGACATAGCCGGACGTGACACGTGGTGTGCCGGTAAGGCCCGCATCGCCGGACGGCGCGGTCGTCAGCAGACGCGGTGCAGGCTTGGTGGATGGGGTTCCGGTTGCTGCGACAGAAACAGGACGCCACGGATTAACAGCGGGAGCCGTGTTACGCAGTGCCGGCAGGGTTTCACCCGCAGGCTTTTTTGCAGCTTTATCGGCCGTCAGGTCGTCCAGACTTTTACCCTGTGCAGCCAGTTTGTTAGCCTCACCGGTTGTCAGGCACTGGTCGGTCGTCGTCTTGTTGCAGTCGAAATCAGAATTCATACCGGCGCAGCCGGTCAGCGCGCTGCACAGCAGTGCAGCACCCATCAGTGTTTTCATGGGGTAACTCCGGTTTTAATTAAGGGGTGTTCAGGGAGGGATAATGCTCAATACGGATTAACTGTCGATGCGATTCACAACAATGAAAAGTGCCTGCAAAAAAGTGCTTGCGGCCACGCCGCCAAAAAATAAGTCCAGCGTCAGAAAGTTCAGGTTCATCTGGATGAAGCCATAAACACTGCCCAGTATCAGCATCACGATCCACGGGATGACTGAACCGAACATAAGGGGCAAGTCATCGTCTTTTTCAAAGGCATAGCCACTAAAGAACACGAGGAACACGTTTATGAGCAGGAATACTCTCCAGTAGACCCAGCCTTTATCACCCAGGCCTTTAAGGTTGAGCGTTGCCCACACTGTTAGCTCGATGGTGAATACCAGGGCAGGAATAAGGGTATGGCGATAGTTATACAGGATTTGGTTCAGTGACAATTTTCTGACTGTCGTTGTCATTTCATCTCTCCAGCGCTAAACATACGTAAGTCACTCAACCGACCTTACAGCGCCTGACTGCTGGCGAGTGGCCAACGGCCTGGAGTGCTGCTCCCGGTTCAGATAAATGTCCCCTCTGGCTTGCGAAAGGTTTTCTTTCTGCCATAATCGCCGGTCGTCACCCTTGCCCTCTAAATTGACTTCCTGCCGTAAGTAGACAAACGCATCCACAATCCGTCCGAGATAGTCATCAACAGAATATGCGTAGCCCCGTGCCGGGCTGTCATAGTTCTGCGTTAAGGGCATGTGGGCATCGTGGAGAAAATGTCTGAAATCCTGTTGCGCCTTCCAGGCCGGATAGTTCCCGGCATAAAAATAAATATCGTTAATAAATTTCGTATAAGGACTCAGAAGCTGTTTCAGTTTCTTGTTTTCTGCATATACCCCTCTCATTTCGTCTTCTGTTATGCCCCCCAGGGCTTTAATCAGCAATCGTCTGACCCGGTTCAACATAACTCTCCCCTTACCTGTTCAACCTCAATGACTGGCCCTGCGCTGGTTTCAGCATCGAGCCATGCCCGCAGATCGTCCTGTTGCAGCTTTCCGGCTACCAGCATGGCCATGCATAAACGGTGATACGCTCCGGGATCCTGCGGCCGGTAAACCTTTAACTTTTTGCCGATGACCACTGGCCAGTCGGTGGATGAAAGGGAGGCCATCGCGAACGCCGCCAGGCCGACCAGCACAGTATTGAGTCCGAAAATACACAACGTCTTCTGGTTAGCCGATAACTCAGCCAGGAAGACAAGCAAGGCACCGGCCAGAATCATCCCCCCGCTAAAGTACAGGCTGCATATCCCGCTCTTTTCACTCCCGGACCAGGTGCGCCAGTCATTCTGAATCGCCTGCAGCAGCGCCCTGTTTTCAGGGCTGTCTGTCACACTCATCTGAGCCTCCTTAATTGATGGTGTCACCGAGGCGCAGCTGGCTCGCCTGACGCAGTACGTCATCCGGGTTGATGTTGCCGACGGAAGTGGTGCTGGTTGTCGTCTGGCTGACGGGTTCCGGGGCAACAGCGTTGTGCGCGGCGGTACCGGCTTTCTGCAGTTCCTCTTTCGCCTTCTCTTCCTCAGCATCTTCCAGCGTTTCAAGACGGAAACCTTCCTGGAACACCACCGTGACACGGTTACCCGCACCAATATCAATCACAGGATGGTATTGCTCGGCGCGTTTGATCCAGTACTGGCTCAGAGTGTCAGCAGCCTTGCTTGCCCCGCCGCCGAACCCCTGCTTGAACACGTCACCGGCGCTGACGTCCGCTGTGGCACCGAGCCCTACGGAAGGTGTGGCGGCAGACTTGATGCCTTCCCCGAAGCCGGACAGCATGCCCGCTGCACCGGCGTAGCCGACAATCATGCCGTTACGCATGACCGGTTTTCCGCGAATGCCTCCTTTACCCTGATAGCTGACGTGACCATTGAACGCCATATCGACGTGCTTGCCATTTTTCAGCACGCAGCTGATGGTTTTCGTGCGAACCTCACCGCGTTCACTGGAAATATCCCCCCAGATTTCACCCACCACAAAGCAGCCCTCTGCGCTGTACTCTTTGTCGTTTGGCATCTGGATGCTCCCCAGCAGGCGGAACGTCACGGGACGGGTATTCTGCTTGCCGGTCACGCTGGCGTTGGCGTCGGCACCTTCAATCATGATGGCGTCAGAAAAGGAGCCGGACGGGATCCAGGGTAACTTCGTGGGTTTCTTTTTAAGCTTGTCGTAGCTGAAGGTGGCGGTTGTCAGCCCGCCGCTCATATGCTGCCCGCTCCCCCCCGGATAGAATCCTGCGCCCTGCCCCCTGTTCAGCGTACCAGTGGCGGCCGGTGCGCTTGCGGGGGTGACGGTGTAGGCATCGGGTCGGGGCTGGCCTGCAGCAACCGGCCCCGGCAGGGGAATGCCATCCGGACCGGCAGGTGGTGTCTGCTGGCCGGATGATGTGGTGCCCGGGGGAGTTCTCTGCAGCTGCTCAGTCAGGCGCTGGATTTCCGCATCCTTGTCGGCCAGCTTCTGCTCCGTGGTGAGTTTGTTCTGGGTGACCTGCTGTGCAAGCGTTCCCAGCTGTGCCTCGAGCGCGGAGGTTTTTGCCTGCTGCTGCGCCAGCGCGGACTGGGCAACCTGCTCGTTAAACGCGGCGGTAACGACGCCCGCCATATTGGGGGCGGCGGCAGGCGCGACCTGCTTTTGTTGTTCCTGGTGGTGTCCGTACCAGACCACGCCCCCGGCCGTGGCGGCGCCGGTGAGAACAACGCCCGCCAGAATGGCGAGCTGGGTGCGGCGGGTTTTCAGGTTTTCATTCAGACTCATGAGTGTGGCGCTCCGTCATCCGAGAAGACAATCCAGGCGTACCCTTCGCCACCTGCGTAAAGCTGGTTTTGCGAAAGCATGACTGCCCTGACGCCCCTGAGCCAGAAATCCCGTTCACGCAGACTCTGCGTCACGTTACCGGGATTGGTCATGCGAAAGCGCACTACCCGAAGATGATGCCCCACAAACTGACGTTCCGGCGTGAGACGAACTCCGGTCGGGGGCGCGTAGGTTTTCATACGACTGACCGGGTATTCCGTGTAGTCGTCCGGAACCTGGCCATTAGCAACGGTACGCGCCAGGGTGACCAGCGTTTTTTCGTAGGTCTGTCCTTCCTCCCAGGTTCTGGCGTCGTCATTCTTACGCACGGGAGGAGAGAGAGGCGTAAACCGCAGCGTTTTACCGCTCCCTGGCTGGGGCCTGACATTAAGGCTGAGTGATGAACCGTGATCGGTCTGGATGAACAGTGTGAAGTTCTGCCCGACAAGCGGGGACAGAATGAGGGCACCCTCTTCGGTGGTGCTCTGGTCATAGGCACCGGAGGGTCCGCTGATGCTGGTAATCAGTTCCCCGTCGACAACAACTTTATTGGGACTGTTATTGCTGAGACTGACATTAAAGGCGGCGTCATTCTCAAACGGGATGGCAGCAGGGGCGGAAGCGGCCCGGAGGCCGCTGGTAAATAAACCTGTTGCCAGTAACACAGCAGCAGCTGCCGGTGAAATGCGGTGATTCATGGGCAGTCCTGTCAGTTAGTGGTGGTGACCGGTTGCAGCTCCGAGAAGTCCAGAAGGTTAACCTGGCCGTTCTCGTAACGTATTTTGAGTCGGTAGCGCTTTTCCTGGTCGGCCAGTGGTGTGGTAATGGCTCCGTTGGTGGTGGAAGATTTCAGCGTGCCGCTGAACTCGACCACACCAGGTTCTGCCATCACGCGAACTTCACGGGTATCGAACCGGGTGGTGATGCCTCCTTTTTTGATGCGTTCCGCTTCAACATCCAGAGCCTTTTTGAGGAGGTCACGTTCAGTTGAAGGGACAAACCCGAGCAGCATCTTCTGGTTGTTGTCGATGTTTTCCGGACTCACGTTCAGCCGCCAGTAAATAAAGGAGGTGGCAAACATGGTCATGCCGGAAGCATCGGCACCAGAAGAATCGGAAGCGAAAGGCTGGTTATAGGACATCGGGGTGGTGATAGTTTTCTGGGTGGTGGCGAAATACCATGCCAGCGACCCCGTCAGTACATTTCCCGCCCCCAGAAGAAAGACTAAGGAGGAAAGCCCAATAAACGCATAACTGAGCTGTTTATCACGCTCACCTTTAACCTGTAACTTCATGGCGATTAAGCTCTCCAGTGTCGGAAACTGGAATCAGGTATCTGGCGAAAGGCGACTTTGAATAACAGAGTTGGAAGATACCAGTAGCAAAAATTCAGCAACCAGTATGACCCCTGCCCTTTTTTCAGATACCTGACCAGGGCCCAAAGCAGGCCCGCAATTACGGTAAGCTCAGTTGACATATCATTGAGTACACCGAGCAAAATCAGGGGGGCAACAATAATAAGTTCATCGAGAGGCAAACCTAAATAACGGTCCTGCTGATTGAGCGTTTCCGGGAAGTAGTATTTATCTTCTTCCCCACTCATCTTTTAGCTCGCGATACCGAAAGCAACACGGGTAAAGATAATCGCCATAACGATGCCGACGAATACCAGAGGAGAACGGGCCTTAATATAAATGAAAAGCCCCATGATGATTTCGGCAATATAGAACCATTTCACCAGAGAGGAGCCTGAACCAAAGGTGCTGTTCACGGTGGTTTGCTGAGATGAAAGTAAATCAGTACCTGCCGCCAGTACCGGATGCGCGACCATAAGTGAAATTAAAACCAGGCCCCCGTTTTTGACGAATTTCTTTAACTGGCGGTTTTCACGCGCCTTACTGAATAAAGACGCTACCGCCCGTCCCTTCACGATGTTAAGGGCATTACCTTTAATGGACATGCTTGTTTTCTCCGAAGTAAACAAAAGTGATGTGCGCAAGTCGTTGTTTACGCACGCGATATTGTCCCATGACCTCAAAAAAAAAAAAACTGTGACGCATGTCACACTTTTAGATATCTTTCGGATTTATCTGAATATAGAAGTGCGTAGGCTTGATTGTCTGCCAGGTGGCTGGATTGCAACGGGGATCTACAGCTATGAAAGTTAAAGAAAAAATGTGGGAAGGCCGTGGCCGGCCGCGCAAGTTCCAGCCGGGTGAAGCGGTGGAATGGCGGCTGCGTATACCGGATAATTTGCTAATGGAGCTACGAATATGTGCCAGAGCAGGGAAAAGAAGTGTTAACGATGAAATTATTGCCCGCCTTTTATTATCCCTTAATTACCAGCCTGATGTGCCTTTGATAAAAACTGCAGATGCAGAAAAACTGATTTCTCTGGCTGTGAAATTTGAGTTATGGCTGAATGAATTACTGGATGCAGGGGGTGAAGGTAAGGAGGAAGAAAATAGTAACCGGCCCCATGAAGAACTGCTCTGGATGTGGCGGGAGGGCGCAAGAACTTTACTTCCCGGAAAAACCACAGGTTACAGTATGCGTATTCCTGAAAATCTTGCAGAAGAAGTCAGGACAATGGCCAGGGTGCATGGTCGCAGTCTGAATGACGAAATGCTGACACGACTGATGAGTACGCTGGGTTATTTTACCGCCCGCGTTCTTGACCAGAACGAGGATGCGCAGGCGCTGAAAGTGCTGTGTATGGAGTTTGAAGTCTTCTTAAAAGAAAAAATATCTGATGCGGAGAAGAGCGGGCTGCCCTGGGATAAAAACAGCCCTCAGTGATCGATGGCGGCCGGATTGATTTGGCCGCCAGTGAATTTCTACTTAGAGACAAAATGCTGATTACCTGCATTATCCTCTGCATCGTTAATCGCGCTGATGCTTTGATTAACCAGCTCATCCAGTGACCCTCTGTATTGTTCACCTTTCACCGAAACAAAAATTTCAGATACAAGAGCAGTTAAAATCATAATTCCTTCCCGGGAACCGGACACTTTTTGTATCAGGTCACGACGAAACCCTTCAAGGTCAAAGACTGATGCTTCATCTTTAGATTTGTAGACCATCAACCCCAGACGAACGAGTTCATTAACCATAGAAGAAAAGTTCATGTCTGAGGATGTTGCACCCTTCTGAATCTCAATATCAAGAATATCCTGAATTTCGCGGTCTATTTTATCTTTAAAGTAGATGTTCTTACGAGGCATCTTATTTTCCTGTAGTTTTCACACAGTGCCTGATGCAGCACTGCAAGGTTGTAATTTGTCTGTGAGTGGCTATGCCTTATCGGCCCATTAAATAAGACAGAGCGAAAATGATGTGTGCTAATCCGGCACTATCATGTGTGCTAATCCGGCACCATAGGGTGTGGGGATACGGCACTGTTATGTGTGGGGTTCCGGCACTGTTTCATTTTAAGTTACTCTAATTATTAACTACACACAATCCCCACACTTTACAGTGCCGTTACAGGCACTGCTGTGTGTGTTAATCCGGCACTGCAATGTGTGGGGTATGACACACCTTTTATGCCTATACACTTAAATCCCGCATTACTGGTTATCTTATCCACCTGAATTTAAAGATAAAATCTGCAAGACAACGTCTTGCGTGGGGTGTGATGTTTTAAATGGTTAGTAAAGAGCGGCTCTGATATACCTGCTCCGGTCTGGTTTTGTTTATTGTGGGGGGTTGGTAAACATGTCACTAAAAGCGCTTCCGCGCGTTTGTAGGAAATTAACTTGATTCCGGTGATCTGCCGGGGTATTTTTTAGAGCACCTTCCACAGCGCCTTATATTTCGCTAAAAGGCATAAACATGAAAATATCGTTGTTCCCCACTGCCCTGCTTGTAATGTCATTGTCTGCGGGTGCGGCTCCACAGATGTGCTTTGACCAGGCAGGAAAGGATTACCAGATTGACCCGCTGTTGCTGATGTCAATTTCTATTAAAGAAAGCAGACTGAAACCAAAGGCGATCAACGGATCGAATAGCAACGGCACAGAAGATGTCTGCGGTATGCAGGTGAACAGCTCCCATTACGGAAAACTTAAAAAATTTAATATCAGCCGGGAAAGGCTTTTAAATGATCCATGTATTTGCGTGTACTCAGGCGCGTGGGTTCTGGCGCGCAACTTCCAGTCTTACGGAAGAAACTGGGACAGCGTGGGAATGTATAATACGGGACCGAACAAAAAGATGATTGATCGCCGTCGTGCGTATGCCCGTGATATCAAAAATATATATCGGGTGTTACTGGCCAGAAAAGATATTCTTGCACAGCGTGCCGGGGGTTCGGGAGAGATGGTCGGCGGTGCCGGGGTAAAGACGGATTCGCCTTCGATATTGGCACAATAAAAAGCCGCTCATGAGAGCGGCATATTTTCAGGCCTTCAGCTTTGCAAATTCTTCCGCCATTTTCCACAGCGCCTGATTCAGTTTAATATCACCATCAATGCCGGTGACTTCACGCGTTCTGGTGCGCGATCCTTTCGCCGTCTTACCGGAAATCCCGCCCTTGATCACGTTTTCCTGAATACGGTTAAACGTGGTCCATAAATCGGGGCTTTTGTCTTCCCAGCGACGGGACTGTAATAACTGGTCAGGAGTGACAGGGGAATGACCGCCATCATATTTATATTCCAGCGCAGCGGCGCTTAAAAGACGCTGTTCCGGCTCCGACAGCTGGATGCCTTTCATCAGGTCAATATTTCCAGAGACTGTATCGAAGGTTTCCAGAACGGTATAAGCACCCTCAATAACCTGCCCCACAATATCCCCTTTGTGAGGGACTTTAATCTCGCCAAAATTTTTCCAGGCGACCAGACCATTTGTGCATATCTGACGGAACATGCCGGGGATCATTTTGTAACTGCTGGAGCCATCATGGCTGTTCAGCAGAATAATTTCCGGGACTTCTTTACCCGCGATTTGATCATGGCGACGCAGGCGTAATAAGTGTTTGGTGAACTCACGTTTTTCAACATCGCGGGTTCGTGACTGCGTGGCATAATAAGGCTGGAAACCTTCTTCACGCAGGCGATCCAGAATTTCAATGGTCGGGATATAGGTATAGCGATCTGAGCGTGATTCATGTTTCTCGGCAGAAAATGCGCTCGGCACAATACGCTGTAATTCGTCATTGGTCAGCGGGCGGTTCTGGCGAATAGAAGTAGGTGCGCGGTAACGGTTTGCAAAGCTGATCATAATATTCCCCTTTAATTAGATTTGACTGAAGTTAAAACACGGAAGAAATTTTCTTGCGGCAGCGTAATAGCGACCGGCCAGCTGTCCACAATCCAGATCGAAACACGTTCATCGCTGTATTTATTCAGCATGATCATTTCAAGGCCGCATGCTGGCGGTGTGAAAACGGCTGGCTGCGGTTCGCCTTCGGTTGCTGCCAGTACCCAGCAAAACAGCTCGGTAAACTGGGCAACGGAAAGGGTTGAATCACATCTTCCGGAAGATTCTTGAGCGGCGGTTT
>NZ_JBMNWZ010000007.1:0-175447 GCF_049312895.1 Leclercia barmai | reverse complement strand
AGTCAGGGTAGTTTTACCGTGGTCAACGTGGCCGATAGTACCAACGTTGACGTGCGGTTTTGTACGTTCAAATTTTTCTTTAGACACGGCTATATTCCTTACTATAGTGCTCTCCCCTTTGGAGAGAGCACGGGACTTAGGTTTTAATCCTGTGGATTATTTACCACGGGCTTCAATTACGGCCTGAGCAACGTTGTTCGGCGCATCATCATACTTCAGGAATTCCATAGTGTATGATGCACGACCTTTGGTCAGAGAACGCAGCTGAGTTGCATATCCGAACATTTCAGACAGCGGAACTTCAGCGTGGATCTTAACGCCAGTTACTTCAGATTCCTGACCACGCAGCATACCGCGACGACGGCTCAAGTCACCGATAACGTCACCGGTGTTCTCTTCAGGAGTTTCTACTTCAACCTTCATGATCGGCTCAAGCAGAACTGGTTTCGCTTTCTTAAAGCCTTCTTTAAAGGCGATAGAAGCTGCCAGTTTAAACGCCAGTTCAGAGGAGTCAACGTCATGGTAAGAACCGAAGTGCAGACGAACACCCATGTCTACTACCGGATAACCAGCCAGTGGACCAGACTTCAGCTGCTCCTGGATACCTTTATCAACGGCAGGGATGTATTCGCCAGGAATTACACCACCTTTGATGTCGTTGATGAACTCGTAACCTTTCGGATTAGAGCCCGGCTCCAGTGGGTACATGTCGATCACAACGTGACCATACTGACCACGACCACCAGACTGCTTAGCGTGTTTACCTTCAACATCGGTAACTTTCTGACGAATCGCTTCGCGATAAGCAACCTGAGGTTTACCTACGTTAGCTTCAACGTTGAATTCACGCTTCATACGGTCAACGATGATGTCCAGGTGCAGTTCACCCATACCGGCGATGATGGTCTGGTTAGATTCTTCATCAGTCCATACGCGGAATGATGGGTCTTCTTTAGCCAGACGGCCCAGAGCCAGACCCATTTTTTCCTGGTCAGCTTTGGTTTTTGGTTCAACGGCGATAGAGATTACCGGCTCTGGGAACTCCATGCGCTCCAGAATGATTGGGTGATCTGGGTTACACAGGGTGTCACCAGTAGTCACGTCTTTCAGACCGATAGCAGCAGCGATGTCGCCCGCACGAACTTCTTTGATCTCTTCACGTTTGTTCGCGTGCATCTGTACGATACGACCGAAACGCTCACGTGCAGCTTTCACGGAGTTCAGGATGGTGTCACCGGAGTTAACCACACCAGAGTACACGCGGAAGAACGTCAGGTTACCCACGAACGGGTCGGTAGCGATTTTGAACGCCAGAGCAGCAAACGGCTCGTCATCACTTGCGTGACGCTCAGCCGGCGTGTCTTTACCGTCGTCCAGGATACCGTTGATCGCAGGAACGTCTACCGGGGATGGCAGGTAGTCAACTACCGCATCCAGCATCGCCTGAACACCTTTGTTCTTGAACGCAGAACCACAGGTTACCAGGATGATTTCGTTGTTAAGAACACGCTGACGCAGAGCTTTTTTGATCTCTTCTTCAGTCAGTTCTTCACCACCCAGGTATTTCTCCATCAGGTCTTCTGAAGCTTCAGCAGCGGACTCGATCAGGTTCTGGTGCCATTCGTCAGCCAGGTCCTGCATGTCAGCCGGAATATCTTCATAAGTGAAGGTAACGCCTGCGTCTTCTTCATTCCAGTTGATGGCTTTCATTTTCACCAGGTCGATAACACCGGTGAAACCTTCTTCAGCACCAATTGCCAGCTGCAGCGGAACAGGGTTCGCGCCCAGACGGGTTTTGATCTGACCAACAACTTTCAGGAAGTTCGCACCCATACGGTCCATTTTGTTAACGAACGCAATGCGTGGAACTTTATATTTGTTTGCCTGACGCCATACGGTTTCAGACTGTGGCTGAACACCACCAACTGCGCAGTAAACCATTACCGCACCATCAAGAACACGCATGGAACGTTCTACTTCGATAGTGAAGTCAACGTGGCCCGGGGTGTCGATGATGTTTACGCGATGCGGTTCATACTGCTTAGCCATACCAGACCAGAATGCAGTAGTCGCTGCAGAGGTGATGGTAATACCACGCTCCTGCTCCTGCTCCATCCAGTCCATGGTAGCGGCGCCGTCATGAACTTCACCGATTTTGTGGTTTACACCGGTGTAGAACAGAATACGTTCGGTGGTAGTGGTTTTACCGGCGTCGATGTGCGCACTGATACCAATGTTACGGTAGCGTGCGATGGGTGTTGTACGAGCCATTTGATTCCTCGTTTATCTTTTTAGGCGTTCAGTTAAGTAACCCAAAGCGGGCTGCTTCGCTGAAGCGCCCGCCTGGTGACTAATACTCCGAAGGGATTACCAACGGTAGTGTGCGAACGCCTTGTTGGCTTCTGCCATACGGTGAACGTCTTCACGTTTCTTAACTGCAGTACCTTTGTTGTCTGCAGCATCAGAAAGTTCGTTCGCCAGACGCAGAGCCATGGATTTATCACCGCGTTTACGAGCAGCTTCAACGATCCAACGCATTGCCAGAGCATTACGACGAACCGGACGAACTTCAACTGGTACCTGATAAGTAGAACCACCAACGCGGCGAGACTTAACTTCTACAGTCGGGCGCACGTTGTCGAGAGCGACTTCGAAAGCTTCCAGTTCATTTTTACCAGAACGCTGAGCCAGGGTCTCCAGCGCGCTGTATACGATTGCTTCTGCAGTAGATTTTTTACCATCTACCATCAGGATATTTACAAATTTTGCCAGCAGTTCTGATCCGAATTTCGGATCTGGAAGAATTTTACGCTGACCAATGACGCGACGACGTGGCATGGGAATACTCCGTTGTTAATTCAGGATTGTCCAAAACTCTAAGAGTTTAGTGTGACATTAAGATAAATCAGTTTGGCCTTACTTAACGGAGAACCATTAAGCCTTAGGACGTTTCACGCCGTATTTGGAGCGAGATTGCTTACGGTCTTTAACGCCGGAGCAGTCAAGCGCACCACGAACGGTGTGGTAACGAACACCCGGGAGGTCTTTTACACGACCGCCACGGATCAGGATCACGGAGTGCTCCTGCAGGTTGTGACCTTCACCACCGATGTAGGAAGTCACTTCAAAACCGTTGGTCAAACGCACACGGCATACTTTACGCAGTGCGGAGTTTGGTTTCTTAGGAGTGGTGGTATATACACGAGTACATACGCCACGTTTCTGCGGGCAGGCTTCCAGCGCAGGCACGTTGCTTTTTGCAACTTTGCGAGCGCGTGGTTTGCGTACCAGCTGGTTAACTGTTGCCATTAAATAGCTCCTGGTTTTAGCTTTTGCTTCGTAAACACGTAATAAAACGACCTCATACAATATGAGGACGCGAAATTTTAGGGCTACGTCGAAAAGGTGTCAAGAATTATACAGCGATCTCAGATCACCAGTTCATTTGGCCGGTGTGCTGAATGGCCAGATTGACGAAATCAGTATAGCTAACCACGTCAATTTTGGTTGAAATTTGACCAGAGAGACCGCGTGCATCGATGTCATCTTTAAGCGCTGAGACAGAGATGGGGGCATTGCAGAGAATATCAACAAAACGGCTGCCTTCTACTGCCGCCAGAACGCCATCCTGAATAAGCAGCACGGCATCGCCCTCTCGCAGCATGTTTAACAGGCTCTCGATGTCGCAGTGCCAGGGGGAGTGGCTCAGGGTATGGAGCATGACCGCCTCAGAATGTCAGTATGGTGTCGTAATGGGAAAGCTGTTCACGCAGTAACGCCGGTGCGAGTACGGTAGCGTCCAGAACAAAGGGCGTGCTCTCATTCAGGCCACGCGCCTGCAGGGAAGCCGCACAGACGTAGAACGTTTCGATGTCATACAGCGGCAGGACTTTAAATGTCGCGATGTAATCGCGCGCCAGCACCGCCTGCGGCTGCTGACCGGCAAGCAGCTGAAACACGCCGTCGCCAATGAAGAAAACACCGATCTCTTCCGTCAGCGCAGAAGTAGCCAGTAACGCATCCAGCCCTTCCCTTCCGGAAGCGCTGCCATGCGGGGCAGAATTAAATACAAACGCAACGCGGTTCATCAGAATTGCACCATCCGGTCGCAGGTTAATGCAGCCTGAGCCAGCGCCCCGAGGCCGCTGAGGGAAAAGCCGTCATTAAGATTTGCAGCCGGCAAGCCCAGGCGTTGCGCTTCGTTCGCATCGCTCACGCCCCGACGTAGCGCCGCCGCCACGCAGATATGCAGGTCAACGCCGTGCTCCTGGTTCAGCGCCTGCCAGGCACGCACCAGATCGAACTCGTCTGATGCCGGCGACGTCAGCTGGTTAGCGTTATATACGCCTTCCCGATAAAAAAAGACGCTGACAAGCTCATGACCGGCCGCCAGCAGTGCGCGGGCAAACTGCAACGCGCTGCTGGCCTGCTGTGTACCGTACGCCGGGCCTGTCACCATGAGTGCAAAACGCATTACTTCTCTTGCCCCAGGAAATCGCCGCTTTTGAACTGACGGATGTAGAGATAGACCGTGTGCTTGGAGATATTGAGGCGATCGGCCACCTGGTTAATAGCGTCTTTAATATCGAAGATGCCTTTTTCATAGAGGTTAAGCACGATCTGACGATTCTTGGCATTGTTAGAGACATTGCGATCGGCGTTAACTTCTTCAATGGTGAATTCCAGCGTCTGGGTGACGAGATCTTCAACGGAGGAGGCAAAGTTGACAGAGGATCCGACATCCGGCGTTTCTGGCGGAATAAACGTGCTCATGATCTGGGAGAACGGCACATCAAGGTTCATGTTGATGCACAGTAAGCCAATCACGCGATGGTCACGGTTGCGGATGGCGATGGTCACGGACTTCATGAGAACGCCGCTCTTCGCGCGGGTGAAATAGCATTTGGAGACGCTGCTGTCCGCGCCGGTCATGTCGTGCAGCATACGCAGTGCAAGGTCGGTGATCGGCGAGCCAATTTTACGGCCAGTATGCTCACCATTGGCAATGCGGATGGCAGAACATTTCAGATCTTGCAGGGAGTGCAAAACGATTTCGCAGTGGGACCCAATGAGCATCGCTAACCCGTCCACTACCGCTTCGTAGGATTTCAGAATATCGAAATCGGTCTGATCGAAAGGACGTTGATCCAGCAAATCAAGTTCGCTGGTTTCGTTGGTTAAAAGCGACCTGGTCATGAAAAAAACACTCCTTTTCAGGAGCCTGTCGGTAGGTTTTCAGGGCAGGCTCATTATTTACACGGGCAATTAAATTAATACAGCGTAGGTAGCGCTTCCAGTGTTAATTATATCTACACCACAATAAAAAAACCGCCGCTTCAGGGGCGGCGGTTTTTACCGGTTTACTTCTTGGTGGCTTCTGCCGGCGCTTCTGGCTTCGCGTCAGGCTTAGCATCCGCTTTCGGCGCTGGCTTGATGTCCAGCAGCTCTACGTCGAATACCAGCGTGGAGTTAGCCGGGATACCCGGGACGCCAGTTTTGCCATAAGCCAGATCCGGTGGGATGACCAGCTTGATTTTACCGCCTTTCTTGATGTTCTTCAGGCCTTCAGTCCAGCCAGGAATAACCCCATCCAGACGGAAGGAGAGCGGCTCACCACGGGTGTAAGAGTTATCGAACTCTTTACCGTCGGTCAGCGTACCTTTGTAGTTAACAACAACGGTATCGCTGTCCTTCGGTGCGTCGCCGGTACCTTCTTTCTCTACTTTGTAGACCAGGCCAGTAGGAGAGGTTTTCGCGCCTTTCTCTTTAGCGAAAGCGTCACGGTAGGTTTTGCCTTTCGTTTCGTTCTCAGACGCGTCTTTCTCCATCTTCTCCTGCGCTGCGCCTTTCACGCGCGCTTCGAAAGCCTGCAGAGTCTGCTCGATTTCCTGGTCAGACAGTTTGCTCTTGTCCGCAAACGCATCCTGAACGCCCGCGATCAGCTGAGCCTGGTCCAGTTTGATGCCCAGTTTTTCCTGCTCTTTCAGAGAGTTTTCCATGTAACGGCCCAGAGATGCGCCCAGTGCGTAGGCTGATTTCTGGTCGTCATTTTTGAACGCCGCATTGCTGTCAGCAGTCGCAGCAGGTTTCGCAGCAGTATCAGCAGCGAAAGTCAGCGGCGCATGCAGAGCGACAGCCATCGTGGTCGC
This sequence comes from Leclercia barmai, assembly GCF_049312895.1. Classification (NCBI taxonomy): domain Bacteria; kingdom Pseudomonadati; phylum Pseudomonadota; class Gammaproteobacteria; order Enterobacterales; family Enterobacteriaceae; genus Leclercia; species Leclercia barmai. Next base: position 169,298 of record NZ_JBMNWZ010000007.1, on the reverse strand, counting down.
CAGCAGCGTTACTTTAAACAGTGATTTCATCCATTTCTCCAGGGCCGGGGACTCTCACCCCGTGTTAAGCGTAAATGAGTAGCGTACTATAAAACGTTGAGGAACAAATCTACAGGTAGACACCCCTGATTAGCACCACATTTCAGACTATTTTTGTTTAAATTAGTTTCGCAGCAATGGGATGTTTACTGCGCGCGGGGATAATCTCGGGTAATATTCGCCGCCGCCAGCCCCGGTCGGGGTTAAAGAGACAAACGAGGTGAATCATGCAGAATACAGAAATGGAAGCGCGTCTGGCTGAGCTTGAAAGCCGTCTGGCTTTTCAGGAGATCACCATCGATGAGCTGAATCAGACCGTCACCGCACACGAACTGGAAATGGCCAAGCTGCGGGATCTGCTGCGTCTGTTAACCGAAAAAGTGAAAGCGTCGCAGGCCTCGCACATCGCGTCGCAGTCAGAAGAGACGCCGCCGCCCCACTATTAAGACGTAAAAAAAGCGGGAATATCCCGCTTTTTTGCGCTTAAGGCGTAACGATTAGTGGCAACCGCAGCCGCCGTTACCGCCGCAACCGCCTTTACCGTGGTCGTGACCATGGTCGTGATCGTGGCCGTGACCGCCGCAGCAGCCGTCGTGACCGTGATCGTGGTCATGACCGTGCGCACCGTGAACGTGGCCGTGAGCCAGCTCTTCTTCAGTGGCTTCGCGGATGGCAACCACTTCAACGTTGAACTTCAGGTTCTGGCCAGCCAGCATGTGGTTGCCGTCAACCACAACGTGGTCGTCTTCAACTTCAGTGATTTCTACTGGAACCGGACCCTGGTCAGTTTCAGCCAGGAAACGCATGCCAACCTGCAGCTCGTCAACGCCCATGAAGACGTCTTTAGGAACACGCTGCACCAGGTTTTCATCGTACTGACCGTAAGCGTCGTTAGACGCAACTTCTACGTCAAATTTGTCGCCAACTTCATGACCGTTCAACGCGTTTTCCAGACCGGAAATCAGGGAACCGTGACCGTGCAGGTAGTCCAGCGGCGCACTCACCGGAGACTCATCAACCAACACACCGTCTTCTGTACGTACCTGATAGGCCAGGCTGACCACCAGGTCTTTTGCTACTTTCATGATATCTCCTGAGCGTGGGAAAATTGCTGGCGCAGATTGTAGCCGAATTCTGCACCCGTGTACCCTTTAGCTTAAAAAAACTCGGGACATATCGCTAGTCCGGATGAAAAATGCCGATCACTTGTTCTTCTTTGCGAACATGCTCGCGCGCTTCTTTATCGGCCTCACGCATCTGGTGCCCGCACTTAACACACTCAACAATATCGATATTGTTCTCACGCCACATGGCCAGTGAATCCTGAGCCTGACAGGCCGGGCATTTCGCGCCGGCGATAAAACGTTTACGTACCGCCATTCTCTACCTCGTTATTCAAACTCATCCCAGCCATCCAGCTGCCGACGCTCCTGCTGCATCTCTCGCTGGAAAATCTCTTCCAGCTCACGACGCGCCTCCCGTACGCGAGAGATCTGCACCGTATCGGTATGCACCGGCATCAGCTCGCGCAGCATGCGCATATCCAGACGACGAAAATGTAACTGCGCGCGCTGGGCCTGATGCGGATGCATCCCCAGCGTCACTAATGTTTTACGCCCCAGCTCCAGCGCACTGGAGAAGGTCTCGCGGGTAAAATACTTTACCCCGGCCTGGAGCAGCTCGTGTGCCTCAACACGTCCTCGCGCACGGGCAAGAATATGCAGATGCGGAAAATGCTGCTGGCAGATCTCCACCAGCTTCATGGTGTCTTCAGGATCGTTACAGGTGATGACGATCGACTCTGCCGCCTCTGCCCCTGCGGAGCGCAGAAGTTCGACCTGAGTGGCATCACCGTAATAGACCTTGTAACCGTATTTTCGCATCAGGTTGACCGCGCTGATGTCGCGCTCCAGCACCGTCACGCGCTTTTTATTCGCCATCAGCAAACGCCCGATGACCTGCCCAAAACGTCCGAAGCCCACTACAATCACCTGGGGTTTATCATCTTCCACCCACGGGGCTTCATGCTCATCTTCCGGGGCATTGATGCGGCGGGATAACTGCTTATCGATAAGCTTCATCAACAGCGGCGTAGTCATCATCGACAGCGTAACGGTCACCAGCAGCAAGGCCATCTGATCATGCTGGAACAATCTCTGGGATGATGCTGTGGAGAAGAGCACAAAAGCAAACTCTCCCCCCTGGCTCAACACCCCGGCAAGCTGTGCCCGCTCCGTCTGACGCAAGCCGTAAACCCGCGCCAGTACGTAGAGCACCAGCATTTTGACCGCCACCAGCACGACAACACTCATCACGACCCACAGGATATGGGTGTAGAGCACGCCAAGATTCAGCGCCATGCCGACAGAGATAAAGAACAGCCCTAACAGCAGCCCTTTAAAGGGATCGATGGCAATTTCCAGTTCGTGCCGGTACTCACTCTCCGCCAGCAGCACGCCCGCAATGAAGGTGCCCAGCGCCATCGACAGCCCCAGCGCGTCCATAAACAGCGCCGAGCCCAGCACCAGCAGCAGCGTCGCGGCGGTAAACACTTCCCGCACCCCGGACGCCGCAATAAAGCGGAACACCGGACGGAGCAGATAGCGCCCGCCCACCAGCATGCCGGCGAAGGCCAGCACCTTCATGCCGATCTTCATCCAGTCGAAATGTTCATCTCCCGACCCCGCCAGCAGCGGAACCAGGGCCAGCGCCGGGATCACCGCCAGATCCTGGAACAGCAGGATCGAGAAGCCCAGCTGTCCCGCCTCGCTGCGGTTCATGCCCTTATCGCGCATCAGCTGTAACGCCATCGCCGTGGAGGACATCGCCAGACCAATCCCGCCGACCACCGCGGCCTGCCATGAGAACTGGGTCAGCATCAGGAGTCCGCCGAGGATCACCGCGCTGCACAACACCTGCGCGGCGCCGACGCCGAAGATAGAGCGCCGCAGCTGCCAGAGCTTCGCCGGGTTCAGCTCGAGGCCGATGATAAACATCAGAAAGACGACGCCCAGCTCGGAGAAGTGCAGTATTTCGTCGACGTCGCTGATAAACCCCAGCCCCCACGGGCCGATGGCAATACCCGCCAGCAGATAACCGAGCACCGCGCCAATCCCCAGACGCGACGCCAGCGGCACCGCCACCACCGCGGCGAGCAGGAACAACACCCCTGCCAGCAAAAGATCTGAGCCTTCCATCAGTGGCCTCCCGTCAGCGTTGGCGCTGCCAGCCAGTCGCCGTACGCTCTTGCATGGCTGGCGAGCTCGTCCTGAGGCTGCCGACGAGCCCAGTAAACGACGATCGGGCTCAGCCAGTGCATGCGGCACATGGCCGCCGTCAGCTCGAACGGGCGTAAAATATCGTTCATTGAATAGCGGTTAAGCCCATCGTGGCGGTAAGCACTCTCCGGCTCGCCGGTGGTAATGACGTTCCGCCAGTACTTTCCCGCCAGCTGGTTTCCTCCCGGGCCACTGGAAAACCCGCGGCTCAGCACGCGATCCAGCCACTCCTTCAGCAGCGCCGGGCAGCTGTAGGTATAGAGCGGATGCTGGAACACGATAACGTCGTGCTGGCGCAGCAGCTCCTGTTCACGAGGGATATCGATAAAAAAATCGGGGTAGTGCGCGTAGAGATCGTGCACCGTCACATTACTGAGCTGTAATGCCGGTTGTAGCAAAACCCGGTTGGCGACCGAGTCCTGAGACTCCGGATGGGCATACAGCAGCAGCACTTTTGCTGTCTGGGACATCATTCCTCTCCCGGGTCGTCATCACTGTTATTTTGGGCTACCATGGCACACCCACGCGGCGCGTGGCGGCACATTTAACCTGATTATAATGACAACTTAACATAGTCGGAACATACGGCGCTCTATGATTGTTTTCTCCTCATTACAAATTCGTCGCGGCGTACGTGTCCTGCTGGACAACGCTACAGCCACCATCAACCCGGGCCAGAAAGTGGGCCTGGTGGGCAAAAACGGCTGTGGTAAATCCACGTTACTGTCATTGCTGAAAAACGAAATCACTGCCGACGGCGGTAACTTCACCTACCCTGGCAACTGGCAGCTGGCTTGGGTAAACCAGGAGACGCCAGCCCTGAGCGTCCCGGCGATGGACTATGTTATCGACGGCGACCGGGAGTACCGCAAACTCGAAGCCGAACTGCACGCCGCCAACGAACGTAATGACGGTCATGCGATTGCCACCGTACACGGCAAACTCGACGCCATTGATGCCTGGACCATCCGCTCCCGCGCCGCCAGCCTTCTGCACGGTCTGGGGTTCAGCAACGAGCAGCTGGAGCGTCCGGTAAGTGATTTCTCCGGTGGCTGGCGCATGCGCCTTAACCTGGCCCAGGCGCTGATCTGCCGCTCTGACCTGCTGCTGCTTGATGAACCGACTAACCACCTCGATCTGGATGCGGTCATCTGGCTGGAAAAGTGGCTGAAGAGCTATCAGGGCACGCTGATCCTGATCTCCCACGACCGCGACTTCCTCGATCCGGTGGTGGACAAAATTATTCACATCGAACAGGAAACCATGTTCGAGTACACCGGCAACTACAGCTCGTTTGAGCGTCAGCGTGCGGTCCGTCTCTCCCAGCAACAGGCGATGTACGAAAGCCAGCAGCAGCGCGTGGCGCACCTGCAGAGCTTTGTCGATCGCTTCAAGGCGAAAGCGTCAAAAGCGAAACAGGCCCAGAGCCGTATCAAGATGCTGGAACGCATGGAGATGATTGCCCCGGCGCACGTCGATAACCCGTTCCACTTTAACTTCCGGGCTCCGGAAAGCCTGCCCAACCCGCTGCTGAAAATGGAAAAGGTCAGCGCCGGCTATGGCGATCGCATTATCCTCGATTCTATCAAGCTCAACCTGGTACCGGGTTCCCGTATCGGCCTGCTCGGGCGCAATGGCGCCGGTAAATCGACGCTGATTAAGCTGCTGGCGGGCGAGCTTGCGCCTGTGCGTGGCGACATCGGTCTGGCGAAGGGTATTAAGCTCGGCTACTTCGCCCAGCATCAGCTGGAATTTTTACGCGCTGATGAATCACCGCTGCAGCACCTGGCGCGTCTGGCCCCGCAGGAGCTGGAGCAGAAGCTGCGTGATTATCTGGGCGGCTTCGGTTTCCAGGGCGATAAAGTCAGCGAGAATACCGAACGCTTCTCCGGCGGCGAAAAAGCCCGTCTGGTGCTGGCGCTGATCGTCTGGCAGCGCCCTAACCTGCTCCTGCTCGATGAACCGACTAACCACCTCGATCTCGACATGCGTCAGGCGCTGACCGAAGCGTTAATCGAATTCGAAGGCGCGCTGGTGGTCGTTTCGCACGACCGTCACCTGCTGCGCTCCACCACCGATGATCTCTATCTGGTGCATGACGGCAAAGTCGAGCCGTTCGATGGCGATCTGGAAGATTATCAGCAGTGGCTGAGCGACATTCAGAAGCAGGAAAGCCAGCCTGTAGAAGGGGCTAAAGAGAACGTCAACAGCGCCCAGGCCCGTAAGGATCAGAAGCGTCGCGAAGCAGAGCTGCGCACCCAAACCCAGCCGCTGCGTAAAGAGATTACCCGTCTGGAAAAAGAGATGGAGAAGCTCAACGCCACACTTGCCACGGTGGAAGAGAAGCTCGGTGACAGCGGCCTGTACGACCAGAGCCGCAAAGCCGAACTGACAGAGTGTCTGCAGGTTCAGGCAAAAACCAAATCCAGCCTTGAAGAGTGTGAAATGGCCTGGCTCGACGCGCAGGAGCAGCTTGAGGACATGCTCGCATCCCTATGACACAAACAATCCCATCTGATTTCAATTTTCCCCACGACGAGAGCGCAACATTTGTCCCCATGCGCGGCGTGGCGAACCCGCATCTGCAAACCATGCTCCCGCGCCTGCTGCGCCGGAAGTTACAGTTCACGCCCCACTGGCAGCGGCTCGACCTGCCTGATGATGACTTCGTGGATCTCGCCTGGAGTGAAGATCCCTCTCAGGCGCAGCATAAACCGCGACTGGTGGTGTTTCATGGTCTGGAGGGGAGCCTGCACAGCCCTTATGCCCACGGTCTGATCCACGCCGCGAAAGAGCGCGGCTGGCTTGGCGTGGTGATGCATTTTCGCGGCTGCAGCGGCGAACCGAACCGGCAAAAACGGATCTACCACTCCGGCGAGATCGAAGATGGCCGCTGGTTCCTGAACTGGCTGGTGCAGACCCACGGCCCGGCACCCACCGCGGCGGTAGGCTATTCACTGGGCGGCAATATGCTCGCCTGCCTGCTGGCAAAAGAGGGCGATAACGTCCCGCTCGACGCGGCGGTCATTGTCTCTGCGCCGTTCATGCTTGAGCAGTGTAGTTATCATATGGAGAAGGGGTTTTCCCGCGTGTATCAGCGCTATCTGCTGAACTTACTGAAAGCCAACGCCGCCCGTAAGCTAAAGGCCTACCCGGACACGCTGCCTGTCAGCCTTCAGCAGTTGAAAAGGGTGCGTCGCCTGCGCGAATTTGACGATTTGATCACCGCGAAAATCCACGGTTTTGCCGATGCTATCGACTACTATCGCCAGTGCAGCGCCATGCCGTTGCTGAATCAAATCACCCGGCCTACGCTGATTATTCATGCGAAAGACGATCCCTTTATGGATCATCACTCGATTCCGGCGCCGGACCATTTACCGGCCAACGTGCAGTATCAACTGACCGAACATGGCGGACACGTGGGCTTTATCGGCGGCACGCTGCGTCGACCGCAGATGTGGCTGGAGACACGTATCCCGGACTGGCTGACCACATATCTGGAAAAGTAAACATGATCATTCCCTGGCAGGATCTGGCTCCCGAAACGCTGGATAATCTGATTGAAAGCTTTGTATTGCGTGAGGGCACAGATTATGGTGAACATGAACGCACGCTTGAAATGAAAGTCGCCGATGTTAAACAGCAGCTTAAAAGCGGTGAGGCCGTTCTGGTGTGGTCCGAACTGCACGAGACGGTGAATATCATGCCCCGTGGTCAGTTTCGCGACTGATCGCACACTCTTTCCACTCAGGGAGTTGCTATGTCCGCCAGACATCCGGTTATTGCCGTTACAGGGTCGAGTGGTGCAGGCACCACCACCACCAGCCTCGCCTTCCGTAAGATCTTCTCGCAACTGCATCTGCGCGCAGCCGAGGTAGAGGGCGACAGCTTTCACCGCTACACCCGCCCCGAGATGGATATGGCAATCCGCAAAGCGCGCGATTTAGGCAAACATATCAGCTACTTTGGCCCCGATGCCAACGACTTTGGCCTGCTGGAGCAGACCTTCGCGGAATACGGACGCAGCGGGACCGGCCAGTCGCGCAAATACCTGCATACCTATGACGAAGCGGTGCCCTGGAACCAGGTGCCGGGTACCTTTACTCCCTGGCAACCGCTGCCGGAACCCACCGACGTGCTGTTTTATGAAGGCCTGCACGGCGGGGTCGTCACGCCGCAACACGACGTGGCGCGCCATGTCGATCTGCTGGTGGGCGTGGTGCCTATCGTTAACCTGGAGTGGATCCAGAAGCTGACGCGGGATACCAGCGAGCGCGGCCACTCCCGTGAAGCGGTGATGGATTCCGTGGTTCGCTCCATGGAGGATTACATTAACTTCCTCACGCCGCAGTTTTCCCGCACCCATATTAACTTCCAGCGCGTCCCGACCGTGGACACCTCGAACCCGTTTGCGGCAAAAGCCATCCCTTCGCTGGACGAGAGTTTTGTGGTGATCCATTTCCGTAATCTGGACGAGATCGATTACCCCTGGCTGCTGGCGATGCTACAGGGTTCGTTTATTTCGCACATGAATACGCTGGTGGTGCCGGGCGGCAAGATGGGGCTGGCGATGGAGTTAATCATGACGCCGCTGGTGCAGCGGCTGATGGAAGGCAAGAAGATCGCCTGAGGCTTTTTGCCCGGTGGCGCTGCGCTTACCGGGCCTACAGGATCCGTAGGCCCCGCACTTTACCCAGAACTTATGCCTCGATCACTTCATACGAATGGGTAATTTTGACCGCTTTTTCCAGCATCAGCGCCACGGAGCAGTACTTCTCCGCAGAGAGATCCACCGCGCGGGAGACCGCAGCGTCTTTCAGCTCTTTGCCGGTCACCACGAAGTGAAGATTGATATGGGTAAACAGGCGCGGCGCTTCATCCCGGCGTTCTGAGGTCAGCTTTACTTCGCAGTCAGTCACGTCGTGACGGCCTTTTTGCAGAATCGATACCACGTCGATTGCGCTGCATCCACCCGCCGCCATCAGAACCACTTCCATCGGACTTGGCGCTTTGTCACCGGAGTTACCATCCATCAGTATCTGGTGGCCCGAGGCAGACTCACCGAGAAAGGTTAACCCTTCAACCCATTTCACACGTGCTTGCATTTTTATTAACTCCAGGATTGCATTTTTCCTGTCAGATTACGCGCCAGTAACAATTCTGGCAACGGAAGTCGACCTGCATCAAGCTGAAGCGAGACACCAGGAGACACGCGGCAAAACCTATGCTAAAACAGTCGAGATGCTACAGTAATACATTGACGTTACACATGTATGCAGAGGACATCACACATTACAGGCTGCTAATTATTGTGACAGCCGCTCCCCAGGCAGGGGGAAGAATTCGATTGCAACCCCCAGAGTACAGGTACACAGCCAGACTCTGGAGACAGCTTATAACAGAGGATAACAGCGCATGGTGCTTGGCAAACCGCAAACAGACCCGACTCTCGAATGGTTCTTGTCTCATTGCCATATTCATAAGTACCCATCGAAGAGCACGCTGATTCACCAGGGTGAAAAAGCGGAAACGTTGTATTACATCGTCAAAGGCTCAGTAGCAGTGCTGATCAAAGATGAAGAAGGCAAAGAGATGATCCTCTCTTACCTGAATCAGGGAGACTTTATCGGTGAACTGGGCCTGTTTGAAGAAGGTCAGGAGCGTAGCGCCTGGGTCCGTGCGAAAACCGCGTGTGAAGTGGCTGAGATCTCTTATAAGAAATTCCGCCAGCTGATCCAGGTTAACCCGGATATCCTGATGCGCCTCTCTTCGCAGATGGCTCGCCGTCTGCAGGTCACTTCCGAGAAAGTGGGCAACCTCGCCTTCCTGGACGTGACGGGCCGTATCGCTCAGACTCTGCTGAACCTGGCGAAACAGCCAGACGCCATGACCCACCCGGACGGTATGCAAATTAAAATCACCCGTCAGGAAATTGGTCAGATCGTCGGATGTTCTCGTGAGACGGTGGGTCGTATTCTGAAAATGCTGGAAGATCAGAACCTGATTTCCGCCCACGGTAAAACCATCGTGGTTTACGGAACACGTTAATTCCACTCAGACGGCGTGGCATCGCACGATGACACGCCGTTTTTGTCTCTCTCACCCATGTGGCGCAGGCTCATCTATCACCCGGAAGTTAACTACGCACTGCGGCAAACCCTGGTGTTGTGTCTCCCTGTGGCTGTGGGTTTAGTTCTCGGTTATCTGCAATACGGTCTGCTGTTCTCCCTCGTCCCCGCCTGCTGCAACATTGCTGGCCTCGACACGCCCCATAAACGCTTTTTTAAACGCCTGATTATTGGCGGCTCGCTGTTTGCCGGCTGTAGCCTGGCCGTGCAGCTGTTGCTGGCGCGCGATATACCGTTGCCCCTCATTCTGACGGTGCTGGCGATGACGTTAGGGATCACGGCAGAGATCAGCGCCCTGCATGCCCGCCTGCTGCCCGCCTCGCTGATTGCCGCCATCTTTACCCTGAGCCTGGCGGGAAATATGCCGATCTGGGCGCCGCTGCTCATCTACGCGCTGGGTACCCTCTGGTACGGGCTGTTCAACTGGTTCTGGTTCTGGATGTGGCGCGAGCAGCCGCTGCGTGAATCCCTGAGCGTGCTTTATCGCCAGCTGGCTGATTACTGCGAAGCCAAATACACCCTGCTGACCCAGCATACCGACCCTGAAAAATCGTTACCGCCGCTGCTGGCCCGCCAGCAGAAGGTGGTCGACCTGATTAGCCAGTGTTATCAGCAGTTGCACATGCTTGCCGCGAACAAAAATCATGAATACAAGCGGCTGCTGCGTACCTTCCAGGTGGGGCTGGATCTGCAGGAGCACATCTCCGTCAGCCTGCATCATCCGAAGGAGGTGCAAACGCTGGTGGAGCGCAGCCACGCCGAAGCGGTGATCCGCTGGAATGCCCTGACCGTCGCCGCCCGTCTGCGCGTGCTGGCGGATGACATTCTCTATCATCGCTATCCCACCCGCTTCAACATGGACAAGCAGCTTGGCGCGCTGGAAAAAATCGCCCGCCAGCACCCGGATAACCCGGTGGGTCAGTTCTGCGCATGGCACTTCAGCCGTATTGCCCGCGTGCTCCGCACCCAGCGTCCGCTCTATCCGCGCGATCTGATGGCGGACAAGCAGAAGCGCCTGCCGCTGATCCCCGCCCTGAGAAGCTATCTGTCGCTTAAATCTGCCGCCCTGCGCAATGCGGCCCGCATCAGCGTGATGCTGAGTATCGCCAGCCTGATGGGCATGGCGCTGCATCTGCCTAAGCCTTACTGGATCTTAATGACCGTCCTGCTGGTGACGCAAAACGGCTACAGCGCCACGCGGGTACGCATTCTCCACCGGGCGGCCGGTACCCTGGCGGGGCTGGTTATTGCCGGCGTTACCCTGCACTTCCACGTTCCGGAAGGCTACACCCTGGCGGGGATGCTGATGGTCACCCTGGTAAGTTATCTGTTCATTCGTAAGAACTACGGCTGGGCGACGGTGGGCTTCACGGTGACCGCCGTGTACACCCTTCAGCTGATCACGCTGAACGGGGAGCAGTTTATTATCGCCCGACTGGCCGACACCCTGATTGGCTGTTTAATCGCTTTCGGCGGGATGGTATGGCTGTGGCCGCAATGGCAAAGCGGGCTGCTGCGCCAGAACGCCCACGACGCGCTGGAGGCCGATCAGGAGGCCATCCGCCTGATCCTCAGCGACGATCCGCAACCCACACCGCTGGCGTGGCAGCGCATGAAGGTTAACCAGGCGCACAACGCGCTGTTCAACTCCCTGAATCAGGCGATGCAGGAGCCGGGCTTCAATTCAGCCTATCTGGCGGATATGCGGCTGTGGGTGACGCACAGCCAGTTTATCGTCGAACATATCAATGCGATGACGACGCTGGCGCGGGAGCATACGATGCTGACGCCCGATCTGGCGCAGCGGTATCTGCAGTCGTGTGAAATTGCGCTTCAGCGCTGTCAGCAGCGTCTGGAGTATGACGCGCCGGGGGAGAGCGGAGACAGTAATATTCTGGAAGCGCCAGAGACCCTGACGCACGGCCCCATGAGCACGCTGGAACAGCATCTGCAGCGCATTCTGGGGCACCTGAACACCATGCACACCATTTCGTCGGTGGCGTGGCGCCAGCGCCCGCATCACGGTATCTGGTTGATCCGGCGTTTAAAACGGACGCTATTGCCCGGCGGCGCTGCGCTTGCACGGGCCTACGGGTCCTGTAGGCCGGGTAAGGCGAAGCCGCCACCCGGCATTTTGTTTATCCCTGAACCACCCGCTTCACCGCGTTCGCAAAGCGGTTCATCCCTTCGTCGATATCCGCGCTTTCCACCAGCAGCGACGGCGCAAAGCGCATCACGTCAGGTCCGGCGTTGAGCACCATCGCCCCTTCGCTGGCGGCGGCATAGAGGAAATCACGCGCCCGGCCTTTGTACTGCGGCTTTAGCTCGGCGCCAATCAGCAGCCCCATGCCACGGATATCGCTGAAGACATCGTACTGGGCATCGATCTGCTGGAGATGCTTCACGAACTGCTCGCGCTTCGTATTAACGCCGCTCAGCACTTCCGGAGTATTAATGATATCGAACGCCGCCCCTGCGACCGCGCACGCCAGCGGGTTGCCGCCGTAGGTGGAGCCGTGAGAGCCCACGTGGAACGCCGAGGCGATATCCTGGGTGGTGAGCACCGCGCTGACCGGGAAACCGCCGCCGAGTGCCTTGGCGCTGGTCAGGATGTCCGGCGTCACGCCGTAGTGCATATAGGCAAACAGATCTCCGGTGCGCCCCATGCCGCTCTGCACTTCATCAAAGACCAGCAGCGCCTGGTGCTGGTCGCACAGATCGCGCAGTCCCTGCAGGAATTCTGGCGTTGCCGCCATCACGCCGCCTTCGCCCTGGATGGGCTCGACAACTACCGCGCAGGTGTGATCGTCCATCACCGCTTTTACCGCATGCAGATCGTTAAACGGCACGTGGATGATGTCGGCCGGTTTCGGGCCAAAGCCGTCGGAATATTTTGGCTGACCGCCCACGGTCACGGTAAACAGCGAACGACCGTGGAACGCGTTGTGGAAGGCGATAATTTTGCTTTTAAACGGGCTGTGGCGGGTGGACGCGTAATACCGGGCCAGCTTAAAGGCCGTTTCGTTGGCTTCGGTGCCGGAGTTCATAAACAGCACGCGTTCGGCAAAGGTGGCGTCGATGATTTTGCGACCCAGACGTAGCGCGGGTTCGTTGGTAAAGACGTTGCTGGTGTGCCACAGGGTTTCGCCCTGGCTTTTCAGCGCCTCGACCAGCGCCGGGTGACAGTGACCTAACGCCGTCACTGCAATGCCGCCCGCAAAATCAATGTACTCTTTGCCCTGTTGATCCCAGACGCGGCTACCTTTCCCTTTCACCGGGATAAACTCAGCCGGTGCATAAATTGGCAGAATCACCTCATCGAATGTCGCGCGCGTAATTGCAGATTGTTCAGTTGCCATGTAACCCCACCCTTTTTTAAGCAAAAAGCAGAAGTGAAAATATAATCACGAAATATGCTTAAAAAATCACTTCATGGCAACTAAAAATCAACGATTGAGGAAATTAGCCAGCAGCTGGTGGCCCTGCTCGCTGAGAATGCTTTCCGGGTGGAACTGCACCCCCTCCAGATCCCATTCCCGGTGGCGGATACCCATGATCTCCTGCGTTTCGCTCCAGGCGGTGACCTCAAAGCAGTCGGGTAAGGTAGGCGGATCGATGACCAGGGAGTGGTAGCGGGTGACGGTAAGCGGGTTATTCAGGCCAAGGAACACTCCCGTGCCGGTGTGCGTTACCAGGGAGGTTTTGCCGTGCATCACTTTGGCGGCCCGCACGATGGTGGCGCCAAAGACCTGGGCGATGGCCTGATGGCCGAGGCAAACGCCCAGAATGGGTAATTGACCGGCATAGTGGCGGATCACCGCCAGCGAAATGCCGGACTCATCCGGGGTGCAGGGCCCGGGAGAGATCACGATTTTCTGCGGATTGAGCGCCGCGACATCCTCCAGAGAGAGCACGTCATTGCGCCGGACCTCCACCTCCGCCCCCAGTTCGCAAAAATACTGGTACAGGTTCCAGGTGAAGGAATCGTAGTTATCAATCAGCAGAATCATGGCGGCTCCCGAAAAAATGGCAGCCCTATTCTACTCAGTTTCCCGGGCTTCGCTTACCACTTTACTGAAGATTGCGTTCAACGCGCTCAGATCCCCCATCGCCCCGCTCTGGTTGGCCTGCGCCCACGCCTCAGGATCGATATCGCGCCAGTCGAGCTGATAGCCCGCATGGATCGCCAGCTGCTCAAAGAAGATGCGCTGAACAATGCCGTTGCCGATGCGGAACGGGTGCAGGACGTTGATTTCGCAATAGTAGTGGCTGAGACGGTTAATGAAGTCCGCTTTCTCAAGCCCGACGAGATACCCCTCCTCTTCCAGATCCTGCATCAGGGCGTTGCCCTCTTTTTCGATATAGGCGAAGTGGCAGAAGCGGGTATCGCCCTGGTAGATATCCATTTCACGAATATCACCTGCCCAGTCGAAGATATCCTGATAGATATGCTGATGAATGGCGCACAGATGCGGCAGTCCGCGCAGCAGCGGCCCCAGGCCGAGGGTAGCCGCGCGCAGGGCAGTGAGTTCATACGCCGCCTGCGCAAGACGCTCCGCCTGGCGGATGCCCAGCCGGTTACGCATCACATTCAGTCCGGGATAGAGATAGGGATCGCGATCGTTGCCGTATTTATCGCTCATAGTGCCTCCTGAGTTCCTCAAGACGCAACTGTGCCTCGTCGGCGCTGAGCGTGACTAGCGGACTGTCGACCCCTTCAAGACGGCGACTGGCCTGAAAATTCGCGTTTCGCTGTTGTTCCCAGAGACGGGATTTTTGTTTCTCAGTGAGTTTTTTCACCTGTTACCTCCCTGCTTGTGCCCGTGTTGCCACAAGTATAAGCAGCAAACTGCGGTTTCGCAGGGAGGTAAAGGCAACGCGGGCAAAGACTGCCCGCGCCATCAGAGATTAAGGCAGGACTTTCGCAGAGAGGATAACTACCGGTTTTGTCGGCACATTCTGGTAAGGGCCGACGTCGTGCGTCTGCACCTGAGAAATTTTATCGGCCACATCCATGCCTTTCACAACTTTACCAAATACCGCGTAGCCAAAATCACGCTGGCCGTGGTCGAGGAAGGCGTTGTCCGCCACGTTGAGGAAGAACTGGCTGGTGGCGCTGTCTTTATCGGCGGTACGCGCCATTGAGATGGTACCGCGGCTGTTGCGCAGGCCGTTATCCGCTTCGTTCTTGATTGGCGGGTTCGGCTGCTTCTGCTGCATCTGCTCGTTGAAGCCGCCGCCCTGCAGCATAAAGCCTGGGATCACACGGTGGAAAGTGGTGCCGTTATAGAAACCGCTGTTCACGTAATCGAGGAAGTTTTTCACAGAAATTGGGGCTTTCTGACTGTTCAGTTCCAGCTCAATGTTGCCGGCAGAGGTGGTCAACAGAACGTGCGGGTCTCCTTTCGCTGCCAGCGCAGCAGGAGAGAGGGCTGAGAGAGCAAGTACAGCCGCGACAGCCGCCAGGGTTGATTTGAGCATGAGAATTCCTTAACAAAGCGCAGTAAAGAAAGCGAATGGCTTGATTCTAAAGAGCAGTATGAACCTAGGCCAGCCATTTACCTAATTTTACCAATTTGAAACAGATGTAACCGCCGGGCAAACTCAGGCCAGCGACGTTAACGTGACTAATATCACTCTTTTCTATGCAATTGATGAATAATTTATCTTAAAAGATTTAATTAGATCACATTCACGATTAAAATCTGGCCGCCCGCAGCGCAGTCAACGCGCTTTACATCTCTATTCACAGGCCAGTCATGACTAACAGCAATCGTATCAAGCTCACATGGATCAGCTTCTTCTCCTACGCCCTCACCGGTGCGTTGGTAATTGTCACCGGGATGGTGATGGGAAATATCGCAGACTATTTCAACCTGCCCGTTTCCAGCATGAGTAATACCTTCACCTTCCTTAACGCCGGGATCCTGATCTCCATTTTCCTCAATGCCTGGCTGATGGAAATCGTCCCGCTGAAAACCCAGCTGCGTTTTGGCTTTGTGCTGATGGTGCTTGCCGTGGCGGGTCTGATGCTCAGCCACAGCATCGCCCTGTTCTCCGCCGCCATGTTTGTGCTGGGTCTGGTCAGCGGGATCACCATGTCCATCGGGACATTCCTCATCACCCACATGTATGAAGGTCGCCAGCGCGGCGCACGTCTGCTGTTCACCGACTCCTTCTTCAGCATGGCCGGGATGATCTTCCCGATGGTGGCCGCCGCGCTGCTGGCCCGCAGCATCGAGTGGTACTGGGTCTATGCCTGCATCGGTGTGGTCTACGTGGCGATCTTTATTCTGACCTTCGGCTGTGACTTCCCGGTTCTGGGCAAAAAAGCGCAGACCACCAGCGAGCCGGTTGTGAAAGAAAAATGGGGTATTGGCGTCCTGTTCCTCTCCGTTGCCGCCCTGTGCTACATCCTGGGCCAGCTGGGCTTTATCTCCTGGGTGCCGGAGTACGCCAAAGGTCTGGGGATGAGCCTGAACGATGCCGGCAAGCTGGTCAGTGACTTCTGGATGTCGTACATGTTCGGCATGTGGGCGTTCAGCTTTATCCTGCGCTTCTTCGATCTGCAGCGCATCCTCACCGTGCTGGCAGGCGCCGCCACCGTGCTGATGTACCTGTTCATCAACGGTTCCCCGGAGCAGATGCCGTGGTTCATTCTGACGCTCGGCTTCTTCTCCAGCGCCATTTACACCTCGATCATCACCCTGGGCTCCCTGCAGACCAAAGTAGCTTCGCCTAAGCTGGTTAACTTCGTGCTGACCTGCGGCACCATCGGCACCATGCTGACCTTCGTGGTTACCGGCCCGATTGTTGCCCACAGCGGCCCGCTGGCGGCGTTACACACCGCGAACGGCCTCTATGCTGTGGTGTTTGTGATGTGTCTGGTGCTGGGCTTTGTGACCCGCCACCGCCAGCACAACGCGGCAGCAGCGGCACACTAACCCTTAAGCCCCTTTGCGCTCGGTAAAGGGGCTGTTTTTGGTAAAGAACACTTCTTCTCCGCCGCTGTCCGTCTGTACCCAGGTCTGCGCCAGCTGGGTCGTCGCAATCACCCTGCCCTGACGAATCGACCAGCGCACCGGCACCTGACAACGCACCGCTTCAAAGCCGCTTTCCGCTGGCAAGATAATTAAGTTTGCCGGGTTCCCCGTTTCGATACCGTAATCGCTCAGCCCAAACGTGCGCGCGCTGTTGTGGGTGATGAGGTTGAGTCCGCTATCGATTTGCTGATAGCCCATCATCTGACAGACGTGCAGCCCCATGTGCAGAACCTGCAGCATATTGCCGGTACCCAGCGGATACCAGGGGTCAAACACGTCGTCATGGCCGAAGCAGACGTTAATCCCCGCCTCCAGCAACTCCTTCACCCGGGTAATGCCGCGCCGCTTCGGATAGTCGTCAAAGCGCCCCTGCAGATGGATATTCACCAGCGGATTGGCGACAAAGTTAATCCCGGAGAGCTTCAGCAGACGAAACAGCCGCGAGGTATAAGCCCCGTTATAGGAGTGCATCGCGGTGGTATGGCTGGCGGTAACGCGCGGGCCGATCCCCGCCTCATACGCCAGCGCGGCCACCGTTTCGACAAACCGCGACTGCTCGTCGTCGATCTCATCGCAGTGAATATCCAGCGGACGGTCGTACTTCTTCGCCAGTTCAAAGGCGATATGCAGCGACTGCACGCCATATTCCCGGGTGAACTCAAAGTGCGGGATAGCGCCTACCACGTCAGCCCCCAGCCGTAACGCCTCTTCCAGCAGTGCGGCGCCGTTGGGATAGGAGAGGATCCCCTCCTGCGGGAACGCGACGATTTGCAGGTCGACCCATGGCGCGACCTCCTGCTTCACCTCCAGCATCGCCTTCAGGGCGGTGAGGGTCGGATCCGAGACATCCACATGGGTGCGCACAAACTGGATGCCGTTGGCGATCTGCCACTTCAGGGTCTTCCAGGCCCGGGCTTTAACATCCTCGTGGCTGAGCAGCGCCTTGCGCTCCGCCCATCTTTCGATGCCCTCAAACAGCGTCCCGGACTGGTTCCAGTTCGGCTCACCCGCGGTCTGGGTGGTATCCAGGTGGATATGCGGCTCGATAAAAGGCGGAATGGCCAGCCCGCCGCGAGCGTTTAACACCTCATAGCTCTCGCTCTGCTTCTCGCCCGTTGGGGTGATTTCGCCAAAACGACCGTTCTCAATAGCCAGTTGCCATAAGCCATCCCGTCCCGGTAAACGGACGTTCTGGATAAGCCAAAGCGGTGCTGTAGACATCATGTTCTCCCTAAAATGAGGGCTGAAATTCAGGAGTAGCTGAAATTAAAAATTAGCCTCCTATTTTGTACACAAAACCATCTATTACGAAAAGCCTGAGATTTCCACTACTTAGAAAAAACCTGACAAATCAACAAACTACCCACTAAGGAGTAGTTGAAGGCGTATTTGATTTGCATCAATAAGCGGCTTTGCTGAATCGTTAAGGTAGGCAGTAATAGAAAAGAAATCGAGGCAAAAATGAGCAAAGTCAGACTCGCTATCATCGGTAACGGCATGGTCGGCCACCGCTTTATTGAGGATCTCCTTGATAAAGCCGATGCCAACCGGTTCGACATTACCGTGTTCTGTGAAGAACCCCGTAAGGCGTACGACCGCGTGCACCTCTCCTCCTATTTCTCTCACCACACCGCCGAAGAGCTCTCTTTAGTGCGCGAAGGTTTTTACGAGAAACATGGCGTGAAGGTTCTGGTGGGCGAGCGCGCTATCACCATCAACCGTCAGGAAAAAGTGATTCATTCCAGTGCGGGACGCACGGTTTTTTACGACAAGCTGATCATGGCGACTGGCTCATACCCGTGGATTCCGCCGATTAAAGGGTCTGAAACTCAGGATTGCTTCGTCTATCGCACCATTGAAGATCTGAATGCCATTGAATCCTGCGCCCGTCGCAGCAAACGCGGCGCGGTTGTCGGCGGCGGCCTGCTCGGCCTCGAAGCCGCTGGCGCGCTAAAAAACTTAGGTGTTGAAACCCACGTCATCGAATTTGCCCCGATGCTGATGGCAGAGCAGCTCGACCACATGGGTGGCGAGCAGCTGAAACGCAAAATTGAAAGCATGGGTGTGAAAGTTCACACCAGCAAAAATACCAAAGAGATCGTGCAGGAAGGCACCGAGGCGCGTAAAACCATGCGCTTCGCCGACGGCAGCGAGCTGGAAGTCGACTTTATCGTCTTCTCCACCGGTATTCGCCCGCGCGACAAGCTGGCCACCCAGTGCGGTCTGGCCGTTGCCCAGCGCGGCGGGATCATGATCAACTCCACCTGCCAGACCTCCGATCCGGATATCTACGCCATCGGTGAATGCGCCAGCTGGGAAAATCACGTCTACGGTCTGGTTGCCCCGGGCTACAAGATGGCGCAGGTGACTGCCGACCATATCCTCGGCAATGAAAACGCCTTCACCGGCGCGGACATGAGCGCCAAGTTGAAGCTGCTGGGCGTGGACGTAGGCGGTATCGGCGATGCGCACGGTCGCACGCCGAACTCCCGCAGCTACGTCTACCTCGACGAAAGCAAAGAAGTTTATAAACGTCTTATCGTCAGCCCGGATAACAAAACCCTGCTCGGCGCGGTGCTGGTGGGTGATACCAGCGATTTCGGCAACCTGCTGCAGCTGGTGCTGAACGCCATTGAGCTGCCGGAGAACCCGGACGCGCTGATCCTGCCTGCCCACGCGGCCAGCGGTAAGCCGTCTATTGGGGTTGATAAGCTGCCGGACAGCGCGCAGATTTGCTCCTGCTTCGACGTCACTAAAGGCATGCTGGTTGCCGCCATCAACAAAGGCTGCCACACCGTTGCGGCGCTGAAAGCTGAAACCAAAGCCGGTACCGGCTGCGGCGGCTGTATCCCGCTGGTGACCCAGGTGCTGAACGCCGAGCTGGCGAAACAGGGCATCGAAGTCAACAACAACCTGTGCGAGCACTTCGCTTACTCTCGCCAGGAGCTGTACCACCTGATCCGCGTTGAAGGCATCAAATCTTTCGACGAGCTGCTGCAAAAACACGGCCAGGGCTATGGCTGTGAAGTCTGTAAACCGACCGTCGGTTCTCTGCTGGCCTCGTGCTGGAATGAGTACGTGCTCAAGCCGCAGCACACCCCGCTGCAGGACACCAACGACAACTTCCTGGCGAACATCCAGAAAGACGGTACCTACTCCGTCATTCCACGTTCTGCCGGCGGTGAAATCACCCCGGAAGGGCTGGTGGCTGTCGGTCGCATCGCACGCGAGTTTAACCTCTACACCAAAATCACCGGTTCCCAGCGTATCGGCCTGTTTGGTGCGCAGAAAGACGACCTGCCGGAAATCTGGCGTCAGCTGATTGAAGCGGGCTTCGAAACCGGTCACGCCTATGCCAAAGCGCTGCGTATGGCGAAAACCTGCGTGGGCAGCACCTGGTGCCGCTACGGCGTGGGCGACAGCGTCGGCTTCGGCGTCGAGCTGGAAAACCGCTACAAAGGCATCCGCACCCCGCACAAAATGAAGTTCGGCGTCTCTGGCTGTACCCGTGAATGTGCTGAAGCGCAGGGTAAAGACGTGGGGATCATCGCCACCGAGAAAGGCTGGAACCTGTATGTCTGTGGTAACGGCGGGATGAAACCGCGTCACGCGGATCTGCTGGCGGCGGATATCGACCGTGAAACGCTGATTAAGTACCTCGACCGCTTCATGATGTTCTACATCCGTACCGCGGACAAACTGACCCGTACCGCGCCGTGGCTGGATAACCTGGAAGGCGGCATTGACTACCTGAAGTCCGTTATCATCGACGACAAGCTGGGCCTGAACGCGACGCTGGAAGAAGAGATGGCTCGCCTGCGCGATGCCGTGATTTGCGAATGGACCGAAACCGTCAACACCCCGTCGGCGCAGGTTCGCTTCAAACACTTTATCAACAGCAACCAGCGCGACCCGAGCGTGCAGGTAGTAGCTGAGCGCGAACAGCATCGTCCGGCGACGCCGTATGAACGCATTCCGGTGACTCTGGTGGAGGAAAACGCATGAGCCAGTGGGTAAACATCTGCAAAATCGACGAGATCCTGCCAGCCACCGGCGTGTGTGCGCTGTTGGGTCATGAGCAGGTTGCCATTTTCCGTCCGCGTCACGACGAACAGGTTTTTGCCATCAGCAATATCGACCCGTTCTTTGAGGCCAGCGTACTTTCCCGCGGGATCATCGCGGAACATCAGGGCGAGCTGTGGGTTGCCAGCCCGCTGAAAAAGCAGCGTTTCCGCCTGAGCGACGGCCACTGCATGGAAGATGAGAGCCACTCCGTGAAGCACTATGACGTCCGCGTCAAAGACGGCAAGGTGCAGCTGAGAGGCTGATTGATACGGGGGCGCAATGCCCCCGCTTTTAAATGTTCTCCCGTTCGGGAGCTTTTCAACTTTTTACACGAAATCATTTGTGCTGCATCGCGGCGGCAACTGAACGAATCCCCAGGAGCATAGTTCACTATGTGACTGGGGTGAGTGAAGGCAGCCAACAAAGAGGCAGCGCGAAGGATAAAGTGTAATGGATAATCAAATGTTTACAGACACTATTAATAAGTGTGCGGCTAACGCTGCGCGCATCGCACGCCTCAGCAAAAATAGTCCTCTCGGATTCTGGATCAGTTCCGCGATGGCCGGTGCCTATGTGGGCCTGGGGATCATTTTAATTTTCACCCTCGGTAATCTCGTCGACCCGTCTGTTCGTCCGCTGGTGATGGGCGCTACCTTCGGGATCGCGCTGACCCTGGTCATCATCGCAGGTTCTGAGCTTTTCACCGGTCACACCATGTTCCTGACGCTGGGCGTGAAAGCCGGCACCATCACCCAGGGCCAGATGTGGGGCATTCTGCCGCAGACCTGGCTCGGTAACCTGGTGGGCTCCGTGTTTGTCGCGCTGCTTTACAGCTGGGGTGGCGGTAGCCTGCTGCCGGTGGATACCAGCCTCGTTCACACCGTCGCTCTGGCGAAAACCACCGCCCCGGCGATGGTCCTGTTCTTTAAAGGCGCGCTCTGTAACTGGCTGGTGTGTCTTGCGATCTGGATGGCAATCCGTACTGAAGGTGCCGCGAAGTTCATCGCGATCTGGTGGTGCCTGCTGGCCTTTATCGCCTCCGGTTACGAACACTCCGTTGCCAACATGACGCTGTTTGCCCTCTCCTGGTTTGGTCACCACAGCGAAGCCTATACCCTGTCAGGCATCGGTCATAACCTGTTGTGGGTAACGCTTGGCAATACCCTTTCTGGGGTTGTATTTATGGGTTGGGGTTACTGGTATGCTACCCCTAAAGCGGAGCGTCCGACTCCTGCCACCATCGCAACCGTTCAGGCGAAAGCCAACCAGTAAGAGGTAATGTCGTGGATCACCTGCCAATATTCTGTCAATTACGCAATCGTGACTGCCTGCTCGTGGGCGGTGGCGATGTGGCTGAACGTAAAGCCCGCCTGCTGTTAGAGGCAGGGGCCCGACTCACCGTAAACGCCCTCGACTTCGCCCCGCAGTTTACCGTGTGGGCGCAGGAAGGGATGCTCACCCTGGTTGAGGGTGAGTTCAACGAATCTCTGCTTGATACCTGCTGGCTGACCATCGCCGCTACCGACGACGATGCGGTTAACCAGCGCGTCAGCGACGCCTGCGAAACCCGGCGGATCTTCTGCAACGTGGTGGATGCGCCGAAAGAGGCGAGTTTCATCATGCCGTCGATTATCGACCGCTCACCGCTGATGGTCGCCGTCTCCTCCGGCGGTACCTCGCCGGTGCTGGCGCGCCTGCTGCGCGAAAAGCTCGAAGCCATTCTGCCGCAGCACTTAGGCCAGGTTGCCCACTATGCGGGGCAGTTGCGCGCCCGGGTGAAAAAGCAGTACGCCACCGTCGGCGAACGCCGCCGCTTCTGGGAAAAATTCTTTGTCAACGACCGGCTGGCACAGTCGCTGGCTAACCAGGATCGCAAAGCCGTGGATGACACCACCGAGCAGCTGCTGAGTGCACCGCTCGATCACCGTGGCGAGGTGGTGCTGGTGGGGGCCGGTCCGGGCGATGCCGGCCTGTTAACCCTGAAAGGTCTGCAGCAGATCCAGCAGGCGGATATCGTGGTTTATGACCGTCTGGTCTCTGATGACATCATGAACCTGGTGCGCCGGGATGCCGACCGGGTGTTTGTCGGCAAGCGCGCCGGATATCACTGCGTACCGCAGGAAGAGATTAACCAGATCCTGCTGCGTGAAGCGCAAAAGGGGAAACGCGTGGTGCGTCTGAAAGGCGGCGATCCCTTTATCTTCGGGCGCGGCGGCGAAGAGCTGGAGACGCTGTGTGCCGCAGGCATTCCGTTCTCGGTGGTGCCGGGCATTACCGCCGCCTCAGGCTGCTCGGCCTATTCCGGTATCCCACTGACCCACCGTGATTACGCCCAAAGCGTGCGTCTGGTTACCGGCCACCTGAAAACCGGCAGCGAACTGGACTGGCATAATCTGGCCGCGGAAAAACAGACCCTGGTGTTCTATATGGGGCTGAACCAGGCGGCGACCATTCAGGCGAAACTGCTTGAACACGGCATGGATGCAGAAATGCCGGTTGCGCTGGTGGAGAACGGCACGTCGATCAAACAGCGTGTGGTCAGCGGCGTGTTAACTCAGTTGGGCGAGCTTGCCCAACAGGTTGAAAGCCCGGCGCTGATCGTGGTAGGCCGCGTGGTGGCGTTGCGTGACAGACTAAACTGGTTCTCCAATCACTGAGCCAGACTGAACATATTCCCCGCTCAATGAGTAGTCCTGTTATGGACTACTCCTCTCTTACCCGTGTCGATAACATACCTTCCGCGAAAGCATATTTTCATATATTCCCTCATGTTACAGACAAGGAAGCGTTATGTTCAAACTGGCAAAGATTGCCCTGGTTGCAGGCATCTTAACGACTCTTACGGCATGTACCGGCCGTGTTGAAAACACCAAAAATAACTGCAGCTACGATTACCTGCTGCACCCGGCGATCTCTATCTCCAAAATCATCGGCGGCTGTGGCCCGGCAGCGAGTCAGTAAGCGTTTTTCAGGCATAAAAAAACCGGGAAATTCCCGGTTTTTTTTCGCCGGGTGGCGCTACACTTACCCGGCCTACATTGCCCCGTAGGCCGGGTAAGGCGAAGCCGCCACCCGGCAAACAAGCTTAAGGTTTCGCCACAAACCCAATCGCTTCGTACACCGCTTTCAGCGTTTCAGAGGCGCGTGCGCTGGCCTTCTCGGCACCCTCTTTCATCACTTTCTGCAGGAAGGCTTCGTCATTACGGAACTGGTGATAACGCGCCTGCAGTTCGGTCAACATGCCGGAAACCGCGTCAGCCACTTCGCCTTTCAGATGACCATACATTTTGCCTTCGAAGTGCTGCTCCAGCTCAGGAATGCTGCGCCCCGTCACGGCGGAGAGAATATCCAGCAGGTTAGAGACGCCCGCTTTGTTCTGCACGTCGTAACGCACCACAGGCGGCTCGTCCGAGTCGGTAACCGCACGTTTGAGCTTCTTAACCACCGCTTTCGGATCTTCCAGCAGGCCGATAACGTTGTTGCGGTTATCGTCTGACTTGGACATCTTCTTGGTTGGCTCCAGCAGGGACATCACGCGAGCGCCGGACTTCGGAATAAACGGCTCTGGCACCTTGAAGATGTCGCCGTAGATCGCATTGAAGCGCTGGGCGACATCGCGGCTCAGCTCCAGGTGCTGCTTCTGGTCTTCACCCACCGGAACCTGGTTGGTCTGGTACAGCAGGATGTCAGCGGCCATCAGCACCGGATAGTCGAACAGACCGGCGTTGATGTTTTCGGCGTAACGGGAAGATTTATCCTTGAACTGGGTCATACGGCTCAGTTCGCCGAAATAGGTGTAGCAGTTCAGGGCCCAGCCCAGCTGCGCGTGTTCCGGCACATGGGACTGAACGAAAATGGTGCTTTTCTCAGGATCGATACCGCAGGCCAGATAGAGCGCAAGGGTGTCGAGCGTCGCTTTACGCAACTGCTGCGGATCCTGGCGCACGGTAATGGCGTGCTGGTCAACGATGCAGTAGATACAGTGATACTCATCCTGCATGTTCACCCACTGACGCAGCGCACCCATATAGTTGCCAATGGTCAGTTCACCTGAGGGCTGTGCGCCACTAAATACGATGGGCTTAGTCATTTTTCAATTCCTGATTTTCACTGTGCGAAAGCCCGAGAACGGGCAGTAAATCTTTGAAGTGGTCGAAGACAAAATCCGGCTCACTCAGCGTAATGGATTCACCGTAGTTATAACCATAGGTGAGGCCAACGGACGGGCAGCCTGCGGCCCTGGCAGCCAGAATATCATTGCGCGAATCACCTACAAAGAGCAGTGCTTCAGGCGATAAAGATAATTTTCCTGCCACCAGCAGTAGCGGTTCGGGATGCGGCTTCTTGTTCTGCACGTCATCGCCACCGACAATCACCGAGAAATAGTGGGCGATATCCAGCGCTTCCAGCAACGGCGCGACGAACGCTGTCGGCTTATTGGTCACCAGCGCCAGCGGCATACCCTTAGCATGCAGCGCGCCCAGCGTACCGGCCACATCCGGGAACAGGAAGCTGCCCTCTTCCACCGTCTCTTCATAAAAACGGTTAAACAGCTTACGCAGGACACGAACCTGCTCTTCCTGCGGGATATCCGCATGATCGACACCCGGCTTGCCCTGCGCCGCACGTTGGATCGCCCGTTCCTGACGCGCCCAGGTCAGCGCGCGTTCCATCAGCACGTCCGCCCCGTTACCGATCCACGTTACCACGCGCTCTTCGCCCGCGACCGGCAGTTCCAGCGCATACAGCGCCTGATCGACTGCCGCCGTTAAACCCGGCGCGCTGTCCACCAGCGTACCGTCGAGGTCAAATGCAACGCCCCGAATTGCCTGCAAATTATCCATGACTTACCTTCGCCAGTTCACTGCGCATTTCATCAATGACTTTTTTGTAGTCCGGCTGATCGAAAATAGCCGAACCCGCGACAAACATATCCGCGCCCGCCGCAGCGATTTCGCCGATGTTGTTGACCTTCACGCCACCGTCCACTTCGAGGCGGATATCAAAGCCAGACTCGTCGATACGGCGGCGCACTTCACGCAGCTTATCCAGCGTTTGTGGAATGAAGGACTGCCCGCCAAAGCCCGGGTTCACGGACATCAGCAGGATCACGTCCAGCTTGTCCATCACGTAATCAAGGTAGCTCAGCGGCGTGGCCGGGTTAAAGACCAGGCCCGCCTTACAGCCATGCTCTTTGATCAGCTGCAGCGTGCGGTCAACGTGTTCGGAGGCTTCAGGATGGAAGGTGATGATGCTGGCGCCCGCGGCGGCAAAATCCGGCACGATGCGATCAACCGGCTTCACCATCAGATGCACATCAATGGGTGCGGTGACGCCATAGTTGCGCAGCGCCTTCAGGACCATCGGGCCGATGGTCAGGTTAGGCACGTAGTGGTTATCCATAACGTCGAAATGAACGACATCCGCACCGGCAGCCAGGGCTTTCGCGGTGTCTTCGCCCAGCCGGGCAAAATCAGCCGAAAGAATTGAGGGTGCAATCAAATACTGTTTCATCCGCATCTCCTTGAACTTTGTTTAACGGCGGGCGAAACGGCTCAGGGCAGATAGAGAGCCAGCAGTTCGTCCACCTTTTTACGTGTACCGCCGTTGCTGCTGATGCTGCGCCGGACCTTGACCTGAAAATGCTCAGCGGCCTTGTACCATTCGCGCGTATCGGGCGTGTCGTGATTCGAAATTAACACCGGGATACTTTTGCTGACCAGTTTTTCCGCCATCTCCGCCAGACGCGCCTGCTCGGCGGGACTGAAGCTGTTGGTATGATACGCGGTGAAGTTCGCCGTTGCCGACAGTGGAGCGTATGGCGGATCGCAGTAGACCACCGAGTTGGCGTCAGCTTTATCCATACACTCTTCATACGAGAGGCAATGGAACTCCGCATTCTGCGCTTTTTCAGCAAAGTGATACAGCTCGGCCTGCGGGAAGTACGGGCGCTTGTAGCGACCAAAGGGCACGTTGAATTCACCACGCAGGTTGTACCGGCACAGGCCGTTGTAGCCATGGCGGTTAAGATAGAGGAACAACAGCGCACGGCGGAACTTGTCCTGGCTCTGATTAAACTCAGCGCGATGCTGATAGTAAACGTCCGGGTTGTTGTTCTCTGGCGTAAACAGCTTGCGCGCCTCATCGACGTACTCATCGGTACGCTCTTTTACGATGGTATAGAGGCTGATCAGATCGCTGTTGATATCCGCAAGGATATAGCGGGAGTAGTGGGTATTGAGAAATACCGAGCCCGCGCCAACAAAGGGTTCGACAAGACACTCGCCGTCTGGCAGGTGTTTTTGAATATCATCGAGCAGGGGGTATTTCCCCCCTGCCCATTTCAGAAAAGCGCGATTTTTTTTCATGCTGACTAACTGATTACACCTTCTCCGGCTGTGGAGAAAGCTCCGACAGCATCCTGCGCTTCACAGATTACTTCAAATCGGACTGAACCTGACGGATCGGCTTCGCCCACGGATTTTTCGCCTGAACGTCGGCTGGCAGCGTGGCAACCGCGCGTTTTGCTTCATCTTTAGAAGAGTACACACCGCTCACCAGCACATACCATGGCTGACCGTTACGGGTGGTCTCGTAAACAACGAAGTTTTTCAGGTTTGATTTTTTCGCCCAGCCGTTGAGGTTGTCATAGCTGGAAGAGCTGCTCAGCTGCAACGTGTAGTTGCTTGACGGCGCAGACTTCAGTGAACTCACATTCCCTGTAGATTTACCGGTGCTGGCAGAAGCCGCAGGCGCGGTTGCAGCTGGCGTCGAGGCGGTTGCCGTCGGCGCTGGCGTAGCCGTCGCTTTCGGTGCCGTCACGGTTGCCGCTGGCGCTTTGGCCGGGGCGCTGGTTGCCGTTTCAGTGTGCTTCGGCTGCGCGGCGGCTTTCGGCGCTTCGGCTTTGGCAACAGGCTGTGGCTTCACTTCACGCTTCGGCTCGATGACCGTCTGCTTACGTTCCTGATGCTGAGCAGGCTTAGTCTGACGAGGTGCAGATTCTGTGGCCGCCGTCTGCTGCTGCCCTGATGCGCCACGAATCGGCGCGACGGTCGCAGGCTCGGTCGGCAGCGTGGAGTTAACCACCACGTTGTTGACCTGCTGCTGGCTCTGCGGCTGCGTCAGGGCATTATTCAGATCGCCCTGCACTTCAACACGCTGCTGTCCTTCCGGGGTCGCCGGAGACTGGCCCTGAGTTGGCGTGGAGGCAACCGGCGGCAGAGAGATCTCCTGCTGGTTATTCCCGGCAGTATTCTCTGCAGAAGTGGTGCCTGGCGCAGGCTGGGTGCCATTCGCCTGATCGGCAGCACTGCCGGAGAGATCGATGCTCTTCTCGCCGGACGCGGTTTGTTCAGCAGGCGTGGTTGACGGGGCTTTGAGTGCCGAGCCGACGCCGATAATCAGCAGCAGCAGGACCAGCACGCCCAGACCCATCATAATGTACTGGCGGGAAGCGGGCTTCGCCGGAGCGGCTTTACGCTTACGCGGGCGACGCTCTACGGGCTCTTCGTCCATTGAATCTTCTTCGGACTCATAATCCTCTTCTTCACGCTCGTCGCGGGCGGCGCGGCCACGCGAAGGACGAGGATCGTCATTGTCCAGATCGACCTCATCAAAGTTAATTTGCGGATCGTTATCACGTTCTGAAGACTGGCGAGTACGACCAGTACGACGATCGCTGGGATCGGGTTTCAGCTCGTCTTCTGGTTTGAATTCATCCATTTAACACCCCACTAAAAGGCTTATGCCTACAACTTTGCACATCACCTGAAGCAAACTGGCTACGTGTGACCGCAGCCGGACCTTTCTAATAGTTACGCTTGCTGGCAATCAGCAATAGCGCCAAGAACGACATCGTGCGGCACACCGCCACGAACTTCACTCTTTCCGATGGCAAGCGGGAGTACCAGACGCATCTCGCCTGCTAATACTTTTTTATCACGCATCATGTGCGGCAAGTAGGCCTGCGCTGACATTTCTCGCGGCCCCGTCACCGGCAAACCGGCGCGCTCAAGCAGCGTGATAATGCGTTGTGTATCCGCCTTGCTGAACTGACCCAGACGCTCCGAGGTGCGTGCGGCCATTACCATTCCCGCCGCCACGGCCTCGCCATGCAGCCAGTTACCGTAGCCCATTTCGGCTTCGATAGCATGACCGTAGGTGTGCCCCAGATTCAGTAAAGCACGTAAGCCTGTTTCGCGCTCGTCTGCGGCAACCACTTCTGCTTTCAGCTCACAACAACGGCGAATACAGTACGCCATCGCCTGACCATCCAGGCGCAACAGGGCGTCCATATTCTCTTCAAGCCAGCTAAAGAACTCGCCGTCCAGAATAATGCCGTACTTGATCACTTCCGCCAGGCCAGAGGCCAGCTCGCGCTGAGGCAGCGTTTGCAGACAGTCGAGATCCACCACCACCGAAGCGGGCTGGTAGAACGCGCCAATCATGTTTTTGCCAAGCGGATGGTTAACGGCGGTTTTGCCACCAACGGAAGAGTCGACCTGCGACAACAGCGTGGTAGGAATTTGAATAAAACGGACACCGCGCTGATAGCTTGCCGCAGCAAACCCCGTCAGATCGCCAACGACACCGCCGCCTAAAGCCAGCAGTGTAGTGTCGCGACCGTGCGGTTTTTGCAGTAATGCGGTGAAGACGGTATCGAGTACCGTCAGGCTTTTATACTGCTCGCCATCAGGCAGAATCACACTGTCGACCTTCACGCCAGCCTGTTCGAGCATCTGACGTACGCGGTCGAGATAAAGCGGAGCCAGAGTCTCATTGGTGACCAGCATTGCCTGATCACCCGCTTTCAGTGGTAAGAAGGAAGCTGGGTCGTTAAACAAACCAGCCGCGATAGTGATAGGGTAACTCCGTTCACCGAGAGTGACTGTAATCCTCTCCATAACGCGACATCCACCTTAAATGCTTTTACCCGCAGGCGAGTGTATATAAAGCCAGAATCAGTTGCTTTCCAGCATATGAATAATCTGGTTTGCGACCACTTTTGCGCTCTGGTCGTCTGTGCGAATGGTGACGTCAGCAATCTCTTCGTACAGCGGATTGCGTTCACCAGCCAGTGCTTCCAGAACTTCGCGTGGAGGCGTCTCAACCTGTAGCAACGGGCGTTTTTTATCACGCTGCGTACGCGCCAGTTGTTTTTCGATGGTCGTTTCGAGATAGACCACGACACCGCGGGCGGAGAGACGGTTGCGAGTTTCGCGAGATTTTACAGAGCCGCCGCCGGTAGCCAGCACAATGCCCTGCTTTTCCGTAAGTTCATTGATGACTTTTTCTTCACGGTCACGGAAACCCTCTTCGCCTTCTACGTCGAAGACCCAGCCCACATCAGCTCCGGTTCGTTTCTCAATCTCTTGATCAGAATCGTAAAATTCCATATTGAGTTGTTGAGCTAACTGGCGCCCAATAGTGCTTTTGCCGGCACCCATAGGCCCAACCAGAAAGATATTGCGTTTCTCTGCCATTTTTTCGGTACTACTAAGACTATTCGTTAATGGTAAACCCGCTTCGCCGATACCTGGCGTAACAGGACATGAACTGAAACCTCATATGCGATAGAGCGAGAGTCAGACTAAAAATTATCTCAGTACTCCAGCTTGTTTGGCAACAGAATAAATCACCAGGCTTGCCGCTTAAGTTATTAAGGGGTGAGATTGTGTAAGCTGATTCTCAAATCGGTACTCCTTGTATGCTAATTCATGCCCCACGTCAAACATCTGCAACAAACAGAATGCAAAATCACGCGGGGCATTGCTGCCCATTATGGCGTTGCAACCAGACGTGGGGTGATAAAAACCACTAATTCCCGGCGCTCGTTGTCTTTACCCTGATGGCGGAAAAGGTGCCCCAGGAGAGGAATACGGCTCAAGCCTGGCACATTTTCGCTGCCGCTTTTATGCCTCTGAGAAAAAATTCCCCCTAAGGCCAGCGTTTCACCACTTTTAACTTCAACCTGGGTTTCAATCTCCTGCTTATCGATGGTCAGGGTTTCACTGTCGGCCTGCTGCAACACCTGGCCCGGGCTGTTCTCGCTGATACGCAGCTTCAGGCGTACCCGACCGTTGGCCAGCACCACCGGCGTC
The DNA here is from genome assembly GCF_049312895.1 of Leclercia barmai. Taxonomy (NCBI): domain Bacteria; kingdom Pseudomonadati; phylum Pseudomonadota; class Gammaproteobacteria; order Enterobacterales; family Enterobacteriaceae; genus Leclercia; species Leclercia barmai. The sequence continues at coordinate 138,642 of NZ_JBMNWZ010000007.1, read as the reverse complement.
ACCTCCATGCCCAGCACCGCCTCTTTAAACTCCACCGACGTCGCCCCGCTCTCTCCGCTGGAGACCTGATAAGGGATCTCGCTCCCCTGTTTGATGCTGGCGGGCTGCATGTGGGATGCCAACAGCCGCGGGCTGGCGATGATATCCACCTGCTGCTTTTGTTCGAGGGCGGAGAGCTCAATGTCCAGCAGCCGGCCATTAATCCGCCCGATATTAAAGCCCACCTGCGTGGTCGCGGCGTTAACCGCAAGATCGGCGCTGAGTATCGTCAGCTGACCGGGCTTACCCGCCTGCTGAGCCTGGGCCAGACTCCACTTCACCCCTAACTCGCGCAGGCTTTTTTCACTCATGCTGACGATGTGCGCCGCGAGCTCGACCTGCGCTACCGGCAGATCCATCTGCGTCACCCAGTGCTGTAGTGCGTCCAGCGCTGCCCGGGTGTCGCGCACCAGCAGACGATTGGTGCGCTTGTCCACCGCAAGGCTGCCTTTCGGGCTAAGGAGCTTTTCGGCCGCCTGCTGGAGATCGCTCGCATCCGCATACGAGAGAGGGAAGCTGCGCGCCTCCAGCGGCACGCTGAGCTGGCGCTTTGCGCGCTCCGCCTCTTTTCTGGCCTGCTGCTGCTGCTGCCAGGCGGCGCTGTGGATATAAAAGATGCCCTCCTGCTGGCGCATCACCAGCCCGGCGCTGGTCACTACCGTCTGTAGCGCCTGTAGCCAGGGCACCTTCTGCAGACGCAGCGAGACGTTGCCGCTCACGTCCGGGGCGATAATCATGTTGCGGTTCTCCTGCTCCGCCAGAGCCTGCAGAAGCTGGGCGACCGGTACGTCATCCACCACCAGATTGACGGCCGCCGTTTCCGCTGCCAGCGCCTGGCTGGCGATCAGCAGCAGTGCCACGATCCCTGTTTTCATGTTTCGTTCCTTGTCGTTGCCATCGCCACAGCGGCTGTTCACAGGCCTCTGAGGTGTCGATGACCAGCTCCTTTTCATCCAGCGTCATTACCCGCCAGCCCTGAGGCAGCGTCTCGCCGCGGCGCACGCGCAGCCAGCGCGACGTTTCATTCCTGACGATCCCCACCGGTACCGCGCCGGACACCAGCCCGGCATAACGCCACTGGCTCAGGACGGCGTCGGGGCAGCGTGACACCGGGGCCTGAAACGGATCGCGCATGCCGAGAAGCAGCGGCAGTAAAAGCAGCACGCCCCGGTTAACCCGCATTCTGGCGCTCCAGGTGCAGGGTAATCCGTAGCTTTTGCTGCTCTGGCTGGATGGTAAAACGCCCGACCGCCACATCGCGCCGGGCGAGGGTGGCAAACAGCGTGGGGATCTGCGCCCACACCGCATCGACCACCAGCTCCCCGCCTGCGCTGACGGGCTGCCAGCGCACCATCCGCATCTCACCGGTATCGAACTCCAGCGGCGAAAAAGGGCGCGTTGCCACGGACGCTGGGACGTCATCGTCGGGGAAGAGCTTACGCACCGCGGTCCATAAGCGGGCGTTGATCGCCGCGTCTTGTTCATGCTGAGCCTGCTGCGTCGTGAGCTGTTGATGCTGTATGTGTAGCTGCACACCGGTGACGCCGAACAGCATCAGCCCGGAACTGACGCCCCAGCACAGGCCGCGCCAGCGCGGAGACAGCCTGTACCAGATGTCAGGAGGGATCCGCATAAGCCTGCTCCTTGCGGGTCAGCGTCCAGCTAAACTGCCAGCGTCCCTGCGCGTCCTGGCGCATCTCCCCCGGCGTTCCCGGCCCGAATCCGGGCAGCTGGCGTAGTGCCGTCTCCAGCGCCGCAAGCGCCGGTAAGGTAGTGGCGTATCCGTGGAGCGAGAGCGTGGACTGCTTAAAGCGAAGCTGCGCCAGCCATGCCTGCTCCGGCAGGGCGTGGGCCAGGGCGATCAGTTCCGCCTGCCAGGCCTCCGTGCTGGCTTTTTGCCGCGCCCAGCGCTGCCGTTGCTGGCGCTGAACAACACGCGCCGCCCACTGCGTTTGCCGCTGCTCCAGCGCCTGTCGTAGCGCCAGATCGCTGGCCTGCCTATGGGCGTAAACATCCGTCTGCAGAGATGAGCTGGCCCGAAGGGCCGTCCAGAGCACCAGCGTTAAGAGCAGCGAGCCGGTAAACAGCAGGCCCCAGAAGCGCAGGCAGTGGCGTTTTTGTTGCTGACGCCACGGCAGCAGGTTTGCGGTCCTCATACCGGATAGACTCCCGCCGCCAGCGCCAGCGCGACGCTAAAATCCGCGCCATTTTCAGGCAGCGGCGGCTGCCGGTGGGGTACCACGCACCAGGGATCGAAACTGGCCATATCGCAGCAGGCGATCTCCTCAACCCTGAGCGCCAGCAGCGCGGCCAGCCGTTCGACGTCGGGGGCTTCCGCCAGCCCGCGCCTGCCCCACTGGTGGCGCATCGCCCAGAGCCACTGGTCCCGATCGCGCCAGGCGATACACTGGGCGGGCGCCTGCACAAAAGGCAGCAGATGCGTCAGCGCTCCGGCATCGGGCGTGATGGTGGTGAGTTGCAGGCGCAGGACCCGGGCCAGCTCCAGAAGCGCGTCGATCTCCTTATTTTGTGCGGCAGTAATCTGAAATGTCTGGCTGAAGGTATCTTCTGCATAGTCAAAACGCAGGGCTTCGGGCGCCATCTCCAGTTCACGGCTCAACGCGGATGCAATCCAGGCCGTCTGCTCGCTGTCGCGCAGGGTCATCGCCGGGCGCGGCAGCGTGCGCTGCAGGGTGCGGGCAGCCGGAAAGGCGAGAAATATTTGATGCTGATGCGGCAGCGTCTGACGCCATTCGCGCAGGGCCGCAGCCAGTTGTTCGGGCTGAAGAATTTGCCCGTCGTGGATAATGCCCTCCGCCAGGGGAAGCTGCCACCAGCGGCGCAGCCCCCACCCCGACTTTTCGCGCACCAGCGCGACGGCCAGAACCTTATCCTGTTGAATATGAACGCCTGTTCGCCATGTTTTAAACGCCATGTTTCACGATCTCCTTATCGTCCCTGGGGATGACGGCTATATCAATGCTACAGGCTTGCCTTTATACTACCGCGCGATTGTTTAGAAACTGCCCAGTTCAAACTAAATGGGAAATCTCCAGTGAAGTTCGTAAAGTATTTATTGATCCTTGCAGTCTGTTGCATTCTGCTTGGAGCAGGCTCGATTTTTGGTTTGTACAAATATATTGAGCCGCAACTGCCTGATGTCGCTACGCTTCGTGACGTACGACTTCAGATCCCGATGCAGGTTTATAGCGCCGATGGCGAGCTGATTGCCCAGTACGGTGAAAAGCGCCGTATCCCGCTGACGCTGAATCAAATTCCGCCCGTCATGGTGAAAGCCTTTATTGCCACAGAAGACAGCCGCTTTTATGAGCACCACGGCGTTGACCCGGTGGGGATTTTCCGTGCCGCAAGCGTGGCGCTGTTCTCCGGCCATGCTTCGCAGGGGGCTAGTACCATCACCCAGCAGCTGGCGCGTAACTTCTTCCTGAGCCCTGAAAAAACGCTGATGCGTAAGGTTAAGGAAGTGTTCCTGGCGATCCGCATTGAGCAGTTGCTGAACAAAGATGAGATCCTTGAGCTTTACCTCAACAAGATCTATCTCGGCTACCGTGCCTATGGCGTGGGCGCGGCGGCGCAGGTCTATTTCGGTAAATCCATCGAGCAGCTCACCCTGAGTGAGATGGCCACCATCGCCGGTCTGCCGAAGGCGCCTTCCACCTTTAACCCGCTCTACTCGCTGGATCGCGCTACGGCGCGTCGCAACGTGGTGCTGTCGCGTATGCTGAGCGAGGGCTATATCAGCCAGACCCAGTACGATCAGGCGCGCAACGATGTGATTGACGCCAACTACCATGCCCCGGAAATTGCCTTCTCCGCGCCGTACCTCAGCGAGATGGTTCGTCAGGAGATGGTTTCCCGCTACGGCGAGCAGGCCTACGAAGATGGTTACCGCGTTTACACCACCATCAGCCGCAACGTCCAGCAGGGCGCGCAGCAGGCGGTGCGTAACAACGTGATTGATTACGATATGCGTCACGGCTACCGCGGTCCTTCAAACGTGCTGTGGAAAGTGGGTGAATCGGCGTGGAACAGCAAAAAAATCACCGATACCCTGAAGCCGCTTCCGGGCTACGGGCCGTTCGTAGCGGCGGTGGTGACCCAGGCCAATCCGCAGGAAGCCACGGCGATGCTCGCGGACGGCACGTCCGTGTCGCTGCGGATGGAAGGGGTACGCTGGGCGCGTCCGTATCGCTCTGATACGCAGCAGGGCGTGACGCCACGTAAAGTGACCGATGCGGTACAGGTGGGTCAGCAAATCTGGGTTCGCCAGGTGAATGACGCCTGGTGGCTGGGGCAGATCCCGGACGTTAACTCGGCGCTGGTATCCATCGATCCGCATAACGGCGCGGTGCTGGCGCTGGTTGGCGGCTTCGACTTTAACCAGAGCAAATTTAACCGTGCCACTCAGGCGCTGCGTCAGGTCGGTTCCAATATCAAACCCTTCCTCTACACCGCGGCAATGGATAAGGGTCTGACCCTCGCCAGTATCCTCAATGACGTGCCGATCTCCCGCTGGGATGCCGGGGCCGGTTCCGACTGGCGTCCGAAAAACTCACCCGCAGAGTACGCCGGTCCGATTCGCCTGCGTCAGGGGCTGGGACAGTCGAAAAACGTGGTGATGGTGCGCGCCATGCGTGCCATGGGCGTCGATTATGCGGCGGAATATCTGCAGCGCTTCGGCTTCCCGGCGCAAAATATCGTGCATACCGAGTCGCTGGCGCTGGGCTCCGCCTCCTTTACCCCGCTGCAGGTCGCGCGCGGCTATGCGGTGATGGCCAACGGCGGCTTCCTGGTCGATCCGTTCTTCATCAGCAAAATCGAGAACGATCAGGGCGGTGTCCTGTTTGACGCCAGACCGAAAATCGCCTGCGCAGAGTGTGATATTCCGGTGATCTACGGTGACACGCCTAAGTCAGAGGCGCTGAACAACCAGGACATGGAAGATGTCGCGATTTCTCAGGAGCAGCAGAATGCGGCGGTGCCGATGCCGCAGCTACAGCAGGCGAACCAGGCGCTGGTTGCCCAGACCGGTGCTCAGGAGTATGCCCCGCACGTGATTAACACCCCGCTGGCGTTCCTGATCAAGAGCGCGCTGAACACCAACATCTTTGGTGAACCGGGCTGGCAGGGCACGGGCTGGCGTGCGGGTCGTGATTTGCAGCGCAAGGACATCGGCGGTAAAACCGGGACCACCAACAGCTCGAAAGATGCCTGGTTCTCGGGTTACGGTCCGGGTGCGGTAACGTCGGTGTGGATCGGCTTTGACGATCACCGTCGTGATTTAGGCCGTACCACGGCGTCCGGAGCGATTAAAGATCAGATCTCCGGTTACGAAGGCGGAGCCAAAAGTGCTCAGCCGGCGTGGGATGCCTTTATGAAAGTCGTTCTTGATGGCGTACCGGAGCAGCCGCTCACGCCACCGCCGGGTATCGTTACGGTCAATATCGATCGCAGCAGCGGTCAGCTGGCTAACGGCGGTAACAGTCGCGAAGAGTATTTCATCGAAGGCACGCAACCAACGCATCAGGTGGTGCATGAGGTGGGTACAACGTTGATTGATAACGGCGAAACGCAAGAGCTCTTCTGATACATCTTCCCCCTTTCCCTGTGGAGAGGGGGATTTTACGCTACAGCCTTCCCTGCCCTTTCAGCCATTCACGCACCAGGAACAGCGCGCTTACGTTCCGGGCTTCGTTAAAATCAGGCTCTTCCAGCAGATCCATCAGATGCGCCAGCGGCCAGCGCACCTGCGGCAGCGGTTCCGGTTCATCCCCTTCCAGCGACTCAGGATAGAGATCTTCCGCCAGCACAATATTCATTTTGCTGGAGAAATAAGAGGGTGCCATGCTGAGTTTTTTCAGGAAAGTGAGCTCTTTCGCACCAAAACCGACCTCTTCTTTCAGCTCACGGTTTGCGGCTTCATAAACCGACTCGCCGGGATCGATAAGCCCCTTTGAAAAGCCCAGCTCGTAGGATTCCGTTCCCACCGCGTATTCGCGGATTAAAATCAGGTGCTCGTCGACAATAGGCACAATCATGACAGCTTCGCGCGTGGAAGGACGCATACGCTCGTAGACGCGGCGCACGCCGTTACTAAACTCCAGGTCCACGCTCTCAACGTTAAACAGGCGCGATTTGGCGACGGTTTCAACATTCAGGATGGTGGGCTTTTGTAAGGGTTTGCTCATTTTGACGGGTCTTTGCTGGGTGAACTGGCGTCATTGTGCGATATGCCGCACGGTTTCGGCAATGTCAATCGCGCTTTATTTACATTATTGCAACTTTATGAGATTCATTCCTCATTTCAAGTCAAAAGTCAATAGGTTGAAATTGTTCCAGGAATTTGCTGATATTCCGCCACGGTTGCCTTTGCTATCATCAGCGATCACTGGGATGCGCTTCAAATTGCTCAAGTTCAACGCCTTACATGCCGATAGCCAACCACAGACACGCATTCACTGTTAAGGTGCTACTGACTACACCTGTAAGAAAAAGTAAGATGGGGAAAGCATGAGCACCATTTTGATTGTCATCGCTGCTATGCTGGCCTGCGCATTCATTGCAGGGTGGTTGTACAGACGTCGGGCGCAGCATCGATATCGCCTGCCTTATCTCAATGCCTTTACCGGGGCGAGCACACGCAAACTCACCGCAGAAGAGCGCAGCGCGATCGAGCAATATCTCGAGTCGTTTAACCGTATCCAGCAGACGCCTGCAACAGGTGCCAGCGCCGCACCGGTATCGTTAAGCCTGAATGCCCAGAGCAATACCGTGCACAGCCTGACGCGCTCCATTACCCGCTACGGTATTACCACCGACGATCCCAATAAATGGCGCTACTACCTCGACTCCGTCGAAGTGCATCTGCCGCCGTTCTGGGAACAGTACATCAACGATGAAAACAGCGTTGAGCTGATCCACACCGACTCTATCCCGCTGGTGATTGCCCTGAACGGCCACTCCATCGCCGAATATGTTCAGGAAGCCCCGCACCTGGCGCTGGAACACGTCAGCTCAACCCAGGCCTCGATTCGTGGCGAAGAGACCGAGCAGATTGAGCTGCTGAACATTCGCCAGGAGACCCACGAAGAGTACGCTCTCAGTCGCCCGGACGGCATTCGTGAAGCGCTGCTGATTGTCGCCGCCTTCCTGCTGTTTTTCTTCTGCCTGATGAGCCCGGACGTCTTTGCCCCCTGGCTTGCCGGGGGCGGCGTGCTGCTGCTGGCGGCGGGATTATGGGGACTCTTCGCCCCGCCGGCGAAAAACGCCCTGCGTGAGATCCACTGTCTGCGCGGGACGCCAAAGCGCTGGGGTCTGTTTGGCGAGAACGATCAGGACCACGTCAATAATATCTCGATGGGCATTATTGACCTGATCTACCCGCGCCACTGGCAGCCGTGGCTGGCCCAGGATTTAGGGCAAAAGACCGACGTTGATATCTATCTTGACCGCCACGTGGTGCGCCAGGGGCGCTATTTATCCCTGCATGACGAGGTGAAAAACTTCCCGCTGCAGCACTGGCTGCGCAGCACGGTGATTGCCGGTGGCGCAGGGCTCGTACTGGCGATGCTGGTTCTCCTCGTGCCGCTGGATATGCCGATCAAATTTACCCTCTCATGGATCAAGGGCGCCCAGACCATCGAGGCCACCAGCGTCGATCAGCTTGAAAACGCCGGGGTGCGCATCGGTGATACTCTGCATCTGCAGGGCACCGGGATGTGTAATATCCACGCGGCGGGCAACTGGAACGCGCGCCAGAGCTCGCCTTTTGCACCTTTTGACTGCTCGCAGCTGATCTGGAATGACGCGGCCCCGCTGCCGCTGCCTGAATCGGATACCGTTAACAAAGCCACGGCGCTGACTCAGGCCCTGAGCCGCCAGCTCCATCCTAAACCGGAAGATGAGACGCGCGTCAGCCCGGCATTACGCTCCGCCATTCAGAAATCGGGCATGATCCTGCTGGATGATTTTGGCGATATCGTCCTGAAAACCCAGGATCTGTGCGCAGAGGCGGACGAATGCGTCAGGCTGAAGAACGCGCTGGTGAATCTCGGTAACAGCAAGGACTGGGAAGCGCTGGTCAAGCGCGCTACCGCTGGCCGTCTTGATGGCGTTAACGTCCTGCTGCGTCCGGTGAGCGCCGAGTCGCTGGAAAACCTGGTCGCCACCTCTACCGCGCCGTTCGTGATGCGCGAAACCTCCCGTGCCGCACAGGCCCTTAACAGCCCGGCGCCCGGCGGCTTTGTGATTGTCAGCGATGAGGGCAGCGATCTGGTCGATCAGCCTTATCCGCCGGTAGCGCTGTACGACTACCCGGCCCAGGAGCAGTGGGGTGAGTTTCAGCGGCTGGCGCAGATGCTGATGCGCACGCCGTTCAGCGCGGAAGGGATTGTGACCAACATCTTTACCGATGCCAACGGCACCCGCCATATCGAACTGCACCGCATACCGGATAGCGCCGCTTTATGGCGCTACATCGCCACCTCGCTGCTGATGCTGGCGATGGTGCTGTGCATTATCTGGAACGGCGTGATGGCCCTGCGCCGCTACCAGCGCTCGCGCACCCGCCTGGCCGAGATCCAGCAGTACTACGAAAATTGCCTCAATCCGAAGCTGATCCCCACCCCTGAGAGCCTGATCGGATAACTTCTGTGCGCGACAAGATATGCTACCCTGTCGCGCACGTTTCTTCTGGCTGGAGTATTCCCCATGCATCTTGATATCGCCTGGCAGGACGTTGATACCGTCCTGCTGGATATGGACGGCACGCTGCTCGATCTCGCGTTTGATAACTACTTCTGGCAAAAACTGGTGCCGGAGACCTACGGCGAGCAGCAAGGGATCACCCCGCTGGAGGCGCAGGAATTCATACGCCAGCAATATACCGCCGTACAACATACGCTAAACTGGTACTGCCTGGACTACTGGAGCGAACGCCTCGGACTGGATATTTGTGCGATGACTACCGCTCAGGGCGCGCGCGCCGTACTGCGTGAAGATACTGTTCCCTTTCTGGACGCGCTCAAAGCCAGCGGTAAGCGGCGCATTCTGTTGACCAACGCGCACCCACATAATCTGGCGGTGAAGCTGGAACATACCGGACTGGGTTCACACCTTGATTTATTACTTTCCACCCACACATTTGGTTATCCGAAAGAGGATCAGCGACTGTGGCAGGCGGTGGCAGAAGAGACCGGCCTGCAGCCAGAGAGAACGTTGTTCATTGATGACAGCGAACCCATTCTGGATGCGGCGGCAAAATTTGGCATTCGTTATTGCCTTGGCGTGACCAATCCTGATTCTGGCCTGGCTGAAAAAAGCTATCTTCGCCATCCGGGGATGAACGACTATCGCCGGATGATCCCCTCACTCACCGTGAAGGAGAAGCCATGAAAGAGAAACCCTCCGAAGGGGTAAGACTGGATAAATGGCTGTGGGCTGCCCGCTTTTACAAAACGCGCGCCCTCGCCCGCGAAATGATTGAAGGCGGCAAGGTGCATTACAACGGGCAGCGCAGCAAACCGAGCAAGCTCGTGGAGCTGAACGCCACCCTGACGCTGCGTCAGGGCAATGACGAACGAACGGTGATCGTAAAAAACGTCACCGAACAGCGTCGCCCGGCAGCGGAAGCCAGCACCCTGTACGAAGAGACGGCAGAAAGCGTTGAAAAACGCGAGAAGATGGCCCATGCGCGCAAGCTCAATGCCCTGACCATGCCGCATCCCGACAGGCGACCGGACAAGAAAGAGCGTCGCGATCTGATTAAATTTAAAAATGGCGAGAATGAGTGATTCTTGCTGAACGAGAGATGACTATGGCCCAACACGACCAATTACACCGCTATCTGTTTGAACAATTTGCCGTTCGCGGCGAGCTGGTTACGGTATCCGAAACCTGGAAACAGATCCTGGAAAACCACAACTATCCGCTGCCGGTTAAGACCGTGCTGGGTGAGCTGCTGGTCGCCACCAGCCTGCTGACTGCGACCCTGAAATTTGCCGGTGACATCACCGTGCAGCTGCAGGGTGATGGCCCGATGAGCCTGGCGGTGATCAACGGCAACAACCAGCAGCAGATGCGCGGCGTGGCGCGCGTTCAGGGCGACGTCCCGGAAAATGCCGATCTGAAAACGCTGGTCGGCAACGGCTATCTGGTGATCACCATCTCCCCGGAAGAGGGCGAGCGCTATCAGGGCGTTGTGGGTCTGGAGGGCGATACCCTGGCGGCCTGCCTGGAAGATTACTTCATGCGTTCCGAACAGCTGCCGACGCGCCTGTTTATCCGTACCGGCGAAGTCGATGGCCAGCCGGCGGCAGGCGGGATGCTGCTGCAGGTTCTGCCTGCGCAGGACGCTCAGACCAATGATTTTGAGCACCTGGCGACCCTGACCGAAACCATCAAAGCCGAAGAGCTGCTCACCCTGCCGGCGAACGACGTGCTGTGGCGTCTGTATCATGAAGAAGAGGTGACCCTGTACGATCCGCAGGACGTTGAGTTCAAGTGCACCTGTTCCCGTGAACGCTGTGCGGGTGCCCTGAAAACGCTGCCGGATGAAGAGATCGACAGCATCCTGGCGGAAGATGGCGAGATCGACATGCACTGCGATTACTGTGGCTCTCACTACGTCTTCAATGCAATGGACATTGCCGAGATCCGCAACAACGCCTCTCCGGCGGATCCTCAGCTGCACTAAGCCCTGTCGTTAACTGCCCTCCTGTGGGGGCAGTTGACCTTCTTCCCTTTCCCGCTACTCTTTAATTTCATTCACTATTCCCCCTCCCCTGCTGAATCGTTACCAGTCATGTAAGGCTTTCGTAATTTTCTTTCATGTATGCGCTTACATTCACATTCTCGTAGTTAAATTTACCGCCCATTAACCTTTTAAGAACATTTTCCCCAACCGAAAAGTGATTCCTGCCATAATCTGCTCCGCGAGTGACAGGAGTCACAGCGTTTTCCGTCATTAAGGGTTTTTGTCCAGATACGCAAATCTATGAGCCCGGTCGCGGTTAACATTCGAAGAAAAACCCTACAATTTCAGGCAGTATAAATTGGCTAAGGAGCAGTGATATGCGTGTTAATGGTTTAACCCCGCAAGATCTCATGGCTTATGGTATCAACGATGCTCAGGATATCGTCTACAACCCCGATTACGATACGCTGTATCAGGAAGAGCTCAATCCAGCGCTGGAAGGCTACGAGCGCGGCATCCTGACGACGACCGGCGCCATTGCTGTCGATACCGGTATCTTTACCGGGCGTTCGCCGAAGGATAAATACATTGTCCGTGACGACACCACCCGCGACACCCTGTGGTGGGCCGATCATGGCAAAGGGAAGAACGACAACAAAGCGATCTCCCCTGAAACCTGGCAGCACCTGAAGACCCTCGTCACCCAACAACTTTCCGGCAAGCGTCTGTTCATTATCGACGCTTACTGCGGCGCCAACGCCGACACCCGTCTTTCCGTTCGCTTTATCACCGAGGTGGCCTGGCAGGCGCATTTCGTGAAGAACATGTTCATTCGCCCCACCGATGAAGAGCTGCAGAGCTTCGAGCCTGACTTTGTGGTGATGAACGGTGCGAAGTGCACCAACCCGAACTGGAAAGAGCAGGGACTGAACTCCGAAAACTTTGTCGCCTTTAACCTGACGGAACGTATCCAGCTGATCGGCGGCACATGGTACGGCGGCGAAATGAAGAAAGGGATGTTCTCGGTGATGAACTACCTGCTGCCGTTGCAGGGCATTGCCTCCATGCACTGCTCGGCGAACGTCGGCGAGAAAGGCGATGTGGCGGTCTTCTTCGGCCTCTCCGGCACCGGTAAAACCACCCTCTCCACCGACCCGAAACGCCGCCTGATTGGCGACGACGAGCACGGCTGGGACGATGACGGGGTGTTTAACTTTGAAGGCGGCTGCTACGCCAAGACCATTCGTCTGTCGGCAGAAGCGGAGCCGGATATCTTCCAGGCGATCCGCCGCGATGCGCTGCTGGAGAACGTGACGGTACGCGCCGACGGCTCGGTGGATTTTGACGATGCGTCAAAAACCGAAAACACCCGCGTCAGCTACCCGATCTACCACATCGACAACATCGTTAAGCCGGTCTCAAAAGCGGGCCACGCGACCAAGGTGATCTTCCTCACCGCCGACGCGTTTGGCGTGCTGCCGCCGGTTTCACGCCTGACCGCCAGCCAGACACAGTACCACTTCCTCTCCGGTTTTACCGCCAAGCTGGCCGGTACCGAGCGGGGTGTCACTGAGCCAACGCCAACCTTCTCCGCCTGCTTCGGCGCAGCCTTCCTGTCGCTGCACCCGACGCAGTACGCCGAAGTGCTGGTGAAACGCATGCAGGCCTCAGGCGCCCAGGCGTACCTGGTCAACACCGGCTGGAACGGCACCGGCAAACGTATCTCGATTAAAGATACCCGCGCCATTATCGACGCCATTCTGAACGGTTCGCTGGATGATGCGGAAACCTTCACCCTGCCGATGTTCGATCTGGCGATCCCGACCGAACTGCCAGGCGTGGACAGCCATATCCTCGATCCGCGTAACACCTACGCGTCGCCGGAACAGTGGCAGGAAAAAGCCACTCAGCTTGCGAAGCTGTTTGTGGAAAACTTTGAGAAGTACACCGATACGCCAGCGGGTGCGGCGTTGGTTGTTGCAGGACCTAAGCTGTAGAGACTGTGCCGGGTGGCGCTGCGCTTACCCGGCCTACAAAAACCCTGAATGTAGGCCGGGTAAGGCGAAGCCGCCACCCGGCTTATTTTTTAGCTCTCTTTCACCTGCCTGCGCGGAAACGGAACCGGCAGCCACGCGCGGATACTCAACCCGCCCCGCTCGCTGGTGCCAATCTCCAGCAGACCGTTATGGTTATCCACGATACGCTGCACAATCGCCAGGCCTAAACCGGTGCCGCTGGTGCTGCGCGCGCTGTCGCCACGCACAAACGGCTGGAACAGATGTTTGCGCTGTTCCGGTTTGATCCCCGGGCCGTCATCTTCCACCTGGAACCAGGCGCGATTCAGTTCGGAGCCACTGCTGACTTTGATCCAGCCGTTACCGTAGCGGGCGGCGTTCACCACCATATTCGCCACGGCGCGCTTGATGGAGAGCGGGTGCATGCGCACGGTGATATCGCCCGGCTGCAGATCGGTTTCGATCTCACGCTCGTAGCCGCTCTCGGCCGCCACCACTTCGCCCAGCACCGCGTTAAGTTCCGCGATCTCCATCGGCATCTCCTGCCCGGTACGCAGGTAGTCGATGAACTGCTCGATAATGGCGTTGCACTCTTCGATGTCCTTGTTGATGGACTCCGCCAGGTAGCCGTCCTCCTCGCCCATCATCTCCGTCGCCAGACGAATACGCGTCAGCGGGGTGCGCAAGTCGTGGCTGACCCCGGCCATCAGCAGGGTACGGTCATCCGCCAGCTGCTTCACCCCGGCCGCCATATGGTTGAAGGCGCGGGTCACCGAACGCACTTCCGACGCGCCATACTCGCGCAGCGGAGGCGGAATAATCCCTTTACCGACCTGAAGCGCCGCGTGCTCCAGGTCGACCAGCGGTCGGTTCTGAATACGGATAAACAGCCACGCGCCGCCTATCGCCAGCAGCATGATCGCCAGGGTGTAACGGAACAGTGGCGAGAAGTCGCCCTGATGGATTTCGGTCAGCGGCACGCGCACCCAGATATTGGGTGACAGCCAGGTTTTCAGCCAGACGACCGGCGAGCTTTTGTTGACCTCAACGCGCACTTCCGTTGGGCCGCCCAGCTGCTGCGCCATCTGCTGGCTAAGGAATTCATAATGCTGAGCCCAGCGCAGGCCTGCGTCTTCCGCCGCTTCGTTAGAATAGAGCGATATCCCCAGCTCACGGTAGATCTCACGGCGAAACGCCGGAGGAACCACCAGCTGCGTGCCATCTTCCAGCTGCAGTTTATCGGTCATCAGCATACGGACTTCGTAGGCCAGGACCTTATTAAACTGCTGCAGGCTCGGCAGGATCGCAAAGTTCAGCACGACCAGATAGGTCGTCACCAGGCTGACAAACAGCAGGGTGACGATCAGTAACAGGGTGCGGGCAAACGAGCTACGCGGCGAGAAACGCATTCGCCTCATGCTTTAGAGCCGTCCGGGACAAACACGTAGCCCAGACCCCAGACGGTCTGGATATAGCGCGGGTGCGCCGGATCCTCTTCCACCATGCGGCGCAGGCGGGAGATCTGTACGTCGATGGAACGCTCCATCGCGGAATATTCCCGGCCACGCGCCAGGTTCATCAGCTTATCGCGGGAGAGCGGCTCACGTGGATGGCTGACAAGGGCTTTCAGTACCGCGAACTCACCGCTGGTCAGCGGCATTGGCTCATCTTCACGGAACATCTCGCGGGTGCCGAGGTTCAGCTTGAACTTGCCGAAGGCAATCACCGCCTCTTCCTGGGACGGCGCGCCCGGCAGTTCGTTCGCCTGACGGCGCAGCACGGCACGGATACGGGCCAGCAGCTCGCGCGGGTTAAACGGTTTTGGAATGTAGTCGTCGGCGCCAATTTCCAGGCCCACGATACGGTCAACCTCTTCCCCTTTCGCCGTCACCATAATGATCGGCATCGGGTTGCTCTGGCTACGCAGACGACGGCAGATGGAAAGGCCATCCTCGCCCGGCAGCATCAGATCCAGCACCATCAGGTGAAAGGATTCGCGGGTCAGCAGGCGGTCCATCTGTTCGGCGTTGGCGACGCTACGAACCTGGAAGCCCTGCTCGGTCAGATAACGCTCAAGGAGCGCACGCAGGCGCATGTCGTCATCCACCACCAGAATCTTATAATTCTCTTGCATTGTCAGTACTCCCAAAGGTTCGGATAATCTTGAACAGCGTATTCTAAAAAAGTGCGCGTCCACGACCAGCTAATTCTGGTATAAATTCTAGTCGAAATTGTTACAAAGCATATTTAACAGCAGCTTATCTGTACATTCCGTCACATAACTCATTATTAATCCTGTCTGATAAGATAAGTGATACGTAATGTGCGCAAGGTAAGCAACCCTGTTGTAAGGCCAGAGAATGAAAACGCCCCTGATCACCCGCGAAGGGTATGAAAATCTGAAGAAAGAGCTGGACACCCTGTGGCGTGAAGAGCGCCCGGAGGTGACAAAAAAAGTGACCTGGGCAGCGAGCCTCGGCGACCGCAGTGAGAATGCCGACTACCAGTACAACAAGAAGCGACTGCGTGAAATCGACCGCCGGGTGCGTTATCTGACCAAATGCCTCGAGAACCTGAAAATCGTCGATTATTCCCCGCAGCAGGAGGGCAAGGTCTTCTTCGGCGCGTGGGTCGAGATCGAAAACGACGAGGGCGATCTCAAGCGCTTTCGTATTGTCGGCTACGATGAAATTTTTGGTCGTAAGGATTACATCTCCATCGATTCACCGATGGCCCGGGCGCTGCTGAAAAAAGAGGTGGGCGATCTGGCTGTCGTCCATACCCCGGCGGGTGAAGCCAGCTGGTACGTCAATGAAATCGAGTACGTAAAATAGTCCGAGAGCGCCCTCCACGACTGGCATTTTGCAGTGCCAGTCCGTATAACTATCCCCTGATTTTTCGACCCACAAGATGAAATAGCCATGATGAAAGATTCGCTCTGCCGCATTATTGCGGGTGAACTTCAGGCAAGGGCTGAACAGGTAGAAGCTGCCGTTCGCCTGCTTGATGAAGGGAACACCGTGCCGTTTATTGCACGTTATCGTAAGGAAGTGACTGGCGGTCTGGATGATACGCAGCTGCGTAACCTGGAGACCCGCCTCGGCTATCTCCGTGAACTGGAAGACAGGCGCCAGGCGATTCTGAAATCCATCGGCGAACAGGGCAAGCTGACCAGCGAACTGGAAGCAGCCATCAACGGCACCCTGAATAAAACCGAACTCGAAGATCTCTATCTGCCGTATAAACAAAAACGCCGCACCCGTGGACAGATCGCCATTGAAGCAGGCCTGGAGCCGCTGGCCGATCTGCTGTGGACGACGCCGTCCCACGACCCGGAAACCGAAGCCGCGAAGTTTATCGATGCCGATAAAGGCGTGGCCGACACCAAAGCCGCCCTCGATGGCGCCCGCTACATCCTGATGGAGCGCTTTGCCGAAGACGCTGCCCTGCTGGCAAAAGTGCGTGATTATCTGTGGAAGAACGCCCATATCGTCTCCACCGTGGTCAGTGGCAAAGAGGAAGAAGGGGCGAAATTCCGCGACTACTTCGATCACCATGAACCGATCTCAACCGTGCCGTCCCACCGCGCGCTGGCGATGTTCCGCGGTCGCAACGAGGGCATTCTACAGCTCTCCCTGAACGCCGACCCGCAGTTTGACGAGCCGCCAAAAGAGAGCCACGGCGAGCAGATCATCATTGACCATCTCGGCCTGCGCCTGAACAACGCCCCGGCGGACAGCTGGCGCAAAGGCGTGGTGAGCTGGACCTGGCGTATCAAGGTGCTGATGCACCTCGAAACCGAACTGATGGGCACCGTGCGCGAACGCGTCGAAGACGAGGCGATCAACGTCTTTGCCCGTAACCTGCACGATCTGCTGATGGCTGCCCCGGCGGGCCTGCGCGCCACCATGGGCCTCGATCCAGGCCTGCGTACCGGCGTGAAGGTGGCCGTGGTGGATGGCACCGGCAAGCTGGTGGCCACCGATACCATCTATCCTCATACCGGTCAGGCAGCGAAAGCCGCGGTTGCCGTGGCGGCGCTGTGCGAGAAGCACAACGTTGAGCTGGTGGCGATCGGCAACGGCACCGCCTCCCGCGAAACCGAACGCTTCTTCCTCGACCTGCAAAAGCAGTTCCCGAAAGTGACGGCGCAAAAAGTGATTGTCAGCGAAGCGGGTGCGTCGGTGTACTCGGCGTCCGAGCTGGCAGCGCAGGAGTTCCCGGATCTGGACGTCTCCCTGCGCGGTGCGGTCTCTATCGCCCGCCGTCTGCAGGATCCGCTGGCGGAGCTGGTGAAGATCGACCCGAAATCCATCGGCGTGGGCCAGTACCAGCACGACGTCAGCCAGACGCAGCTGGCGCGTAAGCTGGATGCGGTGGTGGAAGACTGCGTAAACGCCGTTGGCGTTGACCTGAACACCGCCTCCGTCGCCCTGCTGACCCGCGTGGCGGGCTTAACCCGGATGATGGCGCAGAACATTGTTGCCTGGCGCGATGAGAACGGGCAGTTCCAGAACCGCCAGCAGCTGCTGAAGGTGAGCCGCCTCGGACCTAAAGCGTTCGAGCAGTGCGCGGGCTTCCTGCGTATCAACCACGGCGACAACCCGCTGGACGCCTCCACCGTTCACCCGGAAGCCTATCCGGTGGTGGAGCGCATTCTGGCGGCCACCCAGCAGGCGCTGAACGCGCTGATGGGTAACAGCAGCGAACTGCGTAACCTGAAAGCGGTCGACTTCACCGATGAGAAATTTGGTGTGCCGACGGTGTCCGACATCATCAAAGAGCTGGAGAAACCGGGCCGCGACCCGCGTCCGGAGTTCAAAACCGCGCAGTTTGCGGATGGCGTCGAGACGATGAACGACCTGCTGCCGGGTATGGTGCTGGAAGGCGCCGTCACCAACGTCACCAACTTCGGTGCGTTTGTGGATATCGGCGTTCATCAGGATGGCCTGGTGCACATCTCCTCTCTGGCGGACAAGTTCGTGCAGGATCCGCATACCGTGGTGAAAGCCGGCGACATCGTGAAGGTGAAAGTGCTGGAAGTGGATCTGCAGCGCAAGCGTATCGCCCTGACCATGCGTCTGGACGAGCAGCCTGGCGAGACCAACGCCCGTCGCGGCGGCGGAAACAGCGAGGCGCGCCAGCAGCGTCCGGCAGCGAAACCGCGCGGTCGTGAAGCACAGCCATCCGGTAACAGCGCGATGATGGATGCGCTGGCAGCGGCAATGGGTAAGAAGCGTTAATATTGGCAGTGCCCGGTGGCGCTTCGCTTACCGGGCCTGCAAAACCGTAGGCCGGGCAAACGCCGTGCCTCCCGGCAAACAGAGCGCAGGAATTAAATAAATATGGAACCGATTGCATATCCATATTTAAACCGATAATTATCACTCTATTAACAATAAGTCTTTTTTTCTCTCACCAGCAGTCTTCGCAAATATTGAGCAAGGTCAATCCGGCTGCAAATTAATAGCGCCATGTACATTCCGTCACATATTTAGCATTGATGATAGAAACTATTCTCATTACCATTGTGCCTGTAGATTATTTAACCTTTCGTTAAGTAGGCACTATGCAATTCACTCCAGACAGCGCGTGGAAAATTACCGGTTTCACTCGCGAAATCAGCCCGGCCTATCGCCAGAAACTGCTCTCTTTAGGAATGCTTCCCGGCTCCTCTTTTAACGTTGTTCGCGTTGCCCCGCTGGGCGATCCGATCCATATCGAAACCCGACGTGTGAATCTGGTTCTGCGTAAGAAAGATCTCGCATTAATAGAAGTTGAAGCTCTGTCTCAATAAAACGCCAGCTTTCGTAGCGAGTCTAAAAGAATGAAAAAATTAACCATTGGCTTAATTGGCAATCCCAATTCCGGCAAGACCACCTTATTTAATCAGCTTACCGGCGCACGTCAGCGCGTCGGTAACTGGGCGGGCGTCACGGTCGAGCGTAAAGAGGGTTTGTTCACCACTACCGACAACCAGGTTACGCTCGTCGATCTGCCCGGCACCTACTCGTTAACCACTATTTCCTCCCAGACCTCGCTGGATGAGCAGATCGCCTGCCACTATATTCTGAGCGGCGACGCCGACCTGCTGATCAACGTGGTGGATGCCTCGAACCTCGAGCGCAACCTCTACCTGACGCTGCAGCTTCTCGAGCTGGGCATCCCCTGCGTGGTGGCGTTGAATATGCTCGATATTGCCGAGAAGCAGCAGATCCGTATCGACGTCGACGCCCTCTCTGCTCGCCTGGGTTGCCCGGTGGTGCCGCTGGTCTCTACCCGCGCCCGCGGTATCGACGCCCTGAAGCTCGCCATTGATCGACACAGCCGTAACGCCGACGTGGAGCTGGTGCACTACCCTCAGCCGCTGCTGCGTGAAGCCGGGATCCTCGCTCAGGAAATGGCGCACAGCATGCCGTTAAAACAGCGCAACTGGCTCGGCCTGCAGATGCTGGAAGGCGATATCTACAGCCGCGCCTACGCCGGTGATGCCGCGCAACAGCTTGATGCGTCCCTGGCGCGCCTGAACGACGAACTGGACGATCCTGCCCTGCACATCGCCGATGCCCGCTATCAAAGCATCAATGCCATTTGCGACGTGGTCAGCAACGCCCTCACCGCCGAGCCAAGCCGCTTTACCCGGGCGATGGACAGGGTGATCCTCAACCGTTTCCTCGGCCTGCCGGTGTTTCTGCTGGTGATGTACGTGATGTTCCTGCTGGCCATCAACATTGGCGGCGCGCTGCAGCCGCTGTTTGACGTCGGCTCCGTGGCGATCTTCATTCACGGCATTCAGTGGCTGGGCTATACGCTGCACCTGCCGGAATGGCTGACCATTTTCCTCGCCCAGGGGCTGGGCGGCGGGATCAACACCGTCCTGCCGCTGGTGCCGCAGATCGGCATGATGTATCTGTTCCTCTCCTTTCTGGAGGACTCCGGTTACATGGCCCGCGCGGCCTTCGTGATGGATCGCCTGATGCAGGCTCTCGGCCTGCCGGGTAAATCCTTCGTGCCGCTGATCGTGGGCTTCGGCTGCAACGTGCCGTCGGTGATGGGCGCCCGCACGCTGGATGCGCCGCGCGAACGCCTGATGACCATCATGATGGCGCCGTTTATGTCCTGCGGCGCGCGGCTGGCGATTTTTGCCGTCTTTGCCGCCGCCTTCTTCGGTCAGGAGGGGGCGCTGGCGGTCTTCTCGCTCTACGTGCTGGGCATCGTCATGGCTATCCTCACCGGCCTGATGCTCAAACACACCATCATGCGCGGGGAAGCCACGCCGTTCGTGATGGAACTGCCGGTCTACCACGTTCCGCACCTGAAAAGCCTGCTGATCCAGACCTGGCAGCGCCTGAAAGGCTTTGTCCTGCGGGCGGGTAAAGTGATTGTGGTGGTGAGCATTTTCCTGAGCGCGCTGAACAGCTTTACCCTCAGCGGCCAGGCGGCGGATAACATTAACGACTCCGCGCTGGCCTCCGTCAGCCGCGTCATCACCCCGCTGTTCAAGCCGATTGGCGTGCACGAAGACAACTGGCAGGCCACCGTCGGGCTGTTCACCGGCGCGATGGCGAAAGAGGTGGTGGTCGGTACCCTGAACACCCTCTATACCGCTGAAAATATTCAGGAAGCGGAGTTTAACCCGGCCGATTTCCACCTCGGCGACGAACTGTTCAGCGCCGTGGATGAAACCTGGCAGAGCCTGAAAGAGACCTTCAGCCTGAGCGTGCTGGCGAACCCGATTGAAGCCAGCAAAGGCGACGGCGAGATGGCGACCGGCGCCATGGGCGTGATGAGCGAGAAATTCGGCAGCGCTTCGGCGGCCTACAGCTACCTGATCTTCGTTCTGCTCTACATTCCGTGCATCTCGGTGATGGGCGCCATCGCCCGCGAATCAAGCCGCGGCTGGATGGGCTTCTCCGTGCTGTGGGGGCTGAATATCGCCTACTCGCTGGCAACGGTCTACTACCAGACGGCCAATTTCAACCAGCATCCGCAGTACAGCCTGGCGTGTATCCTGGCGGTGGTGCTGTTTAACGTGCTGGTGATCGGACTGTTGCGCCGGGCCCGTAGCCGCGTGGACGTCAATCTGCTGGTGAAAGGCAGGACCGCGGCGGCCTGCTGCGAAAGTCCGGCCAGCGACTGTCATTAGGAGGCGGCATGGCATCGTTAATTGAAGTGCGTGATTTGCTGGCGTTGCAGGGACGAATGGAGGCCACCCAGCTCAGCCAGATCCTGCATACTCCGCAGGCGATGATCGAGGCCATGCTGCAACGACTTGAGGCGATGGGCAAAGCGAAGCGCATTCAGGAGGATGCCGACGGCTGCTTAACCGGCAGCTGTAAAAGCTGCCCTGAAGGAAAAGCCTGCCTCAGAGAGTGGTGGGCGCTGCGTTAATCGTAATAAAGCCGGGCAGGGCTGCCCGGCTTCATCTTTTATTTGTAGACTTCTGCGGTCGCGCGGATGTCTTTCTGATCTTTGTTGGCGCTGGTGACGACATAGTACTTACCGCCCAGCTCATCTGCTTTCTGTGAAAGCTCTTTTCTGGCATCCATCGGCGCAGTGGTGTCAGACGTAGAGACAGTACCAACCTTCGTCAAATTCATCTCTTTCACTTTATCTTTCTGGATCTCTTCTGCCGCCATCACGCCAAAAGAGAGTGATCCAATAACCAGAGAAGCAACAATACCTGTGACAAGTTTCATAGTTATGACTCCCAAAGAAGGATTGTAATTTTGATTATCGAAAGCGGGACAACCGCAACGATATAGTGAGTATTGTTGCGGTACGTCACTTTTTCCAGGTGGAAAAGAAAATAATCAGTTTAAACGCTGACTTAGGGCCATCAACGCCGCGCAAAATTCAGCGGGGTGAGAGATAAAGGGCGCATGCGCCGCTTTGGCCAGGATCAGGGCTTCGCTCTGCGGCCACTGCGCATCCAGCAGCGGCACGATTTTGCGCGGTACCAGCCCGTCAAGATAACCATAAATACGCAGATGCGGCAGCGACAATGCCGCCAGCGGCTCCCGCAGATCGGCCGTTTTCAGGATCTCCAGCCCGCCGTTGAGTACGTTCACCTCAGGCATCGGCAGGGCGAGGACCGTGCTTTTCAGCAGACGCGCATCCTGCCGCGCGCTTTCGGTCCCCATGGTTTGCAGCGCCAGAAACCGCTCCACCGTGCGCTGAAAATCGTCGCTCAGCTGCTGCTGAAAACCGGCTAATACCTCAGGCTTAATGCCTGGCCACCCGTCGCGGGCGCTAAAACAGGGGGATGACGCTACCGTCACCAGCGCCTGGACGCGTTCCGGGTGGTCAAGGGCGATCTGGCTCGCCACCAGCCCGCCGAGGCTCCAGCCCAACCAGATCGCCTTATCCGGCCCCTGGGCCAATACCCGCTCCGCCATCTCCTCAAGCGACATCGCCCCAAAATCGCGGCTGCGGCCAAAGCCCGGCAGGTCCACCAGGTGCAGCGTAAATTGCGAGGCCAGTTCCTCACTGACGCAACGCCAGACTTCAGCATTCAGTCCCCATCCGTGCAGCAGCACAAGATGACAATTTCCTGTCCCAACGGTCTGCCACCAAAGCGTGTTCATCGATTACTGTTCTCTTTTTTCACAAGGAGGATGTCTATGCTAACAGTGCCCGGCTTGTGCTGGCTATGCCGGATGCCGCTTGCGCTCGGCCACTGGGGAGTCTGTTCCCTGTGCGAAAGAGGGATTGCGGCCCGGACGTGCTGTTGCCCCCAGTGCGGCTTACCGGCCTTCCACCCTCACCTGCCCTGCGGACGCTGCCTGCGCAAGCCGCCGCCGTGGCAGGCCCTGGTGGCGGTGTGCGGCTATACACCGCCGGTGAGCCCGCTGGTGCATCAGCTCAAATTTTCCCGCCGCACCCAGCTGGCACAGCCGCTGGCGAGACTGTTACTGCTGGCGCTGTTGCTTGCCAGACGCAGCCGGGGTTTGCCGCGTGTCGATATGATGGTCTGCGTGCCGCTCTGGTCCCGGCGCCACTGGCGGCGCGGGTTTAACCAGAGCGACCTGCTCTGTCGTCCGCTGGCCCGCTGGCTGAACTGCCGCTATGCTCCCGATGCCATTCGCCGTATTCGCGCCACTCCGGCGCAGCATCAGCTCAGCGCGAGATTGCGTAAACGCAACCTGCAGCACGCTTTTGCGCTTGAATTACCGGTGGCGGGACGCCATATCGCTCTGGTGGATGATGTCGTGACAACAGGCGCTACCGTCGCGGAACTCTCCCGCCTGCTTTTGCGAAGCGGCGCGGCGTCGGTTCAGGTATGGTGTCTGTGTCGAACCTTGTAGCGCCCTCTGGTTGGGCGTATTATACCCAGGTAATTTAGTCAACTATTAGGCCAATGCTATGATCCGTATTTCCGATGCTGCACAAGCGCACTTTGCCAAACTGCTGGCAAATCAGGAAGAAGGGACCCAGATCCGCGTATTCGTGATCAACCCGGGCACCCCGAATGCAGAATGCGGCGTCTCTTATTGCCCACCGGATGCTGTGGAAGCAACTGACACCGCCCTGAAGTTTGAGCAACTCACTGCCTATGTCGATGAGCTGAGCTCACCGTATCTGGAAGATGCGGAAATTGATTTTGTAACCGACCAGTTGGGTTCACAGTTAACGCTGAAAGCGCCAAACGCCAAAATGCGTAAAGTGACCGACGATGCCCCGCTGATGGAGCGCGTTGAGTACCTGCTGCAGTCCCAGATTAACCCGCAGCTGGCTGGCCACGGTGGTCGCGTCTCCCTGATGGAGATCACCGAAGACGGTCTGGCCATTCTGCAGTTTGGCGGCGGCTGTAACGGCTGTTCCATGGTCGACGTCACCCTGAAAGAAGGGATCGAGAAGCAGCTGCTGAACGAGTTCCCGGAGCTGAAAGGCGTACGCGATCTGACCGAACACCAGCGCGGCGAACACTCTTACTATTAAGTTTCCGCTATCTGTTGCCCGGCGCTAAACGCTGCCGGGCAAACTCCCCTGCTTTCCCTGCCTCATAACATGACCTGCGTCTCAGAATTCACATTTTGACCGCCAGGGTCATTCTCAAGCCGCACATGTTACCCGTATCATTCTCGTGGGCACTAAAACAGCTTTACGCCGACCGACTAAACTTAAGATTTAGAAGGCAGCCAGCCTGTGTGCCATCAGTTAGCCGTTCCCAGTTGGGGCAACATTAATATGTCGTTGAAACAATGACGTTACCCATAACAATTTTAAGGCCAGATAATCATGCCATTAGTCATCGTCGCTATCGGTGTAATCCTGTTACTGCTCTTGATGATCCGTTTCAAAATGAACGGTTTTATCGC
Source organism: Leclercia barmai (assembly GCF_049312895.1). NCBI lineage: Bacteria > Pseudomonadati > Pseudomonadota > Gammaproteobacteria > Enterobacterales > Enterobacteriaceae > Leclercia > Leclercia barmai. The sequence goes on along the minus strand of NZ_JBMNWZ010000007.1, from coordinate 114,553 downwards.
CCTTGTTCTGGTGGCACTTGCTGTCGGCCTGATGCAGGGTATGCCGCTGGTAAAAGTTATCAGCTCCATTAAAGCTGGGGTGGGCGGTACGCTCGGTAGCCTGGCGCTGATCATGGGCTTCGGCGCCATGCTCGGTAAAATGCTGGCTGACTGCGGTGGCGCACAGCGCATCGCGACCACGCTGATTGCCAAATTCGGCAAAAATAACATTCAGTGGGCGGTGGTTTTAACCGGCTTCACCGTGGGTTTCGCCCTGTTCTACGAAGTGGGCTTCGTGCTGATGCTGCCGCTGGTGTTTACCATCGCCGCGTCTGCCAGCATCCCGCTGCTGTATGTGGGCGTACCGATGGCCGCTGCGCTGTCCGTAACCCACGGCTTCCTGCCGCCGCACCCGGGCCCAACCGCTATCGCCACCATCTTCCATGCGGACATGGGTAAAACCCTGCTGTTCGGTACCATCCTTGCGATCCCGACAGTTATTCTGGCCGGCCCGGTCTTTGCCCGCTGCCTGAAAGGTATCGACAAGCCGATCCCGGAAGGTCTGTACAGCGCGAAAACCTTTACCGAAGCCGAGATGCCAAGCTTTGCGGTCAGCGTCTGGACCTCTCTGGTACCGGTCGTGCTGATGGCTATGCGTGCCGTCTGCGAGATGATCCTGCCGAAAGGCCATCCGGTTCTGGGCGTCGCCGAGTTCCTGGGTGACCCGGTGATGGCAACCCTGATTGCCGTTCTGATTGCGCTGTTCACCTTCGGTCTGAACCGTGGCCGTTCCATGGACCAGATCAACGACACCCTGAGCTCTTCGATCAAAATCATCGCCATGATGCTGCTGATCATCGGTGGTGGCGGTGCGTTCAAACAGGTTCTGGTTGATAGCGGCGTGGACAAGTACATCGCTTCCATGATGCATGAAACCAACATCTCCCCCATCCTGATGGCATGGTCTATCGCGGCGGTCCTGCGTATTGCGCTGGGTTCCGCAACCGTTGCGGCTATCACCGCGGGTGGTATCGTTGCTCCGCTGATTGCGACTACCGGCGTTAGCCCTGAGCTGATGGTTATCGCGGTCGGTTCCGGTAGCGTGATTTTCTCCCACGTAAACGATCCGGGCTTCTGGCTGTTCAAGGAGTACTTCAACCTGACCATCGGTGAGACCATCAAGTCCTGGTCCATGCTGGAAACCATCATCTCTGTTTGCGGGCTGATCGGGTGTCTGCTTCTGGGTATGGTTGTCTGATGTGACATTGCCGGGTGGCGGCTACGCCTTACCCGGCCTACAAAACTGAACCGGTGAACGTGCGACAATTATCCGCATAATCCCCGTAGGCCCGGTAAGCGCAGCGCCACCGGGCAATAAAAAACCCGCCATCTGGCGGGTTTTTGTTTTACTTCTTCGCAGCCGCTTTTCGCCGCTTGTCCAGGTCCTTAATCAGCTTGTTCACCCCTTCGTCAGCAAACATCGCTTCAAGCGAGGTGGACAGCTTACGCCGCCAGTTTTTGTACTGGTAGCTGGTGCCCGGAATGTTTACCGGCTCCGCCATATCGATCCAGTCTTCCGGCTGCAGCCCTAACAGGGCGCTGTTACTGTCGGCGATGTAACGCTGCAGGCCGCGGTTAAGCGTGGCGGTCATCGACATCATCGACGCCTTATGCCCGGTGCGTTTCGGCAGGCAGCCGTGCGCGTGCAGCGCATCCAGCAAACCCTGCTTCGACAGCTCGCGATCCTGGTACAGGCCGCGCAGCATCACGTCGTCAGGGTAGAGACCCAGCGTCTTGCCCAGGGTAAGGTCGCCGCTGTCCCACCAGCCCCGAAGCGTAGGAAGGTCATGCGTCGTCGCGACTGCCATTGATTGTTCTGGATACGCCTCCGGCGCGCGGAAGTTCTTCTCAAGGTCGTTTTCAAAATAGAGCACTTTGTAGGAGTAAACGCCGCTGTCACGCAGCTTGCTGACGATTTCCACCGGCACGGTACCGAGGTCTTCGCCGATCACCATGCAGTTGTGGCGCTTACTCTCGAGGGCAAGGATAGAGAGCAGATCGTCCACCGGATAGTGCACGTAGGCCCCGTGGTCGGCGGTTTCGCCGTACGGGATCCACCACAGGCGCAGGACCGACATCACGTGGTCGATACGCAGCGCGCCGCAGTTCTGCATGTTGGCGCGCAGCAGTTCGATAAACGGCTCATAGGCGCGGGCCGCAATCACGTGCGGATCCATCGGCGGAAGGCCCCAGTTCTGACCCAGAGGGCCAAGAATATCCGGCGGCGCACCAACAGACGCTTTCAGGCAGTAGAGCTCGCGATCGCACCAGGTCTCCGCCCCGCCCTCGGCCACGCCCACCGCCAGGTCGCGGTAAAGACCAATCGGCATGTCGTAGCCCTGGCTCTCCTGCCAGCAGGCCGCAAACTGGCTGTAAGCCAGCCACTGCAACCAGAGGTAGAAATCGACCTCTTCGGCATGCTCTTCGCAAAAGGCTTTCACCGCAGGGGAATTGACGGACTGATACTGCTCAGGCCAGACCGGCCAGCCCCAGCGCATTTCGTCCTCTTTCACCTGATACGCATGCAGCGCGTCAAACGCCGCCTGCCAGTAGAGGCTCTCCCCTTCCCGGGCAACAAACTCGCGGAACGCCGCCATCTGGTCGTCCTCACGCTGCGCAAAGCCTTTCCACGCCATGCGCAGGGCGGCCATCTTCAGCGCGGTGACGCTGGCGTAATCCACCCATTCTGCATCGCGGGCGCGCTGCAGCGCCTGACGGGTGGTCTCCATGCCCCACCACGCCTGGGCCTCGTCGCTGTTGCGGAAATCTTCAACGGCGTTCACGTCGATGTAAATCACGTTCAGCCAGCGGCGGGACGACGGGCTGTACGGGCTGGCGCTCTCCGGGTTGGCCGGATAGAGGGCGTGAATAGGGTTGAGGCCGATAAAGGCCCCGCCGCGCTTGCCGACATCGGTCAGCATCTTTTTCAGATCGCCGAAATCGCCGATCCCCCAGTTAGCCTCAGAACGCAGGGTGTAGAGCTGCACGCAGGCGCCCCACAGCTTCTTGCCCTCTTTCAGCGCCTGCGGCTCGTAGCAGCGTTTTGGCGCCACAATCACCCGACAGTGCCAGCGACTGCCATCCTGGGTCAGCGTCAGGGTGTGGTAGCCCTCCGGCAGTTTTGCCGGAAGGTTGAGTTTTTTACCGCCCGTGGCGTGGCCTTTGTGCTGATGCCCCTCTTCAGTGGTCAGCAGCCAGCTAAATTCGCCGCTGCCTTCGAGGGTCAGCGGCATCTTTTTCCCGGTGGTGTAGACCATCACGTTCGGGACGGGAGTCACCGCCGCTTTCGCGACGGGTTTGGCTTTATGCATGGCATCCAGCAAACGTCTCTTGGTTTCAGCACCAATAGACTGCGGTTTACCATGAGCATTGATGTAGCTGGGGCTGATCCCCGCCGCCAGCGCGGCATTATCGAGACGTTTACTTTCCATCGCGCTTCCTTAGCGTTTTGCCTGCCAGATGCGGGCCTGGTAGTCGCGGATTGAACGGTCGGAGCTGAACATGCCGCAGCGCGCGGTGTTCAGAATGCACGCCCGGGTCCAGGCTTCCTGGTCACGGTACAGAACATCAACCTGCTTCTGCGCCTCGACGTAGCCGGCAAAGTCCGCCATCAGCAGGTACGGGTCGCCGCCCTGCTTGCCGATGCTGTGCAGCATCTGGTCGAACGCGTGCTTGTCGCCGTCGCTGTATTTGCCGCTCTCCAGCTCTTTCAGTACCGCATCCAGCAGTTTGTCTTTTTTACGCCACTTCACCGGGTCGTAACCTTTGGCTTTGATGGCTTTCACCTCTTCCACAGTATGGCCGAAGATAAAGATGTTCTCGTCGCCCACCTGCTCGGCGATCTCCACGTTCGCGCCGTCCAGCGTACCCACGGTCAGCGCGCCGTTCAGGGCCAGCTTCATGTTGCCGGTACCGGAGGCCTCTTTACCGGCAGTCGAAATCTGCTCGGAGACATCCGCCGCCGGGATCAGCAGCTCAGCCGCAGAGACGCAGTAATCCGGCAGGAAGACCACCTTCAGCTTGTCGCCCACTTTCGGGTCGTTGTTCACCGCGTCGGCCACTTTATTGATAGCGAAGATGATGTTTTTTGCCAGGTAGTAACCCGGCGCCGCTTTCGCGCCAAACAGGAACACGCGCGGCACGCGGTCGGCCTGCGGGTTCTCGCGGATCTCTTTGTAGAGCGCCAGAATGTGCAGCAGGTTCAGGTGCTGACGCTTGTACTCGTGCAGACGTTTAATCTGGATATCAAAAATCGCGTTCGGGTTGATCTCAATCCCGGTGCGGGTTTTGACGAACGCCGCCAGGCGCACTTTGTTGTCCTGCTTGATGGTGCGGTAGGTCTCGCGAAACGCCGCATCGTCAGCATACTTTTCCAGGTTGATCAGCTGGTCGAGATCGTTAGCCCACTCTTTGTCGAGCGAGGCATCCAGCAGCGCGGCCAGTTTCGGGTTGCACTGTTTGATCCAGCGACGCGGCGTGATGCCGTTGGTGACGTTGTGGAACTTGTTCGGCCACAGCTGGTGATATTCCGGGAACAGATCTTTCACCACCAGGTCGGAGTGCAGTGCTGCCACGCCGTTCACAGCAAAGCCGCTGACCACGCACAGGTTAGCCATGCGAACCTGCTTATCGAAGACCACCGCCAGCTTCGCCCAGACCGCTTTATCGCCCGGCCAGGTTTTATCGACCAGCTTCTTAAAGCGGTTGTTGATCTCGTTGATGATCTGCATATGGCGAGGCAGCAGGGTTTTAATCAGCTTCTCGTCCCAGCACTCCAGCGCCTCTGGCATCAGGGTGTGGTTGGTGTAGGCGAAGGTCTTGCTGGTGATGGCCCAGGCGTCGTCCCAGCTCAGCTGATGCTCATCGATCAGCACGCGCAGCAGTTCCGGGATGGCGATGGTCGGGTGGGTGTCGTTCAGCTGGATCACTTCGTAATCCGCCAGTTCGGTGAGTTTGCGGCCCGCCAGGTGATGGCGACGCAGGATATCGGCCACGGAACAGGCGCACTGGAAGTACTGCTGCATCAGGCGCAGCTTTTTACCCGCCAGATGGTTGTCGTTCGGGTAGAGAACTTTGGTCAGCTTGTCGGCGTCGATGCCCTGCTGCTCGGCACGCAGGAAATCGCCGTCGTTGAATCGGGTCAGGTTGAACGGGTGAGCGTGCGTCGCCTGCCACAGGCGCAGCGGCTGCGCCACGCCGTTACGGTAGCCCAGCACCGGCAGATCCCAGGCCTGGCCGGTGATGGTGAAGCCCGGCTCCCACTGGCCCGCTTTCGTCACTTTACCGCCAATGCCCACCTGCACATCCAGCGCTTCGTTGTGGCGGAACCACGGGTAGCTGCCGCGATGCCAGTCATCCGGGGCTTCCATCTGCTGGCCGTCGGCGAAGGACTGGCGGAACAGACCGTACTGGTAGTTCAGACCATAGCCGGTAGCCGACTGGCCTACCGTCGCCATGGAGTCAAGGAAGCAGGCCGCCAGACGACCCAGGCCGCCGTTGCCCAGCGCCGGATCGATCTCCTCTTCCAGCAGGTCGGTCAGGTGGATGTTGTGCGTGCTCAGCACGTCACTCACCTCCTGATACCAGCCGAGGTTCAGCAGGTTGTTGCCGGTCAGACGGCCAATCAGGAACTCCATCGAAATATAGTTGACGTGGCGCTGACCTTTCACCGGTTTTACCGCGGGTTGGGCGCTCAGCAGCTCGGCGAGCGCTCCGCTGACGGCCTGCCACCACTGGCGGGAGGTCATCTCTTCAGCGGCATGTAGTCCAAAACGCTGCCACTGACGCGTCAGGGCAGCCTGGAATTGAGCTTTGTTGAAAGTAGGCTGTGACATAGGGAATCTGCATCCTGTAGAGAGAAATTAACACGTTGGTGCTAGTGTGCCTGGCTCCTTATGGCTCTTCCTCCTCCCGCCGGGGATTAGGCGGGGAGGAGTAGCGGGGATGAGCGATAAAGTGTGATCGCGGCCACTTTCTGCTGCCGGAGTGTGGGGCATTGAGGATGAAATTAACGGGAAGAGGCTCAAAAAAATGAAATGCGGTTTCGCCTGAAATATACCGCACGGAAATAATTACTTACCCGACGTAATATCACTCAGAATTTACTGCATCTCAAATCGTTATTTCAGGAAAGTAATGATTCCGCGACTTAATTAACTTTTCACAGCATTTACGCTTCTATATTCCTTTTTATGCTTAACCGTCCGAAAACTCGCCAGGCCAGTATCCATGCGCTTTGGAGGCTCACTGGAAAAGTTCCCTTCCCCCCACATAACTTTTTGTGACAGAGTGCAAATTCAGGGACATAAAACCCGGACATAACTTGCAATAAAAAGGTTTCTGACCGACCTTATATGCATTAATTACGAAGCGCAAAAAAAATCAAAAATCTCGATTTCCACACAGTGAAGTGAAACCTATGTTGATTCCGTCCAAATTAAGTCGCCCGGTTCGTCTTGACCATACTGTGGTCCGCGAACGGTTGCTGGCGAAACTTTCCGGCGCGAACAATTTTCGACTGGCGCTGGTAACGAGCCCTGCCGGGTACGGCAAAACAACGCTCATTTCGCAGTGGGCATCCGGCAAAACCGATCTCGGCTGGTACTCCCTTGATGAGGGCGATAACCAGCAGGAGCGTTTCGCCAGTTACCTGATCGCCGCCATTCAGCAGGCGACCAACGGACACTGCGTGACCAGCGAAAGCATGGTGCAAAAGCGGCAGTACGCCAGCCTCTCCTCGCTGTTTTCCCAACTGTTTATTGAGCTGGCCGAATGGCATCGCCCGCTTTATCTGGTCATTGACGATTACCACCTGATCACCAACCCGGTCATTCACGAGTCGATGCGCTTCTTCCTGCGCCATCAGCCGGAGAACCTGACCCTGGTGGTTCTGTCGCGCAACCTGCCGCAGCTGGGCATTGCCAACCTGCGCGTGCGCGATCAGCTGCTGGAAGTGGGCAGCCAGCAGCTCTCCTTTACCCATCAGGAAGCGAAGCAGTTCTTCGACTGCCGTCTGAAATCCCCAATTGAGGTGGCCGAGAGCAGCCGTCTGTGCGACGACGTGGCAGGCTGGGCGACCGCCCTGCAGCTGATTGCCCTCTCCGCACGGCATAACAACAGCTCGACGCAGCAGTCCGCCCGCCGCCTGTCGGGGATCAACGCCAGCCACCTCTCCGATTACCTGGTGGATGAAGTGCTCGACAGCGTCGATCAATCTACCCGCCAGTTCCTGCTGAAAAGCTCCCTGCTGCGCTCGATGAACGATGCGCTGATCGTGCGCGTCACCGGCGAAGACAACGGCCAGATGCGCCTGGAAGAGATTGAACGCCAGGGATTGTTCCTGCAGCGCATGGACGACTCCGGCGAATGGTTCAGCTACCACCCGCTGTTTGGCAGCTTCCTGCGCCAGCGCTGTCAGTGGGAGCTGGCGACCGAACTGCCGGAAATCCACCGCGCCGCCGCCGAGAGCTGGATGGCACAGGGTTTCCCGAGCGAGGCTATCCACCACGCGCTGGCAGCGGGCGACGCCCATATGCTGCGCGATATCCTGCTCAACCACGCCTGGAGCCTGTTTAATCACAGCGAACTGGCCCTGCTGGAGGAGTCGCTGCGCGCCCTGCCGTGGGAAAGCCTGCTGGAAAATCCGCGCCTGGTACTGCTGCAGGCCTGGCTGATGCAGAGCCAGCATCGCTACAGCGAAGTGAACACCCTGCTGGCCCGCGCCGAGCAGGAGATGAAAGGCGAGATGGACGCCGCCCTGCACGGCGAATTTAACGCCCTGCGCGCGCAGGTGGCCATTAACGACGGCGACCAGGAAGAGGCCGAGCGGCTGGCGATGGTCGCGCTGGAAGAGCTGCCGCTGGCGAATTTCTACAGCCGTATCGTTGCCACCTCGGTGCATGGCGAAGTGCTGCACTGTAAGGGCGACCTCACCCGCTCCCTGTCGCTGATGCAGCAGACCGAGCAGATGGCGCGCCGTCACGACGTCTGGCACTACGCCCTGTGGAGCATGATCCAGCAGAGCGAAATTTTATTTGCCCAGGGCTTCCTGCAGGCCGCCTGGGAGACGCAGGAAAAAGCGTTCAACCTGATCCGCGATCAGCATCTGGAACAGCTGCCGATGCACGAGTTCCTGCTGCGCATTCGCGCCCAGCTTCTGTGGGCGTGGGCGCGTCTGGACGAAGCTGAAAGCACCGCCCGTCACGGGGTCGACGTGCTCTCCACCTACCAGCCGCAGCAGCAGTTACAGTGTCTGGGCCTGCTGGTGCAGTGTTCTCTGGCGCGCGGCGATCTGGACAATGCCCGTAACCACCTTAACCGTCTGGAAAACCTGCTCGGCAACGGTCAGTACCACAGCGACTGGGTATCCAACGCCGATAAGGTGCGGGTGATCTACTGGCAGATGACCGGTGACAAAAAATCGGCGGCCAACTGGCTGCGCCAGACGCCGAAGCCGGCGTTCGCCAATAACCATTTCCTGCAGAGCCAGTGGCGCAACATTGCCCGGGCGCAGATCCTGTTAGGCGAGTTCGAACCGGCAGAGATGGTGCTGGAAGAGCTGAACGAGAATGCCCGCAGCCTGCGTCTGATGAGCGATCTCAACCGCAACCTGCTGCTGCAAAACCAGCTCTACTGGCAGGCAGGTCGTAAAAATGACGCCCAGCGCGTGCTGCTCGAAGCGCTGCAGCTGGCGAACCGTACCGGGTTTATCAGCCACTTTGTGATTGAAGGCGAGACCATGGCGCAGCAGTTGCGCCAGCTGATTCAGCTCAACACCCTGCCGGAGCTGGATCAGCACCGCGCCCAGCGCATCCTGCGGGAGATTAACCAGCATCACCGCCACAAGTTTGCCCACTTCGATGAGACCTTTGTCGAGCGTCTGCTGACCCATCCGGAAGTGCCGGAGCTGATCCGCACCAGCCCGCTGACCCAGCGCGAGTGGCAGGTTCTGGGGCTGATTTACTCAGGTTACAGCAACGAGCAGATCGCCGGTGAGCTGGCCGTGGCGGCCACCACCATTAAAACGCACATTCGTAATCTGTATCAGAAGCTGGGGGTTGCCCACCGTCAGGATGCGGTGCTGCATGCGCAGCAGCTGTTGAAGATGATGGGGTACGGGGTGTAATTCATTGCCCGGCGGCGCTACGCTTGCCGGACCTACGCTTTTCGTAGGTCGGGCAAGCGTAGCGCCGCCCGACAAAAACTCAGCACAGTTCTAACTGCAACTTATTATCCCGAATCACTTTTAACACCCCTTCCGGCGGCATCACGTCCGTATAGACCGCATTCACCATGCTGATGCTGCCCATATTCACCATCGCGTTACGGCCAAACTTGGAGTGATCCACCACCAGCATCACGTGGCGCGAGTTCTCAATGATCGCCCGCTTGGTGCGCACTTCGTGGTAGTCAAACTCCAGCAGCGAGCCGTCGCTGTCGATGCCGCTGATACCCAGGATGCCAAAGTCGAGGCGGAACTGGGAGATGAAGTCGAGGGTCGCCTCGCCGATAATGCCGCCGTCGCGGCTGCGCAGCTCACCGCCCGCCAGAATGATGCGAAAATCCTCTTTCTGCATCAGGGTAGTGGCTACGTTCAGGTTGTTGGTGACGATACGCAGGTTTTCATGCCCGAGCAGAGCATGAGCCACCGCTTCCGGCGTGGTGCCGATGTCGATAAACAGCGTCGCGCCGTTGGGGATCTGGCTCGCCACCTTGCGGGCAATGCGCTCCTTCTCGGAGGTCTGCGTCGCCTTACGGTCGTGCCAGGAGGTGTTCACCGAGCTGGACGGCAGCGCCGCGCCGCCGTGGTGGCGCAGGATGCGGTTCTGATCGGCCAGGTCGTTAAGGTCGCGGCGGATGGTCTGCGGGCTGACGGCAAACTGCTCCACCAGCTCTTCGGTACTGACGTATCCCTGCTTTTTCACCAGATCGATAATGGCGTCGTGACGTTGTGTTTGTTTCATCGGAGTTCCCTGCCAGATTTATGTTCGTTTTCGCGCATTTAGCGTATCGGCAAACGCCATCGCCAGCCCGACCGCCAGCCCGGCTACGTGTGCGCCGTTGGCAATCGCCATTCCAAACAGATCAAACCATCCGGCAATAATCCAGATTAAGGCAAAGGTCATCAACCCGCGCTGCAGGTAGATGCCGCTCTGGGGATCGCGCTCGCCGCGCAGCCAGACGTAGCCCATCAGCGCGTAGACCACGCCGGAAAGCCCCCCGAACCACGGGCCGCCAAACTTATGCTGGATAAAGCCGCTGAGCAGCGCGCTGATAAGGGTGAGTACGATGAGCTTGCCGCTGCCGAGCCGCTTCTCCACCGCCCCGCCGAGATACCACCACCACAGCAGGTTAAAGAGAATATGCAGGAACGAGAAGTGCATCAGCGCGTGGGTAAAGTAGCGCCAGAATTCGAACTCCACCGAGGCATCATAGGGCCAGGAGAGCATCAGCATCACCTGCTGATCGCCCACCACGCTCATCATAATGAAGACCAGAATACAGGCCGCCATCAACACCAGAGTGAACGGCCCCGCGCGTTCGCGCACGGTCGCAAGGAAAGGAAAGCGCTGGTAACGCAAGCCGCTCCCGGTATGGCCAGACTGCCAGCTCGCCGCCAGATAGCGCGCATCGCCGGGGTTTTCCATAAAACGTGCCAGTTCAGCGTTAACCCGGTCGGCCTGGCTCTCATCCGCCAGCCAGACGTCGGTCTGCGTATGTTGTTGAATGGTGAGGATAACCCCCTGCGTCGCCATGTAGTCGACAAACGCCTGGGCAACGCGCGGGTTGTTAAAAGAGGTAATCAGTAGCATCGGCGGCAGTCGCTTATTCCACACAAAAGGGGACAGTATATACCCTAAATGCCGGCGTGCTCGACTTCTGCCGGGAAATGACGGTGCCAGGCATCGAATCCGCCGTCCACGCTGTAAACCGCGTCATAGCCCTGTTGCAGCAGATACTGCGCCGCACCCTTGCTGCTGTTGCCGTGATAGCACATCACCATCACCGGGGTATCGAAATCGTTGTCGCGCATAAACTCGCTCAGCGAGGCATTGGTCAGGTGGAATGCGCCCGGCGTGTGGCCCATGGCAAAACTTTGCGGATCGCGAATATCCACCAGCACCGCCGTTCCCTGGTGCATCTTCTGATGGGCTTCTTCTACGTTAATACATTCAAATTGTTCCATGGTGCTCTCTTGTCTGTTTGCTCCCTCGCCCCTTTGGGGAGAGGGCCGGGGTGAGGGGAAAAATATACCGCGTAGTGTACGTCGTGGCGGCGGGTAAACGCCATTATGTTAGCTCTATCACTCAAAATTGTTTTTTTGATGTTACAAAAATCCATTTCCTTTGCTAGTATGAGCGATATCGAACATTTTTGAGCTTTAACGAAAGCGGTGTGAGGATACAATGGAAACCAAAGATCTGATTGTAATAGGTGGCGGAATCAACGGTGCGGGCATTGCGGCGGATGCTGCCGGACGCGGGCTATCTGTCCTGATGCTGGAAGCGCAGGATCTCGCCTGTGCCACCTCCTCCGCCAGCTCCAAATTGATCCACGGTGGCCTGCGTTACCTGGAACACTACGAGTTCCGCCTGGTGAGTGAAGCCCTGGCCGAGCGTGAAGTGCTGCTGAAAATGGCCCCGCATATCGCCACGCCAATGCGTTTTCGTCTCCCGCACCGCCCGCATCTGCGTCCGGCATGGATGATCCGCATTGGTCTGTTTATGTACGATCATCTGGGCAAACGCACCAGCCTGCCAGCCTCTGCCGGTGTGCGTTTTGGCGCAGACTCGGTGCTGAAGCCGGAGATCGTGCGCGGATTCGAATATTCCGACTGCTGGGTGGACGATGCCCGTCTGGTGCTCGCTAACGCGCAAATGGTTGAACGCAAAGGCGGCGAGGTCAAAACCCGCACCCGCGCGGTCTCGGCGCGCCGGGAAAACGGGCTGTGGATCGTTGAAGCCGAAGATATCGATACCGGCGAGCGTTTCAGCTGGCAGGCGCGTGGCCTGGTCAACGCCACCGGTCCGTGGGTGAAACACTTCTTTGACCACGGGATGCAGCTGCCGTCGCCATATGGTATCCGCCTGATCAAGGGCAGCCATATCGTGGTGCCGCGCGTGCACACCCAGAAGCAGGCCTACATTCTGCAAAACGAAGACAAACGTATCGTGTTTGTGATCCCGTGGATGGATGAGTTCTCCATCATCGGCACCACCGACGTGGAGTACAAAGGCGATCCGAAGAACGTCGAGATCGACGAGAGCGAAATCAGCTATCTGCTGAAGGTCTATAACGCGCACTTTAAGAAGACCCTGGGGCGCGACGACGTGGTCTGGACTTACTCCGGCGTGCGTCCGCTGTGCGATGACGAGTCCGACTCACCGCAGGCCATCACCCGCGATTACACGCTTGATATTCACGATGACCACGGCAACGCACCGCTGCTGTCGGTGTTTGGCGGCAAGCTGACCACCTACCGTAAGCTGGCGGAGCACGCGATGGAAAAACTGGCGCCGTATTATAAAGGTATCGGCCCGGCCTGGACCAAAGGGGCAGTGTTGCCTGGCGGCGATCTCGGCGGCAACCGCGATGACTACGCGGCCAAACTGCGCCGTCGCTATCCGTTTATCAGCGAATCCATGGCCCGCCACTTTGCCCGCACCTACGGCAGCAACTGCGAATTGATCCTGAATGAAGCCAAGGATCTGACCGATCTGGGCGAACATTTTGGTCATGAGTTCTACGAGGCGGAGCTGCGTTATTTAGTCGACCACGAGTGGGTACGCCGCGCGGACGATGCGCTGTGGCGTCGCACCAAAGAGGGAATGTGGCTGAACGCGGAGCAGCAGTCGCGCGTAGCGCAGTGGCTGGCTGAGCAGACGGGAAAGCGTGAGCTGTCGTTAGCGTCGTGAGGAAATGCCCGGTGGCGCTGACGCTTACCGGGCCTGCAAGATTCGTGCGCGCTTCTCGCCCGGTGGCGCTGACGCTTACCGGGCCTACAAAAGACTAAGGAACGTAGGCCGGGTAAGGCGAAGCCGCCACCCGGCAAAAAAACAGCGGTGCGGCCTGATGCCCTCACCCCGGCCCTCTCCCGCAGGGAGAGGGTGCAAACACTAAAAAAGGCAACTTTCGTTGCCTTTTTGCTTTTACAACCGCACCGGATCAATATGCCAGATCGTCTCGGCATACTCTTTGATGGTGCGATCCGACGAGAAGTAGCCCATGTTGGCGATGTTGTGCATCGCTTTGGTGGCCCACTCTTCCGGCTTGCGGTACAGCTCGTCCACGCGGTCCTGACAATCCACATAGCTGCGGTAGTCCGCCAGCACCTGATAGTGATCCCCGAAGTTAATCAGCGAATCCACCAGGTCGCGGTAACGGCCAGGCTCGTCCGGGTTAAATACCCCGGTGGCGATCTGGGTCAGCACCTGACGAAGCTCTTCATCCTTCTCGTAATAGTCACGCGGCGAGTAGCCCTTCGCACGCAGCGCCTCAACCTCTTCCGTGGTGTTGCCGAAGATAAAGATGTTCTCTTCACCCACGTGCTCCAGCATCTCAACGTTGGCGCCGTCCAGCGTGCCGATGGTCAGCGCCCCGTTCAGGGCAAACTTCATATTACTGGTGCCGGAGGCCTCAGTGCCTGCGGTCGAGATCTGCTCCGAGAGGTCGGCCGCCGGAATGATCAGCTGCGCCAGACTCACGCTGTAGTTCGGGATAAAGACGACCTTCAGCTTGTCACCAATCTGCGGATCGTTGTTGATCACCTTCGCCACGTCGTTGATCAGATGGATGATGTGTTTCGCCATGTAGTAGGCCGAGGCCGCTTTACCGGCGAAGATGTTCACGCGCGGCACCCACTCGGCATCCGGGTCGGCCTTGATGCGGTTGTAGCGGGTGATCACGTGCAGCACGTTCATCAGCTGACGCTTGTACTCGTGAATACGTTTGATCTGCACGTCGAACAGCGCTTTCGGGTTGGCGACCACGTTCAGATGCAGCGCCATCCACACCGCCAGCCGCTTTTTGTTCAGCAGCTTGGCGTCGCGTACCGCTTTATTCACCGTCGGGAAATCAGCGTGCTGCTCCAGCTCGCTCAGCTGGCTTAAATCGGTGCGCCAGGTACGGCCAATGTTCTCGTCGAGCACCTCGGAGAGCGGCTGGTTAGCCAGCGCCAGCCAGCGGCGCGGCGTCACCCCGTTGGTGACGTTGCAGAAACGCATCGGGAAGATTTTTGCAAAGTCGGCGAACAGCGACTGCACCATCAGGTTAGAGTGCAGCTCAGACACGCCGTTGACCTTGTGGCTGATCACCACCGCCAGCCACGCCATGCGCACCCGGCGGCCATTGGATTCATCAATGATGGAGGTGCGGCTCAGCAGGCCGGTGTCGTGCGGATACTGCTCCTGCAACGTTTTCAGGAAGAAGTCGTTAATCTCAAAGATGATCTGCAGGTGGCGCGGCAGGATTTTGCCGAGCATATCCACCGGCCAGGTCTCCAGGGCTTCGCTCATCAACGTGTGGTTGGTGTAGGAGAAGACCTGGCAGGTCACCTCGAAGGCCTCGTCCCAGCTGAACTTATGCTCGTCGATCAGCAGACGCATCAGCTCGGGGATCGACAGCACCGGATGGGTGTCATTCAGGTGGATACAGGTCTTCTCGGCCAGGTTGGCGTAAGTTTTGTGCAGCTGGTAGTGGCGGCTCAGGATATCCTGAATGGTCGCGGAGACCAGGAAGTACTCCTGGCGCAGACGCAGCTCGCGCCCCGAGTAGGTGGAGTCGTCCGGGTAAAGCACACGGGAGACGTTCTCGGAGTGGTTTTTATCTTCCACCGCCGCGAAGTAGTCGCCCTGGTTGAATTTACCGAGGTTGATCTCGCTACTGGCCTGGGCGTTCCACAGGCGCAGCGTGTTGGTGGCATCGGTGTCGTAGCCGGGGATAATCTGGTCGTAGGCCACGGCGAGGATCTCTTCGGTCTCGACCCAGCGGCTCTTTTTGCCTTCCTGCTGAATACGGCCACCAAAGCGGACCTTATAGCGGGTGTTGTGGCGCTTGAACTCCCACGGGTTGCCGTACTCCAGCCAGTAGTCCGGGGACTCTTTCTGTCGGCCATCGACGATGTTCTGTTTGAACATGCCGTAATCGTAGCGGATGCCGTAGCCACGCCCCGGCAGGGCGAGGGTCGCCAGCGAATCGAGGAAGCAGGCCGCCAGACGACCCAGACCGCCGTTGCCTAAGCCGGGGTCGTTCTCTTCGTCAATCAGCTCTTCTAAATCCAGCCCCATCTCTTCCAGCGCGGTTTTGACGTCGTCATAAATACCCAGCGACAACAGCGCGTTGGAAAGGGTGCGGCCAATCAAAAACTCCATCGACAGATAGTAAACCTGGCGAGTCTCCTGTGAGAGCTGGGCGCGGTTGGAGCGCAGCCAGCGTTCAACCAGCCGGTCACGCACCGCAAACAGCGTGGCGTTAAGCCATTCGTGTTTGTTGGCGATGACCGGATCTTTGCCGATGGTGAACATCAGCTTGTAAGCGATAGAGTGCTTTAACGCCTCAATGCTTACCGTGGGAGACGCATAGGAAAAGGGTGCATTCATATCTCTGATTCCAGCGTTGTTACATCAAGCGTTGATAAAGATCGCGGTAGGACTGCGCCGCAACTTGCCAGCTAAAATCCATGGCCATCGCCTGGCGTTGAACAAAACGCCATAAAGAGGGACGTGACCACAACACGAAGGCACGACGAATCGCGCGTAACAGCGACCAGGCATTACTGTCCTCGAAGACAAATCCGCTGGCTATTCCGTCTGCCAGGTTCTCCAGCGAGGTGTCGGATACGGTATCCGCCAGCCCGCCGGTACGGCGCACCAGAGGCAGCGTGCCGTACTTCAGGCCATACAGCTGGGTTAAGCCGCAGGGCTCAAAACGGCTCGGCACCAGGATAACGTCGGCGCCACCCATGATGCGATGGGAGAACGCTTCGTGATAGCCAATCTGCACCCCCACCTGCCCCGGATGCTCGGCGGCGGCGGCGAGGAAGCCCTCCTGCAGCACCGGATCGCCGGCCCCCAGCAGCGCCAGCTGTCCGCCCTGCTCCAGCAGACCCGGCAGCGCTTCAAGCACCAGATCGAGCCCTTTCTGGCTGGTCAGACGGCTCACCACCGCAAACAGCGGCACCTTGTCGTTGACCTTCAGCCCCATAGCAATCTGCAGCTGACGTTTGTTCTCGGCCTTATCTTCCACCGAGTCGCGGTTATAGCGCGCGCTCAGCAGCAGATCGGTCTCCGGGCTCCAGATTTTTTCATCCACGCCGTTGAGAATGCCCGACAAGCGGCCTTCACGGTGGCGCTGGGTCAGCAGCCCTTCCATGCCGTAGCCAAACTGCGCTTCGGTGATCTCCCGCGCGTAGGTCGGGCTTACGGCGGTGATGTGATCGGCGTAGTACAGCCCGGCCTTGAGGAACGAAATCTGCCCGTTGAACTCCAGCCCATGGATATTAAAGAACGACCATGGCAGTTCTATTTCATCCATGTGTTTGGCTAAATACATCCCCTGATACGCCAGGTTATGCACGGTAAAGACCGATTTTGCCGGATGGCCACGCACCGCCAGATACGCCGGGGCCAGGCCAGCGTGCCAGTCGTGGGCATGCACGATGTCCGGACGCCAGAACGGATCCAGCCCGCAGGCCATCTCCGCGCCGACCCAGCCGAGCAGCGCGAAACGCAGCACGTTGTCGGTATAGGCAAACAGGTTAGTGTCGTGGTACGGGCTCCCTGGGCGGTCATAAAGATGCGGGGCATCAATCAGGTAGATGCCCACGCCGTTGTAATGGCCAAACAGTAATGTGATGCGCCCGGCAAAGGTCTCACGGCGGCTGACAATCTGCGCGTCAGGCACGCCGCGACGAATATCCGGAAAAGCAGGGAGAAGCACGCGAGTATCGACCCCACCGGCGATTTGCGCCGCCGGTAACGCCCCAATCACATCCGCCAACCCGCCGGTTTTTAGCAACGGGAACATCTCAGAACAAACGTGTAAAACCTGCATCATCGCTCCTGTTTGATCTGCAGTTTACGCAGCATTTCACGCGTAACCAGCACGATACCTTCTTCTGAGCGGTAGAAACGGCGCGCGTCCTCTTCCGCATTTTCTCCAATTACCATGCCTTCCGGGATGACGCAGGCACGGTCGATAACGCAACGACGCAGGCGGCACGAGCGGCCCACCCAGACGTCGGGTAACAGTACTGACGAATCAATGTTGCAGAAGGAGTTCACCCGCACGCGCGGGAACAACACCGACTGCACCACCACCGAGCCCGAAATAATGCACCCGCCAGAAACCAGCGAGTTCAGCGTCATGCCGTGGCTGCCCGAGCGGTCCTGCACAAATTTCGCAGGAGGCAGAGACTCCATGTGGGTGCGGATCGGCCAGTTATGGTCGTACATGTCGAGTTCTGGCGTTACAGAGGCCAGGTCGAGGTTGGCCTTCCAGTACGCTTCCAGGGTGCCCACATCGCGCCAGTACGGTTCTGAATTCGGATCGGACTGTACGCAGGAGAGTGGGAACGGATGTGCATAGGCCATGCCAGATTTGGTGATTTTCGGGATAATATCTTTGCCGAAGTCGTGGCTGGATTTCTCGTCCTTGTCATCCTCTTCCAGCAGCTGGTAAAGGTAATCGGCATCAAAGACATAGATACCCATACTGGCGAGCGACTTAGTGTCATCCCCCGGCATTGAAGGCGGGTTCGCCGGTTTTTCCACGAACTCGATGACTTTGTCGTTTTCATCCACCGCCATAACGCCAAACGCCGTCGCCTCGGCAACGGGCACCGGCATACAGGCTACGGTGCAGCGCGCCCCTTTTTCGACATGGTCGATCAGCATGCGCGAGTAGTCCTGCTTGTAGATGTGGTCCCCGGCAAGGATCACCACATACTCGGCGTCGTAGCGACGAATAATGTCGAGGTTCTGCGTGACCGCATCGGCGGTGCCGCGATACCAGTTTTCGCCGTGTACGCGCTGCTGGGCAGGCAGCAGATCGACAAACTCGTTCATCTCCTCACTGAAGAACGACCAGCCGCGCTGAATGTGCTGCACCAGGGTGTGGGACTGATACTGGGTGATCACGCCAATACGGCGAATACCGGAGTTAAGGCAGTTTGACAGAGCAAAATCGATAATACGGAATTTACCGCCGAAGTGGACGGCGGGTTTGGCACGTTTAATCGTTAAATCTTTTAATCGGGTACCGCGTCCACCAGCAAGAATCAGGGCAACAGACTTCAATGGCAGCTGACGCGCCAACATTAGAGGGTCGTTCTTATCTAACCTAACCATGATCAACTCCTTTTATTATCATCTCTGGAATACACATACACCGTGCGCAGGCCCATGCCAGGCAGTCATAACGACCGGATTATCCTCTCCGGCAAAGGGGGGGATAGCCCGCCACTCCCCTTCGGGTAAAGCAATTTCTGCGACCTCATTGGTGGCGTTGAAGGTGATGAGCCAGCAATCCGAAAGCAGGATCTGCAGGCACGGCACGCCGCTCTGCCACTCGTGCGCGTCCAGGGGTTGCGCCTTTTTATTTAACCAGCGAACATTGCCATCGCCCTCTTCCCACCACTGATTCAGGGTGAGCGCCGGGATCTGCTTGCGCAGATGCACCAGCGCGGCCGTAAAGGCGACCAATCCCTCGTTGGCCTGTTGCCAGTCCAGCCAGGTTAACGCGTTATCCTGGCAATACGCGTTGTTGTTGCCGTGCTGACTGTGGCCATGTTCATCGCCCGCCAGCAGCATCGGCGTCCCCTGTGACAGCAAAAGGGTGGTCAGCAGCGCATGCACGCTGGCGCGCCGCCGTTCAATCACATCCAGATTGCCACTTAATCCTTCAACACCATGGTTAAAACTGTGGTTATTGAAGGTGCCGTCACGGTTTTCTTCGCCGTTTGCTTCATTGTGTTTCTGATTGAAACAAACGCAGTCACGCAGGGTGAATCCGTCGTGCGCCGTCAGCAAATTGACCGACGCAGAAGGCAAACGCCCGTTGCGTTTAAACAGATCGCTGGACGCCGCGAAACGTCCGGCAAAGGCCCCCAGCGACAGATCGCGCGCCAGCCAGAAGCGGCGCGCCGCATCACGATAGTGATCGTTCCACTCGGCAAACAGCGGCGGGAAATTCCCCACCTGGTAACCGCCCGGGCCGACATCCCAGGGTTCAGCAATCAGCTTCACGCCAGAGAGCAGCGGGCAGTTTTTGATGGCCTCAAACAGCGGCGCCTGCTGGCTGTATTCCGGCGTGCGTCCCATTACCGGGGCCAGGTCAAAACGAAAACCGTCGATGTGGAAGGTTTCAACCCAGTATTTCAGGCACGCGTACGCGTAGTCTGTTACCGCCGGATGGCTGAGGTTGAGGGTGTTACCGCACCCGGTCCAGTTGTGATAATCCCCGTCCTCTCTTAACCAATAATAGCTAGGGTTATCAATTCCGCGCAGGGAGAAGGTCGGCCCCTCAAGATCCAGCTCGGCGCTGTGGTTGAGAACGATATCCAGAATGACCTCGATACCCGCTTCGTGTAGCGCCTTCACCGCGTCACGAAACTCATCCCGCGCCCGGTCGGGATGCGAGGCGTAGCGCGGCTCGAGGGCAAACATCGCCATCGGGTTATAGCCCCAGTAGTTGCTGAGGCCGAGGCGTTGCAGGCGCGGCTCGCTGGCGAAATGGGCCACCGGCAATAACTCCAGGGCCGTGATGCCGAGCTGCTTAAAATAGGCAATCATCACCGGATGGCTGAGCGCCTGATAGGTGCCGCGGATCTCTTCCGGGATGTCAGGGTGCAGCCAGGTCAGCCCTTTGACGTGCGCTTCATAGATGACCGTGTTGCCCCACGGCGTGTTGGGCGGGGCATCCTCTTCCCAGTCGTAATGATCGTTGACCACCACGCTTTTCGGCGCGACGGCGGCGCTGTCACGATGATCCGGGGTCTCTTTGCCGCTGTGCAGCAGAACGTCGTCATTCAGCGTGCCATCGACCTGATACGCGCAGGGGTCGAGCAGCAGTTTCGCCGGGTTAAAGCGCAGCCCTTTGGCCGGATCCCAGGGGCCATACACCCGATAGCCGTAGCGCATGCCGGGGCGGGCATGTTCCAGATAGCCGTGCCAGATATCGCCGCTGCGCGCCACCAGATCGTAGCGATGTTCAATGCCTTTGCCGTCAAACACACAGAGTTCAACCCGATCCGCGTGGGCGGAGAAGAGCGTGAAGTTCACCCCCTTCCCGTCGTAGCACGCACCGAGCGGGGCGGGTTTACCGGCAGTGAGTTGCGTCATTCCCCCTCCCGGACCAGCCAGATAGTGGACAGCGGCGGCAGCGTCAGGCTCAGGGATTGTGGACGACCATGGCTCTCCTGCTCGTCGCTCTGCACCAGCCCACCGTTACCCGCATTGCTGCCGTGGTAGTGCATGGAGTCGGTGTTCAGCACCTCGCGCCATTTGCCCGGCTGATTGATGCCGAACCGGTAGTGATGGCGCGTCACCGGGGTGAAGTTGCTGGCGACGATGATTTCGTTGCCCGCTTTATCGCGACGAACAAAGATCAGCACCGAGCGTTCGTGGTCATCCACCACCAGCCACTCAAAGCCGTAATCATCGAAGTCCAGCTCGTGCAGGGCCTTGTGGTGACGGTAAGTATGGTTGAGGTCGCGAACCAGGCGCTGAACGCCGTGGTGCCAGTTGTCGCCCCCTTCCAGCAGATGCCAGTCGAGGCTGGAGTCGTGGTTCCACTCGCGGCCCTGGGCGAACTCGTTGCCCATAAACAGCAGCTTTTTGCCCGGGAAGGCGAACATCCAGCCGTAGTAGGCGCGCAGGTTGGCAAATTTTTGCCATGCGTCGCCCGGCATACGGTCGAGAATCGATTTTTTGCCGTGAACCACTTCGTCGTGGGAGAGCGGCAGGACAAAGTTTTCGGTGCCGTTATAGAGCATGCCGAAGGTCAGCTTGTTGTGGTGATACTGGCGATGCACCGGATCGAGCTTCATGTAATCCAGGGTGTCGTGCATCCAGCCGAGGTTCCACTTGTACCAGAAGCCGAGGCCGCCCATTGAAGGCGGACGGGAGACGCCCGGGAAGTCGGTGGACTCTTCAGCCATCGTCACCGCGCCCGGCGACTGCTCGCCGAGAATGCGGTTGGTGTTGCGCAGGAACTCGATCGCTTCGAGGTTTTCGCGGCCGCCGAATTCGTTCGGGATCCACTCCCCCTCTTTGCGGCTGTAGTCGCGGTAGATCATCGACGCCACCGCATCCACGCGCAGGGCATCAATGCCGAAACGCTCGATCCAGTAGAGCGCATTGCCCACCAGGTAGTTGGTCACTTCCCGACGGCCATAGTTGTAGATCAGGGTATTCCAGTCCTGGTGATAGCCTTCCCGCGGATCGCTGTGCTCATACAGGCTGGTGCCGTCGAACTGCGCCAGGCCAAAATCATCGGACGGGAAGTGGCCCGGGACCCAGTCGAGGATCACATTCAGCCCGGCGGCGTGCGCGGCGTTGATAAAGTAGCGGAAGTCATCCCGGGTGCCGAAACGGCGGGTCGGGGCATACATCCCGGTCGGCTGGTAGCCCCAGCTGCCGTCAAACGGGTGTTCGTTGATCGGCAGCAGCTCCAGATGGGTAAAGCCCATCCATTTCACATAGGGGATCAGCTGGTCGGCCAGCTCCCGGTAGCTGAGCCAGAAGTTGTTATCGGTATGACGACGCCAGGAGCCAAGATGGACTTCGTAAATGGAGATCGGCATATCGAACTGGTTGGCCCGGGCGCGCTCTTCGCTCTGGGCGACTTTCTCCGGCAGGCCGCAAATCAGTGACGCCGTTTCCGGGCGCATCTGTGCCTCGAAGGCATAGGGGTCGGCCTTGATGCGCAGCTTGCCGTGAGCATCGATCATCTCATATTTGTACAGCTGGCCGTTTTGCGCGCCGGGGATAAACAGCTCCCAGATGCCGGTTTCACGGCGCAGGCGCATCGGGTGGCGGCGGCCATCCCAGTAGTTGAACTGCCCCACCACGGAGACGCGTTGGGCATTCGGTGCCCAGACGGTAAAGCGGGTGCCGGTGACGCCGTCCATCGTGTCGGCGTGCGCGCCGAGGGTTTCATAAGGCCGCAGGTGCGTACCTTCCGACAGCAGCCAGGCGTCCATCTCCTGCAACAGAGGACCAAAGCGATAGGGATCGTCGATCAGATTCTGCTGACCATGCCAGATCACGGCGAGCTGATAGCGGAAGAAGTTTTTACGGCGGGCCATCACGCCAGCGAAGAAGCCGCGTGAATCGATACATTCGAGTTTACCGACCTTGCGACCGGTTTTGGGTTCAATCACCCACACTTCCGTTGCGTCAGGTAACAGTGCCCGGACTTCCAGCCCGGCGTCAGTGCGGTGCATGCCAAGTACAGAAAACGGATCCGCAAAGTGACCCGCAATAAGCGCATTAATCACGTCTCTATCAATACGAACAGACATGGTGTTCATCCTGTTTTTTTAGTTGCCGCCCCTTTCGCGCGCCGGGTACGACCTTGATGTGACCTGAATGGAACAGCACACTGTGCATCCTCTCTGTTCCATCCAACCTCCAGGCGGAATATGTGGCATCCCGCATAAAGCATAGCCAACGCTTTATATGACTCCCGAAAAATAATGGATCATTTGCGTTTTCGTCCTTTAGTACGCAAAAAAAGGGGTGATAAATCACCCCTTAGTATTAAGTATTTATTACGCCAGCTGACGCAGCATCCTGCGCAGCGGCTCGGCGGCACCCCATAACAGCTGGTCGCCGACGGTAAAGGCGGAAAGGTATTCTGGCCCCATATTTAGTTTACGCAGGCGTCCAACAGGGGTAGATAGTGTGCCGGTCACTGCCGCAGGGGTCAGCTCGCGCATGGTGATGTCGCGGTCGTTTGGCACCACTTTCGCCCACTGATTGTGCGATGCGAGCAGCTCTTCCACCGTCGGAATAGACACATCTTTTTTCAGTTTGATGGTGAATGCCTGGCTGTGGCAGCGCAGCGCGCCGATGCGCACGCACAGGCCGTCAACCGGGATCACGGAAGAGGTACGCAGGATCTTGTTGGTCTCGGCCTGGCCTTTCCACTCTTCGCGGGTCTGGCCGTTATCCAGCTGTTTGTCGATCCACGGGATCAGGCCACCGGCCAGCGGTACGCCGAAGTTATCCACCGGCAGCTCGCCGCTGCGGGTCAGCTGAGTCACTTTACGCTCGATATCGAGAATGGCGGACGCCGGATTTGCCAGCTCTTGCGCAACGCTTGCGTGCAGCTGGCCCATCTGGGTCAGCAGCTCGCGCATATGACGCGCGCCGCCGCCGGACGCTGCCTGATAGGTGGCAACCGAGACCCACTCCACCAGATCCTGAGCAAACAGGCCGCCCAGCGACATCAGCATCAGGCTGACGGTGCAGTTGCCGCCGACGAAGGTTTTCACGCCCTTGTTCAGGCCATCGGTGATGACATCCTGGTTAACCGGGTCAAGAATAATGATGGCGTCGTCTTTCATGCGCAGCGAAGAGGCCGCGTCAATCCAGTAGCCCTGCCAGCCGCTTTCACGGAGCTTTGGATAAATTTCGTTGGTATAATCGCCGCCCTGGCAGGTCACGATAATGTCCAGCGCCTTCAACGCTTCCAGATCAAAAGCATCCTGCAACGTGCCTGTGGAACCCCCAAAGGACGGAGCAGCCTGGCCGAGCTGGGAAGTGGAGAAGAAGACAGGGCGGATAGCGTCGAAGTCGCGCTCTTCAACCATGCGTTGCATGAGTACAGAGCCGACCATACCGCGCCAGCCGATAAAACCAACGTTTTTCATAGCATTTTTTTCCTGCAGAGGGTGTGTGCTGTTTATGCAAGCCAGTATTGAACTGGGATATGCTTCACATTACAAAATGCTGCCAAAGTCGCAAGCGAAATTAATCGATGATTGCCCGGCTATCAGAAAAAGAGCTAATCATCCGAGAAACCATACAAGTATCAGGGATAACCTACGATGAGCGAAATCATTTCCGCAGCTGTTTTATTGATCCTAATTATGGATCCACTCGGAAACCTGCCTATTTTCATGTCGGTGCTGAAGCACACCGAGCCGAAGCGCCGTCGGGCCATCATGATCCGCGAGCTGCTCATCGCCCTACTGGTAATGTTTATCTTCCTGTTTGCCGGCGAGAAAATTCTCGCGTTCCTGAATTTACGCGCTGAAACGGTCTCGATTTCCGGCGGGATTATTCTGTTCCTGATCGCCATCAAAATGATTTTCCCGAGCAGCGAAGGCAACAGCAGCGGCCTGCCTGCGGGTGAAGAGCCGTTTATTGTGCCGCTGGCGATCCCGCTGGTCGCCGGGCCGACCATTCTGGCGACGCTGATGCTGCTGTCGCATCAGTATCCGAATCAGATGAGCCATCTGGTGATTGCCCTGCTGATAGCCTGGGGCGGGACCTTTATCATCCTGCTGCAGTCGTCGCTGTTTTTGCGCCTGCTGGGGGAGAAAGGGGTGAATGCGCTGGAGCGTTTGATGGGATTGATACTGGTGATGATGGCGACGCAGATGTTTTTGGATGGGATTAGGGCGTGGATGAAGGGGTGACGAACGATCCCCTCGCCCCTTTGGGGAGAGGGTTAGGGTGAGGGGAACATGCGGCTTTCCAGGTCGTTCCGTTCATCCCGGTGCCAGACGCCGGGTGGCGGCTACGCCTTACCCGGCCTACAAAACCGTCAGGCACGAAATGTAGGCCGGGTAAGCGCAAGCGCCACCCGGCTTTTTACAGCAGCACGACACCTTCATCTGTACGCAGCCAGCGCGGTGCTTTTAGCGTATCGCTATAAAAACCAAGCAGTTCCTGGAGTAAATCTCCTGCCACTCTTTCATCATTTTTTGACAGCGATTTGCTCAACAGCAATTGAGTTAAAAGCTGGCAAAACACCCGCAGCGGCTCCCTGGTCCGGCTGAAAATCGCCGAAGCGTTGACTGAAGGCCGGGGCGAGACGCATGGATGCGCCGAGAGGGGGCGACCTACAGGGATGTAGGATCGCCCCCGACCCGATAGCCGAAAGGAATAAGCTGAGGGTACCGCGAAGCGGCGATTTTCTTTGCCGGGAGCCGGGGTGGTCAGGGGGGCGGCGGCAAGCCCCCCTGACACGTTCACGGGTGACGTGGCATACAGAGAAGCAAGGAACGTAAAGTGAACGAAACCACCACCGTTGCCACATGTTCACCCCAGTGCGGGGTGCCAGAAGCCGGGTGGCGCTTGCGCTTACCCGGCCTACGGTTTACGGTCTGGCTTTGTAGCCGCTAGCTCAACAACGTAAACGCAATCATCCCCACAATCGCCCCGGTCGTCCCGAGGATAGTTTCCATCATCGTCCAGGTTTTCAGGGTCTGCGCTTCCGTCGCCCCGGTAAATTTACCGAACAGCCAGAAACCGGCGTCGTTAACGTGCGACACCACAATCGACCCACCCGCGATACAGATAGACAGTGCTGCCATCTGCGCGCCGGAGTAGTTCAACTGCTCAATCACCGGCATCACCAGCCCGACGGCGGTTAAACAGGCCACGGTCGCGGAGCCCTGAATGATACGCACCGCCGCAGCCAGCACGAAGCAGGTCACCGCAACCGGCAGGCCCATTCCGGTGAGCGCCCCACCCAATGCCGGGCCAACGCCGGAATCGACCAGCACCTGCTTGAACACCCCGCCCGCACCGATCACCAGCAGGATAATACCCGCCGGCTGCAGCGCGTGACCGCAGATCTCCATTACCCTGTCTTTCGCCATACCCTGGCGCATCGCCAGACCGTAAATCGCCACCAGACAGGCCACCAGGATCGCGGTGAACGGATGGCCGATAAACTCAAACCATTCATAGGCAGTAGAGCCTTCAGGCACAAAGCGGGCGGCGATGGTTTTCAGCCCCACCAGCACCAGCGGCAGCAGGATCAGCGCGAGGCTAAAGCCGAAGGACGGCATTTTGTTTTCGCCCAGATGCGGCTCGGAGACGTCATCAGGAATGTGCAACTCAACGTAACGGCTGATGAAATTGCCCCACAGCGGACCGGCAATCAGCATCCCCGGGATCGCCGCGCACAGACCAATCAGGATCATCCAGCCAAAATCCGCGTGCATCTGCGAGGCCAGCAGCATCGGCGCAGGCCCCGGCAGCAGGAACGCCGCGGCGGCGGCCACACCGGCAAACAGCGGGATCACCAGCTTCACCAGGTTGGTGCCGGTATGGCGGGCCATGGAGAAGGCCACGCTAATCAGCAGCACCACCGCCACTTCGAAGAACAGTGGCAGCGCGCAGATCAGACCGGCCAGACCAATGGCATAGTGCGCCCGGCTGTGACCGAAGGATTTCAGCATTTTGACGGCGATCTGATCGACCGCGCCGGTTTCATGCAGGATTTTGCCGAACATCGCGCCAAGCGCGACCACAATCGCCAGGAAGCCTAACGTGCCTCCCATCCCTTTTTCCATGGTCGCTGCGATTTTATCGAGCGGCATTCCGGAAAAGAGACCTGCACCAATAGAGACCACCATCAAAGCAACGAAGGCGTGCATACGGGCCTTCATCACTAAAAACAGCAGTAACAGCACGGAGCCGACTGCTGTTAAAACAAGCGTTAACGTACTCAAAACTTACTGCCTTTTGTTAATGACCTCGATGGTGCTTGCTACAACACCGTCCAGCGGTTGATCGATATCCACCACCAGCACATCGCTTTCGTCAGCGCCCGGTTCCTGCAGGGTTTCGAACTGCGTCACCAGCATCTGGGTTTTGAAGAAGTGCCCTTTGCGCGCTTTCA
This sequence comes from Leclercia barmai, assembly GCF_049312895.1. NCBI lineage: Bacteria > Pseudomonadati > Pseudomonadota > Gammaproteobacteria > Enterobacterales > Enterobacteriaceae > Leclercia > Leclercia barmai. The sequence continues at coordinate 87,655 of NZ_JBMNWZ010000007.1, read as the reverse complement.
GACGGGTTTCGATCACGTCGAAATCGCCCTTCAGGTAGATAAAGGAGAGATTGGCGTTACCTTCACGCAGCTGGTCGCGGTAGGTCTTTTTCAGCGCGGAGCAGACGATCAGCGACACTTTATTGGTGCGCTGCATGGCAAAGGCGGCATCGTTCAGCGCCTGCAGCCACGGCTTACGATCGTCGTCGTTCAGCGGCTCACCGGAGGCCATTTTGGTGATGTTGCTGCGCGGATGGAGAAAATCACCATCAAGGAACGCGGCATGAATTTGATGCGCCACTTCACTGGCAACGGCGGACTTACCGCTACCGGAAACGCCCATCAGGACATAAACGTGGTGATCAGGATTAGTGGTGCTCAAGGTATGTCCCTCAGTCGATTGTTACGGGTAACAGTTATCGGTAACATTGTCCTGCCGGGGCTATCGAGAAGCAATATCCAAACGTGCGCGAAGTGAATAAGTGTGAGCTAGTTCAAACTTGTCAGGCTAAATAGATCCACCTGGTGACAGCGTGAAACCTAAATCTAACATTTTAGGCGTCACGGTCTCACCGCGAATGCGCGCCAGCAGGCGTTCTGCACCGATACGCCCCATGCGCTCGCGCGGCGTCAGGACGCTCGCCAGACGCGGCTCCATCACCTGGCCGATGTCATGACCGTGGAAACCGGCGATCGCCATATCCTGCGGGATGGAAAGCCCGAGACGCTGGCATTCGAAAGCGGCGCCCACCGCGAGGTCATCGTTGGTACAGAAGATGCCATCAAGCTGCGGATATTCACGACGCGCCTGACGCATCAGCTCAATGCCGGAGGTGTAGGAAGAGGATTGCTCGACCATCACACTGTACGGCGTTAAGTTCGCGTCGAGCATCGCCTGCTCGTACCCCTTCTGTTTGATGATAGTACGTTCATCCAGACGTGCGCCAAGATAGGCGACATGACGATGGCCGCGGGCGATGATCGCCGCCGTCATCTGGCGTGCGGCTTCAAAGTTGTCGAATCCGACCGCGATATCGAGACAGGGTGACTGGCTGTCCATCAGCTCCACCACCGGAATACCCGCCACTTCGATCATCTTCAGGGTGCGGGGGGTGTGGGTACGTTCGGTGAGGATCAGGCCGTCAATGTTCCAGGAGAGCATCGACTCCAGACGCTCCTCTTCCAGCTCCGGCTTGTAGCCGTAGTGGGCGAGCATGGTCTGATAGCCAAAGGCGTCGGTCACGCTTTCAATGCCGCGAAGCACTTCGGCGAAAACCTGGTTGGTCAGGGAGGGAAGCAGGACACCCACCGCGCGGCTGGTAGCGTTGGAGAGAATATCCGGGGCGCGGTTAGGAATATAACCCAGTTCATCGAGAGCAGCGGCAATCTTGCCACGTAACGCCACGGAGACCTGCTCCGGGTTACGTAAGAAACGGCTGACCGTCATTTTAGTCACACCGACGCGATCGGCTACATCCTGAAGTACGGGTCTTTTCTTTTTCATCTTCCTGAGAGAAATCGGTAGCAATAGATTTCCTCAGTTTATCACGGACAAAGACCAACCTTCCCCTGCGAAAGGAGAAGGCTGGAAATTATTTATGATTTAGACCGGCGGCAGGTCGAACAGCAGGATTTCAGCAGCGCTGTCGGCATGCACGGAGATCGCCTGCTCATCCCAGATAGCCAGACCATCGCTGGTGGTGGCTTTAGTGCCGTTGATGGTCACTTCGCCTTTCACCACCTGGATCCACACTTTGCGGTTGGCGGCAATCTGGTGCACAGACTGCTCGTCTTTCGCCAGCGCCCAGCGGTAGAGCTCCATGTCCTGATGCACTTTCAGCGAGCCGTCACGGGCATCCGGGGAAAGCACCAGCTGTTTACCCTGCTGCGCGTCAAAGCGGCGTTGCTCGTAGCGCGGGGTGATGCCTTTCGCTTCCGGAATGATCCAGATCTGGTACAGACGCAGACGGTCGGTTTTGCTTGGGTTGTACTCGGAGTGACGCACCCCGGTACCGGCGCTCATAATCTGAAACTCGCCCGCCGGAACCTGCTCTTTGTTACCCATGCTGTCCTGGTGCTCAACCGCCCCTTCCAGCACGTAGGTCAGGATTTCCATGTCTTTGTGCGGGTGGGTACCAAAGCCCTGGCCGCCATCGATCACGTCATCGTTAATCACGCGCAGTGCCGAGAAACCCATAAAATTCGGGTCGTAATAATCGGCGAACGAGAAGCTGTGCCATGAGTCCAGCCAGCCATGGTTTGCGTGACCGCGGTCGTTTGCTTTGCGTAAGAAGATCATTGTTTTTACCCTCAGTTCGTTTCGATGGAGTAAGTGTGGACGCAATCGACCTGGGATCATAGAGGGTGAAAATTGACTCCTCTGTTCAAAATATCTGAACAAACACAGAGGAGTCATTCAGGCTTATCTGGCAAGGGTTACTGTGGCAGGTGAAGCCTGTTCAAAGGCCCGTTCAAGGATTTCAAGGTTGGTCATCACTTCAATTTCCTTGACGTAATTAGGGGCTCCGTTGGTGAGGGTTTCAAACAGCGCGTCGTAGACCTGACCGTAGTCGCCGTTGCCCGGTTTGATCTCCTCTTTCACCGTCACGCCCGCGTCGTTAACGTACTCCAGCACGCCCACGGAATCATCCGCCGCAAACCCTGGCTCGCCCGGCATGATGTTGGCTTTCAGGCTGGTCTCCTGCTGGTCGATACCGTATTTGATAAACGAGCCTTTGGTGCCGTGGACGATGAATTTCGGGTAGTCGATTTTCACCAGATGGCTGGTTTTGACGATTGCCTTCAGGTCGCCGTAGAACAGCTGCGCTTCAAAGGTATCGTCAGGATTAGCTTTGTTACGCAGGCTGCGGATGTCATAGGCCACGTGGTCCGGGCGACCGAACAGGGAGATGATTTGATCCATGGTGTGCACGCCGAGGCCGTAGAACGAGCCGTCCTGCGGCAGGCCGGGTTTGGTCTCGGCCACCGGACGGTAGTAATCGAAGTGGCTTTCAACTTCGACGATGTCGCCCAGCTTGCCGCTCTCAATGGCCTGTTTCGCGGTGAGGAAGCAGGTGTCGAAGCGGCGGTTCTGATACGGGCTGACGGTCAGCCCTTTGCTGCGGGCCAGCTCGAAGAGCTCTTTTGCTTCGGCCATCGTCGGGGTGAACGGCTTTTCCACCAGCACGTTTTTACCGGCTTCCAGGGCGAGTTTTGCGTACTCAAAATGGCTGTCGGCATGGGTACAGACGATCACCAGCTTCACTTCAGGATCGTTCAGCACCTCGTCGAGATCGCTGGTGAAGTGAATATGGGAGTACTGCGGGGACTGCTCTTCCGGTTTCGGGTGGCGGCGGAAGATGTGCGCCACGTGCCAGCTGGCTTTACGGGTAAGAACATACGGAAGGTGATAGCGGGTGGTGCTTTTGCCAAATCCAATAAATGCGCAGTGTAGTGTCATGGTGTTGTTCCTGGCTAAGGTCTCTGCTTTCAACCATAGCGCAACATGACGCTGAAATATATTTCTATAACGAATCCTAAAATGGCAGCCAGGACCTTGATCCTGGCCGAAATTATCAGGATAAGGAGGCGGTCAAATCAATCTGCTCGCGAACGGAGTCGCGCTCATTTTCTATGGACAGAAAATATCTCGCGTTGAATAGCGCACTTCTCTTCTGGCTGCTCGCCCTGGTCGCCTGGTGCTTTAACGCCCGCTCCCTGACGTGGCTGTTCGCGGCATTGACCCTAATGGCTTTTGCTATTCCCCTCTTATCTAATCAGGTCAACCTTATGTTTAAAAAGCAAAAAATCACCGAAATTGACAAGCCAGAGATGATCGCACCGGCCCCGGTCAGCGAGAAAGAGCCCACCGCGGTGGAGAAACACGGCACCACCGTTATCGCCAGCGATGTGCACTTTGAAGGCAATATCGTCTCGGGCGGGCACGTCTACGTTCACGGCACGCTGACCGGCAATATCGACTCTAAAGAGAGCCTGATAAAAATCATGCGCGGCGGTCAGGTGGAGGGGAACATCACCTGCCGGGAGCTGATTGTCGATGGCAAGGTCATCGGCCAGTGCAGCGGCGATGTTATTGAGATCTGCGAAAACGGTCAGGTCACGGGCACCCTGCTCTACCGGACGCTGGCGGTCAAAAAGGGCGGTGTGTTTTCCGGCCAGGCGGAGGTGTTACCTGCTCTCGCCGAGAAGAACAACGTGGTGGGCCTGATGAAAGAGAACGTGCCTGACACGCCTGAACTCATACCGTTGCAAAAGCTTTAGGCAAAAAAAAGCCAGCGAAACGCTGGCTAAAATAATACTGGAAGCAATGTGAGCAATGTCGTGCTTTCAGGTTTCCGTCGCGGACTTCCTGAATGCAAGACAATAATAATCATTCTCATTCGCACTTGTCCACTCATTTTTTGCAAAAAATGCTAGTTGACTCACATTTCAATCTCATGGATGTTGGAAAGGAACCTAACTAACTGAGGACGAAGGAATGAGTGAGATAGTGATACGCCACGTTGAAGCCGCCGATGCCGAAGCTTTACGCCAGCTAAATGCCCATCCAGGGGTGTATCACAACACACTACAACTTCCTCATCCTTCGATGGAGATGTGGCAGGAACGGGTGATGAGAAAGCCAGGCAGACGCCAACTGGTGGCCTGCCTGGACGATAAGGTAGTCGGTCATCTGGTGCTGGATGTGATGGAAAACCCCCGCCGCAGCCATGTGGCAACCTTTGGCATCGGCGTTTCTGCCGACGTGCAGGGCCACGGTGTGGGCAGCGCGTTAATGCGTGAGATGATCAACCTGTGCGACAACTGGCTGCGCATCGAACGCATTGAGCTGACGGTATTTTCCGACAATCCGTCCGCCGTTGCCCTGTACCGCAAATACGGCTTTGTCGTGGAAGGCACCGGGAATAAGTTTGCCCTGCGCGACGGCGAATTTGTGGATGCGCTTTATATGGCGCGTATTAAGTAGTTTTGTGCGGGCTGGTGCCCTCACCCCGGCCCTCTCCCACAGGGAGAGGGTGCAAACATTAAAAACGGCAACCGAGGTTGCCGTTTTGCGTTGACCTTGTAGGCCGGGTAAGGCGAAGCCGCCACCCGGCAAATAACTCAATACCCCGCCGTTAAATCCCCTGGCGTACGCGGATCCGACGCCCCATACAGCGTGCCATCCGGCCCGACCATAATGCTCTGGGTGCTGCCCATCGCCTCTTTCACCGCCACTTTCTGCCCGCGCTGCTCCAGCAGTTTCAGGGTGTCCGGGCTGAAGCCCTTCTCCACCCGCAGCTCATCCGGCAGCCACTGGTGATGGAAGCGCGGCGCGTTGGTGGCTTCCGCCACGTTCATCCCGAAATCGATGCTGTTGACCACCATCTGCAGGACGGTGGTGATAATGCGGCTCCCGCCCGGGCTGCCGGTCACCAGCCAGGTTTTACCGTCTTTCACCACGATGGTCGGCGACATCGACGACAGCGGACGCTTCTTCGGCCCGACGGCGTTGGCATCCCCGCCCACCAGCCCGTAAACGTTCGGCACGCCCGGTTTGGCAGAGAAGTCATCCATCTCGTTGTTCAACAGAATGCCGCTGTTGCCCGCCACGATCCCGGTCCCGAAGGTGGTGTTAAGCGTATAGGTCACCGCCACCGCGTTTCCGTCCTTATCCACCACCGAGAAGTGGGTGGTCTGGTTGCTCTCATAGGGCGCCAGCTTGCCGGGGCGGATCTCGCTCGAGGGTCTGGCTTTGTTGATATCGATCTGATCGGCCAAGGATTTGGCATAGGCTTTGTTGGTCAGCGCCTGCCACGGCACCTTAACGAAATCCGGGTCGCCCAGATACTCCGAGCGGTCGGCATAGGCATACTTCTCCGCCTCGGCCATCACCTGCAACGTATCCGCGCTGCCGAAGCCAAATTTGTGCATATCGAAGTTTTCAAGAATGTTGAGGATCTGCACGATATGGATGCCTCCGGAAGACGGCGGCGGCATGGAGTAGACCTGATACCCGCGATAGTCGCCGCTGATTGGCGTGCGCTCCACCGCTTTGTAGGCGGCCAGATCCGCTTTGGTGATCAGCCCGCCGTTTTTACTCATCTCTTCGGCAATCTGGTCGGCAATCGGACCTTTATAGAAGGCATCCGGGCCGTTCTCCGCGATCATCTCCAGGCTTTTGGCGAGGTTGGTCTGCACCAGCTTGTCGCCCTTCTTCAGCGGCTCGCCATCCTTCCAGAAGATCGCTTTGCTGTTCTCATGGTTGGGGATCACTTCGCTGCCGTAGGTTTTCAGATCGTCGGCCAGGGCATCGTTAACCTCGAAGCCGTCGCGCGCCAGCTTGATGGCCGGCTGCACCACCTTGTTCAGCGGCAGAGTGCCGTATTTATCCAGCGCCAGCGAGAAGCCCGCCACGGTGCCCGGCGTACCGGTCGCCAGATGGGAGGTAAGCGATTTTTTACTGTCGGCGTTGCCCTGCTCGTCGAGGAACATGTCGCGCGTCGCCTGATCCGGGGCCATTTCACGGAAGTCGATGGCCGTGGTCACGCCCTCTTTGGTGCGCAGCATCATGAAACCGCCGCCGCCGAGGTTACCCGCCTGCGGGTGGGTGACCGCCAGCGCGTAACCCACCGCCACCGCCGCATCTACCGCATTACCGCCCTGCCTGAGGATATCCACCCCGACCTGGGTGGCGAGAGCATCTACCGAGGCAACCATCCCCTTCTGCGCCCGTACGGGATGGAACACATCCTCCTCCACGCCGTAGGATACCGGCGGTGCCGCCGGAGGATTCGCTGCCACGCAAAACGTACCGCCTGCCGTCAGGGCAGCAATCGCTACCCAGCGTATAAACGTTGGTTTCATCTTTATAATTCTCCAGGTGATGGGACTCGGGCTCCCGCTTAATCCTGGTTCATAACTCTTAAAAAATCATCGTAATGGCGGATTCGAGGTAAACTTAGGTAAGGCCTCAGAAGGAGGGAATGACCATGAAACGACTCATTCTTGTTGCGGCGTTACTGCCGTTTGCCGTGTTCGCGCAGCCGATCAACACCCTGAATAACCCCAACCAGCCGGGCTATCAGAACCCCAGCCAGCAGCGAATGCAAAATCAGATGATGATCCAGCAGCAGCAGCAGACAGGGATGCTCAACCAGCAGCTGCAGACGCAGACCCGCGTCCAGCAGCAGCATCTGCAAACCCAGATGAATAACAACACCCAGCGGATTCAGCAGAGCCAGCCGGGGGTGCAGGTTCTGCCTAACACCAACGGCGGGATGCTCAGCGGTGGCGGGGTCGATGCCAGCGGCGTGCAGCAGCAACATATGCTGCCGCAGCAGCAGAATGGTTCGATGCTGAATAACCCTTAGGGCTGAAAGTCCGGGCCAATAAGAGCAATCGCATCGGTACAGATGCAATCCACACCCCAGCGCAGCAGTTCGGCTGCACGCTGGGGCTGGTTGACGGTATAAACCAGGATATGTAATCCCGCGGCTTTCAGCGCCTCTACCCGCCCTTCATTCAGCAGACGATGGTTCAGGTGAATCGACACGCAGCCCAGCCGGGTGGTCAGTTCGCGCCAGTCTTCCCGCCACTCGTCCAGCAATAGCCCGCGCGGCAGTTCCGGAGCCGCAGCCTGGGCCGCTTCCAGCGCATCCATTTCAAACGACGACAGCAGCGGCGGCGTCATGCCTGCCCACAGCTCCCGGGCCGCTAACGCAATCACCTTGCCGGTTAACGGCCCCGTGCCGGTGGTCGGTTTAATTTCGATGTTGGCCATCATCCCGTGCTGGCGACAGCGATCGGCCACTTCCGCAAGCAGCGGCAGCGGCTCGCCTGTGAATTCGCCGCTGAACCAGCTTCCGGCATCCACTTTCAGCAGGTCGCGCCACGGCAGATCCCCCGCCACGCCCCAGCCGTTGCTGGTACGCTCGAGGTTGTCATCATGCAGGAGGAAGATCTCCCCGTCTTTCGACAGCTTGGCGTCGAACTCGATCATGGTGTGACCGTAGCGTGCGCCGGTGTCGATGGCCGCCAGCGTGTTTTCCGGGGCCAGTTTACCGCCGCCCCGGTGGGCGACGATGCGGGGATAAGGCCAGTTACTCATATGCGTTGTCCTGTTTCACCATCAAATAAGTGCAGATGATTTTCCGGCAGGTGCAGCCACAGCGTGCTGCCCGCTTTCGGGCGCTCCTGATGCGACATGCGCACCACCAGCTTCTGCTCGCCCCAGCGTCCGTGCGCCAGGTTATCGGCCCCCAGCATCTCCAGGGTGTCCATCACCAGCGGTACGCCGCCTTCCGCCTGCGAGCTTAGCGCAATATGTTCCGGGCGGATACCCAGGGTCATTTTGCGTCCGGCATAGCCGCGATAGAACCAGTTGATGGGCAGCGCCATGCCGCTGTCCATTTCAAAATGGGTGCCCGCAGCGCTGATGCGCCCCTCCAGCAGGTTCATCGCCGGGCTGCCGATAAAGCTCGCCACAAAGCGGCTGGCAGGCTTTTCGTACACCTCCACCGGGGTGCCAATCTGCTCGGCGACACCTTTGTTCATTACCATCACCCGCTGGGCGAGAGTCATCGCCTCGACCTGATCGTGGGTGACGTACAGGGAGGTGGTTTTCAGGCGGCGGTGCAGCTGCTGCAGCTCAAGACGCATTTGCACGCGCAGCTTGGCGTCGAGGTTTGAGAGCGGTTCGTCAAACAGGAATACCGCAGGATCGCGCACGATGGCGCGGCCCATCGCCACGCGCTGACGCTGGCCGCCGGAGAGCTCGCGCGGGCGGCGCTTCAGCAGGCCGTCCAGCTCCAGAATGCGCGCCGCCTCTTTGACGCGCTCCTCAATGTGGCCCTTGCCCATGCCGCGGATTTTCAGCCCCCAGGCCATGTTCTCCTCCACGCTCATGTGCGGATAAAGCGCGTAGTTCTGGAACACCATCGCGATGCCCCTGTCTTTGGGCTCCATCTCGGTGACGCGCTTGCGGTCGATCCAGATATCGCCCGAGGTGACGCGCTCAAGGCCAGCCACCATCCGCAGCAGGGTTGATTTGCCGCAGCCCGACGGGCCGACCATCACGATAAATTCTCCGTCCGCCACGTCGAGGGTGAGGGGCTGAATGACCTGGGTTTTGCCGTCCCAGCTTTTGGTAACTGCCTGTAGTTTTAAACCTGCCATCTTATTTCTCGCTATCGACCAGGCCGCGGACAAATGCACGCTGCATGGCTAAAACAATGACTACGGGTGGGATAAGGGTGAGCAGCATCGCCGCCATCACCTGGTTCCAGAGGGTGGTGCCTTCGCCGGTGGCGATCATGCCTTTGATGCCCGCCACGGCGGTGCCGAGGTTGACGTCCTGGATAATCAACAGCGGCCACAGGTACTGGTTCCAGCCGTAGATAAAGGTGATCACAAACAGCGCCGCAAGGTTGGTTCTCGACAGCGGCAGCACGATGTCGCGGAAGAAGCGCATCGGTGACGCGCCGTCGATACGCGCGGCCTCAATCAGTTCGTCCGGCAGGGTCATAAAGAACTGGCGGAACAGGAAGGTGGCGGTGGCCGAGGCCATCAGCGGCAGGGTTAAGCCCGCGTAGCTGTCCAGCATGCCGAGGTTAGCGATCACCTCTACCGTCGGGAAGATACGCACCTCTACCGGCAGCATCAGGGTGATAAAGATCATCCAGAAGAACAGGTTGCGCAGCGGAAAGCGGAACCAGACGATAGCGAAGGCCGACAGCATCGACACCACGATTTTGCCCACCGTAATGCCCAGCGCCATGATGAAGCTGTTGAGCATCATCAGCCAGAACGGGGCGCTGTTAACGCCGACGCCCTGGGTCCAGATGGTTGCCATGTTCTCGAAAAGATGGCCGCCGGGGATAAGCGTCATCGGGGTTTCAAATATGGCGTTGCGATCCAGCGTGGCGGCAACAAAGGCCACGTACAGCGGGAACAGGATGACGACGATCCCCAGAATCAGCATGGTGTGGCTGAAAATCGTCAGCCCGCGACGGTTCTCAATCATTGGTAGCGCACCTTACTTTCGACATAGCGGAACTGCACCACCGTGAGGATGATGACAAGGAACATCAGCACCACCGACTGGGCGGCAGAGGCCGAGAGATCCAGACCGGCAAACCCTTCGCGGTAGATCTTATAGATAAGCGTGGTGGTCGCCTGCACCGGGCCGCCTGCGGTGGCGGCGTCGATCACCGGGAAGGTGTCGAAGAAGGCGTAGACCAGGTTGACCACCAGCAGGAAGAAACTCACCGGGGCGATCAGCGGCAGCGCCAGTTTAAAGAAGCGGCGGATCGGGCCTGCGCCGTCAATCGCGGCGGCTTCCACCAGCGAGCGCGGGATGGACTGCAGCGCGGCAAAGAAGAACAGGAAGTTGTAGCTGATCTGCTTCCATACCGAGGCGAACACGACCAGGAACATCGCCTGGCCGCTGTTCTGGGCGTGGTTCCAGTCGTAGCCGAATTCACCGAGGAAATGGGTGATCAGCCCGCGACCGGGGTTGAAGAGGAAGATCCACAGCACGGCGGCGACGGCGGGCGCCACGGCGTAGGGCAGCAGCATCAGGGTCTGATAGAGACGGCTGCCGCGCACCACGTAATCCACCAGCGCGGCGAAAAACAGCGAGGCGATCAGGCCGCTAAAGGTAACCAGGGTGCTGAATTTGATCGTCGTCCAGAAGGCGTCGATGTAGTAGCTGTCGTGCCACAGGGCAGCGAAATTATCCAGGCCAACAAACTGGCTGGAGAGCCCGAACGGATCGACGCTCTGCACCGAGTACCACAGCGCTTCGCCCGCAGGCCAGATAAAGAAGATAACGGTGATGACCAGTTGCGGCGCGACCAGCAGGTACGGCAGCCAACGGGAACGAAACACCGGACGGGATGAGGACATGGAGATTGGATTCCTGAACAGTGCCGGGTGGCGGCTACGCCTTACACGGCCTACATGGGGCACATCGTAGGCCCGGTAAGCGCAGCGCCACCGGGCATTTTTTACGATTTAGTCGACTGCTCAAAGCGGCGCAGTAGCTGGTTGCCACGCTCGACGGCCGCATCCAGCGCCTGCTGCGGGGTTTTCTTACCGGTCCACACGCTCTCCAGCTCTTCATCCACGATGGTACGGATCTGCGGCATGTTGCCCAGGCGCAGGCCTTTGGTGTACGGCAACGGCGGCTTGTTCAGCATCTGGCGCGTGGCGATATCCGCCCCTGGGTTCTTGTCGTAGAAGCCCTGCTCGCGGGTCAGGTCATAGGCGGCTTTGGTGATCGGCAGGTAGCCGGTCTTCTGGTGCCATTCCGCCGCGTTTTCTGGTTTCGCCAGGAAGTCGAGGAACTCGGCCACGCCTTTGTAGGTCTCCTTGTCTTTGCCCTGCATCACCCACAGGCTCGCCCCGCCGATGATGGCGTTCTGCGGCGCGCCTTCAGAATCAGCGTCGTACGGCATCATCCCCACGCCGTAGTTGAATTTGGCGTAGTGGCGAATATCCGCCAGCGAGCCGGACGAGGCGGTGGTGATGGCGCAGTCGCCGCTGTAGAACTTCTCGGTGGATTCGTCTTTACGCCCGAAGTAGCTGAAATCGCCCTTCTTGTTCAGTTCTTCAAGCAGGGCGATGTGCTTCACCTGCTCCGGCTTGTTGAATTCCAGTACCGCGTTGGTACCGTTGAAACCGTTGTTTTCGGTCGCCACCGGCTTGCCGTGCCAGGCGCTGAAGTTCTCGATCTGGATCCAGCCCTGCCAGCCGCTCGCGTAGCCACACTTCATGCCGGCCGCTTTCAGTTTGGCGGTGTACGCCGCCAGATCCTGCCAGGTTTTCGGCGGCTGCTCCGGATCTAAACCGGCTTTTTTGAAGGCGTCTTTGTTGTAGTACAGCACCGGGGTGGAGCTGTTAAACGGCTGGGAGAGCAGATGGCCGGATTTGGAGTCGGTGTAGTAACCGGAGACGGTCGGCACGAACTGGGACTCGTCGAAGTTGATGCCCGCGTCTTTGAACACTTCATAGACCGGCTTGATGGCTTTCGATGCCATCATGGTGGCGGTGCCCACTTCGTAAACCTGCAGCAGCGCAGGGGCGTTGCCGGTACGGAATGCGGCGATGCCCGCGCTCAGGCTCTGCTCGTAGTTGCCTTTATACACCGGCACAATCTTGTAGTCCGGGTGGCTGTCGTTGAAACGTTGCGCCAGGGAGTCAACTTCTTTACCCAACTCCCCTTCCATGGAATGCCAGAACGGAATAGTGGTGACGGCCATTGCGTTAGTCGCAAACGCCAGACCCATTGCCAGACCCAAAGCTGTGTGTCGTAACGATGTCATTGTCATCTCTCTTATTGTGCCGGATGCGCGATATCACGCGTTTTGTGCTCGCGAGGTAACATGACATGCTCGAATTACAGAAAAATAACTTTTTGTTTACAGAGAGATGACAGCAAGGCGTCAGGGGGATGATGGTTGTGTGAAAGGGGTGCAGCGTAGACGTTCAGCAATCTCTTCGAGCGACAGGCGACCCGCAGCAGCTTCAACCGTCATCGCCACATAATCCGGGTTGGCCTTCAGCGTAATGCCGTTGCGTTTGAGAAAAAGCAGGGTGATAAACAGCGCTGTGCGTTTATTGCCGTCATTGAAGATATGACCGCGGGATATGGCCAGCAAATGCATTGCCGCCAGGATCCATACATCGGTCACACCTTCGTATTGATATTTGTTCAGTACGCGATAGAGCAATGCTTCAGCACGTCCCGGGTCTGACATTCCCGTGACGCCAGGCGTGACGCTCAGGAGTTTGTCATGAAACAGGACTATCTCTTCCGCTGAGATAAATTGCAGATTCATTTATCAGCCAGTTCCCTTATTTCGTTCCCATGTATGCCCATAATGGCATCGAACTCGGCATCCAGCTTTGCCGCCTGATAACGTTCAAACTCTTCCGCGCTGATAATCACGGCAGGCTTATGGCCCCGACGCGTGATTGTCACGGGTGTTCCCGTCGCCGCGGAATCCAGCGCTGAAGCAAGGTTTTGACGTGCTTCGCTATAGTTCATTGTACGCATAACCCCTCCTTTTAAGTACAAGTCAATTGTACAACTGAAGTGTACAAAAAACAAAAAAGCCGGGTGGCGGCTTCGCCTTACCCGGCTCGATTCTGGAGACCCGGTAAGCGCAGCGCCACTGGGCATCACAGACGGCTCAACCGCCCAGGTACGCACTCCGCACCGCTTCGTTCGCCAGCAGCGCGTCGCCGGTGTCTTCCAGCACCACGCGACCGTTCTCCAGCACGTAGCCGCGATCCGCGAGCTTCAGCGCCTGATTGGCGTTCTGCTCCACGAGGAAGATGGTCATCCCTTCGCTACGCAACTGCTCGATGGTGTCGAAGATCTGCTGAATGATGATCGGCGCCAGCCCGAGGGACGGTTCGTCGAGCAGCAGCAGGCGCGGCTGGCTCATCAGCGCACGGCCAATCGCCAGCATCTGCTGTTCCCCGCCGGACATGGTGCCCGCACGCTGAATACGACGCTCAAACAGACGCGGGAACAGGTCATACACGCGCTTGATGCGGGTCTGGAACTGCTCGCGCTCGGCAAAGAAGCCGCCCATCGCCAGGTTCTCTTCCACCGTCATGCGGGAGAAGACGCGACGCCCTTCCGGGACAATCGCCACCGCTTCACGCATGATTCTGGCGGTCTGCCAGTCGGTAATGTCTTTACCGTCAAAAACGATACGCCCGCTGGTGGCGCGCGGATCGCCGCACAGGGTGCCGAGCAGGGTGGTTTTCCCCGCGCCGTTGGCCCCAATCAGGGTGACGATCTCCCCCTGGTTGATGTGCAGGCTGACGTCGTGCAGCGCCTGGATCTTGCCGTAGTGGGCATTAACCTTGTCAAAAGATAACATCGCTTTTTCCATCTTATGCCTCACCCAGATAAGCGCGGATCACGTCCGGGTTGTTGCGGATCTCTTCCGGCGTCCCGTTCGCCAGCGGCGTGCCCTGGTTCACCACGTAAATACGATCCGAAATGCCCATCACCAGCTTCATATCATGCTCAATCAGCAGGATGGTGGTGTCGTGATGGTTACGCAGCTCGACAATCAGCTCGTCCAGCTCTTTGGTCTCTTTCGGGTTAAGCCCTGCCGCCGGTTCGTCGAGCATCAGGATCTCCGGCTGAGTCACCATGCAGCGGATAATCTCCAGACGACGCTGGTCACCGTAGGCCAGGTTGCTGGCCTGACGGTTAGCGTGCTGCAACAGACCGATACGGTCGAGCCAGGTGGCGGCGCGATCTAAAGCTTCATCCTGGGTACGGCGAAACGCCGGGGTTTTCAGCAGGCCGGAGAAGAGCCCGGTTTTCAGCTGCTGATGTTGCGCCACCAGCAGGTTCTCGATCACCGTCATCTCGCGGAACAGACGCACGTGCTGGAAGGTACGCACCACGCCCATGCGGGCAATCTGCTGGCCCGGCAGCCCTTCCAGGTGCTGGTCGCGCAGCATGATGGTGCCGCCCGTCGGTTTGTAGAAACCGGTCAGGCAGTTAAAGACCGTGGTTTTACCGGCACCGTTCGGGCCGATCAGCGAAACAATCTCTTTCTGATGCAGATCCAGAGACACATTGTTGACCGCCAGCAGGCCGCCAAAACGCATCATCAGGCCGTTAACGGATAATAATGGCTGACTCATGCCTGCTCTCCTTTCGCTTGCCCGTTTTTCAGTTTCAGCTGTGGACGGGTCATCGGCAGCAAGCCCTGCGGACGCCAGATCATCATCAGTACCATCAAACCACCGAGCATCAGCATGCTGTATTCGTTAAAGTCGCGCATCAGCTCACGGGAGACCACCAGCAGGATGGCCGCGAGAATAACGGCAAACTGCGAGCCCATCCCGCCGAGCACCACGATAGCCAGCACGAACGCGGATTCCGCAAAGGTAAAGGATTCCGGGCTGACGAAGCCCTGACGCGCGGCGAACAGCGTTCCGGCGAAACCGGCAAACGCGGCGCTGATGGTAAAGGCGGTCAGCTTGATGCGGGTCGGATTCAGGCCCAGGGAGCGACAGGCAATCTCATCTTCACGCAGCGCTTCCCACGCACGTCCCAGCGGCATGCGCAGCAGACGGTTAATCACGAACAGGGTGATGACCACCAGCAGCAGCGCCACCAGGTAGAGCCAGATCACGCGGTCGGACGGATCGTACTTCACGCCGAAGAAGTTGCTGAAGGTGTCCCAGCCGCCTTCACGGGCGGAACGGCTGAACTCCAGACCGAAGAAGGTCGGTTTCGGGATCTGGCTGATGCCGTTCGGGCCACCGGTCACTTCGGTATTGTTGAGCAGCAGGATACGGACAATTTCGCCGAAGCCTAAGGTCACAATCGCCAGATAGTCACCGCGCAGGCGCAGCACCGGGAAGCCGAGCAGGAAGCCCGCCGCCGCAGAGACCAGCCCCGCCAGCGGCAGACAGGTCCAGAAGCCGAGACCGTAATAGTGGTTCAGCAGGGCAAAGGTATAGGCGCCGATGGCGTAGAAGCCGCCGTAGCCCAGCACCAGCAGGCCAGACAGACCTACCACCACGTTCAGGCCGAGGCCCAGAATGACGTAAATCATGGTCAGGGTGGCGATGTCCACCGTCCCGCGCGAGACCACGAACGGCCACGCTACCGCAGCCACCAGCAGCGCCACCAGGAACAGCTTCTGTTTAACGGTCGAGCCGTCAATCGCCGGCAGAACAAACTTCGGCCCGGAGACGTTTTTCAGCGCCTTCTGGAACAGCGGACGCAGCAGCTGGAAGAAGAAGACCACCGCGGTGCCGACAAACACCCACTGCCAGCGGATATCAGAGGCGGAATCCACTACCAGCTTTGTGCCGCTCAGCTGCAGCTGCACGCCCATAAAGACGCCCGCCAGCAGGAAGAACATCGCCGCAGAAAGCAGCGCCATCGCAAAATGCATCGGTTTCATACTTTCTCTACCTCCGGACGACCCAGAATACCGGTAGGCATAACCAGCAGAACCAGAATCAGCAGGGCAAACGACACCACATCTTTATATTCGGTACTCAGGTAAGCAGAGGAGAGCGCTTCGGCCACGCCCAGAATCAGGCCACCGATCATCGCGCCCGGAATGCTGCCGATACCGCCCAGTACCGCTGCGGTGAAGGCTTTCATCCCGGCCATAAAGCCGATGTACGGGTTGATCACGCCGTAGAACTGGCCGAGCAGAACACCAGCAACGGCCGCCATCGCCGCGCCAATCACGAAGGTCAGGGCGATCACGCGGTCGGTGTTGATGCCGAGCAGGCTCGCCATTTTCAGGTCTTCCGCACAGGCGCGGCAGGCGCGGCCCATACGGGAGTAGCGGATAAACAGGGTCAGCGCCAGCATGGCGAGGAAGGTCACAATCCAGATCACCAGCTGCATGGTGGTAATCGACGCCGAGAAGTTCTCGCTGGCACCCACAATCCACTGGCCGTTAAACAGGCTTGGCAGCGCCACGTCGCGGGACCCTTCGGTCAGGCTGACGTAGTTCTGCAGGAAGATGGACATACCAATCGCGGAGATCAGCGCAATCAGACGCTTGGAGCTGCGCACCGGGCGATAGGCCACCCGTTCGATACTCCAGCCGTAGGCGCTGGCAATGACAATCGCCCCGACAAATCCGGCGGCCACCAGCAGCCAGCTGCTGTCGATCCCCATCATCATCAGTGCGGCGATAATCATAAAGGAGACATAACTGCCGATCATATACACCTCGCCGTGGGCGAAGTTGATCATGCCGATAATGCCATACACCATCGTGTAGCCGATGGCGATCAGTGCATAGGTGCTTCCCAGCGTAACGCCGTTAAACATCTGCTGCAGAAAATAGAGAAACTGCTCGGACATAAGGTAACCTTTCTATTCCCGCCCGGACCTGCCGGGCGGTGGGATCATGATTATTTGGCGACCGAGGATGACCCGTCGGCGTGCCACTTAAAGACACCAAACTCAAATCCCTTCAGATCGCCTTTCTCATCCCAGTTCAGCGGCCCAATCACGGTATCTGCCCCGTGTGCTTTTAAATCTTTAATCAGATCCTGCGGCGCTTTGCTGCCGGTACGATCCATGGCGGTGGCCAGAGACTGTACGGCGGCATAGGTGATCCAGACGTAAGGACCACTTGCGTCTTTCTTCTCGGCTTTCAGCGCGTTCACGATAGCGCTGTTCGCCGGATCCTGGTCATAGCGTTTTGGCATCGTTACCAGCATGCCTTCGCCCGCATCGCCCGCAATGTTCGACAGCGAAGCGTTACCCACCCCTTCCGGCCCCATAAACTGGGTTTTCAGGCCGATAGAACGCGCCTGGCGCAGCATCTGCCCCATTTCCGGGTAGTAACCGCCGTAGTAAACGAAGTCGATATTCTCTTTTTGCAGACGCGCCAGCAGCGCGGAGAAGTCTTTTTCGCCTGCGGTAATGCCGTCGAAGAAGACCACGTTGGCGCCGCCTTTCTTCAGGCCGTCCTGGACGGAGCGGGCCAGCCCTTCGCCGTACTGCTGCTTATCGTGAATGATGGCAATACGCTGCGGCTTAACGCTTTCGAGGATGTACTTCGCCGCGGTCGGCCCCTGAGACGAGTCGAGACCGGCGGTACGCATGATGTACTGATAGCCGCGCTGGGTCAGTTCCGGGTTAGTGGCGCCCGGCGTGATCATCAGAATGCCTTCGTCCTCGTAGATATCGGACGCTGGCTGGGTGGAGGAGGAGCAGAGATGGCCAATCACATACTGAATGCCATCGTTAACAATTTTGTTGGCAACGGCAACGGCCTGTTTCGGGTCGCAGGCATCGTCATATTCCACGGCAACCAGTTTGTCGCCTTTGATGCCGCCTTTGGCGTTGATGTCTTTAATTGCCTGGCGCGCGCCATTGAACTCCATATCACCCCATTGGGCAACAGGGCCGGACAACGCACCTACTACGGCAACTTTAATATCTTCCGCCATGGCTGCCTGTGAAACTGCCAGTGCAACCATTCCCGCGAGTAATGCTTTCGCGTTCCTTTTCATCGGTGAATCCCCATTCGTGACGTGATGTATATATTTTGTTTTATTATGGTTAAAAAGCATTCTGTACTTTTAATAAACAACGCAACTTTTGCTATTGCCTTTAATGGTTTAGCGCAGTTTTTTCACAAAAATCAGACTAAAATCTCTATATTTCAGGCGATTAAGCAAAGATAATATTCTGAAATCAGGCAGAGATAAACAAATAAAAGTACGAATTGCAGCATAAAATAACGGTACAATGCGCCGAATAAAACGCTGCCTTTTAGGTTAAAATTCTGCTTATTTTTCGATCCCTGCGTTTTAAAACTACGCAACGCAACGCTAAAAAAGTAATCAGCTAGGTAATGGGTTTAAAAAGTGGAAGCGTCTGACAGAATAAATTGAGTACACTGCCTGCACTCTTTTTGATTTGGACAAGCGGCTAATGAAACTGACCATCCACCGTCTGGAGAACTTTAGCGACCAGGATCATATCGACCTCAACAAGATCTGGCCGGAATATTCCCCCTCCTCCCTCAACGTTGACGACACCCACCGTATTTATGCTGCGCGCTTTAACGAGCGGCTGTTAGGCGCGGTGCGGGTAACGCTGAGCGGGACGCAAGGGGCGCTGGATTCCCTGCGCGTGCGCGAAGTCACCCGTCGTCGCGGCGTGGGGCAATATTTGATTGAGGAAGTGATTCGCGACAACCCGAGCGTGGCCTCGTGGTGGATGGCGGACGTCGGCGTGGAAGACAGGGGCGTGATGGCGGCCTTTATGCAGGCGCTGGGGTTCACGGCGCAGAGTAACGGGTGGGAGAAGCGTTAAAAAAGCCGGGTGGCGCTACGCTTACCCGGCCTACATGCTCCGCAGCATTTTCCCAAGAATTTCGTGTTGCAGGAAGGCGGCAAGTTATGAAATCCCCGGGAGCTTACATAAGTAAGTGACCGGGGTTGAATAACGCAGCCAACGCACCTGCGGCGCGAAAGGCGACGGGAAAATTATTTGGCGTCGGTCGCTGTACCGTTAGCATGCCAGTCGAATACACCAAACTCGAAGCCTTTCAGATCGCCCTTCTCATCCCAGGACAGCGGCCCCATTACGGTTTCAACGGAGTTCGCTTTCAGCCAGGTGGCGATTTCAGCCGGTTCAGCTGACTGATTCAGGCCCGCCTGCAGGGTTTGCAGCGCAGCGTAGGTGGTCCATACGAAAGCACCACTTGGATCCTGTTTCTTCGCCTTGATGGCATCTACGATAGGTTTGTTCGCAGGAACCTGGTCGTAGTTCTTCGGCTTGGTCACCAGCAGACCTTCAGCAGATTCACCGGCGATGTTAGACAGGGAGACGTTCGCAACGCCTTCCGGACCCATGAACTGGGTTTTCAGACCGGCCGCACGAGACTGACGCAGGATCTGGCCCATCTCCGGGTGGTAGCCACCGTAGTAAACGAAATCGATGTTCTCTTTCTTCAGGCGCGCCACCAGGGTAGAGAAGTCTTTCTCACCGGCGGTGATACCGTCGAAGAACACCACGTTGGCGTTAGATTTTTTCAGGTTGTCCTGCACGGAACGCGCCAGGCCTTCACCGTACTGCTGTTTGTCATGAACGATTGCGATACGCTTCGGCTTCACTTTATCGACGATGTATTTCGCCGCAGTTGGGCCCTGGTCGGAGTCCAGACCGGTGGTACGCATCACCATCTTATAGCCACGGGAAGTCAGCTCCGGCGCGGTGGCGGCAGGGGTGATCATCAGAATGCCTTCGTCTTCGTAGATGTCAGACGCTGGCTGTGTGGAAGAGGAGCACAGGTGGCCGATAACGTATTTGATGCCGTCATTCACCACTTTGTTGGCAACCGCAACCGCTTGTTTCGGGTCACAGGCATCATCATATTTTACGATCTGCAGCTTTTCGCCTTTGATACCGCCCTTGGCATTAATGTCGGCAACCGCCTGCTCTGCACCTGTAAATTCCTGGTCGCCGTACTGCGCTACCGGACCGGACATGGCGCCAACCACGGCCACTTTGATATCCGCCTGAGCCATAGTGCTGAATGCCAGCGCGATACATCCTGCCAGTAAGGCTTTACCCTTCATATTCATCCTGAGAATCCCCATTGTGATGGTTATTGTGTTTGTTGTGATGTTGTTTTATGGCGCTTTATTTCGATTATGTGTCTGCCGTGCGCGCCTTTTCAGCATACTCTGCTAAAACATACCCCATTTTTATCTATTTGGAATAGCTATTTTGAAATGTATATAAGGTAAGCGAGGCTTTAACGAGTCAGCACACAACGCTGCGATAAGTGTTTGCGAAGGAGGGAGAATTCGCCAGGAGAGGGGCTAAAAAAACAAAACCCCCGAATTTGCATTCGAGGGTTATCGGGGCACTTCGCGAGGATTAGGCTTCGATAGCGGCGCGAAGTTTTTTCATGGCGTTCTTTTCCAGCTGACGTACACGTTCAGCGGAGACGCCGTAGCGGTCGGCCAGCTCCTGCAGGGTGGACTTGTTGTCTTCGTCCAGCCAGCGGGCACGGATAATATCCTGACTACGCTCGTCGAGGCCTTCCATTGCATAGGTCAGCTTGTTAGCGGCCTGCTCTTCCCAATTGTCGTCTTCAATGCCGTCAGCAAAGTTGGACGATTTATCCTGCAGATACAGGACCGGGGCCATCGGCTGGCTGTCGGAGGCATCGTCGTCGGAGGACATATCAAAGGTCATGTCCTGCGCGGCCATCCGCGATTCCATTTCACGCACGTCTTTGCTGGAAACGCCCAGCTCGCGGGCAACCATTTCAACTTCATCCTGGTTGAACCAGCCCAGACGCTGCTTGGTTTTACGCAGGTTAAAGAACAGTTTACGCTGTGCTTTGGTGGTCGCGACCTTCACGATACGCCAGTTACGCAGCACGTATTCGTGAATTTCCGCTTTGATCCAGTGCACGGCAAAGGAGACCAGACGCACACCCACTTCCGGGTTAAAGCGACGCACCGCCTTCATCAGGCCGATGTTACCTTCCTGGATCAGGTCTGCCTGCGGCAGGCCGTAGCCCGCATAGTTACGAGCAACGTGAACAACAAAGCGCAGGTGAGACAGGATCAGCGTCTTAGCTGCTTCCAGATCGCCCTGGTAATGCAGCTTTTCAGCAAGCTCCTTTTCTTCCTCAGCCGTCAACATCGGCCAGGTGTTAGCGGCCCGGATGTAAGATTCCAGGTTACCAACAGGGGCTAAAGCTAAAGTTTGCATTTCTTTGGTCATTCATTCCTCTCAATCTATTCTTTCTGGCGGCGGTTTGTCCCCATCAGGCAACGAACATGCCAGAATTAATGAGCAACGAGAATATCATTCACTCTTTTATCAGACAGTGATTTTATCCACAAGTTCCGTATGTAACTGTGAATAAATTACGCACAAAATGTGACACGGGGATGATAATGCGGGTCAGAGACAACAGGGGGACTCTTTCCCTGCACGGTGATTCTCAATGCAGGGAAAGATTATACCAGAGATTTTTTAGTCAGGGGTAAAGTGACGTAAATGTTGCACAGTTGCTAACCAGGCGGCTATCCAGCCAATCATCGAGCAAACCAGCAGCAGTAACAGGCACTCATCGAAGGATAAGCCACTGATATTAAACTTAGTTCCGAAAACCTGCGCTACATCGGTCACCGCAGCGGAAAGACGCATCACCAAAATTTCTGACAAAATCAGTGAAAGAAATGCGCCGGCAAAACCGAGCAGTGCGCCGCCATAAAGGAACGGACGCAGGATGAAACCATCGGTGGCGCCAATCAGCTTCTGCACGTTAATGGTATCGCGACGGGCGAAGATGCTCAGACGCACGCTGTTACCGATCACCAGGAACACCGCCGCCACCATCAGCACGCCAATCATCGCCGCCACGCGCCCGACCAGACCGGTCAGCGCTGTCAGGCGGGCGAACCAGCTGTCGTCCATCCGCACTTCATCAATACCATGAATACGGGAAACGCGATCGCGCAGAGTATTCAGCGACTCGGTGCCCTGGAAATCCAGTTTCGGGATCACCACCGCCACCGCAGGGAGAGGGTTCTCTTCCAGCATATCCAGCGCGCCGCCAAACCCGGACCAGTTACGGAACTCACCCAGGGCGTCTTCCCGCGACAGGTAGTTCACCTTCTCGACGCCCTGCTCGGCCTGCAGCTGCCCCACCACCTGCGCAGCGGCGTTATCGTCGAGGGATTTATCGAGATAGACGGTGATCTGCGGGGAAGGATAGTACTGCGATGCCGCCTCATTGACGTTTTTGTAGACCATGTAGCAGACGCTGGGCAGGGTCAGGGAGATGGCGATAACCATCACCGTCAGGAAGGTGGCGAAGGGTTTGCTTTTCAGATCCTGCAGCGCGCCCTGGAAGGCGTAACGCACCTGCTCGTTAAAGACGTTCGTCTTGCGCGAGTTGGGTTTTGGCGAGGATTTGCTGCGCTTCGGCACGTTGCGGTTGCCGTCACCCGGGCCGCCTGCCGATTTGCGAAAACGGTCGAGTTTGCTGCCAAACTGCCGCATCTGGTTCATTGCGTCACGCTTATTCACCAAGGCCTCCGTGCAAATGCCCGTCGCTGAGCGTCAGCATGCGGTACGAACGGCGGGAGATAAGCCCCATGTCGTGCGTCGCCATCAGTACTGTCACTCCCACGCGGTTAAACTCCTCAAACAGACGCAGGATCCCTTCGGAAAGGGCGTCGTCCAGGTTACCGGTCGGTTCATCCGCCAGCAGTACCGCCGGTTTGTTCACCACCGCGCGGGCAATGCCGACGCGCTGCTGTTCACCGCCGGAGAGCTGGATAGGGAAGTTCTTCGCTTTGTCCAGCAGCCCGACCTTATCCAGCGCCGCCGACACGCGACGACGAATATCATCCCCGCTTGCGCCCGCGATAATCAGCGGGATCGCCACGTTGTCGAATACCGTGCGGTCCATCAGCAGATGGTGATCCTGGAAAATCATGCCGATCTGCCGACGCAGGAACGGCACTTCGCGGTTTTTCAGGCGGCTGATGTCATGGCCGCTGAACCAGATTTTCCCGGCGCTGGGCCGTTCGATCCCGCAGATAAGCTTGAGCAGGGTACTTTTCCCCGCGCCGGAGTGGCCGGTCAGAAATGCCATCTCGCCCGGCTGCAGGTGGAAATTAACCCCCTGCAACGCTTGTCTCCCACCGAGATAGGCCTTGCTGACGTGTTCAAAGCGAATCATTGTTAATCCTCTCGGGCAAAAAGTGCCTCAATAAAGTCGCCCGATTTAAACGGACGTAAATCCTCGATACGTTCGCCAACGCCGATGTAACGGATAGGAATACCAAACTGGTCCGCCACCGAGAAGATCACCCCGCCTTTCGCTGTGCCATCCAGCTTGGTCAGCGTGATCCCGGTCAGCCCTACCGCTTCATGGAACAGCTTCGCCTGGCTGATGGCGTTCTGCCCGGTGCTGGCATCAATAGTCAGCATAATTTCATGCGGTGCATCTTCGTCCAGCTTCTTCATGACGCGGACGATCTTCTTCAGTTCTTCCATCAGGTGCGATTTATTCTGCAAACGCCCTGCGGTATCGGCAATCAGGACATCCACATTACGCGCTTTCGCCGCCTGAATGGCATCGAAAATTACCGATGCGGAGTCTGCGCCAGTGTGCTGGGCAATCACCGGAATATTGTTGCGCTGGCCCCACACCTGCAGCTGCTCAACGGCGGCGGCACGGAAGGTATCCCCCGCAGCCAGCATCACCGATTTGCCCTGCTGCTCAAACTGACGCGCCAGCTTGCCGATGGTGGTGGTTTTACCCACGCCGTTAACGCCGACCATCAGAATAACAAAAGGCATTTTGCCTTCAATATTAAGCGGTTCGTCAACTTTTGCGAGGATTTCGCCCATCTCTTCTTTCAGCAGGCCGTACAGCGCTTCGGCGTCACGCAGCTGCTTACGGCTGGCGCTCTCGGTCAGGCTGCTGATGATTTTGCGGGTGGTTTCCACGCCAACGTCGGCAATCAGGAGCTGTTCTTCCAGCTCTTCAAAGAGATCATCGTCGATTTTCTTGCCGCGGAACAGGCTGATAAATCCGGAACCGAGGTTCTCTTTGGTCTTGATCAGGCTGCGTTTCAGGCGGGCGAAGAACCCCTCTTTAGTCGGTTTTTCCTGCTCCTGAGCGATCTCTTCGACCGGCTCGTCTTCTTCAGCGACCGGAACAACGATCACCGCCTCTTCTGCCGCCTCGGCCGCCAGCGCCTGAGCTTCCAGCTCTTCGTCGCTGATTGCCTCTTCTTCAGACTCTGGCAGATACTCTTCCGGAATGACTTCTTCAATCTGTTCGGCGATCTCTTCCGGCAGCGGCAGCTCTTCATGCTCAACCGCCTGCACCGGCTCGGCTTCATGCTCGGGCTCGACAACCGGTTCCGGCACAATGGCGACAGGTTCTGGTTCTACGGCGACAGGCTCCGGCTCGACCGGCTGCGGTTTTTCGCTCTCCTGAACCTGCTCAGTAACCTCAACCACCTCTTCAGCAAAGGCTTCAGTCTCTTGCTGGCTGTGGGCGTGTTCTTCTGCTTCTACGTCAGCGACGGTTTCAACAGGGGTTTCAGGCTGCGGCTGCTCAACAACCGCCGGCTGTTCTGCGACCTGTTGTTCTTCGTTCTGCTGCTCGGTTTCCTGCTCTTTTTGACCAAATCCCAGCCAGGAAAAGAAGCCACGTTTTTTCTCTTTTGCCATCTGCGACTACACCCCTCGCGGTTAATTACTGGCGCTATATACATGGAAGCTAAAAAAATGATGAAATAGTTTATCACTTAACTTAACGCACATCACCGCCTGCAAGCGCAGGCCGTACGAGTGACCTGAGCAACAATATGAAGAAACCCAACCGTGCCGCCGCTGGCCAGATCCGCATTATCGGCGGCCAGTGGCGAGGCCGTAAACTTCCCGTACCGGACAGCCCCGGCCTGCGCCCGACCACCGACCGCGTCCGCGAGACGCTGTTTAACTGGCTGGCCCCTTCAATGGTAGATGCCCGCTGCCTGGACTGCTTCGCCGGAAGCGGCGCGCTCGGCATCGAAGCCCTGTCGCGCTACGCCGCCAGCGCCACGCTGCTGGAGATGGATCGCAGCGTCGCCCAGCAGTTACAGCAAAATCTCGTTACGTTAAAAGCGGCGCACGCCCGCGTCGTTAACACTAACTCCCTCGCGTTTCTGGCCCAGGCGGGCACGCCGCACGATGTAGTGTTTGTCGATCCGCCGTTTCGTAAAGGGCTGCTGGAAGAGACGTTAACGCTGCTGGAAAACAACGGCTGGCTGGCTAATGATGCGCTAATCTACGTCGAGAGCGAGGTAGAAAACGGTTTACCGCCGGTGCCTGCCCACTGGGATCTGCACCGGGAAAAAGTGGCCGGGCAGGTCGCCTATCGTCTTTATCACCGACAATCACAAGGAGAGACTGATGCCGGTACTGATTAATCTGGGTCGTTTGCTGATGATTGGGGTCTGGGCATTTTTACTGCTCAACCTCGTCCACCCGTTCCCGCGCCCAATGAACATTTTCGTCAACGTGGCGCTGATTTTTACCTCATTCATGCACGCCCTGCAGATGGTGATGCTGAAAAACGGGATGCCGAAAGATGGCCCAAAAATGACCGGCTGGCAGCAGTTCCGGGTCTTTGTTTTTGGCGTGTTTGAGCTGCTGGTGTGGATGAATAAGTTTAAGGCGCAGGCGAAGAAGTAATTTTTGCCCCTCACCCCGGCCCTCTCCCCAAAGGGGCGAGGGAGAAAACACGGATCCGGGCGATCCCCTCTCCCCTTTGGGGAGAGGGTTAGGGTGAGGGGACATCACGGCACCGGATCAAACCCCTCAAACCGCGATCCCTTGTAGCTCAGCACCCCTTTATCCCCAACCGTCAGCTGATGGTACTGCTTCTCGTCGAGGCGAAAGGTCATCTCCAGGCCGCCGCTTTCCGGCTTAAAGCTCGCTTCATAGCGCATGGTGGTGCCGGCAGGCGTCACCTGCTGCTGGCGCGAGCGCCTGTCGTTGAGGGCTTTTTCCCGTTTATTGCTCACCACCACCCGCTTTTGCAGCAGCGGCGCGGCGTCGTTATCGGCCTTTTCCCGGCGCTGCTGCACAAAGCGAAATGACGCTGCAACGACGATAATCGCCAGCACGATAATAAAAAAGAGCGGTATCTTGCTCATTAGACCATCCTATAAGACCAGGCTGAAATCAGAATAGCGTGCCGCGTCAGGCATTGCTATTGGCCCGTCTGCACCACTACACTGAAGTGAAACTGTTTATTCAACAATAACAGATACAGGGACTTAATATGCTTTGGTCATTTATCGCTGTCTGTTTCTCCGCATGGCTGTATGTCGATGCGTCCTACCGCGGCCCTGCCTGGCAGCGCTGGCTTTTTAAACCCGTCACCCTGTTGCTCCTGCTGCTGCTGGCCTGGCAGGCACCGATGTTTAACGCGATCAGCTACCTGGTTCTCGCCGGGCTCTGCGCGTCGCTGGCAGGCGATGCTCTGACCCTGCTGCCGCGCCAGCGTCTGCTGTATGCCGTGGGGGCCTTCTTCTTATCCCACCTGCTCTACACCATCTACTTTGCCAGCCAGATGACGCTCTCCTTCTTCTGGCCGCTGCCGCTGGCGCTGCTGGTGATTGGCGCGCTGCTGATCGCGGTGATCTGGTCGCGTCTGGAAGAGCTGCGCTGGGCGGTGTGTACTTTTATCGCCATGACCCTGGTGATGGTGTGGCTGGCGGGCGAGCTGTGGTTCTTCCGTCCAACGGCTCCGGCGCTGTCGGCCTTTATCGGCGCTACGCTCCTGCTGCTGGGCAATATCGTCTGGCTGGGTAGCCACTATCGTCGCCGTTTCCGCGCCGATAACGCCATTGCCGCCGCGTGCTACTTTGCCGGGCACTTCCTGATTGTGCGTTCGCTCTATATTTAACGCTTGACTCTGGAGTCGACTCCAGAGTGCATACTGCGGTTAATGAGAAAATTATCATTGCCGGAGAGTGCCATGTCGACTCCAGAAACACCGAAAAAAGTGCCGCAGTTCTCGGCGCTTAAACTTGCCCCCCTTCCCGCTAAAGACGCCTGTTGCGCCGTGGATCACGCCGCGCCGCAGGCCGAAACCGTGCCGCCCGTAGAAGGCCAGCGTTACAGCTGGGTGGTCAACGGCATGGACTGCGCCGCCTGCGCCCGCAAAGTGGAAACCGCCGTTCGCCAGGTGCCGGGCGTGAATCATGTTCAGGTGCTGTTTGCCACGGAAAAACTGCTGGTTGATGCGGCAAGCAACGTCAGCGCCCAGGTCGAGGCCGCGGTGGTGAAAGCGGGCTACACCCTGCGCAACGAAAACGCCCCGGCTGAAAAAACCTCTCTGCTGCGCGATAACCTGCCGCTCATCACGCTGATCGTGCTGATGGCGCTGAGCTGGAGCCTTACGCAGTTCAACCACCCGCTCGGCAACCTTGCCTTTATCGCCACCACCCTCGTCGGGCTATGGCCGGTGGCCCGTCAGGCGCTGCGCCTGATGAAAAGCGGCAGCTGGTTCGCCATCGAAACGCTGATGAGCGTGGCCGCCATCGGAGCGCTGTTTATCGGCGCCACGGCGGAAGCGGCGATGGTGCTGCTGCTGTTTCTGATTGGCGAGCGGCTCGAAGGCTGGGCAGCGAGCCGGGCGCGTAAAGGGGTGAGCGCGCTGATGGCGCTGAAGCCCGAGACCGCCACCCAGGTGATTAACGGCGAGCGCAAAACCGTGCCCATTGCCGCGCTGCGTCCGGGGGATGTGATCGAAGTCGCCGCCGGGGGCCGTCTGCCCGCTGACGGAACGCTGCTTACCGCCGCGGCCAGCTTTGACGAAAGCGCGCTGACCGGCGAATCCATCCCGGTGGATCGCACCGCCGGGGAAAAAGTCCCGGCAGGCGCCACCAGCGTCGATCGGCTGGTCGAGCTGAGGGTATTGTCCGAACCCGGTGACAGCGCCATCGACCGCATCCTGAAGCTGATCGAAGAGGCCGAAGAGCGCCGCGCCCCGGTGGAGCGTTTCATCGACCGTTTCAGCCGCATCTATACCCCGGTGATTATGCTGGTTGCCCTGCTGGTGGCCGTGATGCCGCCGCTACTCTTCAGCGCCCCGTGGGAGGGCTGGATCTATAAGGGGCTGACCCTGCTGCTGATTGGCTGTCCGTGCGCGCTGGTGATCTCCACCCCGGCGGCCATCACCTCCGGGCTGGCGGCGGCGGCGCGACGTGGCGCGTTGATTAAGGGCGGCGCCGCGCTGGAGCAGCTGGCGCAGGTGCAGCAGGTGGCCTTCGATAAAACCGGCACTCTGACGGTCGGCAAGCCGCAGGTGACGGGCGTTTATCCTCTCGACATCAGCGAAAACGATCTGCTGGCGCTGGCAGCGGCGGTGGAGCAAGGTTCCACCCACCCGCTGGCGCAGGCGATTGTCCGTGAAGCAAAGGCCCGGAATCTGACGATTGCGGCAGCGAGTGCCCAGCGCGCGCTGATGGGTTCGGGCATCGAGGCCAGGGTAGCGGACAGCACGATCCTGATTTGTGCGGCGGATAAATTCCCTGCCCCGCCGTTGACGGCGCAAATCGCGTCTCTTGAGCAGGCCGGACAAACTGTGGTCATGCTCGTGCAGGATGGCGTGGCAAAAGGGCTGATTACCCTGCGCGACACTTTGCGTGAGGATGCGAAGGAGGCGGTTCAGGCCCTGCACCAGCTTGGGGTCAACGGGGTGATTTTGACCGGGGATAACCCGCGCGCGGCCGCCGCCATTGCCGGGGAGCTGGGGCTGGACTTCCGCGCTGGCCTGCTGCCCGCCGATAAAGTGCAGGCGGTGACGGCGCTGAATGCGCAAGCGCCGCTGGCGATGGTCGGGGACGGGATCAACGACGCCCCGGCGATGAAGGCGGCTACGATTGGGATCGCGATGGGCAGCGGCACCGACGTGGCGCTGGAGACCGCCGATGCGGCGCTCACCCACAACCGCCTGACCGGGCTGGCGCAGATGATTGCTCTTGCCCGCGCCACCCGGGCCAATATCCGGCAGAACATCGCTATCGCGCTGGGGTTAAAGGGGATTTTCCTGGTGACCACGCTACTGGGAATAACGGGATTGTGGCTGGCGGTGCTGGCGGATACCGGGGCGACGGTGTTAGTGACGGCGAACGCGTTGCGGTTGTTGCGTGGTCGGTAAGAAAACGCCCGGTGGCGGCTACGCCTTACCGGGCCTACAACTACAACGTCCTCGAACCGTAGGCCGGGCAAGCGCAGCGCCGCCCGGCATTTTTACTACTGCATACCCAACATCCTCGGCAACCACAACGATATCGCCGGAATGTAGGTCACCATCCCCAGCACTACCAGCAACATGCCGTAGAATGGCAGCATCTCCCGCACCACCGCTTCAATCTTCTGCTTGCTCACCGCACTGGCAACAAACAGCACCGATCCTACCGGCGGGGTAATCAGGCCGATCCCAAGGTTTACCATCATGATCATGCCGAAATGCACCGGATCGATGCCCAGCGAATTGGTCACCGGCAGCAGGACAGGGGTCAGGATCAGGATGATCGGCGCCATGTCCATCAGGGTGCCAATCAACAGCAGCATGATGTTGAGGTACATCAGGATCACGTACTTGTTATCTGAGAGCGAGGTAAAGAACTCGGTGATCCGCATCGGCAGCTGCATGTAGGTCATCACCGCGCCAAACGCCGCCGCGAAGCCGATCAGGATCATCACGATGGTTACCGTCTTCACCGTGCGGCACATCAGCTTCGGCAGTTCGTTCCACTTGTAGTCGCGATAGATAAACATGGTGACAAAGAACGCCCACAGACAGGCGACCGCCGCAGATTCCGTGGCGGTAAAGATCCCCGACAAGATACCGCCAAGGATAATCACCACCGTCATCAGCCCCCACAGGGCATCGAAGAAGATCTTCAGCGCCTGTTTAAAAGGCACCCTTTCGCCTTTTGGATAACCCCGTTTGCGCGCAAAGCCCAGGCACAGCACCATCAGGCTTAACCCGAGGATCAGCCCCGGCAGCACGCCCGCGATAAACAGCGTGGCGATGGAGACGGTGCCTCCGGCCGCCAGCGAGTAAATCACCGAGTTGTGGCTGGGCGGGATCAAAATCGCCTGCACCGAACCGCTGGCGGTCACCGCCGCCGCGTATTCGCGCGGATAGCCCTTCTTCTCCATCTCCGGGATCATCACTGTCCCGATGGAGGCGGTATCCGCCACCGAGGAGCCGGAAATCGCGCCGAAGAAGGTGGAGGCGACGATATTCACCAGCGACAGCCCGCCGCGAATAAAGCCGACGAAGATATAGGCAAAGTTCACCAGACGGCGGGCAATGCCCCCTTCCGCCATGATCGCCCCGGCGAGGATAAAGAACGGGATCGCCAGCAGGGTGAACTTATTCACCCCGCTGGTTATCTGGATCATCAGCGCTTCCAGCGGCAGGTCAATCCACAGCGCCCCGGCCACGGCGCTTAAGCCGACGGCAAAGGCCACCGGCATCCCCAGCGCCAGCAGAATGGCGAGGGTGAATAACAAAACAAATGCATCCATTGTTCACCCCTTAACTGTGGTTGCCGATCAGCACGACCGGGCGATGTTCCTGAGAGCCAAACATCAGGCGCTCAAGCACAAACAGGATTAACACTGCCGATCCGATCGGCAGCGGCAGATAGCTTTCGCCGGAGGTCAGGATCGGGAACTCCGCCACCGGCTGCTCCCAGAGTTCAATGCACAGCAGGTAGCTGTACCAGAACATGATCCCCGAGATCGCCAGCATCAGCAGATCGACCGTGCGCGCGCAGAGCGTTTTCAGTGAAGCCGGTAATCTGTCAGTGAGCATATTCACCGCAATATGCGAGCCGGCGCGGTAGCTCACCGCCGCGCCGATAAAGGTGAACGTCACCATGCAGATAATGGCAATCGGCTCCGGCCACGACTCACCGCGGTTGAGTACGTAGCGCGAAAAGATGCCAATCGGGATAACGATAGTCATCACCAGCAGCGACAGCCCGGCTATGCCCATCGCCAGCAGGTAGAGACGGTCCATCCACTTTAGATAAAGTTCGGACATAGAGACTCCGGCTTACTGAACGTCAGCGATCGCTTTCATCAGATCCTGATGCTTCTCGCCATACTGGGCGCGCACCGGCTCTGTCGCTTTGATAAAGACGGCCTTGTCGATGTCATGGAACTGCACGCCGCCGGCCTTCATTTTTTCCAGCGCCTGGGCGTTGTATTCCTGCCACAGTTTGCGTTGCTCCATCTGGGCTTCACGGGCCAGAGTCTTAATCTTCTCCTGCTCGTCGGCGCTCAGCTTGTCCCACTTCACTTTGGAGTAGAGCAGCATTTCCGGGGTGATAAAGTGGCCGCTGAGGGTGTAGTTTTTGGCAACCGGCATGTAGTTGTGGGCGATAAAGGTCGGTGGGTTATTCTCTGCGCCGTCGATAACGCCGGTCTGCATGCCGCTGTACACTTCACTGACCCCCATCGCGACCGAGTTGGCGCCCATATCTTTCAGCGTGGCCAGCGCCACCGGGCTACCCTGAACGCGGATCTTCATCCCTTTCAGATCTTCAGGTTTCACCACCGGGTTCTTGGTGATCAGGTTACGGGTGCCGGAGTCCATCCAGCCGAGGAAGACGAGACGGGATTTCGGGTTATTCGTGAGCTTCTCGCCGATGGATTTGCCGATATCGCCGTCGATCACTTTGTGCATATGGTCTTCATCGCGGAAAACGTAGGGCAGGGTAAAGACTTCGATATCCGGCAGAATCGCCGCAACCGGCGCCATAGAGACGCGGATCATGTCGATGGCGCCCATCTGCGCCTGCTCGATCATCTGCTTCTCATCACCCAGCACGCCGCCCGGGAAGACTTTGATATCCAGCTTGCCGTCGGTTTGTTGTTTGAGTTTTTCACCCATATGCTGTACCGCCACCACGTTGGGGTAGCCTTCGGGATGCACATCAGCGGCTTTAATGGTTTGCGCAGAGACGGAGGCAGCAAAAGCTGACAGGCACAGAGCAGCCAGCAACGGCTTGAGGGTCGTTTTCATTGAGTCAACTCCAGGGTAGTGAGGGTGAGTATCGGAACGTTGTTTTAATTATTAACGCTTCAAAACTAGCCTACTGCCTGGAAAACGTGGGTGAAGCACTTCACAAAAAGCGCTAAAAAATGAAATGGTGGTTTATTTTGGTGATGGAGGTCAAACGAAATGGCAATCGTAGGCCCGTGCAAGCGTAGCGCCGCCGGGCACGCCGGGTGGCGGCTACGCCTTACCCGGCCTACAAAAGCTAGCCTTTACGTAACAGGTAACGGTAAGGCAAGGCGTCAGTATCCTGCGCCAGCAGCTCATGTTCCATAAAGGTACAGAAGCCGGGAATATCGCGGGTGGTAGCCGGATCGTCGGCAATAATTAACAGCGTTTCGCCGGTTTGCATCGTGCGCACGGTTTTGCGCACCATCATGACGGGTTCCGGGCAGCGCAGGCCCTGGGCATCAAGGGTGTGGTCCGGGTGGGTAAACAGATCGGTCATCGTCGTCTCGTCCAGATAAAAACGGCAGTAGTTTACGCCCCGGACCGGGCAATGCAAACCAGGTTAACGATTGCGTAAAAATTAGCCGTTGCAAAGCATAGTGAAAGCAGTATGATGCGGCGGTTTTATTGGGTTCCCTCACCCCAAATTTTTAATCAAAAAGGTACAATATGAACTCCTTTACTCAATCGCAGCGCGTAAAAGCGTTGTTCTGGCTTTCGCTTTTTCATCTGCTGGTGATCACCTCCAGTAACTACCTTGTGCAGCTCCCGATCTCCATTTTTGGTTTTCATACCACCTGGGGCGCGTTCAGTTTCCCGTTTATCTTCCTCGCGACCGACCTCACCGTCCGTATCTTTGGCGCACCGCTGGCCCGACGCATTATTTTTGCCGTCATGCTGCCGGCGCTGTTTGTCTCGTACGTGATCTCCTCGCTGTTCTACATGGGAAGCTGGCAGGGCTTCGGGGCGCTGGCGCACTTTAACCTGTTTGTCGCCCGTATCGCCGCCGCCAGCTTTATGGCCTACGCGCTGGGGCAGATCCTCGACGTGCATGTGTTTAACCGCCTGCGCCAGAACCATCGCTGGTGGATGGCACCGACCGCCTCCACGCTGTTTGGCAACGTCAGCGATACGCTGGCCTTCTTCTTTATCGCTTTCTGGCGCAGCCCGGATGCCTTTATGGCCGAACACTGGATGGAAATCGCGCTGGTGGATTACGCCTTCAAGGTGCTTATCAGCCTGGTCTTCTTCCTGCCGATGTACGGCGTGCTGCTGAATATGTTGCTGAAAAGATTCGCGGATAAATCTGAAATCTCAGCATTGCGGGCAGGTTAAGGGTTCCCCTGAACAGTTGTGTTAAGATGAGCAGATGCGCCGTTATGGCCGTTTATCGAAAGGAAGAATTCAATGCGCAATCTGGTTAAATATGTCGGGATTGGCCTGCTGGTGATGGGGCTTGCTGCTTGTGACAACAGCGACACCAAAACGCCTGCTCAGGGTGCGTCTGCTGAAAGCAATGCCACGGGTCAGCCGGTCAGCCTGATGGATGGCAAACTTAGCTTCTCGCTGCCTGCGGATATGACCGATCAGAGCGGCAAGCTGGGCACCCAGTCGAATAACATGCACGTCTACTCCGACGCCACCGGGCAAAAAGCGGTGATTGTGATCGTCGGCGACGACACCAGCGAAGACCTGGGCGTGCTGGCGAAACGTCTGGAAGATCAGCAGCGCAGCCGCGACCCGCAGCTGCAGGTGGTCACCAACAAAACCATCGAGCTGAAAGGCCACAACCTGCAGCAGCTGGACAGCATCATCTCTGCCAAAGGCCAGACCGCCTACTCTTCCGTGGTGCTGGGAAAAGTGGACAACAAGCTGCTGACCCTGCAGATCACGCTGCCTGCTGACGATCAGCAGAAAGCGCAGACCGCCGCAGAGAACATCATCAATACCCTCGTGATTCAGTAAGTTATCACGATGCAATGGCCTCCTCCGGAGGCCATTTTTTTAGCCGCCACGTCAGCAGTAACGCCACCGCCACCAGCCCCGCCGCTGCCAGATAGATAACCGGCACGCCGGCCCACGCCATCACCAGCCCGGCCAGCGGCCCGGTGATCCCCAGCGACATATCCATAAACACCGTGTAGGTCGCCAGCGCCGCGCCCTGATTCTGCTGCGGCACGGCCTTTACCGCCACCACGCCCAGCGCCGGGAAGACCAGCGAGAAGCCTGCCCCGGCGAGGAACACCCCGATCCGCGCCACCCACGGCTCCCCGGCGATGCCGGTCAGCAGCAGGCCGATAATCTCGACGCCAAAGCAGATCATCGCCACATTCAGCCCGCCCAGCCGGTTGATGCCGTTCGGGAACAGCAGACGCGTACCGACGAAGGCGCAGCTAAACAGGGTCAGCGCAAAGGCTGCCCCGTCCCAGCCTTTATCGGCGTAGAACAGCGTAATGAAGGTGGCGATCACCCCAAAGCCCGCCGAGCCGAGGGCCAGCGCCATGCCGTAGGGCCAGACGCGCCCCAGCACCGCGCGAAACGGCATCGGCTTGCCCTTGCTGGCTTTGACTTTCGGGCGCGGCAGGGCGAACAAAATCGCCAGCAGCGCCACCCCCATGATGGTCAGCGCCAGCCCGTTCAGGCCGGTGTAGCGATAGCAAAGTACGCCCAGCGGGGCCCCCATCGCCATCGCCCCGTAGGTGACAATCCCGTTCCAGGAGATCACCCGCCCGATGTGCGAGGCTCCCACCACGCCCACGCCCCACAGGGTGGAGCCGGTGCCGGCAAGGCTCTGCCCGACGCCTAAAATCACCCGACCAAAACAGAGCAACGCAAGGCTCACCACCGGCCAGCCGCTGGTGAGTCCGGCGAGAAAATAGCTCACCCCACTGAGGAAGCAACCGCACAGCCCCAGCACCACGATGCTTTTTGGCCCGAACAGGTCGGCATAGCGCCCGGCATAGGGGCGGCTTAGCAGGGTCGCGAAGTATTGCAGGCTGATTACCAGGCCCGCCCAGAAGGCGCTAAAGCCCATGATGTCATGCACATAGCCCGGCAGGACGGCCAGCGGCAGGCCGATGGTCAGGTAGCTGGCAAAGTTGAAAATAACGACGGAAACAATACGCAGGTTGAGGCGTAATCCACTCAGTGCCGGTTCGGCGGCAGGTTCGGGCATCAGGTTCACCAGAATTTTTACAACAGTGTTTCACTATTACCATGCCAGGGGCAGAAATGCAGCAGTGACTTTAAGAATAACAGCGTCAGCCGAAGCGCCGCGCGCGCACTACACTTATGAGCATCTTATAAGAGGAAAAACCATGATCATCACACCACCCGATAAAACGGGTCTTCCGCCCACTGATAAAGCGGGTCTCCATATTTTGATGAAGCTGGCCTGTCTGGTCATCATCCTGGCAGGCATTCACGCCGCAGCAGATATTCTCGTACAGCTCTTGCTGGCGCTCTTTTTCGCCATCGTCCTTAACCCTCTCGTCACCTGGTTTTTGCGCCGGGGGGTGAGCCGCCCTGTCGCCATCACCATTGTGGTGCTGGTGATGCTGATTGGCCTGACGGCGCTGTTTGGGGTGCTGGCGGCCTCGCTCAATGAATTTGCCGCCATGCTGCCGAAATACAACAAAGAGCTGACGCGCAAGATTGTCGATCTGCAGCAGATGTTCCCGTTCCTCAACCTGCATATCTCCCCGGAGCGCATGCTGAGACGGATGGACTCGGAAAAGGTGATGACCTTTGCCACGGCGCTGATGACCCAGCTGTCCGGGGCGATGGCCAGCATCCTGCTGCTGGTGATGACCGTGGTGTTTATGCTGTTTGAAGTGCGCCACGTGCCGTACAAAATGCGTTTCGCCCTCAATAATCCGCAGATCCATATCGCCGGTTTACACCGCGCGCTGAAGGGCGTTTCCCACTATCTGGCGCTGAAAACGCTGTTAAGCCTGTGGACCGGGGCCATCGTCTGGCTGGGGCTGGCGCTGCTGGGGGTACAGTTTGCCCTGATGTGGGGCGTGCTGGCCTTCCTGCTGAACTATGTTCCCAACATCGGGGCGGTGATTTCCGCCGTGCCGCCGATGATCCAGGCGTTTCTGTTTAACGGTTTTTACGAATGCATGATGGTGGGCGCGCTGTTCCTGGTGGTCCACATGGTGCTGGGCAATATCGTCGAGCCGCGCATGATGGGCCACCGGCTGGGGATGTCCACCCTGGTGGTATTTCTGTCGTTATTGATCTGGGGCTGGTTACTTGGCCCGGTAGGAATGTTACTGTCCGTGCCGCTCACCAGCGTCTGTAAGATCTGGATGGAGACCACCAAGGGCGGGAGCAAACTGGCGATCCTGCTCGGGCCAGGCAGACCGAAAAGCAGGCTACCGGGATAACATTCATGTACGAAAAGGACAGCCTCAGCGCGCTTGAGGCTATCACCGAAGCGCAACGTATCGCCTTTGCCCCGATGCTGTTCCAGACCGCGCTCTGCCTGCGTAACTCCGGGGTACTCGCCTGGCTGGACCAACAGGGCCAGCGCGGTGCGACGCTTGAGGAGATCGTGGCCAACAGCACCCTCGGCGACTATGGCGTCGGGGTTCTGCTGGATATGGGATTAAGCGGGCGGATAGTGACCCACAGCGACGGCCGCTACTATCTGGCGAAAATCGGCCACTATCTGCTGCACGACAGCATGACCCGCGTAAACATGGATTTCACCCAGGACGTTTGCTACCAGGGGCTGTTTCACCTTGCCGATTCCCTGAAAGCGGAGAGACCGGCGGGGCTTGCGGTCTTTGGCGACTGGCCGACCATTTATCCGGCGCTCTCTGCCCTGCCCGACCAGGCGCGGCGGAGCTGGTTTGCGTTCGATCACTTCTATTCCGACGGCGCATTCGACGCCGCATTGCCCCTTATATTCGCAAGCAAGCCGACAAAATTGTACGATGTCGGCGGCAATACGGGTAAATGGGCGCTACGCTGCTGTAGATACGATGAAAATGTCGCCGTTACGCTGCTCGATCTGCCGCAGCAAATTGCACTGGCCCAGGAAAATATCGCAAAAGCAGGATTATCTCATCGTATTGGGTTCCATCCTGTCGATATGCTTAGCGACGCTGCTCTGCCGGATGACGCTGATGTCTGGTGGATGAGCCAGTTTCTGGACTGCTTCTCTCCCGATCGGATTGTGACCCTGCTGAGCAACGTGGCGAAGGTGATGAAGCCGGGTGCCCGCCTGTGCATTCTGGAACTGTTCTGGGATGTCCAGCGATTCGAAGCGGCCGCCTTCAGCCTGAACGCCACCTCGCTCTATTTCACCTGTATGGCGAACGGCAACAGCCGTTTTTACAGCGCAGAGAAATTTTATCACTATCTGGAACAAGCAGGATTCCGGGTAGAAGAGCGGCATGACAATCTCGGGGTGGGCCACACCCTGTTGATTTGCCAGAAAAATGACTAATAACGCCGCCTGATCCTGGCGGCGCTACCGGATGACGGGTTTTCGCGGACGCGCGCAGATGAAATTTGCACTTAACATTCTCGACTGGCAAGCCAGAGCGCCAGGCCTTTGTGATGCCAGTCAGTGGCAGGCATGGTCACAGGGTCTGCACGCCATCGATCCTGCTGCGCCGCAGGCCAAACTGTCCGAACTGCCGATGATGACCGCCCGCCGCCTGAGTTCAGGCAGCAAGCTGGCGGTGGAGTGCGGGATGGCGATGGTGCGAAAGCACGCTATCGACGCCGTGGTCTACACCAGCCGTCATGGGGAGCTGGAGCGTAACTATCGTCTCCTGCACGCCCTGGCGACCGGGCAGGATGTCTCCCCCACCGACTTCGCCATGTCAGTGCACAACTCCGCGGTGGGCAATCTCACCATTGCCGCGCATCAGCCAATTGTCTCGTCGTCGCTCTCCGCCGGGATGGACACCTTCCAGCAGGGGCTGTGCGAGGTGCTGAGCCTGCTGCATGCCGGGTATAAGCGAGTGCTGATGGTGGATTTCGACGGTGCCCTGCCCGACTTTTACCGCCCTTCGCTTCCAGAGCAGATGCCCGCCTGGCCCTATGCCCTGGCGCTGGTTATCGAGGCCGGTAACGACCTGTGCTGCGAAACCCGCCCTGCCCGCTGCGACGAAGAGCTCCCCCTGCCGCAGAGCCTGCTGTTCCTGCGCCACTACCTGGGCGACGATGCGCAGTTTGCAGTGCCCGGCGAGCGCCTGCGGTGGCAGTGGACGCGGGCATGAACGCTGTCCGGGCGGCGCTGAGCCGCGGCTGGCGGCTGGTGATGACCGGTCTGTGCTTCGTGCTGTTTGGCGTGGGCGGGCTGCTGCTGTCCCTGGTGTGGTTCAACCTGCTGAACCTGGTCCAGCGGGATCGCGCCCGTCGTCGTCGCCTTGCACGGCGCAGCATTGCCGCCAGCTTCCGGGCTTTTTTAACCGTGGCGCGCGCGCTCGGCGTGCTGGATTACCGCTTCGACAATCTCGACGTGCTGCGCCAGGAGCGCGGCTGTCTGGTGGTGGCGAACCATCCGACGCTGATCGACTACGTGCTTATCGCCTCGGTGATGCCGGAAACCGACTGCCTAGTGAAAGGCGCCCTGCTGCGCAACCCCTTTCTCAGCGGGGCGATCCGGGCGGCGGATTACCTGATCAACAGCGAGGCCGACACGCTCTTAAGCGCCTGTCAGCAGCGGCTGAGCCAGGGCGACACCCTGCTGATCTTCCCGGAAGGGACGCGCACGCAGGCGGGAAAAGCCATTACCCTGCAGCGCGGCGCGGCGAACATTGCGGTGCGGTGCGCCAGCGACCTGCGGCTGGTGCTGATCCACTGCAGCGAGCATCTGCTCGATAAACAGAGCCGGTGGTATGACATACCGCCGAACAAACCCTTTTTCACGGTCGATGTCCGTGAGCGGGTGAATATTAATGATTTTTACGATGCAGCAGTTCAGGAGCCCGCTCTGGCGGCCAGACAGCTCAACCGGCACCTGCAGCATCGCTTAACAGCCGGTCTTCAATCTTTGTCAGGAATTAATGATGCAAGCGCTCTACCTGGAAATTAAAAATCTTATTATTACGACCCTGAATCTGGACGAATTGACCGCAGAGGATATCGATACGGATGCCCCGTTGTTTGGCGATGGGTTGGGCCTCGACTCAATCGATGCCCTTGAGCTGGGTCTGGCGGTAAAAAACCAGTACGGCGTGGTGTTATCTGCCGAAAGCGAAGAGATGCGTCAGCACTTCTATTCCGTTGCCACCCTGGCCTCTTTCATTACTGCCCAACGCGCCTGAGATTGAACTGAACATGACGACTGAACAAAAATCCGTTTATCAGGAAGTGACCTCCCTGCTGATCACCCTGTTTGAAGTTGCGCCCGATGACATCACCCCTGAGGCGCGTCTGTACGAAGATCTGGAGCTGGACAGCATCGACGCCGTCGACATGGTGGTGCATCTGCAGAAGCGAACCGGTGCCCGCATCAAACCGGAAACCTTCAAGTCGGTGCGTACCGTGCAGGACGTGGTGGATGCGGTAGAAAAACTGTTGCGCGAAGCCTGATACCTCATGCGTGGCGGCAAGTCATTTCCGGCGATCCCGCTGCTGACGGGGCTGATGCTGCTCGGCTGGCCTTTTCTGGTGGGCTTTGGGCTGACGCACAACAACCTGCACTGGCTGTTGCCGCTGATGGCCATCCTGCTGCTGTGCCGTTTTTACCAGGCGCGGCGCAACGCCGGGCCGCTGCGCTATGTGATCCAGAGCGTGGCGCTGGTGGGCATCGCCCTGTGCGCGGCCAGTTACCTGCTGAAGGCGCACCACTGGCTGCTGCTCTATCCGGTGGTGGTGAACCTCGCGATGCTGGCGGTGTTTGGCGGCTCGCTGTGGACGGCGATGCCGCTGGTCGAGCGGCTGGCGCGCCTGCGTGAACCCAACATACCCCCTGCCGGGGTGCGCTATACCCGCGTTGTGACCCGGGTATGGTGCGGCTTTTTCATCTTTAACGGCAGCGTGGCGCTGTTCACCGTATTGCACGGGGATATGCGGCTCTGGACGCTGTGGAACGGCATGATCGCCTACATCCTGATGGGAACCTTAATGGCATGCGAGTGGCTGGTACGTCAGCGG
Source organism: Leclercia barmai (assembly GCF_049312895.1). Classification (NCBI taxonomy): domain Bacteria; kingdom Pseudomonadati; phylum Pseudomonadota; class Gammaproteobacteria; order Enterobacterales; family Enterobacteriaceae; genus Leclercia; species Leclercia barmai. The sequence continues at coordinate 47,453 of NZ_JBMNWZ010000007.1, read as the reverse complement.
ATCAAAAAAGATGCATAACCCCCTGCCTCTGAGCCAGTGGCTGAACGCCCCCCGCCCGGACGACACCCCTGTCGCCTGGTCCGGCGAGCGTCGCTGGACGCTGGGGGAGCTGCGCTACGACGTCCACGCCCTGATGGCTCGTTTACAGCAGCAGGAAGGCGAGCGCTGGGCGCTCTGCTTTGACGACAGCTATCTGTTTATCGTCGCCCTGCTGGCGACCCTGCACGCGGGCAAAACCCCGGTGCTGCCCGGCCACAGCCGCGAATCGCAGCTCGACGAACAAAAGGCGCTGTTCAGCGGCGTGCTGAGCGACAGAACGCTTAACGTCAGTGGTCCCCTGCTGGTTGTCAGCTCTGCCTGTCGCCGTGCCACCACCTTCACGCCGCTGCCGCTTATTGATGACGCCCGCGTTATCGAACTGTTCACCTCTGGCTCGACCGGGGTGCCCGAGCGGATCGGCAAAACCATCGCCCAGCTTGACCAGGAAGCCCGCCTGCTGGCGGCCCGCTTCGGGGAGCGAATTGAGGGTTGCTCCGTCGTCTCCTCGGTGGTGCCGCAGCATCTTTACGGCCTGACGTTTCGTATTGTGCTGCCGATGGCGCTGGGGCTGGTGCTGCACACAGGGATGCTCGCCTACGCCGAGCAGCTGGCGGCGCTGGAGGGCGATAAGCGCTACCTGTTCATCAGCAGTCCGGCGTTTCTGAAGCGGCTTGATCCACAGCTTGCTTCGCCGCCCGTCGCGGTGCTGGTTTCGGCCGGGGGCGTGCTGGAATGGGCAGCGGCCTGCGAAACCCAGCGCTGGCTGGGGCTGTGGCCGGATGAAATTTACGGCAGTAGCGAAACCGGGGTGCTCGCCTGGCGCTATCGTCAGGCGGAGGCGGATCTCTGGCAGCCTTTTCCGGGTGTCATATTTACCCGCGATAATGACGCCCTGCGCGTCACCTCCCCGCTGATTGATGCGGACGGCGTGCTGCTCGACGACAGGTTGCAGTTTGCCGATAATGGCCAGTTCAGCATTGTCGGCCGCCGGGGCCGGGTGGTGAAAATCGAAGAGAAGCGCATTTCGCTCAATGAGATCGAGCAGCGTCTGCTGGCGCTGGACGGCATTCGCGAGGCGGCGGCGCTGCCGGTGACCCGCGGCGGACGACAGGGGATTGGCGTGCTGCTGGTCCTGAGCGACGCCGCTCGCCAGCGCAGCAGTAAAACGCAGATCCTCGCCTGGCGACGCGCCCTGCGGCCGTGGCTTGAGCCGGTCGCCATCCCCCGCTACTGGCGCATTGTTGATGAGATGCCGGTGAACAGTATGAACAAGCGTGTCTATGCGCAGTTACAGGAGTTATTTCATGAAGATCCATGAAATCGGGCGCCATCAGGCACAACCTCAGCATCTTGAGATCGTCCTGCACCTCGACCCGGCGCTGTTCTGGTTCCAGGGCCATTTTGCCGTGCAGCCGCTGCTGCCGGGCGTGGCCCAGCTCGACTGGGTGATGCACTACGCCACCACGCTGCTGGCCCCGGAGTACCGTTTTCACAGCATTCAGAACGTGAAGTTCCAGGCACCGCTGCTGCCTGACGCCACCGTGACGCTGCTCCTCGACTGGAACGCGGAGCGCCAGATGCTCACCTTCTGCTATCAGCGCCATGACGGCGACGCGCGCCACACGGCCAGCAGCGGGAAGATTCGCCTGTGCCGTTAACCTTCCGCCCCTGCATCCTGATCCCCTGCTACAACCACGGGGCGACAATGGCGAGCGTGCTGGCCTGCCTGGCGCCCTATCAGCTGCCGGTGATTGTGGTGGATGACGGCAGCGACCTCAGCACCCGTCAGGAACTGGACAGGCTGGCCGCCGATAATCCGCAGATGACGCTGGTGCGACTGACGCACAACAGCGGCAAAGGCGCGGCGGTGATCCGCGGCCTGAAGGTCTGCGCCGGGGCCGGTTTTACCCATGCGGTGCAGGTGGATGCCGACGGCCAGCACGCGCTGGAGGACATTCCCCGGCTGCTGGCGCTGGCCGAACGCCACCCGACGGCGCTGATCTCCGGCCAGCCAATCTTTGATGACTCGATCCCCCGCTCGCGCCTGTATGGCCGCTGGGTCACCCACGTCTGGGTGTGGATCGAAACCCTGTCATTACAGCTTAAGGACAGCATGTGCGGCTTTCGGGTCTACCCGGTGGCCCCCACGCTACGGCTGGTAAACAGCGTGCCCCTTGGCAAGCGGATGGATTTTGACACCGAAGTGATGGTCCGCCTCTACTGGCAGGGCAATACCAGCCATTTCCTGCCCACCCGGGTGACCTACCCCGAGAATGGCGTCTCCCATTTCGATGCCCTGCACGACAACCTGCGTATCTCGTGGATGCACACCCGGCTGTTCTTCGGCATGCTGCCGCGCATCCCTTCCCTGCTGTTCCGCCGCCGCACTCAGCACTGGGCGAAGCAGCAGGAGGTGAAAGGGCTGTACGGCATGCGCCTGATGCTGCGGGTCTGGCAGCTGCTGGGCCGCCGGGCCTTTACCCTTCTGCTGTGGCCGGTGATTGCCGTCTACTGGCTTACCGCCCGTCCGGCGCGCGAGGCCTCGCAGCAGTGGATCGCCCGGGTGAGCGAGACGCTGGCCCAGCGCCAGCAGCCGAAGCCCGCGCGGCTGAACAGCTTTTTCCACTTCATGCGCTTTGGCAATGCGATGCTGGACAAAGTCGCCAGCTGGCAGGGCGAACTCAAACTGGACCGGGACATACTTTTTGCGCCGGGCGCCCGGGAAAAGCTCGATCTCAGCGTGCCGCAGGGCAAGCTGCTGCTGGCCTCCCATCTCGGGGATGTCGAGGCGTGCCGCGCCCTGGCCCAGATCAAAGGGGGCAAAACCGTCAATGCGCTGGTGTTCAGCGATAACGCCCAGCGTTTCAAACAGATCATGCAGGAGATGGCCCCCCAGGCCGGACTGAACCTGATCCCGGTGACCGACATCGGCCCGGAAACCGCTATCCTGCTGAAAGAGAAGATCGATCGCGGGGAGTGGGTAACGATCGTCGGGGATCGGATCGCCGTCGATCCGCAGCGCGGCGGCAACTGGCGCGTGGTGTGGAGCGATTTTATGGGCCAGCCCGCGCCGTTCCCCGAGGGGCCGTTTATCCTCGCCTCGCTGATGCGCTGCCCGGTGGTGCTGATCTTCGCCCTGCGCCAGCAGCAGAAGCTGCATATCCACTGCGAAGACTTTGCCGATCCGCTGCTGTTACCGCGCGGCGAGCGCCAGCAGGCGCTACAGCAGACCGTCGACCGCTATGCTAAGCGGCTGGAGCACTATGCCCTGCAGGCCCCGCTCGACTGGTTTAATTTTTTCGATTTCTGGCGTCTGCCGGATGCCAAAGAGAAGGAGTAAAGGGTGCTGACCGATCCCCGCTTTACCACTGAAGTAGAGCTGACCATACCGTTTCACGACGTCGATATGATGGGCGTGGTGTGGCACGGCAACTATTTCCGCTATTTTGAGGTCGCCCGCGAGGCCCTGCTCAACCAGTTCGATTATGGCTATCGCCAGATGAAAGCGTCCGGCTATCTCTGGCCGGTGGTGGATACCCGGGTGAAATACCGCGATGTCCTGACCTTTGAGCAACGTATTCGCGTCCGGGCCCATATCGACGAGTTCGAGAACCGCCTGCGCATTGTCTATCAGATTTTTGACGCCGCCAGCGGCAAGCGGACCACCACCGGCTACACCATTCAGGTGGCGGTGGAGGAGAAGAGCCGCGAGCTCTGCTTTGTCAGCCCGGCCGTGCTGTTCGAGCGCATGGGAGTGACGCCATGAAGTGGTTACCCCTGCTTGCCCTGCTGGTCAGCCCGTGGGTCAGCGCCGTGACGCTGGATGAACTGCAGCAGCGCTTTACCGAACAGCCGGTGGTGCGCGCCCACTTTGAGCAGACCCGCACCATCAAGGATCTGCCCCAGCCGCTGCGCTCCAGCGGCGAGATGCTGATTGCCCGGGATAACGGCCTGCTGTGGGATCAAAAAGCGCCCTTTCCAATGACGCTGCTGCTGGACGACAAGCGGATGGTGCAGACCATCAACGGCCAGCCGCCGCAGACCATCACCGCCGACAATAATCCGCAGATGTTCCAGTTCAACCACCTGCTGCGCGCCCTGTTCCAGGCCGATCGCAAGGTGCTGGAGGAGAACTTCCGCATCGACTTTAAAGACGCTGGCAACGGTCGCTGGTCGCTGGTGCTGACCCCCACCACCACGCCGCTGGACAAGATTTTCGCCTCGATGGATCTGGGTGGCGCGACCTACCTGGAGTCCATTGTGCTGAACGACAAGCAGGGCGACCGCACCGATATTACCCTCTCCCGCCACCAGCTTACGCCCGCCAGCCTGACCGATGCCGAACGCCAACGCTTTGCCGCACCGTAATCCCCGTCGCCCGGCGCTGGCGTGGGCGCTGATCTGCCTGGCACTGCTGGGGGTGCTGCTCACGCTGTTGCCCGGGGCGCGACTCAACAGTAGCGTGCTGGCGATGCTGCCCAAACAGAGCCTCGGGGCGATCCCCCCGGCGCTGAACGACGGCTTTATCGAACGCCTCGACAGGCAGCTGGTGTGGCTGGTCAGCCCCGGCAAACGGCCCGACCCGCAGGTGGCGCAGCACTGGCTGAGCCTGTTGCAGCAGTCGGGTTCCCTGCGCGAGGTGAAAGGGCCGATGGACGTCGCCGGGCAGAAGGCCTGGGGCGAGTTCTTCTGGCAGCACCGTAACGGCCTGATCGACCCCGCCACCCGCGCGCGGCTGCAAAACGGCGGCGAGGCGCAGGCCCAGTGGATTTTGTCCCAGCTGTATTCGGCTTTCTCCGGGGTGAGCGGCAAAGAGCTGCAAAACGACCCGCTGATGCTGATGCGCGGCTCGCAGCTTTCACTGGCGCAAAACAGCCAGAAGCTGCGGCTGATGGACGGCTGGCTGGTGACCAAAGACGAGGCCGGAAATTACTGGTATCTGCTGCACGGCGAGCTGTCCGGTTCGTCGTTCGATATGCAGCAAACCCACCGGCTGGTGACCACTCTCCACGACCTTGAAGGCCAGCTCAAAACGCACTACCCGCAGGCGCAGCTGCTGTCGCGCGGGACGGCGTTTTACAGCGACTACGCCAGCCAGCAGGCGAAACGGGACATCTCCACGCTCGGCGTGGCCACTATCCTCGGGGTGATCCTGCTGATTGTGGCGGTATTCCGCTCCCTGCGCCCGCTCCTGCTGTGCCTGCTCTCCATCGCGATTGGCGCGCTGGCGGGGACGGTGGCGACCCTGCTGCTCTCTGGCGAGCTGCATCTGATGACCCTGGTGATGAGCATGAGCATCATCGGCATCTCGGCGGATTACACCCTTTATTACCTGACCGAGCGGATGGTTCACGGGGATCAGCATTCACCCTGGCAGAGCCTGGTAAAGGTGCGCAACGCCCTGGTGCTGGCGCTGCTTACCACCGTGGCGGCCTATCTCATTATGATGCTGGCGCCGTTCCCGGGCATTCGCCAGATGGCGGTGTTTGCCGCCGCGGGGCTGAGTGCCTCATGCCTGACGGCGATCTTCTGGCATCCGTGGCTCTGTCGCGGCTTACCGGTGCGCCCGGTGCCGCTGAAAACCCCGATGCGGCGCTGGCTGGCGGCATGGCGCGACCGACGTCTGTCGGTGGGGCTGCCGGTAGCGCTTACGCTTGTCGCTGCCGCAGGGATCGCCACGCTGCGCATCGATGATGATATCGCCCAGCTCCAGGCCCTGCCGCAGGATATCCTCGCCCAGGAGAAAGCCATCACGGCGCTTACCGGCCAGGGTGTCGATCAAAAATGGTTCGTGGTGCATGGCGACTCGGCCCAGCAGACGCTGGAGCGGCTGGAGGCCTTTACCCCGGCGCTGGCCCGGGCGCAGCAGGCGGGTGAGCTTAAATCCTGGCGCAGCCTGCCGCTGAACTCGCGGGCGCAGCAGGCGCGCGATCTGGCCCTGCTGCGTCAGGCGGCCCCGGCGGTGATTAAGGTGCTGCAAAGCGCCGGGCTGACCGCCGTGTCGCCGGATCTGCGCCCGATGCCGGTGGACGTCAAAACCTGGCTTGCCAGCCCCGCCAGTGAAGGCTGGCGTCTGCTGTGGCTCACCCTGCCCAACGGCGAAAGCGGCGTGCTGGTGCCGGTGGATGGGGTGAAAAACAGCCCGGCGCTGGGCAAGCTGGCAGAGCAGCATCCGGGGGTGGTGTGGGTGGATCGCAAGGCGAGTTTCGACAGCCTGTTTGCCCTCTACCGCAACGTGCTGACCGGCCTGCTGGCCGTCGCGCTGGGAGTGATTGCCTGTGGCGCGATGCTGCGACTCGGCTGGCGCAAGGGGCTGATCACTCTGGTGCCCTCCCTGCTGTCGCTGGGCTGCGGCCTGGCCGCGCTGGCGGTAACGGGCCATCCGGTTAACCTGTTTTCGCTTCTGGCGCTGGTGCTGGTCCTCGGCATCGGCATCAACTACACGCTATTCTTCAACAACCCGCGCGGTACGCCGTTGACCTCGATGCTGGCCATCAGCCTGGCGATGATGACCACCCTGTTGACCCTCGGCATGCTGGTCTTCAGCGCCACGCAGGCCATCAGCAGTTTCGGGATCGTGCTGGTCAGCGGGATTTTCACCGCCTTTCTGCTGGCCCCGCTGGCGATGCCAGACAAAAAAGAGAGAACATGATGATCACCCCTTTTTACCGCGCCGCCGTACTGATCGGCGCGCTGCTGCTGGCCGGTTGCAGCCATAATTCGCAAGAGCGTGACGATACCCGCCCGCAGGCCTGGCTCCAGCCGGGCACCCGGGTCACGCTGCCGCCGCCGGGCATTTCCCCGGCGCTGAGCTCCCAGCAGCTGCTGACCGCCAGCGTTAATGGCAAAACCCAGTCGCTGCTGGTGATGCTGAATGCCGACGCGCAGAAGGTCACGCTGGCCGGGCTGTCGTCGGTGGGTATCCGTCTGTTCCTCGCCACCTATAATGAAACGGGCATCCATACTGAACAGTCGATTGTTGCGCCAGAACTGCCTCCGGCCAGCCAGGTGCTGGCGGACGTGATGCTGAGCCACTGGCCGGTCAGCGCCTGGCTGCCGCAGCTGCCGCAAGGCTGGACGTTAAAGGATCAAGGCGACCGGCGTGAGCTGCGCAATGCCGACGGCAGGCTGGTGACGGAGATTGTCTACCTGCAGCGCAAAGGCAAGCGCGAGCCGATCAGCATCGAACAGCACGTGTTCCACTACCACATCACCATTCAATATCTGGATGACTGAGATGATCTACATTTCTGCCGTTGGCCTGGTCAACGCCCTGGGCAACTCTCCCGACGAGATTGCCGCTAACCTGACGCGCGGCGTCGCCCCCGGCATGCGCCCGCGCAGCGGCTGGCTGCAGGGGCAGGATGCGGTGCTGGGGGGCGTCGACGGCGAGCTGCCCGCGATCCCGGACAGCTTTGCCACCCATCGCTCGCGTAACAATCAGCTGCTGCTGGCGGCGCTGGCGCAGATCCAGCCTGCCGTTGACGAGGCCATTGCCCGCTACGGTCGCGACCGGGTGGCGGTGGTGATGGGCACCAGCACATCCGGGCTCGACGAGGGCGACGCGCACGTGCGCATGTCGCACAGCGGCGAAGAGAGTAGCCACTGGCGGTACGCGCAGCAGGAGCTGGGCGATCCGTCGCGCTTTCTGGCGAACTGGCTCAATCTGGACGGCCCGGCCTTTACCCTGTCCACCGCCTGCTCCTCCAGCGCGCGGGCCATCATCAGCGGGCGTCGGCTAATTGACGCCGGGCTGGTGGATGTCGCTATCGTGGGCGGGGCGGATACGCTGAGCCGGATGCCGGTGAACGGTTTTAACAGCCTCGAATCGCTCTCCACCACGCTGTGCGAGCCCTTTGGCCTTGAGCGCCGGGGGATCACCATTGGCGAAGCGGCGGCCCTGATGCTGCTCAGCCGGGAGCCGCAGCGGGTGGCGCTGCTGGGCAGCGGCGAGTCGAGCGATGCGTACCATATCTCTGCCCCGCATCCCCAGGGCGAAGGGGCCATCAGCGCTATCCGCCAGGCGCTGAACGAAGCCGGGCTGAAGCCGGATGACGTGGGCTATATCAATCTGCACGGCACGGCGACGCCGCTCAACGATCAGATTGAATCTCAGGTGATCCACGACCTGTTTGGCGAGGCGGTGCCCTGCAGTTCCACCAAGCATTTAACCGGACATACCCTGGGGGCGGCGGGGATCACCGAGGCGGCGCTGAGCTGGCTGATCCTGACCCACGATCTCCCCCTGCCCGCCCAGGATTTCGGCCGCTATGCGCCGGACCCGACCCTCGCCGCGTGCGGCGTGCTGCATCAACCCACCGCGCTGAAAAAAGGGGTGATTTTGTCTAATTCGTTCGCCTTTGGCGGCAATAACGCCAGCATCCTGCTGGGGAGAGTGTCATGAGTTATTTAGCCCCGGCAGCGTACCTGCCCCACGATGCCCCCATGCTGCTGCTGGAGTCGGTCGAGAGCGTCACCGCTGAATCCGCCGTCTGCCGCGTTACCGTCAGCCCGCAGGGGGTACTGGCGCCGTTTTTAAATACCGCAGGCGATCTGCCCGGCTGGTACGCCCTTGAGCTGATGGCCCAGACGGTGGGCATCTGGTCTGGCTGGCACCGTGAGCAGAAGGGCCTGCAGAGCAGCACGCTCGGCATGGTGCTGGGGGCGCGGGAACTGGTCTGCGCCGCCGGGCTTTTTCCGGCCAACAGCGCGTTAACCGTCACCGCCACACTGCTGATGGAGGATGAGCGCTTCAGCAGCTTCGAGTGCGCCATCACCCTTGATGATTCCACCCTGGCCACCGGGCGGGTGAACACCTTCCAGCCCAGCCAGCAGGAGTTAGCTTCACTGTTTAAGACGGGAGTGAGTCAATGAGTCGTTCCGTTCTGGTTACCGGCGCCAGCAAAGGCATTGGCCGGGCGATCGCCCTGAAACTTGCCGCGGACGGGTTTACCCTCGGGGTGCACTACCACCGCGACGCTGAAGGCGCAGAGGCCACCCTTGAGGCCATCAAGCAGGCTGGCGGCAGCGGGCGTCTGCTGGCGTTTGACGTGGGCAACCGGGCGCAGTGTCGCGAGGTGCTGGAGCAGGATATGGCGGCCAACGGCCCCTGGTATGGCGTGGTGAGCAACGCCGGGATCGCCCGGGACGGTGCTTTCCCGGCGCTCAGCGAAGATGACTGGGACAGCGTGATCCATACCAACCTCGACAGCTTTTACAACGTCATTCACCCCTGCATGATGCCGATGATTGGCGCGCGTCAGGGCGGGCGGATCATCACCCTGTCGTCGGTGTCCGGGGTGATGGGCAATCGCGGCCAGGTGAACTACAGCGCGGCAAAAGCGGGCATTATCGGGGCCACCAAAGCCCTGGCGGTTGAGCTGGCGAAGCGCAAAATCACCGTAAACTGCATCGCGCCCGGTCTGATTGATACCGGGATGATCGAGATGGAAGAGGCCGCGCTGAAAGAGGCGATGGCCAGCATCCCCATGAAACGGATGGGTCAGGCGGACGAGGTGGCCGGCCTTGCCAGCTACCTGATGTCGGATATCGCGGGCTATGTGACCCGCCAGGTTATCTCCATTAACGGGGGAATGTTATGACGCGTCGGGTGGTGATCACGGGCATGGGCGGTGTTACCGCCTTCGGGGAGTCGTGGGGGTCGGTGGCGGCCCGCTTACGGGAGTATAAAAACGCGGTACGCAGGATGCCGGAGTGGACGATCTATGAGGGTCTGCACACCCTGCTGGCCGCACCGATCGATGATTTTACCCTGCCGGATCACTACACCCGCAAGCGCATCCGCGCCATGGGCCGCGTCTCTTTGCTGTCGACCCGCGCCACCGAACTGGCCCTGGAGCAGGCGGGGCTGATTGACGATCCGATCCTCACCCAGGGCGAAACCGGCATTGCCTACGGTTCGTCCACCGGCAGTACCGGCCCGGTCAGCGAATTTGCCACCATGCTCACCGAGAAGCACACCAACAACATCACCGGCACCACCTACGTGCAGATGATGCCGCATACCACGGCGGTGAATACCGGCCTGTTCTTCGGCCTGCGCGGGCGGGTGATCCCCACCTCCAGCGCCTGTACCTCCGGCAGCCAGGCGATTGGCTATGCGTGGGAGGCCATCCGCCACGGCTATCAGACGGTGATGGTGGCAGGCGGGGCCGAAGAGCTCTGCCCGTCGGAAGCGGCGGTATTCGATACCCTGTTCGCCACCAGCCAGCGTAACGATGCCCCGCAATCCACGCCGTCGCCCTTCGATATCCAGCGCGACGGGCTGGTGATTGGCGAGGGGGCGGGCACCCTGATCCTGGAGGAGCTGGAGCATGCGAAGGCGCGTGGTGCCACCATCTACGGCGAGATAGTGGGCTTCGCCACCAACTGCGACGCGGCGCATATCACCCAGCCGCAGCGGGAAACCATGCAGATCTGCATGGAGAAGTCGCTGACGTCAGCCGGGCTAAGCCCGCAGGATATCGGCTATATTTCGGCGCACGGCACCGCTACCGACCGGGGAGATATCGCCGAAAGCCAGGCCACCGCCGCGGTGTTTGGCGACAGCGTGCCGATCTCGTCATTAAAGAGCTATTTCGGCCATACCCTGGGGGCCTGCGGCGCGCTGGAGGCGTGGATGAGTCTGCAGATGATGCGCGAGGGCTGGTTCGCGCCCACCGTCAATTTAAGACAACCGGATGAGCAATGCGGCGCGTTAGATTATATTATGGGGGAAGTCCGTCACCTTGACTGCGAATACCTTCAAAGCAACAACTTCGCGTTCGGCGGCATTAATACATCCATCATCATTAAACGCTGGGCGTGACTATGTACCAGTTCCTTCTGGGAAAGATTTCTACCCTCAGCGCTGACCCTCTGGCGTCAGCGCTTTCTGAGCAGGCGCCGGAAGGCGCGCGCCGCATCCCCTGGCTGGCCGGGCGGACGCTGCTCGCCCGGGCCTTATCCCCCGCCCCGGTACCGGAAATTGTCTTTGGTGAACAGGGCAAACCGGCGTTTGTCGATGCCAGGCCATACTGGTTCAACCTGAGCCACAGCGGGGATGATATTGCCCTGCTGCTAAGCGACGAGGGCGAAGTGGGCTGCGATATCGAAGTGATCCGCCCGCGGGATAACTGGCAGGCGCTGGCCAATGCCGTCTTTAGCGTCGCCGAACATGACGAGCTGGAGCGGGAGTTGCCTGAGGCAAAACTGTCGGCCTTCTGGCGCATCTGGACGCGCAAAGAGGCTATCGTCAAACAGCGCGGCGGCAGCGCCTGGCAGATTGTCAGTATCGACAGCACCTTTCCTTCAGCGCTCAGCGTCAGCCATTTTCAGTACGGCGAACTGAGTCTCGCGGTCTGTACCCCTACCCCCTTCACCCTGCATAACGGTGCGCTTCAGGTTATGTAACCTGCTTATTTCAAATTATTCGGAAAGTCTGCCGGCAGTTCGCTGGCAGCACAGTCAATGACAGCATCGTTATTGGCACCGCAGTCGCGCACAAAAGTAATGGTGGCGAACTCATCAATGACCTCGGTTGGGTAGGCCGGGCCCGCCTCGCGATAAGAGACCATCAGCGGAATATGATCGTTCTGGAAGCAGACGGTTTTTTCCGGGTTATTCATCACCCAGCGCGGGAAGAAGATAGTGCCGTGGAACAGTCTGTCGCCGAGGTTCACAATCAGGCTCACATCGGTACCGGTCGGTTCAGTCCACGAAATTTTATAAATACTCTCGCCCACGCGAACGATATAAGCCTGCTGATCTTTTACCCAACGGTTTGCCACGATCCCGCTGTGGATACGGTAGTCGAGGGTCTGCTCGTTTTTGACATAAATCTCGTAGTTCCAGCCGTTGTCGTAGGTATAGACCAGATGTTTGCCGACGAAACCGCTCAAATCATGTTTATCAAAATGGCTCATAGTTTTTCTCCTCTGTTTCAATGAGCCTATCTTACGCCTGCAAAAAATGGATGAATAACGCTATGATTTAATCAAATTCATTCAAAAATTAGATGAGTTATGCACAAAACTACCCTTGAGCAGTGGTCACTGCTTGAACGCGTCGTTGAGTTGGGCAGCTTTGCCCGCGCCGCAGAGGAGACGCATCGCAGCCAGTCCTCCGTCAGTTATAACCTGGCGTTGTTACAGGAGCGGCTGGGCGTGGCGCTGCTGGTTCAGGCGGGGCGTAAGGCGGTGCTGACCCCGGAAGGGGAGCTGCTGTTAAATCAGGTTAAACCGCTGCTAAACGCCTTTACCCTGCTGGAGACGCGCGCCGCGACGCTGCGCAACGGGATGCGTACCCGACTGGATGTGGTGGTGGACAGCATTTTCCCTCGCCGTCATCTGTTTGCCATTCTGCGCCAGTTTCAACAGCGCTATCCGCAAACCGAGGTGCATCTGACTGAAATACTTGAGAACACCGGTGAGGCGCTGAACCAGAGCGAAGCCGACGTGATGGTGCTAACCCGCCGCCAGGATGTGACCGGGCGCGGCGAATGGCTGATGAATATCGATTTTGTCGCCGTGGCGCATCGGGAGCATCCACTGTTTGAACACGACAGGCCGCTCACTGATGAAATGCTACGCCCCTGGCCACTCATCCAGATCGCCGGGCAGGGTTACGCCGCGCCTCCCGGCGGTGAAGCCTGGACCTTCTCCACCATCGATGCCGCTATCGATGCGGTGATGTATCAGGTGGGGTATGGCTGGCTACCGGAAGAGCGAATTCAGCAACAGCTGGAAAGCGGTGTGCTGAAAACAGTGCCCCTGACCCATGGCACGCGCCGTGCGACACCGCTGCATCTGATTGTAAAGCGCACGCTCGCCCCGCTCGACGAACAGGTTGAAACCTTACTGCACCTCTTCAGACAGCCGTCGTAGAGGTGAACTGCTACGCTTAACGGTCTGAACTTCAAATATGACAAGGAGCAGACCGTGAAAATCGATCTTACGGGGAAAGTGGCGTTAGTGACCGCCTCCACCGGCGGCATTGGCTTCGCCATCGCCAGAGGGCTGGCGGAAAGCGGCGCAGAGGTGATTGTTAACGGACGCAGCATCGACTCGGTCAACCGGGGCATCCAGCAGCTGCAACAGCAGATCCCCGGCGTTCAGGTGCGGGCGGCGATTGCCGATCTCAGTACGGCTGAGGGGGTGGACGCGCTGCTGAAGGTCGCCTCTGGCGTAGATATTCTCGTCAATAATGCCGGGATCTACGGACCCCAGGATTTCTATGCCACCGACGATGAGACCTGGAATAACTACTGGCAAACCAACGTGATGTCCGGCGTGCGCCTCTCACGCGCCCTGCTGCCCGGCATGGTGCAAAAAGGCTGGGGCCGGGTGGTGTTTATCTCCTCAGAGTCGGCCTGCAATATTCCCGCAGACATGATCCACTACGGCGTGACCAAAACCGCGCAGCTGTCGCTGGCGCGCGGGCTGGCAAAATTTGTCGCCGGCAGCGGCGTCACCGTCAACAGTGTCCTGCCTGGCCCGACGATGTCGGACGGCTTTGCGGAGATGATGAAAGAAGAGATAGAGAAAACCGGCAAGTCGCTGGAGACGCTGGCGAAAGAGTTCGTGATGGCCAACCGCCCAAGCTCGGTGATCCAGCGGGCCGCCACGGTGGACGAAGTGGCGAACATGGTGGTTTACGTCTGTTCCCAGCAGGCATCCGCCACCTCCGGCGCGGCGCTGCGCGTGGATGGCGGCGTGGTGGACGACATCATCTAGCCCGCCAGAGGCCGCCCGTCCGCTGGCGGGTGGCATCTGCCGCTAAAGCAGGTAAACTGAGGGCAGAATGTCTCTTTACGCTAAGACCCTGTTATGACCAATATGATTGCCGATGAGGCCGTGGCGAAATCCCGCGTCCTCTCCGTGTTCGACTTTGATGGTACGCTGACCCATCACGACAGCTTTATTCCGTTTTTACGCTTTGCGTTCGGTAAACGCTATTTTGCCGGTCGCCTGGTGCGGATGGCCCTGCCGACCATTCACTGCGTGCGCCGCAAGCTGACCCGCGACGAGCTGAAAGAGGTGCTGATCAAAACCTTCCTGACCGGCGTGGATGAGCACTGGCTGCGCGAGCAGGCCGAGCGGTTCTGCGAAAAGTACTGGGACAGACTGATGCGCCCGCAGGGCGTGCTGGCGGTCGCGGCGGAGGTGAACTCCGGTGCGGAAGTGACGATCTGTTCCGCTTCCCCGGCGCTGGTGCTGCAGCCGTGGGCCGACAAGCTCGGCATTAAACTGATTGGCACCCAGCTGGAAGTGAAAAACGGCAAGCTGACCGGGCGGATCACCGGCCATAACTGCCGCTGTGCGCAGAAGGTGGCGCGGCTGGAGCACGTCTACGGCAGCCTGACCAACTATCACGTGCGCGCCTGGGGCGACACCCGTGGCGATCACGAGCTGCTGGCGGCGGCGCAGGATCCGCACTGGCGTCATTTCCATCCGCCGCGCGCGCGTCGTAATTCGCCCATCAAGCCGTAAAACATGCCGGGTGGCGGCTTCGCCTTACCCGGCCTACAACTGCATATCCCGTCGTAGGCCCGGCAAGCGCAGCGCCGCCGGGCAAAAACGACTCAGGCTTCCCGTTTCCCCGGGAACAGCAGGCTCGCCACGATCCCCGCCGCCAGTACGCCCAACACCACCAGCAGACTCGCCGTGGCACCGATGCCGTAGCCGTGATGCCAGAAGTGATCCGTCGCGTTCAGGCCGAGCTTAAAGGCCACGAAGAACAGCAGCGCGATCACCGCTTTCTCCAGATGCACCAGATACTGCTTCAGCGCTTCCAGCACGAAATAGAGGGTACGCAGGCCGAGGATGGCGAACATCATGGCGCTGTAGATAATCAGCGGCTCGCGGCTGACGGCGATGATCGCCGGTACGGAGTCAAAGGCGAACATCACGTCTGAAAGCTCAACCACCGCCACACAGAGCAGCAGCGGCGTGGCGTAGCGCTTCGCCTTCTTTACCCGTCCAACCATCACGTCCTGGTTCTCGGGTTTTTCCAGCTCGGCGTCCACCTCTTTCTGGCTCAGCAGGAAGGCATTACCGGTGATTTTTGGCCAGATCGGATAGAAGCGTTTTACCGCGCGATAGGCCAGATGCTGGGAGTAATCCTCGATCTCGTCCTGCTCTTCGCCGCGCTTGAGCATCATCACCGCCGTCCAGGCCACAATCAGGGCGAAGACCACTTCAACGTAAGGCCCGAGACTCAGCAGGCTGGTACCGATGGCAACGAAAATACCGCGGAAGACGATAGCGCCGATCACCCCCCAGTAAAGCACCCGGTGACGATACTGATCCGGCACGCCAAACCAGGCGAAGATCGCCATCATCACGAACAGGTTATCAACGGAGAGCACCTCTTCCAGCGCATAACCGGTGAGGAACAGGCTCGCCACTTCGGCACCGTGATGAACGTAGAGGAACCCGGCGAACGCCATCGCCATCATCACCCAGAACAGGGACCACAACGAGGCACTTTTTAGTGAAATTGGTTTGTCATGGCGATGCATGAAGAGGTCGATAAACATCGCCCCGACAGCCATCACCACAAAAACAACAACGGTTTCCGTCGGGAAACCGAGATGAGCAGATGACATAGACAACCCTTTTTGAAGACAAAATACACACCATGCAGACTGGCGAGGCCAGTGAAGAAAAAGGGGGACCGTTTACCGGCTTCTCCCTTAAAACGCATAACCCTGCGTGAGGGAGTGTACTTTACCTCACAATGCGGAGGTTCTGCCATCGGCGCTTTACTGGCTCATACCGCGCAGCCGCTGCAGGACGGCCACCAGCACCGCCACCGACCAGCCAACCATCAGCGCGCCAGTCAGTCCTTCTATCCCGCCGATCAGCCGCCAATGCTCCGGCAAGGTGACGTCGCCGTACCCCACCGTAGCGTAGCTGACCAGCGAGAAATAGAGGCTGGTATTCCAGTCAGAAAACGCCTCCACATAGCGATAAAAGACGGCAAACAGGCCGGCTTCAAGCAAATGGGCGAATAGCGCGGTCATGATGATGGCGATATTGCGAAACACAATGCGGATAACCGATTCCACATTCAGGTTGATGACTTTCAGGACAAAAAACATCCATATGGAATGAATGATTACCGTCAGGTTAATCAGGATAATGATGCTGACAAGCTGCATATCACACTCTCTGCTGGCAACGAAATACGCCCTGTTCAGCAGAACAGGGCGCAGGATAGAGGCACGTTTGAGATGCAGTGTAGCGGATGTGGATGAAACAAAAGGGGCAATAGTTGCGCTGGGGGACTACTTCTCCGCCAGCGCTTCTGCGCAGGCCCAGGCGCTGGCCCACGCCCACTGGAAGTTATAGCCGCCCAGCCAGCCGGTGACGTCCATCACTTCGCCAATAAAGTAGAGTCCCGGCACGTTGCGGGCCTCCATGGTGCGCGAGGAGAGCTCGTTGGTGTCCACCCCGCCCAGCGTCACTTCCGCGGTGCGGTAGCCTTCGGTGCCGTTCGGCTGTACGCGCCAGGCGGTTAAGGTGTCGACCAGCGCCTGCTGCTCGCGGGTGTTGAGCTGCTTCAGGGATACGTCAGGGATCTGCCCCAGCAGTTGCAGACACTCCACCAGCCGCTTCGGCAGCTGCATCGCCAGGGTGTTTTTCAGGCTCTGATTAGGGTGTGCCGCGCGCTGCTCGTCGAGGAAACTCTCGAGATCGCAATCCGGTACTAAATTGATGGTGACGAACTCGCCCGGCTGCCAGTAGCTGGAGATTTGCAGCACCGCCGGACCGGAGAGGCCGCGATGGGTGAACAGCAGATTCTCACGGAACACCGTCCCGTCTTCGGCAGTGATAACCGAAGGTACAGAGACCCCGGACAGCGTCTGCAGCTGTTCCAGCAGCGGTTTGTGCAGGGTGAAGGGTACCAGTCCGGCGCGGGTGGGCAAAACCTTCAGGCCAAACTGTTCGGCAATTTTATAGCCAAACGGCGTCGCCCCCAGTCCCGGCATCGAGAGCCCGCCGCTGGCGATCACCAGCTTTTCGGCGCTCACGGTTTCACCGTTTAGTTGCAGGGTATATCCCGCATCGTCTCGCGCCACTTCCAGCACTTCGCTGCGCAGTCGTAAGGTAACCTCGCCTTTTTCACACTCCGCCACCAGCATATCGACGATTTGTTGCGCAGAATCGTCGCAAAAAAGTTGCCCCAGCGTTTTCTCATGCCAGGCGATGCCGTGTTTCCCTACGAGGTCGATGAAGTCCCACTGGGTATAACGTGCCAGCGCAGATTTGCAAAAATGACGGTTCTGGCTCAGATAAGCCGCAGGCTCGATATAAAGGTTAGTAAAGTTGCAGCGCCCGCCGCCCGACATCAGGATTTTTCGGCCTGGTTTTTTGCCGTTATCGAGCAGCAGAACCCGGCGCCCTGCCTGTCCGGCCATCGCCGCACAGAATAAACCTGCCGCACCGGCGCCAATAATGATGGCATCATACTTTTCCACGTATCGATCCTCCTGTTTTGGGGGCGCGAATTGTAAAGTTTCCTCAAGAAACGCACCAGCGCAAAGATCTGCAATTTCATTCATTTAATTGAAATCTAAAAAATAATTCTTTTACTGCTACGCTTATGTCAGTAGGCAAATCAAAAAAAAGCTATATTTCACTTTGCCCGTTGCGCATTTGTCCTGGATAATGCGCCGCGTTCATGTCCTCAAGATGGCGTAACGTCCTATGCTACATTTGTTTGCCGGCCTGGATTTACATACCGGGCTTTTACTCTTGCTTGCTCTGGCCTTTGTATTGTTCTACGAAGCGATTAACGGCTTCCATGACACTGCGAACGCAGTCGCAACGGTTATCTACACTCGGGCATTACGATCGCAGGTTGCGGTAGTGATGGCTGCGGTGTTTAACTTCTTTGGCGTTCTTCTGGGGGGTCTGAGCGTAGCCTACGCGATTGTGCATATGCTGCCAACGGATCTGCTGTTGAATGTCAGCTCCGGCCATGGCCTTGCTATGGTGTTCTCTCTGCTGTTTGCTGCAATTATCTGGAACCTCGGTACCTGGTATTTCGGCCTGCCAGCATCCAGTTCTCACACGCTGATCGGCGCTATCATCGGGATTGGTTTAACCAACGCGCTGATGACCGGTACGTCTGTGGTGGACGCGCTGAACATCCCTAAAGTTCTGGGTATTTTCGGTTCACTGATTATCTCCCCGATTGTCGGTCTGGTTGTGGCGGGTGGTTTAATCTTCCTGCTGCGTCGTTACTGGAGCGGCACTAAAAAACGTGCCCGTATCCACCTGACGCCAGCCGAGCGTGAAAAGAAAGACGGTAAGAAAAAGCCGCCATTCTGGACGCGTATCGCCCTGATCATCTCTGCTATCGGCGTGGCCTTCTCTCACGGCGCTAACGACGGTCAGAAAGGCATCGGTCTGGTGATGCTGGTGCTGATTGGCGTGGCACCTGCTGGCTTCGTGGTGAATATGAATGCTACCGGTTACGAAATTACCCGTACCCGTGACGCCATTAACAACGTTGAAACCTATTTCCAGCAGCGTCCTGATCTGTTGAAAAAAGCGACCGGCGTTGACCAACTGATCCCTTCTCCGGAAGCAGGTGCAACCACCGCCCCAGGCGAGTTCCACTGCCACCCGGCTAATGCGATCAATGCCCTGGAGCGCGCTAAAGGCATGCTGACGGACGTCGAAAGCTACGACAAGCTCACTCCAGAGCAGCGTGGCCAGATGCGTCGCATCATGCTGTGCATCTCCGACGTGACTGATAAAGTGTCTAAGCTGCCTGAAGTCTCTTCTGACGACCAACGTCTGCTGAAGAAACTGAAAGTGGACATGCTGAACACCATCGAGTACGCACCTATCTGGATCATCATGGCGGTCGCACTGGCGCTGGGTCTGGGTACGATGGTTGGCTGGCGTCGCGTGGCGACAACCATTGGCGAGAAGATCGGTAAGAAAGGCATGACCTATGCCCAGGGGATGTCCGCTCAGATGACGGCGGCAGTCTCTATCGGTCTCGCCAGCTACACCGGTATGCCGGTATCCACAACCCACGTTCTCTCTTCATCCGTGGCGGGTACCATGCTGGTTGATGGCGGCGGTCTGCAACGCAAAACCGTGACCAGCATTCTGATGGCCTGGGTATTTACCCTGCCGGCATCGATTCTGCTGTCTGGCGGTCTGTACTGGATCTCCCTGCAATTCATCTAATCGCAGGCAGATAACGATAAGAGCGGGTCAGGTAACTGGCCCGCTTTTTTTTGCGCTCAATGCCAGATGAGGAGAGCAATCATGCTCACCACCACCAGGCCGCACAGCGCGCTGGTCAGAATAAACTGACGACGCAGGCGTTCACAGCGACGGATAAACTCATCATCATGATGATCGCGATAGCGCTGGGCGTAGATATACCACACCAGGCGCATCTGTTTGCTGGGCTGCCCGTGCGAGGTGAAGAAGCCCCCGCCGTCCACATATTGATAAAGCAACGGATCGCAGCCACGCAGTACCACTAACAGCGCGCGCAAGGATGAGAAATAACGCGCCATATTCACAATGCAAACCACACATAACGCCCAAAACAATGCGACGGTGCTAATCATACTTCCTCCCCGGCGTCCGCCCACGAAGCAACGCTTCGGGACTACCGCACCCATGCCCTGACAGACGGTTCAGTGAAAGAGAGACTCAAAAGCGGATCGGCTTCACATTTTATTATCCGAACGGCTTATTCAATAGTGTAGGAGATCCGTTAATTTTTTTGCCACAAGGTTAATCGTTATCAACACCAATGCTTGAAAATTTTGTTT
Source organism: Leclercia barmai (assembly GCF_049312895.1). Lineage (NCBI taxonomy): Bacteria > Pseudomonadati > Pseudomonadota > Gammaproteobacteria > Enterobacterales > Enterobacteriaceae > Leclercia > Leclercia barmai. The sequence goes on along the minus strand of NZ_JBMNWZ010000007.1, from coordinate 27,604 downwards.
AACTGGGCCGTAATGAAAGCAGGTAGACGACTGCTACACGCATTGGTCATCGATAACTTAAGGAAGGAGTAACACTATGGCTTATAAACATATTCTGATCGCTGTTGACCTCTCCCCGGAGAGCAAAGTGCTGGTTGATAAAGCGGTATCCATGGCGCGTCCGTACAATGCGAAAGTTTCCTTGATTCACGTGGACGTAAATTACTCCGATCTCTATACCGGCCTGATTGACGTGAATCTGGGGGATATGCAGAAGCGTATCTCCGAAGAGACCCACCAGGCGCTGACCGAACTCTCCACCAATGCCGGCTATCCGATCACCGAAACCCTGAGCGGCAGCGGCGATCTGGGCCAGGTGCTGGTTGATGCCATCAAGAAATACGATATGGATCTGGTGGTCTGCGGCCATCACCAGGACTTCTGGAGCAAGCTGATGTCGTCAGCCCGCCAGCTGATTAACACCGTGCACGTTGATATGTTGATTGTGCCGCTGCGCGACGAAGACGACGAGTAAGTGGGATGGGAAATGCCCCTCACCCTGGCCCTCTCCCCATAGGGGAGAGGGAACGATCGAGCCCCTAGCCCCTATGGGGAGAGGGGTTGGGGTGAGGGGCATCAGGCCGCACCCTCCTCCGGCGTGCCGGAGTAAATATCAAACCGGTGGCCTTTGGTCACCACCGCATTGGTCGTCGCAACTTCCGCCAGGGGCGGTGCGTAATCCGGGCGTTTCACCACCACGCGCTTCGTTGCCAGCAGACGGGCAGGCTCCAGCAAGCCATCCGCATCCAGATCCGGCCCCACCAGCGACTGAAATACCCGCATCTCCTTTTTCACCAGCGCGCTTTTCTGCTTGTGCGGGAACATTGGGTCGAGATAGACCACCTGCGGACGCGGGGTGATGTCGGTCAGCGCCGTCAGGCTTGAGGCATGGATCAGCTGCAGCCGCTCCTGGAGCCAGCCGCCGATTTCCGGGTCCGCATAGCCGCGCGCCAGGCCATCATCCAGTAACGCCGCCACAACCGGGTTACGCTCCAGCATCCGCACCCGACAGCCCACCGAGGCCAGCACAAAGGCATCGCGCCCGAGTCCCGCCGTGGCATCCACCACATCCGGCAGATAGCTGCCCTTGATCCCGACGGCTTTCGCCACCGCTTCACCGCGGCCGCCGCCGAACTTACGCCGGTGCGCCATCGCCCCGCCGACGAAATCGACAAAAATGCCGCCGAGTTTGGGCTCGTCGCGTTTACGTAATTCCAGATGCGCTGTAGTCATCACCAGCGCCATCAGGTTCTCTTCATCGTGTTCCAGCCCCCAGCGGGCCGCCAGAACAGATAAGGCGCCGTCTCCGGCGCCTGTTTCATCTACTAAATGAATCTTCACGAATCAATTAACCCTTGATGCCGTAATGCTCCAGCATCGCATCCAGCTGTGGTTCGCGGCCACGGAAGCGTTTGAACAGCTCCATTGGCTCTTCGGAACCGCCGCGGGTCAGGATGTTATCCAGGAACGACTGACCGGTTTCGCGGTTGAAAATCCCCTCTTCTTCGAAGCGGGAGTAAGCGTCTGCCGCCAGCACGTCCGCCCACAGGTAGCTGTAGTACCCTGCCGCATAACCGCCAGCAAAGATGTGGCTGAACGCGTGTGGGAAGCGACCCCAGGCCGGGCCTGGAATAAGGGCAACCTGCTTTTTGATCTCCGCGAGGGTTTCGAGCACCTTCGCGCCCTGCTCCGGGCTGAACTCGGCATGCAGGCGGAAATCGAACAGGCCGAACTCCAGCTGGCGCAGAATAAACATCGCCGCCTGGTAGTTTTTCGCTTCCAGCATCTTATCCAGCAGCGCTTTTGGCAGCGGCTCGCCGGTCTCATAGTGGCCGGAGATAAACGCCAGCGCGTCCGGCTCCCAGCACCAGTTTTCCATAAACTGGCTCGGCAGCTCGACGGCATCCCACGGCACACCGCTGATACCGGCAACGCCTGCCGCTTCAATGCGGGTCAGCATATGGTGCAGGCCGTGACCAAACTCGTGGAACAGGGTGATCACTTCGTCATGGGTGAACAGCGCAGGCTTGCCGTTTACCGGACGGTTGAAGTTACAGGTCAGGTAGGCCACCGGCTTCTGCAGCGAGCCGTCGGCTTTACGCATCTGGCCCACGCAGTCGTCCATCCACGCGCCGCCGCGTTTATTTTCGCGGGCGTACAGGTCGAGATAGAAGCTGCCGCGCAGTTCGTTTTTGTCGTCATACAGCTCGAAGAAACGCACGTCGTCGTGCCATACGTCCACATCGTTACGCTCTTTCGCGGTGATGCCGTAAATGCGTTTGACCACTTCGAACAGGCCGTTAACGGCTTTGTTTTCCGGGAAGTACGGACGCAGCTGCTCATCGCTGATGCTGTAGAGATGCTGTTTCTGCTTCTCGCTGTAGTACGCGATATCCCACGGCTGCAGTTCATCCACGCCGAACTCCGCTTTCGCGAAGGCGCGCAGCTGGGCCAGCTCTTTCTCACCCTGTGGACGGGCGCGTTTTGCAAGATCGGTTAAGAAATCGAGCACCTGCTGTGGGTTCTCGGCCATTTTGGTGGCGAGGGATTTATCCGCGTAGCTGTCAAAGCCCAGCAGCTGCGCCAGCTCGTGACGCAGGGCGAGGATTTCGGCCATTACCGGGCTGTTGTCCCATTTACCGGCGTTCGGGCCCTGATCGGAGGCACGGGTGCTGTAGGCACGATACATCTCTTCACGCAGAGCCTGGTTGTCGCAGTAGGTCATCACCGGCAGATAGCTCGGGATATCCAGGGTCAACAGGTAGCCTTCCTGCTCTTTTGCTTCGGCCTGGGCTTTTGCTGCCGCCAGCGCGCTCTCCGGCATGCCCGCCAGCTCCGCTTCGTCGGTAATCAGCTTCGTCCAGCCCATGGTGGCATCCAGGACATTATTGCTGTACTGGTTGCCCAGCTCAGACAGGCGGGTGGCGATTTCGCCGTAGCGCTGCTGTTTCTCTTTCGCGAGGCCGATGCCCGACAGTTCAAAGTCACGCAGGGCGTTATCGACAGACTTTTTCTGGGCGATGTTCAGCGTCGCATAGTGATCGCCATCGCGCAGATCGCGGTACGCTTTGTACAGCCCCTCGTGCTGTCCGACCCAGGTGCTGTATTCCGACAGCAGCGGCAGGGTTTGTTCGTAGGCTTCACGCAGTTCCGGGCTGTTTTTCACCGAGTTCAGGTGGCTGACCGGGGAGAAGATGCGGCCAAGCACATCATCCACTTCCGCCAGCGGCTGACACAGGTTTTCCCAGCTATAGGGCGCGCCTTGCGCAACCACGCTCTCGACTGCGGTACGGCAATCGTCCAGCGCTTTAGTGACCGCGGGGACAACATGTTCAGGCAGAATGGAGGAGAACGGTGGCAACGAAAAAGGCGTCAGTAATGGGTTGGTCATAAACACTGTCCTGTTAAATGAGTGAATGAAGCGCGCATCCTGCGCGAGCATATTGTTCCAGGATGGGGTTAAGTGTAGTGAATTTCAATGGCTGCGGTGACAGAAAAACGGCCGCTGCGACACCGCGTGCCGGGCCTGCGGGTAATCTGTGCCGTTCTGCTGTAAACTGTGGCCAATCGACATTATCTGGAATTTATCTACCCATGCTCAGTTATCGCCACAGCTTTCACGCGGGCAACCACGCCGACGTCCTTAAACATACCGTTCAGAGCCTGATTATCGAAGCGCTGAAAGAGAAAGATAAGCCGTTTCTCTATCTGGACACCCATGCTGGCGCGGGCCGCTATCAGCTGAGCGGGGAACACGCCGAGCGCACCGGGGAGTATCTGGAAGGTATCGCCCGTATCTGGCAGCAGGACGACCTGCCGGCAGAGCTTGAGCCCTACATCAGCGTGATCAACCACTTCAACCGCAGCGGCCAGTTACGCTACTACCCGGGCTCGCCGCTGATTGCCCGCCAGCTGCTGCGCGAGCAGGACAGCATTCAGCTCACCGAACTGCACCCGAGCGACTACCCGCTGCTGCGATCCGAATTCCAGAAAGACAGCCGCGCGCGCGTGGAGAAATCGGACGGCTACCAGCAGCTGAAAGCGAAGCTGCCGCCGGTTTCCCGTCGCGGCCTGGTGCTGATCGACCCGCCTTACGAAATCAAAAGCGACTATCAGGCGGTGGTTGCGGGCATCAACGAGGGTTATAAACGCTTTGCCACCGGCACCTATGCCCTGTGGTATCCGGTGGTGCTGCGTTCGCAGATCAAGCGCATGATCAAAGACCTGGAAGCCACCGGCATCCGTAAGATCCTGCAAATTGAACTGGCGGTTCTTCCGGATAGCGATCGACGCGGCATGACTGCCTCCGGCATGATCGTGGTTAACCCGCCGTGGAAGCTCGAAGCGCAGATGAATAACGTTCTGCCGTGGCTGCACAAAAAGCTGGTTCCGGCCGGAACGGGCCACACGACCGTCAGCTGGATCGTGCCAGAGTAATCGCAGCCATCGATGGAAACTATTGATTTCAGGTATACAATCGCGGCAATTAACGATTAAGGATAAGACCATGACTAAGCATTATGACTACATCGCTATCGGTGGCGGCAGCGGCGGCATCGCCTCGATTAACCGTGCGGCCATGTATGGCCAGAAGTGCGCGCTGATTGAAGCGAAAGACCTCGGCGGCACCTGCGTCAACGTCGGTTGTGTACCGAAAAAGGTGATGTGGCATGCGGCGCAGATCCGCGAGGCTATCCATCTTTATGGCCCGGATTACGGTTTTGACACCACCATCAACAACTTCGACTGGGATCGCCTGATCGCCAGCCGTACCGCCTACATCGATCGTATTCACACCTCCTACGATAACGTGCTGGGCAAGAACAACGTCGACGTGATCCGTGGTTTTGCCCGCTTTGTGGATGCGAAGACGATCGAAGTCAACGGCGAGACGATCACCGCCGATCATATCCTGATCGCTACCGGTGGCCGTCCGAGCCACCCGGCTATTCCGGGTGCGGAATACGGCATCGACTCTGACGGTTTCTTCGAACTGCCTGCCCTGCCGAAACGCGTCGCTATCGTGGGCGCAGGTTATATCGCCGTGGAGCTGGCGGGTGTGATTAACGGTCTGGGCGCTGAAGCGCACCTGTTTGTGCGTAAACACGCCCCGCTGCGCAACTTCGACCCGCTGATTGTGGATACGCTGGTAGAAGTGATGAATGCCGAAGGCCCGCATCTGCACACTGAAGCGATTCCGAAGGCAGTAGTGAAAAACGCCGACGGCAGCCTGACCCTGGAGCTGGAAGATGGCCGCAGCCAGACCGTGGATTGCCTGATCTGGGCCATTGGTCGTGAACCGGCAAACGACAACTTCAACCTGGCCGTCACGGGCGTTGAAACCAACGAGAAAGGCTATATCGTTGTCGATAAGTTCCAGAACACCAGCGTATCAGGCATCTACGCCGTGGGCGATAACACCGGCGCAGTCGAACTGACCCCGGTGGCCGTGGCCGCGGGTCGTCGTCTTTCCGAGCGTCTGTTTAACAACAAACCGGAAGAGCACCTGGATTACAGCAACATCCCGACCGTGGTCTTCAGCCATCCGCCAATCGGCACCGTCGGTTTAACCGAACCGCAGGCGCGCGCGCACTATGGCGACGACCAGGTGAAAGTGTATAAATCCGCCTTCACCGCCATGTATACCGCAGTGACCTCTCACCGCCAGCCGTGCCGCATGAAATTAGTGTGCGTTGGCCCGGACGAGAAGATCGTCGGCATTCATGGTATCGGCTTTGGTATGGATGAGATCCTGCAGGGCTTTGCGGTGGCGCTGAAAATGGGTGCGACTAAGAAAGACTTTGATAATACCGTGGCTATTCACCCGACGGCGGCAGAAGAGTTTGTGACCATGCGTTAATCACGCATAGCGACCGGTGTCAGGCAATCACAATCTGCCCGACGCCGGTACACTCCTCAAAAATAAACATCCTTAACGGCATATTTAACAGACGCATCCCCGCAACATCACAGTGACGTAAATGAATGGGCTGCGTCACGGTACTATTTGAGAAAAAGATATTGCGCAAATCACAATTCTCAAAACAGAGTCCGTCGATATAACAGCGGTTAATTATTAAACTACCAAACTGAATATTGCGGAATACACTTTTCTTCAGATTGCTGCGAAAAATAATCGCTTTGTTCTCTCCTTCACAAATATCCAGCCACGCAAAATGGCGGCTTTCCAGCAGCCCTACCAGTTCTGTTATAGTGGATTTATATTCTTCAGGTTTTTCAAAAGAAAAAGGCGTAACGCCCTGACGCTTCGCGTTAAGGTTCATAAGGATCCCTGGTTTGAAGTTGTCATCTGAAACGATGACGACGGAGTGGAATCTCTTAATTACTTATTTCAGCGTGGCGAAACAATATCGATTTTGGACAATTATTTGCAGAGTTGGCCGATGAGATAAAAGTTCAAATACATAGCGTTATTAATCCAATAAATAATTAATTTCACTTAGGTGTCTATTTTATGCCAATTAACAGCAATAAGAATGCCATTCTGGTTCTGGAATCTCCGTGGAAGCTCGACGATCACGATGCCCATCGCTCGTCGGTATTGCCGTTTGTACAAGGGATCGCGAAGATGCATGGCAATACCGAGGTCTATTGCCTGAACTTCTACAACAAAAGCAGCTTTGATGTTGCGCTGGAGTGCCTGTGTCGTCAGAAGTTCGACAACACCATCGTTTATGTGGCGGCGCATGGCAGTAAAACCCATGTCGGGGATGTTTCCATCAAGCACATTCTTACGAGAATCAATGAAAACTCCCGCAAATTTAACATCAAGGGATTAATGCTGGGCTCCTGCTTTGCAGGAAGCAAAACCTATCTGCTGGAAGCACTCACTGAGGACAGCAAGTTGACCTGGTGCGCGGCATACTCCTCATCCTGTGACTGGCTGCCTGGCACCATGCTTGACTGCGCGCTGATTCACAGTGCTCTCAACATCCAGGATGCGGCGTATAAAACCCATGAAGAGATGCAGGAGGCGTTTGCTCAGGCCGTTGCGCCGTTCGCTCCGAATAGCGTCATCGGCACCGACAGTAAAGATGAACCCGTAGCACTGTCAGACTCGTTGCAGATCGTGATTCAGCCGGAAGGCAGGGGTTTCCGCGCCCGTCTTTCATCTGATGATATTTTTGAACGCGCTGAAGACTATCGCTTTGGTCAGGAAGAGGATGTCGTCGCCTGATCCCCTTTCTGCTGCATAGCGAAAGATCCGAATTTTATCTGCCCTTTTTACTGCTGGATGCCCTGTTTACTGCCCTAAAAACATCAACATGGCTCCAGCAACCTCCTATTTCCCTCAATCACAAAACGTGATCTACCGCACATTTCCCTCACCACAGACCGAAGCGAATGTCTAAGATTAGTAGGCAACCGGATAAAACCAGACCTGAGACAACGTAAACCGGAGGTCCTGACCACCATGTTCAACCAGAATATACGCACTGTAGAGACCGTAGAGTTCGACATAGAACAAGAACTTCTCTACGAAATCGATCCCTGCGAGTTAAAACTGGATGAAATGCTCGAGGCGGAACCGGAACCCGAAATGATTGAAGGGCTGCCCGCATCCGATGCGCTCACCCCTGCCGATCGCTACCTTGAGCTTTTCGAGCATGTGCAGTCGTCGCGACTCTTTGCCGACAGCAAAACTTTCCCCGACTGCGCGCCCAAGATGGATCCGCTGGATATTCTCATCCGTTACCGGAAGGTGAGACGCCACCGGGACTTTGACCTGCGCCAGTTCGTGGAAAACCACTTCTGGCTGCCGGAAGTCATGTCGAGCGAATATGTTTCGGATCCTTCGTTCTCGCTCAAAGACCATATCGACACCCTGTGGCCGGTGCTGACCCGCGAGCCGCAGGATCACATCCCCTGGTCATCGCTGCTGGCGCTGCCGCAGGCCTACATTGTGCCCGGCGGGCGATTCAGCGAAACCTATTACTGGGACTCTTACTTCACCATGCTGGGGCTGGCCGAGAGCGGCCGCCACGACATGCTTAAATGCATGGCGGATAACTTTGCGTGGATGATCGAAAGGTACGGCCATATTCCTAACGGGAACCGCACCTACTACCTGAGCCGCTCCCAGCCGCCGGTGTTTGCCCTGATGGTGGAGCTGTTTGAAGAGGATGGCGTGCGCGGCGCCAAGCGCTATCTGGATCACCTGAAAATGGAGTACGCCTTCTGGATGGACGGCGCGGAGTCGCTGCTGCTCAACCAGGCCTACCGTAGCGCGGTACGTATGCCGGACGGCTCTCTGCTCAACCGCTACTGGGATGACCGTGACACGCCGCGTGACGAATCCTGGATAGAGGACGTCGAAACCGCCCGCCACTCCGGTCGTCCGCCTAACGAGGTCTACCGCGACCTGCGCGCCGGGGCCGCTTCCGGCTGGGACTACTCCTCCCGCTGGCTGCGGGATCCGAGCCGGCTGGCGAGTATTCGCACCACCCAGTTTATCCCTATCGATCTCAACGCCTTCCTGTTCAAGCTGGAGAGCGCCATCGCCAATATTTCGGCATCGAAAGGGGATAAAGAGACCGCAGAACTCTTCCGCCAGAAGGCGAGCGATCGCCGCGCGGCGGTTAACCGCTATCTGTGGGATGACGAGAACGGCTGCTATCGCGATTACGACTGGCGTCGGGAGCAGCTGGCGCTGTTCTCCGCGGCCAGCATCGTGCCGCTGTACGTCGGCATGTGCACCCATGAACAGGCTGAACGCCTGTCCGATGCGGTAAAAGCGCGGCTCCTGACGCCGGGCGGAATTCTTGCCACCGAGTACGAAACCGGCGAACAGTGGGATAAACCCAACGGCTGGGCACCGCTGCAGTGGATGGCGATCCAGGGGTTCAAGCAATACGGTAACGACTCCCTGGGGGATGAAATTGCCTGGAGCTGGCTGCACACGGTGAACCACTTCTACAAAACGCATCACAAGCTGATTGAGAAGTATCACATCGCCAGCAGCCAGCCCCGGGAAGGCGGCGGGGGTGAGTATCCCCTGCAGGATGGGTTTGGCTGGACCAACGGCGTGGTGCGTAGACTGATTGGCCTGTACGGGGAGCCGTAACTCCCCGCCGTGTCAGCGGATGACCTCATAAATGGCCGTCTGAATGGTCTGCCATTTTTTGGTGCTGGCGTCCGGCTGGGCCTGCGCCCGCCGCTTCGCCTGGTCCATATCATGCCGCTGTCGCTCAACCACCGCCGGAACGGTGCAGAAGGCCTGGAGATACTCTTTACGCAGATCCGTCAGCGGCTCTCCGCCTGCCATAGCGTGCCCGAGGGTATTGATAAACTGCCGGCAGGGCTTCTCCTGCCCCATTTGCAGACGGTAGCGCATCAGCAGGTCCAGCACCTCGCGATGGTTCATGGAGAGCGCATGCTCGGTCCAGGAGAGTTTCCACTCCATTCCCGCCTTCAGGAACAGCTTCGCCACGCGGGTGTCGTTTCTGTCGATTGCCGCGCGGAAGTTATTCTCATCCCAGGTGACGCCCATACGCGTCAGCGTTTCGCGGGAGGAAGGCGTCTCGCGCATCTCTTCCGTTGCCACCGTCTTCACAGGGGGTGCCACGGTGCTGGCCGCCTGGGTCGGGCCGCTGCTCTCTATTAACAGCCAGGTGCCCATCATCAGCATGCCCATCACCATCACCCCGACCGCGCCCCACAGAACAACCGAGATCAGGTAATCGCGCTGCTCCGGGGTACGCGCAGGCCGACGGTTCGGTTTATCGATGGTGTCGCGCACCTCAAAGATGTCGTCGCCTGTGAGCTGATTTTTTTTCCTCGCGTTCTCCCAAAAGAGATCCAGCTCGTGGGTGCCCTCTGCCATCAGCCCCGTCGGGTTCACGGTGGTGCGGCCCTCGTTAAAGGCGCGCTGAACGGGGCTGGCGATCTGGGCGTAATAGTTATCCAGCAGGAGGAGTTGAGCGGAGGTCAGCGGCTGCCGGGCAATAATGTTATTGCGGATCAGCCGGATATCATCAAGAAAGGACTGGAGCGTTTTACGCGGCTCCACCATTAACGTCAGCAGGGCCGGATCGCTGAACAGCGCCGAATAAGAGCGGGAATACTCTTTTTTATCCACCAGCATCAGCGCCAGCTCGCTAAACATCATGCCGCCGAGGGCGTCGTTGCGTTCGCCCTGCTGCAGCCAGCGACGAACCCGATCGGCACCAAACAAGGTTTTCAGATGATTGTTCAGGCGCGTCGGGTCCGGCCAGGCCTGCACGATCAGCCCTTTCATCATCAGCTCCAGCGCCCGCACCTGTTTCTGGGCGTGCTGCTGGCGAAGCTCATCGCCGGGGCTCAATTCCGTACTGTAGGTCAGCAGCGGCTGCTGCAAACGCAGGTGTTCCAGCGCCGTGACGAAGCGCATCGCGGCAATCAGCTGGTTATCGCTCACCTCCTGCCCGCTCTCATACTGCGGAACCCGCTGCTGTAAAAGCCGCAGCTGCAGGGTGAACTGCGACAGCTCGGCATCGTTGAGGTTCAGCCGTTTCGCCACGCTCGCCCAGCCGCCCAACGCCAGCCTGGCGGAATCCAGCTGCTCAAGGAACCAACGGGGATCTTTGCCTTCGGCAACATGCACCTTTAACAGGAGCAGGATCTCCACGGAGGCCTGACGAATAATTCCCAGACAGCGTTCAAACTGCTCGCGGATCACGTGCGAATTACTGAGGGTCATCATTTTCCTTTAAATGCCGCGCAAAGATTCAGGCGCAGCTAACGGAGAGTGTTTATTTTTTAAGTGGTTATACCAGATTAAACATAACCGATAACCGCTACTATTTCAGTGATAATGTTAAAATCATTTACAAAAGCTCCCGGAGATCTGGCATGCCTGTGTTGCACACCCCGCGTTTAACTTGCTCCCCGTTACAGGAAGAAGACTGGCCCTTTTTTCTCTCGCTGCAGCAACACCCCGATGTGATGCGCTACGTCGCCGAAGCCCGCCCGGAAGAGGCCATCCGCCAAGCCTTTACGGCGCGTCTGCCCGCGTGGACGCCGGGCAGCGCCCACTGGTTGTGCCTGGTAGTGCGCGATAACGCCAGCCAGACGCCGCTCGGGGTCACGGGCTATATCCATCATGATGATGACTGCGCCGAAGTGGGCTTTCTGTTTGCTCCGCAGGCACAGGGAAAAGGCTACGGCTTTGAGTCTTTACAGGGAGTGTGCGATTACGCCTTTACTCAGGGGGGCATCCGCCGCTTAACCGCCACGGTAACGGCGGGCAACGTGGCCTCGAAACGCCTGCTGGAAAAAGTGGGGTTTGTGCTGGAAGGTGAACTGCGCGAAAGCTACTGGCTGGCAGGCGAGTGGCATAACGACTGGCTGTTTGGGCTGTTAAGAAAAGAGTACGACTAAACGTGCCGCGGGGATCCCTCCCCGGCACCTGCTTACAGGAACATCCCTCCGGAAACTTCAATGCGCTGGGCATTCATCCAGCCGAGTTCGTCACTGAGCAGCGCGGCAATCGCATCGCCGATATCGTCCGGCAGCCCGACGCGTCCCAGCGCCGTCTGGGAGGCAATCTGCTGATTGATCTCTTTATTATCACGCACGCGACCGCCACCAAAATCGGTTTCGATGGCCCCGGGGGCGATAATATTGGCGGTGATGCCACGCGCGCCCAGCTCTTTGGCCTGATAGCGGGTGAGCACTTCCATCGCCCCTTTCATCGCCGCATAGGTGCTGGAGCCCGGCAGGGCAAAACGGGCCAGACCGGATGAGACGTTGAGGATCCGCCCGCCGTTTTTCATCAGCGGTAACAGGCCCTGGGTCAGAAAGAAGGGTCCTTTGAAATGGATGTTCATCACTTCATCAAACTGGGCTTCCGTGGTCTCCACATAAGGGGCGTATAAACCCACGCCGGCGTTGTTCAACAAATAATCGAAGGTGTTACGCTGCCATACCGAATGCAGTTTTTCGGTCACCTGAGTAACGAAACGCTCAAAGCTGGCGACATCGCCGACGTTCAGCTGCAATGCTGCCGCTTTCACCCCTTTTTGCTCAATTTCGCGTACAACATCAAGCGCTTCCTGCTCGCTGCGGTTGAAGGTGAGCAGGATCCCGACACCTTTCGCTGCCAGCTTCAATGCCGCGTTTTTACCGAGCCCGCGGCTGCCGCCAGTCACTATTGCAATACGTTCAGTCATAAGAAACCTCGTTTCGGCTGTTGTGGTGATTGAGAAAGAGCTTATTAGGTGATAGAAAATCAATAAATACGCTCTGCAACGCTTCACTGTTTCAAACTTAACAACAATGAGCGCTCCCTATGGATAAAATTCACGCAATGCAGCTGTTCATTCGCGTCGCTGAACTGGAGAGTTTTTCCCGCGCCGCGGACTCAATGGGCCTTCCTAAAGGTAGCGTATCGCGCCAGATTCAGGCGCTGGAGAACGGGCTTGGCACGCAGTTGCTGCACCGCACCACGCGGCGCGTCAGCCTGACGCAGGACGGCATGGTCTATTACGAGCGGGCCAAAGATCTGCTGGCAAACATGGATGAACTGGATGGTCTTTTTTTGCACGACCCTGCCAGCGTCAGCGGAAGGATCCGAGTGGATATGCCGGCAGGCGTTGCGCGAAATTTAGTCATCCCCAAACTGCCGCTTTTTTTACAGCAGTATCCCGGCATTGAACTGGAGCTGAGCAGCAGCGACCGGCTGGTGGATGTGATCCGCGAAGGGTTTGACTGCGTGGTGCGCGTTGGCACCCTGAAGGACTCGGGCTTAATCGCCCGCCCGCTCGGCAGGCTGTCGGTGATTAACTGCGCCAGCCCCGATTATCTGTCGCGTTTTGGCTATCCGGACGGGCTGGATGATTTAGCCTCCCATGCGGTGGTGCACTACGCGACGCATCTCGGCACCCGCCCCCAGGGGTTCGAATATTTTGATGGCGACATTAGCCACTGGATCAAGACCGGCGGCGTCCTGACGGTCAACAGCACCGAGACCTACCACGCCTCGGCCCTCGCCGGACTCGGGATTATTCAGGTGCCAAGGGTCGGCGTGCGTGACGCGCTGCGCGCCAAAAAGCTGCTGGAGATCCTGCCGCAGTACCGCGCCAGACCGATGCCGGTGTCGCTCATTTATCCCCATCGCCGCAATCTTTCCCGCCGGGTGCATCTGTTTATGGCCTGGCTCACGGAAATCATGAAAACCTACGTTGACTGAGCGCAGGCTATAATTGCAGGGACTACTCGCTAAACGATAAGGAAAACGTGACTGATGCCGGATAGCAACCCGCAACGTCCCACCCAGGATCTGGATTACGAGCCGATTAAGAAACTGGAAAACAGCCCGCCCCCGAAGCCAGCTGAAGCCAAAATTACCGCCGTGCGTAAAACGGGCAGTCTGCTCGACAAGGCGAAAGACGTCATTCAGCTGATTCAGCAAAGGCCGATGATTGCCCACCTGCTGCGCGCGACCGAGCGGTTTAACGATCGGCTGGGCAATCAGTTTGGCGCGGCGATCACCTACTTCTCATTTCTGTCGATGATCCCCATCCTGATGCTCTCCTTTGCCGCAGCAGGGTTTGTGCTGGTGTCGCATCCGACGCTGCTGCAGGACATCTTCACTAAAATCCTGCAGAACGTCAGCGATCCGACGCTGGCCACCACCCTGAAAAGCACCATCAGTACCGCCGTCCAGCAGCGTACTACCGTGGGGATTGTCGGGCTGTTTGTGGCGCTCTACTCCGGCGTTAACTGGATGGGTAACCTGCGGGAGGCGATCCGCGCCCAGTCGCGCGACGTCTGGGAACGTAAGCCGCAGGATGAGGAGAAGATCTGGACCAAATATTTCCGCGACTTCGTCTCGCTGATTGGGCTGCTGGTGGCGCTGGTTATCACCCTCACCATCACCTCGGTGGCGGGCTCGGCGCAGCAGATGATCATCTCCGCGCTCTATCTCGACACTATTGAGTGGCTGAAACCCGTCTGGCATCTGGTGGGGTTAGGTATCTCGATGCTGGCGAACTATCTGTTGTTCTTCTGGATCTTCTGGCGTCTGCCGCGTCACCGGCCTCGCCGCAAGGCGCTGATCCGCGGCACGTTCATTGCCGCTATCGGCTTTGAGGTGATCAAAATCGTGATGACGTACACCCTGCCATCGCTGATGACCTCCCCGTCCGGGGCGGCGTTTGGCTCCGTGCTAGGGCTGATGGCCTTCTTCTACTTCTTCGCCAGACTGACCCTGTTCTGCGCGGCCTGGATCGCCACCGCCGAGTACCCGGATGACCGGCGAATGCCCGGCAAAACGCACCGTTAAATACCCCATCGGGCTGAATAAGAATGAAATATATCAGCCCGATTCATCATTTCAGCATATAAATCCAGCCTGTAACTTTTATTTAACCGAAAACCAGTTTTATCCTCTAACTTTTAATTTCTGTGAAGCATTTCATAGATGTGATTTTCCTGGTCTGAAAATTATCCGCTTTTTGCTGCCTTTTTCACCGCCCGCTGCGTTTGTTACAGATTGAAATGTCGCTTTTGCTGTGCGTAATATGGCCTTTCGTTCGCCAAAAATAAGAAAAGTTTATGCAAGCCACAGCCACAACACTCAATTCAGAGCAGGAAAACGTCCCGGTTAACTCGCGCAATAAAGTCGTCGTCGCGTCACTGATTGGCACCGCCATCGAATTCTTCGACTTCTATATTTACGCTACCGCTGCGGTTATCGTTTTCCCGCATATCTTCTTCCCGCAGGGCGACCCGACGGCGGCAACGCTGCAGTCGCTGGCGACCTTCGCCATCGCCTTCGTCGCGCGTCCTATCGGCTCTGCGCTGTTCGGTCACTTCGGCGATCGCGTCGGACGTAAGGTGACCCTGGTCGCCTCGCTGCTGACCATGGGGATCTCCACCGTTGCCATCGGCCTGCTGCCGACCTATGAAACCATCGGTATTCTGGCACCGCTGCTGCTGGCGCTGGCCCGTTTTGGTCAGGGTCTGGGGCTGGGTGGTGAATGGGGTGGCGCGGCGCTGCTGGCCACCGAAAACGCGCCGCCGCGCAAGCGTGCGCTGTATGGCTCCTTCCCGCAGCTGGGCGCGCCGATTGGCTTCTTCTTTGCCAACGGCACCTTCCTGCTGCTCTCCTGGCTGCTGACCGACGAGCAGTTCATGACCTGGGGCTGGCGTATTCCGTTTATCTTCTCGGCGGTGCTGGTGCTGATCGGCCTGTATGTGCGCGTCTCCCTGCACGAAACGCCGGTGTTTGCCAAAGTGGCCGCTGCGAAGAAACAGGTAAAAGTTCCGCTGGGCACGCTGCTGACCAAACACGTTCGCGTGACCGTGCTGGGCACCTTCATCATGCTGGCGACCTATACGCTGTTCTACATCATGACCGTCTACTCCATGACCTTCAGCACCACGGCAGCGCCGGTGGGTCTGGGTCTGCCGCGTAACGAAGTGCTGTGGATGCTGATGATGGCGGTAATCGGTTTTGGTGTGATGGTGCCGATCGCGGGCCTGCTGGCCGACCGCTTTGGCCGTCGCCCGAGCATGATCGTCATCACCTCGCTGATTATCGTGTTTGCGCTGTTCGTTTTCCCGCCGCTGCTCGGTTCCGGTAACCCGGCCCTGGTGATGGCGTATCTGCTGATTGGTCTGAGCCTGATGGGGCTGACGTTCGGCCCGATGGGCGCGCTGCTGCCAGAGCTGTTCCCGACCGAAGTGCGTTATACCGGAGCATCCTTCTCCTATAACGTCTCCTCGATTCTGGGCGCGTCCGTGGCGCCGTATATCGCCACCTGGTTACAGGCGAATTATGGTCTGCAGTATGTGGGGTTCTACCTGGCAGCGATGGCGGCACTGACGCTGATTGCGCTGCTGCTGACCCACGAAACCCGTCACCAGTCGCTGTAATATGACAAGGCCGGGTGGCAGCTACGCCTTACCCGGCCTGTAAAACTCAAGGCCCGGCAAGCATCGCGCCGCCGGGCAACAACTCCCGCACTATTTCTTCATCTGCGACAGAATGGTCTGACACTGGTTAGCCTGCCCCTCTGACGGCGAGATCAGCGCCAGCAGTGCCGCCGCCGGGGTCACCAGCGTCGCCAGCGCCGCAGCCACCGCGCCGCGAGCAATCAACGGCCCTGCTTTCACCCCCGCATCCGGATCTTTAAAGCTACCGCGCACGTACAGCGGCGAGCGCAGCGTCACGATGCGAATACCCTTGCTTTCCGGGTTGATGGTGAGATCGAGCTGCTCCGAGGCCATACTGGCCGTGCCGGTAATGTTGATCACCGCATTTTCGGTATCAAAGGCAAAGATTTGCGGACGCGCCACGCCGTTCACCAGGTCGATATTGGCGGCGGCACAGTTCACCCGCACTTCATCATCGCCAAAGATCTGCCCGATAATAAAGTTGCCGACGTTCAGACCGAGGATCTCCATCAGGTTACGGCTCACCAGCCCGTCATTCATCAGCAGCTTCAGGTTGCCGTTGCCGTTACCCAGCAGGGCCGCCACCGAGTTGCCGGTGCCGCGAATTTTGGCATCGCCGTTCATTTCGCCGAGGGTTTTCTGCATCAGTTCCACATCCGGCATCAGCTCTTTCAGCTTCAGCCGTCGCGCCTGAATATCCGCCTGACCCCGCATCGGGTTTTTATCCCCTTCCAGATGAATATTTGACGAGATGGTCCCCCCGGCCAGGCCGAACTTCAGCGGCTCCAGGCGCAGATCGGCATTTTTCAGAATGATATGGGTAGAGAGGTTGCTGATGGGCAGGCTGCTGCCATGCTCGATTCGACGCCCCTTGAAGCGCACGTCGGCATCCATCACGTCCCACTTATCGGTTTCGAAGCGGTCATTCGGCAGCACTTTGCCCGACGGCGGTGCCTCCTTTCTGACCTTCTGCGCTTTCGTGCCTTTACCGGAATCGACGCCAATCAGCGGCCCTAAATCGGCAAGGCGCAGCTGACGTGATTCCACGTCGCCTTCCAGCTTCGGTCGCGGTTTACCGGTGCTGTAGGTCAGCGAGCCGTGAATATCGCTGTCACCGATCCGGCCATTAAAGTCGCGGTAATCGTAGACCGAGGATTTTTCCGTATCGATTTTCGCCACCAGATGGCCGTCCGTTTCAAACGGCGGGGTATCCGGCAGCAGAACGCCGGTCAGCTTATAGAGTTCACCCAGTGAATCCCCGGCGAATTTAAGCCGCAGGTCAACGCCCCCCATTTTCATCGGGTCGTTCACCGTGCCGACAAAGGCCACCCGGGTATTACCGGAGCGGAAGTCGGCCTGCACCGGGAACGGCGTGCCTTCGCTGCGCAGCGCCAGCATGCCGCCAATTTTACCGGTGCCACGTAACGGCTGATCGTTATAGCGCCCTTCGGCCTTCAGGCCAAAGACGTAATCCCCCACCTTGCCCTTCTCATCTTTCCCCTTCGCGCCGGTCACTTCGCTGAACGGCAGCGGTTTACCGAGCGGATCGACAAAGATCTCGAGGTCGGCTTTGCTCACCGCATCATCAATGGCGACGCGGCCGCGATCGAAAATAATGTTGTCGAGCCGGAACGACCAGGCCGAAGGCTGCGCGTTTTCCTCTTTGTCTTTGCTATCAGCGAGATCAAAGGTCCAGTTGTTGGTTTTTTCCGACAGGCGGATCAGCCGGGCATCGGGCTGTTGCAGTTTGATCCACGGCAGATAGACCGTTTTGGTGAGCAGCGCCAGCGGCGCCAGCGTGGCTTCAACGCGCGGCAGATGGACCATCGTGATATCGGGTATCTCCGGCGGATTGCCGAGGAGGACATCGTTAGCATGAACGTGCGGCCAGGGGATCCAGCTGCGCCAGCCCGTTTCGCCCTTCTGGCGCTCCCACACGACGCCCAGATCGCCGCGAATGGCGAAAGGTCGGTTAAGTTCGGTTGAGACTTTCTGGTTGATGGTCGGTTTGAGGCGGTTCCAGTCAAACGTCGCAATGATGACGATTGCCACCACAATCAACAACAAGAAGACCCCCAGGATCCAGGTGATAATCTTTGTTGTTTTTGTCATTCCATTCTCCCTTTCAGTAATCACTTGCCTTTCATGAATATAGTCCAGACAAGGGGAAAGGGGCGGCAGCGTCCGGTAATAACGCGTTAAGCACGCGCTATTATGGGAAGCTGCCGGAATTCAAAGGGTGATGATAACGTTGTCGAGCGTCTCCATCGACACCGGACGGGAGAGGAAATAGCCCTGCGCGGCGGCGGCTGGTGAGTTCTGAACATCGCGCCACTCTTCCAGCGTCTCGACGCCTTCGACGATCACGCCCTGGCAGTAGCGGTTCATCAGCTGCAGCAGGAGCGTGAACAGATTACGGCCTTCCGGGGTCTGGCGCAGCATGATGAACAGGTCACGCGCCACTTTGATGTAGTCGTAACGCACTTCACTCAGGGCGGAGAAGTTAGCCATGCCGGTGCCGAAATCGTCCAGCCACAGTGGACCAAACTCGCACATGGTGGCAAACGAGGAGTCCTGCGGCAGACGAACATGTTCCACCAGCTCAAAGCGCAGCCACGGCAGCCGCTGGATCAGCTTCTGCAGACTCTCATCCTGACGCACCGCCAGCAGGGTTGGACCATCGACGTTAACCGAAGCCAGAATGTTATTGTCGGCGAAAAACGCCTGCCTGGCCGCCAGCATGGTGAGCTGCTCTTCCAGAATATCCAGACGATGGCGCACGGGTACTTCCGCGAAGTAGCGATCCGGGGCGATCCGCTGAGCCGGATTTGAAGGATGAGTCACGACGGTCAGGATCTCAATCGCCATCAGCTTACCGTCGGTGCGGTAGATCGGCTGATAAGTGTAAGCGCGCTCACATTGCAGCCAGTAGCGATGTTCCTGTAAGTTCTCAATACTCGCTTCAGGGATGCTCAGCAGCTGGATGTCCTGCCTTAACTTCATTTCACATATCCTGTTGAATGGGGAATAGCCTGTCGGGACTGGTCAAAGGATTATCGGCCCCAGGCAAGAGAACTTTATGTCCGGTTGCGGACGAAAATGAAAATCTGGGATCTCTTACCCGCCAGGAACTTGTCCGAGTTCAAAAAAATAATGGAACGTCGTTTTAATACAGTTGACCGCTCCCGGCCTCCAGCGCAAACTAACCGCAGTTTAATTATCCAGGTTCACGACTATGTCCAAGAAAATTGCCGTGATCGGCGAATGTATGATCGAACTGTCCCAGAAAGGGGCAGAAGTCAGCCGCGGTTTCGGCGGCGATACCTTAAATACCTCGGTGTATATTGCCCGTCAGGTCGATGCTGACGCGCTGGCGGTAAACTATGTTACTGCCCTGGGCACCGATAACTTCAGCCAGCAGATGCTGGACGCATGGCAGAGTGAGAACGTCGATACCTCGCTGACCCAGCGGATGGAGAACCGCCTGCCGGGTCTCTATTACATCGAAACCGACAGCACCGGCGAGCGTACCTTCTACTACTGGCGTAACGAGGCTGCCGCCAAATTCTGGCTGGAGGGCGACAGCGCGGCGCAGATCTGCGAAACGCTGGCCCACTTCGACTATATCTACCTGAGCGGCATCAGCCTGGCGATCCTCAGCCAGAGCAGCCGCGAAAAACTGCTCTCCCTGCTGCGCGAATGTCGCGCCAACGGCGGGAAGGTGATTTTTGACAATAACTACCGTCCACGCCTGTGGGCCAGCCGCGAAGAGACGCAGCAGGTCTATAGCCAGATGCTGGAGTGCACCGACATCGCCTTCCTGACCCTCGACGACGAAGATGCGCTGTGGGGCGAGAAGCCGGTTGATGAGGTGATTGCCCGCACGCAGGCCGCCGGTGTCAGCGAAGTGGTGATTAAGCGCGGCGCAGATTCCTGCCTGGTGGCGATTACCGGTGAAGCGGTTATCGAAGTGCCTGCAGTGAAGCTGGCGAAAGAGAAAGTGATTGATACCACCGCGGCGGGTGACTCCTTCAGCGCCGGGTATCTGGCAGTGCGTCTGACGGGCGGTACGCCACAGGCAGCAGCCCAGCGCGGCCACCTCACCGCCAGCACGGTGATCCAGTATCGCGGGGCCATTATTCCACGGGAAGCAATGCCGGAGTAACTGCGGTCTGATGCCCTCACCCCGGCCCTCTCCCACAGGGAGAGGGAGCAAACACTAAAAAAGGCAACTTACGTTGCCTTTTTGCTTTTATTTCGCTGGCGCCATAATTCCGTCCCACGTCGCCTGCAGATCCTTCATGTCATATTCCGGCTCACCTTTCGGCTGCATTAGAATCAGCGACATATCCTGAGAAAGCTGCTGACGCAGATCCTGGCTCAGCATATCCGCGGTCAGGCTGTTAAGGAAATCCTGACGCAGTTTCTGATACTGTTCTGGCGCGATATCCACCACCTGATTTTGCAGGGAGCGAATACGCTGGCTGATCAGGATATCGGTATCGGTGCGGGCGTAGGTGGCGAACAGTTTTTGCAGCTCGAGGTTTTTCTGCGCCACCAGCGCGTTGAACTCCTCTTCGCTCAGGCCGTTGTCGCGCACTTTCGCCAGCTCTTTCGCCACCACCGCCATATTGGCGTTCAGCTTGTCGCCCGGCGACTCAACGTTAATGGCGCACTGGGCACGCTGGAACAGCACCCGGCAATCAAAGCCCAGACCAATGTCTTTGGCGTTGTTCTTACTCAGGGTTTGCTGAACATGCCAGAACAGCGCTTCACGGGCCAGATCGGCGCGCCAGTAGCGCAGCAGCGCGGCAGACTCACGGATCGGCTGCCACGGGCTGTCCCACATAATAGAGAGACGATCCTGACGCACGGCATCGGTCATGATGCTCACCGGCTCTGCGCGCAGAGGCGAAAGCGTTGGCACCGGTGCAGGCGTACTGCGTTTGCCCTTCAGCTCGCCAAAGGTTTTGCTGATTTGCTCAATCACCGCGCGGCTATCTACGTTGCCGACCACAATCAGGGTCATGGCATCCGGGGTGTACCAGGTCTGGTAGAAGGACTTCACCTGCTCAATATCAACCGGCTGCTTTAGCGGCTCTGCCGGGTCATGGCCCAGCAGAGCAGACCCTTTCAGGCGATAACGCCACCAGCCCTCTTTGGTATCTGCCGGCCAGGTCGCCACCATATCGCTGTTGCTCAGGGCGTAATTCACCGTTTCAGGGGTAATGGAGACACTACCGGCGGTATCGGAAAGCCAGGTCAGCGCCTCTTTGAGCAGATCGTTGCGGTTGTTTGGCAGGCTGAGGTTAAACATGGTGTAGTCGTAGGAGACGACTGCAGGCGGCAGCGGGCGCTTTGGATCGATGCCCTGTTGCCATAATGAACGGGCCTGCACGGCCTGCAGGCTGCCGCTTTGCGTCAGCGCCAGGCGGGGCAGAAAGTGGCTGAAACCGCTCTGTTGCGTGCTCTCGGTCAGGGAGCCGGTATTGACGGAAAGGCGGATTTCAATGCGGTCGCTGGGGCGTTGTGGGGTGGCTAATACCTGCCACTGAAACCCATTCGCCAGCGTTCCCTGTTGCCAGGCCGGGTCCGGCTGGAGCGCGTCAGCCTGCACGTAACTGGCTGCTGCCATCATAAGCAAACCGCCGGTTAAGAGTCGAATTTTTGTGCCCTGCATGTGAACCCCTGATCAACATTCCTGGTTACAAAGAGTGCCACACGCCCTGTCGCACTCTAAAGATAATGTTCAAAACACTCCGATTAGACCGCGCATGAAGCGAAACGTCACGGCATGAAGTGAAATTTACCCGAAATAAATCTTATCGAATTATGACAAGTATGCTGGGCCATTATGCGCAGGAGCCCGCACCCCGACAAGGGAATGCGGGCCAGAGGGAAGATTTTAGGAGGACAAACCGTGTGTTTTGCCGTCTGGCGCACGATTATTCAGCGTATCGTCGAGCTTTTTGTGGTCCAGCTCTTTCACCCACTTCGCCACAACCACCGTCGCCACACCGTTGCCGACCAGGTTAGTCAGGGCACGGGCTTCAGACATAAAGCGGTCGATACCGAGGATCAGCGCCAGCCCGGCCACCGGCAGGTGTCCGACGGCGGAGATCGTTGCCGCCAGCACGATAAAGCCGCTTCCCGTCACCCCTGCCGCCCCTTTCGAGGAGAGCAGCAGCACTACCAGCAGCGTGATTTGATGGAAGATATCCATATGGCTGTTGGTGGCCTGGGCAATAAACACCGCCGCCATCGTCAGGTAGATGGACGTCCCGTCGAGGTTAAACGAGTACCCGGTCGGAATAACCAGTCCCACCACCGATTTACGGCAGCCCAGCTTCTCCATCTTGTCGAGCATGCGCGGCAGCGCCGACTCGGACGAGGAGGTACCCAGTACAATCAGCAGCTCTTCACGGATATAGCGGATAAACTTGAAGATGCTGAAGCCGGTCGCGCGCGCAATGCTTCCCAGTACCACCACCACAAACAGAATACAGGTGATGTAGAAACAGATAATCAGCTGGCCCAGCTGCACCAGGGTACCAACGCCATATTTACCGATAGTAAATGCCATCGCCCCGAAGGCGCCAATAGGTGCCAGACGCATGATCATATTGATGATGCCGAAGATCACCTGCGAGAAGCTCTCAATGACGTTGAAAATCAGCTGGCCTTTGCTGCCGAGACGATGCAGGGCAAAACCAAACATCACGGCAAACAGCAGCACCTGCAGGATATTCCCGCTGGCGAAGGCACCAATCACGCTGCCGGGGATCACATCCAGCAGGAAGGCGACAACGCCCTGATCTTTTGCCTGATCGGCGTAGACCGCGACTGCTTTTGCATCCAGCGTCGAGGGGTCAACGTTCATGCCCGCGCCGGGCTGCACGACGTTAACAATCACCAGACCAATGATAAGCGCCAGGGTACTGACCACTTCGAAATAGAGCAGCGCTACCGCACCGGTGCGGCCAACGGCTTTCATGCTTTCCATGCCTGCGATGCCGGTCACAACGGTACAGAAAATAACCGGCGCGATAACCATCTTAATCAGCTTAACGAAGGCATCACCAAGCGGTTTCATCTGGGCGCCTAATTCAGGGTAGTAATGACCAAGCAGAATACCGATGGCAATCGCGGTTAAGACCTGAAAATAAAGACTTTTGAAGAGAGAGGTTTTCATAAGGTGTCCTTGGGAAGAAAAGCCACAGGTTTTGTGGGGTTGCTGCTCACCTGCGGCCTTAAAATACCACCCATAAAACAGGACAGATAGGAGTTCAGGCTGAATTTGAAACGAAAATGTTAAGAATTTTGAGCTGGCTCGCACAAGCCAGCAACATTTCAGTCATCAGCGCTATTGTCATCCTGTTTCAGATAACGACTTTCAAAAATATCGCCCGGCACGGCTTTGTCGAACAGGTATCCTTGTCCGCATTCAACCCCGGCATCGGCCAGCCAGCGACGCTGGGCTTCGGTTTCGATACCTTCCGCGATAATCCTCAGCTTCAGGCTACGCGCCAGCTGGATAATCGCCTCGACCATACTGCTGTCGTCCGGTAGCCCCTCCACAAAGGCCTTATCAATCTTCAGCACGTCTACCGGCAGGGTTTTCATATGCTGCAGCTGACGCAGCCCGGCGTATCCCATGCCAAAGTCATCCAGTGCGATACGCACCCCGGCATTGCGCAGCGGGCGGAGAATGGCCACGGCTTCGTTAGGATCGTCAATCCGGCGGCTCTCGGTGACCTCAAGAATCAGGGTATCGGGCTTGATCTGGTAGCGGTGAATCAGCGCCAGCAGGTCCGGGACCATGTTCGGATGCATCAGCTGCAGTGCCGACAGGTTGACCGACAGCGGCATCATCACCCCCCGCGACTGCCAGGCTGACAGCAATCGGCAGGATTCTTCCAGCACCCAGTGACCCACGGTCACAATCAGGCCACAGTTCTCAATACGGTCGATCAGCCCTTCCGGAAGCGCCCAGCTGCCATCGGCCTGCCGCACCCGCAGCAGCGCTTCGGCGCTATGAACCTTGCCGGTACGCAGATCGACCTGCGGCTGTAGCCAGATGGCGAAATGGTTGCTGTCCAGCGCGGTGAGGATGTCGTTCTCTTCTGACAGCCGCTGCTGAGCCTTCTCCATCTGCTCAGGCTCGAAGAACTGAATCTGATTTTTACCCTTCTGGCGAGCGGTAAACGCGGCGGAAAACGCCCGGCGGTAAAGTTGTTCTGCGGTCAGATTGCCGTAAAACATCGCGATACCAATACTGGCGCTCGGACGCAGCTGGATCCCCTGCACCGGCAACCGCTCATTAATAACAGTGAGCACTTGCTGACCTAATGTGATGGCGTGCCACGGCTCCTTAACGCCATTGGCGATAATGACGAAGTCATAGCCGCTTACCTGGGTCAGCACCATGCGGGGCGCCAGCACAGTTTTCAGCTTTTCGACCAGCGTCAGTAACACCATTTCCCGCTGGCTCTCTTTCAGCACGCCAGCGGTATCCTGCAGGGTTTCGCAGGCCACCACCATCAGCGCCATGGTGTGCTGACGCTTCACCGCCTGCTCCAGCAACACCATCAGAAACGCCTTGTTGGGCAGCTCCGACACCGGGAAGCGGGTGGCATTGTGGTTGAGCTCATCATTCTGGCGCATCATGCGCTGCTGATTGAGGTTGTAGCTGCGTACCAGCATGCCGATTTCGTCATCATGGTGCAGGCGCTGCAGGGGTAGCTGGTGCCCCATCTGTTGCTGCGGCGAGAGGGAGTCGAGCTCGCGGGCAATTCGACGTAACGGGTGGACAATCAACCGGTTAATGCACCAGGTCAGCGCCACGGTCAGCATCAGCGTCAATAATAAGTAAGTGGTTACCAACGTGGAGACCCAACTGATAACGAATTTGTACATCCGCCAGGAGTCAGACTGCAGCACCAGATAGGCCAGCGGCTGCGGGTTGGCCGGCCGCTGCAGCGAATAGACCGGCAAAGAGATTTGCACCGGCATCTCAAACAGGCGTTTCATCATCACCGGTACCGGACGCTCCGGGATAAAGTTCATGCGCAGCGCCTGAAACTGGTTCGGCAGTACGACATCCGCCTGGCTGACGACGCCTGCCGGCTTGATGCTTTTAATAATGGACTCCGCCTGGGGGATATCACCCTTCAGAATGGCGGCAGAAAGGGGCTCACGGATTGAGCGGGCGATGCTCTCGAGTTGTGTAGCCGTGTTGTAGCGATTCTGCTGAATGGCATGAAACAGCAAAATGACGCAAAAGACGAAAACAAACACCATGGTGACGGCAGTGACCATCGCCATTTGTTTGATAGTTAAAGAGCGGCTGACACGCAAAATGTATCTCCAGAAACGCGAAAGGCAGGTTAATCTACGAGTGCCCTGCTGCTTTGAGAGTATACCTTATCGGGAACTGATTAAGAGAGTGTAACCAGGTGTTTAGGGATTATTCTGGTTGCCGCTTCGCACAGAGGCTGGCGGCGGTATAGCTTCAGAACGCGGGAGCCAGCGGCTCCCGGTAATTTATTCGGCGCTGCGCAGCGAAATCTCGCCGCCGACCCAGGGTTTAATCACCCCATCCTGCTCAAGTAACAACGCGCCCTGCTCGTTGATACCGCGCGATGTGCCGTAAATCTCTTTGTCGCCGATGATCAGTTTTACCGCACGGTGGGCAAAGTTATCCAGCTTTTCCCAGCGAGGCAGGAACGGCGTTAACCCCTCCTGTTCGAAGATTTTCAGCGAGTGGCGCAGCTCATTGATAACACGCACGGCGAGGACATTACGATCGATAGCGATCCCCGCTTCCTGCAGGTTGATCCAGCCCTGATTGATGTCTTCGGCCTGCACGTTGCGCATCATCAGGTTGATCCCGGCTCCCATGACGATCTGCGCAGCATCACCGGTTTTCCCCGTCAGTTCTACGAGGATACCGGCCAGTTTACGATCGTTCAGATAGAGATCGTTTGGCCACTTCACGCGCACTTTATCGGCGCCCAGCGACTGCAGAACTTCTGCCAGCACAATGCCAATCACCAGACTCAGGCCGATAGCGGCGGCAGGCCCTTGTTCAAGACGCCAGTACATAGAGAGATAAAGGTTAGCGCCAAACGGCGAAAACCATTTACGTCCCCGACGGCCACGACCCGCCTGCTGGTACTCTGCTACGCAGCAGTCACCGGACTTTAGCTCGTTGAGCCTGTTGAGCAGATACTGGTTGGTAGAGTCAATTACCGGCAGAACGGCGACGCTGTTGTCGGTAATTTGACTGTGGATAAAGCCTTCATCCAGCAGCTGGATTGGCTCCGGCAGGCTGTAGCCCTTGCCCGGCACGGTAAAGACATCCACTCCCCAGTCACGCAGGGTCTGAATATGTTTATTGATGGCAGCGCGGCTCATTCCGAGCTGTTCACCCAGCTGTTCACCGGAATGAAAATCGCCGTCGGCCAGAATAGAGATCAGCTTCAGGGGGACGGTATGATCTTTCATGCAATGGCCTCCACCGCATTCACTTCGCCATGATGGCCGATAAAGCGCACCTCTGGCTCCAGCCAGACATCAAATTTATCACCTACGCGCTGACGCACCTGATGAGCCAGCTGTACGACATCGTCGCTGGTCGCATTGTTTTCATTGATCAGTACCAGTGCCTGCTGGCGATGTACCGCCGCGCCGCCACAGGTTGTGCCTTTAAGCTGACACTGATCGATCAGCCAGCCCGCAGCCAGCTTGACGCTGCCGTCGGCCTGGGGATAGTGCGGTGCATTCGGCCACTGTGCGATTAAGGCATCAGCTTTTTCGCCGGAGATCACCGGGTTTTTAAAGAAACTCCCGGCATTGCCGTTCACTTTCGGGTCGGGCAGTTTACTCATGCGCATGTGGCAAACCGAATCGAAAATGTCTTTCGCAGTGACGGTTGCAGGGTCCAGCCGGGTGAGATCGCCGTAGGTGAGAACAGGCTGCCAGTTTTTTGTCAGGCGCAGGCCAACCGCGACGATGACATATTTATCCTGATACTCATGTTTGAAAATGCTGTCACGATAGCCAAAACGGCACTGTTCTGCGCTTAAACGCAGCGCGTTGCCCGTTGCAAGCTCGATGCAATCGACATAGTCGCAGACGTGTTTGAGTTCGATGCCATAGGCACCTATGTTCTGAATAGGAGATGAACCCGCGCAACCGGGGATCAGGGCGAGGTTTTCCAGCCCCGGCATGTTGTTTTCAAGGGTAAACTGCACCAGGTTATGCCAGTTCTCTCCGGCGCCCACGTGCAGACGCCAGCAATCCTGCGTCTCTTCAACCTCGATCCCGCTAATGCGGTTAACGATCACTGTGCCAGAAAAGTCTTCCAGAAAAAGAACGTTGCTGCCTTCGCCCAGAATAAGAACAGGCTGTTGGTGTTGCGTCGCGTGATTCCATGCGGCCAGCAGTTGCTGCGCATCGTCGGCCCGCACGATCTGTCGGGCATTTCGGTCAATACCGAAGGTATTCCAGGGCTTAAGGGAGTGATTCATAGAGGCTATCCAGATGCAAAAACCGGGATAGTTTACCCCATCGGGGGATCTTTGTCGGCTGGAATCGGGACATGTAGGCCGGGTAAGGCGGAGCCGCCACCCGGCTTTTTGGCGCATACGGCAAAAAACCCCGT
>NZ_JBMNWZ010000006.1:0-254163 GCF_049312895.1 Leclercia barmai | reverse complement strand
GGTCAGCGTTGTTTTACCATGGTCAACGTGGCCGATAGTACCGACGTTAACGTGCGGTTTTGTACGTTCAAACTTTTCTTTAGACATCGATTGTCCCTCTAAGACACGGATAAATCGGTGATATCACCACATCAACCAGGCGAAATGCCTGAACTGTTGAATACATTTAAATTGAAACAGAGAGAAACGGGAGGGAGAAGTGAAGTGGTGCTGATACCCAGAGTCGAACTGGGGACCTCACCCTTACCAAGGGTGCGCTCTACCAACTGAGCCATATCAGCACGTATTGGAGCGGGCAGCGGGAATCGAACCCGCATCATCAGCTTGGAAGGCTGAGGTAATAGCCATTATACGATGCCCGCATCCTGAAACTCGGCTACCCAGTTCTTTCTGTAACAAAAAAAGAGATTTCTCTCTTTTTAAGTTCGAGCTGGTTAATTTTTTCAACCAACTCCGGCGGCGTTAACGCTGCCAGAAAGTGGTGGTGGGGGAAGGATTCGAACCTTCGAAGTCTGTGACGGCAGATTTACAGTCTGCTCCCTTTGGCCGCTCGGGAACCCCACCGGACTTGATGGTGCCGACTACCGGAATCGAACTGGTGACCTACTGATTACAAGTCAGTTGCTCTACCTACTGAGCTAAGTCGGCATCAAGTAGCGCGCATTCTATGGAGACATGGGCAGTCATGCAACTAAAAATTTGCATAAATTGTTCTTTCGCTCACATTTTGTGCGAGAAGAGAGAATAACGCTGTATTTTCAGGCAAGCACGCGCAAATATTCACCATATACTGCCGTGAAAGGGGCCCAAACCCGGTCTGTGACGATTCCCGCTTAACGTAACATGGAGCCATATTTTTTCTTATTATTCGGCTCATCTGGTGTTACCCTCCTGCCCATTGTCCAAAATTAACTATTATGTGATGCGCCATACCCCGCATGGCTAGCCTCTGTTGTGGGATGAGACGCCTCACTCAAGCATGCTTATGAGCAAAAAAGAGCAAATGTTAATGACGCCTTATCTCCAGTTTAGCCGCAGCCAGTGGGCTGCTCTGCGTGATTCCGTCCCGATGACCTTAACGGAAGGCGAAATCGCACGGTTAAAAGGGATAAACGAAGACCTGTCGCTTGAAGAAGTCGCCGAAATTTATTTGCCTCTGTCGCGTTTGCTGAATTTCTATATCAGTTCCAACCTTCGTCGACAGGCCGTCCTGGAGCAGTTCCTCGGGACTAATGGGCAGCGCATTCCTTATATCATCAGTATCGCCGGCAGCGTGGCCGTGGGTAAAAGCACCACCGCGCGCGTGCTGCAGGCGCTGCTGAGCCGCTGGCCGGAGCATCGCAGCGTTGAGCTGATCACCACCGACGGCTTCCTGCACCCCAACGAAGTGTTAAAAGAACGCGGCCTGATGAAGAAGAAAGGCTTCCCGCTCTCTTATGATATGCATCGTCTGGTGAAATTCGTTTCAGATTTGAAATCCGGCGCGCCGAACGTTACGGCTCCGGTCTATTCGCATCTGATCTACGACCGCATCCCGGACGGGGACAAAACGGTGGTGCAGCCGGACATTCTGATTCTGGAAGGGTTAAATGTTCTGCAAAGCGGGATGGACTACCCTCATGACCCACATCATGTCTTTGTCTCTGACTTTGTCGACTTCTCTATTTATGTCGATGCCCCGGAAGACTTATTGCAAAACTGGTACATCAACCGCTTCCTGAAGTTCCGCGAAGGGGCGTTCACCGATCCTGACTCTTATTTCCACAACTACGCCCAGCTCTCAAAAGAAGAGGCCGTTAATGTGGCGACCGCACTGTGGAATGAGATCAACTACGTGAACCTGAAAGAGAACATTCTCCCGACGCGTGAGCGCGCCAGCCTGATCCTCACCAAAAGTGAAAAGCACGCTGTCGACCAGATCCGATTACGAAAATAGTGTCGCGCATCCAATAAAAAACCGGCGAATTCGCCGGTTTTTTTATGACTTACGCCTGAGGCTTCTCGCCGTTTTCGTCCTGGTCGACCGCAAAGCAGGCTACCAGTTGTCCGCCGTAGTCTTTTAACTGCGGTTGCAGCTGGGTGCACGGCCCAAAGCGACGACGGCAGCGGGCGTTGAAAGCACAACCCGGCGGTGGATTAAGCGGGCTTGGCAGCTCGCCGGTCAGTTTAATACGCTCCCGACGTTCATCCGGGTTCAGACGTGGCGTCGCAGAGAGCAACGCCTGCGTATACGGATGGCGCGGGTTATTAAAGATCTGATCCTTGGTTCCCTTCTCCACACAGCGGCCCAGATACATCACCATCACTTCATCCGCAATGTGTTCCACCACCGACAGGTCGTGAGAGATGAAGACGTACGACAGACCTAAATCCTGCTGCAGATCCATCATCAGGTTCAGCACCTGCGCACGAACGGATACGTCCAGCGCGGAGACCGGTTCATCGGCGATCACCACGTCCGGGTCGAGCATCAGACCACGGGCAATAGCGATACGCTGACGCTGGCCGCCGGAGAACATATGCGGATAGCGATCGTAGTGCTCGGTCTTGAGCCCCACCTTGGCCATCATCGCCAGCGCCTTCTCGCGACGCTGCTCTTTGCTCAGCGTGGAGTTAATCTGCAGCGGCTCCTCCAGAATCTGCCCCACCTTTTTACGCGGGTTCAGCGAACCATACGGGTTCTGGAACACAATCTGGATTTTCTGGCGACGCAGTTTCTGCGCGTTAGGATCGTGCTTGAGCAGATCCTGCCCCTGATAGTAAAGCTCGCCCCCGGTCGGGGTTTCAATCATGGTCAGCAGACGGCCCAGCGTGGATTTCCCACAGCCGGACTCCCCCACCACCGCCAGCGTTTTACCGCGCTCGAGGGTAAAGGAGACGCCATCCAGCGCTTTCACCAGGCGCTCAGGGGCAAACATCCCCTTCTTCACCGGATAGTGTTTTTTCAGATCGATAGCCTGCAACAGCGGCTGTTGCATGGTGGCCTCTTGCGTACTCATAGTGTGGGCCTCCCGGCATCATCGAGTGGGTAGTGACATTTAGACTGGCGACCGTCACTAAGCGTATAGAGATCTGGCTCATCGGTGCGGCATTTGTCCGTAGCATACGGGCAGCGCGGGTTCAGCAGACAGCCGGTTGGGCGGTCGTATTTCCCCGGTACCACGCCCGGCAGTGACGCCAGACGCGCCTTATCCTGTGCAAACTCCGGCAAGGCACGCAGCAGCGCCTGGGTATAGGGGTGACGCGGCGCGCGGAAGATATCGTGCGAACTGCCGGTTTCCACTACTTGCCCGGCATACATCACGATGATTTTATGCGCCGCTTCGGCCACTAACGCCAGGTCATGGGTGATCAGGATCAGCGCCATGTTCTCTTTCTGCTGTAACTCCAGCAGCAGCTCGATGATCTGTGCCTGAATGGTCACGTCCAGCGCGGTTGTCGGTTCATCGGCAATCAGCAGTTTTGGACGGCAGGCGATCGCCATGGCGATCATCACACGCTGGCTCATCCCGCCGGAGAGCTGGTGCGGATAGACATCCAGACGCGAGGCCGGGTCAGGAATACCCACCTGGTTCAGCAGGTCGATCGCCCGCTGGCGACGGGTTTTCTTGTTACCGCCCTGATGCACCTTGATCGCTTCCATGATCTGGAAACCGACGGTGTAGCACGGGTTAAGGCTGGTCATCGGGTCCTGGAAGATCATCGCCACTTCGGCACCGACCAGGTTGCGGCGCTCTTTTTCAGAAATGCGCTTCAAATCCTGCCCGTTAAATTCCAGGTTTTCCGCCATCACGCGGCCGGGAAAATCAATCAGTCCCATGATAGCCAGTGAGCTCACCGACTTACCGGAACCAGACTCACCTACAATGCCGACCACTTCACCCTGATTTACGCTGTAGCTAACACGGTCTACGGCGCGAAACTCGGAGCCTACGTCACCGAAGTGCACCGATAATTTATCTACATTTAATAACGCCATCTCGTGCCTCTTACTGCTTCAGTTTGGGATCAAGTGCATCACGCAGACCATCACCCATCAGGTTAAATGCCAGCACCGTCAGCAGGATCGCCAGACCCGGGAAGGTCACGACCCACCAGGCGCTTTGCGCGAACTGCAACACGTCGGAGAGCATGGTGCCCCACTCCGGTGTTGGCGGCTGCGCACCCATGCCAAGGAAGCCAAGAGCGGCCATATCGAGAATGGCGTTAGAGAAACCGAGCGACGCCTGGACAATCAGCGGCGCAAGGCAGTTAGGAAGAATGTTGACGAACATCTGGCGCATCGCACCGGCACCCGCCACGCGAGAGGCGGTGACGTAGTCGCGGTTCACTTCCACCAGCACCGCCGCACGGGTTAATCGCACGTAGTGTGGGAGCGCAACGAACGTCAGGGCGAGCGCGGCGTTGCCGATTGACGGGCCGAAGATCGCCACCAGCACCAGCGCCAGCAGCAGGCTTGGCAGGGCCAGCATGATGTCGACGATACGCATAATGGTGTTATCAATCAGGCCGCCAAAGTAACCGGCGATCAGGCCCAGCACCACGCCGAGGATCAGCGAGAGTACCACCACCAGACAGCCAACCAGCAGTGACAAACGTGCACCGTACATCAGACGGGAGAGCACGTCGCGGCCCACGTCATCGGTCCCCAGCAGGTGGGCAAATGTTCCACCCTCCTGCCAGGCTGGCGGGGCCAGCAGCACGTCGCGGAACTGATCCGCCGGGTTATACGGCGCCAGCACGTTCGCAAAAACCGCAATCAGGATCATGATGGAAACGTAAACCAGCCCCACCACAGCGCCTTTGTTGCGCTTGAAGTAGTGCCAGAACTCCTGCAGCGGCGTCATTGGCACCGGTGCAGCTTTATTTGCAGTAACTTGTGACATGATGGCCCCTTACTTCTTATGACGAATACGCGGGTTCACCACGCCGTACAGCAAATCGACCAGCAGGTTAACGAGGATAATCATCGTCGCCACCAGCAGCACACCGCCCTGCACAACCGGATAGTCACGGCGCTGCAGTGCGTCAATCAGCCAGCGCCCCAGGCCCGGCCAGGAGAAGATGGTTTCGGTCAGGATCGCCCCTGCCAGCAGCGTACCTACCTGCAGGCCGATAACCGTTACCACCGGCAGCATGGCGTTACGCAGCGCATGGACGATAATCACGCGCATGCGGGTCAGCCCTTTGGCGCGGGCAGTACGGATGTAATCCTCGCCCAGCACTTCCAGCATCGACGAACGGGTCATACGCACGATAACCGCCAGCGGGATTGTCCCGAGCACCATCGCAGGCAGGATCATGTGCGCCAGCGCATCAATAAAGTTGCCCTCTTCGCCCCAGATAGCCGTGTCGATCAGCATAAAGCCGGTCAGCGGGTTGGTGTCATCAAGGAAGACCATATCGCTGACGCGCCCTGAGACCGGAGTCAGGTTCAACTGCACCGATACCAGCATGATCAGCATCATGCCCCACCAGAAGATAGGCATGGAGTAACCGGTCAGCGCCAGGCCAACGGCGGTGTGATCGAAGATAGAGCCACGTTTTACCGCAGCCAGCACGCCCACCGGGATACCCACGGCGACGGCAAAAATCATGGCGCAGACACCGAGTTCCAGCGTCGCTTTAAATCGTGGTACGAACTCTTCCCACACCGGAAGACGGCTTTTCAGCGAGATACCTAAATCACCATGCATCACACCCCAGATATAGTGGAGATACTGCTGCCACATCGGCTTATCCAGCCCCAGTTCGGCCAACAGTTGTGCATGACGTTCAGGAGAAATGCCACGCTCGCCCGCCATAATCATTACCGGGTCACCGGGGATCATATGGACAAAAGCGAAGGTGAGAAGGGTGATACCGATAAACGTGGGGATAACAAGTCCCAGACGTCGGAGGATGAACTGCAACATAACCCGGATTCTCTCTAATGACGCTCGCCGGAAGGCGTGACGTCTGTATTGCTCACAAATCTTATTCCCTCCCCTTTTAGAGAGGGAATAAAGCACTGCTGCCGGGTGGCGCTACGCTTACCCGGCCTACATGCCGTAGGCCAGTGCAAGCGCAGCGCCGCCTGGCGTTGCTTTTAATTATTCAACAGAGACGTTTTCGAAGTGGTGTTTACCCAGTGGGTCAACCACGTAGCCTTTAACTTCTTTACGCACTGGCTCATATACGGTGGAGTGAGCCACGATCAGCGCCGGAGCCTGGTCATGCATCACAACCTGAGCCTGTTTGTACAGCTCGATACGCTTGTTGTGATCTTCTGCAGCACGTGCCGGCTGAATCAGGTCTTCAAACGGCTTGTAGCACCAGCGAGAGTAGTTAGAACCGTCTTTCGCCGCGGCGCAGCTGAACAGGGTTGCGAAGAAGTTATCCGGATCCCCGTTGTCACCGGT
This sequence comes from Leclercia barmai, assembly GCF_049312895.1. Lineage (NCBI taxonomy): Bacteria > Pseudomonadati > Pseudomonadota > Gammaproteobacteria > Enterobacterales > Enterobacteriaceae > Leclercia > Leclercia barmai. The sequence goes on along the minus strand of NZ_JBMNWZ010000006.1, from coordinate 247,762 downwards.
CCAGCCCATCATCACAGCCTGGTGTTCACCGGCTTTAGCACGCTTCAGGTACTCGCCCCACTCGTAGGTCACGATCTTGGCCTGGACGCCGATCTTAGCCCAGTCAGCCTGAACCATCTCGGCCATACGGCGAGCGTTCGGGTTGTATGGACGCTGGACTGGCATTGCCCACAGCTCAACGGTGAAGCCTTTATCCTGGCCTGCTTCTTTCAGCAGCGCTTTCGCTTTCTCAACGTCATAGGTGTAATCCTTAACGTCGTCGTTATAGCCCCACATGGTTGGTGGGATCAGGTTCTTGGCTGCAACGCCAGCGCCCTGGTAAACGGCTTTAATGATCGCTTCTTTGTTCACCGCGTAGGTCAGCGCCTGACGCACTTTCACGTCATCAAACGGTTTCTTCTCGGTGTTGAAGGAGAGATAGCCAACGTTCAGACCCGCCTGCTCCAGCAGGTTGATGTTTTTGTCCTGCTTCATGCGCGCGATGTCTGCCGGGTTCGGGTACGGCATAACCTGGCATTCGTTCTTCTGCAGCTTGGCGTAACGCACGGAGGCGTCAGGCGTGATGGAGAAGACCAGACGGTCGATCTGCGGCTTGGTGCCCCAGTAGCCTTCGAACGCTTTGTACAGGATGCGGGAGTCTTTCTGGTACTGCAGCAGCTGGAATGGACCGGTACCGATTGGGTTCAGGTCAACTTTTTCCGGGGTGCCGGCTTTCAGCATGTTGTCCGCATACTCTTTAGAGAGAATAGAGGCGAAGTCCATGGCCAGGTCAGCCAGGAATGGCGCTTCCGGACGGGTCAGCACGAACTGAACGGTTTTGTCGTCCACTTTTTTGATTTCGCTGATCAGATCCGGCAGACCCATACCTTCGAAGTACTCATAGCTGCCGCCGGAGACTTTGTGGTACGGGTTCTGGGCATTTTTCTGGCGGTCGAAGGAGAACACCACGTCGTCTGCATTCAGATCGCGCGTAGGTTTGAATTCTTTGCTGTCCTGCCACTTCACGCCCTGACGCAGGTGGAAGGTATAGGTTTTACCGTCTTCGCTGACTTCCCACTTCTCTGCCAGACCCGGAATAACTTCCGTGGTACCGGTTTTGAATTCAACCAGACGGTTATAGATAGGTACAGAGCTAGCGTCGTACGTTGTACCAGAGGTAAAGAGCTGTGGGTTAAAGCCTTCCGGCGAGCCTTCAGAACAGTAGACCAGGGTTTTTGCCTGTACGCTTGCTGCGACAGTCATGGCTACCAGGCTCAGACCAAGCTTCAGCATCCCTGACTTCTTCAAGGAAATACTCATTGTTATTCTGCTCCAATGTGATGTTTTTTGTTGTGTTACTCCGCCTGACCTTTAATTTGTTTTTTACCCGGTCCGGTCGGTGCTGCCCTAAGGCGTTATAAGGGATGGAGATTCCTTTCAGAAGAGCGACTGAGTTGCAGCGCAGATCCTCCCTGAATTGCCCCTCGTGCCCTACAATCTGTCAACAGAATGTGAAAACGTCAATACAGGTGACGGGGATTTACGCTAAGTGTGAGAATCGGCAAACAAAGATTAAAAAAACTACCGGGGCGTATTTTCAGCAGGGAAATTTATGCTACCCGCCATGATGCAGCACAACTCTCTGCGCATTCTCCTACAACCAGTGATTAACATTTATTCAACCCGCGTAAATTTTCTTACAGAATGGCGATTATCTGCGCACTAAATGCCGTGAACGTTAAAACGCACAGGGGAAAATGCTGAGGTTATGTATAAGCAACGCGAAAAAAGATCATTCCATATATAAAAAAATACAATGGAATATGTCACATAATCGTTACCAGGCAGAGTGAAACTAAGGTAAAGCGTATTTTGGCTAATTAAGAGAGTTAAGTCTTTTGAGGAAGTAATTTCTGCGGGTGATAAATGCAAAAACCCCGCTCAAAGAGCGGGGTTTTCAAATGTGGTCGGCGAGAGAGGATAACTCGTCACTTCGTGACTCGCCCTTCGGGCCGTTGCTGAAGCAACGTTCTCTCGCTTCGCTCGAGTCGAACCTCCTGCCCCGGAGGTCCTCATCCTCATAACTTTCAGATGAAAAAAACCCCTGCTCAAAGAGCAGGGGTTTCGAATGTGGTCGGCGAGAGAGGATTCGAACCTCCGACCCACTGGTCCCAAACCAGTTGCGCTACCAAGCTGCGCTACTCGCCGAATGCGGAGCGCATCTTACTGCTACGCTGCAACCCCGTCAATCCCTTATTCTGAAAAAGCCATTCGATCGGCTATAAAGTCGCCAGGCCCATTACTTCGCGGCTTTCGCAGCGCTGTCCGGCACTTTACACCAGTTGTTATTCTCGTTAATCCCACCGTCTGGCGAGGTATAACCGAGGCAACCGAGAATGGTGTCATACAGCTCCACATGACGACGCGCCACTTTCATATCCGCCTGCTCTTTGAGGTGGGCAAACATTTTGGCTTTCTCCGGGTTCTCCAGATACTTGTCAGACATCCACACCATCATCGGGACGCGGAACTGCTCCGGCGGCGCCATCTTGCGCGGCGTACCGTGCAGGTGCTCTTTCTCGTTAATCGACTCACCGTGATCGGCGGCGTAGAAGACAATGGCTTTCTTATCACGCACCTGGTCAATCACGCTGTCGATAAAGTGATCCACATAGGTCACCGAGTTGTCATAGGAGTTGATCAGCTGCTGTTTGCTGCAGTCTTTATCCACGCCCTTACACTCCGGCGTCCATTTCGCAAAGCTGCGCGGATAACGCTGGGTATAGTTAAAGTGCGACCCTTTGGTATGCAGGATGATCATATGCTTACCGTCCTGGTTGCCCTGCAGGGAGCGCTGCATCTCGTCGATCAGCAGCATATCGTCCACGCTCTTACCGCGGTTACGCGGCTCAGCGCCAATCTGCTCACGATAGGCGATGTTGTTGGCCATGGTGTTGCTGTAGAACCACATCTCGCTTTGCATCGCGTAGAGGTCGGAGCTAAAGCCCAGCTGGCGTAGCACCGCGAAGACATTCTGCTCTTTCAACGTACGCTGTGGATTATCGCTTGCCCCACCCTCACGCACGAACATGCAGCGCAGCGAGAGCTTGGTCGCCGTATCGCAGGAATACCCGCGGAAGGCGACGAGGTTTTTCTCCTGTGCCAGCTTCGGCGTAGTATCCCGTTCATAGCCCAGCATACCCATATGATCCCAGCGCGTGGTTTCACCAATAATGAAGATCACATAGGTGTCATCAATATCCGCAGGCGCCTGATAGGTAAATTTCTTCGCCGGGTTCATCAGCGATTTGTTGTCGGACGACTCGTCCACCTGCGCCCAGGCGTATAACCCCAGCGCGGAGATCCAGTTGGACGGCAGATAGGAGTTCGCCACCACGCCGCCGTAGCTCGGCATATCCACGCCGGAGGTACGTTCAACGTTCTTCTGCTGTAAATCCAGCAGGCGGATAGGTCCCCAGACCATCAGTCCCGCCAGGACGACCACCGCGGCGCTTCTGATACGCTGTCCCGGGGTACGCAGCTGGCGCAACAGCGTATAGCGGCAGCGGTTGTTCCAGATAAGCAGCAGCGGCAGGATGCTGACGCAAACCAGCCAGAGAACAAAGTGGATACCGACCACCTCTTTCGAGAGGTCAATATCCGTGGTCATCACCGAGGCAATAATGCCGTAGCCGATCACCACGTTCATAAAAGTCATGTAATAGCTGGCACCCGCCGAGCACAGCACCACCAGCGTGGCGAGAACGCGCCATATCCGGCGGCCAAACAGCGACAGCAAACGCAGTAAAAAGAAGGTGACCAGCACAGTGGCAACCAGTTCAACGACCGCAGCGATTCCTTTCCAGGCGGTAAAGTCTTGCGCATAACCGTCAAACCGACGGAAAAAAACCGCGCCATTCATAAACAGACCGATGTACAACGCGAGCAAAAAGCTGAGCTTTTGTTGCGTCATCGCTTTGATATATTTCATTAATGCAACCTGGAAAAAGATAATGTAGAGCCGTCTCACTCTTGGTTAAAAAGTGAACAACATATTTCATTGCCTGGGAGTACGTTATAGGAAACGTCTGTAAGCGCGGTAAGTAGACCACAGGGAAAAGAAAAAGTGGCAGCAGAGAATGTGATCCCTGCAAATATTTACAAAAAAACAAGTCCGATGACATACCACCGGCCTGTTTTTTACGGAGTGCAGCGAAAAAAAAGGCCGGAATATCCGGCCCTTAGAGGGAGTTTACTCAGGCATGCGCTTGTTTAAATATTTCGCGCTGCGGCTGGCGAATCGTAGTGGAAAGCGCCAGAGAAAGGATAAGCAGGGCGAATATTACGCAGAAGGTCACATAGAAGCCGCCGAACAGCGAAGCGATAAGCGAACCGCAAATACTGCCGATACCAAAACCTAAATAAATAACGCCGTAGTTTTTCGCCAGATTATTAAGGCCGAAGAACTCACTTACCAGCGACGGGAAGACGGTGATGGTGCCGCCGAAGTTAAACGCGACGCAGGCAATAGCCGCAAAGAAGGTCACTTCGTTGAGCGGGGCGAAAAGCAGTGCCGCCATCCCCACCAGCGAAACCACCTGGCCGATAGTAATGACGCGGATACGGGCGATTTTATCAGACAGGATCCCCAGCACCAGGCGGCCAGAGAGGTTGGCGATAGAGATAATGGTTACCGCGTTGGCCGCTGTTGCCGCGTCCAGTTTTACCATCCCTTGGGCGATATCTTTCGCCACGCCAATCACATACAGGCCACTCATGCAGGCGGTCAGGAACATGACAGCCAGCATCCAGTACTGCGGCTTACGCATTGACTGGGCCAGCGTAAAGTCGTTCTCGACCACACCGTTAACGGATTTCACTTCCTGCTGCGGGGCATCTTTCATCAGGGTGGCACCGAACAGGATCATCACCAGCACGATGGCGCCCCAGATCATAAAGGTCTTCTCAAGGCCGACGGTGGCGAGCAAATGGCTGTCGATAAATTTGAAGCCCAGGCTGCCAAGACCGTAAGAACCAATGGCAAAGGCGGAGATCAGCCCTTTACGTTCCGGGAACCATTTCACACAGTTCGACAGGGTTAACAGATAGCCCGCGCCATCCGCCAGCCCTACCAGCACCCCGGCGCTCAGCCACAGCATCATCAGATTGCTGGAGTGCGCGGTCAGGAAGAAGCCAACCCCCAGTAAAATCCCGGAGGCCATGGTGACGCGCTTAACGCCGAAGCGCTCCTGTAATTTACCGGCAACGGACGAGGAGAGCGCCAGGCCCAGGCTCAGCAAGCCAAAGGAGAAAGCCACCTGGCTCACCGGTGCATCGAGTTTATCGGAGAGGGCGCTGTTAAACAGGCTCCAGGTGTAGACCGAACCCAGCGCAAACTGGGTCACGATGGTGCCGATAAGGGTCAGCCAGCGGGTGCGGTTGTAAGATGATGTGTTCATGGCAGTTGTCCTGCAGCAGAAGAAAGGGAAATTCACTGCTGACAACGATAACTAAAACCCCAACTTACCAGGGGTAAAACGGCATGAAATGCAGAGGGCGTGGAATGAAATGCCGAAAATCAGGAATGAATGACCTGGACTGCCGTCTGAACCGCACCGGAGAAGGCTTACTTCCGGTGCTGCACAGGTCACTTATGCGCTTAATTCAGAACCTGGCGCTAACGCCGAGAGTATAAAGATAATCTTCGCCGGTGGTCATGTTTTCGGCCTGCGACATAGAAGCATAGGCCGCCATATAGGGGTTGATCAGCATATCTGCCCCGACGGTGACATCCATCCAGTTACCATATTGCGTGGACGGTGCCAGGCGTCCCAGGCCGGACTGCATTTTCCACTGATTATCGCCGAACTGCTGGTTATAGCTGATTTGCGCCCAGGGTCGCAGATCGCCCACGCGTGTATCAACGCGCCAGCCGAGCGTACTGACGCTGGCATGCCATAGCGGATCGATTAGCGACTGCGTGTTCACGCTATCGCCAAACTCGTTGTACATATTGGGCGTGGAGCCGTCATAGTGCCAGGCGGCAACCGGTCCGGTGGTAAAACGGCGGGCCACGGGAATACTCCAGCCCACGCTCATGGAGCTGGTCGCTTCCACGGGCGATTCATCAGGTAAATTCAGCGCTAAACCGGACGTATTCTGCGAAGAGAGAATTCGCTCTTTGAGGATGTCCTCATAACGCGGTTGGTGATCGTCGTCCCATGTATAACGCTCAGTGGTATTACTTTTCGTATCCGAAACGATATATTCCTGTTGCCAGGCGTTTGCTGTGTTGCCTGTCAGCAGACAGGCGAGGAAACTCACCAGACCGGTAACGGCATGGCGGCCACTTATTTTTTTTATAATCATCAAAGCGACTCCAGAGAAGAGCCGAATTCGGCGATATTTGTGATTGTGTAATTGAGGCCTGGTTGCGACATGAGGGATGTTGCGTATCAGCCTGTATTAACTATTGTCTCTTTAGATGACACGTCAAGCCGGGTCGATTGAAATTTTTGTCATTTCAGTAGCAAAAGGGAGAGAACCGATGCAACGTTGTGGCTGGGTTAGCCAGGATCCGCTTTATATCGCCTATCACGATAAAGAGTGGGGAGTGCCGGAAACTGACGGAAAACATTTATTCGAGATGATCTGTCTTGAGGGCCAGCAGGCCGGTTTATCCTGGATCACCGTGCTTAAAAAGCGGGAAAATTATCGTCAGGCCTTTCACCAGTTCGATCCGGTTCTGGTCGCCGGAATGACAACTGCCGATGTCGACAGGTTAGTGCTGGATGCGGGCATTATTCGCCACCGGGGTAAAATCGAAGCCATTATCGGCAACGCCCGGGCTTATCTGGCGATGGAAGAGAACGGCGAGCGGTTCTCCGATTTTGTCTGGTCCTTTGTTGATAACACCCCGCAGGTGACCCGGGCGGCAACGTTGGCGGAGATCCCCACCTCAACGCCCGCCTCGGACGCCCTCTCTAAGGCGCTGAAAAAACGCGGCTTCAAGTTCGTTGGCACCACCATCTGTTACTCCTTTATGCAGGCCTGCGGGCTGGTCAACGATCACGTCACCACCTGCCACTGCTACCCGGGAGGTCATACATGATCCGCAAATGGCTCAGCGACGACGTCGAGCCCCTGCTGACGCTCTGGCTGGAGAGCACCACCGTCGCCCATCCGTTTATCGATGCGCAGTACTGGGTAGAGAGCGAGGAGGTGGTGCGGGAAGTTTACCTGCCTTCGGCCGAGACATGGGTATGGGAAGAGGAAGGCGCGCTTCGCGGGTTTATCAGCGTGATGGAGTCGAAGTTCATCGGGGCGCTGTTTGTCGATCCCGCCTGGGCCGGCAAGGGCATCGGGCATGCGCTGATAAACCATGTTCAGCAGCGCTACCCGTATTTAAGCCTCGAGGTCTACCAGAAGAACAATCGGGCGGTGAATTTCTATCATGCTCAGGGCTTTCGCATTGAAGACAGCGCCTGGCAGGAAGATACCCAGCACCCGACCTGGCTTATGAGCTGGCAGGCGGATCAAACGCCGTCAGCGTAAGCGTCGGCCCCTGGTATTTTTCCAGCCACGCCAGCGCGGTATTCCCCGCGCAGCCGTTCCCCAGCTTCGAGCTGGGGAGATCTTTGGTCAGCACGTTGACCGCTCCGTTCTTACAAATCCCGTCGTTATCAGGATCCAGATCCGGCCATGCCCCCTGGTGAATGCAGATCACCCCCGGCTTGATGCCCTCGCTGACCACCGCGCCTGCCAGCACCTGGCCGCGATGGTTCCAGACGCGAACCACGTCGCCGTCGGCAATGCCGCACGCCTTCGCGTCATCCGGGTGCAGCGTTACCGGCTCGCGCCCGGCCACCGCGTACTGCTCGCGCAGGGAAGAGTAGTTAAGCTGGCTGTGCAGACGGTGCGCCGGGTGGGCAGAAAGAATTTGCAGTTGCCCCGGCTCGGCGTTGCCGTGCCACTCGTCCGGCTCCAGCCACATCGGGTGAGGCGGACAGTCGGCGTAGCCGAAGCCGGCAATGCGATCTGAATAAATCACGAGTTTGCCGCTCTCGGTTTTAAGCGGATGGCTTTCAGGATCGCGACGGAAATCAGCGAAGCGCACGAATTTCGCGTTGTCCTCGGATTCCGGCATTTCGACGATGGCATTGGCTTCCCAGAATTCGGCAAAGGGCGCTAAAGTCACGCCCTGGGCCGCGCCGCGCTGCCCGGCAATCTCATAAAACGTCTCCAGCCACTCCAGATCGGTTTTGCCTTCGGTGAAACGCTCGCCGCCGCCCTGCTCCCAGCGCTCGCTCAGCTCGGCAAACACATCAAGATCGTCACGCGCCTCATCGCGCGGGGCCACAACCCGCTTCATCGGCACCATATGCTGGTTGCTGTAGTCGCCGGTCATGGTCATGTCGTTGCGTTCAAACGAGGTGGTGGCCGGCAGCACGATATCGGCATGCTTCGCCGCCGCCGTCCAGAAGCACTCGGAGATGACCACCAGCTCCGGTTTTTGCCAGGCGCGGATCAGGCGGTTGGTGTCCTGATGGTGAGTAAAGTTGGCGCCGCCCGCCCACCAGACAAAGCGAATATCCGGGAAATGGCGATCCAGACCGTTGTGCTGATAAAAACCGCCGGGATTTTCCAGGGCTTCAACAATACGGGCGACCGGGAATTTATCCACCGCGTCGGTACCGCCTTTGACCGAACCCTGCATTGAGGCCAGCACCGCCGCGCGACGCGTCGGGTTACCGCCGTTGGCAAAGTGATACGAAAGCCCAAAGCCGCCGCCGGGGGTGCCAATCTGGCCGAGCATTGCCGCAAGCGTAACCAGCATCCAGTGTTTCTGCTCGCCAAACTGCTGGCGCTGCATGCCCCAGCCGGACATCAGCATCGTGGTGTTATGGTGGAACAACGCCGCCAGTTCACGAATTTTATCGGCTGGAACGCCGCAAATGTCGGCAGCCCATTCGGCGGTTTTGGCGATACCGTCTGTCGCACCGGTCAGGTAGTCGGCAAACTTTTCATACCCGGAAGTGCAGCGCGCCAGGAAGGCTTCATCCTGCCAGCCGTTTTCCACCAGCGTATGGGCGATGCCGAGCATCAGTGCCACATCGGTGCCCATGTGCGGGGCGATCCACTCGGCGCTGTCGCCAAAGAAATCCATGGTTTCGGAGCGCATCGGATCGATGCAGATCAGGCGCTTGCCGCTTTTACGCAGCGCGTCAAAGTAGGGTATTCCCTGCTCGTCGCTGGCGTTCCACGCGATCTTGAGGGTATTAAGCGGGTTAGCGCTCCACAGCACCACCACCTCAGAGTGCTCCAGCACCAGCGGCCAGCTGGTCTGCTGCTGATAGACTTCGTTGCCGCCCACCACATACGGCATGATGGCCTGCGCCGCGCCGGTTGAGTAATCCCCCAGATGGCCGGTATAGCCGCCCGCCAGGCTCATATAGCGCTGAAGCAGGGTGGCCGCTTTGTGCAGCACGCCGTTGGAGCGCCAGCCGTACGAACCGGCAAAAATGGACGATGGACCATAACTCTGGCGAATGCGTTTATGCTGCGCATCGATAAGCGTCAGCGCTTCGTCCCAGCTGACGCGCACGAATTCATCCTGCCCGCGCACCCCCTGTGGATTATCCGGCGAGGCGAGAAAGCCTTTACGCACCATTGGCCAGCGCACGCGTGTTTTGCTGTGCACCTGGTCGCGCACCGCGGTCTGCAGGGAATTGGGATGCTTTGTCGGCAACGCGCCACGGGAAGAGAGCACCCTGTCGCCGTCGGTTTCGACCAGCATGGGCCCCCAGTGGGCTGCAGTCAGAATGGTTTTTGTTGAAGTGGTCACAGCGTGTGCTCCTGGATTGCCGGTTGCAGGTTTTCTCAGCCTTCATTGAGACTGTTTATGATTTGACACAAATTTAAGAGTTATCCCCGGAATTTTCTCCGTAACTGGACGTCATAATCAACCGCCACGCCCGTCGTGGCAAAGAATAAAAAAGCTTAAGGAAAGAAGATGAAAAAAAGCGCACTTATGATTGCCGCCGTAGTGAGCGGCGCCCTGGTTGTTTCAGGCTGCACCACCAACCCTTACACCGGCGAACGCGAAGCGGGTAAATCAGGCATTGGCGCAGGCATCGGTTCCCTGGTGGGCGCAGGTGTTGGCGCGCTCTCCTCCTCGAAGAAAGACCGCGGCAAAGGTGCCCTGATTGGTGCCGCAGCAGGCGCAGCGCTGGGCGGCGGCGCGGGTTATTACATGGACGTGCAGGAAGCGAAGCTGCGCGACAAAATGCAGGGTACCGGCGTAAGCGTGACCCGCAGCGGCGATAACATCATTCTGAACATGCCAAACAACGTCACCTTCGACAGCAGCAGCGCAACGCTGAAACCGGCGGGTGCCAACACCCTGACCGGCGTGGCGATGGTGCTGAAAGAGTACGAAAAAACCGCGGTGAACGTGCTGGGCTATACCGACAGCACCGGCAGCCAGGATCTGAACATGCGTCTCTCCCAGCAGCGTGCTGACGCGGTGGCCAGCTCGCTCATCACCCAGGGCGTGGCGGTGAACCGCATTCGCACCAGCGGCATGGGCCCGGCGAATCCGATCGCCAGCAACAGCACGGCGGAAGGCAAAGCGCAGAACCGCCGCGTTGAGATCACTTTAAGTCCGGTGCAGTAGGTAAAAGCAAAACGGCAACCTGTTTGCCGTTTTTAGTGTTTGCGCCCTCTCCCCGTGGGAGAGGGTCGGGGTGAGGGCATCAGGCCGCACAAACCCCAGGCCCGGTAAGCGTAGCGCCACCGGGCATTTTCGCGCTAAGGTATGCTCAACCAAGGCAAGGAAACAGCGATGAGCAAATCAACACGGCCCACCATCAGCGACGTAGCGAAAGCCGCAAAAACCGGTAAAACCAGCATCTCCCGTTACCTCAACGGCGAAAAAAACCTGCTTTCCGACGCGCTGCTGGCCCGCATTGAACAGGCTATCGCCGACCTCGACTATCGCCCTAGCCTGATGGCCCGGGGCCTGAAGCGTGGCCGTACCCGCTTGATCGGGCTTATCATCGCCGACATCACCAACCCCTACTCTGTTAACGTCCTCAGCGGCATCGAAGCCGCCTGCCGGGAAAAAGGCTTTACCCCGCTGGTGTGTAACACCAACAACGAGCTCGACCAGGAGCTGCACTACCTCGATCTGCTGCGCAGCTATCAGGTTGAGGGCATCGTGGTTAACGCCGTGGGAATGCGCGAAGAGGGGCTGAACCGCCTGCAACAGTCCGCCCTGCCGATGGTGCTGATTGACCGAAAAATCCCGGACTTCGCCTGCGATGTGGTCGGGCTGGATAATACCCAGGCCGCGACAACCGCTACCGAACACCTGATAGAACAAGGCTTTGAAGCGATTCTGTTCCTGAGCGAGCCGCTGGGAATGGTCAATACCCGCCGCGAACGCCTGAGCGCATTCCGCGCCACCCTTGCCCGCTATGCTGGCGTGGTCGCCGAGAACGTTGAAATCCCACTCCATGAAGCCGAACGGCTGGATAACGCCCTGCGTGAGTTCCATACCCGCCATCGCGGGATGCGCAAGGCGGTCATCTCCGCGAACGGCGCATTGACGCTGCAGGTCGCCCGCTCGCTCAAGCGCATTGGCCTGCACTGGGGCAGCGATATCGGTCTGCTAGGCTTTGACGAGCTGGAGTGGGCCGAACTGGCCGGGGTCGGCATCACCACCCTCAAACAGCCCACCTGGCAGATTGGCTTCGCCGCCGTCGAGCAGGTCGTGCGCCGGATCAACGGTGCCGATGATGCCGTCCGCGAGCAGGTCTTCTCCGGCGAGCTGATCGTCCGCGGCTCTACGGCCCGTTAACCCCCCCTTCGTGATGGCGATCATAAATCCAGCATACTGAACTTTTCTTTGGAACCGGTTCCATCTAGCGTAAAGAGTATCAGCTACGTGATGGAGTCCGCCGATGGGCAGAAAAATTATTGTCGTCACCGCCGCCTATGGCGCTGACAAGGTACGTGAAGCAGGGGGCCAGCGCGCCATGCTGCACGTGATCGCCGGGGCAGGCGCCGACGGCGTCGAGATCCGCCGCGAGTTATTCAGCGATGCCGAGCTGGCATCCTTACCCACGCTTGCCGGATCCATTGAACTGCTCGGCCTGCTGGCCTGCTATTCCGCCCCGGATGCCCTGTTTACCCCGGATGGCGCTCTCAACCCGATGCTACCCCGCTACCTTGCCGAAGCCGCGACGCTCAACGCCCTGTGGCTGAAAGTCTCCCTCGGTAACTTCAGCGACAAGCAGCAGCTTGACGCGCTTCGTGCCCTGCTGGATGAGACCGGCATGACGCTGGTGGTAGAAAACGACCAGACCCGTTGCGGCCAGCTGGCGCCGATGCAGCGCTTCAAAGCGGCCTGCCGGGTGATGAATCTCCCGGTCACGCTGACGTTTGATATGGGCAACTGGCTGTGGGTGGGCGAATCCCCGGAAGAGGCCGCGAAGCATCTGGCTCCTGCGGTGAGCTATATCCACGTTAAGGCCGCCGTCCCGCATAAGCAGCAGTATCGCGCCGTGCCGCCGGACAACGACAGCGCCCGCTGGCAGGCCCTGCTGGAGCAGCTCCCCGCCGATGTGCCGCGTGGGATCGAGTTTCCTCTTGAAGGGCCAGACCTGACGGCTGTCACCCGTCACTACGTCAATTTGCTGCGTGAGGAGTAACGCGATGCCGAATGCTCTGGATGTCATCACCATTGGTGAAGCTATGGCCATGTTTGTGGCGACCAACACCGGCGACTTAAGCGAAGTCGACCACTTTATGAAGCGCGTTGCGGGCGCGGAACTGAACGTTGCCACCGGGCTGGCGCGCCTTGGCCTGAAGGTGGGCTGGGTGAGCCGCGTCGGCAATGACAGCTTCGGCCAGTTCGTGCTCGATACCCTGAAAAAAGAGGGCATCGACACCGCAGGCGTGACCCTGGATGGACGCTACCCCACCGGTTTTCAGTTGAAATCGAAAGTCACGGATGGAACCGATCCCACTGTGGAGTATTTCCGCAAAGGCTCTGCTGCCAGCCATCTGTCAGTGGAAGATTTCAATCCGATCTGGTTTACCGCGGCAAGGCATCTGCACCTGAGCGGCGTGGCGGCGGCGTTGTCCAGCAGCTCTTACGCCCTGCTCGATCGCGCGGCGGGAGCGATGAAAGCTGCGGGCAAAACCATCTCATTCGATCCGAACCTGCGTCCGGTGCTGTGGAAGAGCGAAGCGGAAATGGTGGAGAAGCTCAACCACCTCGCCTTCCAGGCCGACTGGGTGTTACCCGGACTGAAAGAGGGCTTCATCCTGACCGGGGAAAAAACCCCGGAAGGGATCGCTGATTTTTATCTGAACAAGGGCGTGAAAGCCGTGATCCTGAAAACCGGGGCCGACGGTGCCTGGTATAAAACCGCCGACGGCGAGCAGGGTGCGGTGGCGGCGGTGAAGGTCGAGAACGTTGTCGATACCGTCGGCGCGGGTGACGGCTTCGCGGTGGGCGTGGTCAGCGCTCTGCTGGAAGGCAAAACGCTGCATCAGGCCGTCACGCGCGGCAATGTTATTGGTTCGCTGGCGATTCAGGTTCAGGGCGACAGCGAAGGACTCCCTACCCGGGAACAGTTAGGGGAATAAATCCCCGCAACATAATTAAGCCACCCTGTACCCTACAGACAGCGGCGGTCATTTCCTCAACCACAGAGGCAAGCCTATGAACAGTGCAACAAACGCAGTAAAACGCTGGTGGTACATCATGCCCGTCGTGTTTATCACGTACAGCCTGGCGTACCTTGATCGTGCGAACTTCAGCTTCGCGTCTGCCGCAGGCATTACGGAAGACCTGGGGATCACCAAAGGCGTCTCCTCGCTGCTGGGCGCCCTCTTCTTCCTCGGTTACTTCTTTTTCCAGATCCCCGGCGCAATCTATGCCGAACGCCGCAGCGTGCGCAAACTGATCTTCATCTGCCTGATACTCTGGGGTGCCTGTGCGTCACTCACCGGGGTGGTGAATAACATCCCGGCGCTGGCGGCCATTCGCTTTATTCTCGGCGTGGTGGAAGCGGCGGTGATGCCGGCGATGCTGATCTACATCAGCAACTGGTTTACCAAATCCGAACGGTCGCGTGCCAATACCTTCCTTATTCTCGGCAACCCGGTCACGGTACTGTGGATGTCGGTGGTCTCCGGGTATCTGATCCAGTCCTTCGGCTGGCGCGAGATGTTCATTATTGAAGGCGTTCCGGCGGTGATCTGGGCCTTCTGCTGGTGGGTGCTGGTCAAAGACAAACCGGCCCAGGCCAAATGGCTTTCGGAAGATGAAAAAGCGGCCCTGCAGGCGCAGCTGGATAAAGAGCAGCAGGGTCTGAAAGCGGTGCGTAACTACGGCGAAGCCTTCCGCTCCCGCAACGTGGTGCTGCTGTGCATGCAGTACTTCACCTGGAGCATCGGGGTTTACGGTTTTGTGCTGTGGCTGCCGTCCATCATCCGTAGCGCGGGCGATAACCTCGGCATGGTCGAGGTGGGCTGGCTCTCTTCCGTGCCGTATCTGGCGGCAACCATCGCCATGATTGTGGTCTCCTGGGCGTCGGATAAACTGCAAAACCGCAAGCTCTTCGTCTGGCCGCTGCTGCTGATTGCTGCCTGTGCCTTTATTGGTTCCTGGGCGGTGGGCGCAAACCACTTCTGGATCTCTTACACCCTGCTGGTGATCGCCGGTGCCGCCATGTATGCCCCGTACGGTCCGTTCTTTGCCATCATCCCGGAAATGCTGCCGCGTAACGTGGCGGGTGGCGCAATGGCGCTGATCAACAGCATGGGTGCGCTGGGTTCATTCTTTGGTTCATGGTTCGTGGGGTATCTGAACGGTGTGACCGGCGGCCCGTCGGCCTCGTACATCTTTATGGGGGTGGCGCTTTTTGCCTCAGTGTGGCTTACTTTGATTGTTAAGCCTGCTAATAATCAAAACATTCCCGTCGGCGCACGCCACGCCTGAACCCTTTTAAAATCAACGGAGATTAGCATGAAGCCGTCCGTCATTTTGTATAAAGCCCTGCCTGACGCGTTACAGCAGCGCCTTGAAGATCATTTCACCGTAACCCGGGTCAACAACCTGAGCCCGGAGACGGTGCAGCAGCATGCTGAGGCGTTCGCTGGCGCTGTCGGGCTGCTCGGCTCCAGCGAAAAAGTGGATGCCGCGCTGCTGGAGAAGATGCCTGCGCTGCGTGCAACCTCAACCATTTCGGTGGGCTATGACAACTTCGACGTCGATGCGCTGAATGCCCGTAGCGTCCTGCTGATGCACACCCCAACCGTACTCACCGAAACCGTGGCGGATACGCTGATGGCGCTGGTGCTCAGCACCGCGCGTCGCGTGGTGGAAGTGGCCGAACGCGTCAAAGCCGGCGAATGGACCAAAAGCATCGGTCCGGACTGGTTCGGCACCGACGTGCATGGCAAAACGCTGGGTATCGTTGGCATGGGCCGCATCGGCCTGGCGCTGGCCCAGCGCGCCCACTTTGGTTTCAACATGCCAATTCTGTATAACGCGCGCCGCCAGCATAAAGAAGCCGAGGAACGCTTCAACGCACGCCACTGTGACCTGGATACCCTGTTGCAGGAATCTGACTTTGTCTGCCTGATCCTGCCGCTGACGGATGAAACGCACCATATGATCGGCAAAGCGCAGTTTGAGAAGATGAAGAAGTCCGCCATCTTTATTAATGCGGGACGCGGGCCGGTAGTGGATGAGGGGGCGCTGATTGCGGCGCTGAAAAACGGCGAGATCCACGCGGCGGGGCTGGATGTGTTCGAGCAGGAGCCGCTGCCGGCCAGCTCAGAGCTGCTGAAGCTGCCTAACGTGGTGGCGCTGCCGCACATTGGCTCTGCCACGCACGAAACACGCTACAACATGGCGGCCTGTGCGGTGGATAACCTGATCGACGCCCTGCAGGGCAAGGTCGATAAAAACTGCGTCAATCCGCAGGCAAAACCCTGAACGAAAAAAACCCGCCAGAGGCGGGTTTTTAAATTCTTGTAGCTGAGTTGGAAGCTTACAGGCTTACAACGTTACCAGCTGCTGGGCCTTTAGCGCCGCTTTCGATGGTGAAGGAAACTTTCTGACCTTCGTCCAGAGATTTGTAGCCATCGTTCTGGATAGCAGAGAAGTGTACGAACACGTCTTTTGAGCCATCGTCAGGAGTGATGAAGCCGAAACCTTTATCAGCGTTGAACCATTTTACCAGACCAGTCATTTTACCAGACATAGAGATTACCTTTTAAAAATTTGTTTTGCCTTCCGGCGCGATGATGGAATGTGTTACAGATTTTTAAGCGATGAAGGAAGGGTCACTACGAAGGGTATCTAAGGATAACGCATCTGGACTGCTTTACTAAACTGCTTTAGGTCTGTGTAACAAACCGACGGGGTGTATTAAGACATAGTTAGCGGATCAAAGACAAGCTTTATTTTCTGAGAACATAAAAAACCCGCTTTTCAGCGGGGTTTTTATTCATGCAATCTGGACGTCTGACGTTATTCCGTGGCGGCCATCGCCGCGCCCCACGCCTGGCTGAACGCCTGGTGCTGCGCTGCCAGCGGCCCAATCAGCGCATTGTACTGGCTGGCCTGCTGCGAGGTCGGGAACTGAATGCCGTTAGAGACAAAGCTCACCTGGGTGCCTTGCTGCGAAATAAAGTCCGCCACCTGCACCAGCTGCTGCGTGAAGATCTGCGCGGCCGGAATCAGCGGCTGCAGCGCATCGGCAGGTTTGGTCACGACCTTGTCATACACTTTGTCGAACACAGGTTTCAGATCGTCGCCCTGCTTCAGCGCGGAGTGCGCGCCATCAGCCTGCATTTTGGCGTTTTGCAGCTGCTGGCCCAGCACACCCAGTGCGCCGTTTGACTGGCTCAGCGGCTCACGCTGGGTCACATAATCCTGCGGCACGCGAATCGCATTCACGCTGTCCACCACCGGACGCAGACCGGCGTCCATCGCCTGATTCACCTGCTGTGAATAGCCATACAAAATCGCATAGTCAGAAACGAAGGGACCAAACTGTTTTTTCTGATCCGCAGTCAACGTTGGCAAACGCTCGCCGCTGCGCATCGCAGTATTTTGCAGGAAATCGATAAACGCTTTGCGTTGATCGCCTTCCTTATCGAAACACCCACTCAGGCTCACAACCATTAACAACGCCGCAAGCGGCGCAAACCAGCGAGAGCAGGGCTTTCCTGTCGCCATTGTTATTACTCCTTTCACCCAAAAAAGCGCACACCGGCACACGCGTGCCCAACGGTGACAAGAATAGTCCAGGTCAGGCCGGCAAGATACTCTTTTCATGTAAAACGACTATTGCCATATAAATTCTTACGATTTACAAAAAAATACCTGGTGCTATGGCGCTACTGAATAATCAAGTCATTAGCATAGTTAATCGCTCTTCAAATCAGCCAGCGAAACGTATCTCTGACAATTAATCACGCACGTTACGATCTCCTGTGAGTTTTAGCGACTATTCTTAAATTGCTCTCTATGTTCACGATCCCGCAGTGTGATTTAAGAGGAGTTCTCAATGGAATTAAAAGATCCTATGTTCGATCTGTTAAGCAGTCTGGAGCAGATTGTTTTTAAAGATGTACCGCAGACGGTTGCCCTTAAGCAAAAGTCTAACCCCTTTACGGAATTTGAGCGCTTACGCAAAGGGACAGGGATGAAAACTGATGATTTCGCCCGAGCAATGGGTGTCAGCGTAGCGATGGTTCAGGAGTGGGAATCGAAAAGAGTGAAGCCCTCCATGACCGAGCTGAAGCTGATGAGTCTGATTCAGGCTAACCCGGCACTCCGCAAGCAGTTGACTGAATAGTTTTGATTTAGCCCCCGCATTTGCGGGGGTTTGTGTTTACCGTCTTTCACCGCGCCACTCCCCGTCCAGCCACACCAGTTCATGCGTCAGCTTCAATCCATCCAGAAAAGCCTCGTCATGGGACACCACCAACAGTGCGCCTGCAAAGCCTGCCAGCGCCGCCTCGATGGCCGTTGTGGAGGCCAGATCCAGGTGATTGGTCGGTTCATCAAGCAGCAGGAGCTGCGTCGCCTCTTCCCGCCACAGCACGCAGGCTAACGCCGCTTTTAAGCGCTCGCCGCCGCTGAGGGCTGAGAGCGGAAGCGTAACCCGATCGGCACCCAGTTGAAGCTGAGCCAGGCGGCTGCGCAGCACCCCCTCCTCCAGCGGCGTGTTATGCAGATTGAGATGGGAGATAACAGATTGCGACAGATCCAGCTGGGATAAATGCTGGTCGAGATAGGCCACGTTGACCGACACCCGGCAGGAACCGGCAATGGGCTCGCATTCGCCGAGGATCGCTTTCAGCAGGGTGGATTTCCCGCAGCCGTTCGGCCCGCGCAACGCCACCCGCATCGGCCCATCCATGCGCCAGTTGAGCGGCGCCATCGTGACGTGCGGCAGCACCATCTCTTCAAGCACCAGCACCTGCTTGCCCTCTGCCACCTGGCTGCCCGGCAGGGTAAACATCACCGGGTTATCCTCCTCCACCCGCTCCCGCGCCTGGTTGACCGCCGCGTTCAACGTATCCTGCCGATCATGATGCTGCTTGCGCCACGCCCCCGGGCGCTCCTTTGCCGCCCCTTTATATTTGACGCGCTCAAAGGAGGCGATATTGAGCGTGTCGACCGTGCGCAGGGTTTTCGCCGAACGGCGCAGGCTGTCGTCATGCTCCTTTTGCTGACGTGCGCGGGTGCGTTTACGCTCGGTCGCTGCATGCTCCAGCGCCGCACGGGCAGCCTGCTGCTCCGCATTCCGCTGGCGCTGATAGTCCGCGTAATTTCCGCCGTAACTGTGCAAACCGGACGCGCTGAGTTCCAGAATGCGCGGCACCTGACTCAGCAGCTCACGATCGTGTGAGGCGATCAGCACGCCGCCGGTCTGGCGGGCAAGCTGGGCGTAAAACCACGCCCGCCCCTGCCGGTCGAGGTGGTTGGTGGGCTCATCCAGCAAAAGATAATCCGCGTTCGCCGTAAACGCGCCGCACAGCAGGGCGCGAACCCGCTCGCCGCCGCTCAGTTCAGAGGCCAGCCTGTCGGGCTCAAACGCCGGAAGCCCGGCCCTGATAAATGCCTCGCTCAGCCGTTCGGCTAAGTCCCAGTAACCGTCCAGACACTCCAGATCCTCGGGCAGATACTCCCCGCTGTCGATGCGTTTGCGGGCCGCGAAGATAGCCTCGTAGCCAAGCAGTTGCGCCAGCGTGGTGTGTAGGGAGATATCGTGCTGTTGCGCCACATAGCTGTGCGTGCCGAAGCGTTCGATATGGCCGCTGGCGGGTGTGTCCAGACCGGCCAGCAGACGCAGGAGACGGGTCTTGCCGCTGCCGTTACGGCCCACCAGGGCGCACAGCGCCGGCTCAAGTGATAAATTCAGCGGACCAAAAAGGGTATCGCCTGTCGGAAACTGGCAGGTGACCTGATGCAAAATAAAAGAAGGGGACTGCGCAAAATGAGCCATAAGCACTCCTGAATGAAATCAAAACATCCCCTGCCGACGCGGTGGCGTTTAGCAAGGATCGAAATTCATCAGTCGTGGTTGTTCATTTTTGGGGGGCGCTCCAGGGGGAGAAAATTAACGGGGACCAGAATAACGGTTTTTTATTGACCGTTTCAACCATAAAAAAACCCGCCGAAGCGGGTTTAAGCATTTGCAGGCCCTTGCAAGCATAGCGCCGCCGGGCATTCGCACCTTACTGCAGCAGCGAAATATCCGCCACGCGCAGGAACAGCTCGCGCAGTTTTTCGAGCATGGAGAGACGGTTAATACGCAGGTCTTTATCCTCTACGTTTACCATCACTTTCTCGAAGAAGGCGTCGATGACATCACGCAGTTCGGCCAGTTCCACCAGCGCTTCCTGGTAGCGACCTTCCGCGAACACCGGCTCCAGCTTGTCGCGCAGCACCACAACCTGCATCGCCAGGGCGATCTCTTCCGGCTCTTTCAGCGTCGCGGCGTTAACGCGCTCGTTCAGCTTCTCATCGGACTTGGCCAGGATGTTGGAGACACGCTTGTTGGCCGCAGCCAGCGCCGATGCCGCTTCCAGGGTACGGAAGTGGGACACCGCCTTCATACGTGCATCGAAGTCTGCCGGACGGGTCGGACGACGCGCCAGAACGGCCTGAATGGTGTCGACGGTATAGCCTTCGTCCTGATACCAGGCACGGAAACGGCCCAGCATAAAGTCGATGACGTCATCCACCACCTTGGCGTTGGTCAGCTTCTCACCGTACAGACGCACCGCTTCTTCAGTCAGGGTCTGCAGATCCAGGTTCAGGTTCTTCTCAACGATGATACGCAGCACGCCCAGCGCAGCACGACGCAGCGCGAACGGGTCTTTATCGCCTTTCGGATGCTGTCCGATACCGAAGATACCCGCCAGGGTGTCCATCTTATCGGCAATCGCCACCGCACAGGCAACCGGGTTGGACGGCAGATCGTCACCGGCAAAGCGCGGCTGATACTGCTCATTCAGGGCCACGGCAACGTCTTCCGCTTCGCCATCGTGACGCGCGTAGTGCATGCCCATCACACCCTGGGTGTCGGTAAATTCGAACACCATGTTGGTCATCAGGTCGCACTTGGAGAGCAGGCCTGCGCGGGTAGCGTGGTTAACGTCAGCCCCGATTTCACGGGCGATCCAGCCGGACAGCTCCGCGATACGATCGGTCTTGTCACGCAGCGTACCCAGCTGTTGCTGGAACAGCACGGTCTGCAGGCGCGGGAGGTGATCTTCCAGGCGCTTTTTACGGTCGGTATTAAAGAAGAACTCCGCATCCGCCAGACGCGGGCGAACCACTTTCTCGTTACCGGAGATGATCTGGATCGGATCTTTGGATTCGATGTTCGCCACGAAGATGAAGTTCGGCAGCAGCTTGCCGTCGTTAGCATAGACCGGGAAGTACTTCTGGTCGCCCTTCATGGTGTGAACCAGCGCTTCGGCCGGAACGGCGAGGAATTTCTCTTCGAACTTCGCGGTCAGGACCACTGGCCACTCTACCAGCGAGGTCACTTCTTCCAGCAGGCTGTCGCTCAGGTCAGCGTTACCGCCAATCTTACGTGCCGCTTCTTCCGCGTCCGCTTTAATACGGGCTTTACGCTGTTCGTAGTCAGCAATGACTTTACCGCGTTCCAGCAGGATTTCAGGGTACTGATCGGCGTTATCGATGGTGAACTCCGGCTCGCCCATAAAGCGGTGGCCGCGGATCACGCGATCGGATGCGACGCCCAGAATGGTGGCAGGAATAACGGTATCGCCCAGCAGCAGGGTCACGGTGTGAACCGGACGCACGAAGTGCACGTCGCTTGCGCCCCAGCGCATCAGTTTTGGAATTGGCAGCTTCGCCAGCGACGTGGCGATCATGTTCGGCAGCAGCGCTTCTGCGCTTTCGCCTTTCACGTGGGCGCGATAGAGCAGCCATTCGCCTTTGTCGGTGGTCAGACGCTCGGCCTGGTCAACGGTGATCCCGCAGCCACGCGCCCAGCCTTCTGCCGCTTTGCTCGGTTTACCTTCAGCGTCAAACGCCTGGGCAATCGCCGGGCCGCGCTTTTCTACTTCGCGATCGGGCTGGGAAGCGGCCAGATTTGCCACTTTCAGCGCCAGACGACGCGGAGCAGCAAACCATTCAATTTTGCCGTGTGCGAGGCCAGCATTGTCCAGCTCCGCAGTGACGTTCGCAGCAAAGGATTCCGCCAGGCTGCGCAGGGCTTTTGGTGGCAGCTCTTCGGTGCCGATTTCCACCAGGAAAGTTTTATCAGACATGGCCGCCTCTTATTTGTTTCGGTTGCACATCGGGAAGCCAAGGGCTTCACGGGACGCGTAGTAAGCTTCTGCAACGGCTTTGGTCAGGGTACGAATACGCAGAATGTAGCGCTGACGTTCAGTGACAGAGATCGCTTTACGGGCGTCCAGCAGGTTGAAGCTGTGGGCGGCCTTCAGAATACGCTCGTAGGCTGGCAGCGGCAGCGGAGTTTCCAGCGCCAGCAGCTGCTGGGCCTCTTTCTCGTACTGCTCGAAGCAGGTGAACAGGAAGTCCACGTCCGCATATTCGAAGTTATAGGTGGATTGCTCCACTTCGTTCTGATGGAACACGTCGCCGTAGGTGGTTTTACCCAGCGGGCCGTCGCTCCAGACCAGGTCGTAAACGCTGTCTACGCCCTGAATGTACATGGCCAGACGTTCCAGACCGTAGGTGATTTCACCGGTGATCGGTTTACATTCAAGACCGCCAACCTGCTGGAAGTAGGTGAACTGCGTCACTTCCATACCGTTCAGCCACACTTCCCAACCCAGACCCCAGGCACCCAGCGTCGGGTTTTCCCAGTTATCTTCCACGAAACGAATGTCGTGAATGGTCGGATCCATACCCAGCTCTTTCAGCGACCCGAGGTACAGCTCCTGAATATTGTCCGGAGACGGCTTAATGACCACCTGGAACTGATAGTAGTGCTGTAAGCGGTTCGGGTTTTCACCGTAGCGACCATCGGTCGGGCGGCGGGATGGCTGTACATAGGCGGTTGCCATCGGCTCTGGCCCCAGTGCACGCAGGCTGGTCATCGGGTGTGAGGTGCCGGCGCCCACTTCCATGTCCAATGGTTGAACGATGGTGCAGCCCTGGCGAGCCCAGTAATCCTGTAAGGTCAGGATCAGGCCCTGGAAGGTCTTAGTATCAAACTTTTGCATAGGATTTCGTGCTGGATACGTGTGGTTTTAAATGGAAGGGTTCAGTATACCCGCTGAGTGCAAGATATACAGTACGAAACGGGGTTGTTTAGGGAAAATTGGGAAATAAGCATAGCTGACAGCGCCCTGCAGACGCAGCCAGCTCGTTACGCGGCGCTATTAACGCATCGAAAGGTGTAAAAAATGGCCGTCTGCATCGAAAGAACAGATGAAACTCTCATTGCGGGCAGTAAAGCCCTGCATTTCATAGCTGCCCTGAAACTGCTCGAAGGCGGTGACGTCTATCTTTTGCGCGCCGGTATTGTAGCGCTGCGCCGCCCGATCCTTACACAGCTGTTCCATATCCAGCGAACGCACCGGACTGACTTTTTTGGTTTGCGCTTTTTGCGCCGGGGACGTCTCCTGAGCCGCGCAACCGGCCAGTAACGCCGGAAGCAGAAGCAACATCGCGCGTATCATCATTTATATTACCGCCCTGTGCTATGGCTGTTATTTTTAATATCTAAACTTTATAGAGTATGGCCCGGCATTCTGCGAATCTCACCGTTCCGGCACAAGCAGGACGATGCAAACTCAGAATTTTCCAACGAGCGTCTGAATCAATATCACGGTCAGACTCTTTTTAATGCGTAAACAGAGGGATGGATGCAGGACAAAATTAACTGGATTGATAATTTGCGGGGGATCGCCTGTTTGATGGTGGTAATGATCCATACCACCACCTGGTACATTACTAATGCCCCGAGCATCAGCCTCGTTAACTGGGATGTTGCCAACGTTCTCAACTCTGCCTCGCGTGTGAGCGTACCGCTGTTTTTCATGATCTCCGGCTATCTCTTTTTTGGCGAACGGAGCGCGCAGCCGCGCCACTTTTTACGTATCGGCCTCTGTCTGCTGTTTTACAGCACCGTGGCGTTTCTCTATATCGTGCTGTTCACGTCCATTAACAGCGAGCTGTCGCTGAAATACCTGCTGCAAAAACCGGTGTTCTATCACCTGTGGTTTTTCTTCGCCATTATCGTGATTTACCTGCTCTCCCCGCTGCTGCAGGTAAAAAGCGCGAGCGGCAAAATGCTGTTGGCGCTAATGATCGTTATCGGCATCGTGGCGAATCCCAACACGGTGTCGCAAAAAATTTCCGGATTTGAGTGGCTGCCAATCAATCTCTATATCAACGGCGACACCTTTTATTACGTGCTGTACGGCATGCTGGGCCGCGCGCTGGGCATGATGGATACCCGCAGACGCTGGATGAATGTTCTTTGCGCCGCCCTGTTTATTGCTGCGGTCGCCGTCATCTCCCGCGGTACGCTGCACGAACTGCAGTGGCGCGGCACCTTCGCCGATACCTGGTACCTCTACTGCGGTCCGATGGTCTTTATCTGTGCCGTTTCGCTGTTCACGCTGGTGAAAAACACCCTGAATACACGCCCGCTGCCGCTGCTGGGGTTAATTTCACGTAACTCGCTTGGGATCTACGGATTTCATGCGCTGGTGATCCACGCCCTGCGCACCCGTGGCGTGGAGTTAAAAAGCTGGCCGCTGCTGGATATCCTGTGGATCTTCTCGATCACGGTGGCGGTTAGCCTGCTGCTGTCGATGCTGCTGCAGCGGATTGATACGCGCAGGTTTGTCAGTTAGATGCGGCTTGTTTGCCCGGCGGCGCTTCGCTTGCACGGGCCTACAAAACTTCGCTTGCCGCGCAAGCAACGATCGTAGGCCGGGTAAGGCGAAGCCGCCACCCGGCGCAGTTTCACGACATCAGTGGCAGAAGCTGCTGATAGATCTTGCGGAACACTTCGCGACGTTCGGCATAGCGAGCATGCCTGACGGGGTCCGGGGTGTGCTGCTGTTCCAGCGCCAGCTGTGGCAACAGCTCTGACAGCGGCTTACCCGGATTCATCGCAATCTGCGCCAGACGTGCAGCTCCGAGCGCAGGCCCGACATCCCCGCCGGTACGGTAATCCAGCTTCTGCCCGCTGATATCCGCGAGCATCTGCCGCCAGTAAGGGCTGCGTGCCCCCCCGCCAATCAGCGTAATGCTGGTCGGCTGTAGCCCGCACTCATGCACCACATCCATGCCATCGGCCAACGCATAGCCCACCCCTTCGAGGACGGCGCGCGCCAGTTCGGCCGGGCCGTGCTGATGGGTTAAGCCAAAAAATACCCCTTTTGCCTGGGGGTTGTTATGCGGCGTGCGCTCGCCGGAAAGATAAGGCAGGAACCAGAGGGTACCCGCGTTTTCATCGGCCTGCTGCGCGGCATCGAGCAGAGCCGGCACGCTCTCTAGCCCGGTCAGCTTAGCCGCCCAGTCCAGACAGGACGCCGCGCTGAGCATCACCGACATCAGATGCCATTTCCCCGGCAACGCATGGCAGAAGCTGTGTACCGCGCTGTCAGGATTACTGCGATAGCCGTCGCTCACGGCGAAATAGACGCCGGAGGTGCCCAGCGAGAGCATCGCCTGTCCGGCATCGGCCATACCCACGCCAACCGCGCCCGCAGCGTTATCTCCGCCACCGGCCACGACCGGAACGGCGGGCATATTCCACTGTTCAGCCACCGACGGCAGCAGCGCGCCGGTCTGCTCACAGCCTTCGAACAGCGCGGGCATATGGTCGCGGGTGAGATGGCAGGCTTCGAGCATCGTCTCGCTCCAGTCGCGTTTTGCCACGTCGAGCCACATCGTGCCTGCGGCATCGGACATATCGCTAGCGTACTCGCCGGTGATACGCAGACGCAGATAATCTTTTGGCAGCAGTACCTTCGCTACCTGGCTAAAAATCTCGGGTTCATGACGCTGGACCCACAGCAATTTCGGGGCGGTAAAGCCCGGCATCATCAGGTTGCCGGTTATTTCACGCGAGGTCGGCACCCGCTCTTCCAGCAGGGCGCACTCTTCAGCGCAGCGGCCATCGTTCCATAAAATCGCCGGGCGCAGGACGCGGTTGTCCTTATCCAGCAGCGTGGCGCCATGCATTTGTCCGGCAATCCCCAGCGCTTTCACTTCGCGCAGGGAGTGCTGCTCGCCCAGCGCTTTCAGGGCGCGATCCGTGGCCAGCCACCAGGCTTCAGGATCCTGTTCGGACCAGAGCGGATGTGGCCGTGAAACGTGCAGTTTTTCTGTTTGCGTTGCCAGCACCTCGCCCTGTTCATTTAACAGAATGGCTTTCACACCCGACGTGCCAAGATCGATCCCGATATACATGCCCTGGGCTCCTTAAAAAATGTAGGCCGGGCAAGCGAAGCGCCGCCCGGCAATACCTGTCACTTATCAAACAGATAATGATTCACCAGGTTTTCCAGCAGCTCCTGATGACCGCTCTGGTGCTGCGGCGCCAGGTTATGCTGTTCAGCGTACTTCGCCAGCTCGGTAAGCGATAACTGGCCTTTCAAAATTTGCTGGCCCAGCTCACTGTTCCAGCCGCCGTAGCGTTTCGCCACGCGCTTATCCAGCTCGCCATCTTCAATCATGCGGGCCGCCACTTTCAGCGACAGCGCCATGGTGTCCATGGCCCCAATATGACCATAGAAGAGATCGTACTTATCGGTACTCTGACGGCGCACTTTGGCGTCAAAGTTCAGGCCACCGGTGGTAAAGCCGCCCGCTTTGATAATTTCGTACATCACCAGCGCATTCTCTTCCACGCTGACCGGGAACTGGTCGGTATCCCAGCCCAGCTGCGGATCGCCGCGGTTGGCATCCACGGAGCCGAAAATGCCCAGCGCGATAGCGGAGGCGATCTCGTGATGGAACGAGTGGCCAGCCAGGGTCGCGTGGTTGGCTTCGATATTCACTTTGATCTCTTTTTCCAGCCCGAACTGCTTCAGGAAGCCGTACACCGTCGCCACGTCGTAGTCGTACTGATGCTTGGTCGGCTCCTGCGGTTTCGGCTCGATCAGCAGCGTGCCCTGGAAACCGATCTTGTGTTTATGCTCCACCACCATCTGCATGAAGCGGCCAATCTGCTCACGCTCCTGGCGCAAGTCGGTGTTCAGCAGCGTTTCGTAACCTTCACGCCCGCCCCACAGCACGTAGTTTTCCCCGCCCAGCTTGTGGGTGGCGTTCATCGCCGTCACCACCTGGGTGGCCGCCCAGCTGAACACTTCCGGGTCCGGGTTAGTGGCAGCGCCTGCGCCATAGCGTGGATGGGTAAAGCAGTTGGCGGTACCCCACAGCAGCTTCACGCCGCTCTGCTGCTGTTTTTCGCCCAGCACATCGACCATTTGCGCAAAGTTATTCAGGTACTCTTTCAGCGATGCGCCTTCCGGTGAGACGTCCACGTCGTGGAAACAGTAGTAAGGCACGTTCAGCTTATGGAAGAACTCAAAGGCGACATCCGCTTTACGCTTCGCCAGCTCCAGCGCTTCGCCTGGCTGCTGCCATGGACGGTCGAACGAGCCCACGCCAAACATGTCGGCACCGTTCCAGCAGAAGGTGTGCCAGTAGCAGGCAGCGAAACGCAGGTGATCTTCCATGCGCTTGCCCAGCACCAGCTCGTCCGGGTTGTAATGACGAAACGCTAAAGGATTAGAGGATTTCGGGCCTTCATAACGAACGCGCTCGAGTTGATCGAAATAAGCTTGCATATTGAGCTCCATAATCAGGGGTGCGGCGAAAAGTAGATACTGGAGTAATAGTGAATAGTGATCGCAGGTTGCTCAATTACGTTATTTCACACTGCTATTGAGAGAATGCACAAACGTGCGCTGGCTCGCAAAATCAATTTGCAGACAAACGAATTTCACAGCGCAAATTCCATAATCATGTGTAATTAAGAAGTTATGTAATTTAAAATTCGATCGCGGTCATAAATTCGAAAATAAACCAAATATCATAACGAGAAGATAAAAATCTGTAATTGCCAGCCTGCCGTTCCCCGTTAAGAATTTGCTACGTCTCTTGCAATGATTGTTTCTTTTATCTCAGCAACCTAACCCTACAAAAAGGCAATACAATTATGAAGATAAAGAACCTGTGCCTCACTCTTTGTGCATCGCTGCTGCTGGCGAGTACGGCGAGTCATGCAAAAGAAGTCAAAATCGGCATGGCGATTGATGACCTCCGTCTGGAGCGCTGGCAAAAAGATCGCGATATTTTTGTCAATAAGGCAGAGGCATTAGGTGCAAAAGTTTTTGTACAATCTGCCAACGGCAATGAAGAAACGCAGATGTCGCAAATCGAAAATATGATAAACCGCGGCGTCGATGTGCTGGTTATTATTCCCTATAACGGCCAGGTTTTAAGTAACGTGGTAAAAGAGGCCAAACAAGAAGGCATTAAAGTGCTGGCCTATGACCGCATGATTAATAATGCGGATATCGATTATTATATTTCCTTCGACAATGAAAAAGTCGGTGAATTACAGGCGCAAAGCCTGGTCGCAAAAGTGCCGCAGGGTAATTACTTCCTGATGGGCGGCTCGCCGGTAGATAACAACGCCAAACTCTTCCGCGCCGGACAGATGAAGGTGCTGAAGCCCTATGTTGATGAGGGCAAAATCAAGATCGTTGGCGACCAGTGGGCGGACGGCTGGTTACCTGAAAACGCGTTGAAAATTATGGAAAACGCCTTAACCGCTAACAATAACAAAATCGATGCCGTGGTGGCTTCTAACGATGCAACCGCTGGCGGCGCCATTCAGGCACTCAGCGCCCAGGGGCTGGCCGGAAAAGTGGCGATCTCCGGGCAGGACGCAGACCTGGCCGGGGTGAAACGCATCGTGGCGGGCACCCAGACCATGACCGTGTATAAGCCGATCACCGAACTTGCCACCACCGCGGCGGAAATTGCCGTTGAGCTGGGCAATGGCCAACAGCCTAAAGCAGACGCCAGCTTAAACAATGGCCTGAAGGATGTCCCATCCCGTCTGCTCACCCCTATCGAAGTCAATAAAGAGAACATTGACGCCACCGTTGTGAAAGACGGTTTCCACAAAAAGAGCGAACTGTAATCCATTATCGCCCCCGCTTTGCGGGGGCGCATCGACTTGTACCGTTTTCACCGGGTCATGCGGGGCAGTTATGTCTTATTTACTTGAAATGAAAAGTATCACCAAAGCGTTTGGCGCGGTGAAAGCCGTCGACAACGTCAGCCTGCGCTTAAACCCCGGCGAGATCGTGTCGCTGTGCGGCGAAAATGGCTCGGGCAAATCCACCCTCATGAAGGTGCTGTGCGGCATCTATCCTCACGGCAGCTACGAGGGTGAGATTGTTTTTTCTGGCGAAACGCTGCAGGCCACGCACATTCGCGACACCGAGCGCAAAGGGATCGCCATCATTCATCAGGAGCTGGCGCTGGTGAAGCATCTGACCGTGCTGGAGAATATCTTCCTCGGCGCGGAGATCGCCCGTCATGGCGTGCTGGATTACGACACCATGACCCTGCGCTGTGAAAAGCTGCTGGCGCAGGTGAGCCTGGCGATCTCCCCCGATACCAGGGTGGGCGATTTAGGTCTGGGGCAGCAGCAGCTGGTGGAGATCGCCAAAGCGCTGAATAAGCAGGTGCGCCTGCTGATCCTTGATGAACCGACAGCCTCGCTGACGGAACAGGAAACCGCGGTATTGCTGGACATCATTCGTGACCTGCAACACCACGGGATTGCCTGCATTTATATCTCGCACAAGCTCAACGAAGTAAAAGCGATTTCGGACACGGTGTGCGTCATTCGCGACGGGCAGCATATCGGCACCCGCGAAGCGCAAGGGATGAGCGAGGACGACATTATCACCATGATGGTGGGACGTGAGCTCACCGCCCTCTACCCGAATGAGCCTCATACCCTGGGGGAAGAGGTGCTGCGCGTGGAGCATCTTACCGCCTGGCACCCGGTGAATCGCCATATCAAACGGGTGAATGACGTCTCCTTCTCGCTGCATCGCGGGGAAATCCTTGGCGTTGCCGGGCTGGTCGGTGCCGGACGCACCGAGGCCGTACAGTGCCTGTTCGGCGTCTGGCCCGGTCGCTGGGAAGGCAGCATCTTTATTGATGGCAAGCCGGTTGAGATTAAAAACTGTCAGCAGGCCATTGCCCAGGGGATCGCGATGGTGCCGGAAGACAGGAAAAAAGATGGCATCGTGCCGGTCATGGCGGTGGGCAAAAATATCACCCTTGCCGCCTTAGATCAGTTCAGCGGCAAGTTGAGCAGCCTCGATGACGCTGCGGAACAGCACTGCATTCTGCAGTCTTTACAGCGGCTGAAAGTCAAAACGTCCTCGCCGGAGCTGGCGATTGGGCGTCTGAGCGGTGGTAATCAGCAGAAGGCGATCCTCGCCCGCTGCCTGCTGCTCAATCCGCGCATCCTGATCCTCGATGAACCCACCCGCGGGATCGATATCGGTGCCAAATATGAAATCTATAAGCTGATCAACCAGCTGGTCCAGCAGGGTATTGCCGTGATTGTCATCTCCTCGGAGCTGCCCGAAGTGCTGGGTCTGAGCGACCGGGTCCTGGTGATGCACGAAGGAAAACTGAAAGCCAACCTGATAAACCAGAACCTGACGCAGGAACAGGTAATGGAAGCCGCACTAAGGAGTGAACGCCATGTCGAAAAGCAACCCCTCTGAGTTAAAGGTTACGGCACCCACGCCGGGCCTGTTTTCCGGGCTGAAATCGCTCAATCTGCAGGTGTTCGTCATGATTGCCGCCATTGTGGCGATCATGCTGTTCTTCACCTGGATGACCGATGGCTCTTACCTCAGCGCGCGTAACGTCTCCAACCTGCTGCGCCAGACCGCCATTACCGGCATTCTGGCGGTCGGGATGGTGTTTGTGATTATCTCTGCGGAAATCGACCTCTCCGTGGGCTCGATGATGGGCTTGCTTGGCGGCGTGGCGGCGATTTTCGACGTCTGGCTGGGCTGGCCGCTACCGCTGACTATCGTAGTCACCTTGCTGCTTGGTTTACTGCTCGGCACCTGGAACGGCTGGTGGGTGGCCTACCGCAAGGTGCCGTCGTTTATCGTCACGCTGGCGGGGATGCTGGCCTTCCGCGGCATCCTGATCGGCATCACCAACGGTACCACCGTCTCTCCTACCAGCGCATCCATGTCGCAGATTGGTCAGAGTTATCTCTCCGGCGGCGTCGGTTTTACCCTGGGCGCGATTGGCCTGATGGCATTTGTCGCCTGGCAGTGGCGCGGCAGACTGCGCCGTCAGACGTTAGGCTTAGCGACTACACCGTCCACCTCTGTCGTCGGGCGTCAGGCGTTAACGGCGATAATTGTCCTCGGCGCGATCTGGCTGCTGAATGACTATCGCGGCGTCCCGACCCCGGTGCTGCTACTGGTTCTGCTGCTGCTGGCGGGGATGTTTATGGCTACCCGCACCGCCTTTGGTCGTCGTATCTATGCCATTGGGGGCAACCTCGAAGCCGCACGTCTGTCCGGTATCAACGTTGAACGCACCAAGCTGGCCGTCTTTGCCATTAATGGCCTGATGGTTGCCGTGGCGGGTCTGATCTTAAGCTCGCGTCTGGGTGCGGGTTCACCGTCTGCCGGGAATATTGCCGAACTCGACGCCATCGCCGCCTGCGTCATCGGCGGAACCAGTCTTGCCGGGGGGATCGGCAGCGTCGCCGGGGCGGTCATGGGAGCATTTATAATGGCGTCGCTGGATAACGGAATGAGTATGATGGACGTCCCGACATTCTGGCAATATATCGTCAAGGGTGCCATTTTGCTGCTGGCGGTATGGATGGATTCCGCAACCAAACGGCGCGCCTGAGGATGCTCTATCATCTGTCACTGATTCTGGAAAAATAGCGCCATGTTTGAGAAGCGTCACCGCATTACGTTGTTATTCAATGCCAACAAAGCTTACGACCGCCAGGTAGTCGAAGGCGTTGGAGAATATTTGCAGGCGTCGCAATCCGAGTGGGATATTTTCGTTGAAGAAGATTTCCGCACGCGAATCGAAAATATCAAAGACTGGCTGGGCGACGGCGTCATTGCGGATTTTGACGACGCCGTTATCCAGCAAATGCTGGTCGATGTCGACGTCCCCATCGTCGGCGTCGGCGGCTCTTACCACAAGCCGGATAACTACCCTGCCGTTCACTATATCGCGACCGACAACCACGCCCTGGTAGAGAGCGCGTTTCTTCATCTCAAAGAAAAAGGGGTTCACCGCTTCGCCTTCTATGGCCTGCCCGCGTCCAGCGGTAAACGCTGGGCGGCGGAACGTGAGTACGCGTTCTGCCAGCTGGTGGCAAAGGAGAAGTATCGCGGCGTGGTTTATCAGGGGCTGGAAACGGCACCGGAAAACTGGCAGCACGCGCAGAACCGCCTCGCCGACTGGCTGCAAACCCTGCCGCCGCAGACCGGTATTATCGCCGTGACCGATGCCCGCGCCCGTCACGTGCTGCAGGTGTGCGAACATCTGCATATCCCGGTGCCGGAAAAGCTGTGCGTCATTGGGATCGATAATGAAGAGCTCACCCGCTACCTGTCACGCGTGGCGCTGTCGTCCGTAGCCCAGGGAACACGTCAGATGGGCTATCAGGCAGCCAAGCTGCTGCACCGACTGCTGGATAACGAAAATCTGCCCCTGCAGCGTCTGCTGGTGCCGCCGGTCCGCGTTGTGGAGCGGCGCTCAACCGATTACCGTTCGCTGAACGATCCGGCCGTCATTCAGGCGATGCATTACATTCGTAACCACGCCTGCAAAGGCATCAAAGTGGATCAGGTGCTGGATGCGGTAGGCATTTCTCGTTCAAACCTGGAGAAGCGCTTTAAAGAAGAGGTGGGGGAGACGATTCATGCGGTTATTCATGCGGAGAAACTGGAAAAAGCCCGCAGCCTGCTGATTTCGACGTCGCTGTCTATTAACGAGATTTCGCAGATGTGCGGTTATCCATCGCTGCAATATTTCTATTCGGTGTTTAAAAAAGAGTATGACACCACGCCGAAAGAGTATCGCGACCGCTACAGTGAAGTGCTGATATAAAAAAAGGCCTTCCGGATGGAAGGCCTTTTTTACGATTACATATGTGCGGCAATTAAGCGCTGGTTATCCTGGTACATCGCAAAGAGATAGTTGTTATAGCGCTGGCCCTGGGTTGAGTAACCTTTCAGCTTATGGATCATGTTGCTCGCCGTCACTTCCTGGTCTGCTTTACGCAGCTGCGCCCGAGACTTACGGAAGGATTTGTAAGCGGGGTGCGTGTTCAGGTTCACAACATACGCATTCACGGAATCTTTTACCGATTCAAACTGTGAGTAGCCTTTCACTTTGCCCGGCGCATTGTTACAACGACCTTTCGCACATTTCATGCCGAAGAGGTTGTTATTACTGCGTGCGAGCTTCGAGGTGCCCCAGCCACTTTCGGCTGCAGCCATCGTTGCGACCATGCTGCCTGGAATAATATCTACGCGCTCTAACAGTGAGTTCCACGGCACACGGCGCGTGTTTCCGTTCCAGCTCACCTTATAGCGTTTTGATATTTCTTTCAGGCGCGTGCGTTCTGATGGCGACCAGCGGCTATCGTACTGTTTGGAGATCAACCAGTTACGATCCGCAGTAATCGCGGCATTTTGACTTGTTATGTAAGGCATTACCGTCCGGAGAAACGCTTTTTTCCTTGGTGTCCCGGAAGGGTATTTTCGCAAATCAGGAAGTGAACTACTCTTTGCACTATTGCGAGAATACTCTTGTTTACTGCTAACCTTACTACTTGTCGTCTTTATGACGTGGGCTTTCTTACTCGTTGTATCCGTGTGCGTCTTCGCAAGCACCTCACCAGAAATTGCCATGGTGAGTAACATGAGTATCGCGGCCCCATATCGTCGAATGGGAGTCGATATCATTAGGTCTCCTGGTCGGATAGAAACATTCCAACACCTTATTTTTTTCGTAAAATGAGAGGCGAATCTCAGATCCTAGCAAAAATAGACGAGAAGAGCATCCAAAGAAATAGTCCAAATCCGAAACCCTGTCACCTGAAATTCGCTCACTTAAGCATCATTTTCATCAAAATGTGCTCAATATCGCAGTTAATCTGCGTATTTAGCGTGAGATCACTCACCCTCTTTGCTCCTCCCTGCGCGTTAGCGCCAGGGGATGAGTTTGCCCACTAAAATAGATGGCAAACTGAGCAAAATGCTGTGACAGGAAAATGGTATGAAACGTTCTGCTCTCGCTCTTCTGTTCTTGCCTGCAATAGCCAGCGCCGACTGGTCCGTCCCGGGTTTTCCGGCCTTTACCGCTGAAGGTTCGGGGATTTTCACGTCACAGGCAAAGCTGACGAAGGGTACCCGGCCGCTCACGCTGAATCTTGACAAGGCGTGCTGGCAGCCCACAAACGCCATTAAACTCAACGAGATGATGTCCCTGAAGCCGTGCGAAGGCGATCCGGTGCAGTGGCGCATCTTCCGCGATGGTGATTATCAGGCACGGATTGATACCCGTTCCGGCACGCCAACGCTGATGTTGACCGTCGCCAGCACAAGCGAAAAAGCGGTGACCTCGGTGGTTCGCCAGTGCCCCAAATGGGATGGCAAACCCTTAACGCTCGACGTCGGCAATACCTTCCCGGAAGGGAGCGTGGTGCGGGATTTCTACAGCAAACAGACCGCCACCGTGCAGCAGGGCAAAATCACCCTGCAACCTGCACCGGGCAGCAACGGCCTGCTGTTACTCGAGCGTGCAGAGACAGACAAGCCTGCCCCGTTCAGCTGGCAAAACGCCACCGTCTATTTTGTCCTTACCGACCGGTTTGAGAATGGCGACCCGTCTAACGACAATAGTTATGGACGCCATAAGGACGGCATGCAGGAGATCGGCACCTTCCATGGCGGCGATCTGAAAGGGCTCACCAGCAAGCTGGATTACCTGCAACAGCTCGGGGTTAACGCCCTGTGGATCAGCTCCCCGCTGGAGCAGATCCACGGCTGGGTCGGCGGCGGCACAAAGGGGGATTTCCCCCATTACGCCTATCACGGTTACTACACCCAGGACTGGACCCGGCTCGATGCCAACATGGGCACCGAGGACGATTTACGCAAGCTGGTGGATGAAGCCCATCGCCGGGGGATCCGTATCCTGTTTGACGTGGTGATGAACCACACCGGTTATGCGACGCTGGCAGACATGCAGGAGTATCAGTTCGGTGCCCTCTATCTGCAGGGCGACGAGCTGAAGAAAACCCTCGGTGAACGCTGGACCGACTGGAAACCGGCCGCCGGACAGAGCTGGCACAGCTTTAACGACTACATCAACTTCAGCGATAAAGCGGGCTGGGAAAAGTGGTGGGGCAAGAAGTGGGTGCGCACCGACATTGGCGATTACGACAACCCCGGCTTTGACGATCTGACCATGTCGCTGGCCTTCCTGCCGGATCTGAAAACGGAATCCACCACCCCATCGGGCCTGCCGAATTTCTATCGCCATAAACCTGATACCGGTGCAAAAGCCATCGACGGCTACACGCCCAGGGATTACCTTACCCACTGGCTGAGCCAATGGGTGCGTGAATACGGTATTGACGGTTTCCGGGTCGATACCGCGAAGCACGTTGAGCTGGCCGGCTGGCAGCAGCTGAAGGATCGGGCCAGTGAGGCGCTAAAGGCATGGAAAGCGGCCAACCCGGATAAAAAACTCGACGATGCGCCGTTCTGGATGACCGGTGAATCCTGGGGGCACGGGGTAATGCAGAGCGATTACTACCGTCATGGCTTCGATGCGATGATCAATTTTGATTATCAGGAGCAGGCGGCCAAAGCGGTGGATTGCCTGTCCAGTATGGACCTCACCTGGCAGCAGATGGCAGAGAAGCTGCAGAGCTTTAACGTCCTGAGCTACCTCTCCTCCCACGATACCCGCCTGTTCCGCGAGGGCGACCAGCGTGCGGCCGAGCTGCTGTTACTGGCGCCGGGTAGTGTGCAGATCTATTACGGGGATGAATCAGCAAGACCCTTTGGCCCAACGGGCTCCGACCCCTTACAGGGTACGCGCTCGGACATGAACTGGCAGGATATCAGCGGTTCGCAGGCAGAAACCGTCGCCCACTGGCAAAGGCTCGGCCAGTTCCGGGCCCGCCATCCGGCGGTGGGTGAAGGCACACAAACCACGCTGACGATGCCGCAGGGCTACGGCTTTGTGCGTGAGCATCAGGGCGATAAGGTGATGGTGGTGTGGGCGGGCAATCGCTGATCGTCATCGATAACCCCCTCTACCATCAGGAGAGGGGGTTGCAGGATAATTCGCTACCTGATGGCAAACTGGCAATACAAAGCCACCCTTCTTCGTTTCGACGCTGATTTGCACCCGCGCAGTTGTAGCGTTATGGTGAGCCACACTTAGAATAGGCTCGACAGAACACCTGCTATGACTTTTTCACTTTTCGGCGACAAATTCACCCGCCATTCAGGCATCACCCGCCTGATGGAGGATCTCAACGACGGGCTGCGCACACCGGGCGCCATCATGCTCGGCGGCGGTAACCCGGCACAAATCCCCGAGATGAACGCCTATTTTCAGACGCTCCTCGCGGATATGCTGGAAAATGGCAAAGCCACTGATGCGCTGTGCAATTACGACGGCCCGCAGGGTAAAACCGAGCTGCTCGCCACGCTGGCGGAGATGCTGCGCGACACCCTCGGCTGGGAGATCGAACCACAGAACATTGCACTGACAAACGGCAGCCAGAGCGCGTTTTTCTACTTATTTAACCTCTTCGCGGGCCGGCGCGCCGACGGCACCACCAAAAAGGTGCTGTTCCCGCTGACGCCGGAGTACATCGGCTATGCCGATTCCGGCCTGGAGGACGATCTTTTCGTCTCCGCGCGTCCGAACATTGAGCTGCTGCCGGAAGGCCAGTTCAAGTACCACGTCGATTTTGAGCATCTGCATATTGGCGAAGAGACCGGGATGATCTGCGTCTCGCGCCCAACCAACCCGACCGGCAACGTCATCACCGATGAAGAGCTGATCAAGCTGGATGCGCTGGCAAACCAGCACGGTATTCCGCTGGTGATTGATAACGCCTATGGCGTGCCTTTCCCGGGCATCATCTTCAGCGAAGCGCGCCCGCTGTGGAACCCGAACATTGTGCTGTGCATGAGCCTGTCCAAGCTAGGGCTGCCGGGCAGTCGCTGCGGGATCATCATTGCCAACGAGAAAATCATCACCGCCATCACCAATATGAACGGCATCATCAGCCTCTCCCCTGGCGGGATTG
This sequence comes from Leclercia barmai, assembly GCF_049312895.1. Taxonomy (NCBI): domain Bacteria; kingdom Pseudomonadati; phylum Pseudomonadota; class Gammaproteobacteria; order Enterobacterales; family Enterobacteriaceae; genus Leclercia; species Leclercia barmai. The sequence continues at coordinate 210,842 of NZ_JBMNWZ010000006.1, read as the reverse complement.
GTCCGGCAATGATGTGCGAGATGATTAAGCGCAACGACCTGCTGCGCCTGTCCAACGAGGTGATTAAGCCGTTCTATTATCAGCGCGTCCACGAGACCATCGCCACTATCCGCCGCTATCTGCCGGAAGAGCGCTGCCTGATCCACAAACCCGAAGGGGCGATTTTCCTCTGGCTGTGGTTTAAGGATCTACCCATCACCACCGAGCTGCTGTACCAGCGCCTGAAAAAGCGTGGGGTATTGATGGTGCCGGGAGATTACTTCTTCCCGGGCCTGGATAAGCCGTGGCCGCACACTCACCAGTGCATGCGCATGAATTACGTGCCAGACCCGGAGAAAATCGAAGCCGGCGTGAAGATCCTCGCAGAAGAGATCGACATCGCCTGGCGGGAAAACGGTCAGTAGCGATTTACGCCAGACAACGCAGCCGTTCGGCACGTAATCTGGCAGGATCGACGCAGCTTAATGCGCGGGTCGGGCACGCCTCTATACAGGCGGGTCCGCCTTCGCGGTGCGAGCAGCGGTCGCACTTCAGGGCCTGAACCCGCCCCGCATCCGCCGTGATCTGCATCGCCCCGAACGGGCAGGCAACCATACAGCTTTTACAGCCGATACAGCGTTGCTGATCCACCTGCCAGACGCCCTTCTCACGCTGAATCGCCTGGGTCGGGCAGACGTTAGCGCAGGGGGCATCTTCACACTGGTGACAGGTAACCGCCGTAGTAAAAGTTCCGCCTTTCACCACCCGAATGCGGGAGCTGAATGTCCTTGCCGTCACTGCCGCACAATTCTGACTCTCCTGATGGGACACCACGCAGGCCACTTCGCAGGTGCGACAGCCAATACATTTTGCCGGGTCCGCAACAATAAACGGGTTCATTTCCCTGTTCCGCCTCTACGTTTTAAAAATGCAGAGTGCCAGACTGAGGCGCGCTGGCGCTTTGATCAAACAGGGGAAAGCGGCCAGATTTGTGGCATCTGCCACCCGATCTGGCGTATTGCCTGAGGTTTACTCGCTAACGGTAAAGCCCAACTCACGGGAGATAGCCTCTGCGGTTTCACGCAGGGGTTTTAACAAGTTCTTCTCACCCACCTGCTTCATGCGTGAAGTCGACAGCGAAATAGAGATGGCATACGGCACGCGGCCATGAATATCAAAGACCGGAACGGCAATACAGGAGACGCCCAGCTCATTCTCTTCTTTGTCCATCGCCATGCTCTTCTCACGGATATCCGCCAGTTCGCCATACATCGCGGGCAGTTCGGTAATAGTATTGCGGGTCAACGCCTGGATCTGTTCCTGATGGCTTTCCCAGTAACTCGCCACATAGTCATGGTGACCAAACGCCATATAGATTTTGCCCATTGCGGAGCAGTAGAGCGGCATATGCTGGCCGATATAAGCCCGCGTGCGCAGCATGCCAGTCGTCGGCTCGAGCTTGTAAATCAGAATCGCGTGATCGTCTTCGCGGCTGGAGAAGTTCACCGTCTCGCCGGTCGCGATATTCAGCGCCTCCAGATGGGGGGCCGCCACGTGGATAACGTTCAGCGACGACAGCGCCTTTTGTCCGACGGCGATAAATTTGGTGGTCAGACGATAACTGCCTGCCGCCGGGGCCGGGGTGACATAACCACAGGACTGCAACCCCTGGAGTAACCGGTGCACGGTGCTCTTATTCAGCCCCGCAAGTTCAGATAAATGGGCGAGTGGGCAACCGTTCGGATAGTTGCTGAGGATCTCAATCAGCGTCAAGCCGCGAAACAAGCTTTGGCTACCTGCTGGCCTCTCTTTTTCTTGCGTCATTTCGCTCTCTTTCATGCTCATAAAATTGCTCCTTTTCATCGCGCCCTGATGGTAGCGCAAAGTGTGGCTCAGTTCACGATCTCAACACAAAATACACAACCTGTTGATTTTAATTGATTTTGAAAATCGTGAATGTCGTTGATTTGGCAAAATTTGATCGCTATATTTGAAATCAGATTTCGCATAGTGAAATTTAGCGATAAAAAAGCACTCACACTTGCCCCTAAAAAGAACAGGAGAACAGGGATGAAAGTGACCTTCGAAGAGTTAAAAGCGGCGTTCAATCGGGTTTTGCTCGCACGCGGCGTGAAAGCGGAAACCGCTGACGCCTGCGCAGAGATGTTTGCCCGCACGACGGAATCCGGTGTCTATTCACACGGCGTCAACCGCTTCCCGCGTTTTATTCAGCAACTTGATGCGGGCGATATCATTCCTGACGCCCAACCCAAACGCATCACCACGCTGGGCGCGATTGAACAGTGGGATGCCCAGCGCGCCATCGGAAACCTGACGGCGAAAAAGATGATGGATCGCGCCACCGAACTGGCATCCGATCACGGCATTGGTCTGGTGGCACTGCGTAACGCAAACCACTGGATGCGCGGCGGCAGCTACGGCTGGCAGGCCGCAGAGAAAGGCTATATCGGAATTTGCTGGACCAACTCCATCGCCGTGATGCCGCCGTGGGGTGCAAAAGAATGCCGCATCGGCACCAATCCGCTGATCGTGGCCATTCCGTCCAGCCCGATCACCATGGTGGACATGTCGATGTCGATGTTCTCCTACGGCATGCTGGAGGTGAACCGCCTCGCAGGCCGCGAGTTGCCGGTGGACGGCGGGTTTGATGATGAGGGCAATCTGACCAAAGAACCTGGCGTTATCGAAAAAAACCGTCGCATTCTGCCGATGGGCTACTGGAAAGGTTCCGGCTTATCTATCGTGCTGGACATGATCGCCACCCTGCTCTCCAACGGATCCTCCGTGGCGGAAGTGACCCAGGACAACAGCGATGAGTACGGCGTGTCGCAGATCTTTATCGCCATTGAGGTCGACAAGTTGATCGACGGCCCAACCCGCGACGCCAAGCTTCAGCGCATTATGGACTTCATCACTACCGCCGAACGTTCCGATGAAAATGTCGCCGTCCGTCTGCCGGGGCATGAATTTACGCGCCTGCTCGAAGAGAACCGCCGCAACGGCATCACCATTGACGACAGCGTGTGGGCAAAGATCCAGTCTCTGTAAGGAGTGGGCCATGATATTCGGACATATTTCGCAGCCAAATCCGTGCCGCCTGCCGCTGGCGATTGAAAAAGCCCTCGATTTTCTGCGCACCACGGATTTCACCACGCTGGCGCCTGGGGTGGTGGAAATTGACGGTCGCAACATCTTTGCCCAGGTGCTTGACCTTAACACTAAGGAGCAGCACGAGAATCGCCCGGAAGTTCACCGCCGCTATCTGGATATTCAATTCCTGGCCTGGGGTGAAGAGAAGATCGGTATCGCCATTGATACCGGAAATAACAAAATCAGCGAATCATTGCTGGAACAGCGGGATATTATTTTTTATCACGACAGTGAAAATGAATCCTTTATCGAAATGATACCTGGCAGCTACGCCATATTTTTCCCGCAGGATATTCATCGTCCTGCCTGTATTAAAAACAAGGAAACCGCAATTCGTAAAATTGTGGTGAAAGTGGCAATCAGCGAATTACCGTAATTTTCTGATATACCCTAAATAATTCGAGTTGCAGGAAGGCGGCAAGAGAGTGAATCTCCAGGAGCTTACATAAGTAAGTGACTGGGGTGAACGAGCGCAGCCAACGCACATGCAACTTGAAGTATGACGGGTATAAATACAGGAACGCGAAATGACCAATACCGATTTTATTATTGGTGCGTACCCCTGCGCACCCTCGTTTCACCAGAAAGGGGAACAAGAAGAACAGGCCTTCTGGCGGGAACTTTCTGACACGCCACATATTCGCGGGCTGGAACAACCCTGTCTTGAAAACCTTCATCCTCTTGGCGACGAATGGCTGTTTCGCCATACGCCGGGCGACTGGCAAATTGTGGTAACAGCGGTGATGGAAACCATGCGCCGTCGCGGACTTAACGGTGCGTTTGGCCTGGCCTCTGCTGATGAAGATCAGCGCAAAGCCTGCGTCGAATTTTACCGCCATCTTCACCAGAAGATTGATGCCGTAAACAGTCGCTTTCCGGGCAAGGTGATCGCCCTGGAGATGCAGGCGGCACCGCAGGCGGGTAATGCTTGCGTTGATCGCGCCACCGAAGCGTTCTCCCGCTCTATCCGGGAAATCGCGGGCTGGGACTGGTCCTGCGATCTGGTACTGGAGCACTGCGATGCCATGACCGGCCCGTCACCGCGCAAGGGGTTCTTACCCCTGGAGCAGGTGCTGGAGGTCGTGAAAGAGACCGATATTAGCCTGTGCATCAACTGGGCGCGTTCGGCTATCGAAGGGCGCAACACGACGCTTCCGCTCGAGCACGTCAAAGCCGCGCTCAGGGCAGGAAAACTGGGGGCATTGATGTTCTCCGGAACCACCGCCCAGGGCGAGTACGGTGAATGGCAGGATCTGCACGCGCCGTTTTCTTCGTTCTGTGCCGAAAGTTTAATGACGCCTGAACAGGCAGAAGCACTCTTTACTGCGGCAAGCGCCGCAACGTTGAAATTCTCCGGTATTAAATTACTGGAAATAAATGCTAATGCTGACGTCAGTCATCGAATCGCTATTTTGCGCGACGGCATTAGCGCCTTAAATAAAGCCACACGATAACAATACAAAAAAGACGTATTCCGGTTACCTTCACTGAGATATTAAATATGAATATTTCTACTCATGCCCTACAAGCGGAAATTCCGCGCCAGCGCTGGCTAAGAATCATCCCTCCTATTCTTATTGCCTGTATTATTTCTTATATGGACCGCGTAAATATCGCCTTTGCAATGCCCGGCGGTATGGATGAGGAGTTAGGTATTTCCGCCACCATGGCGGGCCTCGCGGGCGGCATCTTCTTTATCGGCTACCTGTTCCTGCAGGTTCCCGGCGGCAAGATTGCCGTTCATGGTAGCGGTAAAAAGTTTATCGGCTGGTCACTGGTCGCCTGGGCGGTGATCTCAGTGCTGACCGGTCTCGTCACCAGCCAGTATCAGCTGCTGGTGCTGCGTTTCTTACTCGGCGTGGCGGAAGGGGGAATGTTACCCGTCGTGCTCACCATGATCAGCAACTGGTTCCCGGATGCCGAACGCGGCCGCGCCAATGCCATTGTGATCATGTTCGTGCCGATTGCCGGGATCATTACCGCCCCGCTGTCGGGCTGGATCATTACCGCGCTCGACTGGCGCTGGCTGTTCATCATCGAAGGGCTGATGTCCATCTTGGTGCTGGTGCTGTGGGCCTACACAATTTACGACCGTCCGCAGGAAGCGCGCTGGATCTCAGACGCCGAGAAGAACTATCTGGTGCAAACGCTGGCGGCGGAGCAGCGGGCCATTGCCGGTAAAGAGGTGAAGAACGCCTCGCTCAGCGCCGTGCTGTCCGACAAAACCATGTGGCAGTTGATCGCCCTGAACTTCTTCTATCAGACCGGGATTTACGGGTACACCCTTTGGCTGCCCACCATTCTGAAAGAGTTGACCCACACCAGCATCGGCCAGGTGGGGATGCTCGCCATCCTGCCTTATATCGGTGCCATTGCGGGCATGTTCCTCTTCTCCACGCTCTCCGACCGCACCGGCAAACGCAAGCTGTTTGTCTCCCTGCCGCTGATTGGCTTCGCGCTCTGCATGTTCCTCTCCGTGGCGCTGAAAGAGAACACCTGGCTGGCGTATGCCGCGCTGGTGGGCTGCGGCTTCTTCCTGCAGTCCGCCGCAGGGGTGTTCTGGACGATCCCGGCGCGTCTGTTTAGTGCAGAGATGGCGGGCGGCGCACGCGGGGTAATCAACGCCCTGGGCAACCTCGGTGGGTTCTGTGGGCCTTATGCCGTTGGCGTGCTGATCACCCTGTACAGCAAAGACGCAGGCGTTTACTGCCTGGCGGTTTCGCTGGCGCTGGCCTCGCTGCTGGCCCTGCTGCTCCCGGCGAAATGCGATGCCGGAGCCGATCCTCATCCCACGGCGAATCCGCATAAGCGTGCGGCCTGAATAAACGCCCGGCGGCGCTTCGCTTGCACGGGCCTACAACACCAATGAACCGTAGGCCGGGTCAGCGTAGCGCCACCCGGCAACAGCAGCACCAAACCGTAGGCCGGGTAAGCGTAGCGCCACCCGGCAACAGCAGCACCAAACCGTAGGCCGGGCAAGAGCAGCGCCACCCGGCGGCAACAGCACCAAACAGTAGGCCGGGTAAGCGTAGCGCCAACCGGCAACAGCAGCACCAAACCGTAGGCCGGGTAAGCGTAGCGCCACCCGGCAACAGCAGCACCAAACCGTAGGCCGGGTAAGCGTAGCGCCACCCGGCAACAGCAGCACCAAACCGTAGGCCGGGCAAGAGCAGCGCCACCCGGCAACAACAGCACCAAACCGTAGGCCGGGTAAGCGTAGCGCCACCCGGCAACAACAGCACCAAACCGTAGGCCGGGTAAGCGTAGCGCCACCCGGCAACAGCAGCACCAAACCGTAGGCCGGGTAAGCGTAGCGCCAACCGGCAACAGCAGCACCAAACCGTAGGCCGGGTAAGCGCAGCGCCACCCGGCGATAAGGGAATCAAAGATGAGTGAAAAAGAGCCCTTCTGGCTGGGTATCGATTGTGGCGGTACTTATCTGAAAGCCGGGTTATACAACAGCCAGGGCAAAGAAATCTCCATTGAGCGCTGCTCGATTGCCACGCTCAGCCCCCGTCCCGGCTACGCCGAAAGGGATATGCACCAGCTCTGGCAGCACTGCCATGCCACCGTCGCTCTGCTGCTCAAAAATGCCCGTATCAGCGGCGAGCAGATCAAAGGCGTTGGCATATCTGCTCAGGGCAAGGGCCTGTTTATGCTGGACAAAAACGACCAGCCGCTGGGTAATGCCATGCTCTCCTCCGATCGCCGGGCGCTGGTGATTGTTCAGCGCTGGCAGCAGGACGGTATTCCCGAAAAACTGTATCCGCACACGCGTCAGACATTGTGGACGGGGCATCCGGCCTCGCTCCTGCGCTGGGTCAAAGAGAACGAGCCCCAGCGTTATCAGCAGATTGGCTGCGTGATGATGGCGCATGACTATCTGCGCTGGTGCCTCACCGGCGTAAAAGGCTGTGAAGAGAGCAACATCTCTGAATCCAACCTCTACAACATGAACACCGGCCAGTACGCTCCCCAGCTTACGCGCTGGCTCGGTATCAGCGAAATGGATGGCGCACTGCCGCCCATTGTTGGTTCAGCAGAAATTTGCGGGGAAATCACCTCTCAGGCAGCCGCCCTGACCGGTCTCGCGGCGGGTACGCCCGTCGTGGGCGGACTGTTTGATGTGGTTTCCACCGCGATCTGCGCCGGACTGCACGACGAACATACGCTTAACGCCGTGATGGGGACCTGGGCCGTCACCAGCGGAATTGCCAATGGCATCCGCGACGACGAACCTTTCCCTTACGTCTATGGCCGCTACGTTCATCCGCAGCAGTACATTGTTCACGAAGCCAGCCCTACCTCTTCCGGCAACCTCGAGTGGCTGACCGCGCAGTGGGGCGACATGCCGTTCAGTGAAATCAACCACGCCGTCGCCGGTCTGCCCAAAGCCGAAAGCGATGTGTTTTTCCTGCCGTTCCTCTATGGCAGCAACGCCGGGCTGGAGATGACCAGCGGCTTCTACGGCATGCAGGCGCTGCACACCCGCGCGCATCTGCTACAGGCGGTCTACGAGGGCGTGGTGTTCAGCCACATGACCCATCTCAACCGCATGCTCGAACGCTTTACCCACGTGCAGGCACTGCGCGTAACGGGCGGCCCAACCCATTCGGATGTGTGGATGCAAATGCTTGCGGACGTCAGCGGCCTGGCCATTGAACTGCCGCAGGTGGAAGAGACCGGCTGTTCCGGTGCGGCACTGGCCGCCCTGGTCGGTACCGGCGTTTATTCCGATTTTCATGCCGCCCAGCGCGCCCTTAAACATGACATCCGGGTCATTGAACCCGACATGCGCGCCCACGCGGCCTACCAGCGCAAATATCAGCGCTACCAGTTACTCATTTCAGCACTACAGGGCTATCACGCCCAGGTTAAGGAGCACGACCTATGAGCCGACCATTACTGCAGCTGGCGCTCGACCACACCTCACTTCAGGCCGCACAAAACGATGTTGCGACGCTTTCCGATCACGTCGATATCGTCGAGGCGGGCACCATTTTGTGTCTGACAGAAGGGCTGAACGCCGTGCGTGCGCTGCGCGAGCAGTGCCCGGATAAAATTATCGTCGCCGACTGGAAAGTGGCCGATGCCGGAGAAACGCTGGCGGAGCAGGCGTTTGGCGCAGGCGCGAACTGGATGACCATCATCTGTGCCGCGCCGCTGGCCACCGTCGAAAAAGGCCATGAGGTGGCCCAGCGCTGCGGCGGTGAAATCCAGATGGAACTGTTTGGTAACTGGACTCTGGATGATGCCCGGGCGTGGTATCGCGTCGGCGTGAAGCAGGCAATCTACCATCGCGGACGCGACGCGCAGGCCACCGGTCAGCAGTGGGGAGAGGCCGATCTCGCTAAAATGAAGGCGCTTTCCGATGTGGGTTTACAACTCTCCATCACCGGCGGCATCACCCCCGCCGACCTGCCGCTGTTTAAGCAGATCAACGTCAAAGCCTTTATCGCCGGGCGCGCGCTGGCAGGCGCCGCAAATCCACCTCAGGTGGCACAGACATTCCATTCGCAAATCCGCGACATCTGGGGAGCGTAACCATGCGCCAGCATCCGTTGGGTATTTATGAAAAAGCGCTGCCGAAAGCACTCACCTGGCCTGAGCGTCTGGTTCTGGCGAAAAGCTGCGGCTTTGATTTTGTTGAAATGTCGGTCGACGAGACTGACGAGCGTCTGTCGCGCCTCGAGTGGAGTACCACGCAGCGGGCGTCGCTGGTCGAAGCGATGCTGGAAACCGGCGTGGCGATCCCGTCGATGTGCCTGTCTGCCCACCGTCGTTTCCCGTTTGGCAGCCGCGATGAAACTGTGCGCGAGCGCGCCCGCGAGATCATGACCAAAGCCATCAGGCTGGCCCGGGATTTAGGCATTCGCACCATCCAGCTTGCGGGTTATGACGTCTACTACGAAGAGCATGACGAGGGCACGCAGCAGCGCTTCGCCGAAGGGCTGGCGTGGGCCGTCGAGCAGGCCGCCGCTGCGCAGGTGATGCTGGCGGTAGAGATCATGGATACCGCGTTTATGAACTCCATCAGCAAGTGGAAAAAGTGGGACGAGATGCTCGCCTCGCCGTGGTTCAGCGTTTACCCGGATATCGGCAACCTGAGCGCCTGGGGCAACGACGTCACCGCCGAGCTGACGCTGGGCATTGACCGCATCGCCGCGATCCACCTGAAAGATACCCAGCCCGTCACCGAGCAAAGCCCCGGCCAGTTCCGCGATGTGCCCTTTGGCGAGGGCTGCGTCGATTTTGTTGGCACCTTTAACACGCTGAATAAGCTGAACTATCGCGGCGCATTTCTGATTGAAATGTGGACCGAAAAAGCCAAAGAGCCGGTGCTGGAGATCATTCAGGCACGGCGCTGGATTGAAGCCCGTATGCAGGAAGGAGGCATGACATGTTAGAACAACTCAAAACCGAGGTGCTGGCGGCAAATCTGGCCCTTCCCGCCCACCAGCTGGTGACCTTTACCTGGGGCAACGTCAGCGCGGTTGACCGCCAGAGCGGGCTGATGGTGATCAAACCCTCCGGCGTGGAGTACGACGTGATGACCGCGGAGGATATGGTGGTGGTGGATATCGCCACAGGGCAGGTGGTGGAGGGCAGTAAAAAGCCCTCTTCCGATACCCCGACCCATCTGGCGCTCTATCGTCGTTATCCGGAGATTGGCGGGATCGTGCATACCCATTCCCGCCATGCCACCATCTGGTCCCAGGCGGGGCTGGATTTACCGGCCTGGGGTACGACGCATGCCGACTATTTCTATGGCACCATCCCCTGCACGCGCCTGATGACCCCGGCAGAAATTGAGGGCGAATACGAATATCAGACGGGCGAAGTGATCATTAAAACCTTTGAGGAGCGCGACTTAAGCCCAATGCAGATCCCGGCCGTGCTGGTCCACTCTCACGGGCCGTTTGCCTGGGGCAAAGATGCCGCCGATGCGGTGCACAACGCCGTGGTGCTGGAGGAGTGCGCTTATATGGGGCTGTTCTCGCGCCAGCTCTCGCCGCAACTGCCGGTGATGCAGCAGGAATTGCTGGATAAACACTATCTGCGCAAGCACGGGGCGAATGCCTATTACGGGCAGTGATCAGGCGGAATTAATGTGCTCTTTGCAGTAGCGACGCTTCCAGACGCCGGGCGTTAGCCCCGTGTGTTTGCGAAAGATCTGCCGGAAATAGCCTACATCGTTAAACCCGCAGCGCATCGCGACCTCCTTGAGCGACACGGCGTCGTTGAGGAGTAACTTTTCCGCAGCCCTGACCCGCTGACGGTGGATCGCCTCGGTCAGCGTCAGATGAAAGACCCGACGAAACACCCGCCCGAGATAGTCGGCGTTGCAGTGCAACTCCCGGGCGAGCTGCGACGTCGACAGCGGCAGATGGAACTGGGTGCCGATCAGCTGCCGCGCCTTCCACGCCAGGTTGACGCCCGCTTCATCCGGCGACATCTCCTGCCCGGCCGTCAGGGAGAGCTGCTGGAGGATCAGCAGCAAAATAAACTCCAGCGCCGGGCTGCGCTGAAGTTTCTCCTGTTCGCTCAGAAACTGGCGGAAAAGCGCGGTCATCGCCTGCGGATCGCCTGTTTTACCATGCTGCTGCACCGACAGCAGCGTGCTCCAGGGTGACGCTGAGGCCTGTTCCTGCACCTCAAAATGCAGCCAGTAAAAGCGTAAGTCGGCGGGAAAATCCTCGATACCTTTATGCCGACGATGAGGCCAGAGGAGCAAACTTTCCCCCGCATGGACTTCAAAGACCGTTGTCTCCTCCTGGATCGTTAACGTCCCCTTTTCCACAAAGATGATTTCCCACGAGTCGAGCCTGCGCGCCGGGTGTCGCCCTACGCCACGGGAGATGAAGTAGCCGCCGTTTTGCACCTTAAGCGGAAGCGCTATGGATAATTCGAGCATGGTTATTCACTTTCTCGCTATTAATGAACGATTTATTTTTCTTTATCCCTGATTATTAACAGCTATTTGCCCTTCTTCCCGATCTAAATCACATTTTGCGAACAAGGTCGGAATCCTCATCTTTTTATACTTTTCCCTTCCCTTGTTGGACCCGGGGAAGAGTGCAAAATTAATCGGGTACTCTGCAAAACAACATAAAAAATCCGATAACCCGAGGAGTTACCTCATGACTTCTACTCCGATTACACAGACAGAGCTTGCCCAACAGGCCGTCAACGATCGCCTGACGGTGCGAGAAAAAATCGGCTACGGCCTGGGCGATGCTGGCGGAACGGTGATCACCTGTCTGATCATGAACTTCCTGACCTTTTTCTATACCGATGTCTTTGGCTTAACCCCGGCGCTGGTCGGTACGCTGTTTATCGCGCTGCGCGTGTTTGATGCGATATCCGATCCGGTAATGGGGGTCATCGCCGACCGGACCCAAAGCCGCTGGGGGCGCTTTCGCCCGTGGCAGCTCTGGGTCGCCCTGCCGATTGGCATTATCGGCGTGCTGACCTTCACCGTGCCGGACGCGGGCATGGGGGTCAAAGTCGCCTGGGCCTTCGGCACCTATCTGCTGCTCTCGGTGGGTTATACCGCCATCAACGTGCCCTACTGCGCGCTGATCAACACCATGACCACCCGTCACAGCGAAGTGCTCGCCTGCCAGTCCTGGCGCTTTGTGCTGTGCGGCGTGGCCGGTTTCCTGGTCTCCGTCGGCCTGCCTTGGCTGGTTGATCTGCTCGGCAAGGGCAACGTGGCGCAGGGGTATCAGCTGGGCGTCGGGGTGCTGTGCGCCATTGCGGTGGTGATGTTCCTGTGCTGCTTCTTCTGGGTGCGCGAGCGGGTACCGCTGGCGATGATGGGAAGATTTACGCTCAGGGAGCACCTCGCCGGTCTGCGTCAGAACGACCAGTTGCTGCTGATGCTGGTGATGTCCTTCCTGCTGATCAACGTCTTTAACATTCGCGGCGGCGGCTACATGTATTTCATCACCTACGTGCTGGAAGGCAGCACCGCCTACACCTCGCTGTTCTTCACCATGGTGACCTTTGCCGCCATTCTGGGGGCGGTGATCGTTAACCTGCTGTCGCGCCGCAGCGATACCGTCAAACTTTACTACTACACCAACCTGGTGCTGGCAGTACTGGCGCTGGGGATGTGGTTCCTGCCCGGCGGCCCGGCGCATCAGACCCTGTGGCTGGTGGTTATTCTGGCGAACGGCGTGATCCTCGGCTTTACCCTGCCGCTGCACTTCGCGCTGATGGCCTTTGCCGACGACTACGGCGAGTGGAAAACCCGCGTGCGCTCCTCCGGCATGAACTTCGCCTTTAACCTGTTCTTTATCAAGCTGGCCTGGGCCTCCAGCGCCGGGATCATCAGCCTGGTGTTTATCTTCGTGGCCTACCAGCCGGGCGCGGGCAACCAGACTCCCGCCTCGTTGCAGGGCATCACCGCCATGGAAACCCTGCTACCTGCCCTTTTCCATCTGCTGCTGGCGCTGGCGATCCGCAAGTGCCGACTCGATAACCCGATGATGGCGCGCATTGCCACCGACCTGCGCCAGCGTCACGCTCACTCCTGAGGAGAACATGATGTCCATAATGGAACCCGACCTGCATAAACTGAAAATCAGCGACCCGTTTCTGGGGCAGTATCAACAGCTGGTGCGCGACGTCGTTATTCCCTACCAGTGGGATGCCCTGAACGATCGCATCGAGGAGGCCGAACCGAGCCATGCCATCAGCAACTTTCGCATCGCGGCAGGCCAGCAGAGCGGTGAGTTTTACGGAATGGTCTTTCAGGACAGCGACGTGGCGAAATGGCTGGAGGCGGTCGCCTGGTCGCTGTGCCAGAAGCCCGACGCGGAACTGGAAAAGACCGCCGATGAGGTGATCGAGCTGGTGGCCGCCGCGCAGTGCGACGATGGCTATCTGAACACCTACTTCACGGTAAAAGCGCCGGAAGAACGCTGGACCAATCTGGCGGAGTGCCATGAACTTTACTGCGCCGGACACATGATTGAAGCAGGCGTGGCCTACTTCCAGGGCACCGGCAAACGCCGTCTGCTGGAGGTGGTCTGTAAACTGGCCGACCATATCGACAGCGTCTTTGGCCCGGGCGAGCAGCAGCTGCACGGCTATCCCGGCCACCCGGAGATCGAGCTGGCCCTGATGCGCCTGTTCGATGTCACCCAGGAGCCGCGCTATCTGGCGCTGGTGAAGTATTTCGTCGAGGAGCGCGGCACCCAGCCGCACTTCTACGACATTGAATATGAGAAGCGGGGCAAAACCTCCTACTGGAACACCTACGGCCCGGCGTGGATGGTGCAGGATAAAGCCTACAGCCAGGCGCATCAGCCGCTGGCCGAACAGCAAACGGCGATCGGCCATGCGGTGCGCTTCGTCTATCTGATGACCGGCGTCGCGCACCTGGCCCGTCTGAGCCAGGACGAAGGCAAACGCCAGGACTGCCTGCGCCTGTGGAACAATATGGCCCGACGCCAGCTGTATATCACTGGCGGAATTGGCTCCCAGAGCAGCGGCGAGGCCTTCAGCAGCGATTACGATCTGCCCAACGACACCGTGTATGCCGAAAGCTGCGCCTCGATCGGCCTGATGATGTTTGCCCGCCGGATGCTGGAGATGGAGGCCAACAGCCAGTACGCCGACGTGATGGAGCGGGCGCTCTACAACACCGTTCTCGGCGGCATGGCGCTGGACGGCAAGCACTTCTTCTACGTCAATCCGCTGGAAGTGCATCCGAAGACGCTGAAGTTTAACCATATCTACGATCACGTGAAGCCGGTTCGCCAGCGCTGGTTCGGCTGCGCCTGCTGTCCGCCGAACATCGCCCGCGTCCTGACCTCGATTGGTCACTACATCTATACCCTTCGCGACGACGCCCTGTTTATTAACCTCTACATCGGCAACAGCATGGCGTTCCCGGTGGGCGAGGAGGAGTTGCAGGTGCGGATTAGCGGCAATTATCCGTGGCAGGAGCAGGTCAAAATCGAGATCGTCTCACCTGTGGCCATCGACCATACCCTGGCCCTGCGTCTGCCGGACTGGTGCGACGCGCCACGGCTGACGCTGAATGGCGAAGCCGTTACGGGTGAGGTGCGTCAGGACTATCTCTACCTGACCCGCCGCTGGCAGGAGGGCGATACGCTGCTCTTAACCCTGCCGATGCCGGTCCGCCGGGTTTACGGTAATCCGCAGGTGCGCCAGCAGGCCGGGAAAGTGGCGCTGCAGCGCGGACCGCTGGTCTACTGTCTTGAAGAGGCGGATAACGGCGCCGGGCTGCACAACCTGGCGCTTCCGGCGAACAGCGAATTTAAGCTGTTTGAAGGCAAAGGGATTTTTGCTCACAAGATGCTGATCCAGACGCAAGGCTTTACCCGCCACGCTGCGGACGCTGAACAACAGCCGCTGTGGCAGTACGACAGGGCACCCACCACGCAACAGGCGCAGACCCTGACCTTTATTCCGTGGTTTAGCTGGGCGAACCGGGGCGAAGGGGAGATGCGGATCTGGGTGGATGAGGCGTAAGCAATAAACGACTGAGGCAGCCCTCGTCCCTGAGGGCTGATTTTTGGAAACTCAGAATTTCCAGGAGAGGCCGGTCATCAGCGCGAAGCTGTCGTCACGGTCGATCATCGGGCTGTTTTTCACGTCGTCAGGCAGCACGGTATAGACGGCGCTGGCGTTCAGCCAGAGGTTCTGCGTCAGCTGGTATTTCGCCGCTACGCCCAGGTACGGGGTGACGGTTTCACCTGCGGTGTACTGCTGCAGACCGCTGCGACGGGACTCTTTCGCAGAGACGCCGTAGTAATAGTCGTTGAAGCTCTCATCGTGGAAGAGCACGCCCACCGATGGCGTCAGGGTCAGGCGCTCCATGCGGAACGGACGGAAGTAAGACATTTCACCCATCACGCCACCGCTCTCATCCATCGCATCGGCGGCAATCGCAAACTTCAGGCTACCCCAGCTTTCGTGGTGGTAGTATGCCCCGCCCAGCATCGCCGAGGCTTTACGCTCGTCCAGCTGCTTCATCGCCTGGTCGTCGTTGTCTTCCGGGTCGAAGCTCAGCGGCATCCAGGAGGCGGTGAGGCTGAGTTCGTTTTTGGCATCTTTCCAGACGATCCAGCCGCCGGTAGCCTGACGCACGTAGAAGTGTTCCCCTTCGTAGCTAATTAACGGAACCGCGGAGACATTCTCGTTATAGCCTTTATATGGCGACTCATTAAACACGGCACCTGCGCCAATTGAAAAATCATCGGCCATTGCGGACGTCGCCGTAAATAAAGCGGCCGCGATAAGTAAATTATTTTTAAACTTCATTGTTTGTAATCCATTAAATGTCATACGACCCGGCGCATAATAATGGTTACAAAAATCGCAATGCAATTTTGATATTCGTATAATATTATATATAAATTCATATAGATGAGCGTCAGGCAATGAACAAGCTGCAAATCAAACCGAGAGAATTAAAAATTGTTTCCGTCATTGCCGCGACGCACAGTATCGGTGACGCTGCCGCATTGTTAGGCATGGCCCAGGCCAATGTGAGTAAATATCTCTCTGATTTTGAGACCCGCGTTGGGCTGAAGGTGTTTGAGCGCACCACCCGCCATCTGGCGCTTACCCAGTTCGGCGAGGCACTGCTGCCCTTCATCAACGCCTCGCTGGAAAAGAACGATCAACTGGTTAATTTTATTGCAGATTATAAGCATGAAAAACGCGGCAAGGTGACCATTTATGGGCCGACGGGGATCATTACCTATCTGGCGCGCCACGTGATTCATGAGATCGAAAATATCGGCGATATTCGCATTAGCCTGAAAACCTGCAACCTCGACCGGAATGAATATTTCGAAGGCGTCATTTTTCCCGACGATTGCGATATTTTAATTTCTTATGCTCAACCGAAAGATGAAAACCTGGTTGCCACGACCTTAACGAAATATTCTGTTACCGCTTTTGCCACCCCAGAATATATTAAGAAGCACCCTATTAATCACCCTGACGATTTAATTAACCACTCCTGCATTCTTATTGATTCAATGATCGTCGATGACGCTAACATCTGGCGTTTTCGCTCGAATCACAGCAAGCAGGTCCAGGATTATAAAGTCACCGGAAACTATATTTGCGACAACACCCAGACGGCGCTGGAACTGGCGCGCAATCATCTGGGGATCGTCTTTGCGCCCAAAGAGAGCCTGAACAAGGAGATTGAACAGGGCTTGATGGTGCCCTGCTTCACCCATCAGGAGGAGTGGTGGCTGGATCTGGTGGCTATCTTCCGTAAACGTGACTATCAGCCGTGGCGGGTGCAGTTTGTGCTGGATGGCGTGCTGAATACCCTGCGTAAGCAGATTGAGCAGGCCACCCATGGGCGGCCTGCACTGAAAGGTTAGAACAGGCCGAGCGGTTTATCGGAGTAGCTGACCAGCAGGCACTTGGTCTGCTGGTAGTGTTCCAGCATCATCTTGTGCGTTTCACGGCCAATACCCGACTGCTTATACCCGCCAAACGCGGCATGGGCAGGGTAAGCGTGATAGCAGTTGGTCCACACGCGACCCGCCTGGATCCCGCGCCCCATCTGATACGCCAGATTGCCGTTACGGCTCCAGACGCCCGCCCCCAGGCCATACTGCGTATCGTTAGCCAGCTCCAGCGCCTCCTCCATGGTTTTGAAGGTGGTTACCGCCAGCACCGGGCCAAAAATCTCCTCCTGGAAAACGCGCATGTTGTTTTTACCGGAGAGGATGGTCGGCTCGAGGTAGTACCCCTCTTTCAGCTCACCGGCCAGCATCTTGCGCCGTCCGCCGGTCAGGATATCCGCCCCCTCTTTCTTGCCGATATCGATGTAGTTGAGGATCGTCTCCAGCTGCCCGTGGGAGACCTGCGCCCCCATCTGGGTGACGTTATCCAGCGGGTTGCCGCTGCGGATTGACTCCACGCGGCGAATGGCGCGCTCCATAAAGCGCTCGTAAATGGACTCCTGTACCAGCGCCCGGCTTGGACAGGTACAGACTTCGCCCTGGTTGAAGGCAAAGAGCGCAAAGCCTTCCAGCGCCTTATCAAAGAAGGCATCCTCTTCGTCCATCACGTCGGCGAAGAAGATGTTCGGCGATTTACCGCCCAGCTCCAGCGTCACCGGGATGATGTTCTGGGTGGCATACTGCATGATCTGCTGGCCCACTTCGGTGGAGCCGGTAAACGCCACCTTGGCGATCCGTTTCGAGGTCGCCAGATATTCACCGATTTCGCCACCCGCGCCGTTCACCACGTTCACCACGCCCGGCGGGAGCAGGTCGCCCACCACTTCCATCAGCAGCAGTATCGACAGCGGCGTCAAGCGCGCCGGCTTCAGCACCACGCAGTTCCCTGCCGCCAGCGCGGGGGCCATTTTCCAGGCCGCCATCAGCAGCGGGAAGTTCCAGGGGATGATCTGCCCGACCACGCCCAGCGGCTCATGAAAGTGATAGGCCACGGTGTCTTTATCCACCTCGCTGATCCCCCCTTCCTGGGCACGAATACAGGAGGCGAAATAGCGGAAATGGTCGATAGCCAGCGGCACGTCGGCGGCCATGGTTTCACGGATCGGTTTCCCGTTGTCCCAGGTTTCTGCCGTTGCCAGCAACTCCAGATTCTGCTCCATGCGATCGGCGATTTTGAACAATACCGCGGCGCGATCCTGCACCGAGGTGTGCGCCCATTTCTCTTTCGCTTTATGGGCGGCGTCCAGCGCCAGATCGATATCGCGCTTACCGGAACTGGCGATTTCGCACAGCGGCTGGCCGGTCACCGGGGTGAGGTTCTGGTAGTAATCGCCGTCGGCCGGAGGAACCCAGTCGCCGCCGATAAAGTTGTCATAACGGGCTTTAAGCTTGAGAGGAAAACCATATTCGCCAGGCAGGATACGTGCTGATGGAGGGTTGTTCGTCATGACTGTCTCCTTGTGTGTAGTGTCATTCAAAGGTAGACCGCGACGGTGAAAATATCGCCAGTTGTCATCTGCTTTGCGAGCCCCTTCACGCATTACCTTACTTTACGTTTGGTTTCCGGCGCTGAGCCATACTTAAAGCGCATAAACCGGGCGGAGGTAAGGATAAATGCGGCTTTTTATCGGCTTTGACGTGGGCGGAACCCACATTAAACACGGCGTGATCGACGAGGACGGCAACGAACTCACCACCGATCAGTTTGATACGCCAGAGGATGAAGAGAGTTTCAAAAAACAGTGGCGTGAGGTGGTCAAAGCTTACCAGGACGAACATGAGATCGTGGCGATCGGGGTGAGCATCCCGGGACACATCAATACCCATACCGGCGAGGCGGCGAAAGCGGGCGCGCTGGAGTACCTGGATAACGTCAACCTGTATGACCTTTTCGCAGAGCTGACCGATCTGCCGCTGGTGGCCGACAATGACGCCAGCTGCGCCGCCCTGGGTGAGCGCTGGCGCGGCGCGGGGCGTGAGTATGAGAATTTTGTCTGCATGACGCTCGGCACCGGGATCGGCGGCGGCATTGTGCTCGGGGGCGATCTCTATCGCGGCTCGCACTACCGCGCCGGGGAGTTCGGGGTGATACCGGTCGGTAAGAACGGCGAAGGGATGCATGAGGTCGCCTCGGCCAAAGGGCTGATGGAGACCTGCCGCCGGGCGCTGGGGGTTTCCGGGGATGATATGCCGAAAGGCGAAGAGCTGTTCGAGCGCATGGAGAACGACCTGCACCTGCGCGAAGCCGTTGAAGAGTGGGCGCTGTTTCTGGCGCGCGGGGTCTACAGCGTGATTTCGATGTTCGACCCGCAGGTAGTGCTGATTGGCGGCGGTATCAGCGAGCAGGAGAAAATTTATCAACTGCTCGACAGGCACCTGCGAACCTTTGAAGAGTGGGAATCGCTACAGGTGCCGATCCTGCCCTGCCAGTTGGGTAACCAGGCGGGCAGGCTGGGCGCCGTGTGGCTGGCAAAACAGAAGCTTGCCAGAAGCGAGACCTAAGGCTGTGCCTCCCCGCTAAAGAGCAGCGCGTCACGCAGGAGGTGATCGTTGCCTCGGCGGCGGGTGAAGCCAATGCGGTTGAAGTACTCGAGGATCTGGATCGCCAGCTTGCGCCCGACGTTAAGCCGATCGCGGAAATCCGCCGCGCAGGTGGAGCCGCGCTCGCTGTCCAGCTCCCGGATCAGGTTGGCAAAGGTGACGATGCGATCGTGGCGGTAGTAGCGATCTTTGACGATCGCCGTGATCAGCCCCTGCTGCGCCGCATGCTTCAACACCTGACGCATGGTCTGCTCGTCGGTGGCGGTTTCACGCGCCAGGTCGCGTACCCACCAGGGTTCTTCCCTAAACAGCGCCTCCGCTTTTTGCCAGATGGCCTGCTGCTCCGGGGTAAAGCCCGCTTTATGATCCGGCAGATGCAGCCAGCCGTGGTAGCTGTGCAGCTCCCCGCTCTCGCGCATCCGCTCGATCAGCAGCAGCACCAGGGCTTCATCTTCCATCGGCAGCGCCATGCGACGCAGGCGCTCACGTCCGGGGCCAGGTTCATCCTGATGCTGCTGATGGTAGGTCGCCAGCACATCCAGAATTTTACGCTGCCAGCGGGCGGCAACAGGGGTATTGAGCAGGCTGGAACCGGCCTGGATAAAACCCGGCTGCTGGACCAGCTGGCGCAGACCTTCCCCGCTGAGCTGGCGTGCCCAGCCAAACTCATCCAGATTAACCGCCCCGCGCGCCAGATGCGCCAGCAGCGCGTCGTGGTCATCCGCCGCCGTTGCCAGCGTTGCCAGCCAGCTCAGGTACTCCGGCTTACGCTTCCCGCGACGCGGAGGATTGAGCGTCACGACCCGCGCCCCGGCCAGGGTGACGCGGGCAGAGATATCGCGCAGCACCAGACGGTCGTTGTCGGCCAGCCACAGCGGGGTATCGAAGACCAGCTCCGCAAGACGGCCTTCCAGCAGCGAGACGCGGCCGGTAACGTGGCTGGCGGCATGGTGAATATGCAGCGGCTGCCACTGGGTGAGCGGCACGTCGCTCTGCAGGGTGACAATCACGCGCGTGGTCGGCTCCGGTGGTGCTTCGGCCAGCAGCCAGTCGCCGCGGTTAAGCTCGGCTTTTTCCGTATCGCCCACCAGGTTCAGGGCGATGCGCTGCCCGGCGTGGGCCTGTTCGACAGGCTGATTCTGCGCGTGAAGGCCACGAATACGCACCGGCTTATTAACTCCGGTCAGCCACAGGCTGTCGCCCACGCGCACTTCGCCAGAGAGCGCCGTGCCGGTCACCACCAGCCCCGCCCCTTTCACGGTGAAGGCGCGGTCGATAGCCAGGCGAAAACGGTGATGATCCGCATGGGCGCGGTCAGGAAGCTGTTGCAGATGGGTGCGCAGGGCATCAATGCCCCGCCCTTCGGTGGCGACGGTGACAAACAGTGTGGCATCCGCGAAGCCATAGTCGCGCAGGGTGGCCAGCACCTCTTCGCGCACCTCCTCCACCCGGGCGTCATCAACGCGGTCGGCTTTGGTCAGCGCCACCGTCAGCTGCGGATTGCCGGTCAGATTGAGGATCTGCAGGTGCTCGCGCGTCTGCGCCATCACCCCGTCATCGCAGGCCACCACCAGCAGGGCGCGATCGATGCCGCCCACCCCCGCCAGCATGTTGGACAGAAACTTTTCGTGCCCCGGCACGTCGATAAACCCCAGCACCCGGCCATCCGGCTGCGGCCAGTAGGCATAACCCAGATCGATGGTCATGCCGCGCTTTTTCTCTTCCGGCAGGCGGTCGGCGTTGACGCCGGTGATCGCCTGCAACAACGTCGTTTTGCCGTGGTCAACGTGACCGGCAGTGGCAATAATCATTTCAACAACATCTCCAGAAACAGTGCTTCATCTTCCAGACAGCGTAAATCCAGCCACAGTCGCCCGTCCTTGATCCGCCCCAGCACCGGCACGGGCAGCGAGCGCCAGCGCAACGCCAGCGCATCCAGCTGACCGCCGCGCCCGTCGCGCGGGGTGAAGGTCAGGGCGGCGCCCGGGAGACGATCCACCGGCAGCGACCCGCTGCCCGGCTGGGACAGGCACTCTTCCACACGAACCTCAAAGTCCGGGTAGTGGGCGGCGACCTGCGCCAGTAGCCGCTCCCCCTGACGGCGAATAGCGGCGGCATCGCGACTCAACAGGCGCAGCGTCGGCAGCCGTTCGGCCAGCGTCTCCGGGTGGAGATAGAGACGCAAGGTCGCCTCCAGCGCGGCAAGGGTCATTTTATCCGCCCGCAGGGCGCGTTTCAGTGGGTGCTGTTGCAATCTGGCAATCAGATCGCGCTTGCCGACGATAATCCCGGCCTGCGGACCGCCCAGCAATTTGTCCCCTGAGAAGCTCACCAGGCTGACGCCTGCGGCAATTAACGCCTGCGGCATCGGCTCTTTTGGCAGGCCGTAACGGGTGAGATCCACCAGCGAGCCGCTGCCCAGATCGACAATCACCGGCACGTCCTTCTCCTGGCCGATACGCACCAGCTCCGCCTCGTCGACGGCATGGGTGAAGCCTTCGATCTGGTAGTTACTGGTGTGGACCTTCATCAGCAGCGCGGTATTTTCATTGATGGCTGCGGCGTAATCCCGGCCGTGGGTGCGGTTGGTGGTGCCCACCTCGCGAAGCTGGCACCCGGCCTGGGTCATCACATCCGGGATGCGAAACGCGCCGCCAATTTCCACCAGCTCACCGCGCGAGACCACCACCTCTTTACCGCTCGCGGTGGCAGCCAGCATCAGCAGCACCGCCGCGGCGTTATTATTCACGATGCAGGCATCTTCCGCCCCGGTGAGCTGGCACAGCAGCGCCGCCAGGGCCCGGTCGCGGTGGCCGCGTCCGGCGCCGTCGAGATCGTACTCCAGGGTCACCGGGACCTGCATCGCCTGGGTAACGGCGGCAACCGCTTCCTCAGCCAGCAGCGCGCGCCCCAGATTGGTATGCAGCACCGTACCCGTCAGGTTCAGCACCTGCCGCAGCCCCTGGGCTTCATCCTGCGCCAGCCGTTTTTCGGTCTCCTGCGCCCAGTCGTCACACCAGGCCGGCAGGCGATTGTCGGCGCGGATCCCGGCGCGGGCTTCGTCCTGAAGCAGGCGCAAGGTCTCCACCGTTCGGCTGTGACCAAAGCGGGCAATAACGGGAGTAAGACGGGCATCGCGAAGCAGACGATCGGTCGCGGGGAGTTGGCTGTAGAGAGCGTGCTGAGTAGTCATGAATGCGCCTGACGGTTAGGTATCCTCCCCCCTCCCGACGGGAGAGGGAGTCAATGTCAGGTGCGATTGTAGCGCGTCCGGCAGGGAAGTGTTAACGGGCTACGTCAAGCCTTTGGCGGTTCGGTACGTGCGAAACTTTCGCGCTGGAAGAGGGTTTCCGCCAGCTTAACCAGCAGCGGACGATCGACGCACCAGCCCGGCGAAACGCGGCGGAAATTGAGGTAGCCGATGGCGCAGGCGATAGCGATGGTCGCCAGATTGACGCTGTCGGTGGCAATTTTCCCCTCGCGGATCAGCTGTTCACAGTGGTCGAGGCTACGAACGATTTTCTCGCGCTGGCGCAGCAGTTCCGTCTCAGACTGCTGTGCCGCCGGGCGGGCCTGTTCACGCACGGAGGCCAGCGCCGCATCCATAATCCCGTCCGCCAGCGCCTCGATTTGCCGGATAGCCAGCGCCGCTTTGGGCTCAGAGGGGATCATCGCCGGGGCGATATCCAGCAGTTCGATGTAGCTGGCAATGATCGGCGAGTCGAACCAGTGCTCACCCTCGTCGGTGACCAGGGCCGGGACTTTGCCCAGGGGATTGTACTGCGCGACACCGCTTTCAGCCTGATAGGGCTGTTCATTAATAAATTCAAAAGTGATGCCTTTCTCCAGCAGGAGAATGGAGATTTTACGCACGAAGGGACTGGTATAACTGCCGATGAGTTTCATTGCCTGCTCCTTATCCGCCAACAAAAGGATAAGTATGGCCCAGGCATAGAAAAAAAGGCAGGTACGCGGATCGCATACCTGCCTTTTTGGGGATTAATGATCGAGATAGAGGTAGTGCATCCAGCTGGTCATACGCAGCAGGACTTTACGCATCACGGAAACGTGGGCGAAGTGATCGGAATAGACCGCCACCTGGGCGTAGATACCGTCAGGCAGGGCGTCCACGTCGGCATTCGGATCCAGTTCGATGGTACCAATCACACCGTCGGTACCCGGCACTACCGTCAGCGCCTGCAGCACCCCCTGCGCCTGGTAAGAACCGCCCGGCACCACCGGCAGAATGCTGGTCAACTTACCGGAGAAGACCTGGCCCGGCAGGGCATTAAATACCACTTCGGCTTCATCGCCTGGTTTCAGACGCAGTAACGAGTTCTGGCGGAACTGCGCCACAATCTGGCGTTTCTGCTCAGGGATAAAGACCATCACCGGACGCAGCGGCAGTGAAGCCGCGTAGGTACCTGGGCGAATCAGCACCTGGGTGATGTAGCCGTTGCTCGGCGCACGGATGACGGTCTGGTCCAGGTTGTATTGCGCTTCCGCTAACTGGGCGCGCAGGGAGGCAATCTGCGACTGCTCACCGTTAGACATGCTCTCTAACTGGCTCTGGATCTGAACCTGTTCCGCCACCGACGCTTTCACCATGGCGTCCTGCGCCAGGTAATTTTGCCGCGCGTTATCAATATCGCTTTCTGAGAAGGGATTCACCTTCGCCTGGCTGCCTTTTACATAACGCTGATAGTCTTTTAACAGACGATCGCGTTCGGCCGACACGCGGGTGGTATTCGATTGGGCTTCCGCCAGCTGGGCTTTCAGGACATCAATATTGTGTGTCGCCGTCACCAGGTCCGCCTGCAGGCGATCGACGCGGGCTTTATACCTGCCCGGATCGATTTTAAATAATACTTCGCCTTTTTTAATAAGCTGGTTATTTTTATCCGTGACTTCCGTAACAACTCCCGTTACCTGCGGCGTAATCGGAATAGAGATAACCGCTTTCTGCGCCGTGAACGTATACGGGTGGTTATAGTTCATTAATAAAATAAGCGCGGCAACAATAAACACACCGCCCAGGGTCGCGGTCGCCAGTGTCCACTGGTTTACCGGAATACGAAATATTTTAAAGATGGCCCACGCAAACGCGGCATAGGTCAGAATGATCAACAGATCCATGATTAGTGCTCCGGCGTATTCTTATCAGCAACAGGCGGCACTGCGGCCAGTTTTTGTTCCAGCTCGGCTACGCGCTTTGCCAGCGCATCCACGTCGGGATTACGGTCTGGCGGCTGAATGTGGTTTTGCATACCCCACCCGCGTTCGGGCTGATAAAGGGTTGCCCAAATCCACAGAAATGGCCAGATAGCATGGAGCGTAAACAGGCTAATCCACCCCGCCGTATGAATGGCATCGGCATGGGGATGATTGCGCTTTTTGGCCATGTTATACGGAATGTCATGGATAGCGATGATTCCATAAAAAAGAACCAGGAAGACAAAAATCAACACACCCAGCGCAAAATAGTTGAGAAACATATTTGCCTCACTAAATAAATCGTAAACTCATTAAAATAATCAAATGGTAAGTAGCCACATTAATTCATTCTTAAGCACATAAAGATGTACTTATTATTTCAGAGCCGGGGAGTATGGTTTTTTCTTATATCTCCATGCAAGTTTAGAAGCGTGTCAAAATATATCCTGAATAATAATAGACTTAAGTTTACAGTTTGAGCTTAATCCAGCTTAGAACTTTTCGCCATACCACATTACCGCTACGCTTTTTTAGCTATAAGTGTTGCTGAGTTACAGCCTGGCGTCGATTGTAAGAGCAGATGTTGCCAGCGATCACATCCAGAGAAATCCGCATAAAAATTTTTTGTGGATTTGATCACACTCCGGAAACAAATCCGCGACGACGAAATGTGATTTGTTTCACATTTAATGGCCTTAGCTGCCGCTTTTGCGTTCATTGTATTTTTTTTACACGTCATTTTTGTGACATTGATCACTTCATTTCTCACCACACCCCCTACATTTACGTGACGCAGATCACACAAATTTGGCCTGTCTGGACAGCTAAACAATTAAGTGCCAGATTTCACGCATCAGAACAGGGCAACCTCTGCCGCCGCATTAACAACAAACCTCGGGCTCAAGGCCTGCGTAAACAGAAGAAGGGGTGTTTTATGTCATCCGATTTTAAGATCAAAGTACAAAGCTTTGGTCGATTCCTCAGCAACATGGTGATGCCAAATATCGGCGCGTTTATCGCGTGGGGTATCATCACCGCGTTATTTATTCCGACAGGGTGGTTGCCTAACGAAACGCTGGCGAAACTTGTTGGCCCAATGATCACCTATCTGCTGCCGCTGCTCATCGGTTATACCGGTGGTCGTCTGGTGGGCGGTGACCGTGGCGGCGTGGTCGGTGCGATCACCACCATGGGTGTTATCGTCGGTGCGGATATGCCGATGTTCCTCGGCGCAATGATTGCCGGTCCTCTGGGCGGCTGGGCGATTAAGAAATTTGACGTCTGGGTCGATGGCAAGATCAAATCCGGCTTCGAAATGCTGGTGAACAACTTCTCTGCCGGCATCATCGGTATGATCCTGGCGATTCTGGCGTTCCTCGGCATTGGCCCGGCAGTTGAAGTGCTCTCCAAAATTCTGGCGGCGGGCGTTAACTTCATGGTTGCCCACGACATGCTGCCGCTGGCGTCCATCTTTGTTGAACCGGCGAAAATCCTGTTCCTGAACAACGCCATTAACCACGGTATCTTCTCACCGCTGGGTATTCAGCAGTCTCACGACCTCGGCAAGTCTATCTTCTTCCTGATCGAAGCTAACCCGGGTCCGGGTATGGGCGTCCTGCTGGCGTACATCTTCTTCGGTCGCGGTAGCGCTAAACAGTCTGCGGGCGGTGCGGCAATCATCCACTTCCTGGGTGGTATCCACGAAATTTACTTCCCGTACGTGCTGATGAACCCACGTCTGATCCTCGCCGTTATCCTCGGCGGTATGACTGGCGTGTTCACCCTGAGCGTGCTGGGTGGCGGCCTGGTTTCTCCGGCATCTCCGGGTTCTATCCTGGCGGTACTGGCGATGACCCCGAAAGGCGCTTACTTCGCTAACCTGGCAGCAATCTTCGCGGCCATGGCGGTCTCCTTCGTGGTCTCTGCAATCCTGCTGAAAACCAGCAAGGTGAAAGAAGAAGACGATATCGAAGCGGCAACCCGTCGTATGCAGGACATGAAATCCCAGTCTAAAGGTGTTGCTGCAACGCCGCTGGCTGCGGGTGATGTCTCTAACGACCTGAGCCACGTACGTAAAATCATCGTCGCCTGCGACGCCGGTATGGGTTCCAGCGCCATGGGTGCAGGCGTCCTGCGTAAGAAAGTGGCGGATGCGGGTCTGACCCAGATCTCCGTGACCAACAGCGCGATTAACAGCCTGCCGCCGGATGTTGACCTGGTCATCACCCACCGCGATCTGACAGAGCGTGCGATGCGCCAGGTACCGCAGGCGCAGCACATTTCGCTGACCAACTTCCTCGACAGCGGCCTGTACACCAGCCTGACCGAACGTCTGGTTGCGGCGCAGCGCCACGAAGATAACGAAGTGAAAGTGCGTACCAGCCTGCAGGACAGCTTCGACGAGAGCAACAGCCACCTGTTCAAGCTGGGTGCGGAGAACATCTTCCTTGGCCGTACCGCGAGCCATAAAGAAGAAGCGATTCGCTTCGCCGGTGAGCAGCTGGTGAAAGGCGGCTACGTTCAGCCAGAATATGTTGAAGCGATGCTGGAACGTGAAAAACTGACCCCGACCTACCTGGGCGAATCCATTGCGGTGCCGCACGGTACGGTTGAAGCGAAAGATCGCGTCCTGAAAACTGGCGTGGTGTTCTGTCAGTACCCGGCAGGCGTGCGCTTCGGTGAAGAAGAAGACGACATCGCCCGTCTGGTGATTGGTATCGCGGCCCGTAACAACGAGCACATTCAGGTGATTACCAGCCTGACCAATGCCCTGGACGACGAGACCGTTATCGAACGTCTGGCTAACACCACCAGCGTCGAAGAAGTTCTGGCGCTGCTGAACAAGTAAGTTCTGTACCTCCCTCTCCCCGTTGGGGAGAGGGCTAGGGTGAGGGGAAATTAACGTGGTTCCTCACCCCAGCCCTCTCGGGTAAAAACATTGATGAAGGTTAATACTATGAAAGCATTACATTTTGGCGCAGGTAACATCGGTCGTGGCTTTATCGGCAAACTGCTGGCAGACGCGGGCATTACGCTGACATTCGCCGATGTAAATCAGACGGTACTTGATGCCCTGAATGCACGTCATAGCTATCAGGTGCATGTGGTAGGTGAAAACGAGCAGGTCGAAACCGTAAGCGGCGTGAACGCGGTTAGCAGCATTGGCGACGACGTTATCGATCTGATTGCCGGGGTTGACCTGGTCACCACCGCCGTCGGTCCGGTGGTTCTGGAGCGTATCGCGCCGGCGGTGGCGAAAGGTCTGGCAAAACGTAAAGCTCAGGGCAACGAGGCCCCGCTGAACATTATCGCCTGTGAAAACATGGTGCGCGGCACCACCCAGCTGAAAGGCCATGTTATGGCGGCGGTGGCTGAAGAAGATAAAGCCTGGGTTGAAGAGCATGTCGGCTTTGTCGATTCCGCCGTGGACCGCATCGTTCCCCCGTCAGAATCCGCCACTAACGATCCGCTGGAAGTAACCGTTGAGACCTTCAGCGAGTGGATCGTCGATAAAACCCAGTTCAAGGGCGCGCTGCCTGAGATCGCCGGAATGGAATTAACTGATAACCTGATGGCATTTGTCGAGCGTAAGCTCTTCACGCTGAACACCGGGCATGCTATAACCGCCTACCTCGGTAAATTAGCCGGTCATCAGACCATTCGTGACGCCATTCTCGATGAGAACGTCCGCGCCGTGGTAAAAGGTGCAATGGATGAGAGCGGCGCGGTACTGATTAAACGCTACGGTTTTGATGCCGATAAGCATGCGGCATATATTCAGAAAATCCTCGGTCGTTTTGAAAACCCGTATCTGAAAGATGACGTTGAGCGCGTTGGCCGTCAGCCGCTGCGCAAACTGAGTGCGGGCGATCGCCTGATCAAACCGCTGCTCGGCACCCTGGAATACGGTCTGCCGCACAGCAACCTGGTTCAGGGTATTGCCGCCGCGATGCACTACCGCAGCGAAGAAGATCCGCAGGCGCAGGAGCTGGCGCAGCTAATTGCCGAGAAAGGTCCACAGGCCGCGCTGGCGCAGGTATCCGGTCTGGATGCCAACAGCAACGTGGTTGTGGAGGCGGTGAACGTTTATAACGCAACCAAATGATGCAGGAACTGGCGCAGGTCATCCTGCGCCCGGAAGATAGATTGTCAGATATGCAGGCAATAATGGAACAAACCCAGGCCTTTGAAAACCGTGTGCTGGAGCGTCTGAATGCTGGCAAAACCGTACGAAGCTTCCTGATATCCGCCGTCGAGTTATTAACCGAGGCGGTGAATATCCTGGTGCTTCAGGTGTTTCGCAAAGACGACTACGCGGTGAAATACGCAGTTGAACCGTTGCTCGACGGTGACGGCCCCTTGGGCGATTTATCCGTGCGTATGAAACTGATCTATGGCCTGGGCGTCATCAGCCGTCACGAGTATGAAGATGCCGAACTGCTGATGGCATTGCGTGAAGAGCTGAATCACGACGGTAACGAGTATGCGTTTACCGACGATGAGATCCTCGGCCCGCTGGGCGAGTTGCACTGCGTCACCGCCCTGCCCCCGGCACCGCATTTTGATACCAGCGATCCTGAGCTGTACGCCATGCAGAAACAGCGTTACCAGCAGATCGTTCGCTCCACGATGGTACTCTCCCTGACCGAGCTGATTTCCCGAATCAGCTTAAAAAAAGCGTTTCAGAAGTAAGCCTGCGCACATTCGTGTATCATTTGTAGTAATTCCCCCTGTTTTTAGAGCCATTTGTCATGAAAGAAGTCGAAAAGAGTGAAATCAAACGCCTGAGCGATCGCCTGGATCTGATCCGCCACCAGCAGGCCAGCCTGTCGCTGGTTGACGCCGCCGAGAAGTACGCCGAGCTGGAAAAAGAGAAAGCGACGCTGGAAACCGAAATCGAGCGCCTGCGCGGCGTGAAAGAGCAGAAGCTGAGCAAAGAAGCGCAGAAGTTGTCCAAACTGCCTTTCCGCCGTGCCATCACCAAAAAAGAGCAGGCCGATATGGGCAAGCTGAAGAAAAGCGTGCGTGGCCTGGTGGTTGTACACCCGATGACCGAGCTGGGTCGTGAAATGGGTCTGAAAGAGATGACCGGTTTTTGCAAGACTGAGTTCTGATTTTTGCCGGGTGGCGCTGCGCTTACCCGGCCTACCTTTCTGTCACGTCTAAAATTGGCCCAACCAATTTCGCAACCAACCCTTCCCTGGTTCACACTTCCATAATCTTCACTTACAAAATCATTGCCGACCAATAACATTTGGTTAACCATTTGTTGTCATTAACCCTACATCACACTATTGGCAGGACCACTTTTACACTGAATGTGACGCAGAGATGAGCACAGACTCACCGCCTCACAACGGGTGTGGTCCTCAGGAGACCTGCAATGAGCCTCTGGCAACAAAACTACGATCCGGCAGGAAACATCTGGCTGTCGAGCCTGATCGCCTCGCTTCCTATCCTGTTTTTCTTCTTCGCCCTGATTAAACTCAAGCTGAAGGGATACCTTGCCGCGACGTACACCGTCGCTATTGCCCTGATGGTCGCGCTGTTCTTCTACAAAATGCCGGTCGATCGCGCGCTGGCCTCTGTCGTCTATGGCTTCTTCTACGGCCTGTGGCCGATTGCCTGGATAATCATTGCTGCGGTCTTCGTCTATAAAATCTCGGTCAAGACCGGGCAGTTCGACATTATCCGCTCGTCGATTCTTTCCATTACGCCGGACCAGCGCCTGCAGATGCTGATCGTCGGCTTCTCCTTCGGCGCGTTCCTTGAGGGGGCCGCCGGATTCGGTGCGCCGGTGGCCATCACCGCCGCCCTGCTGGTCGGGCTGGGCTTTAACCCGCTGTATGCCGCCGGGCTGTGTCTGATCGTGAACACCGCGCCGGTGGCGTTTGGTGCGATGGGCATTCCGATTCTGGTCGCCGGGCAGGTCACCGGGCTGGACAGCTTTGAGATTGGCCAGATGGTGGGCCGCCAGCTGCCGTTCCTGACCATTATCGTGCTGTTCTGGATCATGGCGATTATGGACGGCTGGCGCGGCGTGAAGGAGACCTGGCCTGCGGTGATGGTCGCCGGTGGCTCGTTCGCTATCGCCCAGTACCTGAGCTCCAACTTCCTCGGCCCGGAACTGCCGGACATTATCTCGTCCCTGGTTTCTCTGGTCTGCCTGACGCTGTTCCTGAAACGCTGGCAGCCGGTGCGTATCTTCCGCTTTGCCGATATGGGCGCCTCGCAGGTCGATCAGACCCTGGCCCGCACCGGCTACACGCCGGGACAGATTGTCCGCGCCTGGTCGCCGTTCCTGTTCCTGACCGCGACCGTTACCCTGTGGAGTATTCCGCCGTTTAAAGCCCTGTTCGCTCCGAACGGCGCGCTGTACGACATGGTGGTGAATATCTCCGTGCCGTTCCTCGACAAGATGGTCGCGCGTATGCCGCCGGTCGTTCACGACGCCACGCCGTACGCGGCGGTATTCAAATTCGACTGGTTCTCTGCCACCGGCACGG
The DNA here is from genome assembly GCF_049312895.1 of Leclercia barmai. NCBI lineage: Bacteria > Pseudomonadati > Pseudomonadota > Gammaproteobacteria > Enterobacterales > Enterobacteriaceae > Leclercia > Leclercia barmai. Next base: position 179,962 of record NZ_JBMNWZ010000006.1, on the reverse strand, counting down.
CAATCCTGTTTGCCGCTATCCTTTCGGTGGTGTGGCTGCGCATGAAGCCGGCTGCTGCAGTGCAGACGTTTGCCGCGACCCTTAAAGAGCTGATGCTGCCGATCTACTCCATCGGCATGGTGCTGGCGTTCGCGTTTATCTCGAACTATTCCGGCCTGTCATCGACGCTGGCGCTGGCGCTGGCCCATACCGGCTCCGCGTTCACCTTCTTCTCGCCGTTCCTCGGCTGGCTGGGGGTGTTCCTGACCGGGTCGGATACGTCGTCGAACGCCCTGTTTGCGGCCCTGCAGGCCACGGCCGCCCAGCAGATTGGCGTGTCGGATGTGCTGCTGGTGGCAGCCAACACCACCGGCGGCGTGACCGGCAAGATGATCTCGCCTCAGTCCATCGCCATTGCCTGTGCGGCGGTAGGCCTGGTGGGCAAAGAGTCGGATCTGTTCCGCTTTACCGTTAAACACAGCCTGATATTTACCTGCATGGTCGGGGTGATCACCACCCTGCAGGCCTATGTCTTAACCTGGATGATCCCATGATAGTGATGCCCAGACGCCTGTCCGACGAGATCGCTTCTCGCGTGCGGGCGCTGATTGAAGAGATGCAGCTGGAGGCGGGCATGAAGTTGCCCGCCGAGCGCCAGCTTGCCACCCAGCTTGGCGTGTCGCGCAACTCGCTGCGCGAAGCCTTAGCGACCCTGGTCAGCGAAGGGGTTCTGGTGAGCCGCCGCGGTGGCGGGACCTTTGTGCGCTGGCAGCACGATGACTGGTCCGGGCAGAACATTGTTCAGCCGTTGAAAACCCTGATGGAGAACGACCCGGACTACAGCTTCGATATCCTCGAAGCCCGCCACGCCATCGAAACCAGCACCGCCTGGCATGCGGCTATGCGGGCGACCGAGGCGGATAAAGAGAAGCTCAAAGCCTGTTTCGACGCCACGCAAAGCAGCGATCCGGATATCGCCTCGCAGGCGGACGTGCGTTTTCATCTGGCCATCGCCGAGGCCTCGCACAACGTCGTTCTGCTCCAGACCATGCGCGGCTTCTTCGACCTGCTGCAATCCTCTGTTAAGCAGAGCCGCCAGCGCATGTATCTGGTGCCCCCCGTTTTTGCCAGGCTGACCGAGCAGCACGAGGCGGTACTCAACGCCATTCTTGCCGGTGATGCCGAAGCCGCACGCGCAGCGATGATGGCGCATCTGGGCTTCGTCCACACCACCATTAAACGATTCGATGAAGATCAGGCCCGACAGGCGCGTATTACCCGTCTGCCTGGCGACAACGCTATTTCCAGGGAGAACAATTCATGATCATTTCCGCAGCCAGCGATTATCGCGCCGCCGCCCAGCGCATTCTGCCGCCGTTCCTGTTTCACTATATCGACGGCGGGGCCTATTCCGAATACACCCTGCGTCGCAACGTGGAAGACCTGTCGGAAGTGGCCCTGCGTCAGCGCGTGCTGAAGAATATGTCTGACCTGAGCCTTGAGACAAAACTGTTCAACGAAACGCTCTCCATGCCGGTGGCCCTCGCCCCGGTCGGGCTGTGCGGCATGTATGCCCGTCGCGGTGAAGTGCAGGCCGCAGCGGCGGCGGATGCGAAAGGCATTCCCTTTACCCTCTCCACCGTCTCGGTCTGCCCGATTGAAGAGGTCGCCCCGACCATCAAGCGCCCGATGTGGTTCCAGCTTTACGTCCTGCGCGATCGCGGGTTTATGCGCAATGCCCTGGAGCGCGCCAAAGCGGCAGGCTGTTCGACCCTGGTCTTTACCGTGGATATGCCGACGCCCGGCGCGCGCTATCGCGATGCCCACTCCGGGATGAGCGGTGCGAACGCAGCGATGCGCCGCTACTGGCAGGCGGTGACGCATCCGCAATGGGCCTGGGATGTGGGGGTGAACGGTCGCCCGCATGACCTGGGGAATATCTCCGCCTATCTGGGTAAACCGACGGGACTGGAAGATTACATTGGCTGGCTGGCGAATAACTTCGATCCGTCGATCTCGTGGAAAGACCTGGAGTGGATCCGCGAGTTCTGGGATGGCCCGATGGTGATCAAAGGGATCCTCGATCCGGAAGATGCCCGGGATGCGGTGCGCTTTGGCGCCGACGGGATTGTGGTGTCGAACCATGGCGGTCGCCAGCTCGACGGCGTGCTCTCCTCGGCCCGCGCCCTGCCCGCCATTGCCGATGCGGTTAAGGGCGATATCGCCATTCTGGCAGATTCCGGGATCCGCAACGGTCTGGACGTGGTGCGCATGATTGCCCTCGGGGCCGACACCGTCCTGCTGGGCCGGGCGTATCTGTACGCTCTGGCGACCCACGGTCAGGCGGGGGTGGCGAATCTGCTGAATCTGATCGAGAAAGAGATGAAGGTGGCGATGACGCTGACCGGCGCGAAAACCATCCCGGAAATCAGCAAGGAGATGCTGGTGCAGGAGTTGAGTAAGATCCCTGCCGGGCTGGCACCGCTGGCGCAGGGAAATGCGGCTTAGGCTGATGCGGTCTGATCCCCTCACCCTGACCCTCTCCCCAAAGGGGAGAGGGGATGGTAAGCTGCCCCCCGCAATTTCAGAGCCTAATGAAATGGGGCAGCATGCTTAACATCGTCTTATTCGAACCAGAAATTCCGCCTAATACCGGCAATATTATCCGCCTGTGCGCCAACACCGGTTTTCGTCTGCACATCATCGAGCCGATGGGCTTTACGTGGGACGACAAGCGTCTGCGCCGCGCCGGGCTGGATTATCATGAGTTTACCGCCGTGATCCGCCATAAGGATCAGGCCGCATTTATGGAAGCGGAAAAGCCGGAACGGATCTTTGCCCTGACCACTAAAGGCACGCCTGCCCACAGCGCGGTTAGCTATCAGGAAGGCGACTATCTGCTGTTTGGCCCGGAAACGCGCGGCCTGCCGGCCACCATTCTTGATGCCCTGCCCGCTGAACAAAAAATCCGTATTCCGATGATGCCGGACAGCCGCAGCATGAACCTGTCGAACGCGGTGTCGGTGGTGGTGTATGAGGCCTGGCGCCAGCTGGGATACCCTGGCGCCATTCTCAGAAGTTAAATCCCGTCGCCATACTCAAAGGTATGGTGGATGCCGTTGAAGAACTGATCCATATCCATCGCCGGTTTATCGCTGTCCGGCTTGCCGACGATACGCGCCGGTACGCCTGCGGCGGTGGTATGCGGGGGCACAGGTTGCAGCACGACTGAACCGGCGCCAATCTTCGCGCCGCGTCCCACTTCGATATTGCCGAGGATCTTCGCGCCTGCGCCAATCATCACCCCTTCACGAATTTTCGGGTGACGGTCGCCACTGGTTTTCCCGGTCCCGCCGAGGGTTACGGACTGCAGGATCGAGACGTCGTTTTCAATCACCGCCGTTTCACCCACTACAATACCGGTCGCGTGGTCGAGCATGATGCCACGACCAATTTTTGCCGCCGGGTGGATATCCACCTGGAAGGTTACGGAAACCTGGTTTTGCAGGAAGATGGCCAGCGCGCGGCGGCCTTCGTTCCACAGCCAGTGGCCGATACGGTAGGACTGCAGGGCGTGAAAACCTTTCAGATAGAGCAGCGGCGTGGAGTATTTATCCACCGCCGGGTCGCGGTTGCGAACCGCCTGAATGTCACACGCGGCGGAGGCGATCATCTCCGGGTCGGCCGCATAGGCCTCTTCCACCACTTCGCGAATGGCGATAGCGGGCATGATCGGTGAAGCCAGTTTATTGGCGAGCATATAGCTCAGGGCGCTGCCGAGGTTTTCGTGCTTGAGTAGCGTCGCGTGGTAGAAGCTGGCCAGCATAGGCTCACAGTCAGCCAGAGCCCGGGCTTCGGCTTTAATATTGTTCCAGACGATATCCAGTTCTTCACACGGCATTGCTTACTCCAGACGTAATGATAATGACCGGCCAGTTCTTTGCCGGCCGGGTCATTCAGGTGACAACGCTTTCCTGCAGTTAACTGCTGCTACGCTCGTCCTTGCGTGCACGGCCTAATAAGGTCAATGCTGCCTCGCGCGCATTTTTTCCGCAATACAATACCTGATAAATTTCCTCGGTTATTGGCATTTCGACACCAAAACGGTGTGCCAGCTCGCGGACTTCTTTGGTATTGCGGTAGCCTTCCACCACCTGGCCGATCTTCTCCTGCGCGCCGATCACGTCCATGCCCTGGCCGAGCATCATGCCGAAACGACGGTTACGGGACTGGTTGTCGGTGCAGGTCAGCACCAGATCGCCTAACCCTGCCATCCCCATAAAGGTGGCCGGATCGGCACCGAGCGCCGCGCCAAGACGGGACATTTCAGTCAGCCCGCGGGTGATCAGGGCGGTACGCGCGTTCGCGCCAAAGCCGATGCCGTCGGACATGCCCGCGCCGATAGCGATCACGTTCTTCACCGCGCCGCCCAGCTGGACGCCGATAAAATCGGGGTTGCTGTAGACGCGGAAGCTTTTGCCGCAGTGCAGCAGCTGCTGCAGATCGTCAGCGAAGGTCTCGTCGGTGGAGGCCAGCGAGATAGCCGTTGGCAGCCCTGCCGCCAGCTCTTTCGCAAAGGTCGGGCCGGAGATCACCGCCAGCGGAATAGCATCCCCAAGCGCTTCACGGGCGACATCCTGCAGCAGGCGGCCAGTCTCGGCTTCCAGCCCTTTGGTCGCCCAGACCACGCGGGCATCATCACGCATCAGCGGTTTAATCTGACGCAGCACTTCGCCAAAGACATGGCTCGGCACCACGATCAGAATATTACGGCTGGCGGCAAGCGCAGTCGCAAGGTCGCTTTCAAGATGCAGTGAGTCAGGGAAAGGCACATCGGGGAGAAACGCAACGTTGCAGCGATCGGCTTCTAACGTCGCGATATGTTCAGGATTGTGGCCCCAGAGAACCACTTCGTGACCATTTCTTGCCAGGGTGATAGCAAGAGCGGTGCCGTAAGAGCCGGCACCGATCACAGTCATTGACGCATTGACAGTACTCATCAGGCATCCTGATGTTGGTCAGTACCTTCGCCAGCTTGCTGCTGCAGATAGTTCATAAACAGCGCATCGAAGTTCACCGGCGCAAGGTTCAGTTGCGGGAACGTACCGCGGGAAACCAGGCTGGTGATGCATTCACGGGCATACGGGAACAGGATGTTCGGGCAGTATGCGCCCAGGCAATGCGCCATCTGATTACCTTCGATGCCGCCGATGGAGAAGATGCCGCCCTGCTGTACTTCACACAGGAATGCAGTCTCTTCGCCCAGAGAGGCGGTTACGGTAACACGCAGCACGACTTCATACACATCTTCCGCCAGCTGGGTGGAAGCGGTATCCAGATCAAGTTTAACCTCTGGCTGCCAGTCTTTCTGGAAAACGTGCGGCGCATTAGGTGCTTCGTAGGAGACATCTTTGGTGTAGATGCGCTGGATCTGGAAAGTCATTTCGGTATTGTTTTGTTCTGACATGGAAAAACCCTTTTTAATTGTCCTAAAACGCCTTAGCGCAGCAGGGGATCAAGTCCACCACGCGCATCAAGCGCATACAAGTCATCACAGCCACCAATGTGCTGCGCATCGATAAAAATCTGCGGAACCGTCGTACGGCCACTACGTTTAATCATCTCTTCACGCTTTGCAGCATCGCCATCAATAGGCAACTCCTGGAAAGCAACGCCTTTGCTGTCCAGCAGCGCTTTTGCACGATGGCAGAACGGGCAGGTCGCTTTGGTGTAGATCTCGATATTGGCCATGACTCAACTCCTGTTTATTTACCGCGAACCAGAGGCAGATTCTCGCCGCTCCAGCCAGAGATGCCGTCTTTCAGGACAGTGACGTTAGCAAAGCCTGCTTTGACGAGGTTATTTGCCGGCTCCTGAGCCTGCATACCGGTGCCATCAACGACAATAACGGGTTTATCTTTATGCTTTTCCAGTTCGCCAAGGTTATTGGCTTTGATTTCGGTCGGCAGCAGGTTAATGGCGCCTGCAATGTGACCTTTACGGAAATCGTCGCGCTGACGCAGATCGACAACGACGGCCTCTTCTTTATTGATGAGACGCGTTGCTTCGCCGCGGTTGATCACCTTCACTTTCGAAGTGAGGCCTTTAAAAGTGGTGAACAGTACTGCTGCCAGTAGACCAATCCACGCGATACAAAGTATGGGGTGGCGGCTGACAAATTGCATAATTTCTTGCATGGGGGGTAACGACTCCCGACTGAGTGAATAAAAAACCAGGACAGGAGTATACCTGTGCGTTGTGGCAAATACAGCCAGCGACAATAAGCTAATCCATTTTCTGCGTACTGCCACGAAAAAAAAGACCAAAATTCCCCTATCCTTACCCTTGGCCCGGCGGTTTCTTTGATCTTCTGCGGCTATTTGATCGATTCAGCTGTAGTAAAATTACGCAAATTTTTTGTCTTTTGAGCAAAGAGGTTGTCGCAATGTCGGTTTCTAAAAAACCTATGGTACTGATGATTCTGGACGGCTATGGCTATCGCGAAGATCAGCAGGATAACGCCATTTTCAACGCTAAAACCCCGGTCATGGATGCGCTGTGGGCAAAACGTCCACATACGCTGATCGATGCTTCCGGCCTGGAAGTGGGTCTGCCGGATCGCCAGATGGGCAACTCCGAAGTTGGACACGTCAACCTGGGCGCAGGCCGCATTGTTTATCAGGATCTGACCCGTCTGGATGTTGAAATTAAAGAACGTACCTTCTTTGCTAACCCGGTCCTGACCGGCGCGGTTGAGAAAGCGGCGGCAGCGGGCAAAGCCGTGCACATTATGGGCCTGCTCTCTGCGGGCGGCGTTCACAGCCACGAAGATCACATTATGGCGATGGTGGAGCTGGCTGCGGAAAAAGGGGCGGACAAAATCTATCTGCACGCCTTCCTCGATGGCCGCGATACCCCGCCGCGCAGCGCTGAATCTTCCCTGAAAGCTTTTGAAGAGAAGTTTGCCGCCCTGGGCAAAGGCCGCGTGGCCTCCATCATTGGCCGCTACTACGCCATGGACCGCGACAACCGTTGGGATCGCGTAGAGCAGGCCTACAATCTGCTGGTTGAAGCCAAAGGCGAGTTCCAGGCAAACACCGCCGTTGCCGCGCTGGAAGCCGCTTACGCCCGCGATGAAAACGACGAATTCGTGAAAGCGACCGTCATCCGTGCTGTAGGCCAGGCCGATGCCGCGATGGAAGATGGCGATGCGCTGATCTTCATGAACTTCCGCGCCGACCGCGCCCGCGAAATTACCCGCGCCTTCGTGAATGTCGACTTCGACGGCTTCGCCCGTAAAAAAGAGGTTAAGCTCGGCGATTTCGTGATGCTGACCGAATACGCGGCCGACATCAAAGCGCCATGCGCCTATCCGCCGTCTTCCCTGGCGAACACCTTCGGCGAGTGGATGGCGAAGCACGACAAGACCCAGCTGCGCATCTCCGAAACCGAGAAATATGCTCACGTTACCTTCTTCTTTAACGGCGGCGTTGAAGAGTCGTTCAAAGGCGAAGATCGCATTCTGATCAACTCGCCGAAAGTGGCGACCTACGATCTGCAGCCAGAGATGAGCTCTGCCGAGCTGACCGAGAAGCTGATCGCGGCTATCGAAAGCGGCAAATATGACACCATCATCTGTAACTATCCGAACGGCGACATGGTTGGCCACACCGGTGTGATGGAAGCGGCAATCAAAGCCATTGAAGCGCTGGACGAGTGCATTGCGAAGGTGACCAAAGCAGTGGAAGCGGCGGGAGGCCAGATGCTGATCACCGCCGACCACGGAAACGCCGAACAGATGCGCGACCCGGCCACCGGCCAGGCGCACACTGCGCATACTAACCTGCCGGTACCAATGATTTATGTCGGTGATAAATCAGTCAAAGCAGTGGATGGCGGTAAGCTTTCGGACGTTGCCCCGACCATGCTGGCCCTGATGGGCATGGAAATCCCGCAAGAGATGACTGGTAAGCCGCTGTTCATCGTGGAATAATCCCTCCCCATGAGGGGAAAGGCGATTGTTTCAATCACATGGGTCGTGAAGCCGTTACGGTTATCAGTCAGGCCTTTACTGTACGCCAGCGCACTCAGCGCTGGCGTATTGTTGTGCGCTGCATCTGCCCAGGCAGATGAGCGCGATCAGCTCAAAACCATTCAGGCCGATATCGCCGCCAAAGAGCGCGCGGTACGCCAGCAGCAGCAGCAGCGCTCCTCCCTGCTTGCGCAGCTTAAAAAGCAGGAAGAGGCCATCTCCGCGGCCGCGCGTCAGCTGCGTGAAACCCAGAACACCCTCGCCCAGTTGAATAAACAAATAGACGAGATGAATGCGTCTATCGCCAAACTTGAGCGCCAGCGTGCGGCTCAGGAGCGCAGCCTTGCCGCCCAGTTAGACGCGGCCTTTCGCCAGGGTGAACACACCGGCGTTCAGCTGATCCTCAGCGGCGAAGAGAGCCAGCGCGGTCAGCGCCTGCAGGCCTATTTCGGCTATCTTAACCAGTCCCGCCAGGAGACCATCGCCCAGCTGAAGCAGACGCGGGAAGAGGTCACCACGCAAAAAGCAGAGCTGGAAGAGAAGCAGAGCCAGCAGCAAACCCTGCTTTACGACCAGCAGGCCCAGCAGGCCAAACTCGAGCAGGCGCGCAACGAGCGTAAGAAAACCCTTGCCGGGCTGGAGTCCTCCATTCAGGAAGGCCAGAGCCAGCTGAGCGAAATGCGCGCTAACGAATCTAAACTGCGCAACAGCATCGCCCGCGCGGCAGCGGCCACCAAAGCGCGCGCCGAGAAAGAGGCCCGTGAAGCGCAGGCCGTGCGCGACAAGCAGCAGGAAGCCTCCCGCAAAGGCACCACCTATAAACCCACCGAAAACGAACGCTCGCTGATGTCCCGCACTGGCGGTCTCGGCTCTCCGCGGGGTCAGGCCTACTGGCCGGTACGGGGCTCAATTCTGCATCGCTATGGCGAACAGCTGCAGGGTGAGCTACGTTGGAAGGGGATTGTAATCGGCGCATCGGAAGGCAGCGAAGTGAAAGCTATCGCCGATGGCCGGGTGATTCTCGCCGACTGGCTGCAGGGTTACGGCCTGGTGGTTGTGGTTGAGCACGGTAAAGGCGACATGAGTCTTTACGGCTACAACCAGAGCGCGCTGGTCAGCGTTGGTACCCAGGTGCGGGCCGGTCAGGCTATCGCCCTTGTGGGCAGCAGTGGCGGTCAGGGCCGCCCGTCACTCTATTTCGAAATTCGTCGCCAGGGTCAGGCGGTCAATCCACAGCCGTGGTTGGGAAGATAAGTTTTGCTTCAATTTCGTCGTATGGTTTTTCCCCTCGTCAGCGCACTGGCGCTGGCGATGCCGGTTTACGCAGGTAAACTCGCTATCGTTATTGATGACTTCGGTTATCGTCCACACACAGAAAATCAGGTCCTGGCGATGCCGTCCGCCGTCTCTGTCGCCGTCCTGCCAAACGCACCTCACGCGCATGAAATGGCCACCAAAGCCCATAACAGCGGGCATGAAGTGTTGATCCATCTGCCGATGGCACCGCTCAGTAAACAGCCGCTGGAAAAGGACACGCTGCGCCCGGAGATGAGCAGCGACGAGATCGACCGCATCATCCGCGAGGCGTACAACAAAGTGCCTTACGCGGTAGGGTTGAACAACCATATGGGCAGCGCCATGACCTCCAGCCTGTTTGGCATGCAGAAGGTGATGCAATCCCTGGCGCGCTATAACCTCTACTTTCTGGACAGCATGACCATCGGCAACAGCCAGGCGATGCGTGCCGCGCAGGGCACCGGCGTGAAGGTGATTAAGCGTAAAGTGTTTCTCGATGACACGCAGAACGAAGCCGATATCCGCTTCCAGTTTAACCGCGCCGTGCAGGTAGCCCGCCGTTCAGGTTCGGCTATCGCTATTGGTCACCCGCATCCGTCCACCGTTCGCGTATTGCAGCAGATGCTGCCATCCCTGCCTGCGGATATCACCCTGGTTCCGGCGAGCAGCCTGCTCAACGAGCCGCAGGTGGATACCTCCCGGCCGGTCAGCCCGCCGCCCGCCGGCGCTGCGCCTGGCACAAAACCGCGCAATCCTTTCCGTGGCGTGACGCTTTGCGCACCTAAACAGCCGCCGGAGCCGGTCTACGTCACCCGCTACTTCTCGGTGATTGGTGAAAGCATCAGCCAGAGCACGCTGGTGAAATATGTTCAGTTGCAGTGGCAGGGATGGGGTAAGAAAAGTTAATCCCACCTCAGGCGGGATGGCTTACTCAATGACGTGGGAGTCCGCGTGCTTTTTTTTGCTCGCGGACGCCTTTTGCTCCTTGTGCTGATACCAGGCTTTGAAATATTTCAGAAAGCTGTAAAAGGTGGCGTAAAGACCGGTCACTACGCCGACTCTCCCCTGGCGCCACGCGCCGCTGAACAGATACCACTTGAAGAACGCACCGATGGCGCTGATTGCACCGCGCGCAATCGACGGCCTGATGGTCTGGTACTTCACCAGGCGAGTGGTGTAGCTGTTGAGCTTGTTGAACACTTCATGCAGGGAATAGAAGGTGTCATGGCGCACGCGGCCCGGGATTTTTACCGACTGGATCGCCCCTTCCACTTTGTCATCCACCGGCCGCTGATTAAAGCGCGCCTGGGTCCGGTTAAACAGCCGTACCGGGAAGTCAGGTGAAGAGATGGGATAAATAGTGCGTACCTCTTCCCCCAGCACGTGCCAGTAGCGGGAGATGCGCCACGCCAGCTGCGGATGAGGTTCCTCGCCCGCCTTCAGCTGCAGGATGAAATCCACGGTTTCCGCATCCAGAATCTCATCGCTGTCCATGCATAACACCCAGTCGTTGCTCGCCAGATCGATGGCGTGATTCATCTGTACGCCATGCATGGCATAAGGGTGATGATGGGTGCTGATGCCGTACTCCTGGCAAATGGCTAACGTGCCGTCGTGACTGCCGGAGTCGAGGACAACGATCTCATCGGCGACCACCATCAACGGAGGTAACACCTCTCGCAGCAGTCGCGCTGAGTTACAGGTCAATAAACAAACGGTGAGCTTGAACATAGGCGCTGTAAAGTTGAGTAAACTTCCAAAGACTCTATAAGCGCAGGGGGAAAAAAGCGAAGAAAAGTTGGTGGCATTCCGGTTGTGGACTAAAAAACGTGAGGCCAGCGAAAAAAAAGCGCCCGCAGGCGCTTTTTTACTTAATTCCAGCTCAGGATAACTTTCCCTGACTGGCCTGAACGCATCGCGTCAAAGCCCTGCTGGAACTCATCGATGGAGAAGCGATGAGTAATGATTGGGGAGAGATCCAGACCAGACTGGATAAGCGCCGCCATCTTGTACCAGGTTTCGAACATCTCGCGGCCGTAAATACCCTTGATGAACAGCCCCTTGAAGATAACTTTGTTCCAGTCGATGGACATATCCGACGGCGGAATACCTAACATTGCAATACGTCCGCCGTGGTTCATGGTGTCGAGCATAGTGCGGAACGCCGGCGGCGCACCGGACATCTCCAGACCGACGTCAAAGCCCTCGGTCATGCCCAGCTCTTCCATCACGTCGTTCAGGTTCTCTTTAGAGACGTCCACCGCACGGGTAACGCCCATTTTGCGCGCCAGCGACAGACGGTATTCGTTCACATCGGTGATCACCACGTTACGCGCACCGACGTGTTTCGCCACGGCTGCTGCCATGATGCCGATTGGGCCTGCACCGGAAACCAGTACGTCTTCGCCCACCAGATCGAACGACAGCGCGGTGTGCACCGCATTACCAAACGGGTCGAAGATGGAGGCCAGATCGTCGGAGATGTTGTCCGGGATTTTGAAGGCGTTGAACGCCGGGATCACCAGGTATTCTGCGAAGCAGCCCGGGCGGTTAACGCCCACGCCGACGGTGTTGCGGCACAGGTGGGTGCGTCCGCCGCGGCAGTTACGGCAGTGGCCGCAGGTGATATGGCCTTCGCCGGAGACGCGATCGCCAATTTTAAAGCCTTTCACTTCCTGACCGATGCCAACCACTTCGCCGACGTATTCGTGACCGACAACCATCGGGACCGGAATGGTTTTCTGCGACCACTGGTCCCAGTTGTAGATATGTACGTCAGTACCGCAGATGGCGGTTTTACGAATTTTAATCAGCAGATCGTTATGACCGACTTCCGGCTCCGGAACGTCGGTCATCCAGATGCCTTCTTCCGCTTTCAGTTTGGATAACGCTTTCATCACACGTCCTCAGGCAATCACGCCCAGTTGTTTACCGATGCGGGTAAAGGCTTCCACCGCACGCTCAATTTGTTCAGGGGAATGCGCCGCAGACATCTGGGTGCGGATACGCGCCTGACCTTTTGGCACCACCGGGAAGAAGAAACCGGTGACGTAAATACCCTCTTTCTGCAGTTCGCGGGCGAAGTTCTGCGCTACCACGGCATCACCCAGCATGACCGGGATAATGGCGTGATCGGCACCGGCCAGCGTAAAGCCTGCGGCGGTCATTTTTTCGCGGAACAGACGGGCGTTGGCCCACAGTTTGTCGCGCAGATCGGCACCCGATTCCACCATCTCCAGCACTTTAATGGAGGCGGAAACAATGGCCGGGGCCAGGGAGTTGGAGAACAGGTACGGACGGGAACGCTGACGCAGCCACTCTACCACCTCTTTGCGCGCCGCGGTATAGCCGCCAGACGCGCCGCCGAGGGCTTTACCCAGGGTGCCGGTGATGATGTCCACGCGGCCCATCACGTCGCAGTATTCGTGGGATCCACGGCCGTTTTCGCCGACAAAGCCGACGGCGTGGGAGTCATCGACCATCACCAGCGCATCGTATTTGTCTGCCAGGTCGCAGACGCCTTTCAGGTTGGCGATCACGCCGTCCATGGAGAACACGCCGTCGGTGGCGATCAGCACGTGACGCGCACCGGCTTCACGGGCCTCTTTCAGACGCGCTTCCAGCTCAACCATGTCGTTATTGGCGTAGCGGAAACGCTTCGCTTTACACAGACGCACGCCGTCGATGATCGACGCGTGGTTCAGGGTATCGGAAATAATCGCATCTTCCGCGCCGAGCAGGGTCTCGAACAGACCGCCGTTGGCGTCAAAGCAGGACGAGTACAGAATGGCGTCTTCCATCCCGAGGAAGGCGGCCAGCTTGCTCTCCAGCGCCTTGTGGCTGTCCTGGGTACCGCAGATGAAACGCACGGAGGCCATGCCAAAACCGTGGGTGTCCATGCCCGCTTTCGCAGCGGCAATCAGCTCAGGGTGATTCGCAAGACCCAGGTAGTTGTTGGCGCAGAAGTTAATCACCTGGCTGCCGTCGGCAACGGTGATATCCGCCTGCTGAGCGGAAGTAATGATTCGCTCTTCTTTGAACAACCCTTCCGCCCGCGCGGTTTCCAGGTCACTGGTTAACTGTTTGTAAAAATCACCACGCATTGCAATTCTCCAGACTCAACAAATTTTGGCACATATTACCCAAAGCTATACGTTGATACGAGATGACGCTTTAACTGTTATCGTTTTTGCAGCATAAATCACGTGTACCCCTGCGCTAAGTCGGTGAATGGCTGAAGGGTGGTCATACTAATGATATGATATGAATATTAGTGCCCGGGATTGTCCCCGGGCTCCACACTTCAAAGGTTACAGTTATGATCATCGTTACCGGCGGCGCGGGCTTTATCGGCAGCAACATTATCAAGGCCCTCAATGACAAAGGCATCACCGACATTCTGGTGGTGGACAACCTGAAAGACGGCACCAAGTTCGTAAACCTGGTGGATCTGAACATTGCCGACTACATGGATAAAGAAGACTTTCTGATCCAGATTATGGCGGGCGAAGAGTTCGGCGATATCGACGCAATCTTCCATGAAGGTGCTTGCTCCTCCACCACCGAGTGGGACGGCAAGTATATGATGGACAACAACTACCAGTACTCTAAAGAGATCCTGCACTACTGCCTGGAGCGCGAAATCCCGTTCCTGTACGCCTCTTCTGCGGCGACCTACGGCGGACGCACCTCTGACTTCATCGAATCCCGCGAATACGAGCAGCCGCTGAACGTGTACGGCTACTCCAAGTTCCTGTTCGACGAATACGTGCGCCAGGTGCTGCCAGAAGCGAACTCCCAGATTGTCGGCTTCCGCTACTTCAACGTCTACGGACCGCGCGAAGGCCACAAAGGCAGCATGGCGAGCGTGGCCTTCCACCTCAATACCCAGCTGAACAATGGCGAAACCCCGAAACTGTTCGAAGGCAGCGATGGCTTCAAGCGTGACTTCGTCTACGTGGGTGACGTGGCAGCGGTAAATCTGTGGTTCTGGGAAAACGGCGTTTCCGGCATTTTCAACCTGGGGACCGGTCGCGCAGAGTCCTTCCAGGCGGTGGCTGACGCAACCCTGGCGTACCACCAGAAAGGCAGCATTGAGTACATCCCGTTCCCGGATAAGCTGAAAGGCCGCTATCAGGCATTTACTCAGGCAGATCTGACCAACCTGCGCGCGGCGGGCTATGACAAGCCGTTCAAGACCGTTGCCGAAGGGGTAACGGAATATATGGCCTGGCTGAACCGCAAGGCGTAAGAAATAAGCATGAAGATACTGGTGATCGGCCCGTCATGGGTGGGCGACATGATGATGTCGCAAAGTCTCTATCGCACGCTCAAGGCGCGCTATCCCCAGGCGATAATTGACGTGATGGCACCCGCGTGGTGCCGTCCGCTGTTATCGCGGATGCCGGAAGTAAATGAGGCGATCCCGATGCCGCTCGGCCACGGGGCGCTGGAGCTCGCCGAGCGGCGCAAGCTTGGCCATAACCTGCGCGACAAACGCTACGACCGCGCCTTCGTGCTGCCTAACTCCTTTAAGTCTGCCCTTGTCCCGTTCTTTGCGGGGGTGCCGCACCGTACCGGCTGGCGCGGCGAGATGCGCTACGGCCTGCTGAATGACGCCCGCGTGCTGGATAAAGAGGCCTGGCCGCTGATGGTGGAGCGCTATGTGGCCCTGGCCTATGACAAAGGGGTGATGCGCAGCGCGAAAGACCTGCCGCAGCCGCTGCTCTGGCCGCAGCTTCAGGTCAACGAGGGTGAGAAATCCCAGACCTGCAACACCTTTGGCCTGCTGGCCGATCGCCCGATGATTGGCTTCTGCCCCGGCGCGGAGTTCGGCCCGGCGAAGCGCTGGCCGCACTATCACTATGCCGAGCTGGCGAAGCAGCTGATCGATGAAGGCTATCAGATTGTCCTGTTCGGCTCGGCGAAAGATCACGAGGCGGGCAATGAAATTCTCGCCGCCCTGAGCATCGAGCAGCAGGCCTGGTGCCGTAACCTGGCCGGGGAGACCCAGCTGGAGCAGGCGGTGATCCTGCTCGCCGCCTGTAAGGCGGTGGTGACAAACGACTCCGGCCTGATGCACGTAGCCGCGGCGCTCAACCGCCCGCTGGTGGCGCTGTACGGCCCGAGCAGCCCGGACTTCACGCCGCCGCTGTCCAGTAAGGCGCGCGTCATTCGTCTGATCACCGGCTACCACAAAGTCCGTAAAGGTGATACCGCCGAAGGCTATCATCAGAGCCTGATCGACATTACCCCGCAGCGGGTCCTCGACGAGCTCAACGAGCTGCTGTTGAGCGAAGAAGGGTAACGGATGCGGGTACTGATCGTTAAAACCTCCTCCATGGGCGATGTGCTGCACACCCTGCCCGCGCTCACTGACGCCATGCAGGCGATTCCGGGCATCCGTTTTGACTGGGTGGTGGAAGAAGGCTTCGCGCAGATCCCCACCTGGCATGCCGCCGTCGACCGGGTGATCCCGGTGGCGATCCGTCGCTGGCGCAAAGCCTGGTTCTCCACCCCGATCAAGGCCGAGCGTAAGGCCTTTCGCGATGCGGTGCAGGCTCAGCGTTACGATGCCATCATCGACGCCCAGGGGCTGGTGAAAAGCGCGGCGCTGGTCACCCGGCTGGCGCACGGCGTGAAGCACGGCATGGACTGGCAGAGCGCCCGCGAACCGCTGGCCAGCCTGTTCTACAACCGCCGTCACGCCATCGCTAAACAGCAGCACGCGGTAGAACGCACCCGGGAGCTGTTCGCCAAAAGCCTCGGCTATGCCAGACCAGAGATGCAGGGCGACTATGCGATTTCGCAGCATTTCCTGCACGATGCAAAACCAGACGCGCCTTATCTCATCTTCCTGCATGCCACCACCCGCGATGATAAACACTGGCCGGAAGCGCACTGGCGTGAGCTTATCGGCCTGCTGGGCAACGCGGGTCTGCACATCCGGCTGCCATGGGGCGCCCCGCACGAAGAGGCGAGGGCGAAACGTCTGGCAGAAGGGTTTGCATACGTGGACGTGCTGCCCCGCATGAAGCTGGATGGCGTCGCGCAGGAGCTGGCGGGGGCAACGGCAGTCGTCTCGGTTGATACCGGACTCAGCCACCTGACGGCGGCGCTGGATCGTCCTAATATTACGCTTTACGGCCCGACGGATCCGGGTCTGATTGGCGGCTACGGCAAAAATCAATATATCTGCCGCCCGGAACATTCATCGCAGCTGAGCGACCTGTCCGCCACTGCGGTATTTGCGCAATTAGAGCCTTTGCTGGCAGCAGAGAGAGCCTATGTCTGATTTTTTCTCAGCGGAGCGCCCACCGAAGCGCGTGCTGATTGTTAAGCTGCGTCATCACGGTGACGTTCTGCTGACCTCGCCGGTCTTCACGGTGTTGAAAACTAACTATCCCAACGTCGAAGTGGATGCCCTGGTGTATGACGACACCCAGGCGATGCTCACCAGCCATCCGTTTATCGACCAGGTGCATACCATCGGGCGTAACTGGCGTAAAAAAGGCTGGTTCGCGCAGTTCCGGCTGTACCGTGCGTTGCTGAACACCCTGAAAGCGCGTGACTACGACGTGCTGATCAACCTGACCGAACACTGGCACGGCGCCCGTCTGGCGCGTCGGCTGAAGCCCCGCGTCTCCGTCGGCTTTAAGCTTGATAAACGTGGCGGGCTGGCGCGTCGTCGCTGGGTGAAATCCTTTACCACCCTCTATCCGGCGATCCAGGATAACAGCCGCCATATGGTGGAGGTGAACCTGGATGCGCTGCGGCGGATCGGCATTCATCCGCAGACCGATGCCGACAAACATACCCTGTTTGTGCCGGGCGACGCGGCAGAAGCGTCGATTGCGGAGAAACTGGCCGGATTCGGGCTGAGCAGCGGCTCTTATATTCTGGTCCATCCCACGTCGCGCTGGATGTTTAAGGCCTGGGATATCAACAAGCTGGCGGCGACCATCGATACGCTGGCGGCCCGCGGCCTGCCCATTATCCTCTCCGCCGCGCCGTCAAAAGAAGAGACAGCCTATATGGATGAGCTGCGCGCTGCGCTCACCCAGCCGGTGTTTGATTTGAGCGGCCAGCTGAACCTGAAAGAGCTGGGTGCGCTGATGAAGCATGCGCGGATCTATTTCGGCGTCGACTCTATGCCGATGCACCTCGCCAGCGCCGTGGGCACCCCGACCGTCGCCATCTTCGGCCCGACCGGGGCGATCAAATGGGCGCCGTGGGGAGTAAACTATCGCGTCATCACTGCAGGATTTACCTGTCAGCCCTGCGGTAAAGCGGGCTGCGGCGACAGCGGCGTCTCCGACTGTATTACGGCCATCACCCCGCAAATGGTGCTGAGCGCCATTGATACCCTGCTGCTGGAAAATCCGGCATGAAGCTGGCTATCGTCCGACAGACCTATAACCCTAACGGCGGCGCGGAGCGCTTCGTCTCCCGCGCGCTGAACGTCCTGGCTCAGGATACGGCCCTGGACGTCACGCTGATCGCCCGCCAGTGGGAAGATGCCGCTGGCTGGAAAACGCTGACCGTTAATCCCTCATTCCGTAACCGCCTTGACCGCGAATCGGGCTTTGCCGACGCCGCGGCGGCGCAGTTTGCGCAGTTCGATATCGTGCAGAGCCACGAGCGCATTCCGGGGGCAACCATCTTCCGGGCCGGTGACGGCGTACACGCCACCTGGCTTGAGCAGTACAACCGCATCCAGTCGCCGCTGGCGCGCTGGGCGCAGTCCCTGAGCCGCTACCATCGCTATATTTTGCGGGCGGAAGCGCAGATGTTTACTCACCCTGCACTGCGCAAAGTGATCTGCAACTCGAAGATGGTGCGGGACGATATTGCCCGCCGCTTTGGCCTGACGGATGACAAGCTGACGGTGATCTACAACGGTGTGGATACCAACCACTTCAGCCCGGCGGTGCGCACGCACTCTCTGCGCGATGCGCAGGGGATCCCACAGAATGCGCCTGTTCTGGCCTATGTGGGTTCCGGCTTCAGCCGTAAAGGGGTGGCGACGGCGCTGCGGGCTATTGTGCCGCATCCTGACGTCTGGCTGCTGATTGCCGGGCGCGACAAGCACGCCCGCAAATTTGAAAAGCTGGCGCAGACGCTCGGTGTGGCATCCCGGGTACGTTTTCTGGGGCCGGTTGCCGAGGTGCGCCAGGTTTACGGCACCGCCGACGCGCTGATCCTGCCGACGCTTTACGATCCCTTCCCGAACGTCTGTGTCGAAGCGCTGGCCTGCGGCCTGCCGCTGCTCACCAGCCATGGCTGCGGTGCGGCAGAGTGGATTGAAGAGGGGGTAAACGGCTGGGTACGCGACGCGCTCGACAGCGACGGTTATCAGCAGACAATCGGACTCTGGCTTGAAGGACGCAGGCAGGGCACTGATTACTCAGCAGCAGCACGCGCGACTGCTGAGCCTTATACCCTGGAGCGAATGGCGAAAGAGCTGCAGGCACTCTATCGCGAACTGCTGCGCTGAGCCGCGGTGGAGAAGACCTTCTCCATCGTCTCCAGCATGCACTCCCGGGTAAAATGGCTGCACAGGTAATCGTAACCCTGCTGCGCCAGCGTTTCGCGCAGCAAAGCGTCCTCATACAGCTTCACAATCGCCTCGCGCAGCGCCGCTTCGTCGCGCTGCGCAATCAACATCCCGGTCTGGCCGTTAATCACCGCATCTGCCGTGCCGCCTGCGTCGGTGGCAATGGTCGCGATCCGCGAGGCCAGCGATTGCAGTACCCCCTGCGGAACGCCCTCCATATCGTGCGAAGGACTGAGCGCGATATCAAACGCCGGGAACCAGCGTTCCGGATCGCTGCGGTGCCCCGCCATCACCACCCGCTCCTGTAGCCCCAGGGCCACGATCTCCTGCTCCAGCGTGGCTTTATGCGGCCCTTCACCGACAATCACCAGCTTAATGTGCGGGTTATCAATGGCGGCGAGAGCGCGTAACAGCACGCTATGGCCTTTGTTTGGGCGCAGATGCGACACCACCCCCAGCCAGAAATCCTCCTGCGACAGACCGCAGTGCGCCCGGGCCTGCTGTTTATCCGCCGGATGAAAACGCCGGGTATCGACGCCGCTGGGCACCGAGGTGCTCTGGGCCATTGGCACGCCAATGTCCGCCATCTGCTGACGCAGCGCCTCCCCGGTGGTCACGATGTGGGCGCAGGCTTTGCGAAACAGCCAGCGGGTGGTCCAGTTATTGCGCGGCACGCCGGAGGCATGACGGGTACGCACCAGCGGGACCGGATTTGACAGGGTGAGATTAGCCAGCGCCACCAGCCAGGTATCGGCAGAATTGTGACTGTTTATAACATCAACAGAGTGGCGGTTCGCTTTCAGCCAGCCGCGCAGCTGCTGCAGGTTATGAAGGTTCTTGCGCCTTAACGGCATGGTGACCACCGTTAACCCGGCATCGCGTGCCAGGGCGTGCAGCGGGGCACTCTCCGGGCAAAGTATGGTTACCTGATGGCCGCGCTGAATCATCCCAAGGGATTCATTAATGATGCGTAACGGCTGGCCGCCCTTACCCCCGTCTGCTTCAGTGTGAACAATATGCATACTTTTCCTGGTTATTGTGCAATAGCTGGCATAACAACAAATTATAACCGTTACGGACCCGGTAATACATAAACTCCCGGTGCCGGAAGGCGCGATAGGGATTATTCTTGCTTACAAACATTGTCCTTCTGTAGGTCAGGTATTTGTGATAGTTTTCTTTGGCTTTTTATTTCCCACTGAAAAACCGTGGAAATCGCTCACTGCATTGTTAATTAGCCGGTAAGAACCGAAAATCCTTAACCAGCCCAAAATATATGACAAATACTCGTAACATTCTGACAGGTCTGTTAGTCCTTGCTGTACTGGCTTTATGTTTTGTCTGGCCTATTCCCAACGATCAGCTGCCGTTTCACCGCAATGGTTTGATTTATCCCATTGTTGCTGTCGCCCTTGGCCTGTTTTTTAGCAAAAGCACTACCAGACAACGGCTGGATTTAAGCAAAATTAAGTTCGTTCTTATTGTTATATGGGCGTTAACTTTCTTTATTCTGATTAATGGTTTTTTTGTCGCGCCAGACATAAAAGAGATGGTTTCTGCCTGGAGCGGCCAGTGGTTACGTCCGGTATTACTGTTCTGTGCGGGCCTGGTACTATTACCGGCGATCCAAAGGACATACCCTTCCGTGACCGCCGCGCGCTACTTTACGCTGGTGATCCTCTTTTTCTGGGGCGTGGTCTGCGTCCATCTGCTTGATACTCTCTGGCTCTACTGGCGTGACGGCTTTATTCACTGGGGCGAAACGCGGATTGTCTATAATCGCACCCGCATGAGCTTCCAGGTCAACATGATCACCGGCTTTATCCTTGCGGAGTTGCTGGCGCGCGGTCTGTTAAAACAACGCTTCCTGCGCCTGAAAACCCCGTTCCTGACGCTGATCCTGTTGAGCAACCTGGTCTGTACCGCGCTGGTGGATACCCGCTGGGGCACCATCGGTCTGGTCGGTAGCCTTTTCTCTACATTTATCCTGCTGAGCCTGCACAGCATGCGCCGCAGCCGGGTTATCGTCACCGGTGGTATTCTGGTTGGCCTTATTGTTGCCTCTGCGCTGCTCGGCTATGCCTCCTGGAAAACTGACCCACGCTGGCAAACCCTTGAAAGTGATGCCATTGCTGGCTGGAATGCTCCTTTCACCAGCTTTTGCTATAACAAAACAGACGGTGCCGTACCGGTAAACAGTCTGGGTGTACCGATGAACCATTCTAATGGCTGTCGGGCCAGCTTCTTCCACCAGGGCTGGATGTTAATTGCCGAACACCCGGCAGGCGTAGGAGCCAAAAAAGAGGCCTTCCGCTATGTGCTGCGCCGGGATACCCAGGATAACCGCATTAACATTCCCCACAGCCACTACGGCCTGATTGAATTCGGTATTCAGAACGGTGTTGTCGGCATCGCGGGCTGGCTGCTCCTGCTGGTGGGCTGCTGGTACATCGGCTGGCGGGAGTTCCGTCGCGGTAAAATGATGGTAGGGATGTTCCTGCTGCTCTTTACCGTCGGCTTCTTCTGCCGAACCATGGTCGACCATAACCTCAAAGATCACTATCTTGAGCAGTATATGTTACTGACCGGCCTGCTGGTTGGCATGTGCGCGCTACGCCCTGCGCCGACTGAAAAGCTAACATCCTGATAATTTATCCGCGCCAGAGGTGTTTAACACTCTGGCGCGGAACGCTTTAGCCTGTCGGCTGTCGAAATGCCGTTGAATGTAATGGTTATACCCTTTTAATTGCTGCGTATTTTTACGGAGAAAGCATGTCTGAAACGCCTCAATTAAGCCTCATCGTTGCCGTTTATAATGGCGAAAAATTCCTGAGCGCTTTTTTTGACAGCATTAAACAGCAGAATTTACCGAGTCTGGAATTGATTATTGTTAATGACGGCTCGACGGATCGCTCAGCTGAAATTATTTCCCGCTATGCCGACGAATTTACCCATTTTCAGGTCATTAACCAGCCTAACGGCGGCGTCTCAGCCGCGCGCAATACCGGCCTTGCCGTGGCTACCGGCGAATACGTTGCTTTCCCGGATATTGATGACGTTATTTACCCTGGCATGTATCCCCGTCTGCTGGAGATAGCCTTTGCGGGCCAGCTGGATGTCGCGACCTGCAACGGCACCTATATTTATGACGATGGCCGCCCATCGAAAAAGATTTTCCCGTCCGACAAACTGGCCTCAACCGGCGTACTGGACGGCCCTGAATGGCTGCAGATGGCGCTGGCCTCGCGCAAATTCCTGCACGTCACCTGGCTGAATATTTATCGCCACGCCTTTATCAAAGCCCAGGGTTTTACCTTCGAGCATGGCCTGCGCCATCAGGATATTCCCTGGACTACAGAAGTGCTGCTTACCGCAAAACGCGTTCAGTATATTGACGAAGTCTATTACGACTATCTGATCCACTCTGCCTCGGTTTCCCATACGCCTGGCACTGACGACACCCGTATGCGTTCGTCACGTCACTATATGAAGATCCTCGAAATGCTGGACGCCATTAATAAGCGCCACCCGGAACAGGTGAAGCGTGTCCCGGCCTGTCAGTGGCAAATCGCCAAAGAGGGTCTGGGTATTCTGCACAGCATTAACAACATCGAAGACAGCGCGAAAAAACGCGAAATCACCCAGGAACTGTTCGATCGCGGCATCTGGTCGATGATCTGGCAAAACGCGCGTGGTTTGCGTCAGCGCTGGCGCCTGGGGCGTCGCTACTTCCGTCTTAAGAAAATCATCGGCTAACGGACATTATGAGCAAACTTAAATTACACGCAGTCTCCCGCGCTGATTTCATCGCTAAAAACTATGCAGATTTCCAGACGCTGCTGGATAACCGCGTAAACCCGGACACCATTCCGGAGCGTTTTTACTGCGGCGGGCGCGGCGGCTGGACTTTCCAGACCACCCTGGCGCTGAAGCACTATTACGGCGACGACATTGAGTGTTCTTTTGGATCAGAGTGTCGCCCGGATGCCATCAACCTGATGCACAACGATGATTTTGGCTCGCGCGTCAAACCCTGGCGTGGCGTGACCGTTGTGGCTCGTGCCGACCGCCCACCGGTGATTGGCGCTGACGTGGTGGTGGATCAGAACCCGGAAGCCGGCAACCGCAGCAACGGCGTTTTCGTCCCCTACTGGCCGCAGCCGGGGGTGAAACCGCGCGAACGTACCGATGAAACCATTAAAACCGTGGCCTTTTTTGGCCGCGTGGACAGCTTCCCGGAGGCGTTCCGCAGCGAGGCTTTCAAACAGCGTCTGGCTGAGCAAGGCATAGACCTGCGTATCTCCTTCGATAACTGGACCAACTACCAGGACGTCGACATCTGTATCAGTTTCCGTAAATCACATGACCACAAACTGGCCCGCAAACCTGCCAGCAAGCTGATTAACAACTGGCTCGGCAAAACGGTGATGATCTGCGACGATGAACCTTCCTATCGCGCTATTCGCGAAAGCGAACTCGATTACCTGATAGCCAAAACGCCTGATGAAGCCTTCGATGCCATCATGCGGCTGAAAAACCACCCTGAACTCTATCGTCAGATGCGTGAGCAGGGTGACAAGCGTCTGCAGGTCTACTCCCGCGAAGCGGTCGCCGCGCGCTGGTTCAGCCTGTTTGAAGATATCTGGCGTAAAGGACTGCATAAACGCCCTACCCTGGTTCGTGCACTGCGTTTTGGTTTCGGTAAAGCCATCCGCCCGCTGACTAAAAAGTTTTGAGTTACTTTGAGTCCATTTATGTTTAAAGCATCCTTACGATCGTCATTGACGCCACGCCGCAATATTCTGCGTACTCTGATATTAACCCTGGTATTCCTGGTGCTGTTTTCACTGTGTGAAATCATCATCCTGCTGAAAGACCATGTGTACCAGCCGAAATCCAGCGACATGTCGCTGTACCTGATTATCTCCCTGCTGGCGGCCGTCAGCGCCCGCTACTTCCTGACCCGGCTCCTGCTGGCGGTCACCTTTATCGTGCAGATATCGGAAGCGGTCTATTACCAGTTCTACGGCCAGTTTTATGGCCCGAGCGAAGTGTGGCTGGCCTTTGTCGAAACCAAAGATATCGCCAGCGGCATTACGGACAGTCTGGGATCGCTTGGGATCTACTTTATCATCATGGCCGTCGCGGTGATCTTCGCGCTGGTCTTTACCCGTCGCCTTGCGCCGCAGTGGCATAAGTGGGTGGCTATGCCGTGCCTGCTGGCTATCGTGGTGATGTTTGCCGGTCAGTTCTACAAAGCCATCGACGGGCAGATGTATAAATTCAACCCGGATCTGCGCCACTCCCTGCTGCGTAACGGTTTGTCGGCCATGAGCTACAGCGCCATTCGCCTGATCCCGGAAGCCCTTTCCGGTGAGAACCAGAACATCGCGCACTATGAGCCCTATGAGGTTAAGCCGGTTGAAGGCAGCCAGGTCGGGAAATACTCCATCATCCTGGCGATTGGCGAGAGCCTGAATCCGCACCACGTCAGCGCGCTGGGCTATGAGCGCGACACCACGCCTGAGCTGAACGCGCTGATGCAGCAGTATCAGGGGACCGGCCGTCTGATCGTGTCGAACGCGGTCTCCACACGTGTGGCGATCCCGATGCTGGTCAACAACCTGCGCGAGCCGGACAACTACGCCGCCTATAAGTCTAAGTCGACCAACATCTTCACCAATGCTAAAAAGCAGGGCTACCAGACGGCGTTTATCTCCGCCCAGGGTCTGGAAGGGCTGAGCAACTGGATTGGTATCCACGATATTGACCTGTGGGAAGATACGCAGATCCGCCCGGCGCCGGACGTGGGTGCCGATGTGGTGCTGACCCCTTCCGTTGAGCAGGCGAAGCTGGACTGGAACAAACCCTTCCTGATGGTGCTGAACAGCCGTGCGCCGCACATCCCTTACGAGCGCAATATCCCGCAGGGCTTTGCCAAATTCTCTACCCCACGCCTGAGTGATGACGTGGCGCAGAAGAAGAACGAGTACGATGATGCCGTGCGCCTGTATGACAAAGAGCTGGCGTCGGCGATCCGTACTGCGATGGCAAAATCCAAACTGCCGGTACTGGTCTTTATTACCTCGGATCACGGCGAACGCGTGGGCGATGGCGGTCTGTTCGGTCACTCCATCGTCGAGATGCCCATTGCCCAGGTGCCGTTCCTCTACTTCAGCAACGACCCGGCGTATACGATGAGCGACATTAGCCCGCAGGTCCCGCTCAACCATTACCAGATGGCGACGCTGATCAACAAGATGCTGGGGTATGCGGTCAGTAACCCGAACCAGAAAGACGACAGCTACTACATCACCGGGGGTGATATTCGGGGACTGTCGGAGCGCGTCACCTATCACCTGAACGAGCTGCCGGAAGCGGAACGTTAAGCAGAAATAATTAAACGGGCAGCTAATGCCCGTTTTTTATCTGTGAACGCACGTAACGCAGGCAAATGGCTGAGCAAAAGCGCCAAAGGGATAGCTTTAAACGGCCTAAATGCTTAGAATTTGCCCGCCGAAACTGAAAAAACGGATAATCGCTTGGAATTGTTGTATACCGCTCTGCTCTATATTATTCAGCCACTGGTGTGGCTACGACTGCTGCTGCGTAGCCGTAAAGCGCCTGCCTACCGTAAACGCTGGGCTGAACGCTATGGTTATTGCCGCAACAAAGTTGCGCCGGACGGTATCCTGCTCCACTCCGTTTCGGTGGGCGAAACGCTGGCCGCTATTCCGCTGGTCCGCGCCCTGCGCCACCGCTATCCGTCTTTGCCGATCACCGTCACCACCATGACGCCAACCGGTTCCGAACGCGCCATGTCCGCCTTTGGCAAAGACGTGCATCACGTCTATCTGCCGTATGATTTACCCTGCGCCATGAACCGTTTCCTCAACACCGTGCGCCCAAAGCTTGTGATCGTGATGGAAACCGAGCTGTGGCCGAATATGATTTCTGCCCTGCACGCCCGCAAAATTCCGCTGGTAGTAGCCAACGCCCGTCTGTCGGAGCGCTCCGCGAAGGGGTATGGCAAGCTGGGTAACTTTATGCGCCGCCTGCTGAGTAAAATCACCCTGATTGCGGCACAAAACGAAGAAGATGGCGCCCGGTTCCTGTCGCTGGGCCTGAAGCGCAACCAGCTGGCAGTCACCGGTAGCCTGAAGTTTGATATTTCGGTTACGCCGGAGCTGGCAGCCCGGGCAGTGACCCTGCGTCGCCAGTGGGCACCGCGCCGCAAAGTGTGGATCGCCACCAGCACCCACGACGGTGAAGAAGAGATTATCCTGCAGGCGCATCGCCAGCTTCTGGAAACCTTCCCGGATCTGCTGTTAATTCTGGTGCCACGTCATCCTGAACGCTTTAAAGACGCCCGCGAGATGGTGCAAAAGGGCGGGTTCAGCTTCACGATGCGCAGCAGCGGTGAAATCCCGTCTGCAAGCACCCAGGTGGTGATTGGCGATACCATGGGTGAACTGATGCTGCTGTACGGTATTGCCGACCTGGCGTTTGTTGGCGGCAGCCTCGTGGAGCGTGGCGGGCATAACCCGCTGGAGCCCGCAGCGCACGCCATTCCGGTGCTGATGGGGCCACATACCTTCAACTTCAAAGATATCTGCGCCAAACTGCAGCAGGCTGACGGGCTGATTACGGTCACCGACGCGAACTCTGTCGTGAAGGAAATTTCCACCCTGCTGACCGACGAAGACTATCGTCTATGGTATGGCCGCCACGCCGTTGAAGTGCTGCATCAGAACCAGGGGGCGTTGACCCGCCTGCTGCAACTGCTGCAGCCTTACCTGCCCGTGCGGAGCCATTGATGCCTGCGCGTCTTTCGGTGGTCATGATCGCCAAAAACGCCGCTGACCTGCTGCCGGACTGCCTTGCCTCCGTGGCATGGGCCGATGAGATTGTCCTGCTTGATTCCGGCAGTACCGACGACACGGTTAACGTCGCCCGCGCCGCCGGTGTACAGGTCCATGTTAATACCGACTGGCAGGGTTATGGCATTCAGCGCCAGCGGGCGCAGCAGTTCGCCACCGGCGATTACGTCCTGATGATCGACACCGACGAGCGCGTCACGCCTGAGCTTCAACAGGCCATCCAGCGCGTACTGGCTGCCCCTCAGCCCGACGCCGTCTACAGCATCGCCCGGCGCAACTATTTCCTTGGCCGCTTTATGCGACACAGCGGCTGGTATCCCGATCGCGTGATGCGCCTTTACCCGCGCACGCGCTATCACTACAACGATAACCTGGTTCATGAATCGCTGGCCTGCGACGGCGCGCCAGTGATTGCCCTCGACGGCGATCTGCTGCATCTCACCTGCCGTGATTTCGCCAGCTTCCAGCGTAAACAGCTTAATTACGCCACGGCGTGGGCCCAGGAGCGTCACCAGCGCGGCAAGAGAACCTCACTGGCAGGAATTTTCAGCCACACCGCAGGGGCGTTTCTGAAGACGCTGGTGCTGCGTGGTGGCGTGCTGGACGGGAAACAGGGCTGGTTACTGGCGGTGGTTAACGCCCAGTATACTTTTAATAAATACACCGAGCTGTGGGCGTTGAGCCGCGGCTACTCAGAGAAAGCGTGAGCCATGAGCACAAAAGCGATTTATCCGGGTACCTTCGATCCCATCACCAACGGCCATATTGATATCGTCACCCGTGCCGCCAGCATGTTTGATACGGTGATCCTGGCGATTGCCGCCAGCCCCAGCAAAAAGCCGCTGTTCGACCTCGATGAGCGCGTTGCGCTGGCAAAAGCCGCAACGGCGCACCTGCCCAATGTTGACGTAGTAGGCTTTAGCGATCTGATGGCGAATTTTGCCCGCGCCCAGCAGGCCAATATCTTAATTCGTGGGCTGCGCGCGGTGGCCGACTTTGAATATGAGATGCAGCTGGCGCACATGAACCGCCACCTGATGCCGGAGCTGGAAAGCGTCTTCCTGATGCCCTCCAAAGAGTGGTCGTTTATCTCTTCGTCCCTGGTGAAAGAGGTAGCGCGCCACGCGGGTGATGTCACCCATTTCTTACCGACAAGCGTGCATCAGGCGCTGATGGATAAGCTGAAATAACTCTTTTTGCCGGGCGGCGCTGCGCTTGCCCGGCTTACATCTGCATCACTTCTGACACTGACGGCAATAGAACGTGGCGCGCTGGGCGTGCTTCGTTGCCACAATCGGCGTACCGCACACCCGGCACGGCTCATCTTTACGGCCATAGACCTGCAGCTCCTGGGCAAAGTAGCCCGGCTTGCCGTCGCTTTGCAGAAAGTCCTTCAGGGTGGTTCCGCCCTGCTCAATCGAGCGCAGCAGCACCGCCTTAATCACCCTTACCAGCAGCTCGCACTCCTGAGCGGAAAGCGATGAGGCTAACCGATCGGGATGGATCCCGGCGGCAAACAGCGATTCGCTGGCGTAGATATTCCCCACGCCGACCACCAGCTTGTTATCCATCAGCCAGGGTTTGATAGGGGTTTTCTTCTTCGCGCACTTTGCCTTCAGGTACTCCGCGTTGAACGCGTCTGAGAGCGGCTCCGGCCCCAGGTGCGCCAGCACGTTATGCCCTTCCAGCTCCTTCGTCCACAGCCAGGCCCCGAAGCGGCGCGGATCCGTATAGCGCAGCACTTTGCCGTTGCTCATCACCAGATCGACGTGGTCGTGCTTTTCAGCAGGCAGCTCTTCGCTGAGGATGCGCAGGCTCCCGGACATCCCCAGGTGAATGATGATCCAGCCGTCGGGCAGCTCCAGCAGCAGGTATTTTGCACGGCGCTGCACGCTAAGGACGGGTTTATCGCTCAGGGCGTGGATCTCATCAGACACCGGCCAGCGCAGACGACCGTTGCGGACAACAGCATGAAGAATGGTCGCACCGACCAGGTGAGGCTCAATGCCACGGCGGCTGGTCTCTACCTCAGGTAATTCAGGCATGGTTCCTCCGTTGGGATGCAGAATGCAAAAAACCCCGCAGATGCGGGGTTTTTCAATACAAGGATTCTAAAATTATTTAATTTTAGCTTCTTTGTACAGTACGTGCTGGCGTACAACTGGATCGAATTTTTTCAGTTCCAGTTTTTCCGGCTTAGTACGTTTGTTCTTCGTGGTGGTGTAGAAGTGACCTGTACCAGCAGAAGAAACCAGCTTGATTTTCTCGCGAATACCTTTAGCCATGATTTATTTCCTCTTTAAGTACTTAGTACTTTTCGCCACGGGCACGCAGTTCGGACAGAACTGTATCGATGCCTTTCTTATCAATAACACGCATACCTTTAGCAGATACACGCAGGGTGACAAAACGCTTCTCGCTCTCAACCCAGAAACGGTGAGAGTGCAGGTTCGGCAGGAAACGGCGTTTAGTCGCGTTCAGTGCGTGGGAACGGTTGTTACCGGTCACCGGACGCTTGCCAGTAACTTGGCAGACTCGGGACATGTCTATTCTCCAAAAATCAAATTAGCTCGAGCTTCGTATGGGGTATCGGCGCCTCGTCAGGCTTTACAGCCCAGTCATCGCGATTCTAAGTGAACCATCGATTGCCAGGCCCAAATGCCAAACCCGAGATTCTCAAAGGTGGCGTAGTATACGCTGACTCGAGGATGTGCTCAAGTCCCGAACAGACAAAGATCCCGATGGATCGCGAGAAATGGCTTAAATCCACCCACGTTCAGCAAACGAAACGTACTCTCCGCGGCCAATGACCAGATGATCAAGAACACGAATGTCCATGAATTGACAGCATTTGATGATGCGTGCAGTCACCTCTCTGTCGGCTTTGCTCGGTTCGGCGCGCCCTGAGGGGTGATTATGCGCGAGGATCACGCCCGCAGCATTCACTTTTATCGCTTCGCGTGCAATTTCCCGTGGATGCACCTCAACATGGCTCAGAGTTCCCGAAAATAAGCGGCTGTGGCTCAGTACCCGGTTTTGGTTATCGAGGAAGATAACCATAAAGATCTCGCGCTCCTCTTCCGCCAGCTGGCTGCGCACAAACTCCCGGGTCATCTGCGGGTCTTTCAGCGGGTTGATGCCTCGTATCCCCGAGCAGTAGTAGCGTTGAGCAAGCTCAGCAATGCCTTTCAGCTGAGCGAATGTCGCCAGACCAATACCCTCTACTCGCCGGAAATCCTTCATCTCTGCGGACAACAAACCATGCAGAGAGCCGAAATGCTGCAAAAGATCTCTGGCAAGGGCAAACACATTTTTACTCCGGGTCCCGGTACGCAGGAACAGCGCCAGCAGCTCTTCGTCCGTCAGCAGCATCGCGCCATCGCGCAGCAGTTTCTCTCGCGGCAACAGCGGGGATAACGTCTCCATACTCTCTCCTCTTCCATGACCAGGCTATGCTGCCACAGACCCCGATGCCTCACGACGACGGATTTCTCGTCTTGCGTAACGCCTCGCAAAGTGGCGGATGGACAACATCACGATGCTTTTCGGATTGTGATAAAATGCCCGCCTCTCAGGTGAACCCAACAGGAAAGAATCATGATGAGCCTGGCCGGTAAAAAAATCGTTCTTGGCGTGAGCGGCGGCATTGCAGCCTACAAAGCGCCAGAACTGGTGCGCCGTTTACGCG
The DNA here is from genome assembly GCF_049312895.1 of Leclercia barmai. Classification (NCBI taxonomy): domain Bacteria; kingdom Pseudomonadati; phylum Pseudomonadota; class Gammaproteobacteria; order Enterobacterales; family Enterobacteriaceae; genus Leclercia; species Leclercia barmai. Next base: position 149,531 of record NZ_JBMNWZ010000006.1, on the reverse strand, counting down.
AGCGCGGGGCGGACGTGCGGGTGGCAATAACCGAAGGGGGCAAAGCGTTTATTACGCCAATGAGCCTGCAGGCCGTTTCAGGCTACCCGGTCTCGGACAGCCTGCTCGATCCTGCAGCTGAGGCTGCGATGGGCCACATCGAGCTGGGTAAGTGGGCCGATTTAGTCATCCTCGCCCCGGCTACCGCCGATCTCATCGCCCGCGTTGCCGCCGGCATGGCCAACGACCTGGTTTCCACTATCTGCCTGGCCACGCCGGCGCCTGTCGCCGTGGTCCCTGCCATGAACCAGCAGATGTACCGCAACGCCGCAACCCAGCATAACCTGGCGACCCTCGCCTCTCGCGGACTGCTGATTTGGGGGCCGGACAGCGGCAGCCAGGCCTGTGGCGACATCGGCCCGGGCCGCATGCTGGATCCGCTGGCAATTGTGGATCTGGCCGCCAGCCATTTTTCACCTGTCAACGATCTGCAACATCTCAGCATCATGATTACCGCGGGTCCGACGCGTGAACCGCTGGATCCGGTGCGCTATATCACCAACCAGAGCTCCGGCAAGATGGGCTTTGCGATTGCCGCCGCCGCCGCACTGCGCGGGGCAAAGGTCACGCTGGTGAGCGGCCCGGTGTCGCTACCTACACCGCCGGGCGTGCAGCGCATCGACGTTACCACTGCGCTGGAAATGGAAGCCGCAGTGCAGGCCCAGGCGCAACAGCAGCAGATTTTTATTGGCTGTGCCGCCGTGGCGGACTACCGCGCTGCCGCCATAGCGGATGAGAAAATCAAAAAGCAAGGCGATGAAATCACACTGAAAATGGTGAAAAATCCCGATATTGTTGCCGGGGTCGCCGCACTAAAAGATCGTCGCCCTTACGTCGTTGGGTTTGCCGCTGAAACGAATAATGTGGAAGAATATGCCCGGCAAAAACGTACCCGCAAAAACCTCGATTTGATTTGCGCGAACGACGTATCGCTGGCCTCACAAGGATTTAACAGCGACAGCAACGCATTGCACCTTTTCTGGCAGGATGGAGATAAAGTCTTACCGCTTGAGCGCAAGGAACTCCTGGGCCAACAATTACTGGACGAGATCGTTACCCGTTATGATGAAAAAAATCGACGTTAAGATTCTGGACCCGCGTGTTGGTCAGCAATTTCCACTGCCGACCTATGCCACTTCCGGCTCTGCCGGTCTTGACCTGCGTGCCTGCCTCGACGACGCCGTAGAGCTGGCACCGGGCGCCACCACGCTGCTGCCGACCGGCCTTGCGATCCACATTGCCGATGCCTCTCTGGCAGCGGTGATCCTGCCGCGTTCCGGCCTGGGCCATAAGCATGGTATCGTGCTGGGCAACCTGGTGGGGCTTATCGATTCTGACTATCAGGGTCAGCTGATGGTTTCCGTCTGGAACCGTGGCCAGGACAGCTTCACCATTCAACCCGGCGAGCGTGTCGCCCAGATGGTGTTCGTCCCGGTGGTACAGGCTGAATTTAATCTGGTAGAAGAGTTCGACGCGACCGATCGCGGCGAAGGCGGCTTTGGCCATTCCGGGCGTAAATAAACCCGGCTATACGCATTCCACAACGCATAACGTAATAACAAACCGCAAACATCCGTTTGCGGTCGTTGTGTGGATGCCAGCCTGACAGGTGCTTATTTTCAGGGGTATTTTGTAACATGGCAGAAAAACAAACAGCGAAAAGGAATCGTCGCGAAGAAATACTTCAATCTCTGGCTCTGATGCTTGAATCCAGCGATGGTAGTCAACGCATCACCACCGCAAAACTGGCCGCCTCAGTGGGCGTGTCGGAAGCGGCGCTTTACCGTCATTTTCCCAGCAAAACGCGGATGTTCGACAGCCTGATCGAGTTTATCGAAGATAGCCTGATCACGCGTATCAACCTGATCCTGAAGGATGAAAAAGACACCACCGCACGGCTGCGTCTGATTGTCCTGCTGATCCTCGGTTTCGGCGAGCGCAATCCGGGTTTAACCCGTATCCTGACCGGCCACGCGCTGATGTTTGAACAGGACAGGCTGCAGGGGCGTATCAACCAGCTTTTTGAGCGTATTGAAGCGCAGCTGCGCCAGGTATTACGCGAAAAGAAGATGCGCGAAGGCGAAGGTTTCAGCACAGATGAATCGCTGCTTGCCGGACAGGTACTGGCGTTCTGTGAAGGGATGCTCTCTCGCTTTGTGCGCAGCGAATTCAAATATCGTCCGACGGACGATTTCGATGCTCGCTGGCCGTTAGTGGCGGCCCAGCTGCAATAACATTGCAGGCCCGGTAAGCGAAACGCCACCGGGCAATTAACTCAGACGCCGAACTCTTCGCGATACGCACGCACCGCCGTCAGGCTGTCAGCCATCTCCGGCTTCTCCTCCAGATAGGCAATCAGGTCTTTCAGGGTGATGATTGAGGTCACTTTGCAGTTGTAGTCGCGCTCCACTTCCTGGATAGCAGAGATGTCGCCACGTCCGCGCTCCTGGCGGTCCAGCGAGATCAGCACGCCCGCAAGCGTGGCATTGTTGGCCTGAATAATCTCCATGGATTCGCGGATAGCGGTACCGGCGGTGATCACGTCGTCTACCAGCATCACACGGCCCTGCAGCGCGCTACCGACCAGGTTACCGCCTTCACCGTGGGTTTTGGCCTCTTTACGGTTAAAGCAGTACGGCACGTCGCGATCGTGATGCTCCGCCAGCGCCACGGCGGTGGTGGTGGCAATCGGGATGCCCTTATACGCCGGGCCAAACAGCAGGTCGAACTCAATTCCGGAATCCACCAGCGCTTCGGCATAGAAGCGGCCTAACAGTGCCAGATCGCGCCCGGTATTAAACAGCCCGGCGTTAAAGAAATAGGGGCTCTTGCGCCCGGATTTCAGCGTAAATTCGCCAAACTTAAGTACCTGCTTGCTAAGCGCAAACTCAATAAACTGGCGCTGATACGGTTTCATGGATTCGCTCCTCATCTTACTTTCGCTTTTCTACGGACAAAAAAAAGGCGACTCATCAGTCGCCTTTAAAATCAATTTTCTAACGCCGCCTTCTGCGTCGTTACGATAGATTCGATTCCCCCTCGGGCTAGCGCCAGCAGGGAGAGCAGCTCTTCGTGGGTAAACGGCTCACCTTCTGCGGTGCCCTGAACCTCAATGATACGACCGTCTTCGGTCATCACCACGTTCATGTCGGTTTCTGCCGCCGAGTCTTCAACGTATTCCAGATCGCACAGCGCTTCGCCGTTGACGATACCCACAGACACCGCCGCAACCATGCCTTTCATCGGGTTCGCTTTCAGCTTACCGGCTGCAACCAGCTTGTTCAGGGCATCGGCCAGCGCCACACAGGCACCGGTAATAGAGGCAGTTCGGGTGCCGCCGTCCGCCTGGATCACGTCGCAGTCCAGGGTAATGGTAAACTCGCCCAGGGTTTTCAGATCAACCGCGGCGCGCAGGGCTCGGGCGATCAGACGCTGGATCTCCATGGTACGGCCACCCTGCTTACCCTTCGCCGCTTCGCGAGCGTTACGGGTATGGGTGGAGCGCGGCAGCATGCCGTATTCGGCAGTGATCCAGCCCTGGCCCTGGCCTTTCAGAAAGCGCGGCACGCCCTCTTCAATGGAGGCGGTGCACAGCACTTTGGTGTCACCAAATTCAACCAGCACGGAGCCTTCAGCGTGTTTTGTATAGTTACGGGTCAGGGTGACGGGGCGCACCTGATTAGCGCTACGGCCTGATGGACGCATGATGATATCTCCGGCTTGAAACGAATGTGTGGGCGGCATTATACGAATTTCATGGCTAAAAGCCTATGCCAACCCCTGCCGGGCACACACATAATGTCAGTCCAGCGTTTTGCGATAGGATTTCAAGCCTATGGCAATCACACCCACCGCAAGGCCAATCAGCGGCAAAAGATCGGGTAGCAATGCCGCTGCAGAATATCCTTTCAGCATAATGCCCTTAACCAGCCGGATAAAATAGGTCAGCGGTAAACAGGAGCCAATCGCTTTCGCCCAATCCGGCATACTAATAAAGGGGCTGATAAAGCCGGAAAGCATGATTGAAGGGATAAAGTAAAAGGACGACATTTGCAGCGCCTGCAACTGATTTTGCGCCAGGCCAGAAATGCCAATGCCAATGGAAAGGCAAAGAAAAACATAAATCAATAACACCATAAACAGCAGGAAAACGCTGCCGTGAAGAGGGATATCGAACAACAGAACGGCGGCGATCAGTATTAACGTCGCCTGAAAAAGGCCAATGATAACAAACGGCGTTATTTTCCCAACAATCACTTCCAACCCGGTCAACGGAGAGACCAGCAAATTTTCTAACGCGCCGTTTTCTCGTTCACGCGTAATAGACAAGGCTGTCATGAGAATCAATGTCGTGCTGAGTATCGACCCCATAATACCGGGTATGGTATTAAACTGGGTAATTCCTTCTGGGTTAAACATTCGATGTATAACCAGATCGAAATCATCCTCTTTTTGCGCTACGCGCATGTTTCCCGGCAAATCTTGCCGAAATGCCGATTTCGCAACCTGTACCAGCGCGCTTAGCGCATTCCCCGTTGTCATTGGGTCGATAGCATCGCCCTGAATTAACAGTTGAGGCTTGTCGCCGCGGAGCAGGTTACGTGTAAACCCTTCCGGAATAGTCACGATAAAGGTGACGTCTCCCCGGACAAACGCTTTATGCGCAGCCTCTTCAGACTCAACAGGTATCATCGAAAAGTATCCGGTATTTTGCGCACTCGTCACAAAAACCTGGCTCATGCGTTCGGTATCGTAATTTAATAACGCAGTTGGCAAATTATGGGGATCCATATTTATTGCATAGCCAAGGATAATCAGCTGAAAAATAGGCGTAAGGATCACCATGCCGATACTGACTTTATCACGACGCAATTCGTGAATTTCCTTGATAACCACGCCAATCCAGCGGGTTATGGAGAAGTTTATATTAATTTTTTTCACAGTCACTTTTCATTAAATAGGTAAATGCATCTTCCAGATTGGTATCAACCTGGCAGAACTCATAGCCCTTTTGGGTAAATGCAAAAAGCGTGGCTTTTAACTTCGCCTCATCTGTGGAGGTAATATAAAGCTGATTGCCAAAAATAACGGTTTGTTCAATCTCCGGTAGACGCTGCAACTGGCTTTCAAGTGCCGTCAATCCGGCACCGCTGGTCCTCACTGTGATCAGATTCTGCGCCGCGATAATGGAAGGAATAGTCCCATTCGCCAGTAATCGGCCATAAGACAGATAGGCAACCTTATGGCAGCGCTCAGCCTCATCCATATAGTGCGTGCTGACCAGTATCGATATTCCCCTGTCAGATAGCTGATGCAGCATCTGCCAGAACTCGCGTCGCGCCTTTGGATCCACGCCAGCGGTAGGTTCATCCAGAAACAGCAAAACAGGCTCATGCAGCATGCATGCCGCAAGGGCCATTCTCTGCTTCCAGCCGCCAGAAAGGACCTTCGCCAGTTGATGCTGTCGGGAGGTAAGACCTAACTCTGAAAGTGCGCGTTCAACCCGTGCTTTAGGTTGGTCGAGACTATATAACCGGGCGATAAAAAGTAAGTTTTCCCGAATAGTCAAACTTCCCCACATGGAGAAATACTGGGTCATGTAGCCAATATTTCTTTTGATTTCTTCCCGTTGGGTAAAAATGTCCATATCCAGACAAGAGCCTTCTCCTGAATCTGGGGTGATCAAACCGCACATCATCCGGATAGACGTTGTTTTTCCGCTACCGTTTGGGCCGAGGAAACCATAAATTTCCCCTTTTGCCACCTGAAGAGAAAAATCTTTTACGGCATGATGCTCGCCAAAATGCTTATTGAGGTTTTTTACATCAATACAAAGATTATGCATCCGGAATGATTTCCACATCAAACGGTTGACCGATTTTCATACGCGCAGCCTGTTCCCGGGCAGGAATAGCCTCAGCCATGAAAATGAGTTTCTCGCGGCGTTTCGTGCTGTAAATAACGGGGGGCGTAAATTCGGCTTCAGGATTTATATAATTAATTATGCCAGGGATTGCCTCTGAACAGCCATCACATGAAAGCTTAACTTTCGTTCCGACTTTAAATTTACCGAGCATCGCTTCGGGTATAAAGAAGCGTACCTTGATATTATCGGGCGGTAGCAGGCTGATTATTGGGCTGCCCGCAGAAGGGCGTTCCCCGGCTCGATAAATGGTATCAAAGACCCTGGCATTAACCGGAGAAACAATTGTAGTCTGCTGAACATCCCAAAGAGCCTTATCCCGTTCAAGCCTGACGGCTTCTACCTGCGCAAGCTGTTTATTAATCTCATCCTGACGGGCAGGCAGCTGGCGCGCTTTTAACTGGTTAATTAACTCTTCAACCTGTGCGCCTTTTTGCGTTAATTCATCGCTGATATCTTCCCATTCCGCCCGTGATATGGCTTGTTTGGCATAAAGATCACGATAACGTTCAAGCTGGCGCTTAACCTGTGATTCTGAAGATCGTGATTTTTTAATCTGAGCACGTATTATATCTAACTCTTCAGGCCGTTCTCCCGATGCTAAATTTCGCAATAATGCGTTTTCAGCTGACAGCTTTTCCTCAACCTGCAAGAGAGTATTTTGGGCATCAAATGACTCAATCTTAACCAACTCCTGCCCGCTTGTGACTTCATCTCCTTTGTTTACTAACAACCGTTCAATTCTCGCAGTACCAGAATAAGAGAGGTATACAAATTCTCCATGTGAATATCCAGAGAAGATGTTGTCTGGTTTGCTATCACAGCCTGTTATTACCAGTACCGCTATCAGCGCTAAAAATGTCTTTTTTGGCTTTTGCATCATCACACATCCATATGCCTATAATATTTATACAGTGATGTATAATTTAATCCTTAAAATAATGTTTGAAATAAATTTGATTTAGCTTTTCAATATCGCTAAGGTTCAATCCTGCTATGGAGTTAAAAGAGACGTCTTTTGTAAAACATATGACCGCCGATCCTCCAGGCGAAAACCACTTAGCGCACTGCTTGAAAGGCCATGGCAGTTCATAACCTCTTTCTCTCAGGAGATTGTTGAGCATGATCCAGTCATTTTTGAAATCTTTACCGGAGAAATGGTTAGAGAACTGAGGCTCGTCTGCCGTAAACAAATCTACAGGCGTGCAAAATTGATTTGTCGTTGAAAAATATATGTTATAAAAGTTCACGATTAGCTTTTGTATATCTTCTGGAAAAGATCCTGGAATCGTCAAAACACCTAACAAATATTTATAGCCAGGATATTTTTTAACAAAATCAAAAATTCCTCGCCATAAATAATCAAGTGCGATACTTTTTTGATAAGGTCTCTGGATAAATCCACGACCAATTTCCACAGATTTTTCTAAGCAGGCGTAGGCACCTTCGTGATATTCAAACAAGCTATTGCTGTAGAGACCTGTAACTCCCTTACGGGCTAATTGCTCGCCGACGGGTATCACTCGATACGCACCGAGGATTTCTGTGTCAGAGGGGTCCCATAAAATGACATGAAAATAGCTATCATCAAAAATATCGTTATCTTTATCTTTACCAGAACCTGATCCAATATCGCGGTAACAGCGTTCACGTAAGCGCCCTAATTCATTAATAATTGGCGAGTTACCGGCAGTGTTGCGACGATAAATCAGTAACTTTTTACCATCATTAAACTGTCTCAGGATTTCGCACTCATTTATCGCATTGATTAATGCACTTTTGCTTTCGATATGTTCTTGCGGGGAGACAGTATCCAGTAGCGCAGGTCCATTCTTACCGGTGCTCTGGAGATGCATTGAACACGCATTGGCTGCTGCAGAGAGATCTTTGTTATATTTCTCGAAGGACGATAAGCAAATTTGCTGTCCTATTTTAACCTTAATGGTTTTTCCGCGATGGCGTAAAGACTCGCGAATAATCATAAGGTTGGATAACTGTCGCCAGATTGTTGCCATAAAATAATAGGTTTTACTATTCGCACCAGTAATATGAACAGGCACTAGCGCCGCATCATTTCGCATCGCCAACTGTAAAAAACCAGGATTCCATGCATGCTCTTGTAATCCAGAAAGTGACCAACTGGCCAATTTGCCAGCGGGACAAATAATTAATACACCACCATTTTTTAGATGGTCGTTCATCTCTCGGAACTTCTTATGACTCATTTTTCCAGCCATATTTTGAATTCCAATCGTAAGCTCTGATACCTGTGGGAAGATAATAGGTAAAATGTGGTTCGCAACTATTTTTATATCTTTACGGACCCTGGACACAGTATGTATTAAGGACAAACCATCCATAACGGTGGGATGGTTTGAAATAACAACCGCAGCACCATGTCGAGGGATGTTATTGTAATCGCAGATATCCGTTACACAATTTACTTTGAAAAAATCAATAACTGAATTAACCCAGGAGATCCCTTTTTTATTAAAAATTTGATCATCATGAATCAAACGTGAAAACGCTTTATTACAAAATGCTCGTCTGAAAAGCCAATTTTTCCAAAAAGGTAGTTTAGTATCGGGGAAGAATTCCCTGATGACTTTGTTAAAAATAACATCCATCTTAAAATCCTTTTTATAATAACTTTCCTGACAGGGACTATACCCGGTATCCTATCTGCGAGCAATACTACGAAAACTTAAAAAAACCTTATGCAAAATCATACTTATAATTAAACTGATAGTATTCATAAAGGAAATAAAATTAATGCGCGACTTAATTTCACTTGTATGAATAGTTTTGAACAATATATATAAAATGCTTAATGCAAACCCCCATTTCATTTTTCAAGATTATGTTTTGATTGTGAGTAACGAAATATATTTGCAACAAGCATGAATAATAAAATAAAAACATTAAACTGTTATTTAGCATATCAAATATCGCTAAACTTTAAGCAGCTACTTTTAAGCACATTATACCCTTGCGGTAGAAAAGAATTCATATCCAAGTATTTCATCACTATTCCTGTTAAGTCCTCGTTCGCATAGCTATAATCCTCTGCATTCATTATTACGAAAACAGGAACATCTATGATCCGCAGTATGACCGCCTACGCCCGCCGTGAAATCAAGGGTAGCTGGGGCAGCGCTACCTGGGAAATGCGCTCGGTAAACCAACGCTATCTTGAAACCTATTTCCGTATGCCAGAGCAGTTCCGCAGCCTTGAGCCGGTGGTGCGTGAGCGTATTCGCGCTCGCCTGACCCGCGGAAAGATTGAATGCAATCTGCGTTTTGAGCCCGATGCGAGCGCACAAGGGGAACTGATCCTCAACGAGAAGCTGGCTAAACAGCTGGTGAATGCGGCTAACTGGGTCAAAATGCAGAGCGACGAAGGCGAAATCAACCCGGTGGATATTCTGCGCTGGCCTGGCGTGATGGCCGCAGGCGAACAGGATCTGGATGCAATTACCGCCGAGATCCTTAGCGCGCTGGACAGCACGCTGGACGATTTCATCCTCGCCCGTGAAACCGAAGGTCAGGCGTTGAAAACGCTCATTGAGCAGCGTCTGGAAGGCGTTAGCGGCGAAGTGGCGAAAGTCCGCGCCCACATGCCGGAGATCCTTCAGTGGCAGCGCGAGCGACTGGTTGCCAAGCTGGAAGATGCCGAAGTCCAGTTGGAGAACAACCGCCTCGAGCAGGAGCTGGTGTTGATGGCTCAGCGTATCGATGTTGCGGAAGAGCTCGACCGTCTGGAAGCGCACGTCAAAGAGACCTACAACATTCTGAAGAAGAAAGAGGCCGTCGGTCGTCGTCTCGACTTTATGATGCAGGAGTTCAACCGTGAGTCGAACACCCTGGCGTCTAAGTCAATCAATGCCGAAGTAACCAACTCTGCGATTGAACTGAAAGTGCTGATTGAACAAATGCGCGAGCAGATCCAGAACATCGAATAAACCGTAACGTGCGTTATTGTTTTATTAATGGTCCCGCTAAGGGACCATTGTCAATTACTGGCTTGAGTATGTCCTGAATCCCACCTGCGCATCAGAACATAAGAACTCTTTTACTGTTTTTGTTAGAATGCATCCCGCATTCACTATTCTGATCTCTCCCTTCAGGAATCATAATGGCAAACATCAACTTATCCTTAGAGGAAGCCTCAAGCCTCTCAGTTGACCGCGATTTCCGGCAGGACATTAACCTGCTGCGCGGAATAGCCATTCTATCTGTCGTGTTTTACCACTTTACCGCCACGCTGCTGCCCGGCGGCTTCGCTGGCGTGGATGTGTTTTTCGTTATCTCCGGCTTTTTGATGACCAAAATCATCGCTACCGGACTGGAACGAAACAGCTTTAATCTTCTTCAGTTTTATGCCGCTCGCTGCAAAAGAATAATTCCCGCGCTGCTGGCGATGTGCCTGATTGTGGCCGTTACGACGTTTTTCTGGTTACCGACAAATGAGTATCAGAAGCTCGGAAATTACATTGGCTATGCCGCCTTATTTATTTCCAATTTGAAACTGAATAAAGAGTCCGGGGACTATTTTGCCCTCGACTCCCATGAGAACTGGTTTTTACATACCTGGTCTTTGTCCGTTGAATGGCAATTTTATCTGGTATTGCCTTTCATTATGATGGCGCTCTATCCCCTGCGAAAAAAGCTGAACACCGGCTTATGCCTGGCGGTGCTCACCATCGCGGCGTTTATCGTGAGTATTACGCACACGCCCACCAATGCGGCCACCAGCTTTTACCTGATGCCTTATCGCGCCTGGGAGATGCTGTGTGGTGGACTGGTGTGGTACGCCGCTCAGCGCTTTGTCATGCCGTTTATGCTTCGCCCGGTTGCGGCGCTTGCGGGCTACGCACTGATCCTGTTTTCTCTCTTTTTCATCACCGCTGAGCAAGCCTGGCCGGGGCCCCTGACCTTACTGCCCGTCATGGGCGCGATGCTGGTGATCTACAGTGACTACCAGCCGTTGGTGAGTCTGTTTGATCGCAATTTTCGCTGGGCGGGGCTGAGCTCGTATTCCGTCTATTTATGGCACTGGCCTGTCGCGGTGTTTCTGCTCTACTGCGGAAAGCAGCATAACGGGCTGTGGGTCATGAGCGCGATTGCGCTCTCCTTTGCTGCCGGCTGGCTGTCGTGGGTGCTTATCGAGCAACCCGGCAAAAATTACCTTAGCCAGCGTTCAACTCGCGCCTTCTGGCTGATCCTGTTTGCCTGCGTGGGTGTCGCCTGGCTGTTTAGTTATCTGGTGAAAAACCAGATTGTTGTCAGCCAGCCCGACCCGCTGGTGAACAAAATCGCGCTGGAAGCCACCAATAAAAACTACGCTGCCAACCCTAAAACGCACCTGAGCACTTACGGTACAGGTCAGCCTGTGGCCATCATCGTTGGTGACAGCCATGCGGAAGCTACCGCCACCGCGCTGGCAGAAGCAGCAAAAGATAAAGGTTCGGTTATCGGGATCACCGCCTCTGGTTGTCCGACGCTGGCGAGGGGCGAACTGGGAGAGCACAATCGATGCGGGGCATTTAACCGCTCTCTTCCTTCAAGGCTGAAGGATTACCCGCCTGACGTGCCGGTGGTGATTGTGAACCGACTCACGCACTATGCCGAAAAGCGCCTCGTCAACTTCGGTACCGGGTCGCAAAACCAGCAGGACTACCTGCGTCAGTACTCGGATGCGATAGTGGACATGGCATGCTCGCTTAACAGCACGCGCCCCGTTTACTTGGTCAACCCGATCCCGGAAATGGCGCAGAATGTGCCTCGCACGTTATCTCATCGGCTGATGACCGGCAGAACCACGCACGACTTATCCATCCCCACTGCGACTTACACTAAACAAAACGCGGTCATTCTGCAGGCACAGGCACGTGCAGCTAAACAGTGTGGCGTTCAGGTTCTCGATCCCACCGCATGGCTCTGTACGGCGAGCCGCTGTATGGGCAGCAAAAACTTACAGCCGTGGTATTTCGATGATAACCACCTCAGCGAAACCGGTAATAAAGTCCTGGTGCCGATGTTCCGACAGGTTTTTACCCGCCAACGGGATTAAAAGCTAAATAAATCTAATGCGATTTCTGAAGTAAAAACCCCGAATCGCTCTATTCAAGCCAAAGTGTCATTAGATAAAATAAGGCTTAACCGCTCGCACAAGAAAATCTAAATCGTGAGCCAGAGCACAAAACGTTACCCTGACGGCCTTAACTCTGGGGGTAACATGCTGCTGCATATCCTGTATCTAATCGGTATTACCGCTGAAGCCATGACCGGTGCCCTGGCCGCCGGGCGTCGTCGTATGGATACCTTTGGCGTCATTATTATTGCCACCGCCACGGCGCTGGGCGGCGGGTCTGTCCGGGATATCCTGCTGGGCCACTATCCGCTCGGCTGGGTACAACACCCTGAATACGTGATTATCGTGGCCGTCGCCGCCGTGCTGACAACCATAGCCGCCCCGGTTATGCCCCATCTGCGCCGTCTGTTTCTGGTGCTGGATGCCCTCGGTCTGATCGTATTCTCCATTATTGGCGCCCAGGTCGCGCTGGATATGGGTCATGGCCCGGTCATCGCCACTATCGCGGCGGTGATCACCGGCGTATTTGGCGGTGTGCTGCGCGACATGTTCTGCAAGCGTATTCCGCTGGTCTTCCAGAAAGAGCTCTATGCTGGCGTTTCCTTTGCCTCCGCCGTGCTGTACGTCGCACTTCAGCACTACGTGAGCAATCAGGACGTGGTGATCATCTCCACGCTGTTGTTTGGCTTTACCGCCCGCCTGCTGGCGCTGCGTTTGAAGCTGGGATTACCCGTGTTTTATTACACACACGACAGCCACTAAAAACCCTGCACGCCCTGCTCGCCCAGCCAGGACGTCAGGGCATTTACGGTGGGATGATGCACAAACTCCACCAGCCTGCGCGCCTTTTCCGGACCGACGCCCGGAACCTGATGCCAGCGTAACGCATCCCTGCTCTGCAACTGCTGCCAGTGCCGATCGCTGAGCGCGCGCATGGCCATGCGCGGCAGGGGAACGCCCAGCGCATCAAGCCAGCGAGTAAAAGGTTGGCGACGGGCCAGATTGAACTGATGCCAGAGCCGCAGGCCGCGCTGCGACGTTATACCGGGCGTCTGCTGCAACTGTTCCTGACTGAGCGCCAGCCATGAAAAAAGGTGATCAAAATGGTGCGCCTGATGCAGCGACTGCCAGCCAGCCTCACTCAGCCCTTCGATATTCAACACTGACGATGAACTCAACCACGTCAGCCGGGCCATAAACTGCCCGTGACATTCCGGCGTGGCATAAAAACAGGTGAGCGGCGTAAAGCGCGTTTCGGGCGGCACGGGTTTGCGTCGTTCGCTCCCTCGCCAGACGACTTTATCGACGCGCGGTATCCCCTGCCCGGCCAGGCTGACCTGAATCTGATCCCCCGGCGCAATATCCAGCGTCTGCCAGCGCCTCACCGATCCCAGGTTGACGCGTTGCACCCTTTTATCATCAAGCTGCACGGGCTCAAGAGTGGCGACCACCGCAATCCTGCCGGTACGCCCCACGGTAAAATGGATGGCCCGAACCTCAGCAACCCGCGCGACCGGCGCATATTTCCATGCCACCACCCAGCTGCCTTCACCGGGCAGCCAGCGGTTGCCTGCGGGCTCCTGCGCCGCGCGGATCACAATGCCATCGGTCACAAAGGGCAGCGGTGACTTATGCCAGCGGTCACGTAATTTTTCAGCCTCCTCTACCGAACTGACTTTATGCGTCCACTGACCGGTAAGGGTGAAGCCCGCCCGGGTTAACGCCTGCAGACGTTCAGGCATCGAGGCGGGGCCATCCGGCCACGCCCAGATGAAGATACCGATGTTATCCAGCCCTGCGCCGGTGTCGTGTCGCATCATCGTCCCGGCGACTTTTGCCCGGGCATTCATTCCCCCCATCTGTTGCTGGATATGGTTATCGCGCATCAGGAAGAGTTCGCCCTGCAGCACGCTATTTGCGAGCGGGCCTTTTACCTGCCCGGGCACCGAGGCGATACGTTTGACCTTCTCCGTCCAGTCTTCACCTTTCAGGCCGTTACCCCGGCTTGTCGCCTGCACAAGCTGCCCCTGCCGGTAGACCAGCGTCACCGCCACGCCATCCACTTTCGGCTGGATCCACAGGTCACGGCGCGCCTGTATCCACTGCCGGAGTGCCGCTTTATCGGCTATTTTTGGAACCCCGGTATGGCTTACCGGGTGTTTAACCGCGCCTCCTACACCCGCCAGCGCCTCTGACGCCTGCTCATCGCCAAAGCAGTGCCGCCACTGTTTCAGCCTCGCCGCCAGCTGGTCATACACTTCGTCATTCACGTCGCTGACGCCCTGCTGCCAGTACGCCTTATCCCAGCGGGCGATTTGCGCGCTAAGCCTGGCTATCTCCTGTTCTGCCTGCATTGGAGACCAGACCGGGCATACCGCCAGCCCCACGCTGCTCCAGATCCACAACAGCACGCCAACATATCGCCACATCGTTATCCCTCCCTGTTTTACAAGGGATATAACGCGATGCGCCGCCGCAGGCGACACCCAAAACCCGACTTTACGAGGCAACATCAGAATTGAATTTTTGTTGCAGCAAACACTGCAGAAAACAGGAAAAAGGCTCGCAAAAATCAATCAGAGCGTGGAAAAAGTGTGACAAAGGCTACGTCACACAGCGGCGACGTGTATAATAAGCCCGTATGTAGGACTTTCTTCGCTAACACATACAAAAGACTCTCATGGCTCAAGGCACGCTTTATATTGTTTCTGCCCCAAGTGGCGCGGGTAAATCCAGCCTGATTCAGGCGCTGTTAAAAACCCAACCGTTGTATGATACGCAGGTTTCTGTTTCTCACACCACGCGCGCGCCGCGTCCGGGTGAGGTACACGGTGAACATTATTTCTTTGTCGATCACGACGAATTCAGAACGATGATTGGCAGAGACGCGTTTCTTGAACACGCTGAGGTCTTCGGGAACTATTACGGCACCTCGCGTGAAACCATTGAGCAGGTATTATCGACCGGCGTAAACGTGTTCCTTGATATCGACTGGCAGGGCGCACAGCAGATCCGCAAGAAAATGCCTGATTCACGCAGCATCTTTATTTTACCGCCGTCAAAAGATGAGCTGGATCGTCGTCTCCGCGGCCGCGGTCAGGATAGCGAAGAGGTTATCGCAAAACGTATGGCCCAGGCAGTTGCGGAAATGAGCCATTACGCCGAATATGATTACCTGATTGTGAATGATGATTTTGATGCCGCCCTGAGCGATCTCAAAACTATCCTTCGCGCCGAACGTCTGCGCATGTGCCGCCAGAAGCAGCGACATGACGCATTAATCACCAAACTGTTGGCAGACTGAACCCACATTCAGTATCATGCCCAGTCATTTCTTCATCTGTGGAGCATTTTAAGTATGGCACGCGTAACTGTTCAGGACGCTGTAGAGAAAATTGGTAACCGTTTTGACCTGGTGCTGGTCGCCGCGCGTCGCGCTCGTCAGATGCAGTCAGGCGGTAAAGATCCACTGGTACCGGAAGAAAACGATAAAACTACCGTTATCGCACTGCGCGAAATCGAAGAAGGCCTGATCAACAGCCAGATCCTCGATGTTCGTGAGCGCCAGGAGCAGCAAGAGCAGGAAGCCGCAGAACTGCAGGCCGTTACCGCCATTGCTGAAGGTCGTCGTTAATTAAACCTGCGGGTCGCCCTTGTATCTGTTTGAAAGCCTGAATCAACTGATTCAAACCTACCTGCCGGTAGATCAGATTAAACGTCTCCAGCAGGCGTATCTCGTTGCACGTGACGCTCACGAGGGCCAGACACGTTCAAGCGGTGAACCCTATATCACGCACCCGGTAGCGGTGGCCTGTATTCTGGCCGAGATGAAACTCGACTACGAAACGCTGATGGCCGCCCTGCTGCATGACGTGATCGAAGATACCCCTGCCACCTACCAGGATATGGAACAGCTGTTTGGCAAAAGCGTTGCCGAGCTGGTGGAAGGGGTCTCTAAACTTGATAAGCTGAATTTCCGCGACAAGAAAGAGGCGCAGGCCGAAAACTTCCGCAAGATGATCATGGCGATGGTGCAGGATATCCGCGTCATTCTGATCAAACTCGCCGACCGTACCCACAATATGCGCACGCTGGGCTCTCTTCGCCCGGACAAACGTCGTCGCATTGCCCGTGAAACCCTCGAAATCTATAGCCCGCTGGCGCACCGTTTAGGTATTCATCACATTAAAACCGAGCTGGAAGAGCTGGGTTTTGAAGCGTTGTACCCGAACCGCTTCCGCGTGATTAAAGAGGTGGTGAAAGCCGCGCGTGGCAACCGTAAAGAGATGATTCAGAAGATCCTCTCAGAAATCGAGGGACGGTTGCAGGAAGCCGGTATCCCCTGCCGCGTCAGCGGTCGCGAAAAGCATTTGTACTCTATCTACTGCAAAATGGTGCTCAAAGAGCAGCGTTTTCACTCGATCATGGATATCTACGCGTTTCGCGTGATCGTCCACGACTCCGACACCTGCTACCGCGTACTCGGTCAGATGCACAGCCTGTACAAACCGCGTCCAGGTCGGATGAAAGATTACATCGCTATTCCAAAAGCGAACGGATATCAGTCTCTGCACACCTCAATGATTGGCCCGCACGGCGTGCCGGTTGAAGTGCAAATCCGTACCGAAGATATGGATCAGATGGCGGAGATGGGTGTTGCCGCGCACTGGGCCTATAAAGAGCACGGCGAAACCAGCACCACCGCGCAGATCCGCGCCCAGCGCTGGATGCAGAGCCTGCTGGAACTGCAGCAGAGCGCCGGTAGCTCGTTTGAATTTATCGAGAGCGTTAAATCCGATCTCTTCCCGGATGAGATTTACGTTTTCACACCAGAAGGGCGCATTGTTGAACTGCCTGCTGGTGCCACGCCGGTCGACTTCGCCTACGCCGTGCATACCGATATCGGTCATGCCTGCGTAGGGGCACGTGTCGACCGCCAGCCGTACCCGCTGTCACAGCCGCTGACCAGCGGCCAGACGGTAGAAATCATTACAGCGCCTGGCGCACGTCCGAACGCGGCGTGGCTCAACTTTGTTGTGAGCTCAAAAGCTCGCGCCAAGATCCGCCAGCTGCTGAAAAACCTCAAACGCGACGACTCCGTTAGCCTGGGTCGCCGTCTGCTTAACCATGCACTCGGCGGTAGCCGCAAGCTGGCAGAGATCCCGAAAGAGAACGTGCAGCGTGAAATCGAGCGTATGAAGCTCGCCACGCTTGACGATCTGCTGGCAGAGATCGGTCTTGGTAATGCAATGAGCGTCGTGGTGGCGAAGAACCTGCAGCAGGGCGAAACCTCTGTACCGCAGCCTTCGTCCACCAGTCACGGGCATCTGCCGATCAAGGGCGCCGACGGCGTGCTGATCACCTTTGCCAAGTGCTGCCGCCCTATCCCTGGCGACCCGATTATTGCCCACGTCAGCCCGGGTAAAGGTCTGGTTATCCATCACGAATCCTGTCGTAACATTCGCGGCTACCAGAAAGAGCCCGAGAAGTTTATGGCGGTCGAGTGGGATAAAGAGACCGAGCAGGAATTTATCACCGAGATCAAGGTGGATATGTTCAACCACCAGGGCGCACTGGCGAACCTGACGGCGGCAATCAATACCGCCTCTTCCAATATTCATAGCCTGAATACCGAAGAGAAGGATGGCCGTGTGTACAGCGCCTTTATTCGTCTGACGGCGCGGGACCGCGTGCATCTGGCGAATATCATGCGCAAAATCCGCGTGATGGCTGACGTCATTAAAGTCACCCGTAACCGAAACTAGTGTTATGAATGCAACGCGTTATGCACGTATCTGTGAGATGCTCGCCAGGCGTCAGCCCGATCTGACGGTCTGCATGGAGCAGGTCCATAAACCTCATAACGTCGCTGCTATCGTCCGTACCGCAGATGCCGTCGGTGTGCATGAAGTGCACGCCGTCTGGAAGGGGACGCGAATGCGTCCTATGGCCTCGGCTGCCGCAGGCAGCAACAGCTGGGTACAGGTCAAAGCCCACGACACCATTGGCGAAGCTATTTCGCATCTGAAAGGGCGCGGCATGCAGGTACTGGCGACGCATCTTTCCGACAAAGCCGTCGATTTCCGCGAAATTGATTACACCCGCCCGACCTGCATTCTGATGGGTCAGGAGAAAACGGGGATCACCCGGGAAGCGTTAGATCTGGCGGATCAGGACATCATCATTCCGATGATCGGCATGGTGCAGTCCCTGAACGTTTCCGTGGCCTCGGCGCTCATTCTGTATGAAGCCCAGCGTCAGCGACAAAATGCCGGGATGTACGAACGCGAGAACAGCATGCTGCCGGAGGACGAACAGCAGCGCCTGCTGTTTGAAGGCGGTTATCCGGTGCTGGCCAGAGTGGCGAAGCAGAAAAACTTACCCTACCCCCACGTGAATCAGCAGGGCGAAATTGAAGCCGATGCGACGTGGTGGGCCACCATGCAGGCGGCGAAGTAAATCATGCAAGGCCGCCTGCTGGATGCTGTGCCGCTCAATTCCCTGACGGGCGTTGGCGCGGCCCAGAGCAGCAAACTGGCAAAAATTGGCCTGCATACCGTGCAGGATCTCCTCCTGCACCTCCCCCTGCGTTACGAAGACCGCACCCAGCTTTATCAGATTGGCGAACTTCTGCCTGGCATTTACGCCACCGTTGAAGGCGAAGTCCTGAACTGCAACATCACCTTCGGCGGCCGCCGGATGATGACCTGCCAGATCAGCGACGGCTCCGGTATTCTGACGATGCGCTTCTTTAACTTCAGCGCGGCAATGAAAAACAGCCTCGCTACCGGGCGACGGGTGCTGGCCTACGGCGAAGCCAAACGCGGCAAATACGGCGCAGAGATGATCCACCCGGAGTACCGCGTACAGGGCGATCTCAGCACGCCGGAGCTGCAGGAGACGCTGACCCCGGTCTACCCGACGACTGAAGGCGTGAAGCAGGCGACGCTGCGCAAGCTGACCGATCAGGCGCTGGAGCTGCTCGACACCTGCGCCATAGCCGAACTGCTGCCCCCCGAGCTGGCACAGGGGATGATGAGTCTGCCGGACGCGTTGCGCACCCTGCACCGACCACCGCCGACGCTGCAGCTCAGCGATTTAGAGAGCGGGCAGCATCCGGCACAGCGACGTCTTATTCTCGAAGAGCTGCTGGCGCATAACCTGAGCATGCTGGCGTTACGCGCCGGCGCACAGCGTTTTCATGCCCTGCCGCTCCCGGCCCGTAATGATTTAAAAGATAAACTGCTGGCCTCGCTGCCGTTTAAACCCACCGGGGCCCAGGCCCGCGTGACCGCCGAGATCGAGCGCGATATGGCGCTGGATGTGCCGATGATGCGCCTGGTCCAGGGCGATGTGGGCTCGGGTAAAACGCTGGTGGCCGCCCTGGCCGCTCTGCGCGCCATTGCCCACGGCAGACAGGTGGCCCTGATGGCGCCGACCGAACTGCTGGCCGAGCAGCACGCGAACAATTTCCGCAACTGGTTTGCGCCGCTGGGCGTTGAAGTGGGCTGGCTGGCCGGGAAGCAAAAAGGCAAGGCGCGACAGGCGCAGCAGGAGGCGATTGCCAGCGGTCAGGTGCAGATGATTGTCGGCACCCATGCCATCTTCCAGGAGCAGGTGCAGTTTCACGGGCTGGCGCTGGTGATCATTGATGAGCAGCACCGTTTCGGCGTGCATCAACGTCTGGCGCTGTGGGAGAAAGGGCTCCAGCAGGGATACCACCCGCATCAGCTGATCATGACCGCGACGCCAATCCCGCGCACCCTGGCGATGACCGCCTATGCCGATCTCGACACCTCCGTCATCGACGAACTGCCTCCGGGGCGTACGCCGGTAACCACCGTCGCTATCCCGGACACGCGCCGCAGCGACATCATCGAGCGCGTGCGCAACGCCTGTCTGCAGGAAGGCCGTCAGGCTTACTGGGTCTGCACGCTGATTGAGGAGTCCGACCTGCTGGAAGCGCAGGCGGCGGAAGCCACCTGGGAAGAGCTTAAGCTGGCCCTGCCGGAGCTGAACGTCGGGCTGGTGCATGGCCGCATGAAGCCTGCGGAGAAACAGGCGGTAATGCAGGCCTTCAAGCAGGGCGAGCTGCATCTGCTGATCGCCACCACGGTAATTGAAGTGGGCGTAGACGTGCCTAACGCCAGCCTGATGATCATCGAGAACCCGGAGCGTCTGGGTCTGGCCCAGCTGCACCAGTTGCGTGGTCGCGTCGGACGTGGCGCGGTGGCCTCTCACTGCGTGCTGCTCTACAAAGCACCGCTGTCGAAAACGGCACAGAAGCGCCTGCAGGTATTGCGCGACAGCAACGACGGCTTTGTGATTGCGCAACAGGATCTGGAGATCCGCGGGCCGGGTGAGCTACTCGGCACCCGTCAGACCGGGAACGCCGAGTTTAAAGTGGCAGATTTACTGCGCGATCAGGGCATGATCCCTGAAGTTCAGCGTCTGGCACGCCATATTCATGAACGCTACCCCGAACAGGCGGCAGCGTTAATCGACCGCTGGATGCCAGAGACCGGGCGTTACTCGAACGCCTGATCAGCCAAACATCGGCAGCATCAGATAGAGTTTGATGACCAGCGCGTTGACGATATCAATAAAGAACGCCCCCACCATCGGCACCACCAGAAACGCCATATGCGACGGGCCAAAGCGCTCGGTAATGGCCTGCATGTTGGCGATCGCCGTCGGCGTTGCCCCCATACCAAAGCCACAGTGTCCTGCCGCCAGTACTGCCGCATCGTAGTTTTTACCCATCAGTCGCCAGGTGACGAAGACAGCGTAGAGTGCCATAAACAGGGTTTGTACCCCCAGAATCGCCAGCATTGGCAGGGCCAGCGACGCCAGCTCCCACAGCTTGAGACTCATCAGCGCCATCGCCAGGAACAGCGACAGGCAGACGTTACCCAATACCGATACCGCCCGCTCAAAGACGCGATAAAAGCCCAGCAGTGAGAGACTGTTGCTGAGGATCACCCCGACAAAGAGTACACAAACAAAGACCGGCAGCTCCAGCGCGGAACCCGCCAGCAATTGTGCAATCACTTTACCTACCGTCAGGCAGATGGCGATCAGGGCAATGGTTTCAATCAGCACCAGAGAGGTGATCATGCGCCCGACGTCCGGTTTTTCAAATGCCGACGGCACCATTTCGTCATCCGGCCTGCCGTCCGGCGTGGTGGAGTGTTTCACCAGATAGCGAGCCACCGGCCCGCCAATCAGGCCGCCCAGCACCAGCCCGAAGGTGGCGCAGGCCATAGCTACTTCAGTGGCATTCTGGAAGCCGTAGCGTTCAGTAAACAGCTTGCTCCAGGCCGCGCCGGTACCGTGACCGCCCGACAGGGTGATCGAACCGGCCAGCAGACCCATCAGCGGATCCAGTCCCAGCAGCGACGCCATACCGATACCGATGGCGTTCTGCATTACCAGCAGTCCCACCACCACAATTAAGAACACCCCCAGCACCTTACCACCAGATCTCAGGCTGGCAAGGTTGGCGTTCAGGCCGATAGTGGCGAAAAAGGCCAGCATCAGCGGGTCTTTTAAGGTCATATCGAAGTTGATTTCCCAACCCATGCTTTTTTTCAGCACCAGCAGCGCAATGGCGGCCAGTAATCCGCCCGCGACGGGCTCCGGGATGGTGTATTTTTTGAGAAAAGGGACGCTGTGAACCAGTTTACGGCCAAGCAGTAAAACGAGTGTTGCCGCAACGAGGGTCGACAACGTATCGAGATGAATCATAGTGGGCTCCTTTAAAGGCACGTGCTCCATCAACATGCGCGTTTTCCTGTAACGATTGCGCGTTATAACCACAATCGGGAGCAGGAGTGTAATGAACTTTGCCGCCCCGGGACAGAAAAAGGCGTATTTTGCAGTAGAATTTCTCTGCGTTTTTTGTTGGCAATCGTTTGCTTTTCTCATCCACTCGGCTAAAATGCCCGCTTTTCCTCCAGGGGTCGCAGCAGATGTCCGTTAACGCCGTTGAACAGCAGGATGCGCAACCGATTGCGCAGACGCAAAACAGTGAACTGATTTACCGTCTTGAAGACCGTCCGCCGCTGGCGCAGACCTTGTTCGCCGCCTGTCAGCATCTGCTGGCCATGTTTGTGGCCGTGATTACTCCCGCTCTCCTGATCTGCCAGGCGCTCGGTTTACCGGCGCAGGACACGCAACACATCATCAGCATGTCGCTGTTCGCTTCGGGCGTGGCGTCCATCATTCAGATTAAAGCCTGGGGCCCGGTAGGCTCCGGTCTGCTGTCGATTCAGGGCACCAGCTTTAACTTTGTCGCCCCGCTGATCATGGGCGGTACGGCGCTGAAAACCGGCGGCGCGGATGTGCCAACGATGATGGCGGCGCTGTTCGGCACCCTGATGCTGGCGAGCTGCACCGAGATGGTCATCTCCCGCGTTCTGCACCTGGCTCGCCGCATTATTACCCCGCTGGTTTCTGGCGTGGTGGTGATGATTATCGGCCTGTCGCTGATTCAGGTGGGCCTGACCTCCATCGGCGGCGGCTATGCGGCGATGAATGATCACACCTTCGGCGCGCCGAAAAACCTGCTGCTGGCGGGTATCGTGCTGGCGATCATTATTCTGCTCAACCGTCAGCGTAACCCGTACCTGCGCGTCGCGTCGCTGGTGATTGCCATGGCCGCAGGCTACCTGGCAGCCTGGGCGATGGGCATGCTGCCGCAGTCCGGCGCACCGACCGACAGCCCGCTGATCATGGTCCCGACGCCGCTCTACTACGGCCTGGGCATTGACTGGAACCTGCTCCTGCCGCTGATGCTGGTATTCATGATCACCTCGCTGGAAACCATCGGCGACATCACCGCAACGTCTGACGTTTCTGAACAACCGGTCTCTGGCCCGCTGTACATGAAGCGCCTGAAGGGCGGCGTACTGGCAAACGGCCTGAACTCCTTTGTATCCGGCGTGTTCAATACCTTCCCGAACTCCTGCTTCGGCCAGAACAACGGTGTGATCCAGCTGACCGGCGTTGCCAGCCGCTACGTGGGCTTTGTCGTGGCGCTGATGCTGATCGTGCTCGGCCTGTTCCCGGCGGTGAGCGGCTTTGTGCAGCACATCCCTGAGCCGGTCCTGGGCGGCGCAACGCTGGTGATGTTCGGCACCATCGCGGCATCGGGCGTGCGTATCGTCTCCCGCGAGCCGCTGAACCGCCGCGCCATCATGATCATCGCCCTGTCGCTGGCGGTGGGTCTGGGTGTGTCTCAGCAGCCGCTGATCCTGCAGTTCGCCCCGGACTGGGTGAAGAACCTGCTCTCTTCCGGCATCGCCGCCGGTGGGATCACCGCTATCGTCCTGAACCTGATTTTCCCGCCAGAAAAGAACTGATCCCCTTTCACGGCAGCAGGCAACTGCTGCCGTGACACGTAATTACACCATTCCCGCCTTGAGCATTGCGCATAAATCGTGCATAACTCCTTTATGTGCGTTTTACGTGATGGAAGACCATGAAATTTATTGGAAAGCTTCTCGTCGGTATTCTGGCCGTTCTGCTTATTGCGATCCTCGCGCTCTATATCCTTGTCCAGACGCGCTGGGGCGCAGCGCAGGTCAGCAGCTGGATCACGGTAAACACCGATTACGAACTCAACTTCGACCTGATGGATCACCGCTTCTCGTCGCCCACGCACCTGGTACTGAAAAATGTCACCTTCGGGCGCGATGGCCAGCCCGCGACGCTGGTCGCAAAAATGGTCGATATTGGCGTGAGCAGCCGCCAGCTCACCGATCCGCTGCACATGGATACCATCACCCTGTTTGACGGCACGCTGAACCTCTCGCCGCAGACCGCCCCTCTTCCCTTCCAGGCCGATCGCCTGCTGCTGAACAACATGGCGTTCAACAGCCCGAATACCGCGTGGGATCTGAGCGCCCAGAAGGTGACCGGCGGCGTACGTCCCTGGGACCCTGAAGCGGGTAACGTGCTGGGCAAAAAAGCGCAGATCCAGATCAGCGCCGGGTCGCTGACGCTGAACGGCGTGCCGGCCAGCAACGTGCTGATTGAAGGCGAGCTGAGCGATAAAGAGGTGGTGTTGACCACCATCGGCGCAGATATGGCCCGGGGCTCGCTCACCGGCACCGCGCGGCGCGACGCCAACGGTGGCTGGAAGGTGGACAACATGCGCCTGAACGATATCCGCCTGCAGAGCGATAAATCCCTGGCCGACTTCTTTGCCCCCATCACCACCCTGCCGTCGTTACAGATTGGCCGCCTGGACGTGACCGACGCCCGCCTGCAGGGTCCGGACTGGGCGGTAACCGATCTCGATTTAAGCCTGCGCAACCTGACCCTCAGCCAGGGCGACTGGCAGAGCGAGGACGGTCGCCTGTCGATGAACGCCAGCGAATTTATCTACGGTTCCCTGCACCTGTTCGACCCGATCCTGAACGCCGAATTCTCCCCGCAGGGGATCGCCCTGCGTCAGTTCACCTCGCGCTGGGAAGGCGGGATGGTGCGCACTTCCGGCAACTGGTTGCGCAGCGGTAAAGCGCTGGTGCTGGATGATGTCGCCGTCGCCGGGCTGGAATACACCCTGCCGGAAAACTGGAAAACGCAGTGGCTGGATACCCTGCCGGAGTGGCTGAACAGCGTCACGCTGCGCAAGTTTGGCCTGAGCCGTAACCTGGTGATCGACGTCGACACCGTTTTCCCGTGGCAGATCACCGCCCTTGACGGCTACGGCACCAACCTGCAGCTGGCGAAAGATCGCCAGTGGGGCGTATGGGCGGGCACCGCCACGCTGAACGGCGCGGCCGCCACCTTTAACCGCGTGGACGTGCGCCGTCCGTCGCTCTCCTTGTCAGCCAACGCCTCGACAATTTCTATTAATGAACTGAGCGCCTTTACCGAAAAAGGCATTCTGGAGGCAAAAGCGACGGTATCGCAGACCCCGGTGCGCCAGACCACCCTCAACCTGACCGGGCGCGGCGTGCCACTGAACGTGATCCAGCAGTGGGGCTGGCCGGCGTTGCCGATCGCAGGCGATGGCAATATTCAGCTCACCGCCAGCGGCAATGTGCAGAAGGATTCCCCGCTGAAACCGACGGTCAACGGCAGACTTAGCGCAGTAAATATGGATAAACAGCAGGTGACGCAGACGATGACGGGCGGAGCGGTAAGCACGGTTGAGCAGCCGGTTGCTTCACCCTCACCTTGATGGAGAGGGTGCAAACCAGCCGGGTGGCGGCTTCGCCTTACCCGGCCTACAAAACATAACGGTAGGCCCGGTAAGCGTAGCGCCACCGGGCGTTTTACAGGCAACTCAAAGGTGAACCACCACCTCGTTCCCCTCCGCTTTCACCACCACACCCCACTCGCTTCCAGCATGTGACGCCCCTTTCACGCCGCCGATCCGCTGCACATTGCGCAAACAGACCGACCAGCCCCGCGCCTCGCCGCGCCCTTTTAGCGTCAGGGTATCGCCGCTACGCGTTGCGGTAAGCGTAAAGGCGACGGCACCGTTTGCCGCAGGGACTTCACTCACCGCCGTAGCGCCATCGGCCAGGTTAAACAGCTGGAAGGCGGTGCCTTCGTTCCACGCGTAGTCCGGTTTCCGATCGTTGTTGCCCAGCGCCAGCAGGGTGTTGTCCCGCACGTAAACCGGCAAACTCTGGAAATCATGCTGCTGTTTATGCCAGCGGCTGCCCTGGATTTCGTCGTTATGCCACAGGTGCGTCCAGCGCCCTTCCGGCAGGTAAAACTGCACGTCCCCCGCCTCGCTGAACACCGGTGCGACCAGCACTGAATCCCCCAGCATGTACTGGCGGTCGAGGTAGTCGCAGGCCGGATCGTCCGGGAACTCCAGCATCATCGCCCGCAGCATCGGCGTACCGAACTCACGGGCCAGCGCCGCCTGGCGATAGAGGTACGGCATCATCCGGCATTTCAGCTGGGTGAAGTGGCGCACCACGTCGCAGGACTCGTCGTCATACGCCCACGGCACGCGGTAGGATTTGCTCCCGTGCAGACGGCTGTGGCTGGAGAACAGCCCGAACGCGCACCAGCGTTTATAGACGTGCGCCGGGGCGGTGTTCTCGAACCCGCCGATATCGTGGCTCCAGAACCCGAACCCGGAGAGCCCGATCGACAGCCCGCCGCGCAGGCTTTCAGCCATCGACTCATAGTTGGCGTAGCAGTCGCCGCCCCAGTGCACCGGGAACTGTTGCGCACCCACTGACGCCGAACGGGCAAACAGCACCGCCTCTTCCTCACCCACCGTCTCTTTCAGCACGTTCCACACCAGTTCGTTGTAGATGTAGGCGTAGTGGTTGTGCATCTTCTGCGGATCGGAGCCGTCGAACCACTGCACATCCGTCGGGATGCGCTCGCCGAAGTCGGTTTTGAAGCAGTCGACGCCAATATCCACCAGGCCTTTCAGCTTGTCGGCGTACCATTTGCAGGCTTCGGGGTTGGTGAAGTCGTAGATTGCCAGCCCCGGCTGCCATTTATCCCACTGCCACAGGGAGCCGTCCGGACGTTTCAGCAGATAGCCCTTCTCTTTCAGCTCCTTAAAAACTGGCGATTTCTGCCCGATGTACGGGTTGATCCACACGCAGACCTTCAGCCCTTTCTCCTTCAGGCGGCGGATCATCCCTTCCGGGTCCGGGAAGGTCACCGGGTCCCACTCGAAGTCGCACCACTGGAAGGCCTTCATCCAGAAGCAGTCAAAGTGGAAAACGTGCAGGGGCAGGTCGCGCTCGGCCATGCCGTCGATAAAGCTGTTCACCGTCGCTTCGTCGTAGTTGGTGGTGAATGAGGTAGTGAGCCACAGGCCGAACGACCAGGCAGGCGGCAGCGCCGGACGGCCGGTGAACTGCGTATAGCGGTTCAGGACCTCTTTCGGCGTTGGGCCGTCGATGACGAAATACTCCAGGTTCTCGCCCTCGACGCTGAACTGCACCTTCGACACCTTCTCGGAGCCGATTTCAAACGAGACGTTCTCCGGATGGTTCACCAGCACGCCGTAGCCGCGGTTGGTGAGATAGAACGGGATATTCTTGTAGGACTGCTCGGTGCTGGTGCCGCCGTCGCGATTCCAGGTTTCGACCGTCTGGCCGTTGCGCACCAGGGCGGTAAAGCGCTCGCCGAGGCCGTAGACGGTTTCGCCCACGCCCAGATCCAGACGCTCAAACATGTAGTTACGATCGGTGTTGCCGTCCTGCACGTAGCCGTTGTTTTTCAGCTGGCTGCCGGTGATGCGCTGCCCGTCCCTGAAGAAATCCAGCGACCAGAACTCGCCTTTGGTGACGCGCACGCTGACGTTACCGCTTTTCAGCTCAGCCAGTTCCGCGTTGTTTTCAATCTGCACGTTAACGTCTTTCAGAGTGTTGAGCGGGTAGTGCGGGCCGTTATTGAGCGCGCCCTGGAAGTGCTCGATCCGCACCCCGACAATCCCTTCCTGCGGCGAGAACAGGCGCACCGTGAACATCAGGGTATCCAGCTGCCAGGTGCGCTCACGTACGTCGCGCGGGGCGACATAGACCACCAGATCGTTGCCCTGCTGTTCCACATCAAACACCTG
Source organism: Leclercia barmai (assembly GCF_049312895.1). Lineage (NCBI taxonomy): Bacteria > Pseudomonadati > Pseudomonadota > Gammaproteobacteria > Enterobacterales > Enterobacteriaceae > Leclercia > Leclercia barmai. Next base: position 121,919 of record NZ_JBMNWZ010000006.1, on the reverse strand, counting down.
AACCGGGTAAGTTACGTTCAAGCCCGGTTGAATGAGCCAGTTTCCGTCACTGATTTTCATGCTTTCGTCCTCTTAGTTCTGCAATTCTTTGCTGACCGGCAGGGTGTTGAACTCCTGCTCATTACGACGCGCGCCCTGCGCCAGATCGCTCATGATTTTGACCAGGAATGGCGTTTTCAGGCTGTAGTAGCGTTTGGCGATCACCGCGCTCAGCAGGTAGCACGCGGCCGGTACCAGGGTAAACAGGGCGATGATGATGCTGATGGTGGCGCTGTTCTGGGTTTTGGCGGCGGCATCGTAGCCGCCGCCTGCCAGCATCCAGCCGATTAACGCCCCGCCCAGCGCCAGGCCCAGCTTGAGCACGAACAGCGTCCCCGCGAAGCTGATGCCGGTGAGGCGTTTGCCGTTGGTCCACTCGCCGTAATCGACGGTATCGGACATCATTACCCACTGGATCGGCGTCACCAGCTGGTGCAGCACGCCAATCACGAAGATAAAGCCGAACATGGTGATGCTGGCCTGCATCGGCACGAAGAACATCGCCACGCTTGCCACCGCCAGCAGGGCGTTGGTCCACCAGAAGACGCTGACTTTGCACTTCCAGTCGGTGAGCGGTTTCGCCAGCGCGGAGCCAATCAGGTTGCCGACGCAGTAGGTGGTGAGGAAGGCGACGAACAGCTCCGGCGAGCCCATGATCCAGGTGACGTAATACATCATCGCGCCGCCGCGCACGCACACCGCCAGAATGTTGAGGATGGTGAGCAGCCCGACGATGCGCCACTGGTCGTTCTGCCAGATGTCGCGCAGATCTTCGCGCATGGAGGTGGTACTCGGCGGCACCTGGATGCGCTCTTTGGTGGTGAAGAAGCAGAACGCCAGCATCAGGAATGCCACCACTGACAGCACCGCGATGCCGCCCTGGAAGCCGAACGCTTTATCCTCGCCGCCAATCATATTCACCAGCGGCATCATCAGCACCGTGGAGAGCATGCCGCCCGCCGTCGCCAGCACAAAGCGCCAGGACTGGAGGGAGATACGCTGCGTCGGGTCGTTGGTGATCACCCCGCCCAGCGCGCAGTAAGGGATGTTGACCACGGTATAGAGCAGGGTCAGCAGGGTGTAGGTGACGGCGGCGTAGATCATTTTGCCGTTCAGGCTGAGGTCCGGCGTGGTGTAGGCCAGCACGCAGACCAGGCCAAACGGGATGGCACCGAACAATATCCACGGGCGGAACTTACCCCAGCGGCTGCGGGTGCGGTCGGCAATCAGCCCCATGCACGGGTCGGAGATGGCATCCAGCGCGCGCGCCAGCAGGAACATGGTGCCGACAAACCCGGCGGGAATACCGAAGATATCGGTGTAGAAGAACATCATGTAGAGCATGACGTTGTCGAAGATGATGTGACTTGCGGCGTCACCCATGCCGTAACCAATTTTCTCTTTGACGGATAAGACTTCGCTTTTCATTATTTTTCCTTCACGCGTAGGGCGCTGAGACCGGTTACATGTTTTGTAAACCATGCCCTGCCCGTCAGGTATTGCGTTTTCTGGTTACGTTTTTACGATTCTTGTTTTTTGTGATCGCGTTAAAAGTGCGTGGAAGGAAAATGTAACCTGAGGATTTTCTTAAGAATTGCCTTAAAAGGGGGGATGCAGGTCAAAAGAGGACTAAAAAATGTGTGCGAAAGGTTGGGGTAAATGATTGAAAGTAGATATAATGCGCCCCGCCTCCATGTAGCAATCGAGGCGCGGAAGATCGTCATCTCCGGTGAGGTGGCTGGACTTCAAATCCAGTTGGGGCCGCCAGCGGTCCTGGGCAGGTTCGACTCCTGTGATCTTCCGCCAATTTCCGCTATCTTCTTTAACTGATATTGTTTAATTAATCTTAAGTATTTCCTCAAAAGCTATTATTACGTTTTTTTAACATATCAAAAAAAGTAAAATCCCTCATTTTCACTTTCTTAATTTTAATAATTTTTATTGCTAGAAAAATTCCATAGGTATAAGATGATTCTGCAACATTCGGGTGTACTTCGCCTGTTGCTGCTCTTTAAAATGTCACTAATGAGAAGGTATCGATGCCGAAAGGCGATCCTTTTAAGGATCATGACCGGTCATGCGGGTATATTAAAAGTTTATGAGCGATCAGCTGATTGCCTCATTTGCTATGTAAAATATAGCCGACAGTTGTCTGGCGTATAGGGTTAGGAGTTGTCAGGTCGACAATATTACCTTCATAAAATGAACTCGGTCTGGGGGTGCAATTTCGCGCCTTAATACGAGGAATTTACAATGTTTAGTATTTCTTTAAGCATGCAAGTGACATTCAAGAAAGTAAAGAGCCCATTTTCAGCGAAAGTAGACATTCCTGAATCTGGTATGCAAGTCGACCGAAACAAAAAAAGCATCACCAAGACTACGTCAGTGGATTGGTGGAAGCTTGTCAAAGTGATTTTTCGTCTCCTGCGAATCGCAGCGTGGCTTATAACTTTGATTAACTCCTAACCTTTATTACGTCACCTTATCAATTGGTGTAGCCATGGACAAGCCTTATTACCCATTCCGACCAATATCTTCAATATCCATTCTCGCAAAAACTTTAGGTATTCATGAAAAATTATTGCTTAATCTAGCAAATAAGATCGATGATTCTTATACAGAATTTCTTGTTAATGTAAAAGATAAGGATAGAACTGTATATGAGCCTAAGCATGATTTAAAGAGATTGCAAAAAAGAATAAATCACAGAATATTTGAGAAAGTATGTTACCCACTTTATTTACAAGGTGGCATAAAAGACACTTCGAATAAAAGAGATTACGTTGAGAATGCTAAAACCCATTGCAAAATAAAACCAAATATAATAATAAACATTGATATCAAATCATTTTACGACAATATAAAAGCTGATTGCGTATACAACGTATATAAAAATTTCTTCAATTTCCCTGATGATGTTTCTATATTATTAACAAAATTAACAACATTCAGAAATAAAGTTCCTCAAGGTGCCTGCACTTCATCCTATTTAGCAAATTTAATATTTTTTAATACTGAATATCATTTAGTCTCAAAGTTCAGAAGTAAAAACATTTGTTACACTCGTCTTCTCGACGATGTAACTCTCAGTTCGAATAAGCAATTAAATGAAGATACCATTTCATCATCAATAAAAGATGTGGTTGCAATGTTTAGAAAATATAACCTCAAACACAATAATAAAAAAACTAAAGTAGAACAGCAAAAAAATGCAAAAAATAGCTTCAAAATTACCGGACTTTGGGTTGGACATGCGAAACCCAAAACAACGCGAGATGATAGAAGATACATCAGGCTATTAGTTAAGATTTGTGAGAACAAATACAAAGAGGAAAAATATTCTTTAGAATATCATGCTCTATGGAATAAAACGTCCGGTTTGATTGCTAAACTCACGCGATTACAACAATCAAATCATCCAGCTCTTCGCGAAAGAATGAGTAATATATTTCCTCTTTATGATGATAAGGAGAAGGAAAAAATTGTTCGTGAGTGTAAAATGATATTAAAGTTCAATAACAAAATCGCATTGACTATCGGTCAAATAGATACTGTAAATAAAGTAATAGGTAAACTTGGTATATTATCGAGAAACAATAAAGCACTTAGCCGGGTTCTGCGAAAGCGCATTAGAAAGCATTGTCATTCGATGCCAACCAAAAGAGATATGTGGTAATGAGCGAAGAAATTAATAAGCATTATGGTGTAGTTAAAACTTTTGATTCTTTTAAAGGCTTCGGTTTTATTACTCGTGACAAAGGTAAGGATGTTTTTTTCTTTTATGGCGAAATAGTGCATGAGGATAAATATCTTACACCTGGCGATAAAGTACATTTCGAAATAAGAAACATGGACAAAGGGCCAAGGGCTTTTGCAATACACAAACTTTAGTATCTGTTACGCCTCTGGTTTTATACCTCTTTTTATCAAAGCTTCTCTCGCCAGCTCCTTCAACCAACTGGCGAGACTTACCCCTTCTTCTTCCGCCACAGCATCCAATTGTTCCTTCAATGCCGGATCAATACGCATTTTAAACTGCGGAGACTGCCCGCCGCCTTTTGGTTTTTTTTCACGCGCTATGATTGACATGGGGCCACCTATCCATCTAATCTGAATCATATAGGAGGCCACCTAAACCTCCAATTTTAACAACGCTCCAGTGTGCTCGAACACACCGGAGCGTCTAACCTCACCAACTATCAAGGAGTTGATTATGGCTGATTCGCATTCTAACCCAGACACCACCACAACCGGAACTGAGCGTACATTAATTGTGGGATATCGCCCGCAAGGTCGCGATCGCAGTACGCCAAACCTAATTCTTTCCGGTAAATGGCTGCGTGCGGCGGGGTTTGATACTGGCGATAAGGTGACGGTAAAAGTCATGGATGGCTGCATCGTCGTGATGGCGCACAACCCGCATGAAAAGATGCTGCTGAGCGAATTAAAACAGGCGCAGCAGAAGCTGAAAGACATTGAAATCGCTATTGCGTAACAAGTGCTTCTCCAACCTGTAAGTAAGACTTACAGGTTCGACAGACATTCAGTTGTTCGGTAAAACCGAACAACTGCCCCCAACCCCGTGCAAAAAATGCATGCTATTAAAACAAGCGCAACAAAAGCTGAAAGGCATTGAAGGAGCGCTGGCTCTGGCTTAATAACCCGATAACGAACTCACAGCAACGAATAAACCACAATAAATCAAAAAACTAACCGCGGCGCCATGGTCCGGCTGAAAATCGCCGAAGCGTTTCCTCCAGGACGGGGCGAGGCGCATGGATGCGCCGAGAGGGCGTGACCTACAGGGATGTAGGATCACGCCCGACCCGAAAGCCGGAGGGAATAAGCTGAGGACAAAATTGCCGGGAGCAATTTTGGACAGCGCTTGCGCTGGCCCCAAAGGGGTGAGCCCCAGGGATGGGGCGAACAATCCGCAAAGCGGCGATTTTCTTTGCCGGGAGCCGGGATTGTAAAGGGGGCGCGATACGCACTGAACCCCATAACCTCCGGTGCGGCATGCTCCCCCTCACCCCATCCCTCTCCCCAAAGAGGAGAGGGAGCCGATCGTGCCAATGCTCAGGCATCCCCCCAGTTATTCCTGATCTAATATTCGGTATTTCCTACACCACCACCAAAAAATATTTAACCTCGTTAATGATGAATCAACCCATCGATATTACCTGTGTATTTCCTCCGTTATATTTCCACTATTAATAATTCGCACACCATGCTTCTTAAATAAATTTAACTCAGCGCACAAAAAGCGACACAAATAGATTATCTGCGGCAAAAGTGTGACGCAGATTATCCATTGCTGTCTGACAACCAGGATAAGATGTCATACAGAAAAAGTTAAATCGTCATCAGATATAAACCAAACGTATATAATTTCAGCATGGAGCACATCATGAAATCACATTTATTCACCCGAACTCTTCTGGGCGCATCTCTGTTTGCACTGCTGGCTACCGGGGCGAGTGCAGCAGAAAAAGTCACGTTAAAACTGGCACATAATCTTGAACGCAGCCACGTCGTTCATCAGGCCTTTGAGCAGATGGCAAAAGAGGTCAAACAACTTTCCAATGGCAATATGACGCTGCGTATTTATCCGAGCAGCCAGATGGGCAGCGCCCGTGAAACCATGGAATTACTGCAAAACGGCGCGCTGGATATGACCAAAGGCTCCGCCAGCGATCTGGAATCATTTGATAATACATATGCCATTTATAATTTACCGTACCTGTTTAAGGATCAGGCGCATTTTAATAAGGTGGTCTTTGGCAGCGTCGGCAAAGAAATTATGGACGCCAGTAAAGATAAAGGCTTCTTTGCGCTTTCCGCCTATGTCGCCGGGACCCGCAGCTTCTATGCTAAAAAACCCATTACCACGCCAGCCGATTTAAAAGGGCTGAAAATTCGCGTTCAGGCAAGCCCAACAACCCTGAAAATGGTTGAGCTGATGGGCGGTTCCCCGACGCCAATCTCGTTCGGCGAAGTCTATACCGCCATGCAGCAGGGCGTGGTGGATGGCGCTGAAAATAACGTCCCGTCCTGGGTGCAGACCCGTCACATTGAAATCGCGAACGTCTTTTCTGAAGACGAGCATGCTTCCATTCCGGACTTCCTGGTTATCTCCACGAAAACCTGGAACAAGCTGACGCCGGAGCAGCAGCAGGTCCTTACTAAAGCCGCGAAGGACTCTGAGGCCTGGCAGCAGAAAGCCTGGGATAAGGTCGAAGCAGAAACGCGTGCGCAGTCCACAGCGATGGGCGGTAAGTTTGTTACCGTCGACAAAGCACCGTTCCGCGCAGCCGTACAGCCGCTGTACGACGACTTCAAAAAAGATCCTAAGCAGGCCGCCCTGCTCGCAAAATTCGAACAAGCCGCTGAATAACGCGCCTCCGGGCCTGCCTGCAGGCCCGCTTCTCCAGGGAATAACCTATGATAATTGACCGCATAAAAACGCTGGTTGATCGCACTATTGCGGCCTTTTCCGTCGCAGTGATGATCGCGCTGGTGGTCTGCGTGGTGTGGCAGGTGTTCAGCCGCTATGTGCTGAACCAGCCAAGCACGATGACCGATGAACTGGCCCGCTACCTGATGATTTGGGTAGGGCTCCTGGGCGCGGCGTACACCGTCGGGGCGCAGCGGCATCTCTCTATCGATCTGTTCGCCATGATGCTGAAAGGCCCAAAGCAGGCGCTTCTGAATATTGTCATTAACGTGCTGATTTTCCTCTTCTCAGGTTTGGTGATCGTTACCGGCGGCCTGAAGCTGATTGATAAAACCCTGGCGACATCCCAGGTCTCCGCCGCCATGCAAATCCCGATGGGTTACGTCTACGTCATCCTGCCCCTGTGCGGCGCGGTAATGATGTTCTACGCCCTGTACTTTATCGCTACCGGCATTCGCGGCCTGTCCCGGCCGCAGGAAGGAGTTCACTGATGGATGGAACGATCGCGCTAACGCTGTTCGGCTGTTTCTTTGTGCTGGTGTTTATCGGCCTGCCTATTTCGTTTTCTATCGGCATTGCCACCTTCGCCTCGATGCTGTTGATGTTCCCGTGGGACATCGCGGTGATCACCGTCTCCCAGCGTCTGGCAAACGGGCTGGATAACTTCGCCCTGCTGGCGATCCCGTTCTTTATTTTCGCCGGGACGCTGATGAACAGTGGGGGAATAGCGATACGGCTGATTAACCTGGCGCAGGTGATGGTCGGCCGCGTGCCGGGTTCGCTGGGCCACGTAAACGTGCTGGCGAATATGATGTTCGGCTCCATCTCAGGTTCAGCCGTTGCCGCCGCGGCGGCAGTGGGCGGGACGCTCAACCCTATCCAGACAAAGCAGGGCTACGATCCGGCATTTTCAACGGCGGTGAACGTCTCCTCCTGTATTACCGGGCTGCTGATCCCACCGTCAAACGTGCTGATTGTCTTCTCGCTGACAGCGGGTGGCGTGTCGGTCGCATCCCTGTTTATGGCGGGCTATCTGCCGGGCATTCTGATGGGGCTGGCCATCATGGTGGTCTGCGCCATCATCGCCAAACGACGCAATTACCCCCTCTCCGAACGCCCGACCTGCGCCCAGGCGGCGAAAGCGCTGCTGGACGCCCTGCCAAGCCTGCTGCTGGTGGTCATCGTGATGGGCGGCATTCTGGGCGGCGTGTTTACCGCCACGGAAGCCTCGGCGATTGCGGTGGTGTATACCTTCATCCTGTCGGTGTTGATCTACCGTGAAGTGAAGTGGCATCAGCTGCCGAAGCTGATTCTGGAATCGGTGGTCACCACGTCCATCGTGTTGTTGCTGATTGGTTTTTCGGTAGGTATGTCATGGGCGATGACCAATGCCGATATCCCGTACATGATCAGCGACACGCTGATGGGGATTTCGGATAACCCGCTGATCATCCTGCTGCTGATTAACATCGTGCTGTTAATTGTCGGCATCTTCATGGATATGACGCCTGCGGTGCTGATCTTCACGCCGATTTTCCTGCCTATTGCTCAGGAGCTGGGGATGGACCCGGTCCACTTCGGCATCATGATGGTGGCGAACCTGTGTATCGGCCTGCTGACGCCGCCGGTGGGCAGCGCCCTGTTCGTCGGCTGTTCGATTTCAGGGGTGAAAATCCAGCACCTGATCAAGCCGCTGCTGCCGTTCTATGCCGCACTGCTGATCGCGCTGATGCTGATCACCTATATCCCGCAGATTTCCCTGTTTATTCCACAGGCGCTGGGGCTGATGTAACCACAATTGACCAGACGTTTTTCATGCCGGGTGGCGATGTCGCCCGGCGTTTATTAATTTCGGCGCATGAAAACTATAATTTTAACAAATATAAACATCACGATTTTATCTAATATGTAAAACTCCCTTTTCAGGCATAAATCACATTCTATGTGGTTAATTAAATGTAGTTTGTTTGTATCTACATAAGGAGGTGGAAATGGCTACACCCGTTTATTTATGGCTTGAGGATGACGCTGGACGTTCTATTAAAGGTTCAGTTGATATAAAGAATCGAGAAGGTTCAATTGAAGTTATTGAGTACATGCATTCTGTAGAACAACCGATTGATAAACTATCAGGAAAAACCACATCCAAACGCATATATAGCTCTTATGCATTTATGAAAGAAATAGATTCATCCTCTCCATGGCTTTATAGAGCTCTCAGTACGGGGCAAACATTAAAGAAAGCAGAATTCATATTCTATAGAATAAATTACAACGGAGTAGAGGAGGCGTACTTTAAAACCACTTTAGAGAACGCAAAAGTGGTACAAATCGAGCCTGTTATGTTTGATATAAAGCATCCTCAGAATGCATATAACACCCATCAGGAATATATCGACCTGACATATGAAAAAATAACATGGCATTACCTTGACGGAAACATCATTCACTCGGATACATGGAAAGAAAGAGGCTAAGGAGGAAATATGTCGTGGGAGTATGATGTAAAAGAACATAAATTTTATCTGGATGGAGTCTATCAGTTCGATGCTGATTACGCAGGTGCTAGCGGTTATAAAAACGAGCCAACGCAGGAGTGCGTTAAAAACAGCGGACCTCTACCTCGGGGAAAATATACTATCGGCGCCCCTTATAACTCTGCCCATACCGGGAAGTATACACTTAGCCTTACGCCATATTCGACAAATGATATGTGCGGGAGAGATGCATTCAAAATTCACGGAAAAAGCAGTCAACATCCAGAAGATTCATCTGAAGGATGTATTATTGCGCCTTTAAGCGCCAGAAGGAGTATATGGAAAAGCAATGATACGGAGCTAATAGTAAAATGATACGCTTATCGATTCTTCTCCTGATGCTGCTCACCACCTGTCAGCACGTTTATGCAACTCAAATGACCGGTTTTGCGAATCAATATTATCAGGAGGACGTCACCATACCGGAAATTGCGTCAGCGCTTCCGCTTACCCCCACAATCACTATCGGCGACGAACTAATCCACCTGGAAAAGTCCTACCTGACGGATATTGTAAATATTCCCGTTCACAAAGATAATTCCGCTAGTTGGTTTTGTCTGCAATCAAAAGAAGGGATAAATCACTGGTTTATTTCCGATAACGAAATGGGAAAAGGCATACTCACTGCCATTGCGATAGCTCAAGACGGCGAGCATAAAGAGTGTATTTCAACGTCGAAATCCATTCGCATATCTGTAGGAAGTATTCCTTTGCTTAATGCGACACCTCAGAATTTAACTCATATGTTCGGGAAAATGCCGGTACTGAAAAATGAAACCGTTCTTTTTTATCAGGACACGCCCGTTCAGAAAGGCTTTACTCAAAGTAATACCCTTACGTATCACTTTGATGGTGGCAAGGTGCGCGGTGTAATCATCGGTCAGATTACGAGTAATTAGCACAGCTATTGAAAATGCATTGATTGTTTATCCCCTCTCCCCAAAGGGGCGAGGGGATAAAATTATTCCACCCGCACCTCTATCACCGCATACACCCCATCCTTTGGCACGATTACCGTGACGTTTTCCGCCGGAATGCCCGCCGCCAGGTGGATATCCTGGAGCTGTTGCAGAGTACGGGGAAATATTGGCGTCCAGCCGATACAGCGCAGGGCAAAATCGATCTGCGGGCTGCTGGTCAGCATGTTCGAGACGATGATCGCCCCGCCGGGTTTCACCAGCCGCAGGACGTGTTTCAGGAAGGTCACCGCCTCGGTGTCGTTGAAATATTCGAAGATCCCCAGCGCATCCACCAGCTCGACGTGGCCTTCGCCCAATTCCTGCACCAGTTTGTCGCTGTGGATCAGGCAATCTTTCAGATCGCGCTGCAATATCGTGACCTGCTCTCCGACGCTCAGCCCCTCGGCGGCGGTCATTTTCTCCGCCCATTTCAGGGAGACGGGATCGTAGTCCACCAGGGTTAGATGCACCTTTTGCCCGTCGAGATGCGCGCCGCGCAGCGCCTCCAGCACCGGAACGGCCGCACCGCTGGCGAGGCTGACCCAGACGTTGTCGATATCGTTACGCAGGTACTGTTCCGCCAGCACGGCCATCACTTTCGCGCGGGAGCGGATACCAATAGCGTCATTGGCGTGAATAAACCACTGGCGGCTGTTGCTGTCCATACGGGTGCCGTCGGGAAGGTGTTCGTCCAGCGGGTTCTGGATGGCGTACAGAGCCAGCGCCGTGGGCACCAGCCGGGTGCGCCAGGCCACAACGGCGGGGCGATTGGTAAAAGCCTTTTCAGACCAGCTGTGCTGGCATTTGAGGGTTTTCTCTCCGCGGGCATCCTTTTCCACGATGGGCGGCATCAGCTGCGGGTCCGCTTTTAACGCCCGATCAACCGCATTCAGCTCGCGCGTCACTTCGTCTTTCATCGGCCAGTTATCGCTGACATCGGGAAACGACGCGCTGTGGATGGTCATGGTGGACGGCGCGGTGCCGCGAAAGGGTTGCCAGTGCATAAGTTCATCTCCCGTTTGCCCATGACGGAAGTCTACTTCCCTGTTCGCTCACCGCCCCAGGAAGAAAGCACGATCTTTAGTGCTTCACCCATACCAGCTGATCGCCCCGGAAGCCCAGGCTGCGCGCGGTGTTCAGGTAATCCTGTTTCACTGCGTCCGGAATGGTTGGCGTACGCGACAGGATCCACAGGTAGTCGCGGTTCGGGCCGCTGACCAGCGCGTACTGGTAGTCGTCGTCCAGCTTGATCACGTTATATCCGCCGTAGAACGGGCCGAAGAACGAGACCTTCAGCGCGGCGGTCGTTGGCGCACCGGTGTAATAGGCTTTCCCCTCGCTCTCATTCCATTTGCGCTTCACCGGATCGTATCCCCGGTTGAGCACGCTGATCCCGCCGTCGCTGCGCTTGCCGTAGGTGGCGGTCACCTGCTCCATCCCACGCTCGAAGCGGTTTTCGAGACGGGCGATTTCATACCATTTGCCGAGATAGCGGCTGGCGTCAAAATTGGTGATCGGCTGCACGCCTTTCGGCGGCGTTGGGGATTTGCAGGCAACCAGAGTCAGCGCAATGGCGACACCGGTCACAACAGGCCATAGTTTCATGAGAACTCCTTTCATTTGCGCGTCTGGAAGTAAAGTGTAGTGCACCGGTCTGGTGCTTCATCCCGCAGGCAAATATTCGTAGTATATTGAGATTATTCCTTCCCTTCGGATGCAGACATGGCCTACTCCATCGGCGAATTCGCCAGACTCAGCGGCATCACCGCCACCACTTTACGGGCGTGGCAGCGCCGCTACGGTTTACTTAAGCCGCAGCGCACCGAGGGCGGCCATCGCCAGTACAGCGAAGAGGACGTCCAGCAGGCGCTGAAGATCCTCGACTGGGTGAAAAAAGGCGTCCCCATTGGTCAGGTGAAGCCGCTGCTGGAGCGCCCTTCCCCGAACCGCACCAACAACTGGCTATCGCTGCAAATGAGCATGCTGCAACGTCTGCAGGAAGGGAAAATCGAATCCCTGCGCCAGATGATTTACGACGCCGGTCGCGAATATCCGCGGCCGGAACTGGTGGCGAAGGTGTTACGCCCCCTGCGCAGCCAGGTCTCGGCCAACGTTGCCGCCGCCATGACCCTGCGCGAGATCCTCGACGGCATCATCATCGCCTACACCTCGTTTTGTCTTGAGGGCGACAGGAAAGCGCCGGGCGATAACCTTCTGCTCAGCGGCTGGCACCTGAACGACCCGTGCGAAATCTGGCTCGAGGCCTTAAGCCGTACCGGTCAGGGCCATCGGATCAACATCCTGCCCATTCCCCCTGCCGCGCTGGCCCCGGAGATTTTCCCGGACCGCCAGTGGCTGCTGGTCACCAGCGGTAAACTCAACGCCGCGCGCAAAAAGCAGGTTGAGCAGTGGCAGCAGCAGGTTTCCCTTGAGGTAATTATCCTCTGACGATTTTCTCCTGTGGGAATCTTCACGAAAAGTTGAATATTTTCCTGCGCGGCAGATGCTAACGTTTTCCTGTGACTTACCACTCCACAGGAACACCCAATGAAAAAGACTACCCCTCTGCTGATTCTTGCCTCTCTGGCCTTCGCCCCTGTCGCCTTTAGTGCCCCTGTCGGCACGCTGAGCGTGCATATTCTTAACCAGCAAACCGGCACGCCGCCGCCGGGCGTCAGCGTCACGCTGGAAAAACAGCAGCAGGACAAATGGACCACCGTCGCCAGCGGTAAAACCGACCAGGACGGCCGCATCAAGTCGCTCTATCCCGAAGATCAGGATATGCAGCCTGGCGTCTATAAAGTGACCTTTAAAACCGCCGACTACTTCCAGGCGAACAAGCTGACCTCGTTCTTCCCGGAGATCCCGGTGCTGTTTACCGTGACCCGCACCAACGAAAAGCTGCACATTCCGCTGCTGCTCAGCCAGTACGGTTATTCGACCTATAAGGGCAGTTAAAAGCCATTGATATTTATCGGTAATAAAAAATAACTCTGCCAATACTTGGACAAAATAGTCAATTTGTGTAACTTTTAGATATCGGCTCTGGAGGTACACACCATGACAGCGAAACCTGTGCTGGGTATTAGCGGATGTTTGACCGGTTCCGCCGTTCGCTTCGACGGCGGGCATAAGCGTATGGGCTTTGTCATGGACGAGCTGGCCCAGTGGGTCACCTTCAGGCCCGTCTGTCCGGAAATGGCCATTGGCCTGCCAACGCCGCGCCCGGCGCTGCGCCTGACGCTGACCGACAGCGGTGAGACGCAGATGCGGTTCAGCAAAGCACCTCATGAAGACGTTACGCAAAAGATGGCCGACTTTGCGGCGGGTTATCTGCCGAAGATCGGCGATCTGGCCGGATTTGTCGTTTGTGCCAAATCCCCAAGCTGCGGCATGGAGCGCGTGCGGCTGTATGATGAAAACGGCAACCGGGGCCGCAAGGAGGGGGTCGGGCTGTTCACCGCCGCCCTTCTTGAAACCTGGCCGTGGCTCCCCGTGGAGGAAGATGGACGCCTGCACGATCCGGTGCTGCGGGAGAACTTCGTGGAGCGCGTCTTCGCCCTTCACGAACTGAATACCTTGCGCGCCCAGGGACTGACGCGCCGCGCGCTACTGGATTTCCACAGCCGTTACAAACTCCAGCTGCTGGCCCACCATCAGGCAGGCTATCGTGAGATTGGCCCGTTTGTCGCCTCGCTGCACGAGTGGGAAGACCTGGACGCGTTCTTCGAGGCGTACCGCGAAAAGCTGATGGCGATCCTGAAGCAGCCCGCCTCGCGGAAAAATCACACCAACGTGCTGATGCATATTCAGGGCTATTTCCGTAATCAGCTGAACAGCCGTCAGCGCGGCGAACTCCGGGACGTGATCCTGCACTATCGCGACGGGCTGCTGCCCATTCTCGCCCCACTCACGCTGCTGAAGCACTACCTGGCGGAATACCCCGACCGCTATCTGATGACGCAAAACTACTTTGATCCCTATCCTGATGATTTGGGTCTGCGTCTGGCCGTGACATGAAGATAAAAATGCGAAGGCCCCGTTGACCCACAGAGGCCCGAACAATACCCCTTTTAGACGACACCCTCACTGTCGTCTTTTTTTTGTAGTTTGCTTAAAATACTGTAACTTTATACAGTTTTCAGACCGCAAAAGGGTACGCTGATGATCAACACCCTGCACATTCAAAATTACCGCTCGATCCGCGACATGTCGCTGGATCTGGAGCAGCTCAACATCGTTTTCGGCCCGAACGGCACCGGAAAATCCAATATCTACAAGGCGATCCACCTGATGCACAGCGCGGCGCAGGGGCAGTTTTCCCAGGCGCTGGCGAACGAAGGCGGCATTCTGAAGGTGTTCTGGGCGGGCAAAACCCGCAGCGACCAGCTGCGGCGCATGAACCTGGCGGTGGAAACCGAGACCTGGGAATACGAACTGCAGGTGGGCTTTGTTGAGAAGCTGCCCTATCCCTCGCAGTTTCAGCTCGATCCGGTGATCAAAGAGGAGTCCATCTGGCTGAGCGGCCACCAGCGCCGCCCCTCTGCTCGCCTGATGCAGCGCAAAAACCAGACGGTGTTTTTGAATAACGTTCACCACGAGAAGGTGACCCACAGCGGCACCCTCTATGAAAACGAATCGGTGTTCGGGCAGCTCGGGGAGCCGCACCTCTACCCGGAGGTGTCGCAGATGCGCGAGTCCCTGCGTAACTGGCGCTTTTATCATGAGTTTTCCGTCGCGTCCGGTTCAGCCATGCGCGCCCCGCAGGTGGGGTTCCGCTCGCCGGTACTGGCAAGCGACGGCGCAAACCTGGCGGCCGCGTTTCAGACCATCGTCGAGATTGGCGACGAGCTGCTGCTGATGCGCATTCTCGACCAGGCATTCCCGGGCTGCGTGTTTTACAGCGACAACACCGGGGGGCGCTTTCGCATGATGATGCAGCGCGAAGGCTTAAGCCGACCGCTGGAGCCTGCGGAGTTTTCCGACGGCACGCTGCGTTTTCTGTGCCTGGCGGTGGCGCTGCTCAGCCCGCGTCCGCCCGCCTTTATCGCCCTCAACGAACCGGAAAACAGCCTGCACCCGCAGATGCTGCCTGCCCTGGCGAGCCTGATTGCCGAGGCCAGCCGCTATTCGCAGATCTGGCTTACCAGCCATTCGCCGGAGCTGGCGAACCTGATCGAGAAGCACCGATCGTTTTCGCTCTATCAGCTCTCGATGGTGGAGGGAGAGACGAAGATGGCGCGGCTGGGGTAAATGCCGGGTGGCGCTACGCTTACCCGGCCTACGATCGCATACGAAAGGTTTTGCGCCACTCCGCCGGGCTGACGCCAAAGCGGGCCTTAAACTGCTGACGCCAGGTCACTGCTGAAAGATATCCCACCTGCTCTGCCACTGCTTCCATCGGCAGATTGCTGCTCTCCAGCAGCAGCTGGCTACGCCGCAGGCGTTCGGCGGTGATCCACTCGATGACGCTCATCCCGGTGGCTTTCATAAAATGGCGGGTCAGCGTGCGGCGGCTCATTGCCACGCTGTCTGCCAGGACATCCAGACTGAGCGGCTGGCTGATATTACGCTGGAGATAGTCGATCAGGTTGTTAATCCGCACATCCCGGGTCGTTTCCGGCACCGGCTGGGCAATAAACTGCGCCTGCCCGCCCTCGCGGTGCGGCGGCACGATCATCCGCCGGGCGATCTGGTTTGCCACCGAGCCGCCAAAGCGCTGACGGATGATATACAGGCAGCAGTCCAGCGCGGCGGCGGTGCCGGCAGAGGTAATGATACGGTCGTCGTCGACGTAAAGGGCGTTGATATCGAGCTGCACGTCCGGGAAAAGCGTCTGAAACTGGCGCTCGAACTCCCAGTGTGTAGCCGCGCGTTTACCGTCGAGAATGCCTGCGTATCCGAGAACAAACGACCCCAGACAGAGCCCGACAATCTCCGCCCCGTTGTCCCTTGCCTGCACCAGGCTGTCGAGCAGCGCCTGCGGCGGACGCTCCAGCACGTGTTGCCAGTAAGGCACCACCACGATATCCGCCCGCCCAATCGCAGAATAATCCTGCGTGGCGTTGAGTGCGAAGCCGTCTGGCGAGGTCAGTAATCCCGGTTTTTCGGCGCAGATCGTGACATTAAAGCGCTTTTCACCCGAAACCGAATCACCAAACAGAATGCAGGGGACGGAGTAGTGGAACGGGCTAAAGCCGTCCACGGCGACAATAGCGACCTTTGTAAGCGGCATTGTTCTCTCCTTTCCCCTGAATGCCTCAGAATATAACGGTTTCGCCGTCCTGGGGAATGGTCAGCACCTCGCTGACCTGATTGTCCTCTGCATACTGGCGCAACGCGCTGCGGGTCAGCAGGCAGTGGTTGATGGCCTCCATGTGGACCGCCACAATTTTCGCCTGCGGTAACAGGAAATGGAGGTTGAGCACATCTTCCTGGCCCATAATGATCGGCCCAAAACCGATGACATGGGCATAACCGGCATTGATTACCACCACATCCGGCTGATGCTTTTGCAGATCGATCGCCACCGCCTCGCGCCAGATGGTATCCCCGGCAATGCAGAGCGTCTTTTCGTCAGGGTGACGAAACACCACACCGCAGGCTTCGCCCAGCCGCTCCGCCAGCTCCGGCACCGCATAGGCGCGATCGGTACCGTGCTGACCGCCGTCGGTTTTACTGAGCTGGATGTCGCCAAACCGGCTGTTGTCCGTCAGCACCGTCAGTTTGGTAAAACCCTGGCTGCGCAGCAGCTGCGCGTCCTCATCGTTCTGCACGAAGATCGGCTTGTCTTTGGCGATCTGCTCAATCGCATACTGATCCCAGTGATCGGGGTGGGTATGGGTCACGATAACGGCATCGACATCCAGCAGGGTCTCAACCGCGCAGGGCAGCTCTACCATCGGGTTGCGAATCTCCTCCCGCGCGGTGCCGGGGAAACCAGGGTATGCGTCTTTGGGTGCCAGCATCGGGTCAATTAAAAAGCGCTTTCCGGCGTAGGTAATGAGCTGTGTCGCGTTACGAATGTGGGTGATGTTCATGGGCTGTTCTCCGGTCTGTGATGCAAAAATAATAGCCGGAGGGCGAACAGCAGGATGTGGGCTAAAGGGCATTAAGCGATGGGATTGGGCCAAACGCTACTGAACTATGTTCATGCTGCGATTCCCGCCAAAGCTATGCTAAATTAATAAAAGTTATTAACTGTTATTAAGTGAGGTCATCATGTCTTCGCATGCTAAACAGACCATCAGCGCCCAAATCCCTGTAGAACTGGCGCTGGCTATCGAAAAGCTGGCTCAGGAGCTGGATCGCTCAAAAAGCTGGATCATCAAAGAGGCGCTGACGTTTATGCTCGCTGAACGGGAACGCCGCCATAACGATATTCTGTCCGGAATGGCCGATGTCGATGCCGGGCGGGTAGTCAGCCACTCAGAAATTCTGGATTTTGCGGCACGCCTGAAAAAAGAGTAATTCATGGAAATATTCTGGACACGGAAAGCTCAGGACGATCTTGAAAGGATTTACCAGTTTGCACTTCAGTACAGTCGTCAACACGCCAATAACGTACTCGACAGGCTTATGGAAGGAACAACGAACCTCGGAGAGTGCCCTGCTATGGGTGTTTATCAACCCCGCTATGCACCGCGTGAAGTCAGAAAAATGCTTTTTGATGAATATGAAGTGCATTATGAAATACAGGGCACTGCACTCTATATTCTCGACCTCTGGCATCGTCGGGAAGATCGCTAGCGCCCTGCATTATTTTATTCCCAGCCCGGCACAGCGCCGCCGTTGAAGATAGTCTCTGCCGCCTTCGCCACCTCAGGTGACTGATACGACTGGATAAACTCCTTCACGTTTTCCGCATCTTTATTGTCTTCCCGCGTCACCACGATGTTCACGTAGGGCGAATTTTTATCTTCGATAAAGACGCTGTCATGCACCGGCGACAGCCCGGTTTGCTGGAGATAGGTGGTGCTGATAATCGCCACATCCACTTTCGGATCGTCCAGCACGCGCGGCAGTTGCGCCCCTTCCAGCTCCATGATTTTGAGATTTTTTGGGTTAGCGGTGATGTCCAGCGCCGTCGGCAGCAGACCTACGTCCGGCTTCAGGGCGATCAGCTTTTTGTTTTGCAGCAGCAACAGCGCCCGGCCCAGGTTGGTGGGGTCGTTGGGGATGGCGATGGTTGCGCCATCTTTGAGCTCAGACACCGATTTTATCTTGCGGGAATAGCCCGCCATCGGGAAGACAAAGGTATTACCGACGGCCACCAGCTTATAACCGTGCGCTTTGTTGTCTTCCGCCAGGAACGGGCGATGCTGGAACACGTTGGCATCCAGCTCGCCGTGGTTGGTCGCGTCGTTTGGCAGCAGCGAGCCGCTAAAGCCCACCAGCTCGACGTCGAGGCCGAACTTCTCTTTCGCCACTTTTTTGGCGACTTCCGCCACGTCCTGCTCGGCGCCGTTAATCACGCCGACTTTAATGTGTTTAGCATCGCTGCTGCTTTGGTCACAGCCCGCCAGCAACAGGCCAGCGAGAAGAAGCGCACCCAATCGAAGTTTCACCGGTCAGTCCTTTTGATAAATGTTTTATCGACTATATCGGCAACCCAGCGGCAGGTTAAAAAACGAAAAGGAATCAATAAGAAGGATAAGTTATATGCAGGTTTTGCCGGGTGACTGCGTGCCGGGGTTTTGTAGGCCCGGTAAGCGTAGCGCCACCGGGCGTGGTACGTCATGCCGCGGTAGTCCAGTCTTCGACTTTCAGTTCCTGCACCATCCCAAAGGCCTGATCGTTAGTCACAATTGTCGTTCCGCGACTGAGCGCATGCGCTGCGATCAACTGATCGAGATCGCCCATGACTTTCCCGCGTTTTTCCATATCGGCACGTAGCTTGCCGTATATTGCCGCGGCGTCACTGTCCCAGTCACAGATGGTGATAGTTTTCAGAAAGGCCGATATGGTTTCATGCAATGCATGGCTTTGCTTTTTGGCAACGCCATAAAGCAGTTCAGCCTCTGTTACGCTTGAAATACACATATCTTCTGGCGCTATTTGAGAATAGTGATTGACCACCCTGGGGTGCTGTCTCACGAGGTGGCTGACTATGTTAGTGTCCAGCATATGCAGCATCTTTTATAACCCTTCAAAAGGATCTCTTGTCGTATAGCTCTGATTGCGCTCCTCCTTGCTCAGGAATGAATCAGGGAAATGAGTCTGTTTCAATAAACGCAAAAAATGCTCTCTGTGGCGTTCTTTCTCTGACATTGCCCTCAAAACAACATTCCCCTCTTCATCCCGCTGGATATAAACACTCTCCGTCTCAAAGGCGAATTCATCAGGCAGGAGCACCGCCTGATTGCGTCCCTTTTTGATCACTTTTGCTTTGCGTTCCATTGCCACCTCTGCTGCTTTATTGACCAGGCCAAAGCATGCGCCAGCACAGGGAAGGAAGACAAGCCGCAGCGTTCAAATTCGGAAAGCGACTCGCAACAAATAACCGAATCGCTAACTCCTTGCTTCTCCCTTGCGTAACGGCGCCTCGCGCAAAAACCACGACAACACAAAGGCCAGCACCATAATCCCGGCAGCCATCAGGAACACCGCATGAATGGCGGAGCCGAAAGCGTCCAGATAGTCCAGGCGCAGGGCATCCGGCAGGTGATGGATGGCAGTCGGGTTCATCTCCCGCGGCAACTCGGTGCCCTCGGGAATGCGCGCCATCAGGCCCGACTGCAACACGTGGGTGAAGACCGCGCCAAACAGCGCCACGCCAATTGCCCCGCCGATGGAGCGGAACAGGGTCACGCCGGACGTCGCCACCCCGTACTGATCCGCAGACACGCTGTTCTGCACCGCCAGCACCAGCACCTGCATCACCAGGCCCAGCCCCGCCCCCAGTACGCCGGTAAACAGGTACAGCTGCCAGACAGGCGACGCAATAGTGATCCGCGTAAGCAAGGCCATGCCCACCACACCCAGCAGGGTCCCGAGGATCGGGAAAAGACGGTATTTCCCGGTGCGGCTGATAATGCGCCCGCTGATAATCGAGGTCAGCAGCAGCCCGCCCATCAGTGGGATCAGCTGTAAACCGGCCTCGGTCGGGGTGGCCTCTTTGACAATCTGCAGATAGAGCGGGAGGAAGGTCACCGAGCCAAACAGCGACATACCGATGATAAAGCCAATCAAGCTGCAGAGCAGGAAGCTGCGATCCCGGAAGAGCGACAGCGGAATAATCGGCTCCCACGCCAGCCGCTCCTCATAGATAAACCCGGCGATCCCCGTCAGGCCAAAGGCCAGGATGCACCACAGCTGCGGGTCGCTCCACTCGCGAACCGTCCCCCCTTCGCTGGTAAACAGGATGATGCACAGCAGCGCCATGCTGAGGTAAATCGCCCCCAGATAGTCGATCTCATGCTTGTTGCGCTTCGCGCTGCCGTGGAATACCGCGCCGATCACCAGCAGGGCAAACAGCCCCAGCGGCAGGTTGATGTAGAAGATCCAGCGCCAGGAGGCATGCTGCACCAGAAAGCCGCCCACCAGCGGGCCGATGACCGTCGCGAGACCAAAGACCCCGCCGAATAAACCCTGATAACGACCACGCTCCGCAGGCGGGATCACGTCGGCCACCGCCGCCATGCTGATCACCATCAGCCCGCCGCCGCCCAGCCCTTGCAGGGCGCGCATCAGCACCAGCTGGGTCATGTTCTGCGCCAGCCCGCACAGGGCTGAGCCCACCAGAAACAGGACAATGGCGATCTGCAGGACAATTTTGCGGCCAAAGAGATCGCCAAACTTGCCGTATAGCGGCACCACTATCGTGGAACTCAGAATATAGGCCGTGACGACCCAGGAGAGCTTATCCAGCCCTCCCAGCTCACCCACAATGGTGGGCAGCGCCGTGGAGACGATGGTCTGATCGAGGGCCGAGAGCAGCATCACCAGCAGCAGCGCGCTGAACAGCAGCCGCACCGAGGGCGCGTTTTTGGTTTGCGTTGTCGAATCGGACACCATGAAACACCGCTTGAAATTAATTAATTGGATAATTAATATTTAATGAAGTTATGAATCAGGTCAAGGGATCCTCCGCGCATGTCAGCACATAAAGATAATTCTGAGCCCACGCCACAGGCCCGCCGCCCCGGTCGTCCGCGCGGGAGCAAACCCACCGCCACCAGCCGGGAACAGCTGCTGGATATCGCCCTGGATCTCTTTGCCCGTCAGGGGATTGCCCGCACGTCACTCAACGCCATTGCCAGAGAGGCCGGTGTGACGCCCGCGATGCTCCACTACTACTTTAACTCCCGGGAGCAACTGCTCGACGCAATGATCGAGGAGCGCTTTTTGCCGCTGCGCAGCGCCATCGCCACGCTTTTCAGCGCCCACCCGGACGATCCGGTGACTGCCCTGACGTTAATGGTTGAAAAGCTGGCCGAACTGGCCGTGGAACACCACTGGTTCGCACCGCTGTGGATGCAGGAGGTGATTGGTGAAATGCCGGTGCTGCGTGCGCATCTGCAGGCCCGGTTTGGCGATGAGAAATATCAGGCGACGCTCGAAACCGTCGCCCGCTGGCAGCAGGAGGGCAAACTGAACCGCGACCTGGCGCCGGAGCTGCTGTTCACCACCCTGTTAAGCCTGGTGCTGGTGCCCTTTTCGCGGATGCGCAATGACGAGAGGTTACGCGCCCTCTCGCCTGAGCAGATCGTGCGTCATGCGCTGGCGGTGATCGGTAGCGGTATTGGCGCTTAAAGCGCCTTCGACAGGTAATGGCGCTGTATTCCCGCGTACGGAAAATCTTCCAGCGTCATGGTCACCTGATAGCCCTGCTTTTCATAAAACGGACGCGCCTGGAAACTGAAGGTATCCACCAGCGCATGCCGGCATCCCTGTTTCCGCGCTTCGTCTTCGGCGACCTGCATCAGTTGGCCCCCAAGCCCGTTGCCGCGTATTTCATCGCTAACCCACAGATATTTAATGTTCAGCCACTCGCCCTGGCGGTTGCCGATCAGCCCCCCGCGCATTTTTCCGTTCTCATCACGGGCATAGACGGCGATATCACTCGCCACGCGGGAGAAACTAATAAACTGGCTGTTATAGATCCGCAGTCCCTGCAGTAACTCTTCCTGTTCATGTTCAGTAATGGTGTCGGTAATACTCAGTTGCATATCATTCCCCCGTTACGTTGCACATCGACTATCGCACACTGAGCCCAGGATACAATCGCTAAATTCTGGCGTTGTGCTGGCAAAAAAATGTAAGTGCAATCAACGTAAAACCCCCTTTGCGAGCAGCATCACCCTTTGTTCGCTGTCCGTCCCCCGCCGTCACAAATTTTTCTTCCGGGCTTGCCTGTACCCCAAATTCTGCGGCTACGCTTAGTCGTACCCCTGCGCAACTATTGGCAAAATTAATACTTTCGGCTTGGGTCGCAAAGGCGGATGTAACGATATATTTCATAAACGTGTGTGTTTTTTTCCGGAGGTTTCCATGAAGTCAGCGCACCTGTTTTGCCTCATCGTCTGCCTGCTTTTCGCCGCCTTCGTTCATGCTCAGGAGATGAACGACCCGGTAAAATTAGAGCAGATGAAACAGGCGGTTTTAAAGGATGTGAAGAAAGCCTGTTCCCCGCAACGCAAGCAAACCGATAAAGAGTGGCAGGCGATTATCATGGCTTCTGAGGCGAATCAGATGCTGGTCAAAAATGCGGTGGTGGCGATGGAGCGGAACAACCAGGAAGGTTACTGGGATGCCGTCAATCAGGTGGACTGCATGGAGGATTACTGATTACGCATAAAGGGGCCATAAAGCCCCCTTAGTTTTTTAGCGCCGCACATCCGGAATAATTAAATCCCCGCGCAGCACATACGACCCGAGCATCTGGGTCTTCTCATTCAGCCAGCTGACGATCCGTGCCGCCATGGCATCCATCGAGTACTCAATTGCCGGAATGGTCGGAATACCCGGCAGATGCAGCGATCCCGCAAGACTGAACACCATGATGTCCCCCGGTACGGACCGGTTGAAAGCCTGCAGCTGCGGGATCACCCGCTGTGCTTCCTGCTCGTCGGCCACCAGTAAGGCGTTGAAATTGACCGTACTGGCGTTGTTGAGCAGCTCCTGCAGGGCCACGGAGGATGATGTGGCGTCCATAAAGACCAGGTTGCGATTAAACGGCAGGAAGTTTTTCTCCAGCCCATGCTTGTAGCCCAGCAGCACCTGATCGGCAAAACCACTGCCGTGCGGGTGGATCAGGGCAATCTGACGGCGCCCCTGGCTGGCGAGAAAGTTACAGGCGGTTTCCGCGGCAAAAGCATGGTCGTACTGGATGCTGTTGACGTTGTTGGTTTCCATGCAGTCCACCAGGATGACGTTCTCCTGATCGATGTGCAGCGGGAAACGGGCACCGATAATCAGAATGTCATCGCATAACCCGCAGGAGAGCTCTTCCAGCGCGTTCATGACCTCGGCTTTGGAGTTGGCGAAGCGAAGCAGCAGGTGCTTCTGGTGCTGGCTGAGATGTTTTTCCAGCGCGTACAGATAACCGGTGGTCTGGTTAATGTTGTCCTGGGCGCAGATCACCCCGATACAGCCGGTTGACTGGCTGAGCAGCGACTGGGCAATCACGTTTGGCCGATAGTTCAACTCTTCCACTGCTTTCAGTACGGCCTGGCGGCTGGCTTCCTTCACGCCGCGCGACCCGCTCAACACCCGTGATACCGTGGCTTTAGACACCCCGGCCAGACGTGATACATCGTTGATTGTAGACATCTTTTTCCCCTGACAGGTCTCTCCTGGCCCCTGTAATTCCCGATCCCACTTCGGCTCATATTATAGCCATTCAGGAGTATATCTGTTTCCGTTTTCCATGGAAACCGATTTTCCGTTTCCACTCTAACTGATGCAAAAGCAGCCAAAATATGTGACCCAAATCCGATTACCAGGCCCCATAAGCAAGGGATCTTGATGGCTGTCACACTTCTGTCTTATATGGATGGAAACCGGTTTCCATATGTTATCCAATCATCTCCGCAATAACTATTTACATTTTGAGGATGGTTGTCGATGTTCAAGATTATGCTGTGCTGTTCTGCCGGGATGTCCACCAGTCTGCTGGTACGGAAAATGGTCGAAGCCGCGGACGAACGCGGTTTACCTGTCAAAATCGATGCTTACGGTGTTGCAGAATTTGATACACAGTTTCCGCAATACCAGGTCGTGCTTCTCGGACCGCAAGTCAAATACATGTTAAAAACGCTCTCAGACAAGGCTGCTACGCAAGGTGTGCCGGTACAAGCCATTGATATGATGGACTACGGTATGCAACGTGGTGATAAGGTGCTGGACTATGCTCTGTCGCTCATTGAAGCGGCACACTAAGAAGGTGTTCTCATGAGTTCGTTATATCAATCTATGGTTGCCGTCATTGAGCAGTCCATCGCGCCGCTGGCGGGCAAGCTGGGCCAGCAGAAGTACGTGATTGCCATCCGCGACGGTTTTACCGCCGCGCTGCCGTTCATGATCATCGGCTCGTTTATGCTGGTGTTCATCTTCCCGCCGTTCTCCGCGGATACCACCAACAGCTTTGCCCGCGGCTGGCTGGATTTTTCTGAGACCTACCGCGAACAGCTGATGCTGCCGTTTAACCTCAGCATGGGCGTGATGACCTTCTTTATCTCCGTGGGCATTGGTGCGAGCCTCGGGCGTCAGTTTAACCTCGATCCGGTGATGTCCGGCCTGCTGGCGTTTATGGCGTTCCTGCTGGTGGCCGCCCCGTATGCCGACGGCAAAATCTCCACCCAGTATCTGTCGGGCCAGGGGATCTTCACCGCGCTAATCACCTCTATCTATGCCACCCGCGTTTACGCGTGGCTGAAGGATCACAAAGTCACCATCCGTCTGCCGAAAGAAGTGCCGACCGGCGTGGCGCGTTCGTTTGAGATCCTGATCCCGGTCGTGGTCATTATCGGTACCCTGCACCCGCTGAACCTGTTTATCGAAGCCCAGACCGGGATGATTATCCCGCAGGCGATTATGCACCTGCTGGAGCCGCTGGTTTCCGCTTCGGATTCCCTGCCCGCTATCCTGCTCTCCGTGCTGCTGTGCCAGATCTTCTGGTTCGCTGGCATCCACGGCGCGCTGATTGTCACCGGCATCATGAACCCGTTCTGGATGGCTAACCTCTCCGCCAACCAGGCCGCGCTGGCTGCCGGCGCTGCACTGCCGCACGTCTATCTGCAGGGCTTCTGGGACCACTACCTGCTGATCGGCGGCGTTGGCTCTACCCTGCCGCTGGCCTTCCTGCTGCTGCGTAGCCGCGTAACGCACCTGCGTACCATTGGTAAAATGGGCGTGGTGCCAAGTTTCTTTAACATCAACGAGCCTATTCTGTTCGGTGCGCCGATCATCATGAACCCGATGCTGTTTATTCCGTTCGTGTTCGTTCCGATGATCAACGCTTGTCTGGCGTATACCGCCACCAAACTCGGCTGGCTGGCACAGGTTGTGTCGCTGACGCCGTGGACGACCCCGGCTCCGATTGGTGCCTCCTGGGCGGCAAACTGGGCCCTGAGTCCGGTGGTGATGTGCGTCATTTGTATGGTGATGTCGGCGCTGATGTATTTACCGTTCCTGCGTGCTTATGAGCGTTCTCTGGTGAAAACCGAAGAGCAGAAAGCGCAGGCGACCGTAGGTGCAGCAGAGACCGTCGGCAATTAAGTCAAAGAGGACGATTTATGAAATATGCATTTCCCGAGAACTTCTGGTGGGGTAGCGCCTGTTCTGCAACTCAAACCGAAGGGGAAAGCCAAAGCAGTGGTAAAGGATTATCCATCTGGGATCACTGGTTTGCCAAAGAGCCGAATCGCTTTCACAACGGGGTGGGGCCGCAGAATACGTCCACGTTTTATCAACACTGGAAAGCCGACATTCAGCTGTTAAAGCAGCTGAACCACAATAGCTTTCGCACCTCGATAAGCTGGGCGCGCCTGATCCCGGACGGCACCGGGGAAGTGAACCAGGAGGCGGTGGCCTTCTACAACCAGGTGATCGACGAACTGATCGCCCAGGGCATCAAGCCGTTTATCACCCTGTTCCACTTCGACATGCCGATGGCGATGCAGGAGATTGGCGGCTGGGAAAACCGGGATGTGGTGGCGGCCTACGGTCGTTACGCAGAAACCTGCTTTAAGCTTTTTGGCGATCGGGTAATGCACTGGTTTACCTTTAACGAGCCGATTGTGCCGGTAGAGGGCGGGTATCTGTATGATTTCCACTACCCGAACGTGGTCGATTTCCGTCGTGCGGCCACGGTGGCTTATCACACCGTACTGGCCCATGCGCAGGCGGTTCGCGCCTTCCGCGCCGGGCATCACCCCGGTGAGATTGGCATCGTGCTGAACCTGACCCCGTCCTATCCGCGTTCACAGAACCCGGCGGACGTGAAAGCCGCGCACCATTGCGATCTGCTGTTTAACCGCAGCTTCCTCGACCCGGTGCTGTGCGGTGAATACCCGGCGGACCTGGTGGCGATGCTGAAAGCGCACGATCAGCTGCCAGCCTGTTTGCCAGAAGACAGCGCGCTGATTGCTGACGGTAAAATCGACCTGCTGGGCATTAACTACTACCAGCCGCGTCGGGTGAAGTGTCGTGATACGGCCATTAATCCGAACGCGCCGTTTATGCCGGAATGGTTCTTCGACAGCTACGAGATGCCGGGACGCAAGATGAACCCGTATCGCGGCTGGGAAATCTACGAGCCGGGTATTTACGATATTCTCATTAACCTGCGCGATAATTACGGCAACCCACGCTGTTTTATTTCTGAAAATGGAATGGGCGTCGAAAACGAGCAGCGTTTTATTGAGAACGGCCAGATTAACGACCAATATCGTATCGACTTTATTTCTGAACATCTTAAATGGCTGCATAAAGGTATTAGCGAAGGCAGTAATTGTCTTGGCTACCATATGTGGACATTTATTGATAACTGGTCGTGGTGCAACGCATATAAAAACCGCTATGGTTTTGTCCAGCTCGATTTAGAGACGCAGCAGCGCACCATTAAAAAGAGCGGAGAATGGTTTGCCCAAACCTCTCTGAATAATAGTTTCGATAAATAGAGTAAGAGATGATGATTGCCTTAGAAGAAGCCGTAATGGAAATCATCGTCAATGCTGGTCAGTCGCGCAGCCTGTGCTTTGAAGCACTGCATGCTGCGCGGCAGGGCAACTTTGACGAAGCGAAAAGCCTGCTGCGCGAAGCCGATGGCTACGCGCGCCAGGCGCACCATATGCAGACCAAACTCATCGAGCAGGACGCGGGCGAAGCCCGTCAGCCGATGACCTTAATTATGGTGCACGCCCAGGATCATTTAATGAACTCGCTGCTGGCCCGTGAATTATCCGAAGAGATTATTCATTTATATCAGCGCTAATATTTAAATATCAGTAATGGAGATAGTCTTACGATAATAGTGTAAAGCCTCTGTACCCATAAAATAAAAATCAACTTGTTCTGATGATAGCGACATATTCTGTCAATCCGGAACGGGGTGGTTATTGTCTGAATAAAATTTAAATATATTGAGATAACCATGAATATGATTAAAAAACTTCCATTAACAATGGCGGTTATCGCCGCGCTTTGCCCGATTTCTGTATTCGCCCAAGAATTTACGCAGGAGCAAATCGACGCCATTGTGGCCAAAGCGGTGGATAAAGCCCTGGCAGAACGCCAGGCGAAAATGGATGCCGCGGTGGCGAAAAAAGCCGACGTTATTAACGAGCCGCAGAGCGCCGCCCAGTCCCCGGATATGGCTATCCCGTTCGGGATTAAATTTACCGGCTATGCCCGTTACGGGGCGCACTTCCAGGCTGCGGATCAGAAGTATGTGGCGGTGGACGGCTCCTACAACGGAGCCTCGGCAATCGGTCGTCTGGGTAACGAAGGCAACGGCGGCGAGTTCCAGCTCTCCAAGGCCTTCAAGGGCGAGAACGGCGCCATCTGGGACGTCAACGTGATGATCGACCACTGGGGCGACGAAGTTAACCTGAAAAAAGCCTACGCGGGGGTGACCAACATTCTGGAATCCAACCCGAACGCCTATATCTGGGCGGGTCGTGACTTCCACCAGCGTCCGCAGCAGGGCATCAACGACTACTTCTGGATGAACCACGACGGCCAGGGCGCCGGGGTGAAGAACTTCGACATCGGCGGCGTGCAGTTTGACGTGGCCACCGTGGCGGCGGTCGAATCCTGCAGCCCGGAAGTGATGGACGATGAGGCCAACCCGTCGCGCATCACCTGTACCGGTGGCTCCGGCACCGGGGACAAGGGCAACTACGCGGCCACCTCCAAAATTCACGGCATGAAGCTCGGCCCGATCGACCTCGAGCTGTACGCCAACTACGGCTTTGACTCGAAGGCCATCGACACCGAAGAGCGGACCAACGCCTGGCAGGGCGGCGTGGTGCTGAGCCACACCAACGACAGCGGCGTGAACAAGGTGATCGCCCGCTACTCCGATAATTCGGACAACAGCGTGTTCAACAAAACCGAGGATCTGACCACGGTGTACGCCAGCTTCGAAGGGCTGCACAAGTTCACCCAGGCGACCCAGGTGGAGTACATTCTGGCCTTCCACGACTTTGATAACAGCCGCGACAAGACCGACAACCGCAAGAACTACAACGCCATCGTGCGCCCGATGCACTGGTGGAACGACGTGCACTCCACCTGGCTGGAAGCGGGCTGGCAGCATGTTGATTACGACAACGGCGGCGACAACAAGGGCTGGAAGCTGACCCTGTCGCAGAACATGTCCATCGCCATGGGCCCGGAATTCCGCCCGATGCTGCGCTTCTACGTCACCGGCGGCAAGGTGGATAACGAACGCACCGCCCGGGTGAACAACACCAAAGACGAAACCCTCGACGACTTCAACGTCGGCGCGATGTGGGAGGCGTGGTTCTGAGGTAAAAGCAAAACGGCGGCGCTGCGCTTGCACGGGCCTACTAAATTCGTAGGCCGGGTAAGCGTAGCGCCACCCGGCAAGACCCGTGTTATGCTGCTGGCCTTTGAAAAGCCAATATTGCAGGGGAGAACATGGGTGCCACAAAAAAAGGGATGCTGAACGTCCTGATCGCCGCCATTTTATGGGGCAGCTCGGGGGTTTGCGCGCAGTACATCATGGAGAAAAGTCAGATCCCTTCGCCGTATCTGACCATGATCCGCCTGCTGTTTGCCGGCGTGATCCTGCTGACACTCTCATTCGTCCACGGTGACAAGATTTTCACGGTCATCAAAAATCGCAAAGACGCCCTCAGCCTGCTGATTTTTTCCCTGTTCGGGGCGCTGATCGTCCAGCTCACCTTCCTGGTGACGATTGAAAAATCCAACGCCGCTACCGCCACCGTGCTGCAGTTCCTGTCGCCGACCATTATCGTGGCGTGGTTCGCGCTGGCGCGCAAAAAGCGACCGGGCATCTTTGTGCTGGCGGCGATCATGACCTCGCTTATCGGCACCTTTTTACTGGTCACCCACGGCGATCCCACCTCGCTGACCATCTCTCCGGCCGCGCTGGCCTGGGGTATCGCCTCCGCCTTCGCCGCAGCGTTTTACACCACCTACCCGTCCACGCTGATCGCCCGCTACGGCACGCTGCCGATTGTCGGCTGGAGTATGCTGCTGGCCGGATTAATGCTGACGCCGTTCTACGCCGGGCGCGGCACCACCTTCGTCATCGACGGCAGCATACTGCTGGCGTTCTTCTATCTGGTGGTGATCGGCACGGCGGTGACCTTCAGCCTGTATCTGAAAGGCGCCCAGATGATTGGCGGGCCGAAGGCGAGCATTCTGAGCTGCGCCGAGCCGCTGAGCAGCGCTCTGCTGTCGGTAATTTTACTGGGCGTGGCGTTTACCCTGCCGGACTGGCTGGGCACGCTGCTGATTGTGTCGTCGGTGGTGCTGATTTCGATGGATTCACGCAGACATGGGCGGACATCAGCGTAGCTGGATGCCCTTACCCAAAAATCGTTCTCTTATACATAATCCCCTGCATTTATCGCTGGGGATTTTTTTATTCTGTTTGTCCCTGAATACCCCAGCTAGTAGCACAAGAAATTGAACCGAAAAGCATCAATCATGGGTAATACAAAGGTTCACAAGCGAACAATAACAAAGCGAAAGTAAGTTGATTTTGGTTAAGTTGTAAGTGTCGATATTGTGAGCTAATGCTTTTCACCACCAGGAATATCAGGCATTTATTACATGGATGACTACAAAAGCGATAACCGATCTTATCATCGGCCCTTATGGGATGAAAACGGTCAGGTTCATTACAAAATAACCCCTCAGGCAAAAGAAAAAAATTACGTGGCAGTCTGCCTCATGCCCCCCGTGAAGGTGATCCCCGTGATTTTTATTCCGGGAGTTATGGGGTCAAACCTGAAGAGCGGAGATAAAGAAGTCTGGCGGTTCAGCGCTTCGTCGCTAAAAAAATGGCCTACAGCTGGCCCGGATAAAAGAAAGCAGCTTCTGGATCCAAAGACCACGACGGTTGATGACTCGGGGGAAATTTTAAATGACGGCGCGGATGGCAATAAATTCCCGTCCCGGCGGGTGCGTGGATGGGGAAGCGCCTTCTACAAGAGCTACGGGGAGGCACTCGACCGACTGCAATACCTGCTCAGCGACGACGACATTCTGCTGGATAACTATTTCAGGGAAGCGCAGATGCAGACGGCACGGCAGCGTTTTACCGGCGTCAGGATAGGCGACGAGCCGGCAGAACAAGTGCTGACGGAAGCAGAAACGGCGCACGGCCATCAGTTTTTATACCCGCTGCATGTGTTTGGTTACAACTGGCTGCAGTCCAATGCGGACTCAGCGATACGGCTGGGTGCGTATATCCGCAAGGTGCTGGGGGATTATCACGGCCGTCTGGCGGTGAACAAAGTCATTCTGGTCACCCATTCCATGGGAGGGCTGGTTGCCCGGCACTACTCGGAAAACATGGACGGACAGAAAAACATTCTGGGGATTGTGCACGGGGTAATGCCCGACCTCGGCTCACCAGCGGCGTACCGGCGGATGAAAACCGGTGAGCGGGGCGTGATCGGGATGATTATCGGGGATAATGCAGAAAAGCTGATGCCGGTACTGGCCCAGTCCCCTGGTCCCCTCCAGCTATTGCCAGGCATCGCCTATGGTCCGGGCTGGCTGAGAATCGAGGGAAGCAATACCAAAATGTCCCTGCCGGTTGATGATCCGTATAAGGATATTTACCTGAACAAAACCGCCTGGTGGCGGCTGTGTGAGCAGGATTTGCTGCTGGGGGATACGGAAAAAGAGTGGGGTACATATCAGGATCGGATAAAAGTCGATGTTAAAAAATTCATTGAAAAATTGAACGGTAAATACCACCCGCAGACCTGGCTCTTTTACGGTGCCAGTGCGGACAATCCGTCTGATGCGTTCTTGACGTGGAAAGAACGTCTCCCTCAGCGAGTAAGGGAGGCGCAGAGGGTCCGGGAGGACGCCGGCGAACGTCTTGAACTTTCCTCGTTGAGAACTCATGCGCTAATTTCCGGCGGGACACCCGGCGATGGCACGGTGCCTGTGACGGCCGTCCGGACCGTCTCTCCCCATATTCGTGGTGTACTGGCGACCGACGTTGACCATGAAGGTGCCTATGCCGTTGCTCCAGTGGATCGCTCCCGTTCGGTTTACAGCGACCTGTCTGATGCCCTGGTGTTCACGGTCCGCTCGGTGATGAAAATCGTGCAGCAGGTGCCGGCACCATGAAAAAATTCCCTCTTCCCTGGCTTATCCCGCTGGCGATGGTACTGCTGGCGGCAGGATTCTATATTCACAACTATGTGACGTTTGTGCATACGCCACCGGCGTTAACGGACAAGGAAAAACGTATGGTCGATACTCTGTTTGCCACCACCAAAGTCCAGTGCGTGGGGCGCTATGTATTTGAGGTTCCCGCCTCTTTTGAAAACACCCTGACGGACCGCGCCCGCATTAATGAGGTGAGCATCAGCAGCAAGCGGCTCTACCGTCCCGCGTTTGCGCAGCGTATCCGGCTGCGGGAGGAAGAGCTGCAGAACAGCCGCACGGTTGATCCAATAGATCAGCCTTTTCTCAAGCAGGTGTACCGGGTCAGTGAGAATGCGGTGATATTTGACCGTAATAAAAATGAGAGTGCTGCGGGGTTTGGTCGTGTTTTGGAAGGGCATCTGTACGTTGACGGGGTGGCGTTCATTGTTTCTTCGGAGATAAGAGATGTATCCGACCTAAAATATAAGCAGGAGCGAACCGAGTATTTGAATGGAGGAATGGCTGAATATCAACTTAACACCAAACCCCAGAAACTTGCGGAGCTACAGGACTTAATGTCCCGCCTGAGCGGGCGAAAAAATGATGAAATTCCGACACAGCCAGGAACCTGTATTTCAGAAGGTTTTATCCGCGACGGGAAAGAGAAACCAAAGGAAGATATTACCTTTATTTATCCGCACAGTTCGGTCTTTTCTTTTTCTGTATGGAGCAATAACGCCCTTAAAGAAAGCACAACAATGCTGGAGCGAAGCGGCGAAATTCAGCAGTATATCAACAGCATAAACGGACGGACGTTGCGAAAAGGTGAAACATCGATTGCCGGTTTTTATGCCACTGAATGGCTGATCACTGCCCCACCGGAAAAATCATCCGATAACCCGTCAGCTCAGTTAATGTTTACCGCTGTAGCCAATGAGAAAAATGCGGACTACAGCCACCCCAATCTTGACCTGACGCTGAGCAACGAGATTTTGCCCGCAGGCAGCGATGCCATGCCCCCACCTTCCTACAGCGATGCCGAACTGGTGGAAATCTGGGATCGCATCACCCGTTCTTTCCGACTCAGGAATAATGCGTTCTGATGGCTGACATACCTGTGAAGTCTGTGCGCACGCGTGCAGGTCAAATACGAAGAGTGCAGATGGCCGATGTTGACCTTGAAGGGGCCTGTGCCGTTGACCCTATTGACCGCTCCCGCTCAGTGGTGAAAATCGCACAGCAGGTGCCGGCACCATGAAAAAATTCCCTCTTCCCTGGCTTATCCCGCTGGCGATGGTACTGCTGGCGGCAGGATTCTATATTCACAACTATGTGACGTTTGTGCATACGCCACCGGCGTTAACGGACAAGGAAAAACGTATGGTCGACACCCTGTTTGCCACCACCAAAGTCCAGTGCGTGGGGCGCTATGTATTTGAGGTTCCCGCCTCTTTTGAAAACACCCTGACGGACCGCGCCCGCATTAATGAGGTGAACATCAGCAGCAAGCGGCTCTACCGTCCGGCGTTTGCGCAGCGTATCCGGCTGCGGGAGGAAGAGCTGCAGAACAGCCGCACGGTGAGGAAAATGGATCAGCCTTTTCTCAAGCAGGTGTACCGGGTCAGTGAGAATGCGGTGATATTTGACCGTAATACAAGTGAAAGTGAGGGCGGATATGGTCGCACTCTGGAGGGGCATCTTTACGTAAACGGGGTGGCATTTATCCTTACTCAGGAAATCATCGATTTATCTGATCCTAAATATCAAAAAGATAAGGAGGGTTTTATCAAAGCCGGTGTCAGTGTTGGCCATCTTAACACCAAACCCCAGAAACTTGCGGAGCTACAGGACTTAATGTCCCGCCTGAGCGGGCGAAAAAATGATGAAATTCCGACACAGCCAGGAACCTGTATTGCTGAGGGTTTTATCCGCGACGGGCAAGAGAAACCAAAGGAAGATATAACCTTCATTTATCGGCACAATCCGGTCTTTTCCCTGTCGGTTTCCACAAACACTTTTCTTGGCGATCCAAAGAGCATGCTGGAACGGAGCCATGAAATTCAGCCTTATCTGACAGAGGTTAAGGCGAATACGCTGCGGAAGGGTAAAACACAGATAGCCGGCTTTGAAGCAGATGAATGGCTTAACACCGCCCCGTCAGAAAAATTTCCTGATAATCCAACCGGGCAGCTACTTTTTAACGTCATCGCTAATGAAAAAATAGTGGATTTCCGGCATCCGATTATTGATCTGAAATTACGTAACCATGCCCTGCCCCCACCTTCCTACAGCGATGCCGAACTGGTGGAAATCTGGGATCGCATCACCCGTTCTTTCCGCATTCGGAACGGGGCATTCTGAGGTGAATTTCATGCCTGCAATAGTAACCCCGCCTTATGGCGGGGTTATCTCAGAGTCAGGGAGGCTGGTACGTCAAATATAAACCAGCATAAAAAGCAGGCTCCGCTATTGCGCCTTCACTTTCCCCGCCACCAGCAGGGCCGTCAGCAGCATCAGCGTACCGGAAATCACCAGCGGTGATGTCAGCCCCAAATTATCCAGCGCGATACCGCCCACCGCCGCGCCGCAGGTGTTCGCCAGCTGGATCACCGCCACCTGAATGGAACCGGCTTTTTCGGCCTGATCGGCAAGGGAACGGGTGATCCACGTCGACCAGCCCACCGGGATCAGCGCAAAGGCAAAGCCCCAGATAATGGCAATCGCCGAGGCAACCCACTTGTCACTCCCCCACAGGATCAGCACGGCAGCGCTAATGGCCAGTACCAGCGGTGCGCCCGCCAGTGCCACTTTCAGGGAGCGTTTCAGGAACTGCGCCGAGAGCGAAGTGCCGACAAAGCTGGCGATACCGAAGCTTAAAAGCACCAACGTCAGGCCGTCGACGTTAAATCCGGCCAGGGTCGTAAACACCGGACGGATATAGGTAAAGAAGGCGAACTGCCCGGCGAAGGCCATAAAGATGGCGGTCATCCCCGCCAGTACGCCGGGGCGTTTCAGCAGGCTGAACATGTTCTGCTTGTGATGCGCGGCTTCGCCCGGCAGCGACGGCAGCGCTTTCCACACCCACAGAATACAGAGCACGCCCATCACCGCCGCGCCGTTAAAGACGTTGCGCCAGCCGATGATGCCCCCGAGGAAACTGCCCAGCGGCGCGGCAATCACCAGCGCGATGGAGACAGCACCGAAGATCACCGACAGCGCTTTTGGCACGGTACGCGCCGGCACCAGGCGCATGGTGAGCGAGGCGGACATCGCCCAGAACCCACCGAGTCCCAGCCCGAGGCAGGCACGCCCTAACAGCAGCAGGGTGAAGTTATCGGCAAACGAGACCAGCAGACAGGAGAGCGTCAGCAGGACAGAAAAGAGGATCACCACCTTGCGGCGATCGGTGGTGCCAATCGCCTGAGTGATGAACAGGCTGGCAAACATGGCGACAAACGCGGTAACGGTGACGGACTGACCCGCCAACCCTTCGGAAATGCCCAGATCCTGCGCCATCGGCGTCAGCAGGCTGACCGGCAAAAACTCCACGGTAATCAGGCAGGCGACGCAAAACGCCACGGAAAAAACCGCCGACCAGTTTGGGCGGGAGACCGCTTTGGCATGGGGCGAAGGGGCGGATTGGATCTGTTCTGTCATGGCATCACCTGAGGAGAAAACGAGCGGGAAAGCCGTGCAGTTTAACAGTTAAAGTGTGATCTATTTAACGTTTAGACAACTTTTGGCACTTTTTGCCGGGCGGCGCTGCGCTTGCACCGGCCTACAGGTCTCGTAGGCCCGGTAAGCGTAGCGCCACCGGGCAAAAAATTACCCTCGCGCCGCCTTCGCCAGCCCGACAATCCACTCCTGATGGCCGTTGATCATCGGATTCGGCACGGTGCGCGCCAACTCCTGCGCCGGAACGCCTTTCTGCGACTCCTGGGTCAGGATGCGTACCCGGTTGCCGGGCAAGTCTTCAAACAGCCAGGCGTGGATAACGTCGAGGCGCGAATTCGCATCCCCTTCCACCCAGCCGTGCCAGGCAATACGCGCGGCCTGCCCTGCCACCGGCGGCACGTATTCAGTGATCTGCGCTTCTACCGGGAAGCCAAAGGTAGTGAAGCGAAAGCGGGCGTTGGCGCTTAACGCCGGGCCGCTGCCGTCGTGAAAGCGAATGTCTTCGGCATTGCTGTAGTATCCCGGCCACCGGGAGGTGTCATTGAGCTGATCCCAGACTGCCTGGGCGGTCAGCCCGGCGACGATGATTTCGTTGGATGCAAAGTTGTCGGTCGTGCCTGGCAGGAAGTCCTGCGGCCAGATAATGGCTGATTGTTTCATGGTTCACCTCATCCTGTTGTTGATGAGGCAATGGTGCGCCGGGCAGTGGTATAAATCTAATGACGATGATTTATAATCCTCATCACGGTTGGTGATATCAGTGCAGGAAAAAGACCCCCTCTTCCGGCAGGAAGAGCTGGTTATAGCGCAGCTGGAAGGCGTTAAGGTCGTACGGATCGGGCTCCATTTCGCGCATAAAGCCGAGCGCCAGGCGAACCTGGGCATCGGTGATGGGGGCGGCGAGACGCGCCTTGCGCAGCAGGCGATACCAGGTAAGAAGATTATTTTCGCTGCTGTCGACAATGCACACCTGCCAGATCAGCAGCACCTGGGCGGCATTTTGCAGATGCGCTTCGTCGGGGCGTTCAAGGTAGCGGATAAACTCATTGCCGGCGCTTTTGCCAAACTGGTCGATCATCGACTCCAGCGGCACAGGGGTGATCCCCAGCCGTTCGCTGAGACGGCGAATGGCGCGCCGGGAACCCGACGTCATTACGCGAAAGCCCACCACAAACACCACGGCAAGCGTAGCCAGCATTATCCAGACCATGCACTCTCCTTACGATTAGGCGAGCATAATATCGGGAAACGCAGCGCGTCGACAGCGTACAAAGTCGTATTAATGCGCACAAAACAGGTGGTACAAGGCGATGAAAACGGATATCCGCACCCTGGATTTGAATCTTTTAAAAACCCTGGATGCCCTGCTGGATGAGCGCAGCGTCACCCATGCGGCAGCGCGCCTGTCGCTGACCCAGCCCGCGGTCAGCGGCATGCTCAATCGACTGCGCGATTACTTTGACGATCCGCTGTTCATCCGCGTGCCGCACGGCATCGTACCGACCACCCGCGCAGAAGCGCTGGCCGCGCCGGTGAAACGTATCCTGGCGGATATCGACGTCCTGCTGCAGCCCACCGAGTTCGATCCCCTCAGCGCCAGCCTGACCTTTACCGTCGCCGCCACCGATTACGCATTGCGGGCGGTGGTTGTGCCCTTTATTGCTGCGCTTAAGGTATGGGCACCAGCCATCCGCGTGCGCGTGGTACCCGTTGAGTCCGACCGCCTGGTCAGCCAGCTTGAGCGGGGCAGCGTTGACGTGGCGCTGATCACCCCGCACACCACACCGGCCGAATTGCACAGCCGCGCACTTTATGATGAACGGTACGTTTGCATGATGCGTGCCGACCATCCGAACGCGGGCAAACCGCTCTCCCTGGCGCGATTTTGCGCCCTGGAGCATGTGCTGGTCTCTTATGAGGGCGAAAGTTTTCGTGGGGTCACGGATGGTGCGCTGGAAAAAATCGGTCTGACGCGGCACGTGGGCCTCTCGGTAAGCAACTTCTTAGTGCTGCCGGACGTGCTGGCCATCAGCGATATGATTGCCGCCGTGCCGTCACGGATAGCGGAAAATCAGACGGGGATGTTTGTCTGCGAGACACCCGTCCCCGTTCCCGGCTTTACCAAAAGCATGGCCTGGCACGGAAGAACGCACCGTAATCCCGCGCAGGCGTGGCTGCGCGGGTTGCTGCTGGAGACCAGTCAGCGCGTCTGAAGCCCCTTCAGCAGCGCCTCGTGGAAACGCGCAGGATCCTGCATCTGCGGGGCGTGGCCCATATCGTTAAACTCGACAAGCGTGGCCTGTGGGATCCGCTTCGCCGTCTCTTTGCCCAGCACCGCGTAGTTGCCAAGGGTTTTGCGGATCTCAGGCGGGGCGAGATCTTTTCCGATGGCGGTGTTGTCCTTCGTGCCGATCATCAATAATACCGGCATCTTCAGCTCGCTGAATTCATAGATAACCGGCTGGGTATAGATCATGTCGTAGAGCAGCGCCGAGTTCCAGGCCACGCGCTCTTTGCCCGGCCCGTTATTCAGCCCGGCGAGCATAGTGACCCAGCGTTCATATTCCGGCTTCCACTCCCCGGCGTAGTAGGTGTTTTTCTCGTACTGGCGGATGCCGTCGGCGCTGGTTTTCAGCTCGCGCTGATACCACTGGTCAACGGTGATATGCGGCACGCCGCGCGCCTTCCAGTCCTCAAGGCCAATCGGGTTGACCATCACCAGTTGCTCTACCTGCTGCGGCCACATCAGCGCATAGCGGGTGGCCAGCATGCCGCCAGTGGAGTGCCCGATGACGGTGACACGATCGATACCCAGCTCTTTCAGCAAGGCATGGGTGTTATCCGCCAACTGCTGGAAAGTGTACTGATACCGCTCGGGCTTGGTGGATTTGCAAAAACCGATCTGATCGGGAGCCACTACGCGGTAGCCGCTGGCGGTAAGGGCCCGGATGGTGGCATCCCAGGTACCGGCGCAGAAGTTTTTACCGTGCATCAGCACTACGGTGCGGCTGTTGGCTTTTTCCGGCTTCACGTCCAGATAAGCCATATCCAGAGACTGGTTTTGCGAGGTAAAGGTGAAGTGTTTCACCGGCCAGGCGTAGTCAAAACCTTCCAGCTTCTCGCCGTAGGCGGGGGTATCCGCAGCCATCGCGGGTGAGGCAAGCGCCACCAGCAGCGCCAGGCAGGACAATCGTCGGGTCAACATGCAAGCTCTCCATTAGCAAAGGGGCTAAGGCTGCGCGAAAGGCGGCAGCGAAATAAAACTGTAGAGCATGAGGCAGGGCGGGTGTGTAAAGCGGGGTAAAGCCAGGGCAAGGGTGTGAAAGCGCCGGATGGCGGCGTAACGCCATCCGGCACTGTCGCCGTCAGAGGATCCCGGTTGTCACCGTAAAACGGCGGGTTTCAGCCGGAGCCAGTTCAATCAGGCTGCCGCTACGCCGGGCCGCGAGGAACCCTTCCGGACGACAGGTGGCGGGGAGCACGAAGGCCGCCACCTGCTGGTCGCCGTTGTAGAGGATCCAGCGGGTGGCGTAATTCAGCTCCGCGCTGGCAAAGCGGGTCACGAACGTGACGCCATCCGGGGCGATCATGCGAAACTCCGGTTGTGCGGTGTAGCGATCGAGCCTGTCGGCAAAAAAGACGATTTCCGGATCGTAATAGTGCGGCTCGTCCAGCGCCTTCAGGGAGGCTTCGCCCTGCTGCAAACGCTGATTGAACGCCAGCCACTGTTCTGTGGGCTTCACGTGTGCCGGAATCGACTCCCGCAGCGCGATCGCCTCATCCGGCACGTTCTGGCTGAAGGTCGCCCCCGCCACGTAGGCATAGTTCATGTGGCACATGTACTGGAGCGGCATCGGCACCGACGCCAGGTTGGTTACTGACATGGCGATATCGAACAGGGCGCTGTCCTTGCGCAGCGTGACGGCGGGCTGCGCCTGGTAGTGATGACCAAATCCCATCACATACTCATAGCGCCCGGTCACCGTCAGGCTGTCGTCGGTCAGCACCAGCCAGGCTTCATCCATGGCCGCACAGGGCATTTCGCCGTGCAGCGGATGGCTGTCCTCCGGCGACGGGCAGCCATTCGCCAGCAGGCCAGAGTGGAAGGCGAAGCAGCCATAGGTTTCGACCACCTCTTTTGCCGCTTTAGGCTGGCTGAACATATTGCGCATCGTCAGGTCGTGGCCGTCGAACTCCGCATCCCAGATCATCTGCCCCAGCCAGGGCAGGATCACCAGATGACCGCGGCGGTTTTGCACCCGCAGCCCCTCCACGCCATTGGCGTAGCGAAACGCCGTTACCGTGAAGTCATCGTTTTGCAGCAGGGTGCGCGGCTGTTCGGTAAAGAGCGCGCGCCACAGGGGAAGTTGCGTCATGGTGATCCTCCTCAGGAAGCGGTGGCTTCGGTCAGCTCGCGGCGCACTTTGCTCTCACGCCAGAAGTAGAAGCCCACATAAACAAAGCACAGCATCGATACCAGGAACGAGGCCTGCAGGGAGTGGAACAGATCGGCCACATAGCCCTGCACCGCTGGCACTACCGCCGCGCCGACAATCGCCATTACGATCACCGCCCCGGCCATTTCAGTATGCTCGTTGTCCACGGTATCCAGGGTCCCAGCGTAGATGGTTGCCCAGCATGGCCCGAAGAGAATGCTCACCAGCACCGCGACATAGACCGCGCTGAAGCTCGGGGCCAGCGCCACGTAAGCCAGGAACAGCGCGCCGATCACCGAGTACATGATCAGCACCTTCGCCGGGTTAAAGCGGGTCATCAGAATGTTGGCGACAAACTTGCCGATGAAGAAGCAGGCAAAGCTGTAGACCATGAAGTTAGAGGCATCGCGCTCGTTAATATCGCCCAGCTCCAGCGCCAGACGGATGGTGAACGACCACACCGCCACCTGCATGCCCACATAGAGGAACTGCGCCACAATACCGCGACGGAAGCGGGCATTGGTGGCGAGGTAGCGCAGGGTATCCATCGCCGACGGCCGTTTATGCTCCGCGGTTTGCGCCACTTTGCAGGTCGGGAAGCGGGTTAACAGGAACAGCACCATCACCACCACCAGGACCATAATCATGTACCTGTAGGGCTCCAGGGTGTTCTCCAGCATCAAAATCTTAAAGTTGTGGATCTGCTCGGCGTTCATGCCCGCCATCTGTTTTTCCAGGCTGTCGCCTTCGGAAAAGACCAGATATTTACCCAGCAGGATGCCGGCGGCAGCGCCAATCGGGTAGAAGGTCTGGCTGACGTTCAGGCGCAGCGTGGCGTAGGCTTTCGGGCCGATCATCGAGCTGTAGGTGTTAGCCGCCGTTTCGAGGAAGCTCAGACCGATAGCGATGGCAAAGATCGCCGCCAGGAACATGGTGTAGGTTGCCATGTGCGAGGCGGGGAAAAAGAGCGTGCAGCCCACAATATAAAGCGTTAAGCCGATTAAGATCGCCACTTTATAGCTGGTCTTTTTAATGACCAGCGAGGCAGGAATAGCAATAAGGAAATAGCCGCCATAAAACGCGCTTTGCACCAGCGCCGAAGCAAAATTACTCAGTGCAAAGACGCTTTTAAATTGCGTAATTAAAATATCATTTAAAGCAGCAGCGCATCCCCATAACGGGAATAAGCAGGATAACAAAATAAACTGGAACAGAGGGGTTTTATTCAGATAGCCGTCAGGCATCTGAATGATGTTTTTATCGTTCATAGTGCTACCTTTTATTTCGCAGGGTTTTATTATTCGTTCAATGCCAGGAACTCATTGAATTGTTCAATGCTGGGGTAAGACGACTGAGTGCCTTTCCCGGTGACGCTGAACGCGGCAAAGAGAGCTGCTTTTTTCATGGCGGCTTCGACGTTGCCGCTCTGGACGTAATAGTGGGCAAAACAGCCAATAAAGGCATCGCCCGCTCCGCTGGTGTCGACGGCATTCACTTTAAAGGCCGGGACCACGACTTCTTTATCACGGGTGAGCCACAGCGCCCCTTTTTCACCCATGGTGACGATAATATTGTTCAGCCCTTTATCCACCAGCGAGCGGGCAGCCAGGCAAATATTCTCGTAAGTGTTTACCGGCATACCGGTCAGAATTTCCAGCTCGGTTTCATTCGGCACAAAGAAATCACATTTACAGGCGTAGGACATGTCTAATTCACGCAGCGCCGGGGCCGGATTTAATAACACCTGAATACCATGCTTTTTACCAAACTCAATGGCGTGATAAACCGTCTCAAGCTGCACTTCGAGCTGCAGGACAATAAGCTGACACTTTTTCAGATCGTCTGCCGCGCGGTCGATATCTTCCGGCGAGAGGAATTTATTGGCACCCTTCACAATCAGAATGCTGTTGCTGGAGTTGGCGTTCACAAAGATGGGCGCCACGCCGCTGCTGGTGCACGGCACTTTTTCCACATAGGTGGTATTGATGCCCCAGGATTCCAGGTTACGGATGGTGTTATCGGCAAAGATATCGTCACCGACTTTGGTGAGCATCATCACTTTTGAGTTGAGCTTGGCTGCTGCCACCGCCTGATTCGCCCCTTTGCCGCCACAGCCAATCTTAAAGGCCGGGGCTTCGAGGGTTTCGCCCTCTTTCGGCATCTGATTAATGTAGGTGATGAGATCCACCATGTTGGAGCCGATAACCGCGATATCCATGTTTACTACCTCTCTGAAACAATCACATAACAATGATATTATCGCAACATTATCATGTTATTTCCGTATCATTTGTGACTGCGATCGCGATTAGCAGATCCATTAACGCTGTTTAATGATTAATCAACTCGCGGAGTGGAAAGTGAGATGTAACGACGGGAATTCCAAATTAAACCATTAATTACAATAGATTGAGTGGTAAACGCAGTTTGAGAAGTGACTTTTCTTTCCGGCCGGGCGGCAGTATAGTATGACGCAACAAAAATGTTCCTGACGCATCATCAATGTGTTTTAAGGAACATCACACCGTGCGGAGAGGGTGAATGGAGACGAAGCAAAAAGAACGAATCCGGCGTCTGGTTGAGCTGTTAAAGAAAACCGACCGCATTCACCTGAAAGATGCCGCCCGGATGCTGGAAGTCTCCGTCATGACCA
Source organism: Leclercia barmai (assembly GCF_049312895.1). Classification (NCBI taxonomy): domain Bacteria; kingdom Pseudomonadati; phylum Pseudomonadota; class Gammaproteobacteria; order Enterobacterales; family Enterobacteriaceae; genus Leclercia; species Leclercia barmai. The sequence goes on along the minus strand of NZ_JBMNWZ010000006.1, from coordinate 79,338 downwards.
TCCGACGCGATCTCAGCCCGGACAACCATGATACCGTCCTGCCCCTCACCCTGCTGGGCGGCTATATCGTGATGGTCAATAAACCGGCCACCGCCCCCGCAGCACCCGTGGTGCGCAGCCAGACGCATCATCCCGACGACCTGCCGATCGCCATTCTGGCGGCTGGCATGGTGGCGGAAAACGATTTAGTGTTTTTCGATAATGGCCCGGAAATGCCGCTGGTCATCAGCATGATCCCCGACGACATCACCTTTACCGGCATCTGCTATTCCCATCGCGTGTTTATGGCGCTCAATGAGAAACCGAACGCCACCGCGATCCTGTGCGGCGGCACCTACCGGGCAAAAAGCGATGCGTTTTACGACACCAGCAACCCGTCGGTGCTGGACTCCCTCAACCCGCGCAAGGTGTTTATCTCGGCCAGCGGCGTGCATGAGCACTACGGCGTGACCTGGTTTAACCTTGACGACCTGGCCACCAAGCGCAAAGCCATTCAGCACGGTATCCGTAAGATCCTGCTGGCCCGCTACGCCCTGTTTGATGAAGTGGCGCCCGCCAGCATCGGGCCGCTGTCGGCGTTTGACGTGCTGATCAGCGACCGCCCGCTTCCGGCAGACTATCCGGCCCACTGCCGGAACGGTTTTGTGAAGATTATTACCCCGGACGCCGCCGGGGAGTAAGTTACTCGAAGAACACCGCAATTTTGTTAAACATAGTCGGATCGGACTGGTTACGTACCACTTTCACCACGTCTTCCAGCTTGTCGATCTGGGCCATCATCTGCTCCAGACGCTGATCGTCATTCACCAGCAGCCAGATGCGGCTGTGCTCGCTGCCCTGAATGGGCAAACAAAGAATGCCTTCCACGTTGAACGCCCGGCGGGCAAACAGCCCGCACACGTGGGTCATGACGCCAGGGTGGTTGCGGACGGTGAGTTCCAGAATGACGTTATCATTTTGCTTCTGCATGGCTTATTCCCCCACCATTTCTGTATTGGCCGCACCCGGCGGTACCATCGGATAAACTTTTTGTTGTGGATCGATACGCACGTGGATCAGGGCCGGACCCGGACGTGAAATCGCCTCCTGCAGCGCGGCCTGCGCATCCGCTTCGGCGTTCAGATCGCAGGTGTAAAGGCCAAACCCGGCGGCAATCTGCATAAAGTTGATCGTGCCCGGATAGGTGGCGGCAAACACCCCCTGCTTGTAGAACAGGCTCTGCTGCTGATGCACCAGGCCCAGCGCCTCGTTATTCATCAGGATGATTTTCACATCCAGCTGGTTTTCCGCCGCGGTGGCCATCTCCTGAATGTTCATCATCAGGCTGCCGTCGCCGGAGAAGCAGATCACCTTGCGATCCGGGTTCGCCAGCGCAGCACCCACCGCCGCAGGCAGGCCAAAGCCCATGGTGCCCAGCCCGCCGGAGGTCAGCCACTGGCGCGGACGGTTCAGCGGATAGGCCTGGGCAGTCCACATCTGATGCTGGCCCACATCGGTGGTGATGATGGCGCTGTCGTCCACGCAGGCGGCTACGGCGTTAATCAGCCCGTAGTGGCTCAGCGGATCGCCTTCAGTCGGGATGGCCCCCGGGAACTCCTGCTGCAGGCCGCTCACCTGCTCACGCCACGCGGTGCGCGGGGTGGCATCAATGTGCGGCAGCAGCTGCGCCAGCACCTCGTTAACATCGCCCTGAATCGCCACGTGCGGCTGCTTGATTTTACCCAGCTCCGCGCGGTCGATATCCACGTGAATGATTTTGGCGTTCGGGCAGAACTGCTCGGTTTTGCCAATCGCCCGGTCATCAAAACGCGCCCCGAGAACGATCAGCAGATCGGCTTCCTGCAGAATAAAGTTGGTGCTGCGCGCGCCGTGCATCCCGAGCATGCCCAGCGACAGCGGGTGCGCTTTTGGCAGCATGCCCAGCGCCATCAGGGTCATGGTGGTCGGCAGATTCGCTTTTTCAGCCAGGCTGCGCACCGCGTCAGGCGCATCAATCACCCCGCCGCCCAGATAGAGCACCGGGCGCTGCGCGGCGTTAATCATGGCTGCGGCTTCGCGCACGCTGTCAGCGCTGAATGCCGGCGATGGCGCGCGGGTGCCCGGCTCAGGCAGCACGTCGATCTCAATTTCAGCGGTCTGCACATCCTTAGGAATGTCTATCCACACCGGACCCGGACGACCGGACTGGGCGATGCGGAACGCATCGCTGATAACCTGCGGTAATTCGCTGATATCACGCACTAAGTAGTTGTGCTTGGTGATGGGGATAGAGATGCCGTAGGTGTCTACTTCCTGAAATGCGTCGGTGCCGATCATCGAGGCGGGCACCTGGCCGGTAATGCAGACTAACGGGATGGAGTCGAGGCGCGCATCGGCGATGGCGGTCACCAGGTTGGTGGCCCCCGGCCCGCTACAGGCCATACAGACCGCCGGTTTGCCCTGCGTACGCGCCATGCCCTGGGCGATAAAGCCTGCGCCCTGCTCGTGTCGCGCCAGCACGTGGCGGATCTGCGTGCTCTGGCTTAAGGCGTCATACAGCGGGAGTACCGTCCCGCCAGGAATACCCGCAACCGTGGTAATGCCCTGACGTTCCAGCAGATGAACGATTAACTGCGCGCCTGTGAAACGCGTCTTGTGTGATGTTGTGCCCGAACTTGCCATGCTCCAGTCCTTCTTATGGGCCGACTTTCCGGGAGGCTTTAAACAAAAACCCCGCCGGTTTGCGCCGGCGGGGTTTGGAATCGTGTGTTGATCCAGTCCCTACGGCGCATTGCCGACGACGACCACCACACGCACGACGACCACTGCGGCTGGGTGCGCAGTTTTTAGTAGGGTCGAGGTCAGCATGGAAGAGGTCATTAGGAACCTGTCTCTGGAATCATTGAGTGGATTTATACAAGCACAGGTTTACAGACGAGACAATGGAATTATTTTCATCTGCCTGAAAATGCGTCAGGGATCACGTTTCAGTACGTTGCTCGCTCATTCCATGCGTCACTATAGATGACATTGCCATCGCAATGCTTCCAGGTGATTTTTTCATAGCGCATCAGAACCGTTTCAAGGTGTGTTCCGGTGTTTGCGCCTGGATACAGATCTGGTGTGATTGAGGTTATTTTTACATTCTCCAGGAGGATATTAAAATACTCGTGTTCTAAACCTGCCTCATTAATCTGGTACATCTTAATCGTGGCTGACTGTAGCGTTTTCCCTGTACTTAACGCCCGAAATAAAATCGGGGTTACACGATCAAATTCCTTCTGAAACATGACGGGCATATGTATGCGCGTGCCCGTCAACTTCCCGGTATTCCCGTCGACTGGGATATTAACATTATGAGTGAACGATTTGAGCTCAATAGCACCTTCACGCCCTGAAACAAAGCAAGAGCCAACCATTTGAGAACCATTTTCATCGGTTAGAAATAAATAAGCCGGGTTTGACATAAAAACTCCTTTTTATAAAATTCAATCATACTTATCAAATCGTCCGAAAATTATCGGATGAACAATGACAAATACTACGATTGCAATGAAGGTTAGTAATACCCAGTGGTTAGGTACCAACCACAGGAACAAAGAGGCGCATGCAAAAATATAAACGGGGAATAAAAAATCTGAAAATAGAATCGAGAGCAGGCTCTTAAACATGTCTCTTGTCCTTTAAATCGTTATAAATTTCATCAAAATTCTTATAGAATCCCATTTTCACCTTCTTAATAATTTCAGAAAGGAAAGGATCAATAAAGTAGTAAAGCATCTCCAGTTGTGCAGCATAGAGGGTCGCGTAATAATTAGGGTCCAATGTTTTCAGGCGACGGGCAGCAAGAGCGCATTTCTGTTCCGTGCCAATAAGTTGAAGAGCCATAACAACGTTAGGTATGCGTCGAGCCAGTCGTTCAACGACGATTTCTGAGAGTAGGCCGGATTCGGAAAGAGATTTTGCCAGTCCCCATGCTATTGCTAGGCGCGTTGCCTTGCTTGTCGATATAATTGTAACAAGCCCGGTTACTTTTGAATCCATTTGACGAACGCGATTTTGTTCGTTTTCCTTTTGAGAATCGGTTATAACGCTTGCAAAATAAAGATAGAGCATATGAGCTATTACATCGCGATAGCGATAAAGAGATACAATGGACAGGTACATCCTCTTTTCTTCTGAGAGAAGCTCATCACACACATCGTGATAGCTGGGGATTACGCATGATGAGTACCAACTTACACGCTCAATTCCTGAGTAAATATCAGTGCCAATCCCCTTTAATGCTTTCCATGTTCCTGCAACGCCTTGCTGGCCATAAATAGCCAATTGCCTGTCGCTCTGGAACTTCATCTTTAAATAATCGGATGCTTTCATAACGTATACGCACAATATGTAAGGTTATGGAAACATACATTGAAAAGAAGAGTGATTCAAACAATTGAGATTTATTTTAATATATATTCATGTCAAAAATGATTTGAGCCAATGTTATTTATTACTGTTATACGCGATACAGCATGAATTTATGATAGGTATTAGTAGTTTATTTTGCATCTTATAATCATGTTAAATAAATAATATCTATGTAGAAATTATCAAATGAATAATTAAAGAATAACGCATACCAACCGCATCCATTTCCAATAAGTCTACAGGCATTTTTTTAGGTAGGCCAAAAACAAAAAACCCCGCCGGAGCGAGGTTTTTTTTACAGCGTTTGCGGCTGGTAACCGCAGAGCACACTGTGTTACGTCAACGCACGAAGTATACGCGATCGCACAGGAACGCGCAATTTTCGGCACGAATTTTGACGCATTTGAGTATGGATCGCGCTTCAGATTTTGTCCATAAATTACTGTTCATATATACAGTATTTATCTATACTGGGTGTGTTCACAGGGTGTGAGGGGAGCCGCTCGTAGTACACCGGCGCAACGAAGTCCTGGCTGAAACGGGTGGTGCCGTCAGCGCCTCCACTCCCCACCTGAGCACACTGTGTTACGTCAACAAAGGTGCTGGTCACAGGCGGCGGAAAGGTACGCCAGCATCGTGCTCCTTAACCAGAGGAGACGCGTATGAGCGTAGTGGATATGGTTGTACTTATCCTCAAACTCATTGTTGCAGCACTGCAACTGCTTGATGCTGTCCTGAAATACGTTAAGTGATTCAGGTTCAAGCCGCACCGAAGAGGGGCGGGAAACCGCCCCTCTTTAATAACGAAGGAATGCGCTATGTTGCGTTTGTTAATTGAGCCTGTCACGCCGGATGAACCGGGGTATATCGCGCTGAAAACCGAGAGCACCGCGCTCAACTTCAATATGCTGCGCAGGCTCGAAGAGAACTGGGAACGGGGTGAAAATCGCTTTAACGCCCCGGGTGAAAAGCTGCTGGGGGCGTTTCTGAACGGCAAACTGGTGGGAATTTGCGGGCTAAACCGCGATCCGTTCAGCCAGCAGCCGCGGGCTGGTCGTATCCGCCATCTCTATATCAGCGAAAGCTGCCGGGGACTGGGTATCGGCAAACAGCTGCTCGCCGTGGTGATGGCCGATGCCAGCGTCTGGTTCGATTTTCTCAATACCCATGCGCCCCAGACCGCCTGGACCTTCTACCAGCGGGCTGGCTTTACGCTGGTCGTGGGTGAGCCGCGCGTGACGCACCGCCTGTTCTGCGCGGTGTAACTGGCTGGCACACCTCAGCCATGAATGTTAAGTTCTGGTGACAATACATCACCAGACACGCCATGACCCTGACCGTTTTCTGCATTCTGCTTTTTGCCGCGCTGCTGCACGCCAGCTGGAACGCCATCGTCAAAGCCGGGACGGACAAACTCTACTCCGCCATCAGTGTGAGCGGCTTCGCAACGCTTATCGCCCTGATCTGCCTCCCTTTCTCTCCCCAGCCCTCAATGGCCAGCTGGCCTTATTTGATCGTCTCCTGTGCACTGCAGGTGGTCTACACGGTGCTGGTGGCGAAGACCTATCAGGTCTCCGATATGAGCCAGACCTACCCGCTGATGCGCGGCACCGCGCCGCTGCTGGTGGCCTTGATTAGCGTGTTCACCCTGGGCGATACGTTATCCGGGCTGGCATGGACCGGCATCGTCGTTATCTGTCTGTCGATTCTGGTGATGGCGATAAACGGCCGAATGCAATCGCGCAAGGGGATCTGGCTGGCGCAGATTAACGCCTGCTTTATCGCCGGGTATACCCTGGTGGACGGCACCGGAGTACGGTTATCGAATACCGCCCTGGGCTACACGTTCTGGACCTTCTTTATGAACGGCTTCTGCCTGCTGTGCTGGGCGATGGTGACGCACCGCCGGGAGGCGTCCGGCTACCTGCGCCTGCACTGGAAAAAGGGGCTGCTCGGCGGCGTGGCCACCATGGGCTCCTACGGGCTGGCGCTCTGGGCGATGACTCAGGCACCGCTGGCGGTAGTGGCGGCCTTGCGTGAAACCTCAATCCTTTTTGGCGCGCTTATCGCTTTTATACTTTTAAAAGAGCGGGTTGCCGCACTGCGCATCGCGGCCGCGGTGGGCATTGCCGCTGGCGCAATGCTGCTGCGCCTGGCCTGATCCGCTGGCAACATTAGTTGCCGTTCTTGTTTACTTATCCTGCCTTTCTGCCCTCCTCCATTCACCACCGCAAGGCTTAACTTGTCATCTCACTGTGGTAGATTCCTCGCGCATTTATGGGAATGTGCAGTCACTTATTCTTTATTTCTCACTTTTGGCAAAAGTATTCAGCGACATGAAAAGGCAGCGGAACGTTAATTTACTCTTGATGTTGATCTTGCTGGTGGCCGTCGGTCAGATGGCGCAAACCATCTATATCCCGGCCATTGCGGACATGGCGAAGGAACTCCAGGTGCGTGAAGGGGCGGTCCAGAGCGTGATGGGCGCCTATCTGCTGACCTATGGCGTGTCGCAGCTCTTTTACGGCCCGCTCTCGGATCGCGTCGGCCGCCGTCCGGTGATCCTGGTCGGGATGACCATTTTTATGGTAGCTACGGTCATCGCCATGACCACCCACAGCCTGAGCGTGCTGATTGCCGCCAGCGCGCTGCAGGGCGTTGGCACCGGCGTCGGCGGCGTGATGGCGCGCACCCTGCCGCGCGATCTCTATGAAGGCAGCCAGCTGCGTCATGCCAACAGCCTGCTGAACATGGGCATCCTGGTCAGCCCGCTGCTGGCCCCGCTGATTGGCGGCCTGCTCGATACCGCCTGGTCCTGGCGCGCCTGCTATGGTTTTCTGCTGGTGCTGTGCGTCATCGTCACCTTCAGCATGGCGCGCTGGATGCCGGAAACCCGGCCCGCCGAAGCGCCGCGCACAAAGCTTCTCACCAGCTACAAAATCCTCTTCGGTAACGGGGCGTTTAACTGCTACGTGCTGATGCTGGTGGGGGGTCTGGCGGGTATCGCAGTATTCGAAGCCAGTTCGGGCGTGCTGCTGGGTGCCGGGCTCGGCCTCAGCAGTATGGTGGTGAGTGTTCTGTTTATCCTGCCGATCCCGGCGGCGTTTTTCGGCGCCTGGTTTGCCGGTCGCGCCAACAAAAGGTTCTCCACCCTGATGTGGCAGTCGGTGCTGAGCTGCCTGCTGGCGGGGCTGATGATGTGGATCCCGGGGCTGTTCGGGGTAATGAACGTCTGGACCCTGCTGATCCCGGCCGCGCTGTTCTTCTTTGGCGCGGGGATGCTGTTCCCGCTGGCGACCAGCGGCGCGATGGAGCCGTTCCCGTACCTCGCCGGCACCGCCGGGGCGCTGGTGGGGGGTTTGCAGAATATCGGCTCCGGCGCGCTGGCCTGGCTCTCGGCGATGATGCCGCAAAACGGCCAGGCGAGCCTGGGGCTGCTAATGTTGCTTATGGGCCTGCTGATTGTGCTCTGCTGGCTACCGCTGGCCTCCCGCGCCTCGCACCACGAGCAGGCGGTGTGATCAGCCAGCTTTTTCCTTGAGCCAGTGGATAAAGGCATCAATCTTTGGCCACTGGCGCCCGGGGAGCGTGGAGACGTAATAGTGCTGGTGGCATTTCAGCGTCTTCTCGCCAAAGGGCGCAATCAGTTCCCCGCGCTCAAGAAGCTTTTGCACCAGCCGCTTGCGCCCCATCGCCACCCCGACGTGATTTATCGCCGCGCTGACTGCCAAATCGGAACGATCGAAACCCATCCCCGATGATGGCGGCAAATTCACCGCATAATGACGCGCCCAGCTACACCACTCGTCCGTACCGGAATCGTTGCTCCATGCCTGTCGGTCATGCAGCAGAGTGCAGTGAAGCAGATTATCCAGGCTGTCGAGCAGCTGATGCTCCCGGGCATATTCCGGTGAGCAAACCGGCAGGATCTCCTCGTCCATCAAAAAGTGATGGGAGAGCTGGTTTGGCGGCATATCGTCGAAATAAATCGCCAGATCGACCCCGGTTCGCTGCATATTGACGTAATCATTGCCGGTCAACAGCGTGAGAGAGATCGACGGATAGCGGCGGGTGAAGTCTCCCAGCATGGGCACCAGCCAGCACTGGGCGAATGACGGACGTGAGTAGACGGTCAGGCTGCCGGACAGGGCCTGGTTTTTGATGTCGAGGATCTCCTGATTCAGCGTATCCAGCGACGATTTCAGGGTCCAGTAAATGCGTTTTCCCTCCTGGGTCAGCTCCACTTTGCGGTGCAAGCGAATAAACAACGCAATCCCCAACTCCTCTTCCAGCAGGTTGATTCGGTGGCTTACCGCGCTCGGGCTGAGGGAAAGCTCTTCCGCCGCCAGCGCGAACGACTCATGGCGTGCCGCCACCTCAAAAGTATGCATCTTCGACAGCTGCCAGCCGTTCAGTAAGCGATTCTTCGCCTCTCTCCCCTCGTTAACCACGCCGCCCTCCTTCCTCTCTGTATTGTGCCCAGAATAGCGGTTCAGGGTGAAAAAATGTGACTCAGAGACGATAAAAATACATTTTCTATCGCGGTGTTATCCTTTTGATTCAATCTGGCTCATGTGAACCGCCATTAATATCGTTTGTCTTCCCGGTGCCATTGGCTGCACGATCCTGCTTTCATTTTCTGGCGCGAAGAGATCTCGTATGGAAAACGCAAACATCACCACCTTAATCGCACAGTATCCTCTGGTTGAGGATCTGATCGCCCTGAAAGAGACCACCTGGCTTAACCCGAAAGCCACCACCCTGGCCGAAGGGCTGCCGCATGTCGGCCTGACCCAGGCCGATGTGGATGATGCCCACGCGCGCCTGGCGCGCTTTGCGCCGTATCTGGCGAAGGCGTTCCCGGAAACGGCGGCCACCCACGGGATTATTGAGTCTGAACTGGTGGCTATCCCGGCAATGCATAAACGGCTGGAGGCGGAGTTCGATATCCTCCTTCCCGGCACGCTGCTGCTGAAAAAAGACAGCCATCTGCCGATCTCCGGCTCCATCAAAGCTCGCGGTGGGATTTATGAAGTGCTGACCCACGCGGAGAAACTGGCCCTGGCCGCCGGGTTGCTCAGCGTCGATGACGACTACAGCATTCTGCTGGAGCCGCGCTTTAAAGACTTCTTCAGCCAGTACAGCATCGCCGTAGGCTCCACCGGTAACCTGGGGATGTCCATCGGCATTATGAGCGCCCGCCTCGGCTTTAAGGTGACGGTGCATATGTCCGCCGACGCCCGGGAATGGAAAAAGGCCAAACTGCGCAGCCACGGCGTGACGGTGGTGGAGTATGAGCAAGATTACGGCGTAGCGGTGGAGCAAGGACGCAAAGCGGCAGAGAGCGATGCCAACTGCTTCTTCATTGACGATGAAAACTCCCGCACCCTGTTTTTAGGCTATGCCGTGGCAGGCGCACGACTGAAAGCGCAGTTTGCAGCGCAGGGCCGCGTGGTGGATGCGGATCATCCCCTGTTTGTTTACCTGCCGTGCGGCGTGGGCGGCGGCCCTGGCGGGGTGGCGTTTGGGCTGAAGCTGGCCTTTGGCGACCACGTCCACTGCTTCTTTGCCGAACCGACCCACTCGCCGTGCATGCTGCTGGGGGTCTATACCGGGCTGCATGACCAGATTGCGGTTCAGGATCTCGGCATTGATAACGTGACGGCAGCGGATGGCCTGGCGGTTGGCCGTGCGTCTGGCTTTGTCGGCCGCGCCATGGAGCGCCTGCTCGACGGGTTCTACACCCTCTCGGATCGGAGCATGTACGACATGCTGGGCTGGCTGGCGCAGGAGGAGAATATCCGTCTTGAACCGTCCGCGCTGGCGGGCATGGCCGGGCCGGTACGCCTCGCCGCATCCGGACACTATGCGCTGGATAACGCCACCCACCTCGTATGGGCGACCGGCGGCGGCATGGTGCCGGAAGAGGAGATGGCGACGTATCTGGCGAAGGGGCGGTAACTTACTGGCTCTGGCGTAACAGGGCCATGAGTTCCATGGGCGAGCGGTGATGGCTAAGCAGATCGCGCATCACCCGCATATGCGGGGCTGAGTGGCGGAAAAATGCCTGATACCCCGCACAGAGCGCGCTTTTGCCTTCTTCAGCCGTTGAGCCGTCGCCGCAGCACAGATACCGCACCGGGCAGGCCCGGCATTCGTCAGGCGGGGAGAAATCATCCGGCTGTGGTGGCTGGCCTCGCCATATTCCCAGCGTCGAATCAAAGGGTTGCACAAAGACGCGGCCAATATCTTCCCGCACCCAGACATCAAACACGCCCGTGAGAAAATCGCCCCACTGCCGATCGGTGATCGATTCCGGGTTATCGCCCGCCTGTAACGGAATAAAATGCAGGTACGGCGTGCCCAGATCGCGCAGATAGCGGTACATCTGCTCCGGCTGATGACAGTTATGGCGGTTAATAACCGTGACGAGCACTCTGGCCTGACATCCGATCATGCAATATCCCTGATAAAGATAATGAGATGGTGAACATGACTGGCAGCAAACAGTAATGCGAGGGATAACACTGCGAGGGAGATCATAAATTTAATACGTACGGGTCGGGATGCTGAAAAATCGTACAGCGAGACGTCCATCTTTGCGCGGCTGCGGGTGTAATGCCAGAGCAGTAGCGCCACCGTCGCCAGTACGCCCAGCGCCACCCAGAACAGCGGGCCCGCCTGCTGCCAGTTATGCCTGACCGCCAGCACCATCAGCGCACCGTAGCCCAGCAACGTGCGCAGCCAGGCCAGCGAAGTGCGTTCCGGCTGTAGCCCCGGATCGGCCAGACGGCGGGCTTTACGGCTATCCGCCATACAGCACCAGGCCCATCGCAACCCCCGCGACCACCATCAGGATCAGGCTGATAATCAGCAGGCTGCGGGTATAGGGCAGATCTTCCTTCAGGCGCATCGCCTTTTCGTTACGCAGCCAGCGCAGGTAGCCGTAAATTGCCAGCCCACCGGAAAAGAGACACAGCAGCAGCGCCAGCAGCTGGCGGATCACAGGCGTTGCGAAATCGGGGGCCAGTTGGTCAAGACCCACGCCGGCCGCCAGGAAACCCAGCGCGGTGCGGATCCACGCCAGGAAGGTACGCTCGTTTGCCAGCGAGAAGCGATAATCCGGCGCTTCGCCGAGGCGGGAAATTTTCATGACTACTCCTGTCTGGCTAACATCGTACAAAACTCCGGCAATGTTAACGCATCCAGGCGCGTAATGCCTGCCCTAACCCATCCCCCAGAACAGCACCGCCAGCAGTTGCGGGGTGATAATGCGCATAAACATCACCAGCGGATAGACCGTGGCGTAGGAGAGCGCCGCCGCGCCGCTGGTGGCATGCAGGTTGTTGGCGAAGGCCAGCGCCGGGGGATCGGTCATCGAGCCGGCCAGCATGCCGCACAGGGTCAGGTAGTTCATCTTCGCGAGCAGCCGCGCCAGAAGCCCCATGGTGATCAGCGGAACGGCGGTTATGAGGATGCCGTAGCCAATCCAGCTCATCCCATCGCCGCGGACCAGCGTCTCGACAAAATCCCCACCCGATTTTAGCCCCACCACCGCCAGAAACAGCACAATCCCCAGCTCGCGCAGGGCGAGGTTGGCGCTCGGGGGCATAAACCAGTAGAGCTTACCCACGCAGCCGATACGTCCGAGGATCAGCGCCATAATCAGCGGTCCGCCAGCCAGCCCCAGCTTGAGCGCCACCGGGAATCCGGGTACGTACAGCGGGATGGAGCCGAGCAGGACGCCGAGCCCGATGCCGATAAACACCGGCAGCATCTGCACCTGCTGCAGTTTTTGTTGCGCGTTGCCCACCATATTGGCGACGGCGTCGATGGAGGCCGGGCGTCCGACGAGGTTGAGAATGTCGCCAAACTGCAGGCTGGCATCCGGGCTGGCCACCAGCTCGATCCCGGCGCGGTTCAGGCGGGAGATCACCACGTCATAACGCTCTTTTACCTGCAGTTCGCGGATTTTCTTGCCTAAAACCTTCTCATTGGTGACCACTACGCGCTCGACGCGCATATCGGTGCCGCGGGTGGAAAGCGAGGTATCGACCTCCTGGCCAATCACCAGCTGTGCGTTGTGCAGGTCTGCCGGCTGCCCGACCAGATGCAGCAGGTCCCCCGTCTGGATCACCGTGCCGGGCAGGGGCACCATCAGCGTCTCCTCCCGCTTCAGCCGCGAGCAGATAATGTTGGCGCTGTTGAGGATCGGCACATCCTGGATCGGCATGTTGTTCAGATTGGGGTTTTCAACGCGGATGTTGATGGTCTTAATCAGCGCCTGTCCCTGGGTGAGAGTAGAGTCGTGTTCCCGGGCTTCCTGCTCGACGTCCACGCAAAAGAAGATGCGCATCAGCCACATGGTGAGCAGGATGCCGCAGATGCCGAACGGGTAGGCCATGGCGTAGCTCATGCCCATCTGATCCACGATGTCGGGCGCGATGCCCAGATCGCGCAGGATTTGCTGCCCGGCACCCAGCGCGGGCGTGTTGGTTACCGCCCCGGAGAAGATGCCAAGCACCACCGGGAGCGGGATGGCGAAGAGTTTATGCAGCAGGGCGGTGACCAGCCCGCCCATCACCACAATGCCCATTGCAAAAAGATTCAGGCGCAGGCCGGAGACGCGAAGCGAGGCGAAAAAGCCGGGCCCGACCTGAATGCCGATGGTGTAAACGAAGAGGATCAGGCCAAATTCCTGAATGAAGTGCAGCATTTCCGCGCTGAGCGTGATGCCCAACTGGTCGGCAAAGTGGCCGACAAAAATTCCGCCAAACAGCACGCCGCCAATGCCAAAGCCGACGCCCCGGATTTTGACATTGCCTATCCACAACCCGACCACCGCAACCAACGCCAGAATACTGACCGTTAACGCTATATCACTCATGACGGCATCCCTGTGAATAACATTATTATTAGCAGGGATTCTCGCAGAGCACAGGCGGGTTGTATGGGCGATGGCGCACAAAAAAGCCCGAGGTAAAAGCAAAACGGCCACCCGAAGGTGGCCGTTTTTGGTGTTTGCGCCCTCTCCCTGTGGGAGAGGGTTGGGGTGAGGGCATCAGGCCGCACAAACCCAAATTAACTGTTCAACGCCGGGCGTTCGCTGATGGCGATCCGCTGCGGAGCAACCTCATCCGGCACGTTACGGGTGATATCGATATGCAGCAGCCCGTTGGTGAAGGTGGCGCCCGTCACCTCCATATGTTCAGCAAGGGTAAAGCTCAGGCTGAACGGCTGGGTCACCAGCCCCTGATGCAGCCATTTGGTTTCGGTTTCCGGTTTTTCCGGAGTGCCTTTCACCGTCAGGCGCGTGCCTTCCAGCTGAATATCGAGGTTCTGCTGGCTGAAGCCGGCCACCGCGAGCGTAATGCGATAGTGGTTATCGTCGCTCTTTTCAATGTTATACGGCGGGAAGGTCTGGCTTTCGGTGGTGCTTTGCAGCGCGGAGGCCAGTTTGTCAAAACCGATCCACTGACGCAGCAGCGGGGATAAATCGTAATTACGCATACTAAATCTCCTTCTGAGAAGCGAGTTCCGTACAATTTATTTTTGTACGCAGTTGTTCCTGCAAATCCGAATGGATTCACATATGCTCCCGATATCGGCAAGCATTCCTGTTTGGGCCGCAGCGGCGACCCGGATAATTAATTAATTTCGATACGGCGCGGTTTTTTCGCTTCCGGAATCACACGTTCCAGATCGATATACAGCAGGCCGTTAACCAGGTTCGCGCCGTGAACGTGAATGTTCTCAGCTAACTGGAACTTACGTTCAAAGTTACGTTCCGCGATGCCCTGATACAGGTAGGTACGTTCTTTCTGCTCGCCCGCATGCGCGCCTTTCACCACCAGCAGGTTGTCCTGGGCGGTGATCTCCAGTTCGCTTTCCGCGAAACCGGCCACGGCAATCGCAATGCGGTAGTGGTTTTCATCAACCAGCTCAACATTGTATGGAGGGTAGCCATTGCTCTGGCTTTGGTTGTTTTCTAAATGACTGAACAGACGGTCGAAACCAATGGCTGAACGATAAAGCGGAGAAAGATCAAAGTTACGCATACAGTTAAAACTCCTGAAATCAGCAAGAATTGTCGCCTTCCACCGTGGACAGGCTGGGGTATCACAAACGCCCCTCAGGCACGCTTGTTCATCGATACACTTTTAAAATGGGTCCGCTTGCGGCCTTTTCAAGCGTGCCGATGCGAGATTTTTTTGCACTTTGCGGGTACTGGAATAGACTGAGTCCACAGCACGTAAGGTTAAATTGCGATAGGTGCCACAGAGCGGTACTTTTCAACTATTCATTTTAAGAATGGCCCGTTATAAACCGGGTTGCAGGTCTTACTGCCATTAATGATGACTGACTAATGATGAAAAATGTTCTGATAAAGCTGACGACGTTCAGTACGGTGGTTTTACTTTGCGGGTGTTCGAGCGTGATGTCTCACACCGGCGGTAAAGAAGGAACCTATCCCGGGACGCGAGCCAGCGCGAACATGCTGGCCGATGACGACACCAACTGGGGCACCAAATCCCTGGTAGTGCTGGATATGCCGTTTACGGCGGTTGTTGATACCCTGCTGCTGCCGTGGGACTTCTTCCGTACCGATAGTTCCGTTCGTTCCCGCGTGGAGCAGAGCGAGCAGGAGACGCTGGCGACCAACGCCGTGATCCCGCCCGCCGGAATGCCCGCGCGCTGATTAGCGTCCGGTCTCTGTTACCCACAGCTGCCGGAAACCGTCTGTCTCTTCCATCCAGGCAATGGTGTGCCCGTCCGGGGAGTAAACCACCGCATCGCCCGACGGCGGATTGCCGTGATCGGACGTCAAAAACGTCACCGCGCCGGACGCCGCATCACAGGTCGCAATGCGATCTTCCAGCACAAACCCCAGCGAATGACCCGCCGGATGCCAGTTAAAGGCCGACTGGATATCACTTGCGTTATGGGTGAGCTGACGGGGCTCTCCCCCTTCTGGCGCAATCAGCCACAGCTGCACCACGCCGTTATCATCCCGCATCAGAAACGCGATTTGCGTCGCCTGCGTATTGCTGCGCACCCAGTGGCGCGGCACGTTCACCAGCCCCGGATAGCGGCTGTCGTGGGTAAAGGTTAACCGGCGCTGCATCACCCCGGCAGGGGGAGCGGGCATACGATCCGCTGTGCCCTGAAGCGGTGTCTCGCCCGCCTGTTTCCAGCCCTGCTCGTCTTTTGGCAGATCGACGATAAACAGCTCCGGCACTTTGTCGCCGCTGGCGGAAAGGGTATCGCCGATAAAGGCCAGACGGCTGTTACCCACCCAGCCCTCCTCATAGGCGCGGTTTATCTCATCGCTGCCCGGCTGCGGCACAGGCGTGGTACGGCTGACCAGCACGCTCCAGTGCGTTCCGGCATATTCTCGCGGATGGTGGCCCGCAGGCGTCACCGGACCAAAAGGCGCGGCCACCCCCACGTTGCGTAAATCGAGCTTAGGATCGCGCTCATGCAGCACATGGTCGTTATAGGTAAAGCTGACGAACTGCCCGTCCGGGCTGTACACGTGGACATGGCTGCCGCCGCGCAGCGCGCCGGGAGTGAAGGGCGCGGTGATATCCATCGCATCGAGATTGCTCACCTGCCCTCGCGCTGCAATCACCCCCTGGCGGTGGTGAAAATCGTACTGCCAGTGGGCATCGGGGTACTGGGGGCCGTGGATGAAAACATACTTATCGTCCGTTGGATGGACAGTGACAACCCCCACATGGGCGCCGTTGCTGGCGCGATAGATCACCTCGACTTCGCCGGTTTTAACATTAACCCGCTCAATGGTTTCGCCGGTAAACGACGCCCCGGAAGGACGAACGTCAAAGGCCAGCCACTGGCTGTCTGCACTCCAGGTGCGGGTGTTGGTGAGCTGATGGTTGCGGGGTGCGAAAGTGATTTGTTTCATGGGGATACCCTGATGCGCGGATGTCGCATCAGGGTATAGCATTGCCGGGGATTAGCCTACCCGTTTCACGTCGCCCACCAGCAGGATGTAGGAGAGCGCGCCGATCAGGGCCACCGCAGAGATATAGACCAGCGCCGGACCGAAACCGTAGTCCTGCGCCAGATAGCCAATCACCAGCGGAACGGTGATCCCGCCCAGGCCGCCAACGAAGTTAAACACGCCACCGGTCAGGCCGATCAGACGCATCGGCGCCAGGGACGACACCAGCGACCAGGTAATAGAGGCAAAGCCATTACCAAAGAAGGCAACCGCCATCAGGGTCATAATCCACACCGGATCGTTGGTGTAGTTTGCGCCCATGATGCAGGTGGAGATCAGCAGCCCGCAGATGATCGGCGTTTTACGCGCCACGCCGAGGGAGTAACCTTTTTTCACCAGCTTGTCCGCCAGCCAGCCGGAGAGCAGCACGCCAAAGAAGGCTGCCAGGAACGGCACGGTGGTCATGAAGCCCGCCTTCAGCGCGGTGATGCCTTTCTCCTGCGTCAGGTAGTTCGGGAACCAGGTGAGGAAGAACCACAGCGTCGAGGTCACGGCAAACTGGCCCAGGTACACGCCCACCAGCTTACGGTGGAACACCAGCTTCCAGTCAGCTTTGGTCAGCGGCTGACGCGCCTCTTTTTTCACCGGCGCATCGCCATCCACCAGGCCGCCGCCGTCGCGGATGTAATCCAGCTCGGCTTTGCTGATGCTTTTGGTCAGACGCGGCGGCTGATAGACCTTAATCCAGATAAACGACCAGATGATGCCGATCCCACCGGTGACGATAAACACCCAGTGCCAGCTCAGCAGCTCCTGGATCCAGATCAGCAGCGGGGTCAGGAACGCGAGGCCCACAAACTGGCCGGAGGTATAGAACCCGACGGCAGAGGCGCGCTCATGTTCCGGGAACCAGCTGGTCACCATGCGGTTATTGGTCGGGAACGCCGGTGCCTCAAAAATCCCGGTGATGGCGCGCAGGCCAATCAGCGACATTAAGCCGGTAGCAAACCCCTGGAACAGGGTCGCCACGGACCAGCCGAAAATGGCGATAAAGTAGGTCAGGCGCGAGCCGACGCGGTCGAGGAACCAGCCGCCCGGGATCTGGCACAGCGTATAGAGCCAGGCAAACGCCGAGAAGACGTAGCCCATCTCCGCTTTGGTAATACCGAACTCTTCCTGAATATGGGCCGATGCCACGGCGAGGTTGGCACGGTCGACATAGCAGATGACCACGGTAATAAAGATCATAATCAGCGTCAGGTAACGGCGACGCCCGGTTTTGGTAGCTGTAACTGGAATATCCATCGCAATCTGTCTCCAGATTTTGGGCATAGCGAAGCCGCTCACCATGCCCTGTAATTTACAGAGGGTGTGTTTGATTTTTTTTAATTAAAAACGTAACCGGAATGCGCTAAATAATTCGTGTCGGGGGAAGGCGGCAAGTTTTCGCATCCCCGGGAGCATACAAAAGTATGTGACCGGGGTAAGAAAACGCAGCCAACGCACCACCGGCGCGAAGTATGACGCGCATTACCACTCGGCTACGGAGCCGTCTTCATGACGCCATAAAGGATTACGCCAGTCCGGCGCATTTTTACTCAGCTCAATGACTTTGGCTTCGTCGATGTCCACGCCAAGGCCCGGCTTCGTTAACGGTTTAAAGAAACCGCCTTCCATGTTGAAATCTTCTTTGTTCTTCACAAAGTCGAGCAGCTCCGCGCCCTTGTTGTAGTGAATGCCCATGCTCTGCTCCTGGAACACCGCGTTGCGCGAGACAAAGTCCACGTGCAGACAGGCTGCCAGCGCAATCGGGCCCAGCGGGCAGTGCGGCGCCAGCGCCACGTCATAGGCTTCTGCCATCCCGGCAATTTTGTAGCATTCGGTGATGCCGCCCGCATGGGAGAGATCCGGCTGCAGGATGGCAATCCCGCCCGCTTCCAGCACGCGTTTGAACTCGAAGCGCGAGAACATACGTTCACCCGCTGCGATAGGAATATGGGTCTGTTCCGCCAGTTTCGGATAGTACTCGGCCTGCTCGGCCAGCACCGGCTCCTCGATAAACAGCGGACGATACTGCTCCAGCTCTTTGATCAGCACTTTCGCCATCGGCGCGCTGACGCGACCGTGGAAATCGAGTCCAAACTCAATCTCATTGCCGAAGGCTTCGCGGATTTGCGCTACGGTATTCACCGCCCGATCCACCGCCCGCGAATTGTCGATAACGCCCATCTCTTCGCAGCCGTTGAGCTTGAAGGTGTCGAAACCGATGCCGCGCAGCTTGTTGATACCGTCGATCACCTCTGCCGGACGGTCACCGCCCACCCAGCTGTAGGCTTTAATCTTGTCGCGTACCAGGCCACCCATCAGCTGCCAGACCGGGGCATTCAGCACTTTGCCTTTGATGTCCCACAGCGCCTGGTCGATACCGGCGATGGCGCTCATCAGGATCGGGCCGCCGCGGTAGAAGCCCGCACGGTACATCACCTGCCACAGGTCGTTAATGCGCGCCGGATCCTGACCAATCAGGTATTCGCCCAGCTCATGCACCGCCGCTTCCACGGTGCGCGCACGGCCCTCAATCACCGGCTCGCCCCAGCCAACCACCCCTTCGTCGGTTTCGATTTTCAGGAACATCCAACGCGGCGGTAAACGGTAGGTGGTGAGTTTGGTTATTTTCATTGCATTGCCTCTCGATACGCTTTTACAAATGCTGCCGCCTGCTGCGCGGTACGTTCAACGGACTGCCCGGCACGATAGAGATCGCTGCCGAGGCCCGCGCCCACACAGCCAGCTTTCATCCACTGGGCCAGGTTCTCTGGCGTGACGCCGCCCACGGCAAAGACTGGTACGCTGGCGGGTAACACCGCTTTCAGCGCTTTGATGTAATCCGGGCCAAAGGCCGACGACGGGAAAATTTTCAGCGACTGCGCGCCCGCATCAAGGGCAGTAAAGGCCTCTGTCGCCGTGGCGCATCCCGGGCAGACGGTCATGCCGTAGCCCACCGCGCGGCGGATCACCTCAGGGTTGATATTAGGCGTGACGATAAGCCTGCAGCCCATCTTCGCCAGGCGGTCCACCTGCTCCGGTTTCAGCACGGTGCCCGCGCCGATCAGCGCTCTGTCGCCATACGCGTCCACAACCGCCGGAATGCTTTTTTCCCACTCCGGGGAGTTGAGCGGGATTTCCACCGCGTCGAAGCCGGCGTCGATCACCGCGCCAACGTGGGCTAAGGCCTCGTCCGGGGTGATGCCGCGCAGGATCGCGATAAGGGGAAGATTAGTTTGCCACTGCATGAGCGATGCTCCTTATACCAGCCTGAAATGCCGTGTCGCCCTCCACCGCCTGCACGTCCCGGCCGATGGCGTGGAACGCCTGGCGGTAGCGTGCGGTCAGCGATGAACCCGCGACGAGGGTGATGGCCTGCTGCCCGGCGAACTGCTCGCTCAGGGTGGCGACTTCTGCGCCAATCAGCAGGCCCGATAAAAATTCGCTCACCTGCTCGCGGGGAAGGTTTCCCAGCACGTGCGAGGCGCGAACCTCAAAAAGCTGCGGCAAAACGGCAGGGGAAGCGATCCCGCGCTCAAGCCCGGCGGCAAATGCTTCCGGTGAGGCTGACTGCTCCGGCAGACCGGCACCCACCAGCGAGTGCTTAAGCAGCAAATGGTGCAGTTCGCCGGTCATCACGGTGCGAAAATCAACGATCTGCTCAGTATCGGCCTGCACCCATTTACAGTGTGTACCGGGCATGACGTAGACAGAAGAAGGAGAGAGCGTGCGTGCGCCGAGCAGCTGGGTCTCTTCGCCGCGCATCACGTTGTGGTTATCGTCGCGGGAGACGCAAAGACCTGGAACGATCCAGATATTGTCGCCAACGGACGTTAACTGTTCGCCAATGGCAGAGAAATGGGCAGGAACCGGCAGATAAGGGGCAACTTTCCAGCCCACGTTGCTGCCGACCATCCCCGCCATCACCACCGGCGTGGCGCTGTCGCGCCAGTTTTGTGTCACCTCTGCTAACACCGCTTCAGGAGATCTGCCGTTCAGGCGCGTGACGCCTGCTTCTGATTGCCTGCTCTCCAGGCACTGCTCGCCCTGGTACAGCCAGGCGCGCAGATTGGTCGATCCCCAGTCAATTGCGATGTAGCGAGATGTCATGTGATTTCCTTCAACCTTCGTGTCGAGCTGGCGATCATGGTGAGCGCCGCCTGCTCTGCCGCATCGCTGTCCTGATGGCGTATCGCATCGAACAGCGCTTTATGTTCCTGGAGCGTCTTCGGCATGTTGGCCTCATCACCCATCCAGGTTCGTTCAAATACTGCTCGCTGTAGCGAGCTGATCGCCACGCTAAGCTGCTGTAACACCGGGTTATGCACCGACTGCAGCACCGCTTCGTGGTAGCGGATATCCGCCTCGTTAAAGGCATCCCGGTCCTGGTTGTTGGCGATCATGTCGTTCAGGGCCGACTCAATCTGCGCCAGGTCGCCTGAGGTGGCGCGTTCCGCCGCCCAGCGGGCTATCGCGGGCTCTACCAGGTTTCGCACCTCGCTCATGGCGCCAATCAGTCGCGGGTCGTAGTCGTTTTCCAGCACCCACTGCAGGACGTCGGTATCGAGGTAGTTCCACTGGTTACGCGGGGCGACAAAGGCACCGCGATAACGCTTCATTTCAATCAGCCGCTTCGCCATCAGCGAGCGGAACACTTCCCGGATGATGTTGCGCGAGGTTTCAAACTCTTCGCACAGCTCGGCCTCTGCGGGCAGCGGTGACCCGGGAACGTACTTGCCACCCACAATTTGGGTGCCCAGCGTGATGACGATGCGATCGGTTTTATTGAGAGTCATGGAGAGTCCTTGTGCTCTGTAGGTCCACCACTACTTTACCGCGACCGCTGAATTTCGCCTCAATTTTGCAGTACAAACGTGATGCCATTCGTCATTGCCGTGGTCGTAATGTAGTACAATCACATTGTGTTGTACTACAATCTGGATCACAAAAAGAACAATCAGTGAAAGGAATGTTAAAGAAAGGTTCCTGCGGGGATAAAAAAACCCGCAACGGGTGCGGGTTATGGGACGCGCATTTTGCGGGGTCTTAATTCAGGACAAACTTCTCAATGGCATACGCCACGCCGTCCTCGAGGTTAGATTTGGTAACGAAGTTAGCCACCTCTTTCACCGACGGGATCGCGTTTTCCATCGCCACGCCTAAGCCAGCATATTCCAGCATCGCAATGTCGTTTTCCTGATCGCCCAGGGTCATGATCTCTTCCGGCTTGATCCCCAGCGTTTCGGCCAGCGACTTCACGCCGGTGCCTTTATTGACGCGTTTATCGAGGATTTCGAGGAAGTACGGCGCACTTTTCAGCACGGTGTACTTCTCTTTGACTTCTTCCGGGATACGGGCGATGGCTTTGTCGAGGATCTCTGGCTCATCAATCATCATCACTTTCAGGAACTGCGTGGCCGGGTCCATCTTCTCCGCTTCGCAGAACACCAGCGGGATGGTGGCAACGAAGGATTCATGCACCGTGTAGTAGCTGATGTCGCGGTTGGCGGTGTAGAGCGTGTTGCGATCGAGCGCGTGGAAGTGTGAGCCCACCTCGCGGGAGAGTTGTTCCAGATAGCGGTAATCGTCATAGCTCAGCGCCGTTTGCGCCACGGTGCTACCGTCGGCCGCTTTCTGCACCAGCGCGCCGTTGTAGGTAATGCAGTAATCACCCGGTTCATTCATGTGCAGTTCTTTCAGGTAGTTATGAACACCTGCGTACGGACGACCGGTGCACAGCACCACGTTCACGCCCTTGGTACGGGCTGCGGCAATCGCGCTTTTAACGGCGGGAGAGATGGTGTGGTCCGGCAGCAGCAGGGTGCCGTCCATATCGATTGCAATGAGTTTGATAGCCATGGGATCCCCGGTTGGAATGAGTCTTTCCTCATGCTAACGCGATTCCGCTCAAAAAACAGTAAAGAAAAGGGGGATGGGGTTCAGAGGAGGATTCCTCTTTTGCAGGCAAAGAAAAGCCCGGTGGCGCTGGCGCTTAACGGGCTTATGGCCTTTGTAGCCCCGGTAAGCGTAGCGCCACCGGGGAATTAAGGCTTAGATGTCGATATTCGCCGCTTTCAGGGCGTTCTCTTCAATAAAGGCACGACGTGGTTCAACCGCATCGCCCATCAGGGTGGTGAACAGCTGATCCGCAGCAATGGCGTCTTTCACGGTCACGCGCAGCATGCGGCGGCTTTCCGGATCCATGGTGGTTTCCCACAGCTGATCCGGGTTCATTTCGCCCAGACCTTTATAACGCTGAATGGAGAGGCCACGACGGGACTCTTTCACCAGCCACTCCAGCGCCTGCTCGAAGCTGGCAACCGGCTGACGGCGTTCGCCACGCTCGATGAAGGCATCGTCTTCGATCAGGCCGCGCAGCTTCTCGCCGAGCGTACAGATACGACGGTACTCCGCACCGGTCACAAACTCGTGATCCAGCGGGTAGTCGGTATCCACACCGTGGGTGCGCACGCGGATCACCGGCTCGAACTGCTGCAGCTCGGTGTTCTCGTTGATATCGAACTTCCACTGGCTGCCGTGCTGCTCGTTCTCGTTCAGATCGGTCACCAGGGTGTTCACCCAACGGGTCACGGCCTGCTCGTTACCGAGATCGGCTTCGGACAGCGTCGGCTGATAGACCAGCGCTTTCAGCAGCGTGCGCGGGAAGCGACGCTCCATGCGGCCAATCATCTTCTGGGTCGCGTTGTACTCAGACACCAGACGCTCCAGCGGTTCACCCGCCAGCGCCGGGGCGCTTGAGTTGGCGTGCAGGGTCGCGCCATCCAGGGCGATAGCGATCTGATACTGATCCATCGCTTCGTCGTCTTTGATGTACTGCTCCTGCTTGCCTTTCTTCACTTTGTACAGCGGCGGCTGGGCGATGTAGACGTGGCCACGCTCAACGATTTCCGGCATCTGACGGTAGAAGAAGGTCAACAGCAGCGTACGGATGTGCGAGCCGTCGACGTCCGCATCGGTCATGATGATGATGCTGTGATAGCGCAGCTTGTCCGGGTTGTACTCGTCACGGCCAATGCCGCAGCCCAGAGCGGTGATCAGCGTCGCCACTTCCTGAGAAGAGAGCATCTTGTCGAAGCGCGCTTTCTCAACGTTAAGGATTTTACCCTTCAGCGGCAGGATCGCCTGGTTCTTACGGTTACGGCCCTGCTTCGCAGAACCGCCCGCGGAGTCCCCTTCCACGAGGTACAGTTCGGACAGCGCCGGGTCTCGTTCCTGGCAGTCTGCCAGTTTGCCCGGCAGGCCTGCTAAGTCCAGCGCGCCTTTACGACGGGTCATTTCACGGGCTTTACGCGCCGCTTCACGGGCACGCGCCGCATCGATAATTTTGCCAACGACAATTTTGGCGTCGGACGGGTTTTCCAGCAGGTATTCGCTCAGCAGTTCGTTCATCTGCTGCTCAACCGCCGATTTCACCTCTGAGGAGACCAGCTTGTCTTTGGTCTGAGAGGAGAACTTCGGATCCGGCACTTTTACCGAGACCACAGCGATCAGGCCTTCACGGGCATCGTCACCGGTGGCGCTGACTTTCGCTTTTTTGCTGTAGCCTTCTTTGTCCATGTAGGCGTTCAGGGTACGGGTCATCGCCGTACGGAAGCCCACCAGGTGCGTACCGCCGTCGCGCTGCGGAATGTTGTTGGTGAAGCAGTAGATGTTTTCCTGGAAACCGTCGTTCCACTGCAGCGCCACTTCCACGCCGATACCGTCTTTCTCGGTGGAGAAATAGAAGATGTTCGGGTGAATGGGCGTTTTGTTCTTGTTCAGGTACTCAACGAACGCCTTGATACCACCTTCGTAATGGAAGTGGTCTTCTTTGCCGTCGCGCTTGTCGCGCAGGCGGATAGAGACGCCGGAGTTCAGGAATGACAGCTCGCGCAGACGCTTGGCCAGAATGTCATATTCAAACTCGGTGACGTTGGTGAAGGTTTCGAGGCTTGGCCAGAAACGGACCTGAGTCCCGGTCACGTCGGTTTCACCGGTAACCGCCAGCGGAGCCTGAGGTACGCCGTGGACGTAGGTTTGCTGATGCACTTTGCCTTCGCGGCGGATCAGAAGCTCGAGCTTCTGCGACAGGGCGTTAACCACAGAGACGCCCACGCCGTGCAGGCCGCCGGACACTTTATAGGAGTTATCATCGAACTTACCGCCTGCGTGCAGGACGGTCATGATCACTTCCGCCGCAGAGACGCCCTCTTCCGGGTGAATACCGGTCGGGATGCCACGGCCATCATCGGTAACGGAGACGGAGTTGTCGGCGTGGATGGTCACCACGATATCTTTACAGTGACCCGCGAGCGCTTCGTCGATAGCGTTATCTACCACCTCAAATACCATGTGGTGCAGACCGGTGCCGTCATCCGTGTCGCCGATATACATACCCGGGCGCTTACGCACCGCATCCAGCCCTTTCAGGACTTTGATACTGGAGGAGTCATAAGAATTCGACATCAACGTTTCTCGCTCATTTATTCTTGGGTTAATCCGTTATTTTACCCTTTTCCACGTTAAACATCTTCGAATTTTCGTCCGACATGTCCATTACGTGTTCAGCGCTAATCGCGCTGACGAAAACCTGCGACTGTGTGGCTTTTAAGCGGCTGGCAAGCAGTCCGCGCCGCGCGTCGTCAAGTTCCGAGGCAAAATCATCAATCAGATACAGACAGCGTCGCCCGCTTTCACGGGTTAAGTACTCGCCCTGCGCCAGGCGCAGCGCGCACATCAGGAGCTTGAGCTGCCCGCGTGATAAGGTGTCCTCTACCGGCGCACCGTCGGCACGAATGCGGAAATCCGCCTTGTGCGGGCCGTGCGCGGTGTAGGTCAGCATGCGATCGCGCTCGAAGCTTCGCTCCAGCACCTCGGCATAATCCGTCTCTTTCTCCCAGCCGCGCTGGAAGGAGAAGCTCAGGGAGAACTCGGGCAAAAACTGCTGGCAGGTATCCGCCATGTCTTCCGCGATCCCGGTGCTGTACTCCGCACGCCAGCGGCTGATCTGCTCCGCCAGCGGGATAAGTTCTTTGTCCCACGCCCGCAGTTGGGCGTAGCGGGTCACCTGGCGCAGTGCGGCATTGCGCTGTTTCAGCAGCCGCTTGAGGTTGCTCCAGGCGGTGAAGAAGCCCGCTTCGTTATGGAAGCATCCCCAGTCGAGGAAGGCTCTTCTGTATTTGGGGCCGCCGTTGAGTAAAGTAAACCCCTCGGGAGTGATTAGCTGCATCGGCATCAGCAGCGCCAGCTCCGCCACTTTGTGGCCATCGGTGCCGTCGATGCGCACCTTGCTGTCGCCATGCTTGTCTTTGGTCAGCCCGATGGCCGTCTCGTGCTCTTCGCCGTGCAATCGACCATGAAGCACGAACGCTTCCTGCTCGTGGCGAATAACCCGACCAATCTGCAAACTGCGAAACGCCCGGCCATGGCCGAGCGTATAGATGGCTTCCAGCACGCTGGTCTTGCCGCTGCCGTTGGCGCCAACCAGAAAATTAAAGCCGGGGGATAAAGCAAGATCCGCGCTTTCGATATTGCGAAAGTCGCGGATCAACAGGCGGGTGAGCGACATTACAGTCTCATTGGCATGACAACATAAGCCGCGCTTTGGCTGGCCGCATCTTCAATTTGTACGCTCGACACGGAGTCGGTCAGCAGAATACGCACGTTCTCGCACTTCAGCGCGTTCAGCACATCCAGCACGTAACTGACGTTAAAGCCGATTTCCATTTCGGTGCCCGCAGCGTAGGTGACATCCAGGATCTCTTCGGCCTCTTCCTGCTCCGGGTTGTTCGCCGTGATTTTCAGCTGGTTTTCGCTCACGTACAGACGCACGCCGCGGAACTTCTCGTTAGAGAGGATCGCCGCACGGGCAAACGCCTGCTTGAGGATATCGCAGCCCGCTTCCAGCGTTTTGTCCGGGTTCTTCGGCAATACGCGGCGATAATCCGGGAAGCGGCCGTCCACCAGTTTAGAGGTAAAGATGAAATCACCGACGTGGGCGCGGATGTTGTTGCTGCCAATCTGCACGCGCAGCGGGGTTTCGCCGCCGTCGAGCATACGCATCAGCTCAATCACGCCTTTACGCGGTACGATCACCGAATGGTTCGGCAGCGTCACGCCAACCGGCATGGAGCAGACCGCCAGGCGGTGGCCGTCGGTGGCCACAGTACGCAGCTCTTCCCCTTCGGTTTCGAACAGCATGCCGTTTAAGTAGTAACGAACGTCCTGATGCGCCATGGAGAACTGAGTGGCTTCAATCAGGCGTTTCATGGTGGCCTGCGGCAGGGTGAATTCGACTTCACTCTGCCAGTCGTCCAGGTTCGGGAAATCAGCAGCAGGCAGCGTGGAGAGCGAGAAACGGCTGCGGCCGGAGCGCACCAGCATGCGGTCGCCTTCCAGCTGCACGGCAATTTCTGCCCCTTCAGGCAGGCCACGGCAGATATCAAAGAACTTACGCGCCGGAACGGTGGTTGCGCCCGCTTCGTGAGGCTGGGAAAGCGTCACGCGTGCGACCATCTCCATCTCGAGGTCGGTGCCGGTCAGCGACAGCGTGCCGTCTGCCACCTGCAGCAGCAGGTTACCGAGGATAGGCAGCGTCGGGCGGCCGCCTAAGGGGCCACTCACCTGTTGCAGCGGTTTTAATAAGTGTTCACGTTCAACGGTAAATTTCATAGCATCACGATGATAATGTTCTGATTAAATTGGAGAAGTCTTCTTTTATGTCGTGGCTTTCTTCACGCAGCTGCTCAATCTTACGGCAGGCGTGCAGCACGGTGGTGTGGTCACGGCCACCAAACGCATCGCCGATCTCCGGCAGACTGTGGTTGGTTAATTCCTTTGCCAGCGCCATCGCCATCTGACGCGGTCTCGCTACCGAGCGGGAACGGCGTTTCGACAGCAAATCTGCCACTTTAATTTTGTAGTACTCCGCCACCGTCTTCTGAATATTGTCGATGGTGACCAATTTTTCCTGCAGCGCCAGCAGATCGCGCAGCGCTTCACGCACGAAATCGATGGTGATCGCCCGTCCGGTGAAGTTGGCGTTAGCGATGACGCGGTTCAGCGCGCCTTCCAGCTCACGAACGTTGGAACGCAGACGCTTGGCGATAAAGAACGCCACCTCGCCCGGCAGACGAATGTCGTTCTCGTCCGCTTTTTTCATCAGGATCGCCACGCGGGTTTCCAGCTCCGGCGGCTCGATCGCCACGGTCAGACCCCAGCCGAAGCGGGATTTGAGACGATCTTCAACGCCGTTGATCTCTTTAGGATAACGATCCGAGGTCAAAATGATCTGCTGATTGCCTTCCAGCAGCGCATTGAAGGTGTGGAAAAACTCTTCCTGGGATCGTTCCTTATTAGCAAAGAACTGAATGTCATCGATCAGCAGCGCATCAACGGAACGGTAGTAGCGTTTAAACTCTTCGATCGCGTTGTTTTGCAGGGCTTTTACCATGTCCTGAACGAAGCGCTCGGAGTGCATATACACCACTTTGGCATTAGGCTTGCGCGCCATGATGCCGTTACCCACCGCGTGCAGCAGGTGCGTTTTACCCAGACCGGTACCGCCATAAAGGAACAGCGGGTTATAGGCACCGCCCGGGTTATCCGCTACCTGACGGGCAGCCGCGCGGGCCAGCTGGTTCGATTTACCTTCGACGAAGTTATCAAAGGTGTGTTTGACGTTAACGTTAGAGCGGTAGGTCGGCTCTGCCGGTGCCGGGACGTTATCCCAGCCAGCCCGCGGCGCAGGCGCGACGCGCGGCATATGAACCTGCGCGGTTTGCGCGGGTGCAGCGGCGACGTTAACGGTCTCTTTGAGGGTTTGGGTGACCGGTTTAGTGCCCACTTCAAAACGCAGCTGTGGGGCATCGGCACCGCAAAATTCGTTTAGCAGTCCATTGATGTTATTGAGGTATTTGTCCCTGACCCAATCGAGCACAAAACGGTTTGGCGCATACAAAGCCAGCGTGTTATCGCTCAGTTCCGCCTGCAACGGGCGGATCCACATACTGAATTCTGTGGCTGGTAACTCATCCTGCAATCGGGCAAGACACTGCTGCCAAAGCGAAAGTGACACGGCGGACTCCACTCGAACATAAAAAGAAAGCTATTGAATAGTCGTGATTGTAGACACACGTCGAAAGAACCCGGCGTTAAGGGGGACGTGCGAACCGCTATCTGCGGTTTTTTTACCTGCTCTGGATCCTGGGATCGCGATCAGGACCGCGGATCATAGCCTAAACTGCGCCAGAGATCTTCTGTTTCTCACAGTTTCTTCCCGATTTATCCACAGGAGGATCCGAAACCGGGTAAGTGTAAACGATCCTGGCGAAGCGACCCCGCGATTTAGGCCGCATATTGGAAAAATTAATGAGTAACGACAATTTTTTGCTTAAATGATCTAACGAAGATCCTGGACGATCCTTGCGATTTACCCTGGAGCCCGTATAATTCCCCACCCGGCGCGTGGGACTCGATTTCCTGCGTCTGACGCAGCTCAATTTGCACGCTAAAAACGTGCGGAAAGACGCGGGAAATAAGGAAAGAGAATTGACTCCGGAGTGTACAATTATTACAATCCGGCCTCTTTAATCACCCATGGCTTCGGCGTCCATCGTTCGTTATTCGTTCGGACTCCATAAAAAGTCATTGAATTTATTCAAGTTTAGGTAGAAATCGCCATGAAACGCACTTTTCAACCGTCTGTACTGAAGCGCAACCGTTCTCACGGCTTCCGTGCTCGTATGGCTACTAAAAATGGTCGTCAGGTTCTGGCACGTCGTCGTGCTAAAGGCCGTTCACGTCTGACCGTTTCCAAGTAATTAAGCTAACCCCTGAGTGGTTAAGCTAGCATTTCCCAGGGAGTTACGTTTGTTAACTCCCACTCATTTCACTTTCGTCTTCCAGCAGCCACAACGGGCTGGCACGCCGCAAATCACCATCCTCGGCCGCCAAAATTCGCTGGGGCATCCCCGTATCGGTCTCACTGTCGCCAAGAAAAACGTTAAGCGTGCGCATGAACGCAACCGGATTAAACGTCTGACGCGTGAAAGCTTCCGTTTACGTCAACATGAACTGCCTTCAATGGATTTCGTGGTGGTGGCTAAAAAAGGGGTTGCCGACCTCGATAACCGTGCTCTCTCGGAAGCGTTGGAAAAATTATGGCGCCGCCACTGTCGCCTGGCTCACGGGTCCTGATCGGCCTTATCCGGGTCTATCAACGCCTGATTAGTCCGCTACTCGGGCCACACTGCCGTTTCAGACCGACCTGTTCGCAATACGGAATTGAGGCATTGCGCAGGTTTGGAGTGATAAAAGGCAGTTGGTTGACGGTGAAACGCGTATTAAAATGCCACCCTTTACACCCAGGTGGAGACGATCCCGTCCCTCCAGGACCTTTTGATACCAGAGAACACTAACGATGGATTCGCAACGCAATCTTCTTATCATCGCTTTGTTGTTCGTGTCTTTCATGATCTTCCAGGCTTGGGAGCAGGACAAAAATCCTCAACCTCAGCAGCAGGTCACGCAGACAACGACCACCGCAGCGGGTAGCGCCGCCGACCAGGGCGTACCGGCCAGTGGCCAGGGTAAACTGATTACGGTTAAGACCGATGTGCTTGAGCTGACTATCAACACCCGTGGTGGTGATGTTGAGCAGGCGCAGCTGGTGACTTACCCGAAAGAGCTCGGTTCTAACGAGCCGTTCCAGTTACTGGAAACCACGCCGCAGTTTATCTACCAGGCACAGAGCGGCCTGACCGGTCGTGATGGCCCGGATAACCCGGCTAACGGCGCTCGTCCGCTGTATAACGTCGATAAAGATGCGTTTGTGCTGGCCGATGGCCAGAACGAAATCGCGATCCCGATGACTTACACTGATGCGGCCGGCAACACCTTCACCAAAACCTTCACCCTGAAACGCGGTGAATATGCGGTGAACGTGGGCTATAGCGTGCAGAACACCGGTGCGAAACCGCTGGAGCTCTCCACCTTCGGTCAGCTGAAGCAGTCCATCAATCTGCCGTCTCACCGTGACACCGGAAGCAGCAACTTCGCGCTGCACACCTTCCGTGGCGCGGCGTACTCCACGCCAGATACCAAGTACGAGAAATACAAATTCGACACCATCGCCGATAACGAAAACCTGAACGTCAGCTCGAAAGGCGGCTGGGTGGCGATGCTGCAACAGTATTTCGCGACCGCATGGGTACCGAATAACGCGGGTTCCAATAATTTCTACACTGCGAACCTCGGTAACGGTATTGCCGCGATCGGCTATAAGTCTGAGCCGGTTCTGGTTCAGCCGGGTCAAACCGGTAGCCTGGCCAGCACCCTGTGGGTCGGCCCGGAAATCCAGGACAAGATGGCTGCCGTGGCACCGCACCTGGATCTGACCGTAGACTACGGTTGGTTGTGGTTCATCTCTCAGCCGCTGTTCAAACTGCTGAAGTGGATCCACAGCTTCCTGGGTAACTGGGGCTTCTCCATCATCGTTATCACCTTCATCGTTCGTGGCATCATGTACCCGCTGACCAAAGCGCAGTACACCTCCATGGCGAAGATGCGTATGCTGCAGCCGAAGATTGCGGCGATGCGTGAGCGTCTGGGCGATGACAAACAGCGTCAGAGCCAGGAGATGATGGCCCTGTATAAAGCCGAGAAAGTGAACCCACTGGGTGGCTGCTTCCCGCTGCTGATCCAGATGCCAATCTTCCTTGCGCTGTACTACATGCTGATGGGCTCCGTTGAGCTGCGCCATGCGCCGTTCGCTCTGTGGATCCATGACCTGTCCGCACAGGACCCGTACTACATCCTGCCGATCCTGATGGGCGTGACGATGTTCTTCATCCAGAAGATGTCACCAACCACCGTGACCGACCCGATGCAGCAGAAGATCATGACCTTTATGCCGGTCATCTTCACCGTGTTTTTCCTGTGGTTCCCGTCAGGTCTGGTGCTGTACTATATCGTCAGCAACCTGGTGACCATCCTTCAGCAGCAGCTGATCTACCGTGGTCTGGAAAAACGTGGCCTGCATAGCCGCGAGAAGAAAAATTCCTGATCCTCAGTAGGCCGGGTAAGCGAAGCGCCACCCGGCATAAAGAACAGTGATGACAGGGCGGTCTATTGACCGCCTTTTTTATTGCATTAAGAAGAGACAAACCATGAGCCATAACGACACTATCGTCGCCCAGGCAACCCCACCGGGACGCGGTGGTGTGGGTATTCTGCGTATCTCCGGCCTGAAGGCACGCGAAGTAGCAGAAGTGGTGCTGGGCAAACTGCCAAAGCCACGTTACGCCGACTATCTGCCTTTCAAGGATAACGACGGTACGGCGCTGGATCAGGGTATCGCGCTGTGGTTCCCGGGCCCGAACTCCTTCACCGGTGAAGACGTGCTCGAACTGCAGGGCCACGGCGGGCCGGTGATCCTCGACCTGCTGCTGAAACGCATTCTGACCCTGCCGGGCGTGCGCATCGCCAAACCGGGCGAGTTCTCCGAGCGGGCGTTTCTTAACGACAAGCTGGATCTGGCCCAGGCTGAAGCGATTGCCGATCTGATCGACGCCAGCTCCGAGCAGGCCGCGCGCTCCGCGCTGAACTCGCTGCAAGGGGCGTTCTCCGCTCGCGTAAACCATCTTGTGGAAGCACTCACTCACCTACGGATCTACGTGGAAGCGGCCATTGATTTCCCGGATGAGGAGATCGACTTCCTCTCCGACGGCAAAATCGAAGCCCAGCTTAACGACGTGATGGCCGATCTCGACGCGGTGCGCGCCGAGGCGCGTCAGGGCAGCCTGCTGCGTGAAGGAATGAAGGTGGTGATTGCCGGACGTCCGAACGCCGGGAAATCGAGCCTGCTGAATGCCCTGGCGGGGCGTGAAGCGGCGATTGTGACCGACATAGCCGGCACTACCCGCGACGTGCTGCGGGAACATATTCATATCGACGGTATGCCGCTGCATATCATCGACACCGCGGGACTGCGTGATGCCAGCGACGAAGTGGAGCGTATCGGTATCGAGCGCGCCTGGCAGGAGATCGAGCAGGCCGACCGGGTGCTGTTTATGGTGGACGGTACCACCACCGCCGCTGTCGACCCGGCAGAGATCTGGCCGGACTTTATCGCCCGCCTGCCGGCAAAACTGCCGATCACCGTGGTGCGTAACAAAGCGGACGTGACCGGTGAAACGCTGGGCCTCAGCGATGTGAACGGTCACTCACTCATTCGCCTGTCGGCGCGTACCGGCGAGGGCGTGGATGAGCTGCGCAACCATCTGAAGCAGAGCATGGGCTTCGATACCAGCATGGAGGGCGGCTTCCTCGCCCGTCGTCGCCATCTGCAGGCGCTGGAAGAGGCGGCACAGCATCTGGATCAGGGCAAAGCCCAGCTGCTCGGCGCCTGGGCCGGAGAGCTGCTGGCGGAAGAGCTGCGCCTGGCCCAGCAGGCGTTAAGCGAAATCACCGGGGAGTTTACCTCGGATGATTTGCTGGGGCGGATCTTCTCCAGCTTCTGTATCGGAAAATAAGTCCGTTTCAGCCCTCTGTTAAAAAGCCGCATAACGTTCATGTTATTGCGGCTTTTTTCTTTTCTGTATTACCCGAATAAACACCAAATATATCAGCTATATTCTCTGTGATTACAATCACAATTAATATCTCTGCAGATAGACAAATATTCTCATTCGAATAGTGTAGTAGCGTGTCTAATGAGGATAAATCAATGACGATTATCTTAAATACATACATCACTTCTAAGTGGTTCAATATTGACAATAAAATTGTCAATCACCATCCGTAATCTCCCTTCGCCTCATTTTCTCTATGCAACCTGAATAGACTAACACTCTATTTATCCGGTATGCCTGAAATCATTGCGCTTGTAAAACCGCAATAGCGCCTCTGCACGTCTGTGTTGGTGAGAATTATTCCCGCGACTGCGTGGCGTTATATCGGGCTCAGGCTTGCCGCTATTTATGGTTATTTAAAATAACCACCAGCACCGCTGCGATAAAAACAGGAATTATATAATGGAAAACTTCAAACATTTACCAGAGCCATTTCGCATCAGAGTTATTGAGCCGGTTAAACGTACCACAAGGGAGCATCGCGAAAACGCTATTATTAAATCAGGCATGAACCCGTTCCTGCTGGATAGCGAAGACGTGTTTATTGATTTACTGACCGACAGCGGCACCGGTGCGGTCACCCAAAATATGCAGGCCGCCATGCTGCGCGGTGACGAAGCCTATAGCGGAAGCCGCAGCTACTATGCGCTGTCCAACGCCGTGAATGAGATTTTCGGCTATCAATATACCATCCCAACCCATCAGGGACGCGGCGCGGAGCAGATCTATATTCCTGTCTTAATCAAAAAACGCGAGCAGGAAAAGGGTTTAGACCGCTCGAAGATGGTCGCCTTCTCAAACTACTTCTTTGATACCACCCAGGGCCACAGCCAGATAAACGGCTGCACCGTGCGCAACGTCTATATCAAGGAAGCCTTTGATACCGGCGTCCGTTACGATTTTAAAGGTAACTTTGACCTGCAGGGTCTGGAAAACGGCATCGAGGAAGTGGGTGCGAGCAATGTGCCTTATATTGTCGCGACCATCACCAGCAACTCCGCCGGTGGGCAGCCGGTGTCACTGGCGAACCTGAAGGCAATGTATGCAATTGCCAGAAAATACGATATCCCGGTGGTCATGGATTCCGCACGCTTCGCTGAAAACGCGTACTTCATTCAAAAACGTGAGGCGGAATATAAAGACTGGACCATCGCCGAGATTACCCGCGAAACCTACAAGTATGCGGATATGCTGGCCATGTCGGCGAAAAAAGATGCCATGGTGCCGATGGGTGGGCTGCTGTGCATCAAGAATGACGACTACTTCGACGTCTATACCGAGTGCAGAACCTTATGCGTCGTTCAGGAAGGCTTCCCAACCTACGGCGGTCTTGAAGGGGGCGCCATGGAGCGTCTGGCTGTCGGCCTGCATGACGGTATGGGCCAGGACTGGCTGGCATACCGCATTAATCAGGTGCAATACCTGGTCGACGGTCTGGAAGCCATCGGCGTGGTTTGCCAGCAGGCGGGCGGCCATGCTGCCTTTGTGGATGCGGGCAAGCTGTTGCCGCATATTCCGGCAGAGCAGTTCCCGGCGCAGGCGCTGGCCTGTGAGCTCTATAAAGTCGCAGGTATTCGCGCAGTTGAAATCGGTTCGTTCCTGTTAGGCCGCGATCCGAAAACCGGCAAACAGTTACCCTGCCCGGCAGAGTTGCTGCGTTTAACCATTCCGCGCGCAACCTACACGCAATCCCATATGGATTTCATCGTCGAAGCCTTTAAGCACGTTAAAGAAAATGCGATGAATATTAAGGGATTAACCTTTACCTACGAACCGAAAGTATTACGCCACTTCACTGCAAAACTCAAAGAAGTTTAACGTCTCTCCCCGGGTGGCTAAATAACTTTAGCCACCCGCAAAAAACGATTAACAACGTCAAGCTTGCCACATTGATGGGGGCACCATGGAACAGACTTTAGAGTTAGAGACTAAACACTCCTCGGTGTGGGGTGTCATGGTTATAGCAGGTACGGTTATTGGCGGGGGGATGTTTGCTTTACCCGTGGATTTGGCAGGGGCGTGGTTTTTTTGGGGCGCGTTTATTTTAATTATTGCCTGGTTTTCGATGCTTCACTCCGGGCTGTTATTACTGGAAGCAAATTTAAATTATCCTGTCGGCTCAAGTTTTAATACGGTCACCAAAGATCTGATTGGCAATAAGTGGAATATAGTTAGCGGGTTAACGGTTGCATTTGTTCTTTATATCCTGACGTATGCCTATATCTCCGCCAACGGCGCAATAATCAGCGAAACCATCGCCATGAATCAGGGGACTCACGTCAATCCCCGCATTGTGGGTGTCAGTACAGCGCTGTTTGTCGCCGCCGTATTGTGGTTTAGCTCATTAGCCGCCAGCAGAATTACCTCGCTGTTTTTAGGCATTAAGATCATCGCCTTTATCGTTGTATTTGGCTCTTTTTTCTTCCAGGTTGACTACTCGATATTAAGAGATATCAACGTCACCTCAGCCAGCAACAACTCCTACTTCCCCTATATCTTTATGGCCCTGCCCGTCTGTCTGGCATCCTTTGGTTTTCATGGCAACATTCCCAGTCTCATCATCTGCTATGGCAAGCGGAAAGATAAGCTGATCAAAAGCCTGGTGTTTGGCTCGCTGCTGGCGCTATTTATCTACCTGTTCTGGCTGTACTGCACGATGGGGAATATTACCCGCGACAGCTTCAACGAGATCATCTCGTCAGGGGGCAACGTCGATTCACTGGTGAAATCCTTCCTCGGCACCCGTCAGCACGGGGTTATCGAATTTTGCTTACTGGTTTTCTCCAATTTAGCGGTGGCCAGCTCCTTCTTTGGCGTCACATTGGGGTTATTCGACTATCTTGCCGACCTCTTTAAGCTCGACAATTCCCCGTCAGGTCGTCTGAAAACAGTCATGCTGACCTTCCTGCCCCCTACGATTTTGTACCTGATCTTCCCGAACGGGTTTATCTACGGTATTGGCGGCGCAGGGTTATGTGCGACCATCTGGGCGGTGATTATCCCAGCGGTTCTGGCGTTGAAAGCGCGAAAGAAGTTCCCGAATAAGATGTTTACCGTCTGGGGCGGGATGATGATCCCCTCGCTGGTGATCCTGTTCGGGGTCGCGGTCATTGTTTGCTGGTTCGGCAATGTCTTTAATTTCCTGCCGCGCTTTGGTTGAGCCCGCCCCTTTTCTGAGGTGATTTCCTGCAAGGAAATCACCTTTGTCCAAATGGCAACTCGCTAATAACGCTCTCTCCCCCTATTCTTCTTGCCTGCATTTATGGGGGTTTTATGGCTCGTTTTCTGTTTTGTAGTTTTGCGCTGGTGCTGCTTTATCCATCAGGCATTGATATGTATCTGGTGGGGCTGCCGCACATCGCCCGGGATCTGGGCGCCAGCGAAGCGCAGCTGCATATCGCGTTTTCAGCCTACCTTGCGGGGATGGCGTCATCGATGGTGTTTGCCGGAAAGATTGCCGACAAAGCCGGGCGACAGCCCATCGCCATTACCGGTGCCGTGATTTTCGCCCTCGCCTCGGTGCTCTGTTCAATGGCGCAGGAGAGCACGCTGTTCCTGTCCGGGCGCTTTATCCAGGGCATCGGCGCGGGCGGTTGCTACGTGGTGGCCTTTGCGATTTTGCGCGATACCTTAAGCACCCAGCGCCGCGCCAAAGTGCTCTCCATGATGAACGGCATCACCTGCATTATCCCGGTGCTGGCGCCGGTGGTGGGCTACCTGATCATGCTGCAATTTCCGTGGCAGAGCCTGTTCTGGACGATGGCGGCAATGGGGATGCTGGTCTTTATCCTGTCGATCGCGGTGCTGAAAGAGACCCATCCCGGGGCACAAAACCGGGGCCATGCCGCGTCGGTGCCGCCGGAAGAGAAGCTGCTCAACCGCTTCTTCATCAGCCGGTTGCTGATCACCACCCTGAGCGTGGCGGTGATCCTGACCTATGTAAACGTTTCCCCGGTGTTATTAATGGAAATCATGGGTTTTGATCGCGGGGAATATTCCACGGTGATGGCGTTAACCGCCCTGGTCAGCATGGCCGTATCCTTCTCGACGCCGTTTGCGCTGAATATCTTCAGCCAGCGCACGCTGATGCTCACCTCTCAGGTGCTGTTCCTGGCGGCAGGCATGCTTCTGGCGACCGCCAGCTCATCAGCCCTGATGCTGGCAGGTATCACCCTGATTTGCGCCGGGTTCTCGGTGGGCTTTGGCGTGGCGATGAGCCAGGCGTTAGGCCCGTTTGCGCTGCGCGCGGGCGTGGCCAGTTCGGTGCTGGGCATCACTCAGGTTTGCGGCTCATCGCTGTGGATTTGGCTGGCAGCAATAATTGGGCTGAATGCATTGAATATGCTGATCGGGGTTCTGATTGGCTGTAGCATGCTCTGCATCATCCTACTTATGGTCATTCGGCCCGCAGCGCAACATGAAGAAGCCCCTCAGCAATCTCGATCTTAACCTGTTGTTGTGCCTGCAGCTTTTGCTGCAGGAGCGCAGCGTCACCAAAGCCGCGAAACGGATGAACGTCACGCCGTCCGCGGTGAGTAAATCGCTGGCGAAGCTGCGCGACTGGTTCGACGATCCGCTGTTTGTGAAGACCCCGCTGGGGCTGCTGCCAACCCCGCTGACGGTGAGTCTGGAGCAGGATCTGGCCGACTGGATGCAGATTGGCAATCAGATCCTCGATAAATTCCACCATGACTCCCCCGGCGGCCTGACCTTTGAGCTGGCGGCAGAAACGCCGCTGATGCTGATCCGCTTTAACGCCCTGCTGGAGCAGGTGAATCAGCGTTATCCCCAGGCGACCGTGAAGATGCGCCACTGGGATTACGATTCGCTGGACGCTATTACCCGCGGAGAGGTCGACCTCGGTTTTACCGGGCGTGAAACGCACCCCCGCTCACGCGAATTGCTGAAGCTGATGCCGTGGTTTCTTGATTACGAAATTCTGTTCAGCGACCGTCCGTGCGTCTATCTGCGCGAGGATCACCCGGCCCTCCAGGAAGAGTGGAACCTGGAGACGTTCCTGCGCTATCCGCATATCAGCATTTTCTGGGAGCGTAGCGACACCTGGGCGCTGGATGAGGTGCTGAGAGAGATGGGGCGGACGCGTAATATCGCCATGAGCTTGCCCGGATTCGAGCAGTCGATGTTTATGGCGGCGCAGCCGGGCCATAACTACATTGCGACGGCACCGCACTACTGCCATCACTATAATCAGCTTCACCAGCGTAAGCTGGTTACCCTGCCGATCCCCATTGATGAAGCGCAGGCGCAAAAGCTCACCGTGCCTTTTACCCTGATCTGGCATAAGCGTAACAGCCACAACCCCAAAACCCTCTGGCTGAGAGAAACCATTAAGGCGCTGTATGGTTCGCCGTTGCGCTAAATGTCTGGTTTTTGGCTAAGAAAATGTAAAGTT
The DNA here is from genome assembly GCF_049312895.1 of Leclercia barmai. Classification (NCBI taxonomy): domain Bacteria; kingdom Pseudomonadati; phylum Pseudomonadota; class Gammaproteobacteria; order Enterobacterales; family Enterobacteriaceae; genus Leclercia; species Leclercia barmai. The sequence goes on along the minus strand of NZ_JBMNWZ010000006.1, from coordinate 40,889 downwards.
CCGCCGCAAAACTTCCATTACCCCCATTTAGCCATTAAAACAGTAAGCAAGTTAAGCGATAATCATGTAACCGTTTAACCTGACGACTAACCATTATCATGGAGTGAAAAATGGCTACGCATTTTGCAAGAGGGACGCTGACCGAGGGATGGGTGGTTTCGACCAGGCTCTCGCCATCCTGCCACAACGAAGCGCGAAAGCTTCCTGAACATCGTCGAATACGTTTTTTGGCCTCCCGGGCGCTGCTCGCGGAGCTGATGTTTATGCTGTACGGCACCAGCGAGCTGCCGGAAGTGATTACCGAACCTGAGGGTCGCCCGGTGTTTGCCGATCCAGAGCTTCCCCGTTTTTCCATTGCCTATGCCGGCAATATCGTGGGCCTGGTGCTGACCACCGAGGGCGACTGCGGTCTGGATATGGAGCTGCAGCGAACCATTCGCAGCCTGGATGGTACCCACGCGCATGACACCTACCCGCTGTCCAGCAACGAGAACTTATGGGTGCGTAATCAGAACGACCCCAATGAAGCCAGAGCGCAGCTGATTACCCTGCGCCAGTGCATCCGTAAGCTGTCAGGCGAGGCCAACGACTGCGCCAGCCTGCTGCAACTGTTACCGGGCTCCGGTCGTCTGCGGGCCTCCAGAGCCGCGCAGGTCGAAGCCTTAAGCGACGCCGAAGACGTGCTGATCTGGTCGATTGCCGTCACCCCGGCCATTGAAAGACTAAAAATCTGGGAGTTCGACGGGCGCCTTGGATGGCAAAGCCTGCCGGACGTTCCCGCCCGCGCCAACGAACCGGCGGCTCGCCTGATGCGGCTGACCAGTCTACCGGCGGAAAAAGCGATTATCCTCACCTGACCCTTCAGCAGGGCCATCATGATGAAGAAGGAGTAGTGATGTCTGATACGTTGAATGTTGTTACGTTACTGGGAAGCCTGCGCAAGGGTTCATTTAACGGGATGGTTGCCCGCACCCTACCGAAGCTGGCACCCGAGGGGATGGAAATTACCGCCCTGCCGTCGATCGGTGATATTCCGCTGTACGACGCGGATGTGCAGCAGGAAGAGGGATTCCCGGCTGCGGTAGAAACGCTGGCAGAGCAGATCCGCCAGGCAGACGGCGTGGTGATTGTCACCCCGGAATATAACTATTCCGTGCCGGGAGGCTTAAAGAACGCCATTGACTGGCTCTCTCGCCTGCCGGAACAGCCGCTGGCGGGTAAACCGGTGCTGATCCAGACCAGCTCAATGGGGGCGATCGGCGGCGCGCGTTGCCAGTATCACCTGCGTCAGATCCTGGTGTTCCTGGATGCGATGGTGATGAACAAGCCGGAATTTATGGGGGGCGTGATTCAGAACAAGGTCGACCCACAGACGGGTGAAGTTGTTGACCAGAGCACGCTGGATCATCTGAGCGGCCAGCTGAGCGCATTCGGGAAGTATATTCAGCGGGTTAAAGCGTAAGGCACATTAAAAACGGCAACCCCTCGGGTTGCCGTTTTGCTTTTATCAGGCATCAATAAACGCAATCTTCAGAATGAACAGCAGCGCAACGACCATCACGCACGGGCTGATCTCACGCCAGCGTCCGGTACCCGCTTTCATCACACAGTAAGAGATAAAGCCCAGCGCAATCCCTTCGGTAATGGAGAAGCTGAACGGCATCATTACCGCGGTAATAAAGGCCGGAACCGCTTCGGTCAGGTCATCCCACTTCACGCGCGCCAGGCTGGAGGTCATCAGCACGCCCACGTAGATCAGCGCACCGGCGGCAGCGTATGGCGGCACCATACCGGCCAGCGGAGAGAGGAAGATCACCAGCAGGAACAGCAGACCGACAACCACCGCGGTCAGACCGGTACGGCCACCGACCGAAACCCCGGAAGAAGATTCGATGTAGGCGGTTACAGAGGATGTACCGATAAAGGAGCCGGTCACGGAGGAGATACTGTCCACGAACAGCGCCTGCTTCATGCGCGGGAATTTGCCTTTTTCATCCGCCAGACCGGCTTTGTCGGTCACGCCAATCAGCGTACCGGAGGAGTCAAACAGGTTCACCAGCATGAAGGAGAAGATCACTCCAGCCAGACCCAGGTTCAGCGAGCCCGCCAGATCGACATGGCCAATCACCGTGGTGACGCTCGGCGGCGCGGAGACGATGCCGTTATAGTGCACGTCGCCCAGCATCCAGCCCAGCAGGGTGGTGACGATGATCGACACCAGCACCGCCGCGTGGATATTACGCGAGGCCAGAATAGCGATGATGAAGAAGCCCAGCACCCCCAGCAGCACGCTGTGGGAGGTCAGTTTACCGATGCTGACCAGCGTTTCCGGGTTCGCCACGATCACACCGGCGTTTTTCAGTCCCATCATGCCGATGAACAGGCCGATACCGCTGGTGATGCCCACGCGCAGGCTGACCGGGATATTGGCAATCATCCAGTAACGCACGCGGAAAATGGTCAGGATCAGCAGACCGACGGCGCCCCAGAAGATAGCCCCCATGCCCACCTGCCACGGCAGGCCCATCGCCTGAACCACGACGAAGGCGAAGAAGGCGTTCAGACCCATCGCCGGTGCCAGCGCAACCGGCAGGTTAGCGAAAAGCCCCATCAGGATGCTGCCGAAGGCGGCGATAAGACAGGTAGTCACGAAGACGGCGCTGGTATCCATGCCAGCAACGCCCAGAATTTGTGGGTTCACGAAAACGATATAGACCATCGTCAGGAAGGTAGTGAAACCGGCGATCACTTCGGTGCGTGCCGTCGTGCCGTGTTCGCGCAGTTTAAACACGCGCTCAAGCAAACCCGCGCCAGAAGACTGGGTAGTGTGTTGTTGACTCATCATCTATTTCCGAACAAGGAGGGAAAATCCGTCGCTATCCTATACCAAAATGCGACAATAAGGGCGGTTGAGAGGCACTTTTTTTCATTGAATTTGCTTATACGGCAACGATTGCGTCTCAACGTTATGTGGTACGTAAACGTTAAACTTGTTAAAAAAAGGGAAATGCATGTCTCAGATTGAAGCGGTATTTTTCGACTGCGACGGTACGCTGGTCGACAGTGAGGTCATCTGTTCCCGGGCGTATGTCACCATGTTCCAGGAATTTGGTATCACGCTCGATCTTGAAGAGACGTTCAAACGCTTTAAGGGCGTGAAGCTCTACGAGATCATCGACATCATCAACGCTGAACACGGCGTTAGCCTCGCGAAAGCGGATCTGGAGCCTGTTTACCGCGCCGAGGTCGCACGCCTTTTCGACTCCGAACTGGAAGTCATCGCAGGTGCGAACACCCTGCTGGATGCCATGGCGGTGCCGATGTGCGTGGTCTCTAACGGCCCGGTCAGCAAAATGCAGCACTCCCTTGGCAAACTGCAGATGCTGCACCATTTCCCGGAAAAACTGTTCAGCGGTTACGATATCCAGCGCTGGAAGCCGGATCCGGCGATGATGTTCCATGCGGCGAAAGCGATGAACGTCAACGTGGAGAACTGCATCCTGGTGGATGACTCCAGCGCAGGCGCGCAGGCGGGGATCGCCGCAGGCATGGAGGTATTCTACTTCTGTGCCGATCCGCACAACCCGCCGCTCGACCATCCAAAGGTCACTGTCTTCACCGAGCTGGCGCAGCTGCCGGAACTGTGGAAAGCGCGCGGCTGGAATATCACCCGCTAAAAAAACAAAGCCGGATAGCGTTAGCGCTTATCCGGCCTGTGAATGATGTCAGCCCGGTTAGCGCAGCGCCGCCGGGCATGTTAAAGCAAGTTACTCTTTCGGATCTTTACCCGCGAGCATTTTATCCAGTTCATCCCCGCCGACGTGACGGAAATCCTGCCCCTTCACGAAGTAGAAGATGTATTCGCAGATGTTCTGGCAACGGTCACCGATACGCTCGATAGAGCGAGCGCAGAACAGCGCGGTCAGTACGCTTGGAATGGTACGCGTGTCTTCCATCATGTAGGTCATCAGCTGACGCACAATGCCTTCATATTCCTGGTCGACTTTCTTGTCTTCGCGGTAAATACGCACCGCTTCATCCAGATCCATACGCGCAAAGGCATCCAGCACGTCATGCAGCATCTGCACGGTGTGGCGGCCCAGCGACTCCAGGCTCACCAGCAGCGGCTGGTGCTGCTGGGAGAATTTTTCCAGCGCAGTACGGCAGATTTTGTCCGCCACGTCGCCAATACGTTCCAGCTCGGCGATGGTTTTGATGATCGCCATAACCAGACGCAGGTCGCTCGCCGTTGGCTGACGCTTGGCGATAATGCGCACGCAGGCCTCATCGATAGCGACTTCCATCATGTTGACGTTTTTGTCGCCTTCCACCACGCGCTTCGCCAGCTCGCTGTCCTGGTTGTGCATCGCGGTGATCGCGTCAGAGAGCTGCTGCTCTACCATACCGCCCATGGTCATCACCTGGGTGCGGATACTTTCCAGCTCGGCGTTAAACTGGCCGGAAATGTGTTTATTAAGATTGAGATTATCCATTGCGCACTCCTGAATCAGCCGTAGCGTCCGGTGATGTAGTCTTCTGTTTGTTTCTTCGCAGGCTTGGTGAACAGGTCGTCCGTTTTACTGAACTCAATCAACTCGCCCAGGTACATAAATGCAGTGTGGTCGGAACAACGGGCAGCCTGCTGCATGTTGTGCGTCACGATCACCACGGTGTAATCCGCTTTCAGCTCGGTGATCAGCTCTTCGATACGCCCGGTGGAGATCGGGTCCAGCGCTGAGCACGGCTCATCCAGCAGCAACACTTCAGGACGGATAGCGATACCGCGCGCAATGCACAGACGCTGCTGCTGACCACCGGAGAGAGAGTACCCGCTCTGGTGAAGTTTATCTTTGGTTTCGTTCCATAATGCGGCCTTGGTCAACGCCCACTGCACGCGCTCATCCATATCGGCGCGGGAGAGCTTCTCAAACAGGCGCACACCAAAAGCGATGTTGTCATAAATGGACATCGGGAACGGCGTCGGTTTCTGGAACACCATACCCACTTTCGCGCGCAGTAGGGCGATATCCTGGGTATTGGTAAGAATATTGTCGCCATCCAGCAGGATTTCGCCTTCGGCGCGCTGCTCCGGATAGAGCGAATACATTTTGTTAAAGGTACGCAGCAGCGTGGACTTACCGCAGCCAGACGGACCGATAAACGCCGTTACCTGGTTTTTGGCAATATCCAGATTGATGTTCTTCAGGGCATGGAACTTACCGTAGTAAAAGTTCAGATCACGAACCGAAAGAATACCCGGGGCAGTATCAACCATACTCATTGACTCATTTCCTCATCCGGCGCCGCAGAGTGCCACGCCGTCAATAATTAACCGTGTTTCTTCTTCGCGAAAATAACGCGCGCCAGAATGTTCAGTAACAGTACGCACAGGGTAATAATCAGTACCCCGGCCCAGGCCAGTGACTGCCATTCGGCAAACGGGCTCATCGCAAATTTAAAGATCGTCACCGGCAGGTTGGCGATCGGCTGCATCATGTCCGTGCTCCAGAACTGGTTGGAGAGCGCGGTGAAGAGCAGCGGGGCCGTTTCACCGGCGATACGGGCAACGGCCAGCAGCACGCCTGTCAGGATCCCCGAGACGGAGGCTTTCAGGGTGATGGCAGAAATCATCTTCCACTTTGGCGTGCCCAGCGCGTAGGCCGCTTCACGCAGGCTGTCCGGCACCAGTTTCAGCATGTTCTCGGTGGTACGGATGACGATAGGCACCTGCAGCAGCGCCAGCGCAATCACGCCCGCCCAGCCGGAGAAGTGTTCCATCTGCGCCACTACGATGGTGTAAACGAACAGGCCGACCACAATCGATGGGGCAGAGAGCAGGATGTCGTTGATGAAACGAATCACCTCCGCAATCCAGGATTTACGGCCGTACTCCGCCAGATAAATCCCCGCCATGATGCCAAGCGGCGTGCCGAAGACGGTCGCCCAGAGGATCAGCAGGCCGCTGCCCGCCAGGGCGTTAGCCAGACCGCCACCCGCCGTATTCGGCGGCGGCGTCATCTCGGTGAACAGCGCCAGGGACATACCGTCGATACCGCGCGTCACCGTGGAGAACAAAATCCAGATCAGCCAGAACAGACCAAATGCCATGGTCGCCATGGAGAGCGTCAGGGCGAGGCGGTTTTTCATGCGGCGTTTTGCCTGCATTTTGCGGCGGGATTCCGCCAGCGCCACGGTATTTTGCATTTCGAGCGTAGCCATCAGCGTGCCCCCTCATTTTTCGCCAGGCGCATGATCATCACTTTAGAGATCGCCAGAACGATGAAGGTGATAACAAACAGAATCAAGCCCAGCTCCATCAGCGCAGCAACGTGCAGGCCGGATTCTGCTTCGGCGAATTCGTTAGCCAGCGCCGAGGTGATGCTGTTACCCGGCATATAGAGCGAGGCGCTGTCGAGCTGGTAGGTATTACCGATGATAAAGGTCACCGCCATGGTTTCACCCAGCGCACGACCCAGACCCAGCATAATGCCGCCGATCACCCCATTTTTGGTGAACGGCAGGACGATACGCCAGATAACTTCCCAGGTGGTGCAGCCGATACCGTAGGCCGACTCTTTCATCATCACCGGGGTCTGTTCAAAGACATCGCGCATAACCGCCGCAATGTACGGAATAATCATGATGGCGAGGATCACGCCTGCCGCCAGGATGCCGATACCGAAAGCCGGACCGGAGAACAGGGCGCCCACGAACGGGATAGCGGAAAGGACGTTGCCCACCGGCTCCTGGAAGTAGGTCGCAAACAGCGGGGCAAAAATAAACAGGCCCCACATGCCGTAAACGATACTTGGGATCGCCGCCAGCAGCTCAATGGCGATACCGAGCGGACGCTTCAGCCAGTTCGGCGCCAGTTCGGTCAGGAACAGGGCGATACCGAAGCTCACCGGCACTGCAATCAGCAGGGCGATAAACGAGGTAACCAGCGTGCCGTAGATCGGTACCAGCGCACCGTAGATATCGTTCGGCGCATCCCACTCTTTGGTCCACAGGAAGGAGAAACCAAATTTCTGGATGCTCGGCCAGGAGGAGAAAATCAGGGACACGATAATGCCGCCCAGCAGCAATAGCACAATCAGCGCAGCCAGTTTTACCAGCGCGCTGAAAATCATGTCACCTTTTTTACCCGGAGGGTTAAATGCAGGCTTGGTTGCAGCCATAAATTACTCTTCTGTTTGAGACGTCTTACGAATATGCCCGGTGGCGCTGGCGCTTACCGGGCCTACAGTCGGAACCGTAGGGCGGGTTAGCGTTAGCGCCACCCGCCATCTTCGTCAAAAATATCCTGTTAGTACAGCGCTTTACCGCTGCTGTCTTTCACGTTGGTTTTCCATGCAGCACGAATCTGCTCAACCACGCTGTCCGGCAGGCTGGCGTAGTCCAGGTCATTAGCCTGTTTGCCGCCGTTTTTGTATGCCCAGTCGAAGAACTTCAGCACTTCAGCGCCCTGCTCTGGCTTCTTCTGATCTTTGTGGACCAGGATGAAGGTGGTAGAGGTGATTGGCCATGCGTCTTCGCCTTTCTGGTTCGTCAGATCCTGAGCGAAAGATTTGCTCCAGTCAGCGCCTTTGGCAGCGTTAGCAAAGTTCTCTTCGGTCGGGCTGACAGGTTTGCCGTCGGCAGAAACCAGTTTGGTGTAGGCCAGGTTGTTCTGCTTGGCGTAAGCGTATTCTACGTAGCCGATTGAGCCAGGCAGACGCTGTACGAACGCGGCGATACCGTCGTTACCTTTACCGCCCAGACCGGTCGGCCAGTTAACGGTAGAGCCAGAACCGACTTTGGATTTCCACTCTTCGTTCACTTTCGCCAGGTAGCTGGTGAAGACGAAGGAGGTACCGGAGCCGTCAGCACGACGAACCACAGCGATGTTCTGCGAAGGCAGTTTCACGCCCGGGTTCAGTTTAGTGATGGCTTCGTCATCCCATTTTTTGATTTTGCCGAGGTAGATATCACCCAGGGTTTTGCCATCGAGCACCAGCTCGCCGGACTTCAGGCCAGGGATATTCACCGCCAGCACAACACCACCGATAACGGTCGGGAACTGGAACAGGCCTTCCTGCGTCAGTTTTTCATCAGACAGCGGAGCGTCAGATGCGCCGAAATCAACGGTATTTGCGGTAATTTGTTTAACGCCACCGGAGGAGCCGATACCCTGGTAGTTCACCTTGTTACCAGTCTCTTTCTGGTAGGTATCAGCCCATTTGGCATACACCGGCGCAGGGAAGGTTGCACCAGCGCCAGTCAGGCTTGCCTCTGCAAACACAGAGAACGCGCTCATCGATAAGGTCGCGGCGACAACAGTTGCGACAGTGGTACGCATAACTTTCATAATGTCTCCTGCAAGATTTTCGTAAATCGTTGTTTAGTGGCTACGATGAGCAAAATAGGACAAAGAGGTGACAGATAAATGTACGAATTATGACAGTTTTATGACAGCGAGAATTTCGCTTTGGGAATATTAAAATAACTCTTTAATATCAGCATCTTGAGCATCATTATGACATTAAGATTTCAGAAAAACTTTCTTTCTGTGACACTGAAAAAGTTAGCTGAAGATGACAGTTTGTCATTAAAAAAGGCGGGATAAAGCGGATAAAAAAGCTCCACCCGAAGGTGGAGCCTGAAGGGATTACTCTACGGTCACGGACTTCGCCAGGTTACGCGGCTGGTCGACGTCGGTGCCTTTGATCAGCGCGACGTGGTAGGCCAGCAGCTGCAGCGGAACGGTATAGAAGATTGGCGCAATCACCTCTTCCACATGCGGCATCTCGATGATGTGCATGTTGTCGCTGCTGGTAAAGCCGGCATCGCTATCGGCGAAGACATACAGCACACCGCCACGGGCACGCACTTCTTCGATGTTGGACTTCAGTTTTTCCAGCAGTTCGTTATTCGGTGCCACAACAATAACCGGCATATCCGCGTCGATCAGCGCCAGCGGGCCGTGCTTCAGCTCGCCTGCCGCATAGGCTTCTGCGTGGATATAGGAGATCTCTTTGAGCTTCAGCGCGCCTTCCAGGGCAATCGGATACTGATCGCCACGTCCGAGGAACAGAGCGTGATGCTTGTCGGAGAAATCTTCCGCCAGGGCTTCAATGCGCTTATCCTGGGAGAGCATCTGCTCAATACGGCTTGGCAGCGCCTGCAGACCATGAACGATGTCATGCTCAATCGCCGCATCCTGGCCTTTCAGACGGGCCAGTTTCGCCACCAGCATCAGCAGTACCGTCAGCTGGGTGGTGAACGCTTTGGTGGAGGCCACGCCGATTTCGGTGCCGGCTTTGGTCATCAGCGCCAGGTCGGATTCACGCACCAGCGAGGAGCCCGGCACGTTACAGATTGCCAGCGAGCCCAGATAACCCAGCTCTTTAGACAGACGCAGCGCCGCCAGGGTATCAGCTGTTTCGCCGGACTGAGACAGGGTGATCATCAGGCTGTTACGACGCACGGCCGATTTGCGATAGCGGAATTCAGAGGCGATCTCCACATCACAGGGTACGCCAGCCAGGGCTTCGAACCAGTAGCGGGAAACCATACCGGAGTTGTAGGAGGTGCCGCAGGCCACGATCTGAATGTGCTCAACGTTTGCCAGCATTTCGTTGGCGTTAGCGCCCAGCTCGCTCAGATCCACTTCACCGTGGCTGATGCGCCCGGTCAGGGTGTTTTTGATGGCGTTCGGCTGTTCGTAAATCTCTTTCTGCATGTAGTGACGGTAAGCGCCTTTGTCGCCCGCGTCGTACTGCAGGTTGGATTCGATATCCTGACGTTTTACCGGCGCGCCAGATTTATCAAAGATTTTAACGTCGCGACGGGTCACTTCCGCAATATCGCCCTCTTCCATGAAGATAAAGCGACGGGTCACCGGCAGCAGCGCCAGCTGATCGGAAGCGATAAAGTTCTCACCCATCCCCAGACCAATCACCATAGGGCTGCCAGAGCGGGCTGCCAGCAGGGTGGACGGATCGCGGCTGTCCATGATCACGGTGCCGTAGGCGCCGCGCAGCTGTGGGATGGCGCGCAGTACGGCTTCACGCAGCGTACCGCCCTGCTCCAGCTCCCAGTGAACCAGGTGGGCGATCACTTCGGTGTCGGTTTCAGAGACGAAGGTATAACCACGCTCGGTAAGCGCTTCGCGCAGCGGTTCGTGGTTTTCGATGATGCCGTTATGCACCACCACAATGTGTTCAGAGACGTGCGGGTGCGCGTTGCCTTCCGAAGGTTCACCGTGGGTCGCCCAGCGGGTATGGGCAATGCCTGTACCACCGTGCAGCGGGTTCTCTTCTGCGGCCTGCGCCAGCATGTTTACTTTACCGAGACGACGCAGACGGGTCATATTCCCTTCGGCATCCACCACTGCCAGACCGGCAGAGTCATAGCCACGGTATTCCAGACGACGTAACCCTTCGAGAAGGATTTCAGCAATATCACGCTGCGCGACTGCGCCAACAATTCCACACATAGTTAGATTTCCTGATTTTGGCATTATGCCATGCGTTGTCGCTGACCTGTTTTGCCCGTTTTACGGGCGCCCCGAGCCTTGTAGAGAGTGGGGTTATATTTTTAGTTACTGCCTTTGGGCGGGGGATTATGTTATCCCCTCAACCCTGTCTGCCTGATGCAGCTACGCCTTATCAGGCCTACAAAAATCTTACTTCTTCACCGGACGTTTCCAGCCCTGCTTGTGCACCTGCGGCACACGGCTGATCACCAGTTCGTTATCCGCCACATTGCGGGTGACGGTGGTCCCGGCGGCAATGGTGACCCCTTTACCGATGGTCACTGGCGCCACCAGCTGGGAATCTGAACCCACAAACACGTCGTCACCGATGATGGTTTTAAACTTGTTTGCGCCATCGTAGTTACAGGTGATGGTGCCCGCGCCAATATTAACGTTGTCGCCGATCTCCGCATCGCCCAGATAGGTCAGGTGCCCGGCTTTGGAGCCTTTGCCCAGACGCGCTTTTTTCATTTCAACGAAGTTGCCGACGTGTGCGCCTTCCAGCAGCTCAGCGCCCGGACGCAGACGGGCAAAAGGCCCAATGGTGCAGGCGGCTTCCAGATGGGCATCTTCCACCACGCTGTACGGGCTGATTTCGCAGTCATCGCCAATCACGCTGTTTTTGATCACGCAACCGGTACCGATTTTGACGCGGCTACCCAGCGTTACGTTGCCTTCCAGAATAACGTTAGTATCGATTTCGACGTCGCGCCCGTGGTTAAGCACCCCACGCAGATCGAAACGCGACGGATCGCGCAGCATAACCCCAGCCAGCAGCAGTTTTTCAGCCTGCTCGGACTGGTAAATACGTTCAAGACGGGAAAGCTGGAGGCGGTTATTCACGCCGTCCGTTTCGCTGATGCGCGCCGGATGAACGGCAACGATCTCACGCCCTTCCTGATACGCCATCGCGATGATATCGGTGATGTAGAACTCGCCCTGGGCGTTGTTATTGTTCAACTGCGACAGCCAGCGCTTCATGTCTGCGCCGTTGGCGATCAGAATACCGGTGTTAATTTCCTGGATTTCACGCTGCGCATCGGTGGCATCTTTATGCTCGACAATGCCCGTCACTTTGCCGTTTTCACGCGTGATACGGCCATACCCGGACGGATCGTCCAGCTTGACGGTCAGCAGGCCAATGCCGCCCTGCGGCTTCGCGGCACGCAGGCGAACCAGCGTCTCGACGGAGATCAGCGGCACGTCGCCGTAGAGCATCAGAATGTCTTCGTCGTCGGAGAAGAACGGGGCGGCCTGCTGCATGGCGTGGCCGGTACCCAGCTGTTCAGCCTGCAGCACCCAGTTGAGCTTGTCATCACGCAGCGTCTGCTTCAGCAGATCACCGCCGTGGCCGTAAACCAGATGCACCTGGCTCGCGCCCATTTCATTAGCGGCATCAATAACATGCTGCACCATCGCTTTCCCTGCCAGGGTGTGCAGCACTTTAGGAAGATCGGAATACATGCGGGTGCCTTTGCCTGCGGCAAGAATGACCACGCTCATTGCAGTGTTCAACATACACGTCCTGACTGTAATTTGAGTGAAAAGTAAAACCCTTTGGCGTTGAAAATTCTACATATTTTGCGCCATAAAATGGAGTGGCGGTAAAGCGCGCAATGTCGCCTGCTTCGGGCGTTATAAAGGTTCTTTTTACCGCAAATTAAGGGGCTTTGCCTGTGAAATATAGCCTCCTTTAGCGAAGTCTCCAGCCCTCACAGCATGTTAGTGATTTTTTCGCTGCAGAAATAAAGCCTTCCGTAACCAAAACGCTGTTTTAATTATCTGAATGTGTGACGCGTAAAAAAGAAACACCGTTTTATTCTGTTGATAATAGCGCTCAATTATTACTCAGGAGAATAAGATGAAGTCTACAATACCTCTGGCCCTGATGATGTGTAGCGCCTTTTCCGCGATGGCAACGGAACAACCGCATGTCTGGAAAGCCATTGCCTTTGGGCAATCAACGGATCTGAATTTTTCCTCGAACGTCCTGCCCGAAAAAATCGGCACTAACGATGTCACCATCGACGGGAAAAAGCTTTCCGTGCAGGAGAGCGCCGATCTGGCAAAAGCCATTACCCTGGAAAGTCGGGGCGGCAAAATCGCCAACTCCCACGACGGATTAACCTTTTTCTATACCGAGTTACCTGCGAGCGAGAATTTCGTGTTGCAGGCCAACATTCGGGTCGACCAGTTTGGACCGGAGAACGGCGCAAAACCCGCCGCGCAGGAAGGCGCCGGGCTGCTGGTACGCGATGTCCTCGGCAACCCGCGTCAGGAGCCGCTGAAAACCGGCTATGAAGAGTTCCCGGCGGCATCGAACCAGGTGATGAACGCCATCATGACCCAGGATAAAAAAGATCATCAGCGGGTGAAGCTGCAGGCCATCACCCGGGAGGGGATCAGCCATCCCTGGGGAGATGCCGGGGCCGCGATTAAAAAACAGAGTTACAAGGAAGAGGTGGACCTGAGCCAGACACCAGAGTTTCGTCTCAAACTCCAGCGAACCGACGACGGGTTTATTACCGCCTGGGCTCCGCTGGACAGCGACGCCTGGGTCAGCAAGAGCGTGCCGCGCGCCGACCTGATTTCGGTGCAAAACAAGGATCATTATTACGTCGGCTTCTTTGCGTCCCGCAATGCCAAAATTACGGTGACTAACGCCTCGCTGACCACCACCAGCGCCCATACCGTGCCTTCCGCGCCTTGGCAGGCAGAGCCGCTGCCGGTCGTGGTGCAGCTGGCGTCCGGCACCGTGAGTACTTCGCCAGATTATCTGCTGCAGGCCCGGGCCAATGAGGACGGGGTATTCAGCGTAATACAAAACGAAGTGGTGATCGGTAATGAGAAAGCGGTGAAAGCGGGTGAGATGTATACCCTGCCAGCCCGCGTTGAGCAGACCAGCACCTTTACGCTGACCTTCACCCCTGCTGACGGAAAATCCGTAAATCAGCAACTTACCGTGGAACGCGTTGCGGACAGAGATACGGCGCTGCTGTACGTCGCCCCGGAAGGAAAAGCAGATGCGAAAGGCACAGCCGATGCGCCACTGGATCTCGCCACCGCCATCACGCTGGTGGCACCCGGCGGCAAACTGATGCTAAAAAGCGGCGATTACCCGCGCAGCGAAATCCCGCTCTCTGCCAGCGGCACCCACGACAAGCTCAAAACGCTGGAGGCTGACGGGAAAGTGGTGATCCACGGTCTGCTGCTGGATGCCAGCTACTGGCATATCAAGGGTATCGACGTCACCGGGAAAAGCCTGCGCGTCCAGGGCAGCCATAACCTGATCGAGCGCGTCACGGCATACCGCAATGACGACACCGGGATCCAGATCTCCTCTCCGGAGAAGATCGGCCGGCCACTATGGGCGAGCTACAACCGGGTCGTGGATTCCGAATCTTATGCCAATGAGGATCCCGGCAAGATTAACGCCGATGGCTTTGCGGTGAAGATGCGGGTCGGGGAAGGTAACCGGCTGGAGCGTTGCTATGCCCACGATAATATCGACGACGGTTTTGATCTGTTCAACAAGATTGAAGATGGCGCAAACGGCGTGGTGGTGATCGAGAACTCGGTGGCCAGCAATAACACCAGTAACGGCTTTAAGCTCGGCGGGGAAGGGCAGCCGGTGGCGCACCAGATCCGCAACAGCAAAGCCACGGGCAATCATCTGGACGGTTTCACCGATAACTTTAACCCCGGCAAGCTGGTGGTAGAGAACAACATCGCGGTGGATAACCAGCGTTTCAACTATCTCTTCCGCCCGAGCCCGTACGGAGATGTCTCAACCCAGGGAATCTTTACCGGCAACCTGTCGATTCGAAATAAGCCTGGCGAGTATGACGATGCGGTGATGGGAACCGTTGATAACACGAACTATTTTATTGCGAAGGGTAAAAGCGTGAACAGTGACGGGAAGGAACTGGATAAAACGCAGGTAAAAATGTAATCGCCAGAGAGGCGCTTCGCTTATCACACTACGGTAAGCGTGGCGCCACCCGGCATATCAGCACTTAGTTATTGAACGTACCGAAAGAGACGTTCATGTTGCTGAAAAGGGCGATGATTTTGTTGATGGTTTTCATGATGGCATCCTGATATTTTTGGAGTTCAGTTTTGTGATATTCATCACAAAACTAAGTCTACTCCTGACCATTTCGCCGATCAATCTTTTTGTGACGTAAATCACAAAATAATAAAACATCGTTTTAGTTTCAATTTTAGTGAAACGGAACCATAAAAAAAGCCAGTCTGGAGACCAGACTGGCTTTCGTACTTTCAAGCCGGTGTTACATCGCTTTTTTGGTCAACTCGATAACGCGCAGTTTCGCGATCGCTTTGGCCAGCTCTGCAGACGCCTGAGCGTAATCCACGTCGCCATGAGAGCTCTTAATGTGCTCTTCTGCTTTACGCTTCGATTCCAGAGCTCGCGCTTCGTCGAGATCCTGGCCACGAATTGCGGTATCAGCCAGTACGGTCACGCTGCCAGGCTGCACTTCAATAATGCCGCCAGACAGATAGATAAACTCTTCATGACCGAACTGTTTAACGATGCGGATCATACCAGGCTTAATGGCGGTGAGCAGCGGGGCGTGACCCGGGAAAATACCCAGTTCACCTTCGCTACCCGTTACCTGGATTTTCTCGACCAGACCAGAGAACATTTGTTGCTCTGCGCTGACGACGTCCAGGTGGTAAGTCATTGCCATATCACCCTCCGATTAAGGCGTTAAAGTTTTTTGGCTTTTTCCACGGCTTCGTCGATGGAACCCACCATATAGAACGCCTGCTCCGGCAGGTGATCGTATTCGCCTTCCATGATGCCTTTAAAGCCACGGATGGTGTCTTTCAGCGCAACGTATTTGCCCGGGGAACCGGTAAATACTTCTGCTACGAAGAACGGCTGGGACAGGAAGCGCTGGATCTTACGCGCACGTGCTACCACCAGTTTGTCTTCTTCAGACAGTTCATCCATACCCAGGATGGCGATGATGTCTTTCAGTTCCTGATAACGCTGCAGCAGGGACTGTACGCCACGCGCGGTGTCGTAGTGTTCCTGACCAACGACCAGAGGATCCAGCTGACGGCTGGTGGAGTCCAGCGGGTCAACGGCCGGGTAGATACCCAGAGACGCGATCTGACGGCTCAGTACCACGGTTGCATCTAAGTGAGCAAAGGTGGTTGCTGGAGAGGGGTCAGTCAGGTCATCCGCAGGTACGTATACCGCCTGAACGGAGGTAATAGAACCGGTTTTGGTAGAGGTGATACGTTCCTGAAGAACACCCATCTCTTCCGCCAGCGTTGGCTGATAACCTACCGCAGAAGGCATACGACCCAGCAGTGCGGATACTTCCGTACCGGCCAGGGTATAACGGTAGATGTTGTCAACGAACAGCAGTACGTCACGACCTTCGTCACGGAACTTCTCAGCCATGGTCAGACCGGTCAGCGCAACGCGCAGACGGTTTCCTGGTGGCTCGTTCATCTGGCCGTAAACCAGGGATACTTTGTCCAGAACGTTGGAGTCGGTCATTTCGTGGTAGAAGTCGTTACCCTCACGAGTACGCTCACCCACGCCTGCAAACACGGAGTAACCGGAGTGCTCGATCGCGATGTTACGGATCAGCTCCATCATGTTTACGGTTTTACCTACACCCGCACCACCGAACAGACCAACTTTACCGCCCTTCGCAAACGGACACATCAGGTCGATAACTTTGATGCCGGTTTCCAGCAGTTCCTGAGAGCTTGACAGCTCTTCGTAGGAAGGTGCTGCGCGGTGGATAGCCCAACGCTCTTCTTCGCCGATATCGCCTTTCATGTCGATCGGCTGACCCAGGACGTTCATGATACGACCCAGGGTTGCTTTACCTACTGGTACTTCGATTGGGTGTTCGAGGTCTTTAACTTCCAGACCACGACGCAGACCGTCGGAAGAACCCATGGCGATGGTACGCACGATACCGCCGCCGAGCTGCTGCTGAACTTCCAGCACCAGGCTCTCATTACCATTCTGAACCTCAAGAGCATCGTACACGCGCGGTACGGCATCCTGAGGGAATTCGACGTCAACCACGGCGCCGATTACCTGGACAATTTTTCCAGTAGCCATCTTGAATCCTCTACGAATTAACCTGGTTATACCGCGGATGCACCACCGACGATCTCGGTGAGTTCCTGAGTAATGCTGGCCTGACGAGCTTTGTTGTATACCAACTGCAGCTCTTTAATCAGGCTGCCGCCATTGTCGGTCGCGGCTTTCATCGCCACCATACGTGCGGCCTGCTCGCTGGCCAGGTTTTCTACCACGCCCTGATAAACCTGGGATTCAACATAACGACGCAGCAGGGTATCCAGCAGCGGTTTTGGATCCGGTTCATACAGGTAATCCCAGGATTTATGCTTCAACTCTGGCTCGTCTGACGCCGGTAACGGCAGCAGCTGAGTGAGGGTCGGAGCCTGAGACATGGTGTTAATAAATTTGTTGCTGACAACGTACAGCCTGTCCAGACGGCCTTCATCATAGGCCTGCAACATCACTTTAACCGGGCCGATCAGTTCGGACAGGGACGGGTTATCACCCATACCGGTCACCTGGGCGACAATATTGCCACCTACGGAATTAAAGAAAGAGACGCCCTTAGAGCCGATCATCGCGATATCGCTCTGAACGCCTTTATCGGACCAAGCTTTCATATCCGCCAGCAGCTTTTTGAACAGGTTAATGTTCAAGCCGCCGCACAAACCACGGTCGGTCGACACCACCAGGTAGCCCACGCGCTTAACGTCGCGTTCTTCCAGGTAAGGGTGCTTATATTCCAGATTACCGCTCGCAAGGTGACCAATCACTTTGCGCATGGTATCTGCATAAGGACGGCTGGCCGCCATACGCTCCTGCGATTTACGCATTTTGGAAGCGGCGACCATCTCCATCGCTTTAGTGATCTTTTGCGTGTTCTGGACGCTTGCGATCTTACTACGTATCTCTTTTGCGCCGGCCATGAGCTTCTCCTCAATGCCTTGCGGTCTGCCCTAAGACAGACCGCCAGACGTTACCAGGACTGGGTTGCTTTGAAGGAATCGAGCAGGCTCTTCAGCTTGCCTTCGATTTCGTCGTTATAGCCACCGGACTGGTTAATCTCTTGCATCAGTGAAGCATGGTCACGGTCAGCGTAAGCCAGCAGAGCGGCTTCGAAGCTACCGATTTTCGCCAGTTCTACATCCCCCAGATAACCACGTTCTGCTGCGAACAGTACCAGACCCTGCTGTGCGACTGACATCGGGGCATACTGTTTCTGTTTCAGCAGTTCGGTCACTTTCTGACCGTGGTCAAGCTGTTTACGGGTTGCATCGTCAAGGTCGGATGCAAACTGGGAGAACGCTGCCAGTTCACGATACTGTGCCAGCGCGGTACGGATACCACCGGACAGTTTCTTGATGATCTTGGTCTGCGCTGCACCACCAACACGGGATACGGAGATACCCGGGTTAACCGCCGGACGAATACCGGAGTTAAACAGGTTGGTTTCCAGGAAGATCTGACCATCGGTAATGGAGATTACGTTGGTCGGAACGAACGCAGAAACGTCACCCGCCTGGGTTTCAATGATTGGCAGCGCGGTCAGAGAACCGGTTTGGCCTTTCACTGCACCTTTGGTGAAGTTCTCAACGTATTCCGCGTTAACGCGGGATGCACGCTCCAGCAGACGGGAGTGCAGATAGAATACGTCGCCCGGGAATGCTTCACGTCCTGGTGGACGACGGAGCAGCAGGGAAACCTGACGGTAAGCAACGGCCTGTTTAGACAGGTCATCATAAACGATCAGTGCATCTTCACCGCGGTCACGGAAGTATTCGCCCATTGCGCAACCGGCATACGGTGCCAGGTATTGCAGTGCAGCAGATTCAGAAGCGGTCGCCACAACAACGATGGTGTTGGACAGCGCGCCGTGCTCTTCCAGTTTACGAACCACGTTAGAAATGGTGGACGCTTTCTGGCCGATAGCCACGTACACACATTTGATGCCGGAATCGCGCTGGTTGATGATCGCATCGATTGCCATCGCGGTTTTACCGGTCTGACGGTCACCGATGATCAGCTCACGCTGGCCACGGCCGATTGGGATCATGGCGTCGACGGATTTATAACCGGTCTGAACCGGCTGGTCGACGGACTGACGGTCGATTACGCCTGGTGCGATAACTTCGATTGGCGAGAAGCCATCGTTATCAACCGGGCCTTTACCGTCGATTGGTGCACCCAGGGTGTTCACCACGCGACCCAGCAGGCCACGGCCAACTGGAACTTCAAGAATACGGCCAGTACACTTAACCTTCATGCCTTCGGCGAGGTCAGCATACGGACCCATCACAACTGCACCTACGGAGTCGCGCTCCAGGTTCAGTGCGATAGCGTAACGGTTACCCGGCAGGGAGATCATTTCACCCTGCATACAATCGGCCAGGCCGTGGATGCGGATAACACCGTCGCTTACAGAAACAATAGTACCTTCGTTGTGAGCTTCACTCACAACACTGAACTGAGCAATGCGCTGCTTGATCAGTTCGCTGATTTCGGTGGAATTCAGTTGCATGCTCCAGTCCCCTTAAGACTGCAAGACGTCTGCAAGGCGCTCAAGACGGCCGCGTACGCTGCCATCAATGACCATATCACCCGCTCGGATGATTACGCCCGCCATTACAGACTTATCGATATTGCAATTCAGCTTCACTTTGCGTGACAGACGTTTTTCCATCGCGGCGGTGATTTTCGCAAGCTGTTCGTTACTCAGTTCAGTCGCAGAAGTTACATGAACTTCAACGGTGGCTTCACTGAGGGCACGCAGGTGCTCGAACTGCTCGAGAACATCCGGGAGCGCTTTCAAACGACCATTTTCAGCCATTACCCGAATCAGGTTCTGGCCGTTGGCGTCCAGCTGCTCACCGCAAATGGCGATGAACGAATCGGCGAGGGTTACAGGCGCCAGGGCGCCAGAAAGCATCTCAGCCATGTGTTCGTTTTTCGTTACCTCAGCGGCAAACGCCAGCATGTTCTGCCAGCGATCGACATTTTGGTGTTCGATAGCAAAGTCAAAAGCTGCTTTGGCGTAGGGGCGAGCTACCGTAACAAATTCAGACATCAGCCCCTCCCTCCTTACAGTTCAGCGACAAGTTTGTCCACGATGTCGCTGTTAGCAGCTTCATCCACGGAACGTTCGATGATCTTCTCGGCGCCAGCAACAGCCAGAATCGCGACCTGCTTACGCAGCTCTTCGCGAGCACGTTTACGCTCGGCATCAATTTCTGCCTGCGCTTGTGTCACGATTTTAGTACGTTCCTGTTCTGCTTCAGCTTTCGCTTCGTCCAGGATCTGAGAACGACGTTTGTTCGCCTGCTCGATGATTACCTGGGCTTCCGCTTTCGCTTTTTTCAGCTGGTCGGTCGCGTTGGCCTGTGCAAGGTCCAAATCTTTCTTAGCGCGTTCTGCAGAAGCCAGACCGTCAGAAATTTCTTTCTGACGTTTTTCGATGGCAGCCATTAAAGGCGGCCATACATACTTCATGCAGAACCAGACAAAGATAACAAACGCGATGGCCTGGCCGAGGATTGTTGCGTTCATGTTCACAGCACAATACCTCTTTAAATTTACAACTGTGGCTTAGGGTTTAAACGACTTACTACGCGACAGCAAACATCACGTACAGACCCAGACCTACAGCGATCATCGGGATAGCATCCACCAGACCCATAACGATAAAGAACTGAGTACGCAGCAGAGGAATCAGATCCGGTTGACGCGCTGCGCCTTCCAGGAATTTGCCCCCGAGGATGCCGATACCGATCGCAGCACCGATAGCCGCCAGACCCATCATCACAGCGGCAGCCATGTACAGCAGATCCATATTCAGGTTTTCCATGACAGTCTCCAGTTTGTTTCAGTTAAAACGTAGTAGTGTTGGTAAAGAATCAGTGCTCTTCAGACGCCATCGACAGATAGACGATCGTCAGAACCATGAAGATAAAGGCTTGCAGCGTAATGATCAGGATGTGGAAAATGGCCCATGGCACATTCAGAACCCACTGTGACCACCACGGCAGAAGACCCGCGATCAGAATGAAAATCAGCTCACCCGCATACATGTTGCCGAACAGTCGCAGACCGAGGGAAATCGGTTTGGACAGCAGGCTAACGCCTTCCAGGATCAGGTTGACCGGAATAAACGCCCAGTGGTTGAACGGCTGCAAGGTAAGCTCTTTCACGAAGCCGCCTACGCCTTTCATTTTGATGCTGTAGAAAAGAATCAGGATGAATACGCCCAGTGCCATAGACAGGGTGATGTTCACGTCAGCAGACGGCACCACACGCAGGGCAGGCAGACCGAAGATATGCTCGCCGATAAACGGCAGCAGGTCGATCGGCAGCAGGTCCATCAGGTTCATCAGGAAGACCCAGACAAAGACGGTCAGCGCCAGCGGTGCAATCACCTTGCTCTTGCCGTGGTACATGTCTTTGACGCTACCGTGGACGAAGCCGATGATCATTTCGATGAACGTCTGGAATTTCCCTGGAACGCCGCTGGTCGCACGTTTCGCAACGCCGCGGAAAATGGCCAGGAACAACAGACCCAGTACCACCGAGAAGAACATGGAGTCGATATTGATCGTCCAGAAGGTGGCTGGGGGGTTATGCGGATCCACCAGCGAGAATGTACGCAGGTCGATCTGAAGGTTGTTCAGATGGTGACCTATGTAATCCTGCGGCGTCATATTTTCTGAAGCCATGATGCCTTTTACCCTTTGTTATTGATTACAGCTGGCGCCAGAATTTGTACCACCAGCACCAAAACCCACGTCACTATCAGCGGCAAAAATACCACTTTAAAAACCGCCAGCGCCACCACCAGAAGGGCAAAGGTCAGCAACACCTTACACACTTCGCCGAGGGCGAAGGACCAGGCCATGCGGCCTTTGGCAGGTGTATGCGCCTGATGACGCCAGGCAAAAATCATAAACAACATGTTTGGCACAACCACTGCCAAACCTCCGCTTACCGCAGAGATGCCCCAGAAGGGGTCTTTGAGGCAGAACAGCAATCCGCTTGCTATCACCGCCAGAAACTGAATGAACAGAAGCTTACGAGCAACGTTTCGACTCAAGAGCGACACTGACATCACGTTTTTACTCCTGCTCACTTCGAGGTATGTCGCGTGTCGTATAAAACGTCCTTTAGGGCTCAGAGTCAAGCAGCAAAAAGCGGACAAATTATACGGTGCGTCCCCGTGATTTCAAACAATAAGTAGCGAAAAGGTGAATAAATGTTTAAATATTTTTCCCCGGCGCTATTTCTTAACTTTTCGACAAACGAAGAATGAGACGTGAAAACTGCAAACAACGCGGAAACGTTGACGATAAAGCGTGCACGAGATCACAAAATACACATTTACGATAAGGTCGAATAAATCAAAGCAGTAAATCGTTATATTTCATCTTTTTGATATTAAAGATTAATTTCAGCAACTATTCTCAAAACAGCCCTGTATACAACAAAAACCTTTTATTGACATTTTTAATAAATATTTAACATTGCAATCTGGTTACTCTGACCTACTTTTAGCAAGCTGATATTTTCATGGTTTATTATATTTTGGGTTAACTACAGGCCCTGGTTAACCCAAAGAAAATCCATAGTAAAAAAGCGGTTAAATTAGTGCTGTTTATTTCTTAGCCTGCCGCGTAATTTTTAACATACTAAGAACAGCACAAATTCCACATTTTTTATTATATTTTTAAAAATTGTTTGGCTTAACTATCACCAGATGACGCTCACCTTCCAGCTGCGGAACGTGCAATTTGATCGCGTCCTCAACCACAAAGCCTTCAGGCATCTGCGCAATCTCATCTTCGGGCAGCACCCCTTTCAGGGCATAAAAGCGACCATTTTCCGCAGGCAGGTGCTTACACCAGCTAATCATGTCATCAAGTGAGGCAAAGGCCCGGCTGATCACGCCGTCAAACGGCGGCTCGGCGGGAAACGCCTCTACCCTGCTCTGCACCGGATGAATATTTTCCAGCTTCAGCTCATGCTGAACCTGGCGCAGGAAGCGTACGCGCTTACCCAGGCTGTCCAGCAGCGTGAAATGGCACTCAGGACGCACAATAGAGAGTGGAATGCCAGGCAGACCCGGACCGGTGCCCACATCAATAAAACGCTCCCCTTTGAGATGTGGCGCCACCACGATGCTGTCGAGGATGTGACGAATCAGCATCTCGTTCGGGTCACGAACCGAAGTAAGGTTGTAGGCCTTGTTCCATTTGTTCAGCATGTCGACATACCCCACCAGCTGATTTTTCTGGTGATCGGTGAGCGAAATACCGGCTTGATCCAGCAGACGAGTGAGTTTGTTGAGCACGGTGAATACCTGTTGAGATAGGTGTTGGCGGGTGGCGCTACGCAGACCCGCCCTACGGAGTTCTGTTGGCCCGGTAAGCTCAGCGCCACCGGGCAATTTTACACATTATGCGCTGCGGCGCAGCATACCCTGTTTTTTCAGCCACACCAGCAGAATGGAGATAGCCGCAGGCGTGACGCCTGAAATACGCGATGCCTGACCGATGGACGACGGTTTATGGTCATTCAGCTTGGCGATCACCTCGTTGGAGAGGCCGTTAACCAGACGGTAATCCAGCGTGGCCGGCAGGATCGTGCTCTCGTTACGCTGCTGCTTCTCGATCTCATCCTGCTGACGGGCGATATAGCCTTCGTATTTCACCTGGATTTCGACCTGCTCAGCAGCCTGAACGTCCTCCAGACCTGGCGCAAATGGCGTCATCTGGATCAGCTGGTCGTAGGTCATTTCCGGACGACGGAGCAGATCTTCCCCGCTGGCTTCACGCGACAGCGGCGCAGACAGGTGAGCATTCACTTCGTCTACAGATTCGGCAGTTGGGTTGACCCAGGTCGACTTCAGGCGCTGACGTTCGCGCTCGATGTTCTCCAGCTTCTCGTTGAAACGCGCCCAGCGGGCATCGTCCACCAGACCCAGCTCGCGACCGATTTCGGTCAGGCGCAGGTCGGCGTTATCTTCACGCAGCATCAGACGATATTCCGCGCGAGAGGTAAACATGCGATACGGCTCTTTGGTACCGAGGGTGCAGAGGTCGTCCACCAGCACGCCCAGGTAAGCCTGAGAACGACCCGGCGCCCAGCCCTCTTTCTCGGCAGAGAAGCGCGCAGCGTTCAGACCGGCCAGCAGTCCCTGCGCGGCCGCCTCTTCGTAACCAGTGGTGCCGTTGATCTGGCCCGCGAAGAACAGCCCCTGGATAAATTTGCTCTCCAGAGTCGGCTTCAGGTCGCGCGGATCGAAGAAGTCATACTCAATGGCATAGCCCGGACGGACGATCTTCGCATTTTCCATCCCCTGCATGGAGCGGACGATCTGCATCTGCACGTCGAACGGCAGGCTGGTGGAGATACCGTTCGGGTAGATCTCGTTGGAGGTCAGCCCTTCCGGCTCCAGGAAGATCTGGTGCTGGTTACGATCGGCAAAGCGCATCACTTTGTCTTCGATCGACGGGCAGTAACGTGGGCCGATCCCTTCGATCACACCGGCATACATCGGGCTGCGATCGAGGTTACTGCGGATCACGTCATGGGTTTTCTCGTTGGTGTGCGTGACATAGCACGGCACCTGACGCGGGTGTTGATCCACGTTGCCCATGAACGAGAAGACCGGCATCGGGTTATCACCGTGCTGTTGAGCCAGCACGCTGAAATCGATAGTACGGGCGTCGATACGCGGCGGCGTACCGGTTTTCAGGCGGCTGACGCGCAGCGGCAGCTCGCGCAGACGGCGCGAAAGCGGAATAGACGGCGGATCGCCAGCACGGCCACCGCTGTAGTTGTCCAGTCCAATATGAATTTTGCCATCGAGGAAAGTCCCGACGGTCAGCACGACGGCTTTGGCACGGAACTTCAGACCCATCTGGGTCACGGCGCCGACAACACGATCGTTTTCAACAATCAGATCCTCAACCGCCTGCTGGAAGATCATCAGGTTAGGCTGGTTCTCCAGTGCGGTACGTACGGCCTGGCGATAGAGCACGCGGTCGGCCTGAGCCCGGGTCGCACGAACGGCGGGGCCTTTGCTCGCGTTTAGTATCCTAAACTGGATGCCCGCATGATCGATCGCGGTTGCCATCAGGCCGCCAAGTGCATCCACTTCTTTTACCAGGTGTCCTTTCCCAATGCCGCCAATCGCCGGATTACAGGACATCTGTCCTAGCGTGTCGATATTGTGTGTCAAAAGCAGGGTCTGTTGACCCATTCGCGCCGCGGCCATTGCGGCCTCGGTGCCTGCATGACCCCCGCCAATGATAATGACGTCAAAAGGATCCTGATAAAACATGGTGGTCTGCCTCGCGTAAAGCGGTAAGAAAATGGATTGAAGCCCGGGCCGTGGATTCTACTCAACTTTAGTCGATCGAGAAAGCACTGGGATCCTGGCTATTAAAAAGAAGATCTTTTTATTTAGAGATCTGTTTTATTGTGATCTCTTATTAGGATCGCGGGTTTCTGTGGATAAGCCGGATCTCCCAAAGAAGATCATGTGCTTAGAGAGGATCGTTTGCTGTGAATGATCGGTGATCCTGCAACGTATAAGCTGGGATCAGATCGCGATGTTATACACAGCACAAAAAGTCATCAAGGGTTGTTCTTGGGATAACTACCGGTTGATCCAAGGTTTTAACCAGAGTTATCCACATCTGATCGCACGATCTTTAATCGGTTTTGAGTAAATTTTTCCATTCAGCCAGCCAAAGTTCCGCTGGATCTTCCGGAATATCATGATCGAGGATGTTGATCTTCAGCGTTTCACCGATCTGTTGAGCCCCACAGGACTTCAGTTCGGTCTCAACCTTCTCAACCGCACCGCAGAAGGTATCGTACTCCCGGCTGCCAATGCCGATGGCGCCAAAGCGGACGTTCGCCAGGTCAGGCTGCTGCTCTTTTAACTCTTCATATAAAGGAAGAAGGTTATCCGGAAGATCGCCCGCGCCGTGCGTGGAGGTGATCAACAGCCAGATCCCGTCGAGCGGGAGATCCTCTAATAACGGTCCGTGCAGCGTTTCAGTAGAAAAGCCTGCGTCTTCCAGCTTTTCGGCCAGGTGTTCCGCGACATATTCAGCGCCGCCAAGGGTGCTGCCGCTAATAAGAGTAATGTCCGCCATTGATCGCTCGCTCAGATAAACAGGCGAACATTGTACGCTGTGAGCGAGCTGGGATCTACCTGTGGAAAATGTGGTAATTATTTTGCCCTGTTACGGGCGGATGGTACGCATGATCGGGTTCTGAAGGGAGATCAACGTCTCGGTGGACTGAATTTCATCGATTGTTTGGATCTTGTTGATAAGTACCTGCTGCAGGGCGTCGATCGATCGGCACATCACCTTAATAAAGATGCTGTAGTGGCCGGTGGTGTAGTAAGCCTCGGTCACTTCATCCAGGGCGTTCAGCTTAGCCAGTGCGGAAGGATAGTCTTTGGCGCTCTTAAGGATGATGCCAATAAAGCAGCAGACGTCGTAACCCAGCTGTTTCGGGCTGACGTCGATATGGGCACCGGTGATGATTCCCGCCTGCTTCATCTTCTCTACGCGCACGTGAATGGTTCCTGGGCTGACGCCAAACTGTTTGGCCAGTTCGGCGTAGGCGGTACGGGCATTAGCCATCAGGGCCTCGAGAATGCCGCGGTCCAGATTGTCGATCTGATAATTTTCCATAGCTTTTTCTTATGAAGATTAATGAATCACTCTATTTTAGCGGGTAATTTTATCGATTTAAAAGTGAGGCGGGAGTTTTATTGTTGGATTATTGAAAGAGACTCTTTTTTGTTGCTTAATCAATGCCAACAGGACGCAGGAGTATAAATAATGAAAACCGCTTACATCGCACAACAACGCCAGATCAGTTTCGTAAAATCCCACTTTTCCCGCCAGCTTGAAGAGAAGCTGGGCCTGATTGAAGTCCAGGCTCCTATCTTAAGCCGCGTGGGCGACGGGACGCAGGACAACCTGTCTGGTTGCGAAAAAGCGGTACAGGTGAAAGTGAAAACACTGCCAGACGCCCAGTTCGAAGTGGTTCATTCACTGGCGAAGTGGAAGCGTCAAACCCTGGGACAACACGACTTCAGCGCGGGCGAAGGGCTTTACACGCACATGAAAGCTCTTCGCCCCGATGAAGACCGCCTTACCGCTATTCACTCTGTCTACGTTGACCAGTGGGACTGGGAACGCGTAATGGGTGATGGCGAACGTCATACCGGTACGCTGAAAGCGACGGTAGAAGCCATTTATGCCGGGATCAAAGAAACCGAAGCGGCGGTCAGCAAAGAGTTTGGTCTGACCCCGTTCCTGCCGGAGACGATCCACTTTGTCCACAGCCAGGAGCTGCTGAGCCGCTTCCCGGATCTGGATGCCAAAGGCCGTGAACGTGCGATCGCCAAAGAGCTGGGCGCCGTGTTCCTGATTGGGATCGGCGGCAAGCTGTCTCACGGTCAGCGCCACGACGTTCGTGCGCCGGATTATGATGACTGGAGCAGCGAGGGTGAAAGCGGCCTTGCCGGCCTGAACGGCGATATTCTGGTCTGGAACCCGGTTCTGGAAGATGCGTTTGAACTCTCTTCCATGGGGATCCGCGTGGATGCCGACGCGCTGCAGCGTCAGTTGGGGATCACCGGTGACGAAGATCGTCTCAAGCTGGAGTGGCACCAGGCGCTGCTGCGTGGCGAGATGCCGCAGACCATCGGCGGCGGTATCGGCCAGTCTCGTCTGACCATGTTACTGCTGCAGCTCTCCCATATCGGCCAGGTTCAGTGTGGCGTATGGCCGCAGCAGGTTCGTGACAGCGTCGACGCCCTGCTGTAATTAGCGTTTCCAGCGCCGCAACAGGCGGCTACGCAACCCGGTATCAAAGCGCCAGATATGATCGAAGATGCGCATGATGCCGGGTTTTCCATGTGTGGACATCGCCACGGCATGAAAACGATGCTGATGGACCTGCTGCAGCACCTTTACCTTGCCTACCACCTCATCCGGCAGCCGCTGGGCAATAAAGTCTGAGATCACCACCGCATCGGCGTCATACCACTCTCCGCCCTGCATCCGCTCAATAATGGCGCGAAAACAGCTGGCGAGATCGGTCCCGCCACGAAAGCGCTGGCTCAGAAAGCGGATCGCCTGCTCCAGACCGTGCTGGCCCGAGAGTTCGTAGCCCACCACCTCGCTGGAAAACAGCATGATAAAGCAGCGCCGCCTGTCGGCGAGCGCCACCCGCATCAGCGCCAGACAAAAGGCTTTGGCGCACTGCTCATTGAAACCACCCATCGAACCGGACGTATCCACGCAGACGATAAACGGCCCGCGGGGCTGTTCGTCGAAATCCTGATGCACCGCCGGGCGCTGGCTCACCTTCTCGCGCCAGGCATCGCCGTGCAGACGGTAGGTAAGAAGCTGTTTCTCCACCAGCCGACGGTAAAATTCGTACTCAAGCTCCGTTATGCCGAGGGTGGCCAGCTCGGGCGGCAACAGGCGCAGAATGTCATCGCTCTGCTGCAGGCCGTCAACCTGCTCCGGTACCGTCGCCGGTTCGCGCACCAGGGTGCGGAAGGTTTCAAGCGGGGCATCCTTTTTTGGCACCGACTTTGCCTCCCGCGAACGGCCCAGCTGTTCCGCCAGCTGCATCAGCTCCGGCTGCTGCGCCAGAAAGTCGCCATAGCGGACGATGAGCTGATAATCCCCCCGCTTAAGCTGGCCTGCGCTCATATCCCACAGGCGGCCAGCGGCGTTTTCGTTCTCCACCAGCACCGGCTCCAGCGCCCCGGCCAGGGTCATGCGCTCCTGCACTTCGCTGAGCAGCTGTTCGCGCTCCTCTTCCAGCAGCTGCTGATTAAGGGACGTGGCCTGTACCACCAGACTCAGCCGCCAGCGCTGTAAAAACAGGGTATGCAGGGCCGGAGTAAAGGTGGCGTTATCCACCACCAGCTGCCGCGCCTGGCTGGCGAACGGGGAGTGAACCTTATCCAGCAGGGTTAAAATCTGCGGCAGCTGGACGATCAGCTGGGGCGTGGAGAGCAGCTGGCTCTGCTGATAGCACATCACCTCTTCGGTGAGCTCCGGCGGTACGCGGGTATCTTTCAGCCTTTTGCGTAAATTTTCCCGCCAGCGCGGGAGATCGTCGGTAATAGCGGTTTTAAGCCGGGGGAATTTTTCGAAAAAGATCGCCAGCTGCGGCGAGGCCAGCAGGGTGAGGATGATCTCTTCGATCAACCCCTCCTCGCCGACGGCAAGCATGACGTTGAGGGTATCCAGCGTCAGCATTGACGCGCCTGTTTGATCTGCGCGCTCACATCCTGCAGGCTGGATTCAATTCGCCCCAGCCAGTCGCTGTGGATAAACAGGCATTTTTGCTGCTCGCTGAAGCGCGTGTGCTGCAGATGCCACTGGTTATCCAGCGCTTCCAGCTGCTGTTTGATCTCTTCCGGCACGCTTTCAGAGGCGGTGCCGGGCAGGGCAAGGCGCGATCCCTGCAGGCTGACGTCGCGGATAACCAGATGCAGGCTGCCGTCCACCTCCATATTAAGCTGCTGGGCAAAACCGATGCCGTTGAGTTTGCCGCGGATCTCACCGCCTTTGCTCAGCCACTGCGCCAGGGCTTCACGCTCGATGGTGATGTGAATAACCTGCATATCATGGAGCTTAAGCGGCTGCTGGAGAAGCAGCGTCAGGGTGGTATCGCTCAGTTCGGCCGGTAATTCGTAGTGCGGACGACGGGCGAACATGCCGCTCTGACGATTGACGCGCAGGGCGGTTTTATCGCTTTGCTGCTGCTGGAGCTGAAGACGGCGCTGGGTAATGGCCCCGAGCTGGTTCAGCATCTCCTGCTGCCCCCATGCGTGCCCGGTCATCAATACTTCCAGCTGCTGCTGCATCAGATTCATGCCGCTGGCGTCATGCCAGAGGCAATCTTTCAGCAGAATCAGATCGATAGGGGCAACCGCGTCGCGACCGCTGAACAGGGCGCTGGCCTGCAGCAGGCGAATGGCTTTCTTCCAGCGGCGATCGGAGACGTAAGGCGCACCCGGCAGGGCATCCAGCTGCTGGCGTAGCATGAACACCAGATCGAACACCGCATCCGGCAGTTTGATTTTGCCGATGTCCTGCTGCCACTGCTGATACTCCTCGTCGGTGACCTGCAGCCCGGCAGGCACCGGGTTATCGTTCTCATCCTGCTGGCTTATCAGCAGCGAGCGGAAATTGGCTTTATCCTGCACCTTGTCGAGCCACAGGCGAATCAACATGCGGTCGTAAAGCGCCTCCAGGCTGCTGTCGGCTTCAGGCAGTTCGTTGGAGGCCGCCACCAACAGGCGCATCGGGATTTTCCCCTCATGCGCCCCGTTGCGGAACCGGCGTTCGTTAATGGCGGTGAGCAGGGTATTGAGGATCGCCGGGCCGGCTTTCCAGATCTCATCGAGAAAGACGATTTCCGCCTCCGGCAGATAGCCTGCGGTTAAACGTTCGTACCGCCCTTCATCTTTTAACGCCTGAATAGAGAGCGGGCCAAAGACCTCTTCCGGCGTGGAAAAGCGGGTCATCAGGTATTCAAACGCTCTGGCGTGCTGAAAGGCGAACTTCAGCCTGCGGGCAATCAGACTTTTTGCGATGCCGGGCGGCCCCAGCAGAAATACGCTTTCGCCGCTCAGGGCCGCCAGTAAACAGAGGCGAATGGCGTGGCTACGTTCGTAGAGCCCTTTCTCCAGTGCGCCGCTGAGGCGGGAAATTCTTTCTGCTAATAAATGAGTGTGAGCCATAATTGTTTTGCATCCTTTCGCCGTAACCCCGGCTAATTGAAGCGAGTATAGACGTTTCGTTCCGGGCTGGTAATAGACTGAACTGCGGTGCTATTTTCTTTGCGCTACGTTAATGAGGTTGCATTTAGGGGTACGATTCTAAGATTAATCGTGCATACTGTGCGCTTTTTGTGGGCCAAGGGACTAAGCACACATTTGTTATTCAAACGAAAAGACTAGTCTATGAGCACTGATAATAAGCAATCATTACCCGCAGTTACGCTCGCGGCGATCGGGGTTGTCTACGGTGATATCGGCACCAGCCCGCTTTATACGTTGCGTGAATGTCTGTCCGGCCAGTTTGGTTTTGGCGTTGAACGCGACGCTGTGTTTGGTTTTCTGTCCCTGATTTTCTGGCTGCTGATCCTGGTGGTTTCCGTTAAATATCTCTCCTTCGTCATGCGCGCAGATAACGCCGGTGAAGGTGGGATCCTGACCCTGATGTCGCTTGCCGGACGCAATACGTCCGCCAGGATGACCTCGTTCCTGGTCATTATTGGCCTGGTAGGGGGCAGCTTCTTCTATGGCGAGGTGGTGATCACCCCGGCCATCTCGGTGCTCTCGGCGATAGAGGGGCTTGAGATTATCGCGCCGCAGCTCGATGAATGGGTGGTCCCGCTGGCCATCATCGTTCTGACCCTGCTGTTTGTCATTCAGAAACACGGGACCGGGCTGGTGGGCAAACTCTTCGCCCCGATTATGCTCTCCTGGTTCCTGATCCTGGCGGCGCTGGGATTACGCAGCATTATTGCTAACCCGGACGTGCTGCACGCGCTCAATCCAATGTGGGCGGTGCACTTCTTCCTTGAATATAAAGTCGTGTCGTTTGTGGCGCTGGGCGCGGTCGTGCTCTCTATTACCGGCGTTGAAGCGCTGTATGCGGATATGGGCCACTTCGGCAAGCTGCCTATCCGCGTGGCGTGGTTTATTGTGGTGCTGCCGTCGCTGGTGCTGAACTACTTTGGCCAGGGCGCGCTGCTGCTCAAACACCCTGAAGCGATTAAAAACCCGTTCTTCCTGCTGGCGCCGGACTGGGCGCTGGTACCGATGCTGATCCTCGCCACGCTGGCAACGGTGATCGCCTCCCAGGCGGTCATTTCCGGGGTCTTCTCCCTTACCCGTCAGGCGGTGCGCCTGGGCTATCTGTCGCCGATGCGCATCATCCACACCTCCGAGATGGAGTCGGGCCAGATCTACATACCTTTCGTTAACTGGCTGCTCTACTTCGCGGTAGTGATTGTTATCGTCAGCTTCGAGCACTCCAGCAACCTGGCGGCGGCGTACGGTATTGCCGTCACCGGTACCATGGTGCTGACCTCAATCCTCTCTACCACGGTGGCGTACCGGAACTGGCACTGGAATAAATTCCTCGTGGCGATGATTCTGGTCGGCTTCCTCTGTATTGACGTGCCGTTGTTCTCCGCCAATCTCGACAAGATTGTCTCCGGCGGCTGGCTGCCGCTGACGCTGGGTCTGGTGATGTTCATTGTGATGACCACCTGGAAGAGCGAGCGTTTCCGCCTGCTGCGCCGGATGCACGAGCACGGTAACTCTCTGGAGGCGATGATTGCCTCGCTGGAGAAATCGCCGCCGGTACGCGTGCCGGGCACCGCGGTCTATATGTCCCGCGCGCTGAACGTGATCCCGTTTGCCCTGATGCATAACCTCAAGCACAACAAGGTGCTGCACGAGCGGGTGATCCTGCTGACCCTGCGCACCGAAGATGCGCCTTACGTGCATAACGTCCGTCGCGTGCAGATAGAGCAGCTGTCGCCTACCTTCTGGCGCGTGGTGGCCAGCTACGGCTGGCGTGAGACTCCGAACGTGGAAGAGGTATTCCACCGCTGCGGTCTTGAGGGCTTAAGCTGCCGGATGATGGAGACCTCGTTCTTCATGTCGCACGAGTCGCTGATTGTCGGCAAACGGCCGTGGTATCTGCGCCTGCGCGGTAAGCTCTATCTTATCCTCCAGCGTAACGCCCTGCGTGCGCCCGACCAGTTCGAAATCCCGCCTAACCGCGTGATCGAGTTAGGAACCCAGGTCGAGATTTAATTTCGCCCGGCGGCGCTGCGCTTGCACGGGCCTACAATCCGTAGGCCGGGTAAGCGTAGCGCCACCCGGCATTTCCCCTCCCTATTTGCTCCCGCATTTCACTTAGCGAAACGTTTCGACCACGATCACAAATCTGCAACGCCATGGTGGTTTTCTGCGCATCGGTAAGATTAAACTGACGTCAGCGAAACGTTTCGCTAGTGGAGCAAGAATATGAAGAAAGGCAAGGTACTCAACTCTGAAGTCTCATCGGTCATCTCCCGTCTCGGGCATACCGATACGCTGGTGGTATGTGATGCGGGTTTACCCATTCCCCACAGCACAACGCGTATTGATCTGGCATTAACGCAGGGCGTGCCCACGTTTATGCAGGTGCTGGATGTGGTGACAACCGAGATGCAGGTTGAGGAAGCCATTCTCGCTACGGAAATCCAACAACATAATCCGCAGCTCCACGAAACGTTGCTTGGCCATATCAAGCAACTGCAACAACACCAGGGAAACACCATAAAAATAAGTTACATAACGCACGAGCAGTTCAAGAAAAACACCGCTGACAGCCAGGCGGTTATCCGCAGCGGGGAGTGTTCCCCGTATGCGAATATCATTCTCTGTGCTGGCGTCACCTTCTGAGGCCACCATGGACGCACTACTGCAACTGAAAGGGATCGATAAATCGTTCCCGGGCGTCAAAGCCCTCTCCGGCGCAGCGCTGAATGTCTACCCCGGCCGCGTCATGGCGCTGGTGGGCGAAAACGGCGCAGGCAAATCCACGATGATGAAAGTGCTTACCGGTATCTATCAACGCGATGCCGGTTCGCTGCTGTGGCTGGGAAAAGAGACCACCTTTAACGGCCCGAAATCCTCTCAGGAAGCCGGGATCGGCATCATCCACCAGGAGCTGAACCTGATCCCGCAGCTGTCCATCGCGGAGAACATCTTCCTGGGGCGCGAGTTCGTGAACCGCTTCGGCAAAATCGACTGGAAGCAGATGTATGCCGAAGCCGACAAACTGCTGGCGAAGCTGAACCTGCGCTTTAAGAGCGATCGTCTGGTGGGCGAACTCTCTATCGGCGATCAGCAGATGGTCGAAATCGCCAAGGTCCTGAGTTTTGAATCCCGGGTTATCGTGATGGATGAACCGACCGACGCCCTCACCGATACCGAAACCGACTCCCTGTTCCGCGTCATCCGTGAGCTGAAAGCGCAGGGGCGCGGCATTGTCTATATCTCTCACCGCATGAAAGAGATCTTCGAGATTTGCGATGACGTCACCGTTTTCCGCGACGGGCAGTTTATTGCCGAGCGTGAAGTGGCGACGCTGACCGAAGACACGCTGATTGAGATGATGGTGGGACGTAAGCTGGAAGACCAGTATCCACGCATCGATAAAGCCCCGGGCGATATCCGCCTGAAGGTCGATAACCTGTGTGGTACTGGGGTGAATGATGTCAGCTTTACCCTGCGCCAGGGGGAGATCCTCGGCGTGGCCGGGCTGATGGGGGCCGGACGTACCGAGCTGATGAAGGTGCTGTATGGTGCGTATCCACGCACCAGCGGCTATGTCACCCTCGATGGTCACGAAGTTGTTACCCGCTCTCCGCAGGATGGTCTGGCGAACGGCATCGTCTATATCTCCGAAGACCGTAAGCGCGATGGTCTGGTGCTGGGCATGTCGGTGAAAGAGAACATGTCCTTAACCGCGCTGCGCTACTTCAGCCGCAGCGGCGGAAGCCTGAAGCACAAAGATGAACAGCAGGCCGTCAGCGATTTTATCCGCCTGTTTAACGTCAAAACGCCGTCGATGGAACAGGCCATCGGGCTGCTCTCCGGCGGCAACCAGCAGAAGGTGGCGATTGCCCGCGGTCTGATGACCCGTCCGAAGGTGCTGATCCTCGATGAACCGACGCGCGGCGTGGACGTTGGCGCTAAAAAAGAGATTTATCAGCTCATTAACCAGTTTAAGGCTGACGGGCTGAGCATCATTCTGGTCTCTTCCGAGATGCCAGAAGTATTAGGCATGAGCGATCGCATTATCGTCATGCATGAAGGGCATCTCGGCGGTGAATTCAGTCGCGAGCAGGCCACCCAGGAAATTCTGATGGCTGCCGCTGTGGGCAAGCTTAATCGCGTGGATCAGGAGTAAGAAGATGACTACCCAGGCTGTTTCTGGACGCCGTTATTTCACTAAGGCATGGTTGATGGAACAAAAATCGCTGATTGCCCTGCTGGTGCTGATCGCGATTGTTTCCACCATGAGCCCGAACTTTTTTACCGTTAATAACCTGTTCAACATCCTCCAGCAGACGTCCGTGAACGCCATTATGGCGGTGGGCATGACGCTGGTGATCCTGACCTCGGGTATCGACCTGTCCGTCGGTTCCCTGCTGGCGCTCACCGGCGCGGTGGCCGCTTCGATCGTCGGGATTGAAGTCAACGCGCTGGTGGCCGTTGCAGCTGCGCTGGCGCTGGGCGCGGCGATCGGTGCGGTCACCGGGATGATCGTGGCGAAAGGCCGCGTTCAGGCCTTTATCGCCACCCTGGTGATGATGCTGCTGCTGCGCGGTGTGACGATGGTGTATACCAACGGCAGCCCGGTTAACACCGGCTTTACCGACAACGCCGATCTGTTTGGCTGGTTTGGTATCGGCCGCCCGCTGGGTATCCCGACGCCGGTCTGGATCATGGGTCTGGTCTTCCTGGCGGCGTGGTACATGTTGCATCACACCCGTCTGGGTCGCTATATCTATGCCCTGGGCGGTAACGAAGCGGCAACGCGTCTGTCCGGCATCAGCGTCAATAAAGTCAAAATTATCGTCTACTCCCTGTGCGGCCTGCTGGCTTCGCTGGCGGGGATTATCGAAGTGGCGCGTCTCTCCTCTGCGCAGCCGACGGCGGGTACAGGCTATGAACTGGATGCCATCGCTGCGGTCGTGCTGGGCGGCACCAGCCTGGCAGGCGGTAAAGGTCGTATCGTGGGGACGCTGATCGGTGCGCTGATCCTCGGCTTCCTGAACAATGGTTTGAATTTGTTAGGTGTTTCTTCCTATTACCAGATGATCGTCAAAGCGGTAGTGATTTTGCTGGCGGTACTGGTAGACAACAAAAAACAGTAACTGACGACACTACAGGACATCTTTGATATGAACATGAAAAAACTGGCTACCCTGGTTTCTGCTGTCGCGCTGAGCGCAACGGTGAGTGCAAACGCCATGGCGAAAGACACCATCGCGCTGGTGGTTTCTACCCTGAACAATCCGTTCTTCGTCTCCCTGAAGGATGGCGCGCAGAAAGAAGCCGACAAACTGGGCTACAACCTGGTGATCCTCGACTCCCAGAACAACCCGGCCAAAGAGCTGGCTAACGTGCAGGACTTAACCGTTCGCGGCACCAAAATTCTGCTGATCAACCCGACCGATTCCGACGCGGTAGGTAACGCCGTGAAGATGGCGAACCAGGCGAATATCCCGGTGATCACCCTGGACCGTCAGGCGAACAAAGGCGAAGTGGTCAGCCACATTGCGTCTGACAACGTGCTGGGCGGCAAAATCGCCGGTGACTACATCGCTAAAAAAGCGGGTGAAGGCGCCAAAGTTATCGAACTGCAGGGCATCGCCGGGACTTCCGCAGCGCGTGAGCGTGGCGAAGGCTTCCAGCAGGCCGTTGCGGCTCACAAATTCAACGTACTGGCCAGCCAGCCGGCAGACTTCGACCGTACTAAAGGTCTGAACGTTATGCAGAACCTGCTGACCGCGCATCCGGACGTTAAAGCAGTATTCGCCCAGAACGACGAAATGGCGCTGGGCGCGCTGCGTGCCCTGCAGACTGCGGGTAAATCTGATGTGATGGTGGTTGGATTTGACGGCACGCCTGATGGTGAAAAAGCCGTAAACGATGGCAAACTGGCTGCGACCATTGCTCAGCTGCCGGAGCAGATCGGCGCGACTGGCGTGCAGACTGCTGACAAAGTGCTGAAGGGCGAGAAAGTTCAGGCTAAATACCCTGTTGACCTGAAGCTGGTCATCAAGCAGTAATATGCGATTCAGGCGGTCGTTAGCTGCCTGAAGGACAACATATAAAGAAAAGAGTGGCATACGCCACCGGGGCATCCCGGTGGCACTCTCTGATGGACATCTCCAATATGAAAACCGCAGGCAAGCTCGTCGTCCTTGGCAGTATTAATGCCGATCACATTCTCAACCTTGATACTTTCCCTACCCCGGGCGAAACCGTAACCGGCAATCGCTACCAGGTCGCCTTTGGCGGCAAAGGCGCTAACCAGGCGGTCGCCGCCGGGCGCAGCGGGGCAAACATCGCCTTTATCGCCTGTACGGGTGATGACGATACCGGGGAGCGCGTTCGCAACCAGCTGGCAAGCGACAACATCGACATTGCGCCAGTGAGCGTGGTCGAAGGCGAATCAACCGGCGTGGCGCTGATTTTTGTCAACGCGGAAGGTGAGAATGTCATCGGTATTCATGCGGGAGCAAACGCGGCGCTGACGCCAGATCGTGTGGTGGCGCAAAAGGCGCTTATCGCCGGTGCCGATGCCCTGCTGATGCAGCTGGAATCGCCGGTAGAAAGCGTGCTGGCGGCAGCGAAATTTGCGCATGAAAATCATACCACTGTCGTACTAAATCCTGCGCCGGCCCGTGTATTATCAGACGAGCTTCTGGCGCTGGTGGACATCATCACCCCGAATGAAACCGAAGCCGAAAAGCTGACGGGCATTCGCGTTGAAAACGATGAAGATGCGGCCCGTGCGGCGAAAGCCCTGCACGATAAAGGCATCAACACCGTTATCATCACCCTTGGCAGCCGTGGCGTATGGGCCAGCGTCGAGGGAGAAGGTCGCCGCGTTCCTGGCTTTAAGGTGAAAGCGGTCGATACCATTGCCGCGGGCGATACCTTTAATGGCGCGCTGGTGACGGCGCTGCTGGAAGGTGAGCAGCTGGATACCGCGATTCGCTTTGCCCATGCGGCGGCAGCCATTGCGGTCACCCGTCCAGGCGCGCAGCCTTCTGTTCCATGGCGCAATGAGATCGATGAATTTTTAAGTCAGCAGAGGTAACGCTTGGCCACAATGAAAGATGTCGCCCGCATGGCGGGCGTCTCTACTTCGACGGTCTCCCACGTCATCAATAACGATCGCTTCGTCAGCGACGCGATCCGGGAGAAGGTCGAGGCTGCCGTTAAATCCCTCAATTATGCGCCTTCCGCCCTGGCACGCAGTCTGAAGCTCAACCAGACGCGCACCATTGGCATGCTCATTACCGCCAGTACTAACCCCTTTTACTCCGAGCTGGTGCGCGGCGTGGAGCGCAGCTGTTTTGAGCGCGGCTACAGCCTGGTGTTATGCAATACCGAAGGTGACGAACAGCGTATGAACCGCAATCTGGAGACGCTGATGCAAAAGCGCGTCGACGGATTGCTGTTACTGTGCACCGAAACGCATCAACCCTCCCCCGAGATTATGCAGCGCTACCCTTCTGTTCCCACGGTGATGATGGACTGGGCGCCGTTCGACGGTACCAGCGATCTGATCCAGGATAACTCGCTGCTGGGCGGAGACATGGCGACGCAGCATCTGATTGATAAAGGCCACACCCGCATCGCCTGCATTACCGGTCCGCTGGATAAAACCCCCGCCCGCCTGCGGCTGGAAGGTTTTTTGGTTGCTATGGCGCGTGCCGGTTTGCCGGTGCCTGAAGGGTATCAAATTACCGGTGACTTCGAATTTAGCGGCGGGTATGAGGCGATGCAGGCGCTACTGGCGCAGAAAGAGCGCCCGCAGGCGGTCTTTATTGGTAATGATGCCATGGCAGTGGGCGCTTATAAGGCGCTATATCAGGCGGGACTGCGTATTCCGGACGATATCGCCGTGGTGGGTTATGACGATATCGAACTGGCGCAGTATATGACGCCGCCGCTCACCACCATTCATCAGCCTAAAGATGAACTGGGCGAGCTGGCGATTGATGTGCTGATCCACCGTATCGCCCAGCCCGCCCTGCAACAGCAGCGGCTGCAGCTTACTCCTGTTCTGATGGAACGGGGGTCTGTTTAGTTTTGTGGCGCTCTTTAATGAGGTTGCGACCGTCCTTCGGCTTTAACAGCATAAACACCAGGGCAGAGACAACCGTCAGTACGCCCATGGTGATAAAGGTCGAGTGAAACTGTTCGACGGTATTCGTGCTGTCGAACCCTTCGTAAAAACGCAGGACCGCTGCACTCACCGCCACCCCCAGACTGATCGACAGCTGCTGCGTGACCGCCAGGACGCTGTTACCGCCGCTGGCATTCTCATCGTTGAGATCGGCAAGAGTAATAGTGTTCATCGAGGTGAACTGGATCGACATCGCCATCCCCAGCACAAACAGCGGCAGGATCAGCATCCACACCGGCAGTGCAGCCGACTGCAGTGAGAACTGCGCAATCATCACCCCGATAAATATCGTCACCCCAACCAGCGTCCTGCGGTAGCCCATCCGGCGTAACAGCTGCGTCACGCCGGACTTGGCCAGGATCGAACCCACCGCCGTAGGTGCCATCATACAGCCCGCAATCAGCGCCGGATAACCAA
This sequence comes from Leclercia barmai, assembly GCF_049312895.1. Classification (NCBI taxonomy): domain Bacteria; kingdom Pseudomonadati; phylum Pseudomonadota; class Gammaproteobacteria; order Enterobacterales; family Enterobacteriaceae; genus Leclercia; species Leclercia barmai. Next base: position 1,834 of record NZ_JBMNWZ010000006.1, on the reverse strand, counting down.
ACCCGACCTGCAGCATCAGCGGCATAAGGAAAGGAACGCAGCCGGTGCCCAACCGCGAAGCGATGTTGCCGGCAATACCTACCGAGAAGGTGCGGGTGTTAAACAGCGAGAGGGAAATCAGCGGCGTCGGGTGGCGGCGTGCATGACGTATATAGAGAAGAAAAAGAAGAATGCCGCTGAAGATAATGGAGATGGCCAGCCAGGTGGCCACTACTTTTTCACCGAACAGTTCCATACCGCTGGAGAACAGCACCAGGCTCAGGCCAAACAGGAAGAACCCGCCCATATCGAATTTACGCCGTGGGGTGGTGAAGTTCGGCATAAATTTGCGGGCATAGAAAATCCCGGCGACCCCAATGGGAATATTAATCAGGAATATCCAGTGCCAGCTGGCCCAGGTAACCAGCACCCCGCCCAGCACCGGCCCGAGGATAGGCCCGACCAGGCCCGGCATGGTGACAAAGTTAAGCACCGGCAGCAGTTCGCTACGTGGATAAGCACGTAACAACGCCAGACGCGCGACCGGCATCATCATCGCGCCGCCAATCCCCTGAATCACACGAAAGACAACCAGCTCGCCCAACGAACTGGAAAGGGCGCAGGCCAGTGAACCCAGCGTAAACAGGGATACCGCCAGCATAAAGACACGGCGGGTGCCGAAACGATCGGCCAGCCAGCCGCTTACCGGGATCAGCATCGCCACGGTCAGGGTATAACTGATGATGGCCGACTGCATGGCCAGCGGAGAACGGTTCAGGCTTTGGGCTATTGCCGGAAGTGCGGTGTTAAGGATGGTCGCATCAAGCGCCTGCATAAAGAAGGCCATCGCCGCTATCCACGGCAGGCCCGCCATACTGCGTGCTTTTTTTACTGTCATTCGTATTCCTGTTGTTATTGCTACCGTGCTGGTGGGGCAAGCAGTGCCTGGCTGGCTGCCATGGCGCGTAGCCCATCACTATCCTGAATGGCGTCGACGATTGCCTGGTGTAAATCCAGCTTCACCACCTCATCCTGAGTAATAGAGGTAAAGTAGGTGTGATAAACAGAGTGAAACAGCGAGGCAAAAGAGGTCAGGAACGGATTACCGCTCATCTCATAGATATGTTCGTGCCAGGCCATATCCACATCTATCCAGCGTTCCCGGTTGAAGTTCTTCTTCAGATGAACCATCTCATCCATCAGGGTATTTAAGCGGGCCTTCTGCTCAGCCGTTCCGAGCGTGGCGGCGAGCAGGCAGGCCTGCGGCTCGAGGCTGCTGCGCATGACAAGGAAATGCTCAATGACTTGCTGGAAGTTATCTTCTGTCATCCACCAGGAGAGCAGCTCCTGATCGAGGAAGTTCCAGTTACCCTGGGGCATGACGCGTGTACCGATGCGCGGACGGGGAAGTACCATCCCTTTCGCAGTCAGGGTTTTCACGGCTTCACGGACGGCGGTTCGGCTCACGCCAAACTGTTCACCCAGTTCCAGCTCGCCCGGCAGGATGCTACCTGGTGCGTAAACACCTTCCAGGATCCGCTGGGCCAGCTTTTCTGCCAGCACATAAGAGAGGTTTTTTTGGGCCGCCAGCTGTTGCGCGCTTAAAGGCATAACGCAGATTCCTTAAGTCTTGATGCCAGTAAGTATGCCACCTGCAGGCGGGTTGTGGTTGCTAAAACGACAATTAGGGTGATTTCTGGCTAAAAGATGAGGCTTTTGGTGAAAAAAAGCACGGTCGGTAATTTATTTTAATTTTGCTCTTGTCAGCGCCGGAGAACTCCCTATAATGCGCCTCCACTGACACGGAACAACGGCACGCAAGCCGCCGGGTAAGCGGGGTTCAGCGATGAACGCC
>NZ_JBMNWZ010000005.1:0-333033 GCF_049312895.1 Leclercia barmai | reverse complement strand
CTCCCCATGCGAGAGTAGGGAACTGCCAGGCATCAAATTTAGCGTGCTGATATGGCTCAGTTGGTAGAGCGCACCCTTGGTAAGGGTGAGGTCCCCAGTTCGACTCTGGGTATCAGCACCACTTTATACTTAGGTTAAAGTTCGGCAAGAAGTAAAAGAATTTGTCTGGCGGCTGTAGCGCGGTGGTCCCACCTGACCCCATGCCGAACTCAGAAGTGAAACGCCGTAGCGCCGATGGTAGTGTGGGGTCTCCCCATGCGAGAGTAGGGAACTGCCAGACATCAATTAAGTGAAAAGGCCATCCGCAAGGATGGCCTTTTTGCATTTCTGCGCCCTAAAAGCGTAAAGCCCGGGGCGTATGCGCCACCGGGCCGGCTAGCATTAGTGAATAACCTGCGACAAAAATGCCCGCGTACGTTCTGATTTTGGATTGGAGAAAAACTCCTCCGGCGGGGCCTGCTCAACAATCTCTCCGCGATCCATAAAGATCACCCGGTCTGCAACGGTTCTGGCGAAACCCATCTCGTGCGTGACGCAGAGCATGGTCATTCCCGATTGCGCCAGCCCTATCATCGTATCCAGCACCTCTTTAACCATCTCAGGATCGAGCGCTGAGGTGGGTTCATCAAACAGCATGATTTTAGGTTTCATGCACAGAGAGCGGGCGATGGCCACGCGCTGCTGCTGTCCACCTGAAATCTGCCCCGGAAACTTGTGGGCATGTTCTGCAATGCGTACCCGCTCCAGGTAATGCATGGCGAGTGCTTCAGCCTCCTTTTTCGGCATCTTACGCACCCAAATGGGCGCCAGAGTGCAGTTCTGCAGCACGGTCAGATGGGGGAATAAATTGAAATGCTGGAACACCATACCCACTTCCTGGCGGACACGCTCAACGTTGCGAATATCGTCGTTCAGCTCGATACCATCCACCACAATCCGTCCCTGCTGATGCTCTTCCAGATGGTTGATACAGCGAATAGTTGTTGATTTACCCGACCCTGAAGGTCCACAAAGGACAATACGCTCGCCTTGTTGTACCTTCAGGTTAATGTCTTTCAGAACGTGAAATTGCCCGTACCACTTATTCACATTATCCAGCGTAATCATCGCGTCAGCGGGGGTCATAGTTATCTGGCTCATAGGTTCCTCAGTGCGGTGTACGCCCGGTGTTAAAGCGCTTTTCCAGATGCTGGCTGTAGCGCGACATGCTAAAACAGAAAATCCAGTAGATAAGTGCTGCAAAAACATAGCCTTCTGTCGACATGCCCAGCCAGGCAGGGTCGACGGTAGCCTGCTGCACGCTACTGAAAAGATCGAATAATCCGATGATGATCACCAGACTGGTGTCCTTGAACAGCGCAATGATGGTATTCACCAGGCCCGGGATCACCAGCTTCAGCGCCTGGGGCAGGATCACCAGTCCCTGCGTTTTCCAGTAACCCAGCGCCAGCGATTCGGCGGCTTCATACTGGCCCTTTGGCAGCGCCTGCAACCCGCCGCGCACGACCTCGGCAACATAGGCGGACTGGAACAGAATGACGCCGACCAAAGCACGGATCAGTTTGTCGATGGTGGTGCCTTCCGCCATAAACAGCGGCAGCATCACCGAAGACATAAACAGCACGGTGATAAGCGGAACGCCGCGCCAGAACTCGATGAAAATGACCGAGAGGACGCGCACGACCGGCATGGTTGACCGGCGTCCCAGCGCCAGCAAAATCCCTAATGGCAGTGCGCCGGCAATCCCCACCGAGGCAATAATCAGCGTCAGCGTCAGGCCGCCCCACTGGCGGGTTTCAACGCGATCCAGCCCCAGAATGCCGCCATATAACAGTCCCCAGACGATCAGGGGATAGATCACCGCCCAACAGGCGATGTAGCGTCCACGCTGCGGCAACCCCTTCCAGAACATGGGGACAATGGAGAGCAGTCCGACAAGCAGCGCGAGATTGATGCGCCAGCGCTGGTCGTGCGGGTAAAGCCCATACATAAACTGGCCGAAGCGCTGGTGAATAAAGACCCAGCAGGCTCCCTCTTTCGTGCAGTCGGCGCGGGTGGTTCCGACCCAGTTAGCCTGCAAAAATGCCCAGTTGATGAGCGGCGGGATGAGTTCCCACATCAGCCAGAAGCACAGCAAAGTCAGCAAGCTGTTGCCCCAACTAGAAAACAGGTTTTTACGAGCCCATGTAATGGCGCGTCCGTTGCCGGTTGTGGCCGGACGCGCAGGGTGAGACAAGACGGCTTTTGTCATCATGGTTCCTTAGCGTTCAACCAGAGCGATGCGACGGTTATAGATATTCATCAACAGTGAAATGGTCAGGCTGATAATCAGGTAAACCGACATCGTAATGGCGATGGTTTCGATGGCCTGTCCGGTCTGGTTAAGAACGGTTCCGGCAAACAGCGAGACCATATCGGGATAGCCAATCGCAGCCGCGAGGGACGAGTTTTTCACGATATTGAGATACTGACTGGTCAGCGGCGGAATGATCACCCGCAGCGCCTGGGGAATGATGACCTGGCGCAGGGTGACCGGGTTCGGAAGCCCAAGCGAGCGTGCGGCCTCATGCTGACCATGCGGAACGGCCTGGATACCGGCGCGAATAATTTCTGCGATAAAGGCCGAGGTATAGATCGAGAGCGCCAGCGTCAGAGCAGCCAGCTCGGGGATCAATACCATGCCGCCGCGGAAGTTAAATCCTTTCAGCTGCGGAACATCCCAGTGTATCGCCGGGCCGAATACCGTATGTGCAATCCATGGCAGGATCACCAGCAAGGCCAGTGTGACAGGCCAGGTGCGCCGGAGCTGCCCGGTTTTAATCTGATGCATGCGGTTATAGCGAAACAGCGCAACCGACACCATGATCGTGCACGCCAGCGCGGCCAGCAATGCCAGCATCCCTTCGGCAATCTGCGGCGCCGGTATATAGAGGCCGCGGTTGCTTAAAAAGGCCAGATCGAAAGCATCTACTGCCTGACGCGGGCCAGGCAGGTTGCGCAGTACGGCAAAATACCAGAAGAAGATCTGCAGCAGCGGCGGGATGTTACGGAACGTCTCAATATAAAGTGTGGAGAGCTTACGCAGCAGCCAGTTATCAGAGAGACGCGCGAGCCCGAGGAAAAAGCCCAGCAGGGAAGCAAACACAATGCATAGCGCTGAGACCAGCAGGGTATTCATCAGGCCAACCAGGAATACGCGGCCGTAGGTATCGCCTTCACTGTAATCAATAAGATGCTGAACAATGCCAAACCCTGCGCTACGGTCCAGGAAGGCAAAGCCCGACGTAATGCCGCGTGTGCTCAGGTTGGTAACAGTGTTGTGGAACAGGTAGATCGCGACGGCCAGAACAGCGAGAACAGCGAGGATCTGAAACAGCCAGGCGCGAACCGAAGGATTAGAAAAGGAGAGGGCTCCTTTCAGGGCTGAGCGGCGATGGGACATATAAAACCTCGGGTAACCATGACTCTGGACTGGGCACCGCGCTGGCAGTGCCCGTTACAGCAAGATGCTTAGCGTACTGGCGGCGCGTACTGGATGCCGCCATTGTTCCAGAGGTTGTTCTGACCACGGCTGATCTTCAGCGCGCTCTCAGAACCCACGTTGCGCTCGAAGATTTCCGCGTAGTTACCCACTTTTTTAATGATGTTGTACGCCCACTTGTTATCCAGCTTCAGATCCTTGCCGTAGTCACCCTCTTTACCCAGCAGATGGGCCATATCCGGCGTGGTCGGATTGGCGGCTTTCTCATCGACGTTCTTCGAGTTAACGCCCATCTCTTCGGCGTTGAGCATGGCGAACAGCGTCCAGCGAACCACCGAGTTCCATTCGTCATCACCGCGGCGGACCACCGGGCCCAGCGGCTCTTTGGAGATCACTTCTGGCAGCACAATCCATTCTGCCGGATTGCTCAGCTTGATCCGCAGCGCGTACAGCTGTGACTGATCCGACGCGAGAGTATCGCAGCGACCCGATTCCAGCGCTTTGGCGGATTCGTCAGATCGGTCGAAGGTCACCGGGGTATATTTCATGTTATTGGCTTTGAAATAATCGGCGACGTTCAGTTCAGTGTCAGTGCCAGCCTGAATACAAACCGTCGCACCATCCAGCTCTTTCGCACTTTTCAGGCCCGCTTTATTGTGCGTCAGGAAACCAATGCCGTCGTAATAGGTCACGCCGGTGAATGACATGCCCATTCCGGTATCACGTGATGAGGTCCAGGTAGTATTACGTGAAAGCATATCCACTTCGCCGGATTGCAGGGCGGTAAAGCGCTCTTTAGCCGTCAGCGGGGTATATTTTACCTTCGTATCATCGCCAAATACCGCAGCGGCAACGCCGCGACATACGTCGACATCAATACCGGAGAACTTACCGTTGGCGTCTGCGTAAGAGAAACCTGGCAGGCCGTCACTGATCCCGCACTGCACAAAACCTTTCTGCTTAACCGCGTCCAGAGTCGCACCCGCCTGAGCCTGGCCGGAAATCGCAATAAGCACACCTGCAGCGGCGAGGCTGGCCATCATCATCTTTTTCATAATGCATCCTGTGTGGCGAAAATTATCGTTATAGTGAGGCGTTTATAAACGCTTTAACCTGTCTGTGGCTGTGGCCGACGTTAATAAAGCAAACGTGATGCCAGTTTTTGCATTTAACGTAAGAATTGATTACGCAACGCGTAAAGCAGAGTGTAGACAGTGATAATTAAATCGAGCGCCCTGAAATGGTGCGAAATTACAACCTGCGCCACAAATCAGAGCAAAAGTCGGATGATGAAACACATTAATGACGTGATGATTTAGTGCGTGAATAGCGAAAGAAAATAATGCGGGAAAAAGATGTGAGCAGATTCAGATTTATTAATTAACCTAAATTTGAAAAGCAAAAGCGCGGCCGGAGCCGCGCTTTCTGGATTACTTGGATACGGCAATGATACCCAGTGTCAGGCCTGCAATGGCCGCTGCGCCACCTGCGATCGCCCCGGCGGTTTCCCAGTTATCCTGCGTGGTGCCCTTCATACAGGTATTGGTGTGAACCAGTCTGCCCTGATCGTCGTATACCGGTACGCACGGAGAATCATGCGCGCAACCAGCAAGCAACGCAGCAAGGAGTGCAACCGAAATGAATCTTTTCATGGTGTTACCTCAAAATGAAATCTAACTTTGCGATATAGTCAGGAACGTCTTCTGCAAAGCTGGTGGCTATTTTACCACCGCTGCAAATTCGCCATGTAGAGTGAATAATCTCAAATTATTTGGATTGTAAAAAATATGGAGAAATACCCAGCCTGACGCGTTAAAAATGGAGAGATTAGGGAGAGCGGAAGATTAAAAAGAAGACTCTTAAATCCATAAGCAAACAATTCATTGTGCCGCTAATTAATAAGTTAAATAAATAGGTAAGCCTAACTCTCTGTTTATTATCATAAGAAAAGGCGCCGAAGCGCCTTTATCTGTTACTGCTCATGATGACGCGTAAAGCGTCTTCGCACCACTACAAAGAAGACCGGCACAAAGAATATCGCCAGCAGGGTTGCCGAAAGCATGCCGCCCATCACCCCGGTACCGACGGCGTTTTGCGCGCCGCTGCCCGCCCCGTGGCTGATAACCAGCGGCAATACGCCAAGGATAAACGCCAGCGAGGTCATCAGGATGGGACGAAGACGCATACGTGACGCCTCCAGCGTGGCTTCAATAATGCTTTTGCCCTCCTTCTCCATCAGATCTTTGGCAAACTCGACAATCAGGATGGCGTTCTTCGCCGACAGGCCGATAGTGGTGAGCAGCCCCACCTGGAAATAGACATCATTATTCAGCCCACGCAGGGAAGCGGCCAGCAGAGCACCCACCACCCCCAGTGGCACCACCAGCATTACCGAGAACGGAATCGACCAGCTCTCATACAGCGCCGCCAGACAGAGGAACACCACCACCAGCGAGATGGCATACAGGGCGGGTGCCTGGTTGCCGGAGAGCCGCTCCTGATAAGACATGCCCGTCCAGTCGTAGCCAATCCCGGTCGGCAGTTTCGCCGCCAGTTTTTCCATTAGCACCATGGCTTCACCGGTACTCTTCCCGGGTGCGGCTTCGCCGAGGATCTCCATCGAAGGGGAGCCGTTATAGCGCTCCAGGCGCGGCGAGCCGTAGATCCAGTGCGACTGGCTGAACGCCGAGAGCGGCACCATTTGACCACTGGTGCTGCGAACATACAGGCGATTGATATCCTCCGGCAGCATCCTGAAGCGGGCATCCGCCTGGACATAGACCTTTTTCACCCGGCCACGGTCAATGTAGTCGTTCACATAAGTTCCACCCAGCGCGGTGGAGATGGTCTGGTTGATGTCCGCCACGCTGACGCCCAGCGCCTGCGCTTTCTCCTGATCGATATCCAGCTTGAACTGCGGGGTATCTTCCAGGCCATTGGGCCGCACGCGCACCAGCATATCGGGATGCTCTTTAATCATGCCCAGCAGTTGGTTTCGGGCCTGCGTCAGCTGGTTATGACCCAGGTTGGCCTGGTCGATCAGTTCAAAATCGAAGCCCGTTGCGGTACCCAGTTCGATGATTGCGGGCAGGTTGAACGGGAAGACCAGCCCGTCTTTGATCTGGCTGAAGGCCCGCGTTGCCCGGCTGACGATTGCCCCGACGCTATTTTCGGCACCCGGGCGCTCCTCCCAGGGCTTAAGGCTGATAAACGCCACCCCGGCATTCTGGCCCTGGCCGCTGAAGCTAAAACCGTTAACGGTAAAGACCGACGCCACGTTGGCCTTCTCATTGTTGAGATAGTAGTGCTCAACCTGATCCAGCACCTTTTGGGTGCGGGTTTGGGTGGCACCCGCCGGGAGCTGCACCATCGTCATAAAGACGCCCTGATCCTCTTCCGGCAGGAACGAGGTTGGCAGTCGCAGGAACAGCACCGCCATGCCGCCGACAATCAGGACATAGACCACCAGATAGCGACCGGTCTTGCGCAGAATATGGCTGACGCTATTGCTGTAATGCGCCACGCTCTTGTCGAACAGGGCGTTGAACCAGCCGAAAAAGCCGCCTTTGTTCTCATGATGCTCGCTGGGGGCTTTAAGCAGGGTGGCACACAGAGCGGGCGTCAGGATCAACGCCACCAGCACCGAAAGCGCCATCGCCGAGACGATGGTCAGGGAGAACTGGCGATAGATCGCCCCGGTGGAACCGCCGAAAAAGGCCATCGGGATAAATACCGCCGACAGCACCATGGCGATCCCTACCAGCGCACCCTGAATCTGCGACATCGATTTTTGCGTCGCCTCTTTCGGCGGGAGCTTCTCCTCCACCATGACGCGCTCGACGTTCTCCACCACCACGATGGCATCATCCACCAGCAAGCCTATCGCCAGCACCATGCCAAACATGGTCAGGGTGTTTATTGAGAAGCCAAACGCCGCCAGCACCGCAAAAGTACCCAACAGCACCACCGGTACGGCAATGGTCGGGATCAGCGTGGCGCGCAGGTTTTGCAGGAACAGGTACATCACGAGGAAAACGAGAATGATGGCTTCAAACAGCGTCTTCACCACTTCATGAATGGAGATCTTCACAAACGGCGTGGTGTCATAGGGATAGACCACCTTCAGCCCCTGCGGGAAGAAGGTCTGCAGCTGCGCCAGCTTGGTTTTGATCGCCGCGGCGGTATCCAGCGCGTTGGCACCGGTAGCCAGCTTGATGCCAAGCCCGGTCGCCGCCTGACCATTGATTTTGGTCACCATGTTGTAGTTTTCACCGCCGGGCGCAATGCGGGCGACATCTTTCAGATGCACCATCGACCCGTCCTGGTTGACCTTCAGGGTGATGTTGCCGAACTCTTCGGCGGTTTTCAGTCGCGTCTGGGCGATGATCGAGGCGTTGAGCTGCTGGCCCGGCACCGACGGCGTACCGCCAAGCTGACCGGCCGCAATCTGGTTGTTCTGGGTTTTTAACTGGTTAATCACGTCTACTGGCGTCAGCTGGTAGGCATTCAGCTTATTCGCATCCAGCCAGATACGCATCGCATACTGGGCGCCAAACAGCTGAACGTCGCCCACCCCGGAGGTGCGGCTGATCGCATCCTTGACGTTAGAGGCCACATAGTCAGAGATATCGTCCTGGCTCAGGTTTTTATTGTCCGAGACAAAACCGGCCACCAGCAGGAAGCTGCTGCTCGACTTCTCCACGCCAATCCCTTGCTGCTGCACTTCCTGCGGCAGTAAGGGCATCGCCAGCTGAAGTTTGTTCTGCACCTGCACCTGGGCAATATCAGGGTCGGTGCCGGACTGGAAGGTAAGGGTGATGGTCACGCTGCCCGCAGAGTCGCTGGTGGAGGACATGTACATCAGGTTATCGATGCCGTTCATGTTCTGCTCGATAACCTGGGTCACCGTGTCCTGCACCGTCTGAGCATCCGCGCCGGGATAGGTGGCCGAAATAGCCACGGCAGGGGGCGCGATGGTGGGATACTGCGCCACCGGCAGCTTCAGGATCGCCAGCCCGCCCGCCATCATCAGGATGATGGCAAGCACCCACGCAAAGATCGGGCGCTGAATAAAGAAGTTAGCCATGCTCTGTTCCTTATCCCGCTTTCTGCGCGGCGGTGTCCGGCGTTGCCACTACCGCGACGCCAGGACGCACTTTTTGCAGCCCGCTGATAATCACCCGATCGCCTTCGTGTAAGCCGTCCGTGACCAGCCATTGATCGCCAATCGCCTGAGGGGCGACAACGTTACGGGCTTCGGCCTGGTTTTTAGCGTTCACCACCATCACGCTGGCCTCACCGCGTGGGGTGCGGGTAACGCCCTGCTGTGGAACCAGGATCGCGTGCGGCTGGGTACCTTCATTGATGCGCGCGCGGACAAACATGCCGGGCAGCAGGATGTGTTGCGGGTTGGGGAAAATCGCCCGCAGGGTAATTGAGCCGGTGCTCTCATCCACGGTGACATCTGAGAACTGCAGCGAGCCTTTCAGCGGGTACGGCTGACCATTCTCCATCAGCAACTGTACGCTGCTGGTGCCTTCGCCGGTCTGCAGGCTGGACTGCTTGAGGCGCATAAAATCGTTGCTGGACTGCGTGACATCGACATAAATCGGATCGAGCTGCTGGACCGTGGCCAGCGCCGTGGCCTGTCCGTTAGCGACCAGCGCCCCCTCGGTGACGCTGGATTTACCAATCCGCCCGCTGATGGGCGACGTCACTTTGGTGTAGGCCAGGTTGATGCGTGCAGTTTCGACCGCAGCCTGAGCCGCCATCACCGAGGCATCAGCCTGGCGGGCGTTAGCCACGGACTGGTCATATTCCTGCTTACTGACGTACTGCGTACCGACCAGGGGGACATAGCGTTTCACCGTCAGGTGGGCAATGCTGGCGGCGGCTTTGGCTTTGGCCAGCTCGCCCATAGCACTGTCATAGGCCGCCTGGTAGGTGGCCGGATCGATCTGATATAGCGACTCACCGGCTTTTACATCGCTGCCTTCCGTGAAGTTGCGCTTCAGCACAATGCCGCTGACCTGCGGGCGAACTTCGGCGACGCGGTAAGCGTCGGTCCGGCCTGGCAGCTCGGTGGTCACCGCCAGGGGGGCGCTTTTCACTACATGTACCATCACCTGCGGCGTCGGCGGCAGCTGTGCCTGTCCGGCATGATCGTCACAACCCACGAGCAATGCGGCACCGATGATAAAACCGGATAAAGGTAAAAACCTGAAATTAGGCGTCATGACTATTCCTTCAAAATCATCAATCCGCATTAACCCACAGGGTTAAGCGTTAAGGAGAGGTAAACGGAAAACGGCGGGCGCCATAATAAAGAATGGCCGGGCGAGTTTTTGATTTATAAGTGCTGAGAATGAAATGAGGATAAAAAAATTGGCGCGGAGTGAGAGTAAACAACGGTATAGCACGTCTGGCTATGTATCGCTGCCACTTTTGCTTTAGATGGGTTCATATATTTTATGAATTAAATATAGAGTAAACATCACGGTGATTTATAAATTAATTGAGTTAACTTTTTTTGTTCATCATTATTTTCCAGACTGATGGATAATTGGCCCTCTGACGGTCATCACCGTTGTTCTGTAAAAGTCATTAACCTGTTAAATGAGCGATTTTCTATGGCGCGCAAAACCAAGGCCGAGGCACAGAAGACACGTCAGTTACTGATTGAGGCTGCGATAGAACAGTTTGCCGCGCGGGGCGTTGCCAGCACCACGCTGACGGATATCGCCGATGCCGCCTGCCTGACGCGGGGGGCCGTTTACTGGCACTTCACCAGTAAAGCCGAAATATTCAACGCTATCTGGCAGGAGCAACGACCGCTGCGCGAGATAATTCATGGCCGGCTATCGCAGGTTGAACAAAGCGATCCGTTATTAATTTTGCGTGAGCAGTTTGTTATGGCTTTGCAATATATTGCCCGGGATCGTCGCCAGCGAGCTTTATTGCAGATCCTCTATCACAAATGTGAATTTGATCGGGGGATGATTTTAGAGAGTCAAATTCGGGAAAGGATCGGTTTCAACTATGAAAACGTTCGTGAAATGTTGCAGCAATGCATTATTCTCGGTAGCGTCTCCGCAGAGATCAATATCGACACGACGTTAATTGTTTTTCATGGTTTTTTTTCCGGGCTCATTAAAAACTGGTTAATGAACCCAGAAAGAGTGGATCTGTATCAGCAGGCTCCTGAGCTGGTGGACAATATCTTCTCAACCTTACCGGTTGCCCACCGACCACACAGGTTATACGACGCCGCATCGTAGCGGCATCGCGTTACATTTGCTGTGCCAGCATCGCCTGCGGATCGTGGCTCAGGGCGTTGATGGTCTGCGCCGAGACGGGTTTACCCAGCAGATAGCCCTGCAGCGTATTGCATCCGAGTTCGGTCAAAAAGTTCTGCTGCTCCTCGGTTTCCACCCCTTCGGCCACCACCTTCAGGTTGAGCGTCTTTGCCAACGCGACAATGGCAGACACGATAGTCGCATCATCACCCGCGCTGTTGAGATCTTTCACAAACGCCCGATCGATTTTCAGCTCGCAGGCGGGCAGCTTTTTCAGATACAGCAGGCTGGAATAGCCGGTGCCGAAATCATCGATTGAGGCTTTTACCCCGGCCTGGGTCAGTTCCGTCAGCACCCGTACGCTCTCATCAGGGTTGTTCATAGCCGTGGTTTCGGTCACTTCCAGAATCAGGGTATGCGGTGGAATAGCGTGCCGCGCCAGGCTGCCCATTACCGTGTCAACCAGCTGGGGCTGCTCAAACTGCAGCGTGGAGAGGTTCACCGCCATCGACCATTCGCTATGGCCTTCAAGATGCCAGGCGCGCAGCTGACGACAGGCCTCATCAATCACCCAGTTGCCGATAGGAATGATCAGCCCGCTCTTTTCCGCCATCGGCAGGAACTGATCGGGAGATAACAGACCCTGCGTAGGATGCTGCCAGCGCAGCAGGGCTTCAAAGCCGACAATGGGGCCAACCGGTGCCTGGAACTTGGGCTGATACACCAGATGCAGTTCCTTGCGCTCCAGCGCCAGCCACAGATCGTTCATCAGCTGCAGCTGATTTTGTGCCAGGGCATTCATCGACGGCTGGAAGAAGTGGTAGCCGTTACGCCCCATATGCTTGGTGTGATACATCGCCGCATCGGCGTTAAACATCAGCTCGCGCTGGTTTTTGCCATCGTGGGGATAGATGGCAATCCCCACGCTGAGGGTCACCACCAGATCGTACAGCTCAAGGCTGAAGGGCTGATCGATAACATGCACCAGCGAGCTGGCAAGCGATGCGGCATCGTTCGGCGCGTCGATCTCGGCGAGCAGCACAAACTCATCGCCACCAATGCGGGCGAGGGTGTACTGGCCCTTCAGCGGCTGTTCGAGACGCTCCGTGACCGCCACCAGCAGCTTGTCGCCCGTATCATGTCCGTAGGCATCGTTAACGGCTTTGAAGCCATCCAGATCCATAAACAGCAGGGCAAACAGTTTCCCTTCGCGATCGGCTTTGTTGATCGCCTGATCGAGACGGTCCTCCAGCAGCACGCGGTTCGGCAAGCGGGTCAGCGTATCGTGCAGTGCCAGCTGTGCCAGCTCGCGGTTGGCTTCCGCCAGCGATGAGGCGAGCAGGGAGGTGCGGGCCTGCAGTCGGGCATCAAACATCGAGACCAGCAGCGTGATGCCCAGAATAGAGAGCGCGACGACGCTCACCAGCACCGCCAGCCAGCTGCCGTTCACTCCCTGATGATGCATATGCACCTGCAACGGGAACTGGGCGGCCTTCATGCCGGTATAGTGCATGCCGGCAATGGCAACGCCCATCAGCACGGCGGCGCCCGCACGCATCAGCGCGACCTGGGCAGCATCGCGACGCAGACGAAACGTCAGCCACAGGGCAGCCAGCGAGGCGAGCAGGGCGATAACCACCGACAGCGCAACCCAGCGCATGTGCCAGACGATGACAGGCTCAACCTGTAATGCGGCCATGCCGGTGTAGTGCATCGCCACGATGCCCGCACCCAGAATCACCGCACCGGTAAACAAGCGCCGCCTGCGTAAATGGTCGCGGCTCACCAGCCAGAGGGCGAACAGAGAGGCGAAGATGGCAATCAGCATGGAGAGAGCGGTTATCAGCAGGTCGTAGTTCATCCGCATGGAGATATCCATCGCCAGCATGCCGATAAAGTGCATGGCCCAGATCCCGATCCCCATGGCGATACCGCCGCCCGTCAGCCAGACATGTGCCGCGACGCCGGTGCTGCCGGCAACCCGCCCTGCCATATTCAGCGCGGTATAGGATGCAAGGATCGCGACAACAAAGGAGATAACCACAAGAAGTTGGTCGTATTGGCTAACCAGCATGATCTCATCAACTCATACACAGTGGGGTATTACGTGATACCGGGTGAGACGGGCTGAGACATTATCATCCAATGGAGATGCCTCAAAGGGTTTTAAATCCGCACATTTTTCGAGGAAAAACGGGTATTTAATCCAGATCTGAGCAATTGACCAGCTTGAGTGGATTCACCGAATTCATGTTGCGGCATTGGTCTGTTTCCGTAGACATCAACTCAATCCACTGCATTAACAGCGCATCGAAAAGGAAAACGCTAATCGCGAAGACGACTAACCACCAATACTTACGGATCATTCGGAATTTCCGGGAACAATTGACAAGAGTGCAGGAAATATACACGAAAAATAGCGGCTGAGAAGTGGGCAGACGGATGTTTACGTTTCGCTTTGAAACGGCGTCACGGGGGTTAAAAAATGGGGGAAAGCGGGGCATAAAAAAAGGCGCGTCCCCATGCCGAGTAGCGCCTTTTTATACAAGCATTTAGCTAATCGAAATTAGTTCATGCCGTACTTTTTCAGTTTCTTACGCAGCGTACCACGGTTGATGCCCATCATCAGAGCAGCACGGGTCTGGTTACCACGGGTGTATTGCATCACCATGTCCAACAGGGGCTGTTCAACTTCAGCCAGTACCAGCTCATACAGGTCGTTGACGTCCTGACCATTCAGTTGAGCAAAATAGTTCTTCAGTGCCTGTTTAACCGAGTCACGCAGGGGCTTTTGAGTTACCTGGTCCTGAGAGTTAACGGTGGAAACGGTCAGTACGTCAGAATTTACGCGTTGTTCGAACATAGTTCTGTCAGCTCTTTATTTCATTACGCAAGATTTTCGAAGTATGCCTCCAACGCCTCCAGCTGTTCGCTGGCATCCTCTATGGCGTTGAATGTGCGCCGAAACTGGTCATCCGGAGCGTGTTCCTGGAGATACCAGGATACGTGTTTACGCGCGATTCGGTACCCTTTAGCCTGACCATAAAAGTCGTGCAGTTCCCGAATATGTGCGCATAGCAAGTGCTTAACCTCTGCCAGAGGCAGCGGGGCAAGCAGCTCCCCAGTGTCCAGATAATGCTGGATTTCCCGAAAGATCCAGGGTCTTCCCTGAGCCGCACGTCCTATCATCAGAGCATCAGCCCCTGTATAGTCGAGCACAGCTCTGGCTTTAAGCGGGTCAGTAATGTCGCCATTCGCGATAATCGGAATGGAAACTTTCTGCTTAACTGCCCGAATGCTGTCGTATTCAGCTTCGCCGTTGAACAAACAGGCGCGTGTGCGTCCATGTATGGTCAGGGCCTGAATGCCACAGTCTTCGGCCAGTTGGGCAATCTCTACACAGTTACGGTGATCCGGCGACCAACCCGTGCGAATCTTTAACGTAACAGGAACGTCCACTGCGCTGACAACCGCCGTCAGGATTGACTTCACCTGGTCGGGGTATTGCAGAAGGGCTGAACCTGCAAGCTTGCGATTCACTTTTTTGGCCGGGCAACCCATATTGATATCAATAATCTGGGCGCCACTCTCCACGTTGATACGCGCGGCATCTGCCATCTCTTCAGGCACGCTCCCGGCGATTTGCACGGTGCGGATACCTGGTTCGTCAATATGCACCATCCGAAGACGGGATTTATCGCTTTCCCAAACCTGCGGGTTAGACGACATCATCTCTGAAACGGTTAGTCCTGCTCCCATCTCATAGCACAGCGTCCTGAATGGTCGGTCGGTAATACCTGCCATAGGTGCTGCGATCAGGCGATTTCTGAGCTGGTGGTTTCCGATGCGCATGAGTTAAGAAATGACCATACTGTGACTGCAAGGCGGCGTATCTTACGCATTTTTTGCACGAGATGAAAGGCCAAACTTTGAACAATCCCCTGTTACAGATCATGGAATCAGGGACAAAGCACAACAGCCAAAATTATATGCGATATAAATCATTCACTTAAATGTGAGTGGCGATTTTATGGCCGCTTACAATTTCCTAAAACTTCTCGTTTTTTCTTAATTAATGAAACCTAAAGCCGAATAATCTGCTGTTTTTAACAGCAGATTTCCCCGGTTCTTTGCGATCTGCGTCTCATTTTAGAACATGATCTTCGTCTATGGGTTGCCTGGTCTTTAACCATAGGAGCGGTTTAAAAAACAGGCAAACGAATAACCCTCTATTTTTTACGACCGGTTATGCGGCACCACTCTTCTTTCTCCACCACCGGATCGAGAGTGAACAGATCGGCGTACGCCTCGCATACGCCCTCAGCCTGGCTGGCGAGAATACCGGAAAGGCCCAACAGACCGCCCTCAACGGGCAGCACGCTGATTAACGGCGCCAGTTCACGTAATGGACCGGCCAGAATGTTTGCGACCACCACGTCGGCTTTCATGGCCTGTGGCTGGTCATTCGGTAGATAAAGTTCAAGACGGTCGGAGACGCCGTTGCGTTCGGCATTATCGCGGCTGGCCTGAATCGCCTGCGGATCGATGTCGATCCCGATGGCTTTTGCCGCGCCCAGCTTCAGGGCGGCAATGGCGAGGATCCCGGAGCCGCAGCCAAAGTCGATCACCGTCTTACCGTCCAGATCCAGACCATCCAGCCACTGCAGGCACAGAGAGGTCGTCGGGTGCGTGCCAGTGCCAAACGCGAGGCCCGGATCGAGCATCACGTTTACCGCATTTTCATCCGGCACGTCACGCCAGCTTGGGCAGATCCACAGACGCTTGCCGAACTGCATCGGGTGGAAGTTATCCATCCACTCGCGTTCCCAGTCTTTATCTTCCAGCTGCTCGATCTTGTGCGCAAAACCTGCGCCCAGCAGCGGATGATTTTCCAGAATCATGACCACGTCGGCCATATCGGTTTCAGCATCAAACAGCCCGATGACGTCGGTATCCCCCCACAGGCGCGTTTCACCCGGCAGCGGTTCAAACACCGGCGTGTCATGCGTGTCCTGGAAGGTGATTGAGACCGCACCAGCCTCCATCAGCGCATCGCTCATCTCTTCGGCGTTAGCGCCGGTCGTATTCAGTTTCAGTTGGATCCACGGCATGGCAAAACTCTTTATTTATCAGTAGAAATGACGGCGGTCTGCGGAGCGGGTTGACCGAAACGGTTCCCCACCACAAACGCCAGCAAACTTAGCAGTAACGAAGGCACAATCGGATGGAAGCCCAGGTACTGGATCTTAAAGGAGGCGAGCACGGCATACAGCACGCCACCGACGATCATCGCGCTCAGCGCACCGGCAGCATTGGCGCGCTCCCAGTACAGCCCCAGCACCAGCGGCCAGAGGAATACGGCTTCCAGGCCGCCAAACGCCAGCAGGTTCAGCCAGATGATCATCTCTGGCGGTCTCCACGCGGCCAGCAGCAGCAACGCGCCCAGAACCAGGGTGATTGCAGCGGACATCCGCTTCAGGCGGCGCTCGTTGTTCATCTGCTCCGGGTGCATGTTCAGGTAGAGATCTTTAATGATCGTAGCGGAACTTTGCAGCAGTTGAGCATTAATTGTCGACATGATCGCCGCCATTGGCGCGGCAAGGAAGATCCCGGCAGCAAAAGGGGGCAGCACTTTTACCATCAGGGTCGGAATGACCAGATCCGGCACGGTCAGGTCCGGGATCACCGCCCGGCCCAGAGCGCCGGCAAGGTGCATACCGAACATCAGGATCGCCACCACGATGGTGCCAATGATAATCCCGCGATGCACCGCTTTACTGTCTTTATAGGAGATGCAGCGCACGGCGGTATGCGGTAAGCCAATCACTCCGAAGCAGACCAGCACCCAGAAGGAGGTCATAAAGGTCGGGGACAGAATGTCGTCCGCGCCCTGCGGTGAAACCAGTTTCGGGTCGATAGTCTGCAGGGTTTCCACCGCGTGGGTTAACCCGCCCGCCGCATGGACCACGCCCACCAGCAGCACGATGGTGCCAATTAGCATTACCATGCCCTGCATGGTGTCGTTGAGCACGCTGGCGCGGAAGCCGCCAAAGGCAGTGTACAGCGCGATACTGATACCAAAAATCAGCAGGCCCGTTTCATAGGGAATACCGGCTGCGGTTTCAAGCAGGCGCGCGCCGCCGATGAACTGTACGGTCATGGCGCCCACGAAGGCCACCAGCAGGCTCAGGCTGGCAAGCCAGACCAGCAGGCGGCTCTGATAGCGGGCAAACAGCATGTCGTTGAGGGTCAAGGCATTGTAGCGACGCGCCAGGATAGCGAATTTTTTCCCCAGAATGCCGAGCGAAAGCCAGATGGCGGGCAGCTGGATCATCGCCAGCAGCACCCAGCCCAGGCCATATTTATAGGCCGCACCCGGGCCGCCAATAAAGGAACTCGCGCTGATATAGGTGGCGGTCAGGGTCATCGCCAGCACAATGCCGCCCATTGAGCGGCTGCCGAGGAAATACTCGTTCAGGAAGGTGCCGGTGGTACGTTTGCGCATGGCGTAAACGGACAGGCCAAAAACAATGAACAGATACGCGACGAGGGGCAGGATCACTTCAAGCTGCATTATCGTCATCCTCCAGCGGAATATCGCGATAGATGAATTTCACCATCGCCCAGCAGAGCACAATAAACACCAGCGGGATCAGCAGGCAGGCCATCTCAAACCAGTGAGGGAGACCGGTGATACCAATTGCAGAACCAGGTAGGTAAGCGCCCACTAACCATGCAGCGAGATAAAGAAGGGTTAACCACAGCGCCCATCGCGCTTCTTTATGGGCCTGAACAAAACGTTTGTCCATTTTTTGTCCCTTGTGGAAAAAGAAAGCGGGGATTGTACCTTATGGGGCTTCGCAACCCCCAGAAATAAAAAAGGCCGGATTAACCGGCCTTTTGCTGCTTATCTGTGCTTATTTTTCATTAAGACCGAGTTTCTTCTCCAGATAGTGGATGTTGGTGCCACCATGCTGGAAGTTCTCGTCAGTCATAATACGCATCTGCAGATCGACGTTGGTTTTGATGCCGTCGATGATCAGCTCCTGCAGGGCGTTCTTCATGCGGGCAATCGCCACGTCACGGGATTCGCCGTAGCAGATCAGCTTGCCGATCATTGAGTCATAGTACGGCGGTACGGTGTAACCGGCGTAGATATGAGACTCCCAGCGCACACCAAAACCACCCGGCGCGTGGAAACGCGTGATTTTACCCGGGCTTGGCAGGAAGGTGTTCGGGTCTTCGGCGTTGATACGGCATTCCACCGCATGGCCTTTGACGATCACTTCTTCCTGTTTGATGGACAGTGGCTGACCCGCAGCGATACGCAGCTGCTCTTTAATCAGGTCAACGCCGGTGATCATTTCGGTAACCGGGTGTTCAACCTGAATACGGGTGTTCATCTCAATGAAGTAGAACTCGCCGTTTTCGAACAGGAACTCGAAAGTACCTGCACCGCGATAGCCGATATCCACACAGGCTTTAGAGCAGCGCTCGCCGATGTAGCGACGCAGTTCCGGGGTGATGCCCGGTGCTGGTGCCTCTTCGACCACTTTCTGGTGACGACGCTGCATGGAGCAGTCACGTTCTGCCAGATAGATAGCGTTACCCTGACCGTCTGCCAGCACCTGAATTTCGATGTGGCGTGGGTTTTCGAGGTATTTTTCCATATAAACCATGTCATTGCTGAAAGCTGCTTTTGCTTCCGCTTTGGTCATGGAGATGGACTGGGCCAGTTCAGCGTCGCTGCGCACAACGCGCATACCACGACCGCCGCCGCCGCCGGACGCTTTGATGATAACCGGGTAGCCAATGCGTTTTGCATGGGCACGGTTAGCATCCATATCGTCGCCCAGTGGGCCGTCGGAGCCTGGTACGGTAGGAACGCCTGCTTTCTTCATGGCGGTGATCGCAGACACTTTGTCGCCCATCAGGCGGATGGTGTCAGCTTTCGGACCGATGAAGATAAAGCCGGAACGCTCTACCTGTTCAGCAAAGTTGGCGTTCTCAGAGAGGAAGCCGTAACCCGGGTGAATAGCCACCGCGCCGGTGATTTCAGCGGCGCTGATGATTGCCGGGATATTCAGATAGCTTTTTACGGACGGAGCCGGGCCAATACAGACCGTCTCATCCGCCAGTAATACGTGTTTCAGATCGCGGTCCGCGCTTGAGTGCACAGCGACGGTCTTGATGCCCAGTTCTTTACAGGCACGAAGGATTCGCAGGGCAATCTCGCCGCGGTTGGCGATAACAATTTTATCCAGCATGTTCGCCTCGTTACTCGATGACGACCAGCGGCTCGTCAAATTCAACCGGCTGACCACTTTCGACCAGAATCGCTTTCACAGTACCTGACTTGTCAGCTTCGATCTGGTTCATCATTTTCATGGCTTCAACGATGCACAGGGTATCGCCCGCGTTAACTTTCTGGCCCACTTCGATGAACGCTTTAGCGTCCGGGCTCGGGGTGCGGTAGAAAGTACCAACCATTGGGGAACGTACGATGTGGCCACTGATTTCCGCTGCTGCTGGCGCTTCCATTGCTGGAGTAGCCGCTGGCGCGACAGCGTTAGACAGAGCTGGCTGCTGCATCATTGGTGCAGCGTAAGCTTGTTGCATAACCGGGAAGCTTGCGTTTGGCGCTGCACGGCTGATGCGTACAGACTCTTCGCCTTCAGAAATTTCCAGTTCGGAGATGCCTGATTCTTCAACCAGCTCGATCAGTTTTTTAATCTTACGAATATCCATGAGTGGGTTCCGTACTCTTTGTTTAGTGTGATTGTGACAGGCGTTTTACCGCTGTCTGTAAAGCGAATGAATAACCGTCAGCCCCCAGTCCACAGATAACGCCAGCGGCGATATCCGACAGGTAGGAGTGGTGGCGGAACGGCTCCCGCGCATGCACGTTGCTGAGGTGGATCTCAATAAACGGGATGCTCACTGCCAGCAGCGCGTCGCGAATAGCAACACTGGTGTGCGTAAACGCGGCCGGATTGATCAAGATATAGTCCGTGGTGTCTTTAGCCTGATGAATTCGGTCGATGAGTGCGTACTCCGCGTTCGACTGAAAATGGTCAAGTTCCACATTAAGCGCCGCTGCTTCGCTATCCAAACGGTTAACAATCTCGGTTAACGTCAGCGTGCCGTACTTCTCGGGTTCACGGGTGCCGAGCATATTCAGGTTCGGCCCGTTCAAAACTAAGATGTGAAACTTGTCAGCCATTGTGCCGCTATCTCCTGCGAATCTACGGTAAAAAACAAAATATACCTTCGATGCGCGATTGTCACCCTCTCAGGCTACGAAAAACCCGTCGGGGAAACCAAAGTGGCACATTATAACGATTTCGTAGCATTTGGCAGCTAAATACTGGTCTTATCAGGGAAGATTATCAACAGCATTCGGATAAATGCCCGGGAAGGGTAAACGATCTGTGGGAATAAGCACAGTTTCGTTCATTATCGCCACCACTGGCGAAACTTCTTATATCGCCATGCCAGAAGCCCTACAGCCAGCAGCGCATAGACGATCGGCTGCGGCGAGAGGATTTTCACTGACCAAAGGTAGTGGATGGGCGCGAGGATCGCGACAAGATAGACAAAATTATGCAGAAGTTGCCAGCGCCTTCCCAGTTTTCGCTGGGCGTACTGCGTGGATGTGAGGGTTAATGCCAGCAAAATCACCCAGCTAACAATCCCGAGCGTCAGGTAAGGACGGGTCACCAGTTCGCTCCCCAGCAGGGCCAGATTATTAATGCCCAGCTCCAGTAACGCATAGCTGGTGAGATGTAACGTCGCCCAGGCGAAGCACCACAGGCCTAACAGACGGCGGGTGCGGATCAGCAGCGGCTGTTTTGCGTAGCGCGCCAGGGGCGACACCAGCAGAGTCGCCAGTAAAAACTTCAGCGCGGTCCTGCCGGTAAAGTGCTGGATATCTTTGGCCGGGTCGGCGCTGAAGCCGCCGTGGCTGGCGGCCCAGAACAGCCATATAAAAGGAAGCAACCCTGCAAGATGCAGGGCCACCTTCAGCCAGGTAATCTGTTTTGCCGTCAGACGCACTTAGAAAAACTCCTTTAAGTCGAGGCCGCGATAGAGTGATGCGACCTGATCGGCATAGCCGTTAAACAGCAGCGTGGGCTGGCGCTTCACGTCCAGCGCACCGCCTGAGCCGATAAAGCGCTCCGTGGCCTGCGACCAGCGCGGGTGATCGACGTGCGGGTTCACGTTGGCGTAAAAACCGTACTCGTTTGGTGCGGCCAGGTTCCAGGTAGTCGGCGGACGCTCGCGGGTCAGCTTGATGCTGACGATAGATTTAATCCCCTTGAAGCCATACTTCCAGGGTACGGTCAGGCGGATGGGCGCGCCGTTTTGCGGCGGGAGCGCTTTACCATACACGCCGACGGTGAGCAGCGTGAGGGGATGCATCGCCTCATCAATACGTAACCCTTCTACATACGGGTAATCGAGCCCGCCGCCGATAAACCGGTCTTTCTGGCCGGGCATATCTTCCGGGGCGTAAAGGGTCTCAAAGGCGACATACTTCGCATCGCTGGTGGGCTCCACCAGGGCCAGCAGTTTATGCAGCGGAAAACCGATCCACGGCACCACCATCGACCAGGCCTCGACGCAGCGCATGCGGTAGATGCGCTCCTCCAGCGGGAAGCGCTTAGTGAGATCGTCGTAATCCAGGGTCAGCGGTTTTGCCACTTCGCCGTCGATTTTCAGCGTCCAGGGGTTGGTTTTCAGGCTACCGGCGTTGGCGGCAGGGTCGGCTTTATCCAGGCCAAACTCATAGAAGTTGTTGTAGCCCGTCACTTTTTCTTCCGGGGTTTTCGCCAGCTGGCTTTGCCACTGCGCGGGCTGGGTAAAGGTGAGGGGCTTTCCTGGGGGCGCTTTCGGACGATCGTTGCCCTTAAACCAGTCCAGCAGATCGGCCTGGGCGAGGGGTGAGAGCGTCAGCGCACCGGCGCCTATCCCCAGCATCTTGAGGATCTGGCGGCGCTTGAGCATAAAAACGGATTCCGCAGTGATATCGGCTTCCGTCAGGGGTTTCACTTTCATGGCTTCCTCCGTCATGCATTTTTCTAAGCATGACGGAGGAGAAGGGTTAAAGCGAATATGTCACGAAAATTTGAAGATTAGGCGAGCTTCACCAGGGTACGGCCCTGGATCTGGTTGCTGATGATTTTCGCGGCATACTCCGGTGCCTGTTCAAGGCTAATCTGCGTGGCGCTTTGCGCGTAGAAGGAGGCAGGCAGATCGCGAACCAGTCGCTCCCAGGCCTGTGCCCGGCGTTCAGCAGGGGTCATCACGGAATCGACTCCCTGCAAACGGACGTTGCGCAGAATAAACGGCATCACCGTGGTCGGCAGGGCAAAACCGCCCGCCAGACCGCATGCCGCCACGCAGCCGCCGTAGTTCATCTGCGCCAGCACTTTCGCCAGCACTTTGTCGCCCACGGTATCAACGGCCCCGGCCCAGATCTGTTTTTCCAGCGGACGGGTCTCGGCGAACTCATCCCGGCCCAGAATGCGGCTGGCACCAAGGCTTCGCAGATAGTCGTGGGTGCTTTCGCGGCCGGATACCGCCGCGACCTGGTAACCCAGCTTATGCAGCAGGGCAACCGCTGTGCTGCCGACGCCGCCGCTGGCGCCCGTCACCACTACTTCACCAGATTCAGGGCGTACGCCGGCCTCTTCCAGCGCCATCACGCACAGCATGGCGGTAAAACCGGCGGTGCCGATGATCATCGCTTTGCGGCCATCGAGCCCGTCTGGCATTGGCACCAGCCAGTCGCCATTGACGCGCGCCTGTGCCGCCAGCCCGCCCCAGTGATTCTCGCCCACGCCCCAGCCGGTCAGCAGCACCTGCTGGCCCACATGAAAACGCGGATCTTCGCTGGCGTGTACACGCCCGGCAAAATCGATACCTGGAACCATTGGGAAATTGCGGATGATTTTGCCTGTGCCCGTGATGGCGAGGGCGTCTTTGTAATTAAGGCTGGACCAGTCGATGTCAACGGTCACGGCACCTTCAGGCAGACGGCTCTCCTCAATAGATTGCACTGATGCAAGAGTTTTGCCTTCCTGCTGTTCTAAGATCAAAGCCTGCATACGAATTCCTTACCTGGGATGATGATTGGAAAAAAATTTTTGAAGACTATACTCGCTCAATGACATGCGATGCCGATTTAACGCAATAAATTGCCAGATACACCTGATTTGGTAGTATGCCGATGCCGTATTGCAAGTTAGTACTCACTTGCTATCCTCACCAACTCACGGAGTAATCTCAAGGATGCGATTATCGACGAAGTTCTCCGCTTTTATCTCCTTGCTTACCGGGATGACCATTTTTGTCATCTTTATTGGCTGCTCGCTCAGTTTCTATAATGCGATCCAGGGGAAGCTTGCGAACCGCGTCCATTCCGTGGCGTCGGTGATTGATGCCCGCCTTGTCAGCACCCCCTTTCCAGAACTTACCCGCGAGCTGGATGAACTCATGGCCCCGGTGGATATCACGCGGGTGGAGATTAAGCAGGGCGATCACATCCTTCTAAGCCATACCGGGCAAACCTATTACCGACAGGCGGGTTCTGCTCCCCAGACGCTCGAGCTCACCGTCCCCTCCCTGAAAAATCCCGGTCTGACGATAAGCCTGGTCTATCAGGACCCAATGACCAGTTATTTTCGTTCCATGATGACCACCGCGCCGCTGACTCTGGCGGTATTCTTCGTGGTGGTGCTGATCTTCCTGGCGGTGCGCTGGCTACGGCGTCAGCTCTCTGGACAGGAGTTGCTGGAGTCGCGTTCAGCGCGGATCCTCAACGGGGAACGCGGCGCGCAGGTGCGCGGCTCGGTTTATGAATGGCCATCGCGCACCAGCAGCGCGCTGGACGTCCTGCTCTCCGAAATCCAGTTTGCCAGCGACCAGCGTAGCCGTATCGACACGCTGATCCGCTCCTATGCCGCCCAGGACAACAAAACCGGCCTTAATAATCGTCTGTTCTTTGATAACCAACTGGGCACCTTGCTGGAAGATCAGGAGAACGTGGGCACCCATGGGGTGGTGATGATTGTCCGTCTGCCGGACTTCGATCTGCTGAAAGATAACTGGGGGCGGGCGGTGGCAGAGGAGCACCTGTTTACGCTCATCAATATGCTCTCCACCTTTATTATGCGCTATCCCGGCGCACTGCTGGCACGCTATCACCGCAGTGATTACGCCGTGTTACTGCCGCACCGCACCCTGAAAGAGTCCGAAAGTATCGCCAGCCTGCTGTTGAAATCAGTGGATGCGCTGCCGCCGAGCAAAATGCTCGATCGCGAAGACATGGTGCATATTGGCATTTGCGCCTGGCGCGGGGGCCAGTCCACCGAGCAGGTGATGGAGCATGCCGAAGCCGCCACCCGCAATGCGGTGTTGCAGGGGGCGAACGGCTGGGCGGTTTATGATGACTCCCTGCCTGAAAAAGGGCGCGGCAACGTGCGCTGGCGAACCTTAATTGAGCAGATGCTTACCCGCGGCGGGCCGCGGATTTATCAAAAACCGGCGGTGCTGACCAGCGGCCAGGTTCATCACCGGGAGCTGCTGTGCCGGATCTTCGACGGCAACGAAGAGGTGGTGTCGGCGGAGTATCTCCCGATGGTGCTGCAGTTTGGCCTGTCCGAAGAGTACGATCGCCAGCAAATATCGCGATTGATGCCATTCTTATCCTTCTGGCCCGAAGAGCACCTGGCATTGCAGGTCACGGTTGAGTCCCTGATCCGCCCGCGATTCCAGCGCTGGCTGCGGGATGTGTTGATGCAATGTGAAAAATCGCAGCGCAAGCGGATTATTTTTGAACTTGCAGAGGCGGATGTTTGTCAACACATCAGTCGGTTACAGCCGGTCGTTCGGTTGATTAATGCGTTGGGCGCGCGCGTGGCGGTTACGCAGGCGGGTTTAACGCTGGTCAGCACCAGCTGGATCAAGGCGCTGGAGGTGGAGTTACTGAAGCTGCATCCGGGACTGGTAAGGAATATCGAAAAGCGCACGGAAAACCAGCTGCTGGTGCAGAGCCTGGTGGAAGCGTGCAAAGGAACGCAAACACGTGTATTTGCTACAGGTGTGCGATCGCGAACGGAATGGCAGACGTTGACGGAGCGCGGCGTGACAGGGGGGCAGGGGGATTTTTTTGCGGCCTCTCAGCCTCTTGACAGCAATGTGAAAAAATATTCGCAAAGATACTCTGTTTAACCTGCCGTTTGGTAAGTTTTCACGTAGAATATCGCGCCTGTAGCGTGATGTATGACGAGCAAAATGACAGTGAACGACCTTTAACGGGTTACAAATGAACGTGAGGAAGGCTGTTTTTTCTCAGCCCTGAGGGAGTCAGGCGACGATTTGTAACAAAGGAAACGTGCTGCACAAATTTTCACCGTAGCAGGCGATTTTTGCGCCTTGTCGCTGCTGCGTGTGGTTGGTAAAGTAAGCGGATTTTGTTTTCCGCCCCAGCTTTCAGGATTATCCCTTAGTATGTTGAAAAAATTTCGTGGCATGTTTTCCAATGACCTGTCCATTGACCTGGGTACCGCGAATACCCTCATTTATGTAAAAGGACAAGGCATCGTACTGAATGAGCCTTCAGTTGTGGCCATTCGTCAGGATCGTGCTGGTTCACCGAAAAGCGTAGCGGCTGTAGGCCATGACGCTAAGCAGATGCTTGGCCGTACGCCGGGTAATATCGCTGCCATTCGTCCGATGAAAGACGGCGTTATCGCTGACTTCTTCGTGACTGAGAAAATGCTTCAGCACTTTATCAAGCAAGTGCACAGCAACAGCTTTATGCGTCCGAGCCCACGTGTTCTGGTGTGTGTGCCGGTTGGCGCTACCCAGGTTGAACGTCGTGCTATTCGTGAATCCGCTCAGGGCGCTGGTGCGCGTGAAGTCTTCCTGATCGAAGAGCCAATGGCTGCAGCAATCGGTGCCGGTCTGCCGGTCTCCGAAGCAACCGGTTCCATGGTCGTCGATATCGGTGGCGGTACCACTGAAGTGGCCGTTATTTCCCTGAACGGTGTGGTTTACTCCTCTTCCGTACGTATCGGCGGCGACCGCTTCGACGAAGCGATCATCAATTACGTTCGCCGTAACTACGGCTCTCTGATCGGTGAAGCCACCGCAGAGCGTATCAAGCACGAGATCGGTTCTGCTTACCCGGGTGACGAAGTTCGCGAGATCGAAGTTCGCGGCCGTAACCTGGCAGAAGGCGTTCCGCGTGGCTTTACCCTGAATTCCAACGAGATCCTCGAAGCGCTGCAGGAGCCGTTAACCGGTATCGTCAGCGCCGTCATGGTTGCCCTCGAGCAGTGCCCGCCGGAACTGGCTTCCGATATCTCCGAGCGCGGTATGGTTCTGACCGGTGGTGGTGCGCTGCTGCGTAACCTCGACCGCCTGTTGATGGAAGAGACAGGTATTCCTGTCGTAGTTGCTGAAGATCCACTGACTTGCGTAGCCCGTGGCGGCGGCAAGGCGCTGGAAATGATCGACATGCACGGCGGCGACTTGTTCAGCGAAGAGTAGTCAGGTGTGAAAGGGTAGCGGATGGCTACCCTTTCTCTCTGACGCGAGAGTACGCATAGCCTATGAAGCCAATTTTTAGCCGTGGCCCGTCGCTACAGTTTCGCCTCATCCTTGGGGTGCTGGTAGCGCTTGGTGTCATTATTGCCGATAGCCGCCTCGGTACGTTCAGCCAGATCAGAACGTACATGGATACCGCCGTCAGTCCTTTCTACTTTGTATCAAATGGTCCCCGTGAATTACTCGACAGCGTCTCGCAAACCCTGTCCTCACGCGATCAACTCGAACTTGAAAACCGCGCGTTACGCCAGGAACTGCTGCTGAAAAACAGCGAACTGCTGATGCTTGGCCAGTACAAGCAGGAGAACGCCCGTCTGCGCGAACTCTTAGGCTCCCCGCTGCGTCAGGATGAGCAGAAGATGGTGACCCAGGTGATCTCCACCGTTAACGATCCCTACAGCGATCAGGTGGTCATCGACAAGGGCAGCGTCAATGGCGTATACGAAGGCCAGCCTGTTATCAGCGATAAAGGCGTCGTCGGTCAGGTGGTGGCCGTTGCCAAGCTCACCAGCCGCGTATTGCTGATTTGCGATGCGACCCATGCGCTGCCGATTCAGGTGCTGCGTAACGACATCCGCGTGATCGCCGCCGGTAACGGCTGTACGGACGATCTGCAGCTGGAACATCTGCCGGCGAATACCGATATTCGCGTGGGCGATGTGCTGGTAACGTCCGGTCTGGGCGGTCGTTTCCCGGAAGGGTATCCGGTTGGGGTGGTCTCCTCTGTGAAGCTGGACACCCAGCGCGCCTACACCGTGATTCAGGCACGTCCAACGGCGGGTCTGCAGCGCCTGCGCTATCTGCTGCTGTTGTGGGGTGCCGATCGTAACGGCAGCAACCCAATGACGCCGGAAGATGTGCATCGCGTGGCGAATGAACGCCTGATGCAGATGATGCCGCAGGTTCTGCCTGCGCCAAACTCGATGGGGCCGCCAGCGCCAGTTCCTGCGCCGGCAACAGGGCTGACCCAGCCACCGCCTGATGCGCCGCCGCCACCGCAACTCTCCCCGGGAGGGCAATAGTGGCAAGCTACCGTAGCCAGGGACGCTGGGTTATCTGGCTCTCGTTTTTGATCGCGCTGTTGCTGCAAGTCATGCCCTGGCCGGATGACATTCTCGTTTTCCGGCCAAACTGGGTGCTGCTGATTTTGCTGTACTGGATCCTCGCCCTGCCGCACCGCGTAAATGTGGGCACAGGTTTTGTGATGGGTGCCATACTGGATCTGATCAGTGGCTCGACGCTTGGCGTACGCGCGCTGTCCATGAGTATCATCGCATACCTGGTCGCACTGAAATTCCAGCTCTTTCGTAATCTGGCGCTCTGGCAACAGGCGCTGGTGGTGATGTTGTTATCTATGGCCGCGGATATCATTGTTTTCTGGGCAGAGTTTTTAGTGATCAACGTCTCTTTCCGTCCGGAAGTGTTCTGGAGTAGTGTAGTAAACGGTGTGCTCTGGCCATGGTTATTCCTGCTGATGCGTAAGGTCCGCCAGCAATTTGCCGTGCAATAAAAGGTTTCTATGACGTCTTTGTATCTCGCTTCCGGCTCCCCACGCCGTCAGGAACTCCTGACACAGTTAGGGGTATCTTTTGAACGCATCGTTACCGGCATTGAAGAGAAACGTGCCGAGGGCGAAAGTGCTCAGCAGTATGTTTCCCGCCTGGCGCGGGAGAAAGCCCAGGCAGGCGTGGCGCAGGTGCCGCGTGATTTACCGGTGCTGGGCGCAGATACCATCGTGATCCTTAACGGTGAAGTCCTCGAGAAACCGCACGACAGCGAGCATGCGTTCAGGATGCTGCGCAAATTGTCCGGGCAAACGCATCAGGTGATGACCGCCGTCGCGCTGGCAGACAGTCAGCATGTGCTCGATTGCCTGGTTGTCACTGAGGTCACGTTCAGAGTACTCACTGATGAGGATATCGCCGGTTATATCGCCAGCGGTGAACCTATGGATAAAGCAGGTGCATACGGTATTCAAGGGTTGGGTGGCTGTTTTGTCAGGAAGATCAATGGCAGCTATCACGCCGTAGTCGGCTTACCGCTGGTGGAAACGTATGAGTTGCTGAGCAATTTTAACTCACTGCGTGAGGGAAGGGATAATTATGACGGCTGAATTGTTGGTAAACGTAACGCCCTCGGAAACCCGTGTGGCCTACATTGATGGCGGCATTCTTCAGGAAATCCATATTGAGCGTGAAGCGCGACGCGGAATAGTAGGCAATATCTACAAAGGTCGTGTCAGTCGTGTACTACCGGGTATGCAGGCGGCATTTGTAGATATTGGACTCGATAAAGCGGCCTTTCTGCACGCCTCGGATATCATGCCGCACACCGAGTGCGTGGCAGGAGAAGAGCAAAAGCAGTTCACCGTTCGTGATATCTCCGAGCTGGTGCGTCAGGGCCAGGATCTTATGGTGCAGGTGGTGAAAGATCCGCTGGGTACCAAAGGCGCGCGTCTAACCACCGACATCACCTTACCCTCCCGTTATCTGGTCTTTATGCCTGGCGCCTCTCACGTGGGCGTGTCTCAGCGTATCGAGAGCGAAAGCGAGCGCGAGCGGCTGAAAAAGGTGGTGGGCGCTTACTGCGACGAGCAGGGCGGCTTTATTATTCGCACCGCCGCAGAGGGGATCAGCGAAGAAGATCTGGCCTCGGATGCCGCCTACCTGAAACGCGTCTGGACCAAAGTGATGGAGCGTAAAAAACGCAACCAGACGCGCTATCAGCTGTACGGCGAGCTGGCGCTGGCCCAGCGTGTGCTGCGCGACTTCGCCGATGCCCAACTGGACCGTATCCGCGTCGACTCCCGTCTGACCTATGACGCGTTGCTCGAGTTTACCGCCGAGTACATTCCTGAAATGCCGGGCCTGCTGGAGCACTACACCGGACGCCAGCCGATTTTCGATCTGTATGACGTCGAGAACGAAATCCAGCGCGCGCTGGAGCGTAAGGTCGAACTCAAATCCGGCGGCTATCTGATTATCGATCAGACCGAAGCGATGACCACCGTGGATATCAATACCGGGGCGTTTGTCGGGCATCGCAATCTGGACGACACCATTTTTAACACCAATATTGAAGCGACGCAGGCCATTGCGCGTCAGCTTCGTCTGCGCAATCTGGGTGGCATCATCATCATCGACTTTATCGATATGAGTAACGAAGACCACCGCCGCCGCGTGCTGCATTCTCTGGAGCAGGCGCTGAGTAAAGATCGCGTCAAAACCAGCATCAACGGCTTCTCCCAGCTTGGGCTGGTGGAAATGACCCGCAAGCGCACCCGCGAAAGCGTGGAGCATGTACTGTGCAACGAGTGCCCGACCTGCCATGGCCGCGGCACGGTGAAGACGGTTGAAACGGTCTGCTATGAGATCATGCGTGAGATCGTCCGCGTTCATCACGCCTACGACTCCGACCGTTTCCTGGTCTATGCTTCTCCTTCGGTGGCGGAAGCCCTGAAAGGGGAAGAGTCACACGCCCTTGCGGAAGTGGAAATCTTTGTCGGCAAACAGGTGAAAGTACAAATCGAACCGCTCTATAACCCGGAGCAGTTTGACGTGGTGATGATGTAACACGCAGCGTGCTGCGAGAAAACGGCTGACAAGGAGAGAGGCGTGAGGCGACTGCCGGGGATTTTACTGCTTACAGGGGCAACGCTGATAGTGATTGTCGCGTTGCTCGTAAGCGGGCTGCGTCTCGCATTGCCGCATCTGGACAACTGGCGCCCGCAGCTGCTGGCGAAGATAGAGTCCGCAACCGGCTTACCCATTACGGCAGGCCAGCTTGACGCGAGCTGGCAGAATTTTGGCCCGACGCTGGAAGTGCGCGACATTGACGCGCAGCTGAAAGACGGCGGCCACCTTAAAATCAGTCGTTTGACCCTGGCGCTGGACGTGTGGCAAAGCCTGCTGCACCTGCGCTGGCAGTTTCGCGATCTCACCTTCTATCAGCTGCAGTTTCTGACCAATTCCCCGTTGCGCAGCAACGAACAGGGTGAGGGCTTCGAAGCAAGCCGTGTCAGCGATCTTTTTCTGCGCCAGTTCGATCATTTCGATCTGCGTGACAGCAAAATTAGCTTTATTACCCTCTCAGGGCAGCGCGCCGAGCTGGCGATCCCCCAGTTAACCTGGCTTAACGGCAAAGAGCGCCATCGTGCAGAGGGACAGGTCAGTCTCTCCAGCCTGAACGGTCAGCACGGCGTGATGCAGGTGCGCATGGATCTGCGTGACGATAATGGTCTGCTGAATAACGGCAAAGTATGGATGCAGGCCGATGACGTGGACGTCAAACCCTGGCTGGGGGACTGGCTGCAGCAGAATATGCAGCTTGAAACCGCACAGTTCAGCATTGAAGGCTGGATGACACTCACTAACGGTCAGATCGCCAGCGGGGATCTCTGGCTGAAGCAGGGCGGCGCCACCTGGCCGGGCAAAACGCGTCAGCATGAGCTCTCTGTTGATAACCTCACCGCCCACGTAACCCGCGAGAAAGAGGGCTGGCAGTTCGCCATTCCGGATACCCGTATTACCCTGGACGACAAAGCATGGCCGCGCGGAGCGCTGTCGCTGGCCTGGATCCCTGAGCAGGACGTGGGCGGGGCCGACAGCAAACGCAGCGATGAGCTGCGTATTCGCGCCAGCAATCTGGAGCTGTCCGGCCTCGACGGGCTGCGGACCATTGCGGCGAAACTCTCTCCGGCGCTGGGCGACGTCTGGCAGGCCACCCAGCCGGTGGGAGCAATCAATGCTCTGGCGCTGGATATTCCGCTGCAGGCCACGGAAAAGACCCGCTTCAACATCGCCTGGACCGATCTCGCCTGGAAGCAGTGGGAGATGCTGCCGGGTGCCGAGCACTTCAGCGGCACGCTGGAAGGCAGCATGGAAGATGGCCGTCTGGTGGCCCACATTAACGATGCAAAAATGCCGTATGAAACCGTCTTCCGCGCGCCGCTGGAGATCGAAAAAGGCACGGCGACCCTTCACTGGCTGAAGAACGAGAAAGGCTTCCAGCTCGACGGGCGCGACATCGACGTGAAGGCCAAAGCGGTGCACGCCCGGGGCGATTTCCGCTATCTGCAGCCGGCGGGCGATGAACCCTGGCTGGGGATCCTGGCGGGCATCAGCACCGATGACGGCTCTCAGGCCTGGCGCTATTTTCCTGAAAACCTGATGGGCAAAGCGCTGGTGGATTACCTGAGCGGCGCCATTCAGGGCGGGCAGGCGGACAGCGCGACCCTGGCCTATGGCGGCAATCCCCATCTGTTCCCCTATAAGCACAACGAAGGTCAGTTCCAGGTGCTGGTGCCGTTACGCAACGCCACCTATGCCTTCCAGCCCGACTGGCCGGCGCTTAAAAACCTTGATATTGAGCTCAACTTCATCAACGACGGCTTGTGGATGAAAACCGACGGTGTGGCGCTGGGCGGCGTGAAGGCCAGCAATCTGACCGCGGTGATCCCCGATTACTCAAAAGAAAAACTGCTGATCGACGCCGATATCAACGGGCCCGGAAAAGCCGTCGGGCCGTACTTCGAAGAGACGCCGCTGGATGATTCGCTGGGCGCTACCCTCCAGCAGCTTCAGTTAGATGGCGATGTGAATGCTCGCTTACATCTGGATATCCCGTTTGACGGCACCATGACCACCGCCAAAGGTGACGTCAGGCTGAAAAACAACAGCCTGTTCATCAAGCCGCTGGACAGCACGCTGAAAAATCTGACCGGCCAGTTCAGCTTCGTGAATGGCGATCTGAAAAGCGGGCCGCTGACCGCAAACTGGTTCAGCCAGCCGGTGAATATCGATTTCTCCACCACCGAAGGTGAGAAAGCCTACCAGGTGGCGGTCAATATGGATGCCAGCTGGCAGCCTGCGCGAATGGATGTGCTGCCAAAAGTGGTCAGCCAGTCCCTTGAAGGTCGCGTGCCCTGGAACGGCAAGGTGGCGATCGATCTGCCTTACCGTGGCAGCGCGCATTACAGGGTGGATATCAGTAGCGACCTGAAGAGCGTCAGCAGCGATCTGCCTTCACCGCTGAACAAGAGCGCGGGCGAGCCGCTGCCGGTGAAGCTGAACGTCGACGGGGATCTCAACAGCTTTACCCTCACCGGCAATGCCGGTGGGGATAATCACTTTAACAGCCGCTGGCTGCTGAACCGCAAGCTGACGCTGGATAGGGCTATCTGGACCACCGACAGCCGCACCCTGCCGCCGCTGCCGGAGCAGGCGGGCGTGGAGCTGAATCTCCCGCCGCTGGACGGAGCAGAATGGCTGGCGCTTTTCCAGAGCGGAGTAGGAGAAAATGTGGATGATGCGGCGCAGTTCCCGCAGCACATCACGGTACGCACGCCAGCCCTGACGCTGGGTGGCCAGCAGTGGAACAACCTGAGCATTGTCTCGCAGCCCACCATCAACGGTTCAAAGGTCGAGGCCCAGGGGCGGGAGATCAACGCCAGCCTGCTGATGCGTGATACCGCGCCGTGGCAAGCAGATATCCGCTATCTCTATTACAACCCGGCCACCGTCACGGGCGGAAAGGGCAATAACGTTTCACCGTTAGCCAGCACTACGCGGATGAATTTTAGCGGCTGGCCTGACTTACAGCTGCGCTGTGCCGAGTGCTGGCTGTGGGGCCAGAAGTATGGCCGTATTAATGGCGATTTCACCATCAAGGGCGATACCCTGACCCTGGCGGGCGGGCTGATTGATACCGGCTTCGGACGCCTGACCGCTAACGGCGAGTGGGTGAACGGCGCCCGCGAGCAGCGCACCTCCCTGAAGGGGCAAATCAAGGGTAACAAGCTGGATGCCGCCGCAAACTATTTTGGCATCGCCACTCCGGTTCGCGGCTCATCGTTTGACGTCGATTACGATCTGCACTGGCGCGACATGCCCTGGAAGCCTGACGAAGCATCGCTGAACGGCATTCTGAAAGCGCGGCTGGGTAAAGGTGAAATTGCCGATCTCAGCACAGGCCATGCCGGGCAGCTGCTGCGTTTACTCAGTTTCGACGCACTGCTGCGCAAGCTGCGTTTTGACTTCAGCGATACCTTTAATGAAGGCTTCTACTTCGACTCTATTCGCAGCACCGCGTGGATCAAAGACGGGGTGCTGCACACCGACGACACGCTGGTTGACGGGCTGGAAGCGGATATCGCCATGAAAGGCTCCGTCAATCTGGTGCGGCGTGAACTGGATATGGAAGCCGTGGTGGCACCGGAAATTTCCGCGACCGTGGGCGTGGCGGCGGCCTTTGCCGTTAACCCGATTGTCGGCGCGGCGGTATTTGCCGCCAGTAAAGTGCTGGGGCCGCTGTGGAGCAAAGTCTCCATTCTGCGCTATCACATCACCGGCCCGGTGGATAAACCACAGATTAATGAAGTGCTGCGTCAGCCACGCAAAGATGCACAGCAATGATTTGACGCGGGCAATTAATTGCCTCACTCTCAATAGATAAGATCTTAGATACGTCCTGTGGACGGCAACGAACGAGTAGCAAAACGATGAGTCTGAACCTGGTAAGTGAACATCTGCTGGCAGCGAACGGCCTGAGCCATCAGGACCTGTTTTCCATTCTTGGTCAACTGACCGAACGCCGTCTCGACTACGGCGATCTCTACTTTCAGTCGAGCTATCACGAATCCTGGGTTTTAGAAGACAGCATCATTAAAGATGGCTCTTACAACATCGACCAGGGCGTCGGCGTGCGTGCCATCAGCGGTGAGAAAACCGGTTTTGCCTATGCGGACCAGATCAGCCTGACTGCCCTGGAGCAAAGCGCCCAGGCGGCCCGCACCATCGTGCGCGATCACGGTGATGGCCGGGTGAAAACCCTGGGCGAAGTGCAGCACTCCGCGCTCTATACCAGCGTCGATCCGCTGCAAGGCATGAGCCGTGAAGAGAAGCTGGATATCCTGCGTCGGGTGGACAAAGTGGCCCGCGCGGAAGACAAGCGCGTGCAGGAAGTCTCTGCCAGCCTGAGCGGCGTGTACGAGCTGATCCTGGTGGCGGCGACGGACGGCACTCTGGCCGCCGACGTGCGTCCGCTGGTGCGTCTCTCCGTCAGCGTGCTGGTGGAAGAGGACGGCAAACGCGAGCGCGGCTCCAGCGGCGGCGGCGGACGTTTCGGTTACGAATGGTTCCTGAACCCGGTGGACGGTGAAGTCCGTGCCGACGCCTGGGCGAAAGAGGCAGTGCGTATGGCGCTGGTGAACCTTTCTGCCGTCGCGGCACCTGCGGGTACGCTGCCGGTGGTGCTGGGCGCGGGCTGGCCTGGCGTGCTGCTGCACGAAGCGGTCGGCCACGGTCTGGAAGGTGACTTCAACCGTCGCGGAACCTCCGTATTCAGCGGTCAGGTTGGGGAGCTGGTCGCTTCTGAGCTCTGCACCGTGGTGGATGACGGGACGATGATTGATCGTCGTGGCTCGATCTCCATCGATGATGAAGGCACCCCGGGTCAGTACAACGTGCTAATCGAAAACGGCATCCTGAAAGGCTACATGCAGGACAAAATGAATGCGCGCCTGATGGGCGTTGCGCCAACCGGTAATGGCCGTCGCGAATCCTATGCGCACCTGCCGATGCCGCGTATGACCAACACCTACATGCTGGCGGGCAAATCCACGCCGCAGGAAATTATCGAATCCGTTGAGTACGGGATCTATGCGCCGAACTTCGGCGGTGGCCAGGTGGATATCACCTCCGGTAAATTTGTCTTCTCGACTTCAGAAGCGTATCTGATCGAGAAGGGCAAAGTGACCAAAGCGGTGAAAGGCGCCACCCTGATTGGCTCCGGTATCGAAGCGATGCAGCAGATTTCGATGGTCGGTAACGACCTGAAGCTGGACAACGGCGTCGGTGTCTGCGGTAAAGAGGGGCAGAGCCTGCCGGTGGGTGTTGGCCAGCCAACCCTGAAGGTGGATAACCTGACCGTCGGCGGTACCGCGTAAATTTATTACCCTAACCCTCTCCCTCAAAGGGAGAGGGGATTGTTAGGCGTCACTCCTTCCTTCCCCGCATCTCCTGAAACAGCGCCGCCACCTTCACAAAATAGTCCGTCAGATAGTTAATACACACCTGCACCTTCAGCGGCAGCTTGTCCTTTTCGGTGTAGACCGCATACACCGGACGCGGATCCGACTGATAGCGCGGGAAGAGGATCTCCAGCTCGCCGCTGTTGATCTCGTTGATCACCCACATCAACGGCACATAGGCGATCCCGGCCCCGGCCACCAGCCAGCGGGAGATGGTCATCGGATCGTTGGTCACAAAGCGCCCCTGCGGCAGCAGTTTGGTCGAGAGCCCTTCCGGCGCGACCAGTTCAAACTCGTTATCCGGGCGCACGCTGTACTCCAGCCAGGCGTGATTGCTGAGATCCGCCGGTTTCTCCGGGCTTCCCGCTCTGGCGAGGTACTTTTTCGCCGCGCATACCACCATCGGCATACTGCCCAGACGACGCGAAAAGAGGCTGGAGTCCTGCAGGGCACCCACGCGGATCACCACGTCCAGCCCGTCGGCAATCAGGTCCGGGGCGGGAATGCCGGTGACCAGATTCACCGTCAGCCCCGGATACTCCTGCAACATATCGGCGGTCATTTCGGCCAGGACATTTTGTGCCATAGTTGAAGAGCAGCCGATGCGCAGCGTGCCGATGGGGGTGTTGTTGAAGGCGTAGAGTTGCTCATGCACCGACTGGGCTTCATACAACATTCGCCGGCAACCCTGATAATAAATTTTGCCGGCTTCCGTCAGGCCGAGGCTGCGGGTGCTGCGGTTGAGCAGCTTCACCTGGAGGTCATCTTCCAGTTTGGCAACGGTCTGGCTGATCGACGATACGCTCATCTGTAGTTGCCTCGCCGCGGCGGTAAAGGAGCCCAGCTCAACGACTTTGGCAAAAACTGACATCCGTTTTAAACGTTCCATTATTCACTCTGAGTTAAAAGTGATTTAGATCACATATGATAGATAACAGCATAACAGTTACGTTAATATATTATTAATACATTATAGCTACGCCACTCTCGCCCGGCTTTTCTGGCCACTTCTGCGGTGCCGTACGCTGAATAATTCTTTCGCCTGCTCGCTCTAATCAAGGTCAACATGAGTCTGTTTCCCGTTATCGTGGTGTTCGGATTGTCGTTCCCACCGATATTCTTCGAACTACTTTTATCACTGGCAATTTTTTGGCTGGTGCGAAAGGTGCTGGCTCCAACCGGGATCTATGATTTCGTCTGGCACCCTGCATTGTTCAATTCCGCGCTCTATTGCTGCCTGTTCTATCTTGTATCGCGCATGTTTGTTTGAGGTAGATGTGAAAACACTAACAAGAAAAATCTCCCGTACCGCCATTACGCTGGCACTGGTCATCCTCGCGTTCATCGCTATTTTCCGCGCGTGGGTCTATTACACCGAGTCGCCGTGGACGCGTGACGCGCGCTTTAGCGCCGACATCGTGGCCATTGCCCCGGACGTGGCGGGGCTGATCACCGCCGTTAACGTGCATGACAACCAGCTGGTCAAAAAAGATCAGGTGCTGTTCACCATCGACCAGCCACGTTACCAGAAAGCGCTGGAACAGGCCGAAGCGGA
Source organism: Leclercia barmai (assembly GCF_049312895.1). Classification (NCBI taxonomy): domain Bacteria; kingdom Pseudomonadati; phylum Pseudomonadota; class Gammaproteobacteria; order Enterobacterales; family Enterobacteriaceae; genus Leclercia; species Leclercia barmai. Next base: position 296,059 of record NZ_JBMNWZ010000005.1, on the reverse strand, counting down.
CGTCTCCTACTACCAGGCGCTGGCGGCGGAAAAGCGTCGTGAAGCCGGACGCCGTAATAAGCTGGGGGTGCAGGCGATGTCCCGGGAGGAGATCGACCAGTCCAACAACGTGCTGCAAACCGTTCTGCATCAACAGGCGAAAGCCGAAGCGACCCGCGATCTGGCGAAGCTCGATCTCGAGCGTACCGTGATCCGCGCACCGTCCGACGGCTGGGTGACCAACCTTAACGTCTACACCGGCGAATTTATTACCCGCGGCTCCACCGCCGTGGCGCTAGTCAAACAGCACTCCTTCTACGTGCTCGCCTATATGGAAGAGACCAAGCTGGAAAACGTTCGTCCGGGTTACCGGGCGGAAATCACCCCCCTTGGCAGCAACCGGGTGCTGAAAGGCACCGTCGACAGCGTGTCGGCAGGGGTGACCAACTCCAGCGCCACCCGCGACAGCAAGGGGATGGCGACGGTCGATTCCAATCTGGAGTGGGTACGTCTGGCCCAGCGCGTGCCGGTACGCATTCGTCTGGATGAACAGCAGGGTGACCTGTGGCCTGCGGGGACAACGGCGACGGTGGTGATCACCGGTGAGAAAGACCGGGATGCCAGCCACGACTCGCTGTTCCGCAAAATTGCCCACCGCCTGCGTGAGTTTGGTTAATCGCCATGGGTATCTTCTCCATCGCCAACCAGCACCTGCGCTTCGCGATTAAGCTGGCCTTCGCCATCGTGCTGGCGCTGTTTGTCGGGTTCCACTTTCAGCTGGAAACACCCCGCTGGGCGGTGTTAACGGCGGCGATTGTCGCCGCGGGCCCGGCGTTTGCAGCGGGTGGTGAACCTTACTCCGGCGCTATTCGCTATCGCGGGATGCTGCGTATCGTCGGCACTTTTATCGGCTGTATCGCCGCGCTGACTATCGTTATCCTGATGATCCGCACCCCGCTGCTGATGCTGATGGTGTGCTGTATCTGGGCCGGCTTTTGTACCTGGATCTCCTCCCTGGTGCGGGTGGATAACTCCTACGCCTGGGGCCTGTCCGGCTATACGGCGCTGATCATTATCATCACCATCCAGACCAACCCTCTGCTGGCGCCGCAGTTTGCCGTGGAGCGCTGCAGTGAGATCGTCATGGGGATCGTCTGTGCGATCGTGGCGGATCTGCTGTTCTCCCCGCGCTCGATCAAACAGGAAGTGGATCGCGAACTGGACGCGCTGATCGTCGCCCAGTATCAGCTCATGCAGCTGTGCATTAAGCACGGCGACAGTGAAGAGGTGGATAACGCCTGGAGCGCGCTGGTGCGTCGTACCACCGCCCTGGAAGGGATGCGCAGCAACCTCAATATGGAGTCGTCCCGCTGGTCGCGGGCAAACCGCCGCCTGAAGGCGCTCAATACCGTCTCCTTAACGCTGATCACCCAGGCCTGCGAAACCTACCTGATCCAGAACACGCGCCCGGAGGCAATCACCGATACCTTCCGGGAGCAGTTTGCCGTCCCCGTCACCACCGTTCAGGATGTGCATAAACAGCTCAAACGTATGCGCCGGGTCATCGCCTGGACCGGCGAGCGCGACACCCCGGTGACCATCTATACCTGGGTCGGGGCGGCGACGCGCTACCTGCTGCTCAAACGTGGGGTGATCGGCAATACCAAAATCAGCGCCACCGAAGAGGAGGTGCTGCAGGGGGAAGTGGTGGTTAAGGCCGAGTCGGCAGAACGTCACCATGCGATGGTGAACTTCTGGCGGACTACGCTCGCCTGTATGCTCGGAACATTGTTCTGGCTGTGGACTGGCTGGACCTCCGGCAGCGGCGCGATGGTGATGATTGCGGTGGTGACTTCGCTGGCGATGCGTCTGCCAAATCCCCGGATGGTGGCGCTCGATTTCCTGTACGGCACCCTGGCAGCGCTGCCGCTTGGCGCCTTCTATTTCCTGGTGGTTCTTCCTTCGACCCAGCAAAGCATGCTGCTGCTCTGTATCAGTCTTGCCGTGATGGCCTTCTTTATTGGTATCGAGGTACAGAAGCGCCGCCTGGGTTCGCTGGGGGCGCTGGCCAGCACCATCAATATTCTGGTGCTGGATAACCCGATGACCTTCCACTTCAGCCAGTTTCTCGACAGCGCGCTGGGGCAGATTGTCGGCTGTTTCCTGGCGATGATGGTGATTCTGCTGGTGCGCGATAACTCGCAGGCCAGAACCGGACGCGTGCTGCTGAACCAGTTTGTTTCTGCTGCCGTCTCGGCGATGACGACTAACACCGCCCGGCGCAAAGAGAACCACCTGCCTGCGCTCTACCAGCAGCTCTTTTTACTGCTGACCAAGTTCCCGGGGGATATCGCCAAATTCCGCCTGGCCCTGACGCTGATCATCGCTCACCAGCGTCTGCGCAATGCCCCGATCCCGGTGAATGACGATCTCTCGGCGTTCCACCGCCAGCTGCGACGTACTGCGGATCATGTGATATCCGCCTCCAGCGACGACAAGCGCCGACGCTACTTTACCCAGCTGCTGGGCGAACTGGAGATCTACCAGGAAAAACTGCGCATCTGGGAGGCGCCGCGACAGGTGACCGAACCGGTGCAGCGGCTGGTGGGCATGCTGCATCGCTACCAGAATGCCCTCACCGACAGCTGATCCTCCTGAAAACCGACGCCATAAGCGTCGGTTTTTTTATGGCTATACTTATTCGGGCAAGTACTTAAACCCGGATTGGGAGGATACATGACTACCCAGGCTCTACAGGACAGTGCGCTATTTCAGACCGGATATTTAGTCGATGGCGTATGGAAAACGCTCGATACAACATTCGATGTTCTTAACCCGGCTACCGGGGCGGCGATCGCCCAGGTGGCAAAAGCAGGTAAAAAAGAGACCGAAGAGGCTATCGCCGCCGCGAGCCGTGCTTTCCCGGCCTGGCGTGCCAGAACCGCAAAAGAGCGGTCGGCCATCCTCTATCGCTGGTATGAACTCATCATTGAAAACAAGCAGTGGCTTGGCCAGCTGATGACCACCGAGCAGGGCAAACCGCTGAAAGAGGCGGAAGGGGAAGTGGAGTACGCGGCGAGCTTTATCCAGTGGTTTGCCGAGGAGGCCAAACGCGTCAACGGCGAAATCATCCCACCGGTTAAACCCGGCTCCCGCATTCTTGCCACCCGCGAACCGATTGGCGTCGTGGCGGCCATCACGCCGTGGAATTTCCCCATGGCGATGCTGACCCGCAAGCTGGGCCCGGCCCTGGCTGCTGGCTGTACCGGCGTAATAAAACCGGCCAACAACACGCCGCTGAGCGCCTTTGCGCTACTGACGCTGGCTAAAAAAGCGGGCGTACCGGACGGCGTGCTTAACGCAGTGGCGGGCAATACCGCTGAGATAAGCGACGCGATCATGTCTAGTCCGGAGGTGCGCAAAATCTCCTTTACCGGCTCGACGGCGGTCGGCAAAACCTTAATGCGCAATGCTGCAGAAACCATGAAAAAAGTGTCGATGGAGCTGGGCGGCAACGCGCCCTATATCGTCTTTGAGGATGCCGACATTGATGCTGCGGTGAAAGGAGCGATTGCCAACAAGTTTCGCAATGCGGGCCAGGTCTGCGTCAGCGTTAACCGCTTCTATATTCAGGAGTCGGTGTACGAAGAGTTCGTCAGCAAACTCGCCGCCGCCGTAAACGACTTAAAAGTCGGTGATGGCCTGGAAGAGGGCACCGTTGTCGGGCCGCTGATTGAAGCTTCCGCGGTGAAAAAAGTGCGCGAGCACGTTGAGGACGCGGTTGCCAAAGGGGCGACGGTGCTGGCGGGCGGCAAGGCTCATTCCCTGGGTGGAAACTTCTGGCAGCCAACGGTACTGGGGGATTGCCATGAAGGGATGGCACTTGCCAGCGAAGAGACCTTTGGACCCGTGGCGGCCTGCTTCCGCTTTACCTCGGAAGAGGAGGTGATCCAGCGCGCCAACAATACGCCCTATGGCCTGGCCGCCTATTTCTATACCCAGAATTTGCAGCGGGTGTTCCGCGTGTCGCAGGCCATTGAGAGCGGCATGATTGGGATTAACGAATGCGCGGTTTCTACAGAGCTTGGGCCTTTTGGCGGGGTGAAAGAGTCGGGGCTGGGTCGCGAAGGGTCAGTACTGGGACTGGAGGAGTTCCTGGAAGTGAAAACCCTGCATATCGGGGGATTATAATCGACAGGGCGGCTTAAGCCGCCCACCTGGACGGGTGGCTGGCAATGAATATCTATACGTTTGATTTTGATGAAATCGACAGTCAGGAAGACTTCTACCGTGAATTTTCACGAGCCTTTGGCATGGGACAGGAGAGCGTGACGGATCTGGACTCCCTGTGGGACATCGTCACCAGCAGTCAGTTGCCGCTACCGCTTGAAATCGAATTTATCCATTTGCCGGAAAAGCTGCGCAGGCGTTTTGGCGCGCTGATCCTGCTGTTTGATGAGGCGGAAGAGGAGCTGGAAGGGCAGATTCGCTTTAACGTACGTTAGTGAAGGGCATAAAAAAGCCCCTGCGGAGCAGGGGCAAGTCGTAAATCAATACGACGAGGGTTTATTTGTACAGCTCGGCGGTCGCATGCCAGTGGTCGCCGGTGTTCAGTTCGGTAACGCGGTAGCTGCTGGCGCCCGCTTTTTCAGCTTTTGCTGCCAGTGCCTCACGGACATCCATCGGAGAACCAGCAACTGCACCTACAGAGATGCTTCCCATTGGTTGCAGGCTTTGTGCCTGATCGGCATTCACCTGATGTACAGCTGCGCTGGCACCAAATGAGAGAACGGAAGCGAAACCTGCGGCGATGATTAATTTAGTGTTCATAGTCTTTATTCCTTACAGGGCAAGCTCAACGGCGAGAAGGGTTGTGCTGCTATTTTTATGCCTGGTGCCGTTGAACAGAGATATCGGGTAGTTCGGGTCGTGCCTGGTAAAACTTATTTGTACAGCTCAGCAGTCGCATGCCAGTGGTCACCGGTACGCGCTTCGATCACGCGGTAGGAAGACGCACCCTGCTCCTGGGCTTTTTTGTTCAGCATCTGGTTCATGTCCATCGGCGAAGTACCGATTGCACCGATTGAAACGGTACCGATAGATTCACGAGACTGAGCCTGATCGGCGTTGATTGAATCGGCGGCAAAGGCACCGAAAGAGAGAACAGACAGAATGCTTAGCGTGGCTACGGTAGTTTTGATTTTCATGATTCTTTTCCTCGTCATATTCTTTACTGGGGTCTTCGTTTCGTGACCCTCATCACAAAATCAAGTATACACTAATAACGGCAAAAATTAATACCATGCTAATTGTTTCTTGTGTAATCACGTATTAAGCAAAAGCATTTTTATAACTACAGGGAATAAAAAATCGGGGTTTAAGCGGGGTTTTGTCACTTATTTCTAATAAAATTAATGGGATACGGGACTTTGATTATTCGTGCGATTTTGCGTTTTATCATTCACTGAGTGAATGTATTTGGGCAGAAAATCGCACTATTTGTTAAATTGCAGATAACAGATTGTAGGGGTGAACGAGGCGGGAGCAGAAGATTCCCCGCCGCGACGGCAGCAGGGAAGGGGATCAGAGTTCCTGTTCGAACAGTACCAGGATGGCTTCGTAGAGGTCTTTCACCGAGAAACCGTTGGCCGGGGTGGTGAAGATAGTATCGTCACCGGCGATGGTGCCGAGGATACCTTCCGCTTTACCCAGCGAGTCGAGCAGGCGGGCAATCAGTTGAGCCGCACCCGGGCTGGTGTGGATCACCACCACGGCATCGTTATAGTCGATATCCAGCACCAGGTTCTTCAGCGGGCTCGAGGTTGTCGGCACCCCCAGTTCGGCAGGCAGACAGTAGACCATCTCCATTTTGGCGTTGCGGGTACGCACCGCGCCGAACTTGGTTAACATGCGGGAGACTTTCGACTGGTTGATGTTTTCGAAACCCTCTTCCTGCAGGGCCTGGACGATCTCACCCTGAGAACTAAATTTTTCTTCTTTAAGCAGCGCTTTGAACGCTTTAACCAATTCTTCTTGTTTAGAAGAGATTCGCATAAATCACCCGAAATATAGCGGTAGAAACAACATTATTATGCACATGGATGAATTTTTATGCAAATTATCTGCCCAATCTTAGGCTGAAATAATGTTATGAAAGGGAGTGATTTTATCAAAATTCGTTATCAAGGAACATGCCTGCGTCACGCCTCGCAAATAAGCTTAAAAGTAAATTAAATGTTATCAAATTGATGTTGTTTTGGTGGCTTGCGAGGGTGTATTGTAACCACCTCTTGATTCGTTGCTTAGTCACCGCATAACGCCCGATAGCCTTGCGGCAGATGCGAAAAGCGCGTGACCGCTAATTCTTAGAACACCACGATTGTAATTATTGATCTGCTGAATTAAGGTCGCCGCGACGGAGTAACAGAAAGTTAGCTCACCATAATAAGGAGTTTAGGATGAAAGTCGCAGTCCTCGGCGCTGCTGGCGGTATCGGCCAGGCGCTTGCCCTACTACTGAAAACTCAGCTGCCTGCAGGCTCAGAACTCTCTCTGTATGATATCGCCCCGGTAACCCCTGGTGTGGCGGTAGACCTTAGCCACATCCCTACGGCTGTCAAAATCAAAGGCTTCTCCGGTGAAGATGCTCGCCCGGCCCTCGAAGGCGCGGACGTTGTGCTGATCTCTGCAGGCGTTGCGCGTAAGCCAGGTATGGATCGTTCCGACCTGTTCAACGTGAACGCGGGTATCGTTAAGAACCTGATTCAGCAGGTAGCGACAACCTGCCCGAAAGCCTGCATCGGTATCATCACTAACCCGGTTAACACCACCGTTGCTATCGCGGCAGAAGTGCTGAAAAAAGCGGGCGTGTATGACAAGAACAAACTGTTTGGCGTGACCACGCTGGACATCATCCGCTCCAACACCTTTGTTGCAGAACTGAAAGGCAAGCAGCCAACCGAACTCGACGTGCCGGTTATCGGCGGCCACTCTGGCGTGACCATTCTGCCACTGCTGTCCCAGATCCCAGGCGTGAGCTTCACCGAGCAGGAAGTGGCTGACCTGACCAAACGTATCCAGAACGCCGGCACCGAAGTGGTGGAAGCGAAGGCGGGTGGCGGTTCTGCAACCCTGTCTATGGGCCAGGCTGCGGCACGTTTCGGTCTGTCTCTGGTACGCGCCCTGCAGGGCGAGCAAGGCGTGGTGGAATGCGCGTATGTTGAAGGTGACGGCGAGCACGCACGCTTCTTCTCTCAGCCGCTGCTGCTGGGTAAAAACGGTATCGAAGAGCGTAAATCTATCGGCACCCTGAGCGCGTTTGAACAGCAGGCGATGGCCGGCATGCTGGACACCCTGAAGAACGATATCGTTCTGGGCGAAGAGTTCGTTAACAAGTAAGCGACGCTCTCCTCTCGGGGCAATAAAAAACCGGAGTCGATGCTCCGGTTTTTTTATGCCTGCTGACTCAGTTGGTGGCCGGGTATTCCTGAATGGTCACCTGCAGGGTCAGTTTCTTATCATCACGCATCACTTCCACCGGGATAATAGAGCCAGGCCTGATCTCCGCCACCTGGTCCATGGTTTCCAGCGCCGACAACGCCGGTTTACCGTTCACCGAGACGATCACATCGTTGACCTTAATGCCTGCTTCTGCCGCCGGGCCGCCGGAGGTGACTTCGTTCACCACAATCCCCTGAATCTGATCGATGCCGCCACCCTGAGCGTGCAGCGGAGCAATCTCACGCCCGCCGATGCCAATGTAGCCGCGGATCACACGTCCATCACGAATCAGCTTGTCCATAATCTTGTTGGCCAACTGGAACGGGATCGCGAAGCCGATACCTTCGGGGGTTTCGCCGTCGTTGCTTTTATCAAACGACAGGGTGTTGATGCCCATCAGTTCGCCCAGCGAGTTCACCAGCGCGCCGCCGGAGTTGCCGTGGTTGATGGAGGCGTCGGTTTGCAGGAAGTTCTGGCGTCCGGAAGGGTTCAGGCCGATACGCCCGGTGGCGCTGATAATCCCCTGGGTAATGGTCTGCCCGAGGTTATAGGGGTTACCAATCGCCAGCACCACGTCGCCGATATGCGGCGTCCGTTTACGATTGATGGGGATAACCGGCAGACCGCCCGTGGCGTTAATCTTGAGAACCGCCAGATCCGTCAGGCTGTCTGAACCAACGAGCAGGGCTTCAAAGACGCGGCCATCCTGCAGCGCAACGATGATCTGGTCGGCATCGTTGATGACATGTTTGTTGGTAATAATGTAGCCGCGTTCATCCATGATCACCCCGGAGCCCAGGGTGCGGATCTCCAGCTGGTTATGGCTGGTGCTGTTCAGCCCACGGTTATAAACGTTGACCACCGCAGGGGCGGCGCGGCGTACTGCCTGATTGTAGCTGGCAGGCGTTTCATCAGCGCTGTCGAACTGCGGCGCAGCCAGCTGATTGAACTGACGTAAAGAGGGCATCGCGGCCAGTAACAGGCCACCTACAACCAGGCCGATGGCGACCGAACGAATTAGCTTCAAAACCATGATACGGGCGTCGTTAAAGGGAGAACGCAAGCAGCATAGCATGACTTATCCGGACATCACACGGGTCGATGTCCGGACAGGTACAGGCTTAACGCAGCAAGATATAGAGCGTGTCGTTGCCGCGCACGATCTGCAGGGCGATAACGGTCGGTTTAGTTTCCAGCACTTTGCGCATTTCGGCGATAGACTGCACGCGAACGCGGTTCACCCCAATAATCACATCATTCTCATGCAGACCCGCCTGTGCGGCAGGGCTGCTCTTCTCGACGCTATCAAGGGTGATGCCTTTGGTGCCGTCTTTTAACTGCCCGTCACTCAAGGTCGCCCCCTGCAGCGCCGGGGCAATCATCTCTGCGCTGGCCGATGACGAGGTGCTTTTATCCAGTGTAACCTGCAGATCCAGCGGTTTTCCGTCACGTAAAATGCCGAGCTTAACCGTGGCGCCAGGCTCGGTGGTGGCGATGCGCGAGCGCAGTTCGGCAAAGCTGCTCAGCGGTTTATCGTTCAGGCTGACAATGACGTCCCCGGATTTCACGCCCGCTTTTGCAGAGCCGGAATTCGGCAGCACTTCGCTGACGAAGGCGCCGCGCTGCACGTTCAGGTTGAACGCTTTGGCGATATCGGCGCTCATTTCCGTGCCTTTAATGCCCAGCAGGCCGCGCTTCACTTCGCCAAACTCAATCAGCTGCTGCGCCAGGGTACGGGCCATATTGCTGGGGATGGCAAAGCCAATCCCGACGCTGCCGCCGCCAGGGGCGAGGATCGCGGTGTTAATACCAATCAGCTCGCCGTTGAGATTCAGCAGCGCGCCGCCGGAGTTGCCCCGGTTAATGGAGGCGTCGGTCTGGATAAAGTTTTCCAGCCCTTCGAGATTCAGACCGCTGCGACCCAGCGCAGAGACGATGCCGGACGTGGCGGTCTGGCCGAGGCCGAAGGGATTACCTACCGCCACCGCGAAATCACCCACGCGCAGTTTATCGGAGTCAGCAATAGCGATTTGCGTCAGGCCGGTGGGGTTCTGCAGCTGCAGCAATGCGATGTCGCTCTGATCGTCACCGCCAATCAGTTTGGCGTCGAACTCCCGGCCATCGTTCATCTGCACGCTGATTTTATCGGCATGGCTGATAACGTGGTTATTGGTCAGGACATAGCCCTTGGCGGCGTCAATCACCACGCCGGAGCCCAGCCCTTCAAAAGGCTGCGCCTGGTCGGGGGCTTCGTCGCCAAAATATTTTTTCAGCTCTTCCGGAATGCGCTGGCTCTGCACGGCGGTACCTTCGACCTGCACGCTCACCACAGCGGGGAGGACCTTTTCCAGCATCGGGGCCAGGCTCGGCAGCGCGGCCTCGCCCGGAACCTGCGAAGGGAGTGCGGCGGCCAGCGGATAAGAGGCCGACAGGGATAATCCGATGCTCAATGCTAACGCGCTCAACAGCTGATTTTTCTTGTTCATTTATGCTGGCTCTCGCAACCTGGAATGAAGGAATAACGGCCCTAAAACAGTCTGATGTTATTGAATTTTAAAACGCTGAACAATGAAGTGTTTGACTAAATAATAGCTGGGGTCGGGAAGAAAGGACGGGCGCAAGGGCTGCGCCCGTAAAATTTATTTTCGATATGCGATTATTCGCGCTTTGCGCCACCGCGCAGCAGGCCGGATGCACCTTCGGAGTAGTCACGTGGCATCTGGACCGGGGCCTGATCGTTACCGGCTTCGGATTCCGCCAGACGGTTGCGGAACGGATTGTTTTCCGCGCTCATCTCCGGCAACAGGCTGCTGGAGCTTTTCGCCATGTGCTGATAAAGCTGACGGTAATCATGCGCCATGTTGTCCAGCAACTCGGCGCTCTGAGCAAAGTGGCTTACAAGCTCTTCACGATACTCTTCCAGCTCAGCTTTGTTCTTTTCCAGTTCGTACTGCAACGCCTGTTGCTGACGCAGTTTGCGATTTCCAAAACGCATGGCCACGGCGCCAATAGCGATGCCGACGACTAAACCAATTAGCGCATATTCCCAGGTCATGAACTTCTCCCGTTGTCTTGTGGTTCCGTAGGGTGTTGGCTCGGCTCCATGCCAGGGCCTGATTATGCCACTATAACCGCTATTTCCTTAGAAGTGGAATCCCGCCGCATCATCGCGTACTGTAGAACGGCCTTTTTTTCGTCAACTGCGCAGTCTGACGGGTATTAATTGAAGGAATAACAATAACATCATGCAGAACCTCTCCCCAACATCGCGTTACCAACAGGCCCTGAATGAGGGCACCCATCAGCCAGATAACGTCCAGCGTGAAGCGGTAAGTCGTCTGGACAGCATCTGGCATGCACTGACAACAAAGCCGGTTGAGGCCGCGCCTGCCGGGGGGTTAAAAGCCGCATTTGGACGACTGCTGGGCAAGAAAGAGCCCCAGAGTGTGGCGCCGGTACGCGGCTTATATATGTGGGGAGGCGTCGGACGCGGCAAAACCTGGCTGATGGATCTGTTTTATCAGAGCCTGCCCGGCACGCGTAAACAGCGCCTGCACTTTCACCGCTTTATGCTGCGGGTGCATGAGGAGCTGACGGCTCTGCAGGGGCAGAGCGATCCGCTGGATATCGTCGCCGAACGCTTTAAAGCCGAAACCGATGTGCTGTGCTTCGATGAGTTTTTTGTCTCGGACATTACCGACGCCATGCTGCTGGGCGGCTTAATGAAAGCGCTGTTTGCCCGGGGCATTACCCTGGTGGCGACGTCGAACATTCCGCCGGATGAGCTCTACCGAAACGGCCTGCAACGCGCTCGTTTCCTGCCCGCTATCACGGCGATTAAAGAGCATTGCGACATCATGAACGTTGATGCTGGCGTCGATTACCGTCTGCGTACCCTGACCCAGGCCCATCTGTGGATTTCGCCGTTAAATCAAGAGACACAGCAGCAGATGGACAAACTGTGGCTGGCGCTGGCCGGTGCGGAACGGGGTGACGCCCCGGTGCTGGAGGTAAACCATCGTCCGTTGCAAACGCTGGGCGTCGTCAACCAGACCCTCGCCGTGTCGTTTGATACCCTCTGTGTCGATGCCCGCAGCCAGCACGACTACATTGCGCTCTCGCGCCTGTTCCATACGGTAATGCTGTTCCATGTGCCGGTGATGACCACGCTAATGGAGAGCGAAGCCCGACGTTTTATCGCGCTGGTGGATGAGTTTTACGAGCGCCACGTTAAGTTGGTGGTGAGCGCCGCCGTCCCTTTATATGAGATCTATCAGGGGGAGCGGCTGAAGTTTGAGTTCCAGCGCTGCCTGTCACGCCTGCAGGAGATGCAGAGCGAAGAGTACCTCAAGCGCGAACACATGCCCTAAAGATAGCCACCCTCTCCCCGTGGGAGAGGGGCTGGGGGTGAGGGCACCAGACCGCACTGTTCACCGTGGGAGAGGGGCCGGGAGTGAGGGCACCAGAGCGCACTTTCCACACCCCGGAAAAACCCGCGTCAAATCACAATTAGGGGTCGATCTTTACCCCTGACTTCTCTATAATCTTGCGACCCCACGTTACAAGAAGGTTTTTTTCCCAAAACTTTCTCTGCGCCGGCATAGGCTATTCGAAGGGGTAGGTTTGCTGGACAATGTCGTGTGAACCTCAACTACTAAACGTTTGGGTGTTCACCAACGTGTAACTTATTTATTTGGGTAAGCTTTTAATGAAAACTTTTACAGCTAAACCAGAAACCGTAAAACGCGACTGGTATGTTGTTGACGCGACCGGTAAAACTCTGGGCCGTCTGGCTACCGAACTGGCTCGTCGCCTGCGCGGTAAGCACAAAGCGGAATACACTCCGCACGTCGATACCGGTGATTACATCATCGTTCTGAACGCTGACAAAGTTGCTGTAACCGGCAACAAGCGTACTGACAAAGTGTACTATCACCACACCGGCCACATCGGCGGTATCAAACAAGCGACCTTTGAAGAGATGATTGCCCGCCGTCCTGAGCGTGTGATTGAAATCGCGGTTAAAGGCATGCTGCCAAAAGGCCCGCTGGGTCGTGCTATGTACCGTAAACTGAAAGTTTACGCAGGTAACGAGCACAACCACGCGGCACAGCAACCGCAAGTTCTTGACATCTAATCGGGATTATAGGCAATGGCTGAAAATCAATACTACGGCACTGGTCGCCGCAAAAGCTCCGCCGCTCGCGTGTTCATCAAACCGGGCAGTGGTAAAATCGTTATCAACCAACGTTCTCTGGAACAGTACTTCGGTCGTGAAACTGCCCGCATGGTAGTTCGTCAGCCGCTGGAACTGGTCGACATGGTTGAGAAACTGGATCTGTACATCACTGTTAAAGGTGGTGGTATCTCTGGTCAGGCTGGTGCGATCCGTCACGGTATCACCCGCGCTCTGATGGAGTACGATGAGTCCCTGCGTGGCGAACTGCGTAAAGCTGGCTTCGTTACTCGTGATGCTCGTCAGGTTGAACGTAAGAAAGTCGGTCTGCGTAAAGCACGTCGTCGTCCACAGTTCTCCAAACGTTAATTGGTTTCTGCTTCGGCAGACAACAATTTGCGAAAAACCCGCTTCGGCGGGTTTTTTTATGGCGAAAGCGCAACGCCTTCCCTTGCAGACTTCCTTTCTGACCTCTTTTTCCGCATTTCCAGAATCCCCTCACCACAAAGGTCGCAAAATCTGGTAAACTATCATCCACTTTTGTGTCCAAATAACGGTGAATGCTCGATTTTTGTTCTCTTTTTGAACAGGATTAAGAATTCCCTGGGATGGGCAGTAAAACATCTGGCTGGCCTGTATGGCCGGTAGCAGTAAAAATTCTGAATATACCTGGAGGTTTTCATGGCTGTCGCTGCCAACAAACGTTCGGTAATGACGCTGTTTTCTGGTCCTACTGACATTTATAGCCATCAGGTTCGTATCGTGCTGGCCGAGAAGGGTGTCAGTTTTGAGATCGAGCATGTGGAAAAGGATAACCCGCCTCAGGATCTGATCGATCTCAACCCAAGCCAGAGCGTGCCAACGCTGGTGGATCGTGAACTGACCCTGTGGGAATCCCGTATCATTATGGAATATCTGGATGAGCGTTTCCCGCATCCGCCGCTGATGCCGGTCTACCCGGTTGCGCGTGGGGAAAGCCGTCTGTACATGCAGCGTATCGAGAAAGACTGGTATACGCTGATGAACGTTATTGCTAACGGTTCCTCCTCAGAAGCCGATGCTGCGCGTAAACAGCTGCGTGAAGAGCTGCTGGCCATCGCACCGGTGTTCGGTCAGCGTCCATTCTTCCTGAGCGACGAGTTCAGCCTGGTAGACTGCTACCTGGCTCCGCTGCTGTGGCGTCTGCCGATTCTGGGCGTTGAGTTCAGCGGTCCGGGCGCGAAAGAGCTGAAAGGCTATATGACGCGCGTATTTGAACGCGACTCTTTCCTGGCTTCTCTGACTGAAGCTGAACGTGAAATGCGTCTCGGCCGGGGCTAATGATTGTGGAAATGTCACAGCTGTCTCCGCGCCGTCCGTATCTGCTGCGTGCCTTCTATGAATGGCTGCTGGATAACCAGCTCACGCCGCACCTGGTAGTGGATGTGACGTTACCGGGCGTGCAGGTTCCTATGGAATACGCACGTGACGGGCAAATTGTGCTGAACATCGCGCCGCGCGCGGTGGGCGGTCTTGAGCTGGCGAACGACGAAGTGCGCTTCAATGCCCGCTTCGGCGGCGTTCCGCGTCAGGTATCTGTGCCGCTGGCTGCCGTACTGGCAATCTATGCGCGTGAAAACGGCGCGGGCACCATGTTTGAGCCGGAAGCGGCTTATGATGAAGACGTTTCCAGCCTCAACGATGAAAATGGCGCAGCCGAGAGCGAAAGCGAACCGGTTATGTCGATTATCGACGGCGATAAACCCGATCACGACGATGACCCTGACGATACACCGCCGCCGCGCGGTGGGCGTCCATCGTTACGCGTTGTGAAATAAAATGTGTAAACAAAAGGGCCGAAAGGCCCTTTTTTATTTCTGCTGCCCTTGTCTACAGTTGTAGGAAAGCAGCCATTCAGTCGCTTAAAAAGAGTTTTATTAATTATCATTAGTCTGCAATCTATTTGTATGGATTATTAAACCTTCTGTTCTTTTATCAGTGTGATATATTTAATTTAATTGCATCACGATTACTCTCTTGATTTTTAGCCTGAAAACTAACCCCAACCTGGAGTGCGATTATTTCTGCACCCACAATCTATTTTTTATAAATATGTTTTTAGGTAAGGTTGAAAATTTGTTTAGATATCATAAATACTCTCTATGAGAAAATCCTGTAACCTTGTCGACACTATTTATTACAAATAGTTTATTAATAATACCCTCCATAGTGAGTCGTAATATTTCAAAAGGAAACAACCAGCTAATTAGAAAGTTGGTTGATCAAGTTAAGGAAATTTAAAAATGGCTTTTAAACTTAATTTATCCGCGCTGGGTGTATGTGCTGCTCTGCTGGTCGCTGCTCAGGCAAATGCTGCTAACGATGTAACGTTAAAAGTCTCTGGCAGCGTTGTTCCGGCTGCTTGTACTCCGACATTAAGCAACAGTGGTGAGGTGTCGTTCGGTTCTATCGCAGCAGCGTCTATTCGTACCGCAACATCCGGTAACACCCTGGTACAGCTGGGTAGCAAGGATATTAACCTGAGCGTGACCTGCGATGCGTCAGCATCAGTAGGTTTGAAAGTAACAGATAATCGCTCCAGCTCGGCGGTGGCCTTGTCTGCAAACAAATTCCTTCCTCATCCAATTGCTGGTTTCAACAATTCTGATGACCCTCTGTTTGGGTTTGGGCTGGGTAAAGCAGCCAACAACGCGAACATTGGCGTGTACACCATTGTTGCTGTCAGCGCGAACGCCACTATTGATGGCGCTGCTGCAAAACTGTACTTCACTGATGATAACGGCGCAAACTGGAGAACCGATACTGCCGTTCGCCAGCGCCTGTCACGTATCACTGGTATAGGCAAAGCAGGCGGCGCTGCGCCAGACATGTTCACCGAAATATCTGTACCGCTGAAAATTTCCGCTGGCGTTCAGACCAGCGATATCCTGGGCTTCGATGAAATTAACTTCGACGGTAACGCTACGCTGAGCCTGGTATATCTGTAATATATAATTAAAGGCATGCGATAAATAATCCATAAAGGGAAAATGTCGCATGCCAGTTAAAATACTATGATTTTATTGTGGTAATTATTTTAACCTCTGGGAGTTAACACTTTCTTTCATTATTACTATTAATGAGAACATTATGAAACGTAGCGTTATTCTTTCACTGCTTATTTTATCCGGACAGGTATTTGCCTCAGGTATGTTGCCTGAAACGTCCGTATTGCTGGTTGACGCAGAAAAAGGTGAAGCCAGTATGAATGTGACAAACACCGATTCGGGTCCAGCATTGCTTTACACCACTATTGTTGATTTGCCAGAAAGCGACAAGACGGTGCGTTTAATTGCCTCGCAACCTGTGGTACGGGTAGAGGCAGGGGCGATGCAACGTGTTCGCTTTATGTTGCAGATGACAAAGCCTCTAATGCATGAAGAGCTAAAAAGGGTAACTTTTGAGGGGATTCCCCCTAAAGAGAAAAATAAACAGAGACTGGCTGTTACTGTGCGTCAGGATCTGCCGGTAATTATTCATCCTGCCGGACTCGCGCAAGATCTTGAACCATGGAAACACCTCAAGTGGAACAAACGCGGCAACGACTTAGTGGTAAGTAACCCATCGAGTTATGTGGTCCGGATGACGGCCTCTTTTACCTCTTTGCCCTCTGGCAAGCAAGGCTCATTGAAAAACACCTATTTATTGCCTCACACCAGTATGACGCTGGCGCTGCCCAATAAATCGGATACTAAAGTGGAATTTTATCCGGCCAGTCGCTATGGATACAAAGGTGAACGATATATAGCACCGTTACAGTAAGTCGTTCAGGGAAGACAAGGATGTTTAAAAGAACGCTGCTCGTGTGTGCGCTCAGTTTGATATTATCGAGGCAAGGATATGCCTCTGATACAGATCCCTCTCCGATTGAGTTTGATAGTGAAACATTAAAATCCTTAGGTATTGATCCTGGGATATCCGGTTATTTTGCCCAAAAGGCACGGTTTATGCCCGGTGAAATTTCTATAACAGTTATTGTTAACGGGGAAAATAAAGGCAATATCATTGCCTCTTTTAATCAGGACGGCGAACTCTGCTTCAGTAAGTCGTTTATTGAGCTGGCGGGTTTACGTCTTCCTGCTGATTATACAGAGGGATGTTATGACTATCTTAAGCACTTTCCAGAGACGGTACTCAATCCTGTGCC
Organism: Leclercia barmai; assembly: GCF_049312895.1. Classification (NCBI taxonomy): domain Bacteria; kingdom Pseudomonadati; phylum Pseudomonadota; class Gammaproteobacteria; order Enterobacterales; family Enterobacteriaceae; genus Leclercia; species Leclercia barmai. The sequence goes on along the minus strand of NZ_JBMNWZ010000005.1, from coordinate 279,219 downwards.
GGGCAGGGAATTGGTTGAGTTAGTAGTGTCAGCTGATAACATTGCCCGCCAAAGCTTATCAGCAGCTGAATTTATTACTGACGGTTCCGCTGGTGTATTGAATTATTCGGCGATGAGTTCACGCAGCGAATATAGTGGTGACAGTGCGACCTATTCTCAGATGCAGCTTGACGGCGGTGTGAATGTCGCCGGTTGGTTATTACGTAGCCAGCAGCTCTTAAGCCATTCTCAGGGGCAGTTTAACAGTGAAAATGGGCAGACCTATTTGCAGCGTACTTTCGTAGGTTTACGCACTACCGCCATGGCGGGAGAAGTAAATATGAACAACGCGCTGCTGGAAGGGGTTGGTTTATATGGCATGACATTTACGCCAGAAGATGCGCTGGAAGCACCAGAAGGGAGAATAAAGGTCAGCGGCATAGCCAATACCAGCCAGGCGAGAGTCGAGGTTCGCCAGCAGGGGATCCTGATTCATTCCACTCTGGTTCCCGTTGGGCCGTTTACCTTAACAGATATTTCACTGCGCAATTACACCAGCGATCTGAACGTCACGGTTATCGAAAATGACGGTAATAAGCATAGCTATGCGGTTCCTTCCACGCTTTATCTTCAGCGGATGGGCAATCCGGCTGGTTTCTTTTTATCGTTGGGACGCGTCAGCGACAATTATGATGACAAACCTTTGGTAGTCAGCGCGTCAAACGGCTGGCGTTTACTGTCGGGCAGCAATATCAATGTCGGTGCGATTGTCGCCAGTGATTTTCAGGCGGTGGGGGCAAGTATTGATGCAGCCCCCCTGACGCCGCTATCGCTGGGTCTGAAGGCGAATCAATCATACGATCGCAAGCTTGCGCTGCATGGGCAGAGCTACCGCGCTGAGGCCAGCATGACGATGGCGGCCGGCTTAAGCATTACGGCGTCATCGGCTTACTACACCTCTGGCTATCGCGAGTTCTCGCAGTTTATTGATCGAAACTACACCGCGACGAAAAAGCTGGAATATTCAGTTGGACTCCAGTGGAGCAGTCCAGGCTGGGGAACTTTCAGCAGCAGTTTCTATGAGACGAAAAGTCGCCAGGATGACACTAAAACCGGTTATGTAACGGCAGGCTGGGGCGACAAGATTTTTTCTGCGTATGTCTCGGCTAACTGGCAACGTCAGCTGAATGGCAGCAGTGGCGAGGGGAAAAAAGAAGATTCGTTCTATCTCAACGTCAGTATTCCGCTGGGTAAAAGTCACGTGAATACCTATGTGCGTCATGGAGATAGTGAAACCCGGTATGGCTCAACGATGTCCGGTAATCTTGGAGACGAGACTATTTATACCCTGGGAACTGATAAGGGCAGGTATGCGCACGACAGGAGCGTAAACGCGAGCATCAGCAGCAATCTGCACTATACGCAGTTGATGCTGAACGGCAGCGTGGCAGGGCAGGATCGGCGCAGCTATACCGGCTCATTGCAGGGCGGGATTGTGGCCCACGGCGATGGCATTACGTTATCGCCTGTACCGGTACGTGAAACGTTCGGGATTGCCTCACTGGCACAGCCGCTTTCAGGGGTAAAAATTGATACGCCTCAGGGGCCAGTCTGGACGGATTCGCGCGGATATGCCGTATTGCCTGCGCTTAACGCCTGGCGGAATTCCCGTATTGAAGTGAGTACCGAAACGTTGCCTAAAAACGTCGATATCGGCAACGGTACGCACCAGCTGAAGCAGGGCCGGGGTTCTGTGGGGAAAGTCCAGTTTACTGCCGTTACCCAGCGTCGCGTCTTACTGGAAATAAGTATGGCTGATGGTAAAAAACTGCCTAAAAACCTCGCCATTACGGACGAGGACGGCAACTACCTCACCACATCCGTAGACGAGGGGGTGGTTTTCCTGAATAACGTCAACTCAAGTCAGGTGCTCCTGGCCCAGGGGGAGTCCGGCGTCTGCCGCATTAAGCTGGCGTTACCGGAAGTGGTGGAAACAGGTGTGTTCTACGAAACGGCAAAAGGAGTTTGCCTGTGAAAAAAATCGTGCTGATGGTTGCGCTGCTGGCCATATCGGGGCGTGGCTGGGCTGAATGCCAGATTTTTGCCAGCCAGCAAAAGGTGAGCTGGGGCAATCTGAGCCCCGCCGAGCGGCAGCAAGTTAAAGGACCATTGCTTTCACTGCCGGAAAAACAATTCCAGGTGCGGGTGGTATGCAGCGAACCGCAGCGTATACGGCTGTTTCCGGGGAGCGATCGTGTACAAAACGGGACGTTTGCACTCGGTGCCGACGGTGAGATGCAGATAGTCGCTTCGCATGCCTTGGTTGATGACAAACCTGTCCGTCTTGCGCCGGTCAATCTGGCAGATGTCCTGCCGCACTCCAGCGACAGCGAGAACCTGGCGATTTTACCGCATCAGGGGCTCGCTTTCATGGACGGCAGCGAGACCTACGGGAAAACGGCTACGGTAACTTTTACCGTCCGTTCTGCCATCAAACCCGGCGCGATTGTTGAAAGAACTACCTGGCGCGGTAACCTGAAGATAAAAATGGATGTGCGATGATGCGACGAATATGCGTGCTGGTGGCAGTCCTGATGGCCGCCTCTGCGGCGGCAAATGATACCGTCAGCGTCGACTTTGAGGTCACGGCTGATGCCGCGGCCTGCACCCCGACCCTGAGCAATAACGGCGTCGTTGATTTCGGTAGCCGCACTACAGGAAGTATCTCTACTGCTACTTTTTCCCAGCTTGGCACGCGAGATATAACGTTATCGGTCACCTGCGAATCCTCTACAGCAATAGCCATTACTGCCCGGGACACGCGTGCAGCGTCGGTAGTATCTGGCGAGGATGAAAATGGCCATACGGGAGCGCGGTTTCAGATTAATGGCGGACAGTACGTCAGCGAGCCGGCGCGGCTTTTTGGACTCGGGTTGACGGCGGAGAAAAAAGCGATTGGAAGTTATGCCGTACAAATCAATGCGGCAGGCGTGACCGCAACGGATGGCGACAAAAGCGTGTTGGTTGATATTGCGGGTTCGGCAAACCAGGCGGGGCCGTGGGCAAAAAGCGCGTTATTGCCCCTGCCAACAAGTCAGGACTATTTTTACACCTTTGTGCAGAAAGGTATGCTGAGCCCACAGCCCATCAGCACCGTCAGCCTTCCGCTGCAGGTGAGTGTTACATTGGCGAACAAATTGAACAGCAGTCAGGTGATTAAGCTGGACGGCGAAGCAGTGATCAGCATCGTCTATTTGTGATAGGACGCTCGGCGGGCCTGCGCTCGCCGAGCCCTGATTTATTACACTTCCAGGAAGTTCATGATGCCCTCAGCCGCTTTACGGCCTTCGGCAATGGCGGTAACTACCAGGTCTGAACCGCGAACGATATCGCCACCGGCGAAGATTTTCGGGTTGCTGGTCTGGAAGGCGTTATCGCTGCCTTCCGGGGCAATGATGCGGCCCTGAGAATCCAGCTCAACGCTGTGTTTCGCCAGCCACTCCATGCTGTGTGGACGGAAACCAAACGCCATCACCACCGCATCGGCTGGGATCACATACTCGGAACCGGCAACGATTTCCGCGCGACGACGGCCTTTCGCATCCGGCGCACCCATCTCAGTACGCGCCATCTTCACGCCGCTGACTTTACCGTTGGCATTCACTTCAATACCCAGAGGCTGGATGTTGAACTGGAACTCCACGCCCTCTTCACGCGCGTTTTTCACTTCGCGTTTGGAGCCCGGCATGTTCTCTTCGTCACGACGATAGGCACAGATAACGTGCGTGGCATTCTGACGAATGGAGGTACGCACGCAGTCCATCGCGGTATCACCGCCGCCCAGAACCACCACGCGTTTGCCTTCCATGCTGACGTATGGCTCATCAGCAGTTTCGCCGTAGCCCATCATCTGCTTGGTGTTGGCAATCAGGAACGGCAGCGCGTCATATACGCCCGACGCGTCTTCGTTCTCCAGCCCACCGCGCATCGACTGATAGGTGCCCACGCCCAGGAATACCGAGTCGTAATCTTTGAGCAGATCGTCGAGCTGTACGTCACGGCCCACTTCGGTGTTGAGTTTGAACTCAATGCCCATGCCGGTGAAGATTTCACGGCGGCGGGTCATCACCTCTTTTTCCAGCTTGAAGGCCGGGATGCCGAAGGTGAGCAGACCGCCGATCTCCGGGTGACGGTCAAACACCACGGCTTTCACGCCGTTGCGGGTCAGCACGTCGGCACAGGCCAGGCCCGCCGGACCGGCACCGATAATCGCCACGCGTTTGTCGGTCTGACGCACGCCGGTCATATCCGGGCGCCAGCCCATCTCGAACGCTTTATCGTTGATGTAGCGTTCGATATTGCCGATAGTCACCGCACCGAACTCGTCGTTCAGGGTGCAGGAGCCTTCACACAGACGGTCCTGAGGACACACGCGGCCGCACACTTCCGGCAGGGTGTTGGTCTGGTGAGACAGCTCGGCTGCCTCAAAAATACGCCCTTCGTTGGCCAGCTTTAGCCAGTTCGGGATGTAGTTATGGACCGGACATTTCCACTCGCAGTACGGGTTACCGCAGGACAGGCAGCGGTCTGCCTGTGCTTTGGCCTGGCCTTCGGAAAACGGCTCGTAGATTTCAACAAATTCAATTTTACGGATCTTCAGCGGTTTCTTCGGCGGATCAACGCGCTGCAAGTCGATAAACTGGTAAACATTCTGGCTCATCTGAATTCCTTACTGCGCCTGCACACGCAGCTCTGCTGCGCTACGACTACGGTGACCCAACAGGGCTTTAACATCGCTGGACTTCGGTTTAACCAGCGCGAATTTCGCTGAGAACGCCGGCCAGTTCGCCAGGATCTCTTCGCCGCGCACGGAACCGGTGTGGTGCACGTGCTCGGTAATCAGACCACGCAGGTGCTCCTCGTGGATCGCCAGGCTTTCAACATCCAGCACTTCCACCAGTTCCGGGTTCACGCGTTTACGGAAGTCACCGCTTTCGTCCAGGACATAGGCGAAACCACCGGTCATACCCGCACCGAAGTTAACGCCGGTTTTACCCAGTACGCAGACAATCCCGCCGGTCATGTATTCACAGCCGTTATCGCCGATGCCTTCAACCACGGTGATAGCACCGGAGTTACGCACCGCGAAACGCTCGCCCGCACGACCTGCGGCGAACAGACGACCACCGGTTGCACCGTACAGACAGGTGTTGCCGATGATGCTGGCATCACAGCTGCGGAAGGCTGAACCCACCGGAGGACGTACCGCCAGCAGACCGCCCGCCATGCCTTTGCCGACGTAGTCGTTGGCATCGCCGGTCAGGTAGAGCTCAACGCCGCCTGCGTTCCAGACGCCGAAGCTCTGGCCCGCGGTGCCGCTGAAGTGCGCGGTAATCGGATCGGCAGCCAGACCCTGGTCGCCGTGCGTCTGTGCGATATAACCCGAGAGGCTTGCGCCCACGGAACGGTCGGTGTTGCGAATATCAAACCAGAAGGTTTTGCTCTGCTTTTCATCCACAAACGACTTCGCCTGCTGCAACAGTTGAGCGTTCAGCACGCCATTGTCGAACGGCGGGTTGTTCTCGGTGCAGTACACCGCTTTGCCTGCCTTAGGCTCAGCCGTTTCCAGCAGACGGGACAGCTTCAGGTTCTGCTGTTTGGCGGTGAACCCGTCCAGCTCTTTCAGCAGGTCGGTACGGCCAATCAGATCCACCAGACGCGTCACGCCCAGCTGCGCCATCAGCTCGCGGGTTTCGCGGGCGATGAAGTCAAAGTAGTTAGTCACTTTGAACGGCAGGCCGTGGTAGTGGTTCTTACGCAGCTTCTCGTCCTGGGTTGCAACACCGGTTGCGCAGTTGTTCAGGTGGCAAATACGCAGGTATTTACAGCCCAGCGCGACCATCGGACCGGTACCGAAACCGAAGCTCTCTGCACCCAGAATCGCCGCTTTAATGATGTCGAGGCCGGTTTTCAGGCCACCGTCCACCTGCAGGCGGATCTTGTGACGCAGACCGTTAGCCACCAGGGCCTGCTGGGTTTCAACCAGACCCAGCTCCCATGGACAGCCCGCATATTTCACGGAGGAGAGCGGGCTTGCGCCAGTACCACCGTCGTAACCGGCGATGGTAATCAGGTCGGCATAGGCTTTCGCCACGCCGGTGGCGATAGTGCCCACGCCCGGCTCGGAAACCAGCTTCACGGAGATCATCGCTTTCGGGTTGACCTGTTTCAGGTCGAAAATCAGCTGCGCCAGATCCTCGATAGAGTAGATATCGTGGTGCGGCGGCGGGGAGATCAGCGTCACGCCCGGTACCGAGTAGCGCAGTTTGGCGATGTACGGGGTCACTTTGTCACCCGGCAACTGACCGCCTTCGCCCGGTTTTGCACCCTGAGCGACTTTAATCTGAATCACGTCGGCGTTGACCAGGTAGGCAGGCGTCACACCGAAGCGGCCGGAAGCAACCTGCTTGATGCGCGACACTTTATTGGTGCCGTAGCGCGCCGGATCTTCACCGCCTTCGCCGGAGTTAGAGTTCCCGCCGATGCTGTTCATTGCTTCTGCCAGCGCCTCGTGGGCTTCCGGACTTAACGCGCCGATAGACATCGCGGCGGTATCAAAGCGCTTGAACAGCTCGGTTGCTGGTTCAACGTCGTTGATGCTGACGGCGGTATCACCCGGGTTCAGCGCCAGCAAATCACGCAGCGTGGCCGCCGGACGGTTGTTTACCAGCTCAGCATACTGTTGATAATCGCTGTACTCGCCGCTCTGAACGGCCTGCTGCAGGGTGCGCACCACGTCCGGGTTATAGGCGTGGTATTCGCCGCCATGCACGTACTTCAGCTGTCCGCCCTGATCCAGCGGCTTACGCGCCAGCCAGGCACGTTTGGAGAGGTTCAGCAGATCCTGCTGGAAGTCGCTGAAGTCCGCTCCGCCGATACGGCTGATCACGCCCTGGAAGCACAGATCCGCGACGTCATCATGCAGACCCACGGCTTCGAACAGCTTCGAGCAGCGGTAAGAGGCGATGGTCGAGATGCCCATTTTGGACATGATCTTGTAAAGACCTTTGTTGATGCCGTTACGGTAGTTCAGCATCACGGTACGGTAGTCTTTTTCAATGGCGTTGGTGTCGACCAGTTTTGCCAGCGTTTCGTAGGCAAGGTACGGGTAGATCGCCGTCGCGCCAAAGCCCAGCAGCACGGCAAAGTGGTGCGGATCGCGGGCGCTTGCGGTCTCAACAATGATGTTGGCATCGCAGCGCAGGCTCTTATCCACCAGGCGAGTCTGGATTGCACCCACCGCCATTGGCGCCGGAACCGGCAGGCGATTCTTGGCAATGTTACGGTCGGAGAGGACCAGCAGGACGGTACCGTTACGCACCATCTGTTCGGCCTTATCACACAGCGCTTTCACCGTCTCTTCGAGGCTCGCTTCGGTCACGTCAAAGGTAATATCGAGCGTGTCGGCGCGATAATGTTCCTCTTTCATGGTGGTCAGCTGGGTGAAATCGGAGTAGAGCAGAATCGGCGATTTAAAGGTCAGACGGTGGGCCTGGCCTTCGGCTTCGCAGAAGACGTTCATCTCACGGCCGATGCTGGTGGCCAGCGACATCACGTGTGCTTCACGCAGCGGATCGATTGGCGGGTTGGTAACCTGCGCAAACTGCTGACGGAAGTAATCGTAAATGATACGCGGCTGGCTGGAGAGCACGGCGAATGGGGTGTCGTCGCCCATGGAGCCGACCGCTTCCTGGCCGTTTTCACCGAGCACGCGGATAACGGAGTCCAGCTCTTCCGCGCTGTAGTTAAACTGTTTCTGGTAGCTGGCAAGAGTATCATCATCCAGCTCGCGGCTGCCCACGTCCTGATCCGACAGATCTTCGAACGGCACCAGACGGCGGACGTTTTTCTCCATCCACTCTTTATACGGATGACGGCTCTTCAGATCGTTATCGGTTTCCGCAGAGTGCAGAATGCGACCGACACGGGTATCGATAACCATCAGCTCGCCAGGCCCAACGCGGCCTTTTTCCACCACTTCGTCAGGCTGGTAATCCCAGATGCCCACTTCAGAGGCACAGGTAATCAGCTTGTCTTTAGTGATGACGTAGCGCGCAGGGCGCAGGCCGTTACGGTCCAGGTTACAGGCGGCAAAGCGGCCGTCGGACATGACGATACCGGCCGGGCCATCCCACGGCTCCATGTGCATGGAGTTAAAGTCGAAGAAGGAACGCAGCTCCGGATCCATATCCGGGTTGTTCTGCCAGGCTGGCGGAACGAGCAGACGCATGGCGCGGACGATATCCATCCCGCCGGCAAGCAGCAGTTCCAGCATGTTATCCATGGAGCTGGAGTCAGAGCCGGTTTCGTTCACGAACGGCGCGGCATCGTGCAGATCCGGGATCAGCGGGGTCTGGAATTTATAGGTACGGGCGCGTGCCCACTGGCGGTTACCGGTAATGGTATTGATTTCGCCGTTGTGCGCCAGGTAGCGGAACGGCTGAGCCAGCGGCCAGCGTGGTACGGTGTTGGTGGAGAAGCGCTGGTGGAACAGGCAAATGGCCGATTCCAGACGCAGGTCCGCCAGGTCCAGGTAGAAGCGCGGCAGGTCAGCCGGCATACACAGACCTTTATAGATGTTCACCAGGTTCGAGAGGCTACAAACGTAGAACTCTTTATCGTCCTGCAGGCGTTTTTCAATGCGGCGGCGGGCGATGAACAGGCGGCGTTCCATATCACGCGGACGCCAGCCCGCAGGCGCGTTGACAAAGATTTGCTCGATACGAGGCAGCGAGGAGAGGGCGATTTCACCGAGGACCCCTTCGTTGGTTGGCACATCGCGCCAGCCGACAATAGACAGGGTTTCGCGTTGAAGTTCTTCTTCGACGATGCGGCGTGATACGGCTGCTTTTTCAGCGTCTTGATTCAGGAACAGCATGCCGACGGCGTAGTTTTTAGCTAAACGCCAGCCGCGCTCTTCCGCCACGATGCGGAAGAAACGATCCGGTTTTTGCAGCAGCAGACCGCAACCGTCGCCGGTTTTACCATCCGCGAGGATAGCGCCACGGTGCTGCATACGGGCCAGTGCGTGTATAGCGGTACGCACTACCTTGTGGCTAGGTTCGCCTTCTATGTGGGCGATCAGGCCGAAACCACAGTTATCCTTCTCAAGGGATTTATCGTACAACATATCAGTGAACCTCCCCAGGCTCGTCGGGCTTCCCACTGAACCGTGGCGCACAGGCACAGAAAGAGCATGGCGACGGGGTTTGCGTTTCATACGCGTACCTCGCATTCGCCCTCTTAATATCCTTTTCGCGCAGGTAAACAAGTTTGAGGACTTGCTTCAGAGGGAATCTCAATTACTGCATAAATATGATGAGCAGGCTGCTCATCCAGAAAGCTTCCAGCGGATTTCCAACTTATCGGGAATCGGTACACAGGTCAAATGGCAATCTTATTTATACAAAAATGTGCTAAAGAAAGGTTAGTGAATTGATTTATATGGATATTTAACCTCTTTCACATCCCTGTAACCTTGCTGTGGGCTTTGGGGTAGTGTGATCTGACTCACTATATGAAAGCGGTATTATCGCTGTAGCATGCTAAATAGTGCGATTTAAGCAGGATATAATGCCGCCGCATGGGAATAACCCGCATGATGTCACTGTTTTTTAGCGCGGACGATATAAATGAAAAAAACCATCAGAACATAAGGAAAAGTAATTAAGCAGGCGATGAATGAAATTGCAATTATCTTGGTTATTTATGCAAAGGATAAAAGCGCACCGTGGCGATTGATCCAGGTCATCGCCGACGGCGGTTAAAAATGGCAGGCTTGTCCCCTTTCTACGGGGCGGTCTAACAGATTATGCAGTTACAGAAATTAGTCAATATGTTTGGTGGGGATCTTTCACGCCGGTACGGGCAAAAGGTCCATAAGCTGTCGCTCCACGGGGGTTTTAGCTGCCCGAATCGCGACGGCACTATCGGACGCGGCGGCTGCACCTTCTGTAACGTGGCCTCCTTTGCTGACGAAGCGCAGCAGCATCAGTCCATTGCCGCCCAGCTTGCTCATCAGTCCACGCGGGTGAACCGTGCGAAGCAGTATCTGGCCTATTTCCAGGCTTATACCAGCACTTGGGCTGAAGTGCAGGTGCTGCGCTCGATGTATCAGCAGGCGGTGAGCCAGGCGAATATTGTCGGGCTCTGCGTCGGCACGCGCCCGGACTGCGTGCCCGAGGCGGTACTCGATCTGCTCAGCGAGTATAAAGAGCAGGGATATGAGATCTGGCTGGAGCTGGGATTGCAGACCGCGCACGATAAAACTCTGCATCGCATCAATCGTGGACACGATTTTGCCTGCTATCAACGCACAACCCGGCTGGCGCGGGAGCGCGGGCTGAAAGTCTGTAGCCATCTTATCGTCGGCCTGCCGGGAGAAGGGCAGCATCACGCCCTGGAAACCCTGAATAAGGTAGTCGAGACCGGGGTGGATGGCATCAAGCTGCACCCGCTGCATATCGTCACGGGCAGCATTATGGCGAAAGCGTGGGAGGCCGGGCGACTGAACGGCATTGAACTGGACGAGTATGTCCTCACCGCCGGGGAGATGATTCGCCACACGCCGCCGGAGGTGGTGTATCACCGCATCTCTGCCAGCGCCCGCCGTCCAACGCTGCTGGCACCGCTGTGGTGCGAGAACCGCTGGACGGGGATGGTGGAGCTGGACCGCTATCTGAACGAGCAGGGCGTACAGGGCTCGGCGCTGGGTACACCCTGGGCGCCGACGTTACCGGCGGCGTCCGCCCAATAAGCTGCCCAGCACACCGCGTATAATCTGATTCGTCACCTGACGCGCCGCGCTTTTCGCCATGGTTTGCACCACGCCGTCGCGTTTACCTCCGCGCGGCCCGGTGCTGCCAAACAGAATGTCTTTTAAGCCGCCGAGGATGCCGTCATCGACCGCCACGGTCTGGCCTTTAGCGGCAGGCGCCTGCTGCTGTTCCGTGGTGGCCTGCACCCCTTTCTGCAGCATCTCAAACGCCGACTCCCGGTCCACCTCATCTTCGTATTTACCGTAGACCGGCGAGTGGTTGATCAGTCCGTTACGCTCGTCGTCGCTGACCGGCCCCATTCTGGAGTTGGGAGCAATGACCATCGCCCGCTCGACCATGGATGGACTGCCTTTGGCATCGAGAAAAGAGATCAGCGCCTCGCCGGTGCCCAGCGCCTGAATGGCCGCTTCGGTATCAAACGCCGGATTGGCGCGCATGGTCTGGGCCGCGGCTTTCACGGCCTTCTGATCTTTAGGCGTAAAGGCGCGCAGGGCATGCTGGACGCGATTACCCAGTTGGCCCAGCACGTTGTCGGGAATATCAGCCGGGTTTTGCGAAACGAACCAAACGCCCACGCCTTTAGAGCGGATCAGGCGGATCACCTGTTCGATCTTATCCAGCAGCACCTGCGGCGCATCGCTGAACAGGAGATGGGCTTCGTCAAAGAAGAAGACCAGCTTCGGTTTTTCCAGATCGCCTGCTTCCGGCAGCTGTTCAAAAAGCTCAGAGAGCATCCACAGCAGGCTGGCCGCGTAGAGCTTCGGCATCTGGTAGAGTTTTTCCGCACTCAGGATGTTGATGATGCCTTTACCGCTGCTGTCGGTACGCATCCAGTCCTTGATATCCAGCATCGGCTCGCCAAAAAAGTGTTCGGCTCCCTGCTGCTCAAGGGAGAGTAATCCACGCTGGATGGCGCCAATGGAGGCGGAGCTGATATTGCCGTACTGCGTCTGGAAGGCTTTGGCGTTATCGCCGATGTACTGCGTAATGGCCCGCAAATCTTTGAAATCGAGCAGCAGCAGCCCCTGGTCGTCGGCAATGCGGAAGATAATGTTCAGCACGCCAGACTGCACCTCGTTCAGATCGAGCAGACGCGCCAGCAGCAGCGGGCCGAGATCGGAAACGGTCGCCCGCACCGGATGCCCCTTCTCGCCGAAAATATCCCACAACACCACCGGATTGCTTTGCGGCTGCCAGTCGGTGACGCCGATGTTTTTCAGCCGTTCGAGTAATTTATCCGATGCGACACCCTCCCGGGCTACGCCGCTGATATCGCCTTTTACGTCAGCCATAAACACCGGCACGCCAGTGTTCGAAAATGACTCGGCCAGCTTTTGCAACGTCACCGTTTTACCCGTACCCGTTGCGCCTGTGATTAGGCCATGACGGTTCGCCATCGCGGGCAGTAAAAACAGCTCAGTATCCGGCGTGCGGGCAATCAGCAGGGGTGTACTCATGATGCATTTCCTCGTGGGATCCTGCGTGGAGTATAGGCAACCTGACGGCAAATTGAATGTGTCAATTTCTTACTTTGCAGCGCATTACGCAACGCGGGCTATGCTTTTGCATACGGTAAACAACATATTGGAAAGCTATGTCCAGATTCTTCTTTAACGACCGCAAACAGCTGGTCAATGATGCCATTGAAGGTATGCTGATCTCCGCTCCACACGGCAATCTCGCCAGGCTGGATATCGATCCGGCTATCCGCGTGGTGGTGCGTGCCGACTGGGATAAAAGTCGCGTCGCGGTCATTTCCGGCGGTGGCTCCGGCCATGAACCGGCCCATGCGGGTTTTGTTGGTAAAGGGATGCTGACCGCAGCCGTCTGCGGCGATCTGTTCGCCTCACCGAGCGTTGAGGCGGTGCTCAGCGCCATTGTGGCGGTGACGGGGGATCGTGGCTGTCTGCTGATTGTCAAAAACTACACCGGGGATCGTCTCAACTTTGGCCTCGCGGCAGAAAAAGCCAAGCGCTACGGGCTCAAAGTGGAGATGGTGATCGTGGCCGATGATATCGCCCTGCCGGATAACAAGCAGCCGCGCGGCATCGCTGGAACCGCGCTGGTACATAAGGTCGCCGGATATGCCGCCGAACAGGGTAAGTCGTTAAACGAGGTGCGCGATATGGCACGCGAGGCCTGCGACAACCTCTGGAGCCTGGGTGTGGCGATGCAGACCTGCAACCTGCCGGGCAGCGATGATGAAGAGGGGCGCATCAAAAAAGGCCATGTTGAGCTGGGGTTGGGTATCCACGGCGAGCCCGGGGCATCGGTGGTGGATACGCAAAACAGCAGGGAGATTATCGATACCCTTGTGCAACCGCTGCTGGCGCAGGCGGGCGAGGGACGGCTGGCGGTGCTCATCAATAACCTTGGCGGCGTGTCGGCCCTGGAGATGGCGCTGCTGACCAAAGAGCTGGCGCATTCCGCCCTGAAGGATCGGATTGCGTATCTGATTGGTCCGGCGCCGCTGGTGAGCTCGCTGGATATGAAAGGTTTTTCGTTATCCCTGCTGAAGCTGAACAAGACGTTTGAGCAGGCGCTCAACGCACCGGTAGAGACGCTGGGCTGGCAAAAGCCCGTGGGCTTTGCGCCGCTGCGTACGCTGAAGCATACCCCGCTGCATGACAGCGTGGAGTTTACCCCGTCGGCAAATGCGCAGGTTGCGCAGCACGTCGCTGCGGTGACGGAGCGGTTAATCGCCCTTGAAAACCGCCTTAACGCCCTGGATGCGAAAGTCGGGGATGGCGATACCGGTTCGACCTTTGCGCAAGGGGCACGGGACATTGCGCAATGGCTGGAAGAGGATCGCCTGCCGCTGAACGATCTGCCGCAGCTGTTGCTGGTGGTGGGTGAACGGCTGGCGACGGTAATGGGCGGGTCGAGCGGCGTATTAATGTCGATCTTCTTTACCGCTGCCGGGCAGGCGCTGCGTAGCGGCAAGCCGTTGCCGGATGCCTTGCTGACCGGGCTTGCGCAAATGAAACACTATGGCGGGGCCGATCTGGGGGATCGTACCCTGATCGATGCCCTCCAGCCGGCGCTGGAAGCGTTGCAAAGAGGGGGTATCCAGGCCGCGTCAGAGGCCGCGAAAAAGGGTGCACAAGCGACAGCCAGTATGCAAAAAGCCGGAGCAGGGCGTTCATCGTACGTCAATAAAGAGAATCTGGCTGGGGTGACCGATCCGGGCGCGGTGGCGGTTGCAGAGGTGTTTGGCGCGTTAGTGCGGTAGTGGAGAAACGCCCGGTGGCGCTACGCTTACCGGGCCTACAAAGCACGCGTAGGCCCGGTAAGGCGCAGCCGCCACCGGGCAATAACGGCTTAAAAATCTGCTTTCAATACCACGCGGTAACGGGCCTTGCCGTCACGAACGTGTTGAATGGCTTCGTTGATTTTCGACATCGGGTACGTCTCGATGGTCGGGGCGACACCGGTGCGTCCGGCAAACTTCATCAGTTTGCGCAGTTCGTACGGTGTACCCGTGGCGGAACCAGAGATGCTGCGATCGCCGCCAATCAGCGTAAAGGCAGGGACCGGCAGCGGCTTCATCACGGCACCCACGGTATGGAAGTTGCCGCCGTAAGCCAGCGCTTCAAAATAGGGCTGCCAGTCGAGATCGACGTTTACCGTGTTGATGATCAGATCGAATTGCCCCGCCAGTGCGTTCAGTGCTTCAGGATCGCGGCTGTTCACCACTTTATCCGCACCCATCGCCAGCACTTCTTTCTCTTTGGCAGGGTTTGAACTAAACGCGGTGACTTCACAGCCCATCGCATGCAGCAGCTTGATGGCAATATGGCCCAGACCACCGATACCAATCACGCCCACACGGCTGGTGGCGGTGATATAGTGCATCAGCAGCGGTTTAAAGACGGTGATCCCGCCGCACAGCAGCGGACCGGCGGATTCAATATCCATCTGCTCAGGGAGAGGAATGACCCACTGCCAGTCGGCGCGCAGTTTATCGGCGAAACCGCCTTTATTCAGAATGGTTGGCGTTGAACCTTCCAGACAGTTGATCTGGTTGCCGCTGATACAGGCGTCGCAGTGACCGCAGCTACGGGCGGTCCAGCCGATGCCCACGCGCTGACCAATCTTCAGGCCTTTATCCTGCGCGGCATCGCCCAGGGCAACCACGCGGCCGATAACTTCGTGACCGGCAATCAACGGATATTGTGAGAAGCCCCATTCGTTATCGATCATTGACAGGTCGGAATGGCAAATCCCGCAGTAATCCACCTGCACTTCGACGTCTTCTGCTAGCAGCTCGCCCGCATCGTATTCGTACAGCTCAAGCTCTGCACCCGCCTGCGGTGCGGCGTAGCTTTTTATCTTTGACATCAGTATTCCCCCTCGTGGTGTTGAACTGAGAGTGTAGAGCATTCAGTTTACAGCCGCTTAACAGAAGGGGGCGGGAAGGGGAATTACAGCGTTTTCAGCATCCGCACTTCGCAATCGACGTGGCCGGTACAGCCCAGCGGCTGGTCGATGTGCTCAAAGCCGAGATGCTCATACAGCCTGATGGCTTCGGTCAGGAAGGCGGTGGTTTCAAGGTAGCAGCGCTTAAAGCCCTGAGCACGGGCGTGATCCAGCGCCTGTAGCGCCAGTTTCTTCGCTAAGCCTTGTCCGCGGACGACGGGAAGGAAATACATTTTTTGCAGTTCGCAGATGTCCGGCTCGCTGCAGGCGAGCGGTGCAACGCCACCGCCACCCACAACCTGCCCGTTCTGCTCTACAACCCAATAGGCATGCCCCGGCTGGCTGTACAGAGCGTACAGTTCGTCGAGATTGGGATCCGCAACGGTATAACCTTTATCGGCCGTGAGGCCGTATTCGGCTGATACCCGGCGGATAACGCCGGCAATGGCCGGGTTATCCGTGGCGGTGATACGGCGCAGATGCGCCGTTACAGGAGCATTTACACGCATTGCTTCACTCATTACAACGCACTAATAACGGCCTGCTGCTCAATCAGCTTCGCTTTCGCTTCCGCGTAACCGGTCAGCTTTTCACGCTCTTTGGCGATCACCGCTTCCGGCGCGCGGGCAACAAAGCCTTCGTTGGACAGTTTGTTTTCGATGCGGCCAATCTCATCGTCAACTTTAGCCACTTCTTTCGCCAGACGTGCCAGCTCAGCATCTTTGTCGATCAGACCAGCCATCGGGATCAGCAGCTCGGCGCCGTCGATGATTTTGGTCACGGAGACCGGACCTTTATCATCAGCAGGCAGCACGGTGATGCTCTCCAGACGCGCCATGGTCTGCAGGAAGGTGCTGTTTTCGTTCACGCGACGCTGTGCCGCTTCGCTGCAACCGCGCAGCAGCAGTTCCAGCGGTTTGCCCGGCGCGATGTTCATTTCGGCACGGATGTTACGCACGGCGATAATCGCCTGCTTCAGCCACTCGGTATCGGATGCAGCAGCTTCGTCAATCTGCGCGGCGTCGAATGCCGGGAACGGCTGCAGCATGATGGTGTCAGCGTTGATGCCAGCGATGACCTTCACGCGCTGCCAGATGGTTTCGGTGATGAACGGGATGATCGGGTGCGCCAGGCGCAGCAGACCTTCCAGAACGGTGATCAGCGTATTACGCGTGCCGCGCAGTTCCGCTTCAGTACCGCCGTTCATGACCGGTTTGGTCAGCTCCAGGTACCAGTCGCAGAACTGGTTCCAGGTGAATTCGTACAGGATGCCTGCCGCGATATCGAAGCGGTAGTTATCCAGCGCCTCGCGGAACGCTTTGGTGGTCTGGTTGAATTCAGCCAGGATCCAGCGGTCTGCCAGGGACAGGGTCATTTCGCCGCCGTTAAAGCCGCAATCCTGATCTTCGGTGTTCATCAGTACGAAGCGGCTGGCGTTCCACAGCTTGTTACAGAAGTTGCGGTAACCTTCCAGACGTTTCATGTCCCAGTTGATGTCGCGACCGGTTGAAGCCAGCGCCGCCAGGGTGAAACGCAGGGCGTCGGTGCCGTGCGGCTCGATGCCGTCCGGGAACTGCTTCTCGGTGCGCTTGCGGATCTTCTCAGCCAGCTGCGGCTGCATCATGTTGCCGGTACGTTTCTCCAGCAGCTCTTCCAGGGAGATACCGTCAACCATGTCCAGCGGGTCAATGACGTTACCCTTGGACTTGGACATCTTCTGTCCTTCGTCGTCACGGATCAGACCGGTCATGTAGACGGTATGGAACGGAACCTGCGGTTTGCCGTTTTCATCTTTGATGAAGTGCATGGTCATCATGATCATGCGGGCAATCCAGAAGAAGATAATGTCGAAGCCGGACACCATCACGCTGGTTGGGTGGAACTGACGCAGCGCGTCGGTATTTTCCGGCCAGCCGAGGGTGGAGAAGGTCCACAGCGCGGAGGAGAACCAGGTGTCCAGCACGTCTTCGTCCTGACGCAGGGCAACGTCGGCGCTCAGGTTGTTTTCCTGACGCACTTCGTCTTCCGTACGGCCAACGTAGACATTGCCTTCGTTGTCATACCATGCCGGGATACGGTGACCCCACCACAGCTGACGGGAAATACACCAGTCCTGAATATCGCGCATCCAGGAGAAGTACATGTTTTCGTACTGTTTTGGTACGAACTGGATGTCGCCGTTTTCGACGGCTTCCACCGCAGGTTTCGCCAGTACGTCAGCACGAACGTACCACTGGTCGGTCAGCATCGGCTCGATCACCACGCCGCCACGGTCGCCATAAGGGACGGTCAGGTCGTGCGGTTTGATCTCTTCGAGCAGGCCCAGGGCGTCGACAGCGGCAACGACCGCTTTACGCGCGGCAAAACGCTCCAGCTTCTGGAACTCTGCCGGGATATCGCTTGAGTAAACGTCAGACTCTTCGCCTTTGGTGTCGTAGACCTCTGCGCTTTCACGGATATCGCCGTCAAAGGTCAGGATGTTGATCATTGGCAGGGCGTGGCGACGACCCACTTCGTAGTCGTTGAAGTCGTGTGCCGGGGTGATCTTCACGCAGCCGGTGCCTTTTTCCATGTCGGCATGTTCGTCGCCCACAATCGGAATACGGCGGTTCACCAGCGGCAGAACCACAAATTTGCCAATCAGATCTTTGTAACGCGGATCTTCCGGGTTAACGGCCACGCCGGTATCGCCCAGCAGAGTTTCCGGACGGGTGGTGGCGACAACCAGGTAATCTTTACCGTCTGCGGTTTTCTCGCCGTCGGCCAGCGGATAGCGGATATGCCACATGGAGCCTTTAGACTCGCGGTTTTCCACTTCCAGGTCAGAAATAGCGGTGCGCAGTTTTGGGTCCCAGTTTACCAGGCGCTTGCCACGGTAAATCAGGTCTTCTTTATACAGACGGACGAAGACTTCTTTAACGGCGTTGGAAAGACCTTCGTCCATGGTGAAGCGCTCGCGCTCCCAGTCCACGGAGTTGCCGAGGCGGCGCATCTGACGGGTAATGGTGCCGCCAGATTCTGCTTTCCACTGCCAGATTTTGTCGATAAAGGCGTCGCGGCCGTAGTCGTGACGGGTTTTACCTTCTTCAGCGGCAATCTTACGCTCAACCACCATCTGGGTAGCGATACCCGCGTGGTCAGTACCGGCCTGCCACAGGGTGTTTTTGCCCTGCATGCGCTGGTAACGGATCATGGTGTCCATGATGGTCTGCTGGAAGGCATGCCCCATATGCAAACTGCCGGTGACGTTCGGCGGCGGGATCATGATGCAGAAGGACTCTTTGCTTTCATCGCCGTTAGGCTTGAAATAGCCCTGCTGTTCCCAGTGCTCGTAAAGCGGCTGTTCGATATCGCGTGGGTTGTATGTCTTTTCCATTATTTCCAGGTTGCCGTATTCAGGTTAAAACCAGCCAGGCGATACGCTTTATAGCGTTCGCGCGCCAGTTGTTTTAAGGAGTCTTCGTAAGGGACAAAGTCTACCACTTCTGTGAAAGCGGTGGCAAAATCTGCAAAGCCGGTACGCAGGCTAATCAGAATATCGCGTGGGCTGCTGTTACGCTTTTGCGGCCAGGCGATCTCCACCGGAGCACCGCCGCGCGGCCCTTCTCCCGCCAGATTATGCGGAACAAAACTTTCCGCCGGTCGGGCCCACAGCGCTTCATCCAGACGGATGGCCTGCTGCTCATCTTCGCAGGCAATCAGCACGCGAAGACCCGCGCGCCAACGTTCTGCGGCAATTTCACACACCAGCTGTTCAACGGCGCTTAAGCCATCCTGTTGAGTGTCATTGTCCAGAAGATAGAACGTTGCGTTTTTCATATATGGGGTTTCTTGTTGTGGATTTAAATGCAAAACCGGGTGGCGCTGCGCTTACCCGGCCTACAAACGGCATCTTTCCGTAGGCCCGGTAAGCGTAGCGCCACCGGGCATCAGACGGCAATTACTCTTCGCCGTTAAAACCCGCACGATTCAGCAGGAACTGTGACAGCAGGGCAACAGGACGGCCAGTTGCGCCTTTGGCTTTACCAGAGCGCCATGCGGTGCCCGCGATGTCCAGGTGAGCCCAGTTGTACTTGCGGGTAAAGCGCGCCAGGAAGCAGGCCGCGGTAATGGCACCGCCTGGACGCCCACCGATGTTGGCCATATCCGCAAAGTTAGACTCCAGCTGCTCCTGGTACTCATCGGCCATTGGCAAACGCCATGCGCGGTCACCCGCCTGTTCGGACGCACCGATCAGCTCGTGCGCCAGCGGGTTGTGGTTCGACATCAGGCCGGTGATGTGATGGCCCAGGGCAATCACGCAGGCGCCGGTCAGGGTTGCCACGTCGATAACCGCTTCTGGATCGAAGCGCTCAACGTAGGTCAGCACGTCGCACAGCACCAGGCGGCCTTCGGCATCGGTGTTCAGCACTTCAACGGTCTGGCCTGACATGGTGGTGAGGACATCGCCCGGACGATAGGCGCGGCCACCCGGCATGTTTTCACAGCCCGCCAGCACGCCAATTACGTTGATCGGCAGCTGCAGCTCGGCCACCATGCGCATCACGCCGTAAACCGCCGCCGCGCCGCACATGTCGTACTTCATCTCATCCATGCCTTCGGCAGGCTTGATGGAGATACCGCCGGAGTCGAAGGTCAGGCCTTTACCCACCAGCACAATCGGACGCACGTCTTCAGCCGGGTTGCCTTTGTACTCAATGACCGACATCAGAGATTCATTTTGTGAACCGTTGCCGACGGCCAGGTAGGAGTGCATTCCCAGCTCTTTCATCTGCTGTTCGCCAATCACGCGGGTGACGACGTTTTTGCTGTAGGAGTCAGCCAGCTGACGCGCCTGTGACGCAAGGTAGCCTGCGTTACAGATGTTTGGCGGCATGTTGCCCAGGTCTTTCGCGGCCTTGATACCGGCAGCGATCGCCAGACCATGTTGAATGGCGCGTTCACCGCTGGTCAGCTCACGGCGGGTAGGGACGTTAAAGACCATCTTACGCAGCGGGCGACGGGGTTCGCTTTTTGTGGTTTTCAACTGATCGAAGCTGTACAGGGTCTCTTTGGCTGTCTCTACCGCCTGACGTACTTTCCAGTAGGTGTTGCGGCCTTTGACGTGCAGTTCGGTCAGGAAGCACACAGCCTCCATTGAGCCAGTATCATTCAGCGTATTAATCGTTTTCTGAATAACCTGTTTGTACTGGCGCTCATCCAGCTCGCGCTCCTTGCCACAGCCAATCAGCAGGATGCGCTCGGACAGGACGTTAGGCACGTGATGCAGCAGCAATGTCTGTCCCGGCTTACCTTCCAGCTCGCCGCGGCGCAGCAGGGCGCTGATGTAGCCGTCACTGATCTTATCGAGTTGTTCGGCGATCGGAGAGAGTCTGCGGGGTTCAAACACGCCGACGACGATGCAGGCACTCCGCTGTTTCTCCGGGCTACCGCTTTTTACACTGAACTCCATGAACTACGCTCCTGAATCTTAAAGACAACAGCGGCAGCTACGGATAGAATTGAAACCTTTCGTAACTCGTACCCGCTGTTGCGGTGACTTCGTGTTAATCTTACGTTATTACGGTTTCGGCACGTCATAATAACTCCTGAAGCGCGAATCCGTCGGGTGTTCTAATCTTAGCGATGATTTCGACGACTCAAGAGAATAAATGACGTTTAAGCCATGAAACAAGCGATTTTCCTGCAAAGAGACGGGTTTTTACGGGCGTATTTAATGTGATAATCATAAGATATCTGGTGCGGGAGACGCTCAAAAGCCAGCTGGCGATACTCTTCATCCTGCTTCTGATCTTTTTCTGTCAGAAACTGGTGAGGATCCTCGGCGCGGCTGTCGATGGCGAAATTCCCACAAATCTGGTGCTTTCTCTGCTTGGGTTGGGCGTGCCTGAAATGGCGCAGCTTATCCTGCCACTTAGCCTTTTCCTCGGACTGCTGATGACGCTCGGTAAACTCTATACCGAAAGCGAAATCACGGTCATGCATGCCTGCGGTCTGAGCAAAGCGGTGCTGGTTAAAGCCGCCATGATCCTGGCGCTGTTTACCGGCATCGTGGCCGCCGTGAACGTCATGTGGGCCGGTCCTGTCTCTTCTCGTCATCAGGACGAAGTGCTGGCCGAAGCGAAAGCCAACCCCGGCATGGCCGCACTGGCCCAGGGCCAGTTCCAGCAGGCGACTGACGGTAACTCCGTGCTGTTTATCGAAAGCGTGGATGGCAGCCGTTTCAACGAAGTGTTCCTCGCGCAGATCCGCACCAAGGGCAACGCCCGTCCCTCCGTGGTGGTGGCCGACTCCGGTCAGCTCGCCCAGGGTAAAGACGGTTCGCAGATTGTGACCCTGAACAAAGGTACCCGCTTCGAAGGAACGGCGATGCTGCGTGATTTCCGCATCACCGATTTCCAGAACTATCAGGCGATTATTGGCCATCAGGCGGTTGCGCTGGATCCTACCGATACTGAACAGATGAGCATGCGCACGCTGATCAATACCGATACCAATCGCGCCCGTGCGGAGCTGCACTGGCGCATCACGCTGGTATTCACCGTATTTATGATGGCGTTGATGGTAGTGCCGCTCAGCGTGGTGAATCCACGTCAGGGCCGCGTGCTCTCCATGTTGCCTGCGATGCTGCTTTATCTGGTGTTCTTCCTGCTGCAGACCTCGATCAAATCGAACGGTGGTAAAGGAAAAATTGACCCGGTTATCTGGACCTGGGTGATTAACGGACTCTATCTGCTGTTGGCCGTCGCCCTCAACATGTGGGACACCGTGCCGATGCGCCGTGTACGGGCCCGGTTTACGCGTAAAGGAGCGGTGTGATGCAGGCGTTTGGCGTTCTTGACCGCTATATCGGTAAAACCATCTTTACCACCATCATGATGACGTTGTTCATGCTGGTGTCGCTCTCCGGCATCATTAAGTTTGTCGACCAGCTGAAAAAGGCCGGGCAGGGGAGCTACGATGCCATGGGCGCGGGGATGTATACCCTGCTCAGCATTCCAAAAGACGTGCAGATCTTCTTCCCGATGGCGGCGCTGTTAGGGGCGCTGCTGGGGCTGGGGATGCTGGCCCAGCGCAGTGAGCTGGTGGTGATGCAGGCCTCCGGCTTTACCCGCATGCAGGTGGCGCTGTCCGTCATGAAAACCGCGATCCCGCTGGTGCTGTTGACCATGGCGATGGGCGAGTGGGTTGCGCCACAGGGCGAACAGATGGCGCGTAACTACCGCGCCCAGCAGATGTACGGCGGCTCGCTGCTCTCTACCCAGCAGGGGCTGTGGGCAAAAGACGGGAATAACTTTGTCTATATCGAACGCGTCACCGGCGACAGTACCCTTGGCGGCGTGAGCATCTACAGCTTTAACGACCAGCGTCGTCTGCAGGCGGTGCGTTACGCCGCGACGGCCGCCTTTGATGCCGATAAAAAGGTCTGGCGTCTGTCCCAGGTGGATGAGTCAAACCTGCAGGATCCAAAACAGATCACCGGGTCGCAAACCGTCTCCGGCACCTGGAAAACCAACCTGACGCCGGACAAGCTCGGTGTGGTGGCGCTGGACCCGGATGCGCTCTCCATCAGCGGTCTGCACAACTATGTGAAGTACCTGAAGTCGAGCGGCCAGGATGCCGGTCGTTATCAGCTCAACATGTGGAGCAAGGTCTTCCAGCCGCTCTCGGTGGCGGTGATGATGCTGATGGCGCTGTCGTTTATCTTCGGTCCGCTGCGTAGCGTTCCTATGGGCGTGCGGGTCGTGACGGGCATCAGCTTCGGCTTTGTCTTCTACGTCCTCGATCAGATTTTCGGTCCGCTGACCCTGGTGTACGGCATACCGCCGGTGATCGGCGCGCTGCTGCCGAGCGCCTCTTTCTTCCTGATCAGCCTCTGGCTGTTACTGAAGCGCTCCTGACCCTTCTCGCCTCGCTTCCCCGCCCGGGAAGCGAGGCGCATCCTCTGTTTTACCCCTCACTTTTTTGCACAACCTTCAACGTCTTGCCTGGAATTTGAGTATTATTGTGCGATGACGTCGTGAAGAGATCCCCTATGAAGCAAATTCGGTTACTGGCGCAATACTATGTCGATCTGATGATGAAGCTTGGCCTGGTGCGCTTCTCCCTGCTGCTGGCGCTGGCGCTGGTGGTGCTGGCGATTGTGGTGCAGATGGCCATTACCATGGTGCTGCACGGCCAGGTGGAAAGCATCGACCTGATTCGTTCCATTTTCTTTGGCCTGCTGATTACCCCGTGGGCGGTCTATTTTCTCTCGGTGGTGGTTGAACAGCTGGAAGAGTCCCGCCAGCGGCTGACCCGGGTAGTGGAAAAGCTGGAGGAGATGCGCGAGCGCGACCTGAAGCTCAACGTCCAGCTTAAAGACAACATTGCCCAGCTGAACCAGGAGATCTCAGACCGTGTGAAAGCGGAGGCCGAGCGCCAGACCACGCTGGAACAGCTGAAAATCGAGATGAAAGAGCGCGAACAGACGCAAATCCAGCTCGAGCAGCAATCTTCTTTCCTGCGCTCTTTCCTGGATGCCTCACCGGATCTGGTCTTCTACCGCAACGAAGACAAAGAGTTCTCCGGCTGTAACCGGGCGATGGAACTCCTGACCGGCAAAAGTGAAAAACAGCTCGTCAGCCTGCGCCCGCAGGACGTCTACTCCCCCGAAGCGGCCGCCAAAGTTATCGAAACCGATGAGAAGGTGTTCCGCCATAACGTCTCCCTGACCTATGAGCAGTGGCTCGACTACCCGGACGGGCGTAAAGCCTGCTTCGAAATCCGTAAAGTGCCGTACTACGACCGCGTCGGGAAACGCCACGGGCTGATGGGCTTCGGGCGTGATATTACCGAGCGGAAGCGCTATCAGGATGCGCTGGAGCGCGCCAGCCGGGATAAAACCACCTTTATCTCCACCATCAGCCATGAGCTGCGTACTCCGCTTAACGGTATCGTCGGGTTAAGCCGCATTCTGCTCGACACCGAACTGACCAGCGAGCAGGAGAAATATCTTAAAACCATCCATGTTTCGGCGGTGACGCTCGGCAATATCTTCAACGATATTATTGATATGGATAAGATGGAGCGACGTAAAGTCCAGCTGGATAACCAGCCGGTGGACTTCACCAGTTTCCTCGCCGATCTGGAAAACCTCTCTGGCCTGCAGGCGCAGCAGAAAGGGCTACGCTTTGTGATGGAACCGACCTTGCCGCTGCCGCACAAGGTGGTCACCGACGGCACGCGCCTGCGTCAGATCCTGTGGAACCTGATCAGCAACGCGGTCAAATTTACTCAGAACGGTCAGGTGGCGGTTCGCGTGCGCTACGGCGAGGGCGAGATGCTGCACTTCGAAGTGGAAGATTCCGGGATCGGTATTCCGCAGGAGGAACAGGACAAAATCTTCGCCATGTATTACCAGGTCAAAGACAGCCAGGGGGGCAAGCCTGCCACCGGCACCGGCATTGGCCTGGCGGTATCGCGCCGGCTGGCGAAGAGCATGGGGGGCGACATTACGGTCTCCAGCAACCCAGGGCACGGCTCCGTGTTTAAGCTGAGCGTGCGTGCCCCGGCCGTGGCGGAAGAGGTTGAAGATACCTTTGCCCACGACGATATGCCGCTGCCCGCCCTGCACGTGCTGCTGGTGGAAGATATCGAGCTGAACGTAATTGTGGCGCGCTCGGTGCTGGAGAAACTCGGCAGCAGCGTCGACGTTGCCATGACCGGTAAAGCCGCGCTGGAGATGTTCACGCCGGGCGAGTACGACCTGGTGCTGTTGGATATTCAGCTGCCGGACATGACCGGGCTGGACATCTCGCGTGAGCTGACGAGCCGTTACGCCAGCGACGAACTGCCGCCGCTGGTGGCGCTGACCGCCAACGTGCTGAAAGACAAAAAAGAGTACCTGGACGCGGGTATGGACGATGTGCTGAGCAAACCGCTGGCGGTACCTGCCTTAACCGCCATGATTAAGAAGTTCTGGGACACCTGTGACGAAGAGGAGAGCACCATGACGACGGTAGATACAGAGAAAGCGAAGTCTTTGCTGGATATCGACATGCTTGAGCAGTACATCGATCTGGTTGGTCCGAAGTTGATCACCGACGGCCTGGCGATTTTCGAGAAGATGATGCCGGGTTATTTGAACGTGCTGGAGTCCAACCTGACGGCGCGGGATCAGAAAGGCATCGTGGAAGAAGGCCATAAGATCAAAGGCGCGGCCGGGTCGGTGGGTTTGCGTCATCTGCAACAGCTCGGCCAACAGATTCAGTCCCCGGATTTACCGGCGTGGGAAGACAACGTAGGTGAATGGGTTGAAGAGATGAAGCAGGAGTGGCAGAACGATGTGGCCGTGCTGAAAGCCTGGGTGGAGAGCAGAAAAAAATGACCCCGGCTAAACCGGGGTGCGCGAATACTGCGCCAACACCAGGGAAATCTTGGCTGCGCCTGAATATAAAGATGTTTTTGTCGTAGATGGCGTAGCCGGAAAATTTAGGCCGCACGCAGTTAAGATAGCAAATCTTAAATACTTTGTTACATGAATCAGTTAAATGTGTGAAGCACACCGTTTTAATCAGAATTTTTAATGCGCATTTAACATTTTTCGAGAGGGATCGCATGATGAAAAAGGTTGGTGTAGTCCTGAGCGGCTGTGGAGTTTACGACGGTTCAGAAATTCATGAGGCCGTTCTGACGCTGCTGGCCCTGGCGCGTAACGGTGCCGAAGCGGTCTGTTTTGCACCGGATAAAGCCCAGTCAGACGTGATCAACCATGTGACCGGGGAAGCGATGGCCGAAAGCCGTAATGTCCTCGTTGAGGCAGCACGGATCGCACGTGGAGAGGTTCGCCCGCTCAGCGAGGCCCTGGCCGCTGAACTGGATGCGCTGATTGTACCGGGCGGTTTTGGTGCGGCCAAAAATCTGAGTGATTTTGCCCGGCAGGACAGTGCCTGCCAGGTAGATAACGATTTAAAAGCGCTGGCCCTGCAGATGCATGAGGCAGGCAAGCCGCTGGGCTTTATCTGTATCGCTCCCGCGATGCTGCCGGCCATTTTTGATAAACCGCTGCGCCTGACCATCGGGACTGATATCGATACCGCCGAGGTCATTGAGGATATGGGCGGTGAGCATATCCCTTGTCCGGTGGACGATATCGTGGTCGATGAAGAGAACAGGATCGTGACCACGCCCGCTTACATGCTGGCGCAAACCATCGCGGAAGCCGCGACGGGTATCGAGAAGCTGGTCACCCGCGTGCTGGTGCTTGCTGAATGAGGTTAAAGCGTCCTAAAGCTGGCTGGTTAAGACGGATCGTCATTCGCATTCTGCTGGTCATGGCGGTTTTCTGGGGCGGGGGTATCGCCTTGTTTAGCTTCCTGCCAGTGCCGTTTTCAGCGGTGATGGTTGAACGTCAGCTGGGTAACTGGCTGAGCGGCAATTTCAGCTACATCGCCCACTCTGACTGGGTGAGTATGGATGAGATCTCTCCCTGGATGGGGCTGGCCGTGATTGCCGCCGAAGATCAAAAATTCCCTGAACACTGGGGATTCGACGTCGGGGCGATTGAGAAGGCGTTAGCGCATAACGAGCGCAACGAAAGCCGCATTCGGGGGGCATCGACGCTTTCTCAGCAGACGGCGAAAAACCTGTTTCTATGGGACGGGCGCAGCTGGGTGAGAAAGGGCTTTGAAGCCGGGCTGACGCTGGGTATCGAAACGGTGTGGAGTAAAAAACGGATCCTGACGGTCTATCTGAATATCGCGGAGTTTGGCGAGGGTGTGTTTGGCGTTGAAGCCGCGTCGCAGCGCTATTTCAACAAACCAGCCAGCCGTCTGACGGCGTCGGAGGCCGCGCTGCTGGCGGCTGTGTTACCGAATCCGATCCGCTTTAAGGCCAGCGCGCCATCAGGCTATGTACGCAGCCGTCAGGCGTGGATCCTGCGCCAGATGCGCCAGTTGGGTGGCGAAGGCTTTATGCAGGCTAATAAGCTGCATTAATCTTCATCAAATCCGGCGTTGAACAACGCAATCACCGCCGCCAGCGCCTCGACTTCCTGCGGGCCGGTGGCTTCGATTTCAATCTGACGGCCCTTCGCCGAATCCAGCATCAGCAGAGCAATTACGCTGTTGGCTTCGGCTTCGGTGCCTTCGTCATTACGCAGCAGAACTTCCGCGTCAAACCCCTGCATCAGTTCAAATAACTTCATCGCCGGGCGTGCGTGCATGCCCAGCTTGTTGGTGATTTCAACGGTCTGCTTTACGGTCATGTTTTACGTTTTTCCAGCGTACGATGACGGGACTGCACGTTTTTACCGCGCGAGCGGAAATAGTCAGCCAGTTGCTCAGCAATATAGACCGAACGGTGTTTGCCCCCGGTACAGCCAATCGCCACCGTTAAGTAGCTGCGATTGTTTGTCTCGAGCATTGGCAACCAGAGTTCAAGATAGCTGCGCGTCTGATAGATAAAGTTATGCACTTCCGTATGTCTGTCAAGGAACGCGGCGACGGGCTTATCAAGGCCGGTCATCGGACGCAGCTTCGGATCCCAGTGCGGGTTCGGTAAGAAGCGCACGTCGAACACGTAGTCTGCATCGATTGGAATGCCGTGCTTAAAGCCGAACGATTCAAAGACCATCGTCAGTTCGCGTTCGCGTTTGCCCAGCAGACGGGTACGCAGCATCTCCGCCAGTTCATGGACCGACATTTCAGAGGTGTCGACGATCAGATCGGCGCGGGAGCGCAGCGGCTCCAGCAAATCGCTCTCCTGGTCGATGGCGCTTTCCAGCGACAGGTTTTTGCTGGAGAGCGGATGCAGGCGGCGGGTATCGCTGTAGCGACGGATCAGCGTGTTGCGATCGGCGTCAAGGAACAGAAGCTGAGGTGAAAATGCTTCCGGCAAGCTGCTCATCGCCTGCTCAAAGATCTCCGGCGATTCAGGCATGTTACGAACGTCGATGCTGACCGCGGCAGAAATCTGCCGATCCGCCAGCGAACGCGCCAGGTCGGGCAGCAGCACCACCGGCAGGTTATCCACGCAGTAAAAGCCCATATCTTCCAGCGCGCGCAGGGCGACCGATTTCCCGGACCCCGAACGCCCGCTGACGATCATCAGCACCATGTACCGTTTCTCCTCAGGACTACAGATGTCAAAGCCATCACCCGATTACGCATCATCCTGATTGCCTTCCGTTTCCGTAATAATTTGATAGAGCTCTTCGTCGCTCTGTGCCGCACGCAGACGGCGACAGATGGTTTTATCCGCCAGACGTTTGGCCACCAGCGAAAGCGTATGCAGATGCGTTTTAGTCTGATCGGCTGGCACCAGCAGGGCAAACAGCAGATCGACAGGCTGGTTATCAATGGCATCAAAGGCGATAGGTGTTTCCAGTTGAACAAACACCCCTACAGCACGCAGAGTATCCTCTTCCAGTTTGCCATGGGGAATGGCGATGCCGTTGCCGATGCCGGTACTGCCCATTTTCTCACGGGTCAGGATCGCTTCAAAGACTACTTGTGGCGGCAGGCTCAGCTGTTTTGCGGCCAGTTCACTGATGATCTCCAGCGCACGTTTTTTGCTCTGGCAGTGAACGGCACTGCGGGTACATTCCTGATTAAGGACACTGCTCAGTTGTAGAGTGGAATCGTTATTCATCATAATTTCACCTAAGCGCTAACTGTACAAAGGGCCCGTTGTGTTTCACAACAGGCCGACCTGCACCCGTTAACTGCCCGGACAATTAGTGTTGTTTCAGTTTATCTTTATGTTTGTTTAGCTGTCGTGCCAGCTTGTCGATCAAGCCGTCGATAGCCGCGTACATGTCCTGCCCTTCCGCACTGGCATGGATTTCGCCCCCGTTGACGTGCAGGGTAGCATCCGAGATATGAGTCACTTTTTCCACTTTTAACACAACGTAGACCTGGTTGATCCTCTCAAAATACTGCTCGAGCTTGGCGAATTTAGTATTCACAAAATCGCGCAGGGCCTCAGTGATCTCGACGTTATGTCCAGTGATGTTGAGCTGCATAGTGTCTTCCTTATCGGTTGTGTCAGACCAGTTGTTTACGCTGGTTTGACGGCGGAATGGATAAAGACTCTCGATACTTCGCAACAGTGCGGCGTGCCACCATGATACCTTGTTCGGACAGCATGGTGGTCAACTTACTGTCACTCAGTGGTTTCGCGGGGTTTTCCGCGGCGATTAACTTTTTCACCAGCGCCCGGATCGCCGTCGACGAGGCTTCGCCGCCGCCTTCGGTGTTGACATGGCTGGAGAAAAAATACTTAAGCTCAAAAATACCGCGCGGGCTGTGCAGATACTTCTGCGTTGTCACGCGTGAAATTGTCGATTCGTGCATCTCGACGGCCTGGGCGATATCGGCCAGCACCATCGGCTTCATAAACTCTTCACCCTGCTCAAAAAACGCCTGCTGCTGCTCGACGATGCAGCGGCTGACGCGCAGCAGGGTATCATTGCGGCTCTCCAGGCTTTTGATCAGCCAGCGTGCCTCCTGCAGATTGCTGCGGATAAACTGGTTATCCGAGTCGTTGCGGGAGCTGGTGCACATTGAGGCGTACTGCTGATTAATTTGCAGGCGGGGGATGCTGTCGGAATTCAGCTCCACGGTCCACAGACCGTTATGTTTACGCACCAGCACATCAGGAATGACATACTCGGGCTCGCTGGTCTGAATGGACTGCCCCGGGCGCGGATCCAGCGACTGAATCAGATTGACCGCTTCTTTCAGCACCTCTTCTTTCAGTCGCGTCACACGCATCAGTGAACGGAAGTCGTGGTTGGCCAGCAGATCCAGATGTTCGCTGATGATAAGCCGGGCCTCTTCCAGCCACGGGGTCTCTTTCACAAACTGCGAAAGCTGAATCAGCAGACAATCGCGCAAATCGCGCGCGGCGACGCCGATCGGGTCAAAACGCTGCACGCGTTTCAGAACCGCTTCGACCTCTTCAATCTCAATATCATCGTCGCCGATGCTCTCCAGGATATCGTCCAGCGACACGGTCAAATAGCCGGTCTCATCGACGGCATCCACAATGGAGGTGGCAATGGCACGATCGGTATCGGAAAACGGCGTCAGCTCCACCTGCCACATCAGGTAATCCTGCAGCGACTGGGTGGTTTCACCCTGATACACCGGTAACTCGTCATCCTGATAGTCTGCCCGCGTGCCGGATGGGGTTCCGGCGGTGTAGATCTCATCCCAGCTGGCATCGAGCGGGAGTTCGTCAGGCATCTCTTTCTGCTCTAACGCATCAACCGTGTCGAGGGTTTCGTTATCCTGGGTTTGCTGAGTTTCTACCTCGTCGTGAAGATCGGTTTGCTCGAGCAGGGGGTTACTGTCCAGCGCTTGCTGGAGCTCCTGCTGAAGTTCCAGCGTCGACAGCTGCAACAGACGAATGGCCTGTTGTAACTGCGGCGTCATGGCCAGCTGTTGGCTGAGCCTTAATTGCAAACCTTGCTTCATGTTCAGAGCATTTTTCTCCGTTTACGCGAGACTTAGCTTCTACCCTATCAGAGTCTGAAGTCTTCCCCAAGGTACACGCGCTTAACATGATCATCTTCGAGGATCTGCTGCGGGGTACCGTGGGCGATAAGATGGCCCTGGCTGACAATATAAGCACGCTCACACACCGCCAGCGTTTCGCGCACGTTGTGGTCGGTGATAAGAACCCCAAGACCACTGTCCCGCAGATGCTCAATAATACGTTTGATATCAATAACCGAAATTGGGTCTACACCGGCAAAAGGTTCATCGAGCAGAATAAATTTCGGATTGGCTGCCAGCGCGCGGGCAATTTCCACACGGCGGCGTTCACCACCGGAAAGCGCCTGACCCAGGCTGTCGCGCAGGTGCTCAATATGGAACTCTTCCATCAGCTCGTTGGCGCGATCCTGACGCTGCTCAGAGGTCAAATCATCGCGGATCTGCAGTACGGCCATCAGGTTGTCGTAAACGCTCAGACGGCGAAAAATCGAGGCTTCCTGCGGCAGATAGCCGATGCCGCGACGCGCACGCGCGTGCAGGGGCAGCAGGCTGATATCTTCATCATCAATGATGATGTTACCCGCATCGCGCGGCACAATGCCCACAACCATGTAAAACGTGGTGGTTTTACCCGCACCGTTAGGACCCAACAGGCCGACAATCTCGCCGGAGTTAACGGTCAAACTGACATCTTCCACTACGCGGCGGCCCTTATAGGCTTTGGCGAGATTCTTTGCAGTTAATGTTGCCATAACGAATTAGTTACTCTTTTTCTGTGCCGGGGCCTGAGTGCTGTTTTTGTCCTGCAGCTGCGATGGAACCAGTACGGTAGTCACGCGTTTGCCTTTTTCACTGAAGGCCTGCATTTTTTGTTCTTTAACCAGGTAAGTGATCTTGTCGCCCGTGATGTTGCTGTCGAGCTGCTCCAGGTACGCATTACCGGTAAGAATCACAAAATCTTTCGCCAGCTCGTAGTGCATCTGGGAAGCGTGGCCTTTCACCGGCTTACCGTTATCCTGCATCTGGTAGAAGGTGGCTGGGTTGCCGTAGCCATCGATAATCTCTTTTCCGTCCTCACCGCCAGGACGCGTCACCACGACTTTATCGGCGTTGATTTTGATGGTGCCCTGAGTCACGACCACATTGCCGGTAAAGGTCACCACGTTGCCCTGCATATCGAGTGATTGCGTGTCAGATTCGATATGGATCGGCTGCTCGGTATCACCCGTCACAGCAAGCGCAGGAAGGCTGAGGGCCAGCAGCGCGCCGGCTATAACACTATTAAGGCTGAGTTTGTTTGCTTGGAATTTCATAGGAGGTTCTAACCTTTTCAATCAGCTCTGCGTTCTTGCTGCGTAAGTTCCCGCGCATTCTCAGACCGCTGGAATTAAATGTTGTGCCGTATAACGTAACCAGATCCTGCGAGGTTACATCCTGCGTCACAAGGTTTATCTGTGCGTTATCGGTTGTGATTTTGCGCAGCTGCGAATCGGCAGTCAGCGCATTCACTTCAACATGACCATACAGATAAAGCATACGGTCATTCGTCAGTTTTGCCCGGTCTGATTTAATCGACCACGTCGGGATCTTATTGGTATCGAACGTGGTCATTACCGGTTGGGTAAACCACGAGACGCCCTGCTCGGAAAAATACTCAACGTGCTGAGCGATAAGGCGGTAATTCAGCGCCCCTTCAGGGCTGTAAACGACGGTATCGCTGTGATCGCTTTTATACGTCGGATCGTTCGTGTTGACCGTCGGCGCTTGTTCGTCGTCCCGGTCAGCGAGATTCACGCCAATCAGTACCAGTGCGACAAGCGTTAGCAGAATAATAACCCAACGTCTGGTTTTACTCATATCGATTGCCCTTTGGCCTCATCAAGCTTACCTTGCGCCAGCAGCAACAGGTCGCAGACTTCTCGTACTGCGCCACGGCCACCGTTGATACGGGTGACATAGTCAGCGCGCGGGATCAAAAGCGGATGGGCATCGGCCACGGCGATGCTGAGTCCCACTTCTGCCATCACTGGCCAGTCAATAAGATCGTCTCCGACATAGGCGATATTTTCCGGCGCAATGGCAAGTTTACCAAGTAAGTCCCTGAAAGCGACCATCTTATCGGATTGCCCCTGATAGAGATGTGTAATGCCCAGCGTTTCGCACCGATCTTCTACCAGTTTAGCCTTACGTCCGGTAATGATGGCAACTTCTATGCCAGACGTCAGGGCACAGCGAATGCCGTAACCATCACGTACGTTGAACGCTTTCAGCTCTTCGCCATCATTGCCCATATAAACCAGACCATCAGAGAGCACGCCATCCACATCCAGGATCAGCAGGCGAATCTTTTCAGCCTGCGACATCATTTGCGCACTTACCGGGCCATAACAGGTTGCAAGGGAAGCACCCGTATTAATCATTGTCTTATCCTTCATTACACTACGCCTGCGCGCAGAAGATCATGCATATGTACCACACCCAGCAACTGGTCGCCATCTGCAACCATAACGGAGGTGATATGGCGGGACTGCATCAGGTTCAGCACTTCGACGGCAAGCGTGCCGGAACGCACCCGAATGCCGCCTGTGGTCATGACATCGGCGATACCCAGCTTGCGGACATCCACGCCCATATCAAATACCCGACGCAAATCCCCGTCGGTGAAGATCCCGTCAATCTTCCACTGGTCATTGCAGATGACGGTCATGCCCAGGTTTTTGCGGGTAATTTCCAGCAGCGCATCGCGCAGGGAGGCATCTTTACTGACGTGTGGGATTTCATCGCCAGTATGCATGATGTCATTCACGCGCAGCAGCAACTTACGCCCCAGCGCACCGCCGGGGTGGGAGAGGGCGAAATCTTCAGCGGTAAAGCCGCGCGCCTCAAGCAGGGCGACGGCCAGCGCATCACCCATGACCAGCGCGGCAGTGGTGCTGGAGGTCGGCGCCAGCCCCAGGGGGCAGGCTTCTTTTGGGACTTTGACACACAGGTGAATATCCGCGGCGCGCGCCATGCTGCTCTCGGGGCGGCTGGTGATGCAGATAAGCGGAACCTGCAGGCGCTTCAGCACCGGGATCAGCGCCAGGATCTCATTCGATTCGCCCGAGTTGGATAACGCAATGACGATATCCTGGGATGAAACCATGCCCAGATCGCCGTGCGCCGCTTCGCCAGGGTGAACGAAAAACGCGGTCGTACCGGTACTGGCGAAGGTAGCGGCCATTTTACGGCCAATGTGGCCGGATTTGCCCATCCCCATCACCACAACTTTGCCGGTGCAGTGGAAAAGCTTCTCACACGCCAGGCTAAAGTCATGATTAATATATTGATCTAACTGCGCCAGACCTTCACGTTCAATCTCCAGAACCTGTTTTCCTGCTTTCTGAAAGTCAAAACCCGGCTGCAATTCTATTTGCGACATAATGCGTTTCCGTTTACCCAGAGAGAAGCGGCGAGAGCCAGTACAGCATCGCCATCCATACGACAAATCCCACCGTCAGCAGCGCGCCAGCACCCTGACCAATCTGCCTTTTTCGCCGCCAGCAGAGCAGGGCGAAGATTGCGCTGACGACCACCATTACCCCGTAGTCTCGGCTGAACGCGAGCGGATTGAACGCGCCAGGGGCAATCAGGGCAGGCAGGCCAAGCACAATGGCAATATTGAAAATATTGGCGCCGATGATATTGCCAATCGCCATGTCGTCCTCACCCTTACGCGCCCCGGCGATAGCCGTCGCGAGTTCGGGGAGACTGGTGCCAATGGCAATCACCGTCAGGCCGATAGTCAATTCGCTCATGGCGAAATAGTTGGCCAGCACCGTGGCGTTATCAACAATCATCTGCGTCGCCATGGGCATGATGATTAATGCCACGCCCAGCCAGAGCAGCGCGACGGGTAAATTTCCCTCACGCGGCAACTCTGCTACCTGTTCGCGGGTTAAGGTGTCACTGCCTTGCTTTTCTGCCGCCCGGGCAAGCTTGACGATATACAACAGCCAGATGACCGCCAGCGCCAGCAAGAAAATGCCGTCGCTAAAGGTTAACTGCCCGTCATATAACACGTAACCCGCCAGCAGGCTGACAATTAACATTAGCGGCAATTCACGCCGCAGAACATCAGAATGCACGCGAAATGGATGCAGTAGCGCAGCAAGGCCCAGGATGAGCAAAATGTTGACGATATTGGAGCCAATAGCCGTTCCCACGGCAAGATCGACCTGATCGTGCATCGAGGCGGCGGCAGAGACAATGATCTCCGGCAGGGAGGTGCCGACGCTGACCACTGTCATCCCAATAATTAGCGGGGGAACGCCCAATAAACGACAGAGTATTGATGCGGAGAACACCAGACGGTCGGCACTGTAGACCACCAAAAGTAAACCAATTATTAACAGTGCCGTTGCAAGAAGCATCAAAAGTCCTTTCTTCAGGTATACTCGCCGGTCCACCGAGAAAAAAATCTCTGCCGCTGCATACTGTCTGTGGGCGTAACGAATTCCTAATTTTGACTTTATGCGCTGTAAAAGTAAAACAAATGCCAGCTTTCGCTTACCCCCAGAGGTAATATTCTGTAAAAATGTTGGGTTTGCGGCGAAATCAGGCATCAAGCCGATCCTGAACCGGCAACAGAAAGGAAATGTACATGAGCCTGAATGAGGCGAATTTAGTCGATGTCCGTGGCGTCAGCTTCACGCGCAGCAGCCGGGTCATTTTTGACAATATCTCTCTCACCGTGCCACGCGGTAAAATTACCGCCATCATGGGCCCGTCCGGCATTGGTAAAACGACATTATTGCGCCTGATTGGTGGTCAGATCCCGCCAGCGCAGGGCGAAATCCTCTTTGACGGCGAAAATATCCCGGCGATGTCGCGCTCGCGCCTTTATACCGTGCGTAAACGCATGAGCATGCTGTTTCAGTCCGGCGCGCTATTTACTGACATGAACGTCTTCGATAATGTCGCCTACCCGCTGCGTGAACATACGCACCTGCCGCCGGAGCTGTTAAAAAGCACCGTCATGATGAAGCTCGAGGCCGTAGGTCTGCGCGGCGCGGCGAAACTGATGCCTTCCGAACTCTCTGGCGGGATGGCCCGTCGTGCGGCCCTGGCGCGCGCCATTGCGCTGGAACCCGATTTGATTATGTTCGACGAGCCGTTCGTCGGGCAGGATCCCATCACCATGGGCGTGCTGGTCAAACTGATCTCTGAGCTGAACAGCGCGCTGGGTGTAACCTGTATCGTGGTCTCTCACGACGTACCCGAAGTGCTGAGCATTGCCGACTACGCCTATATCGTAGCGGATAAGAAAATTGTGGCGCACGGTAGCGCCCAGTCATTGCAAACCAACAGCGATGCGCGAGTCCGTCAGTTCCTTGACGGCATTGCAGATGGCCCGGTGCCGTTCCGTTATCCGGCGGGTGATTATCATAAAGATTTATTGGGAATAGGGAGTTAAGCCACTCATGCTGTTAAATGCGTTGGCCGCTCTCGGACACCGTGGCATAAAAACCATCAGGACGTTCGGGCGTGCCGGGTTGATGTTATTCAATGCGCTGGTCGGGAAACCGGAATTCCGCAAACATGCCCCTTTGCTGGTACGCCAGCTGTATAATGTCGGCGTGCTGTCGATGCTCATTATCATTGTTTCCGGGGTCTTCATCGGCATGGTGCTGGGGCTGCAGGGCTATCTGGTTCTCACCACCTACAGCGCAGAAACCAGCCTCGGTATGCTGGTGGCGCTCTCCCTGCTGCGTGAGCTGGGGCCGGTGGTCGCTGCGCTGCTGTTCGCAGGGCGTGCCGGTTCGGCGCTGACGGCGGAAATCGGCCTGATGCGGGCCACCGAGCAGCTCTCCAGTATGGAGATGATGGCCGTGGATCCGCTGCGCCGGGTGATCTCACCGCGCTTCTGGGCGGGCATGATCTCGCTGCCGTTGTTGACTATCCTCTTTGTCGCGGTCGGGATCTGGGGCGGTTCGATGGTTGGCGTCCAGTGGAAAGGGATTGATGCCGGTTTCTTCTGGTCAGCGATGCAGGGTGCCGTTGACTGGCGTCTGGACCTGGTTAACTGCCTGATTAAAAGTGCGGTATTTGCCGTGACGATCACCTGGATTGCGCTGTTCAACGGCTACGATGCGATCCCGACGTCTGCCGGGATCAGCCGGGCAACCACTCGCACCGTTGTTCATTCGTCGCTGGCCATACTGGCACTGGATTTTGTGCTCACCGCACTGATGTTTGGGAAATGAGTTCATGCAAACGAAAAAAGTAGAAATTTGGGTAGGCGTATTTGTGTTGCTGGCACTGCTGGCAGCGCTGTTTTTAAGCTTTAAAGTGGCCGATGTGACGACCATCCGTACCGAGCCGACATACCGCGTTTATGCCACTTTCGATAATATCGGTGGCCTGAAGAGCCGTTCTCCGGTGCGTATTGGCGGGGTGGTGGTAGGGCGCGTTGCCGATATCACGCTGGATGAGAAAACCTACCTGCCGCGCGTCGCGCTGGATATCGAAGAGCGCTACAACCATATCCCGGATACCAGCTCCCTTTCTATCCGTACATCCGGCCTGTTAGGTGAACAATATCTGGCCCTGAACATCGGTTTTGAAGATCCCGAGCTGGGAACGACTATCCTGAAAGACGGTGGTGTCATTCAGGATACAAAATCAGCCATGGTGCTGGAAGATATGATTGGTCAGTTCCTTTACAACAGTAACAGTAAAGGGGGTGACGAGAATCAGGCTGCGCAAACCCCTGCGCAGAGTGACATTACGCCGCCTGTTGGCACGACGAATTCATCTCAGGAGAAGTAATTCATGATTAAACGACTGTTAATGGTTGCCATGTTGATGATTGCCCCTCTGACTGCAGCTAACGCAGCCGATCAGAGCAATCCTTATCAACAGATGAATGAGGCAGCAAAGAAAACCTTCGATCGCCTCAAAAACGAGCAGCCGAAGATCCGTTCCAACCCCGATTACCTGCGTGACGTGGTCGATCAGGAGCTGCTGCCGTATGTGCAGGTGAAATATGCCGGTGCACTGGTGCTGGGCCGTTACTACAAAGACGCTACGCCAGCACAGCGTGAAGCCTATTTCACTGCATTCCGTGAATATCTGAAGCAGGCTTACGGCCAGGCACTGGCGATGTACCACGGCCAGACGTATCAGATCGCGCCGGAACAGCCGCTGGGTTCCGCTACTATCCTGCCTATCCGTGTGACCATCGTCGATCCGAACGGTCGTCCGCCAGTGCGTCTGGATTTCCAGTGGCGTAAGAACACCCAGACCGGTAACTGGCAGGCCTACGACATGATTGCAGAAGGCGTCAGCATGATTACCACCAAGCAGAACGAATGGAGCGATCTGCTGCGTACCAAGGGTATCGATGGTCTGACTGCACAGCTGAACAGCATCGCACGTCAGAAAATTACCCTGGAAGGGAACAAGTAATATGTCGCAGCTGAGCTGGACCCGTGAGGGTGAGACGTTACTCCTCTCAGGCGAGCTGGATCAGGATTATCTGAATCCTCTCTGGGATGCGCGTGAAGATGCCATGAAGGGTGTTTCCCGTATCGACCTGAGCGGTATCTCTCGCGTGGATACGGCGGGTGTGGCGCTGCTGGTTCACCTGGTGTCAACGGGCAAGCGGCAGGGCGCACAGGTGACGCTTTCGGGCGTCAGCGACAACGTCGTCACGCTGGCCCAGCTCTATAATCTGCCGGAAGACGTATTGCCTCGCTAATTTTTTCAGTACGTTACTATCAAAAGCCCTGACAGTTTCATCGTCGGGGCTTTTTGCTTGTTTAAGACCGCGTCACTTTGCTCTAAGATGTTGGGCTTGTTTTCACTACCAGATGATATAGAACCCATGGAAAATCATGAAATCCAGACAGTGCTGATGAACGCACTCGCCCTTCAGGAAGCCCACGTCTCCGGCGACGGCAGCCATTTTCAGGTTATTGCTGTGGGTGAGATTTTTGACGGCATGAGCCGCGTGAAGAAGCAGCAGGCTGTCTATGCGCCGCTGATGGAATATATCGCGGATAATCGTATCCATGCCCTGTCGATCAAAGCGTTCACCCCGACTGAGTGGGCACGCGATCGCAAACTAAACGGTTTTTGAGCTGAGGGTGGTTTGCCCGCAGCACGGTTGAATTCATACAGAGAGTAATCACATGGACAAATTTCGTGTTCAGGGGCCTACGCGCCTCCAGGGCGAAGTCACAATTTCCGGCGCCAAAAACGCCGCGCTGCCAATCCTCTTCGCCGCACTGCTCGCGGAAGAGCCGGTAGAGATCCAGAACGTACCCAAGCTGAAAGACATTGATACCACCATGAAGCTGCTCGGCCAGCTGGGTACCAAGGTTGAGCGTAATGGATCCGTGTGGATCGATGCCAGCAACGTGAACAACTTCTCTGCGCCGTACGACCTGGTGAAGACCATGCGCGCCTCTATCTGGGCGCTGGGCCCGCTGGTGGCACGTTTTGGCCAGGGTCAGGTCTCTCTGCCGGGCGGTTGCGCTATTGGCGCGCGTCCGGTCGATCTGCACATTTTTGGCCTGGAGAAGCTGGGCGCAGAAATTAAGCTGGAAGAGGGCTACGTTAAGGCGTCCGTGAACGGCCGTCTTAAGGGCGCGCACATCGTGATGGACAAGGTAAGCGTTGGCGCTACCGTCACCATCATGTCTGCGGCCACGCTGGCTGAAGGTACCACCATCATCGAGAACGCCGCGCGCGAGCCGGAGATCGTGGATACCGCGAACTTCCTGAACACGCTCGGGGCGAAGATCACCGGCCAGGGCACCGACCGTATCACCATTGAAGGCGTCGCACGCCTGGGTGGCGGCGTGTATCGCGTCCTGCCTGACCGTATCGAAACCGG
Organism: Leclercia barmai; assembly: GCF_049312895.1. Classification (NCBI taxonomy): domain Bacteria; kingdom Pseudomonadati; phylum Pseudomonadota; class Gammaproteobacteria; order Enterobacterales; family Enterobacteriaceae; genus Leclercia; species Leclercia barmai. Next base: position 239,620 of record NZ_JBMNWZ010000005.1, on the reverse strand, counting down.
GACCTTCCTGGTCGCTGCAGCTATCTCCGGCGGTAAAATCGTCTGCCGTAACGCCCAGCCTGATACTCTTGATGCGGTTCTGGCCAAGCTGCGTGAAGCGGGTGCCGATGTTGAAACCGGCGAAGACTGGATCAGCCTGGATATGCACGGTAAGCGTCCGAAGGCCGTCAACGTGCGTACTTCTCCGCATCCGGCATTCCCAACCGATATGCAGGCGCAGTTCACTCTGCTGAACCTGGTGGCGGAAGGGACGGGTGTGATCACCGAAACGATCTTTGAAAACCGCTTTATGCACGTGCCGGAACTGATCCGTATGGGCGCGCACGCTGAGATCGAAAGCAACACCGTGATTTGTCATGGCGTTGAAAAACTGTCCGGTGCTCAGGTGATGGCAACGGATCTGCGTGCATCTGCGAGCCTGGTGCTGGCGGGTTGTATTGCGGAAGGTACTACGCTGGTGGATCGTATTTATCACATCGATCGCGGCTATGAACGCATCGAAGATAAACTGCGCGCACTGGGTGCCAACATTGAGCGTGTGAAGGGCGAGTAATCGTCCTGGCAGCCCCCTGCCGTATCGACCGGGGGGTTGCTATTCCCGTCTAACAGAGCGTCACTCCTGGCGCTCTTTGTCTTCTCTTTTCTGCCGCATCATGCGCGTTCTGTCGACAAATTCGTGGGTGAGCGGGTCGTGGTAGCGCGATGGCCAGATGATCCAGGGGTCGGTGCCGAGCGCCGTGGCAATGATCAGTTCTCCCTTCGGCCAGGGACGCGTCAGCGCATTAGCCAGGGTAGAAGAACTGAGACCATTTCGGCGGGATTCTGCAGCCAGTGATGTTCCCTTTTTACGCAGCGCGGCGATAATGTCAGCCGAGTGCCAGTCGGTAAATTTCTTATCCATTCAGCAATCCCTCTGTTCTGGTATGAGTACGTCATTTCCTCTTAAATGACAGTGTTACTATACCTACTTCGAACATCGGTTCTAAAAAGTTCGCATTACACGAAGCCACATTCGGATTTTGCCAAGACTTTATTCATGCGGTCTGTAAGCGAATTATTTAACAATTTACTGGATTAAGATTTGGAACTTATTAGAACTCTCTTTTCACGTAAAAGAGAGTTCATGGGTAATTATCGATCGCGCTGAACAGCGATATGCGCGAGGCCGATTAGGGCATCTCGCCATGGACTGTCAGGAATAACCTGGAGGGCGGCAATGGCTTTATCAGCCTCTTCCTCTGCACGCTGGCGCGTCCACTCCAGAGAACCACAGGTTGCCATTGCTTCCAGTACAGGTTCCAGAAGGTGCCGGCCGTTTCCTTGCTCAATGGCTTCGCGGATGAGCTTTGCCTGCTCAGGGGTGCCGTTACGCATGGCATGTAGCAGCGGCAGCGTCGGTTTACCTTCGTTGAGGTCATCACCAACGTTTTTGCCGAGCGTCTCGCCATCGGCGCTGTAGTCGAGCAGATCGTCAATCAGCTGGAAGGCGGTGCCAAGGTAGCGCCCGTAATCCTGCAGCCCACGTTCCTGCTCGTCAGTACAGCCAGCAAGAATACCGGAGCACTGCGCAGCGGCCTCGAACAGACGCGCGGTTTTGCTGTAGATCACCCGCATGTAGTTCTCTTCGGTGATGTCCGGATCGTTGACGTTCATCAGCTGCAGAACTTCGCCTTCCGCGATAACGTTCACCGCTTTGGACATCACTTCAAGGATCTTCAACGATCCCAGGCTGGTCATCATCTGGAAGGCACGCGTATAGATAAAATCGCCTACCAGCACGCTGGCGGCATTACCAAACGCGGCGTTGGCGGTGGCCTTGCCACGACGCATGTCGGACTCATCGACGACGTCATCATGCAGCAACGTGGCGGTATGAATAAATTCGATCAGCGCCGCGATCGTGACGTGGGCATTGTCCTGATAGCCGACCGCGCGAGCGGCCAGCACAGCGATCATCGGACGGATGCGTTTGCCCCCGCCGCTGACGATGTAATAGCCCAACTGATTGATTAGGGAAACGTCAGAATCGAGCTGTTCCAGGATTGCTGCATTCACACCCGCCATATCTTGCGCGGTTAACTCATTGATTTTTTCTAAATTCATCGCAAAAGCCGGGCTTGTAGTCCTGTTTACCACATATCAAATGGGCTAACGAAGGGTTCGGTTTATCAATAGTAGCGCTGATTGTACTGAAAAAACGCGGCAGATAAACGTTACCGTACGCGTTGTGTTTTTTTTCTTCATGTATTGACTGTAGCACTTGTCAAAGGCTCGCGTTTTGCGTAATATTCGCGCCCTATTGTGAATATTTATAGCGCACTCTGAATCACACGAGGATGTGCGCGGAAGCGGAGTTTATATGTACGCGGTTTTCCAAAGTGGTGGTAAACAACACCGAGTAAGCGAAGGTCAGACCGTTCGCCTGGAAAAGCTGGACATCGCAACTGGCGAATCTGTTGAATTCGCTGAAGTTCTGATGATCGCAAACGGTGAAGAAGTCAAAATCGGCGTTCCTTTCGTTGATGGCGGCGTTATCAAAGCTGAAGTTGTTGCTCATGGTCGTGGCGAGAAAGTTAAAATTGTTAAGTTTCGTCGTCGTAAACACTACCGTAAGCAGCAGGGCCACCGTCAGTGGTTCACTGATGTGAAAATTACTGGCATCAGCGCCTAAGACCTGAGGAGAGATTTAAATGGCACATAAAAAGGCTGGCGGCTCCACACGTAACGGTCGCGATTCAGAAGCTAAACGCCTTGGCGTTAAGCGTTTCGGTGGCGAAACCGTTCTGGCGGGTAGCATCATCGTTCGTCAGCGTGGCACCAAATTCCACGCTGGTAACAACGTAGGTTGCGGTCGTGACCACACTCTGTTTGCTAAAGCAGACGGTAAAGTGAAATTTGAAGTTAAAGGCCCGAACAACCGTAAATACATCAGCATTGTTGCTGAGTAAGGTTTTCTCGGTCCGGTAACGGATTAAAGCCCCGCAACCTGTTGCGGGGCTTTTTACATTGGAAACCCGGTAATTTTTTCTGTAGGGAAAACGGGCATGAAGCAGCAGGCCGGCATTGGTATTCTTTTGGCGCTCACGACCGCAATGTGCTGGGGTGCGCTGCCAATTGCAATGAAGCAGGTACTGGAAGTGATGGAGCCGCCAACGGTGGTGTTCTACCGCTTCCTGATGGCCGGCATTGGGTTGGGGATTATCCTGGCGATAAAAGGTAAGCTTCCCCCTCTGCGCATCTTTCGTAAGCCACGCTGGCTGGTAATGCTGGCGATTGCGACGGGCGGCCTGTTTGGCAACTTCATTTTGTTCAGCTCTTCCCTGCAGTACCTCAGTCCCACGGCCTCGCAGGTTATTGGTCAGCTTTCACCGGTAGGCATGATGGTTGCCAGCGTCTTCATCCTTAAAGAGAAGATGCGCGGCACGCAGATTATCGGGGCGCTGATGCTTCTCTGCGGTCTGGTGTTGTTCTTCAATACCAGCCTGATAGAGATTTTTACCCGTCTGACGGATTACACCTGGGGTGTGATTTTCGGCGTGGGTGCGGCGGCGGTGTGGGTGAGTTATGGCGTCGCGCAAAAGGTGTTATTGCGCCGTCTGGCGTCACAGCAGATCCTGTTTTTGCTGTACACTTTATGTACAATTGCACTGTTGCCGCTGGCGAAGCCGGGTGTGATTACCCAGCTTAGCGACTGGCAGCTGGCGTGTCTGATCTTCTGTGGTCTTAACACGTTAGTGGGCTATGGTGCCCTTGCAGAAGCGATGGCGCGCTGGCAGGCAGCGCAGGTGAGCGCGCTGATTACCCTGACGCCACTGTTTACACTGTTATTTTCAGATTTATTATCAATGGCCTGGCCCGATTTCTTCGTCAAACCGATGTTAAACCTGTTGGCTTATCTCGGTGCGTTTGTCGTGGTTGCGGGCGCGATGTATTCCGCCATTGGTCATCGTCTTTGGGGACGTTGGCGCAAAAGTGAAGCGGTCGTAGTGTCCCCCGCTCAGGCGAATGATTTACGGAGAGTAAAATGAAGTTTGTTGATGAAGCAACGATCCTGGTCGTGGCAGGTGATGGCGGTAATGGTTGCGTTAGCTTCCGCCGTGAAAAATACATTCCGCGTGGCGGCCCTGACGGCGGCGACGGCGGCGACGGCGGTGACGTATGGCTTGAAGCCGACGAGAACCTTAACACCCTGATCGATTATCGTTTTGAAAAATCTTTCCGTGCTGAGCGTGGCCAGAACGGCCAGAGTCGTGACTGTACCGGTAAACGTGGTAAAGACGTTACGGTTAAAGTTCCTGTCGGTACGCGCGTTATCGATCAGGGCACTGGCGAAACCATGGGTGACATGACCAAACACGGTCAGCGCCTGATGGTTGCTAAAGGCGGCTGGCACGGTCTGGGCAATACCCGTTTCAAATCTTCCGTTAACCGTACTCCGCGTCAGAAAACGATGGGTACGCCGGGCGATAAGCGCGATCTGCAGCTGGAGCTGATGCTGCTGGCTGACGTCGGTATGCTGGGGATGCCGAATGCGGGTAAATCTACCTTCATCCGCGCCGTCTCTGCAGCTAAACCGAAAGTGGCTGACTATCCGTTTACGACCCTGGTACCAAGCCTCGGCGTGGTGCGTATGGACAACGAGAAGAGCTTCGTGGTGGCCGACATCCCGGGCCTGATCGAAGGCGCTGCCGAAGGGGCGGGCTTAGGTATTCGCTTCCTGAAGCACCTTGAGCGTTGCCGCGTTCTGCTGCATCTCATCGATATCGATCCGATCGACGGTTCCGATCCGGTAGAAAACGCCCGTATCATTATTGGCGAGCTGGAAAAATACAGCGATAAACTGGCTGCCAAGCCGCGCTGGCTGGTCTTCAACAAGATTGACCTGATGGACAAAGCTGAAGCCGAAGCGAAGGCGAAAGCCATTGCTGAAGCGATGGGCTGGGAAGATAAGTACTATCTCATCTCTGCTGCAAGCCAGATGGGCGTAAAAGACCTTTGCTGGGATGTGATGACCTTTATCATCGAGAACCCGGTTACCCAGGCAGAAGAAGCGAAACAGCCTGAAAAAGTCGAATTCATGTGGGATGACTACCACCGCGAGCAGCTCGAAGAGCAGGCGGAAGCAGAAGACGACGAAGACTGGGATGACGACTGGGATGAAGACGACGAAGAAGGCGTCGAGTTCATCTATAAGCGTTAAGACGGTCATCAGCCCCCTTATCAAGGGGGCTTTTTTTAGTTCAGTTTTTCCGGTAGCCAACAGGCGACGATTAATCCACCTTCAGGTCGATTCTCCAGCGTCAGTCTGCCGCGGTGCAGCTGCACGATACGCTGAACAATGCTCAATCCCAGTCCGCTACCGCCATAGCGTTGATCGATACGACGGAACGGCTCGGTAATTGACTGGCGATGGGCTTCCTCAATGCCAGGCCCCTGATCGCAGACACTCACCCACGTACCGCCGTCGACTTCCTGCATTCCCACTTCAATGGTGGTTCCTGCCGGGCTGTATCGCACCGCATTTTCCAGCAAATTGCGCAGCATCAGTCGCAGCAAGGTGGCGTCACCCTGCACGCTCTGCGGGCCCGCCTGCGGCCAGATGAGGGTATGGCTTTTCGCCTCATTCTCCAGCGCCAGCGGTGCAAAAATTGCTTCGCTCCAGTTAACCGTGTCGTAGTGCCCACTAGCCAGAGCCTGGCCTGCGCGGGCCAGCATCAGCAGTTGTTCCACGGTATGCATCAACTGGTCGATGCGGGCAACCAGCGTCGTCGCCTGAGGCGAGCCTGACTGCGCCATCAGTTCCAGATGCAGGCGAATGCCCGCCAGCGGTGTACGGAGCTCGTGCGCGGCATCAGCGGTGAACAGACGCTCCTGCTGAATGGTTTGATCCAGCCGGGCAAGGAGCTGATTTAATGAGGTGGTGACGGCACCAATCTCTTCCATGTCGGAGTACATCGGCAGCGGGGTGAGATTGTCGGCAGATCGGTTTGCCAGGCTGGTGCGTAGCTGATTGAGCGGACGGGTGATCCAGCTGACGGCCCAGAAGGAGAACAGCAGCGTAAAGCCGACCATCACCAGCGAAGGGACCAGCAACGAGGCGATCGCCTCCCGGATCTCTTTCTCGACATGCTGATTACGGGCTTTTGCGGAGAGCGTCTCGCTCACCAGGAAGCTGATCTGCTCCCGGCTCTCATGCCACAGCCAGATGACGCTGACCAGTTGAAAGAACAGCAGAATCACTGCCAACAGCACCATCAGACGACGGCGCATGCTGTTCATTTTTGACTCTCAAGGCGATATCCCACGCCGCGCACCGTTTTGATCCGGTCTTTACCCAGCTTACGCCGCAGATTATGGATGTGAACCTCCAGCGTGTTGGAGCCCGGATCGTCCTGCCAGGAGTAGATATCCTGCTGTAAGGTTTCCCGGTGGACGGTCTGTCCAGTACGCATGATCAGCCGCGTCAGCAGGGCGAACTCTTTTGGGGTGACTTCGACCGGCCGGGAGTGCTGTAAAACCTGCTGCGTTTGCAGATTCAGCGTGAGATCGCCATCGCTGAGCAGGTTGTCACTGTGCCCCTGATAGCGGCGTATCAACGCTCTGGCGCGCGCCTGAAGTTCTGCCAGCGCAAAGGGCTTAACCAGATAATCGTCGGCGCCGGAGTCCAGGCCGTTAATCCGGTCTTCCAGCGCGTCGCGGGCGGTCAGGATCAGCACGGGATTATCGAACCCCCGGCGGCGCCACTGGCTCAGCAGGGTCGCCCCGTCTTTATCCGGCAGGCCAAGATCGAGGATCACCAGGCTGTACTCGCCGCTCTGGATAAGACCATCAGCCTCGGCGGCAGTACCCGCACAATCAAGCGTGTAGCCCTCGGCCGAGAGCGCCAGGGCCAGCCCTTCCTGTAGCAGCAGATCGTCTTCAACAATGAGTAATTTCATCGCTAGTTATTCTGATAAATGTCCTTGTAAAGCCGGCTTTCAAAGCGCACCAGCGGGATACGGCGGTTACGTTGGTCAGCAGGTTCAACCGCATAGCCAGAAAGGTACTGCACAAATGCCATTCGCTGTCCGCTGGCGGTGGTGATAAACCCGGCCAGGTTATACACCCCTTGCAGGGAACCCGTTTTGGCAGAGACTTTGCCATCGACGCCCGCAGCGTGCAGCCCCGCACGGTACTGCAATGAACCGTCATAACCGGCAAGCGGCAGCATTGAGATGAAGTTTAGTTCAGTGTCGTGCTGAGCAATGTACTGTAGCACCTGCATCATGGTGGTAGGGGAGATCAGGTTATGACGCGACAGACCTGAACCATCCACCGCGATGGTATTGCCGAGATCGATGCCGGCCTGCTGGCGGAGGATCTGACGCACCGCATCTGAACCGGCACGCCAGGTGCCAGGTACGCCGAAACGTGCATGGCCAATCATGCGAAACACGGTATCGGCGATCATGTTGTCCGATTTTTTCAGCATGATTTTGAGCAGATCGTGCAGCGGTGCCGATTGCTTACTGGCAATCACGGTGCCGGGCTCGTTGCTCTGCGTCTGGCGCAGCAGGGTACCGCTGTAGGTAATGTTGGCCTGCTTCAGCTCATCTTTGAGGATCGCCCCCGCATAGTTTGCTCCGTCCTGAATAGCGAAGGCCAGCGGCAGCGGATCGGCACGCTGCGACAGGCAACCGGTCAGGGTAAAGCGGTTCAGATCGCCCGGGACCACATCCAGTTCGCAGTACTGCGCTTCCGGTGAGCCTTTCGCCAGCGTACGCACCTGGCTGAACATGTTGACCGGATAGTAAGACGCCACCCGAATAAAGGCTAAATCGTTGGGTTTTGGTGCGCTGTATAACGAAATGGAGAAGCAGTTGCGATCGACAATCGCTGCCGCAGGCGGGGCGCTGAAGCACTGGGTCATATCATTCCACGGCCAGCCGGGCGCTTTATCATGGCTGGCGAAAATGGACGTATCAATGAGCACATTACCTTCAATGCGCTGGACGCCAGACTTCTTCAACACGGCGACCATGTTGCGAATATCCTGACGCTTAAAGGTCGGATCGCCGCCAAAGCGGGCGATAAGATCGCCTTTCAGTACGCCACTCTCGATGTTGCCTTTGCTTTCAAGCGTGGTCGTGAAACGAAAATCAGGTCCCAGCTGCAGCAGGGCAGCCAGCGCCGTGATCACCTTTTGCGTACTGGCGGGCAGAGCCATCTGCTGGCTGTGATAATCAATTTCAGGCGCCTGGGCACCCACCTTTTGCACGACCAGAGCAAGATTGGCGCCATCGGGCAGCTGATTAATATACTCGTCGACGTTCGCTGCCTGGACAGTGAACGCTATAGTGGTGGTCAATCCGATGATAAATCTGGAAAATCGCATAATCTCGCGCTAACAACCCGGAAACAAACCGCCATACTACGGCCCAACGCCCTGTAAAGTAAACGATGACCCATACTGAACTTCGCGGTAAAATGCGTATCAAATTGAAAAATTGCTGCTGACCTGGGAGTTTGCTTCCGGGTCAGTTTTCTTTTGCTTCTGACCTGTGCCAGGCTGTGATGCCTGCGGGGCCAGTCGTCGGGTCGGTTACCCGTACCCAACAGGAATGTCAAAGAGGTATAACAAATGCAAGCTATTCCGATGACCTTACGTGGCGCTGAAAAACTGCGTGAAGAACTGGATTTCCTGAAATCTGTTCGCCGCCCTGAAATCATTGCTGCGATCGCTGATGCGCGTGAGCATGGCGATCTGAAAGAGAATGCTGAGTATCACGCTGCGCGTGAACAGCAGGGGTTCTGCGAAGGGCGTATTAAAGATATCGAAGCCAAGCTGTCGAATGCACAGGTGATTGATATCACAAAAATGCCAAATAACGGGCGTGTGATTTTTGGTTCAACCGTCACCGTGATCAATCTGGATACCGATGAAGAGGTCTCCTACCGCATCGTGGGTGATGACGAAGCTGACTTTAAGCAGAATCTGATCTCGGTAAACTCACCAATCGCACGCGGCCTGGTGGGTAAAGAGCAGGACGATGTTGTCACCATCCGCACCCCAGGTGGCGAAGTGGAATTCGAAATTACCAAGGTTGATTACCTGTAATTCGCATCCACGGGCAGATGTTGATACATTGTAAAGATAGGAAAAAGGCCGCATAGCGGCCTTTTATCAACTCAAGGAGCATGGCATTTTGCTCACCTGCTAAAGAAAAACCCCTCGTTTTACACAGTAACTGTGTTCAATTCAGGATAATCTTAGCGTGGCAGCGAGATTTTACGCTCTTTAGATGGGCGGTAGAGCACCAGCGTTTTACCGATGACCTGTACATTACAGGCGCCGGTCTCGCGCACGATTGCTTCCACGATCAAGGTCTTGGTGTCTCTGTCTTCAGAGGCAATTTTCACCTTGATTAATTCGTGGTGCTCCAGCGCTTGTTCAATCTCGGCCAGTACCCCTTCGGTCAAACCATTGTTGCCAAGCATAACTACAGGCTTGAGCGGATGTGCCAGACCTTTAAGGTGCTGTTTTTGTTTAGTACTCAGATTCATCGTATATTTTTGCTTACGTTGGGATTGAAAACGGTTCATTCTACCGCCATCTCCCTAATATCGCCAAATTGCTGAGTGGAAATTTACACCACAGGCTACGATGAACCAGGACGGAAAGTTAAATGACAGGTAAAAAGCGTTCTGCTAGCTCGAGCCGCTGGCTCCAGGAACACTTTAGCGATAAATATGTTCAACAGGCACAGAAAAAGGGGTTACGTTCCCGTGCCTGGTTTAAACTTGATGAAATACAGCAAAGTGACAAACTCTTTAAGCCGGGGATGACGATTGTCGACCTCGGTGCAGCGCCCGGTGGATGGTCGCAGTATGCGGTAACACAAATCGGCGGAACTGGTCGAATTATCGCCTGCGATCTTTTACCTATGGATCCCATCGTTGGTGTGGACTTCCTTCAGGGCGATTTTCGTGATGAATTAGTACTGAAAGCGTTACTTGAACGGGTAGGTGACAGTAAAGTTCAGGTTGTCATGTCCGATATGGCGCCAAATATGTGCGGAACACCGGCGGTGGATATCCCTCGCTCCATGTATCTGGTAGAACTGGCGTTAGAAATGTGTCGTGATGTATTAGCGCCGGGTGGTAGTTTTTTAGTGAAGGTGTTCCAGGGCGAAGGTTTCGAGGAGTATCTGAAGGAAATTCGCTCCCTGTTTACGAAGGTTAAAGTTCGTAAGCCGGACTCTTCGCGTGCGCGTTCACGTGAAGTGTATATTGTAGCGACCGGGCGAAAATGATAACCGGTGAATTTCAGGCGAAAGTTTGAAATAAATCGGATACAGAGTATCCTGACGCTGTTTTTAACACAGTTGTAATAAGAGGTTAATCCCTTGAGTGACATGGCGAAAAACCTAATACTCTGGCTGGTCATTGCCGTTGTGCTGATGTCAGTATTCCAGAGCTTTGGGCCCAGCGAGTCTAATGGCCGCAAGGTGGACTACTCTACCTTCCTGCAAGAGGTCAACCAGGATCAGGTTCGCGAAGCGCGTATCAACGGACGTGAGATCAACGTTACCAAGAAAGATAGTAACCGTTACACGACTTACATTCCGGTGAACGATCCTAAGCTGCTTGATAACCTTCTGACTAAAAACGTCAAGGTGGTCGGTGAGCCGCCGGAAGAGCCAAGCCTGCTGGCTTCTATCTTCATTTCCTGGTTCCCGATGCTGCTGCTTATCGGCGTCTGGATCTTCTTTATGCGTCAGATGCAGGGCGGCGGTGGCAAAGGTGCCATGTCGTTCGGTAAGAGCAAGGCGCGTATGTTGACGGAAGACCAGATCAAAACCACTTTTGCTGACGTGGCAGGTTGCGACGAAGCAAAAGAAGAGGTAGGTGAACTGGTCGAGTACCTGCGCGAGCCGAGCCGCTTCCAGAAACTGGGCGGTAAGATCCCGAAAGGCGTCCTGATGGTCGGCCCTCCGGGTACCGGTAAAACCCTGCTGGCGAAAGCCATCGCAGGTGAAGCGAAGGTGCCATTCTTTACCATTTCAGGTTCTGACTTCGTGGAAATGTTCGTGGGTGTCGGTGCATCTCGTGTGCGTGACATGTTCGAACAGGCCAAGAAAGCAGCCCCATGCATCATCTTTATCGATGAAATCGACGCCGTAGGCCGCCAGCGTGGCGCAGGTCTGGGTGGCGGTCACGATGAACGTGAACAGACGCTGAACCAGATGCTGGTTGAGATGGATGGCTTCGAAGGTAACGAAGGTATCATCGTTATCGCGGCGACTAACCGTCCGGACGTTCTTGACCCTGCGCTGCTGCGTCCAGGCCGTTTTGACCGTCAGGTTGTAGTGGGTCTGCCAGACGTTCGTGGTCGTGAGCAGATCCTGAAAGTGCATATGCGTCGCGTACCGCTGTCTCCGGACATCGATGCGGCAATCATTGCGCGCGGTACACCGGGCTTCTCCGGTGCCGATCTGGCTAACCTGGTGAACGAAGCTGCGCTGTTTGCTGCCCGTGGCAACAAGCGTGTGGTTTCCATGGTGGAGTTCGAGAAAGCGAAAGACAAAATCATGATGGGTGCGGAACGTCGCTCCATGGTGATGACGGAAGCGCAGAAAGAGTCCACGGCTTACCACGAAGCAGGTCATGCGATTATCGGTCGCCTGGTACCGGAACACGATCCGGTGCATAAAGTGACGATTATCCCTCGTGGCCGTGCGCTTGGCGTGACGTTCTTCCTGCCGGAAGGCGATGCTATCAGCGCCAGCCGCCAGAAACTGGAAAGCCAGATTTCGACCCTTTACGGCGGTCGTCTGGCAGAAGAGATTATCTACGGTGTGGAACATGTTTCGACCGGCGCGTCTAACGACATTAAAGTCGCGACAAACCTGGCGCGTAACATGGTGACCCAGTGGGGCTTCTCCGACAAACTTGGTCCGCTGCTGTATGCGGAAGAAGAAGGCGAAGTGTTCCTCGGCCGCAGCGTGGCGAAAGCGAAACATATGTCCGATGAAACAGCACGTATCATCGACCAGGAAGTGAAAGCGCTGATTGAACGTAACTACGGTCGCGCCCGTCAGATCCTGAATGACAATATGGATATCCTGCACGCCATGAAAGATGCGCTCATGAAATATGAGACCATCGATGCGCCGCAGATCGACGACCTGATGGCACGCCGTGATGTTCGTCCACCGGCGGGCTGGGAAGATCCAGGCGCTTCCAACAACTCTGACAACAACGGTACGCCACGTGCGCCGCGTCCGGTCGATGAACCGCGTACGCCGAACCCGGGCAACACCATGTCAGAACAGTTGGGCGACAAATAAGTCACCGCTGTAAATGAAGTTCTCTTTACCTGAAACCCTGGGGCTTGCCCCGGGGTTTTTCTTGTCTGCTTAACCAAAAAATCAGGGACTTGCCATGAAACTCTTCGCCCAGGATTCTTATCTCGATCTTTCTCATCCGCATGTGATGGGGATCCTGAACGTCACGCCAGACTCTTTTTCAGATGGCGGCACGCATAACTCGCTTATTGATGCGGTCAGGCATGCGAATCTGATGATAAATGCCGGCGCGACGATTATCGATGTAGGTGGAGAGTCGACGCGTCCAGGGGCGGCGGATGTCAGCGTTGATGAGGAGTTGTCGCGCGTCATTCCGGTGGTGGAGGCAATTGCCCAGCGTTTCGAAGTCTGGATCTCGGTAGATACTTCAAAGCCAGAGGTGATCCGCGAATCGGCCAGAGTGGGTGCTCACATAATTAATGACATTCGCTCCCTCACCGAACCCGGCGCGCTTGAGGCGGCTGCCGAGACCGGGTTGCCGGTCTGCCTGATGCATATGCAGGGTCAGCCGAAAACCATGCAGGATGCACCGAAATACAGTGACGTGTTTGCAGACGTGAACCGCTACTTCAAAGAGCATATTGCGCGCTGTGAACGTGCCGGTATCGCAAAAGAGAAATTGCTGCTCGACCCGGGCTTCGGTTTCGGTAAAAATCTCTCTCATAACTACGAACTTCTTGCTCGCTTATCTGAGTTTCACCATTTTGGCCTGCCGCTGCTGGTCGGAATGTCGAGAAAATCCATGATAGGGCAACTGCTTAATGTTGGGCCATCAGAGCGCCTGAGTGGTAGTCTGGCCTGTGCGGTGATTGCAGCGATGCAGGGAGCAAATATAATTCGCGTTCATGACGTAAAAGAAACAGCAGAAGCCATGCGAGTGGTGGAAGCCACACTGGCAGCTAAGGAAAACTCCCGCTATGAGTAATCGTAAATTTTTTGGTACCGACGGCATTCGTGGACGCGTGGGCGATGCGCCAATTACGCCTGAGTTTGTGCTGAAGTTAGGCTGGGCGGCTGGCAAGGTGCTGGCAAGCCACGGCTCGCGCAAAATCATTATCGGTAAAGACACCCGTATTTCCGGCTATATGCTCGAATCTGCGCTGGAAGCGGGTCTGTCAGCTGCCGGGCTGTCGGCCTCTTTCACCGGCCCAATGCCAACGCCGGCAGTTGCTTACCTCACCCGCGCTTTCCGTGCGGAAGCGGGCATTGTTATCTCTGCGTCGCATAACCCGTTCTACGATAACGGCATCAAATTCTTCTCCATTGACGGTACCAAGCTGCCGGATGATGTTGAAGAAGCGATTGAAGCGGAAATGGAAAAAGAGCTCACCTGCGTTGACTCCGCTGAGCTGGGTAAAGCCAGCCGTATCGTCGATGCTGCGGGTCGCTACATTGAATTCTGCAAAGGTACCTTCCCGAACGAGCTGAGCCTGGGTCATCTGAAAATTGTGGTCGATTGCGCGAACGGTGCCACCTACCACATCGCGCCTAATGTGTTCCGTGAACTGGGCGCGCAGGTTGTGGCTATCGGTTGCGAACCAAACGGGCTGAACATCAATGCCGAAGTGGGGGCGACGGATGTCCGCGCCCTGCAGGCGCGCGTGCTGGCAGAAAAGGCCGATCTGGGTATCGCTTACGACGGCGACGGCGACCGCGTCATCATGGTCGACCACGAAGGCAATAAAGTCGACGGCGATCAGATCCTCTATATCATTGCCCGAGAAGGTCTGCGCCAGGGGCAACTGCGCGGCGGCGCCGTCGGTACCCTGATGAGCAACATGGGCCTCGAACTGGCGCTCAAGCAGCTGGGCATCCCGTTTGTGCGCGCGAAAGTGGGCGATCGCTACGTACTGGAAAAACTTCAGGAGAAAGGCTGGCGCATTGGGGCCGAAAACTCCGGCCACGTGATCCTGCTCGACAAAACCACTACCGGTGACGGTATTGTCGCAAGCCTGCAGGTAGTAGCGGCGATGGTGCGTAACCATATGTCCCTGCACGATCTGTGCAGCGGTATGAAAATGTTCCCGCAGATCCTGGTTAACGTCCGCTTTACCGCAGGTAAGGGCGACCCGCTGGAAAACGAGAATGTGAAAGCGGTAATGGCCGAGGTGGAAGCGGCGCTGGGCTCCCGTGGGCGCGTCCTGCTGCGTAAGTCAGGTACAGAACCGCTGATCCGCGTAATGGTGGAAGGGGAAGACGAAGCGCAGGTCACCGAATTTGCCCATCGTATCGCTGATGCGGTCAAAGCAGCGTAAATCCGGTTAAGTGCTTAAAAAGGCGGCCTGTGCCGCCTTTGTTTTGTACAGTTGTGGTGGTTTTGCTGTTTTTTTCCGCACTTGATACAATGAGCCGAAATTGCCCTTGCGAAGGTCATTCGCTTTGGTTAGTATTCACACCCGCTTCAGTGGGAAAGCAAATTTCCTGCTTATTGGTTGAAGCATTGGTATGCGGCAAATCCGCAAGGAACAGGTTGATTATGTACGAAGCTCTTTTGGTAGTTTTCCTTATTGTAGCCATCGCTCTGGTAGCGCTGATCATGCTGCAGCAAGGTAAAGGCGCTGATATGGGGGCCTCCTTTGGAGCAGGCGCTTCTGGTACGCTGTTCGGTTCAAGTGGTTCTGGTAACTTCATGACCCGCGCAACGGCGATTCTGGCAACGCTGTTTTTCATCATCAGTCTGGCGCTTGGCAATATCAATAGCAACAAGATCAACAAAGGAAGCGAGTGGGACAATCTGAGCGCGCCAGCGAAATCTGAGCAGACTCAGCCAGCTGCACCGGCTAAGCCGACCAGCGATATCCCGCAGTAAGAGAAGTATCCGTGCTGAGGTGGTGGAATTGGTAGACACGCTACCTTGAGGTGGTAGTGCCCTAACGGGCTTGTGGGTTCGAGTCCCATCCTCAGTACCAATATTCCGAAAGAAAGACGTCGAAAGACGTCTTTTTTTTCGTCTGAAGTTTATGGTTTTGCCCGGCGGGCGATGCTTGCCGGGCCTACGAAAACAGAAATAGCAGACATTAAAAAAGGCGCCCTCAGGCGCCTTTTGTCTTTGTTAATTTGTCTTTGTTAATTCGCGATTACTTTTCAAGATTCTCAACCTGCGGCAGACCATTGCCGGTGGATACGGAAAGCAGACCGTTCTCGGTATAGGTGAACAGCTTGGCACGGGTATCGGTGATATCCAGGTTACGCATGGTCAGCTGACCAATACGATCGTCCGGGGAGAAGACGGACTCGCCTTTTTCCATGGTCAGACGTTCTGCCTGGTAGGTCAGGTTGTCAGAGACGGTATTCAGGATCGAGTAGTCGTTGCCGCGACGCAGTTCCAGGGTCACTTCACCGGTAATGGCGCTTGCCACCCAACGCTGGAGGGCATCACGCAGCATCAGCGCCTGCGGGTCGAACCAACGGCCCTGATACAGCAGTTTACCCAACTGACGACCGTGAGAGTGATACTGCTCGATGGTATCTTCGTTATGGATACCGGTCAGCAGGCGCTCGTAAGCGATGTGCAGCAGCGCCATCCCCGGAGCTTCGTAGATGCCACGGCTTTTCGCTTCAATGATACGGTTTTCAATCTGATCGCTCATACCCAGGCCGTGACGGCCGCCGATGCGGTTAGCTTCCAGCATCAGCTCCACGTCGTCAGAGAAGGTCTGGCCGTTCAGGGCAACCGGGTGGCCGCGCTCGAAACGTACTGTCACTTCTTCTGCCTGGATTTTGACGTTTTCGTCCCAGAACTTCACGCCCATGATCGGGTTTACGATCTTCACGCTGGAGTTCAGGAACTCGAGGTCTTTTGCTTCGTGCGTGGCACCCAGCATGTTGGAGTCGGTGGAGTAGGCTTTCTCGACTGACATTTTGTAATCAAAGCCACAGGCGATCATAAATTCAGACATTTCATGACGGCCACCAAGTTCGTCGATGAAGTCAGTATCCAGCCACGGCTTGTAGATCTGCAGTTCAGCGTTGGTCAGCAGACCGTAACGGTAGAAACGCTCGATGTCGTTGCCTTTATAGGTACTGCCATCGCCCCAGATGTTAACACCATCTTCTTTCATGGCGGCAACCAGCATGGTGCCGGTAACTGCGCGGCCGAGCGGAGTGGTGTTGAAATAGGTCAGGCCACCGGTGGTGTTGTGGAAAGCACCGCACTGAATGGCAGCGATACCTTCGGCAACCAGCTGCTTACGGCAGTCAATCAGGCGAGCATTCTCTGCACCATACTCCATGGCACGACGAGGGATCGCGTCATAATCGTCCTCATCCGGCTGACCCAGGTTCGCAGTATATGCATACGGAACCGCTCCCTTCTGGCGCATCCACAGCAGTGCAGCGCTGGTATCCAGGCCGCCTGAAAAAGCGATGCCAATACGTTGTCCTTGCGGAAGATGCTTGAGAATCGTCGTCATAAAATAAAACCCTGCTTGATTGACTGATGAGTGATCGCTTCACCCTAAAATGCATTTTTATGCAGAATAAGTGAGTTTTCATTTAATCATCTTTTGGCAAGTACCGAAAGAGATTCGTGTATTTTTTGTAAAAATTTCCCGTCTGAATCGCTGCGGTTCACAGGGTTGACAGGGGGCCTACGCTATCAATATACTGTATGCCGATTTTACGTCCCGTCCTCGGTACCAAATCCCAGCATTATTTGCATTTTTTACCCACAGCGAGTAGAATTTGCCACGTTTCAGGCGCGGGGTGGAGCAGCCTGGTAGCTCGTCGGGCTCATAACCCGAAGGTCGTCGGTTCAAATCCGGCCCCCGCAACCACTTTCCTATAAAGTCCTTTTTCAAATATACTGTGAAGACTTAGCGCCTTCGTAGCTGGATTTGAAAAAATTCTTTTTGAAAGTGCTCCAGGCCACAGTTGTGGCTATAGGGTTCAGTTATCTAAAGCCCCGATTTATCGGGGTTTTTTGTTATCTGACTACAGAATAACTGGGCTTTATGCCCTTTTTTTACGTCTTGGGGGTGGGCTTGTCCACATTAGACCAAAAATTAACAGAGATGATTAAAGCACCAGTCGAAGCACTGGGCTACGAACTGGTCGGCATCGAATTCATTCGCAGCCGTACATCCACGCTGCGCATCTATATTGATAGTGAAGATGGCATCAATGTTGATGATTGTGCTGATGTTAGCCACCAGGTGAGTGCGGTTCTTGATGTTGAAGATCCTATTACCGTCGCCTATAACCTGGAAGTTTCCTCGCCTGGTCTGCATCGCCCGCTGTTCACTGCTGAACACTACACGCACTACATTGGTGAAGAAGCGGCTATCGTTCTGCGCATGGCTGTACAAAACCGCCGTAAATGGCAGGGCGTTATTAAGGCCGTTGATGGTGAGATGATCACAGTAACAGTCGAAGGCAAAGATGAAGTGTTCGCGCTGAGTAATATCCAGAAGGCGAACCTGGTTCCCCACTTTTAACAGTCTGGATGAGGTGAAAAGCCCGCGATGAACAAAGAAATTTTGGCTGTTGTTGAAGCCGTCTCCAACGAAAAATCACTGCCGCGCGAGAAGATTTTTGAAGCGCTGGAAAGTGCACTGGCTACGGCAACCAAGAAAAAATACGAACAAGAGATTGATGTTCGCGTAAGCATCGATCGTAAGAGCGGCGATTTCGATACTTTCCGTCGTTGGGTTATCGTTGAAGAAGTGACTCAGCCAACGAAAGAGATCACTCTGGAAGCGGCACGTTTCGAAGATGAGAGCCTGAACGTTGACGATTACGTTGAAGATCAGATCGAATCCGTCACCTTCGACCGTATCACCACCCAGACTGCTAAACAGGTTATCGTCCAGAAAGTACGTGAAGCTGAGCGCGCCATGGTCGTTGACCAGTTCCGCGATCAGGAAGGCGAAATCGTCACTGGTGTGGTGAAAAAAGTTAACCGCGACAACATCTCTCTGGAGATCAAATCCGAAGGGCTGGCCGGTAACGCTGAAGCCGTTATCCTGCGTGAAGACATGCTGCCGCGTGAAAACTTCCGTCCGGGCGACCGTATCCGCGGCGTTCTGTACGCTGTGCGTCCAGAAGCGCGTGGTGCTCAGCTGTTCGTGACCCGTTCTAAACCTGAAATGCTGATCGAACTGTTCCGCATTGAAGTGCCAGAAATTGGCGAAGAAGTGATCGAGATTAAAGCCGCTGCCCGCGATCCGGGTTCTCGTGCGAAAATTGCGGTGAAAACCAACGACAAGCGTATCGATCCTGTCGGTGCTTGCGTCGGTATGCGTGGCGCGCGTGTTCAGGCCGTTTCGACTGAACTCGGTGGCGAGCGTATTGATATCGTTCTGTGGGACGACAACCCGGCGCAGTTCGTGATTAACGCGATGGCTCCGGCTGACGTTGCCTCTATCGTTGTAGACGAAGACAAGCACACCATGGATATCGCCGTCGAAGCAGGTAACCTGGCGCAGGCTATCGGCCGTAACGGTCAGAACGTCCGTCTGGCTTCGCAGCTGAGCGGCTGGGAACTCAACGTAATGACTGTTGACGACCTGCAGGCTAAGCACCAGGCTGAAGCCCATGCAGCCATTGATACCTTCACCAAATACCTGGACATTGACGAAGACTTCGCCACCGTTCTGGTTGAAGAAGGTTTCTCAACGCTGGAAGAACTGGCCTACGTGCCAATGAAAGAACTGCTGGAAATTGACGGTCTGGACGAAGCAACCGTTGAAGCCCTGCGTGACCGCGCTAAAAACGCACTGACCACCCTGGCACTGGCTCAGGAAGAAAGCCTTGGTGATAACAAGCCGGCTGATGACCTGCTGAATCTGGAAGGTCTTGATCGTGCGATCGCGTTCAAGCTGGCTGCCCGTGGTGTTTGTACGCTGGAAGATCTCGCTGAACAAGGCGTTGATGACCTGGCTGATATCGACGGTTTAACCGACGAGAAAGCCGGCGAGCTCATCATGGCCGCACGTAATATCTGCTGGTTCGGCGACGAAGCGTAATAAACTGTAGCAGGAAGGAACAGCATGACTGATGTAACTGTAAAAACGCTGGCTGCTGAGATTCAGACTTCCGTGGACCGCCTGGTACAGCAATTTGCTGATGCAGGGATCCCTAAGTCTGCTGATGACTCAGTGACCGCGCAAGAAAAACAAACCTTATTATCGCACCTGAACCGTGAGCACGGCTCAGCGCCTGATAAACTGACGTTACAGCGTAAAACGCGTAGTACGTTAAATGTTCCAGGTACCGGTGGAAAAAGCAAATCGGTACAAATCGAAGTCCGCAAGACGCGCACCTTTGTAAAACGTGATCCGCAAGAGGCTGAACGCCTTGCAGCGGAAGAGCAGGCACAGCGTGAAGCGGAAGAACAAGCTCAGCGTGAGGCGGAATTAGCCGCCAAACGTGAGGCAGAATTAAAAGCTGAACGTGAGGCCGCAGAAAAAGCGAAGCGCGATGCCAGTGATAAAGCGAAGCGTGACGCGGCGGAAAAAGACAAAGTGAGCAATCAACAGACTGACGAAATGACCAAAACAGCCCAGACGGAAAAAGCCCGTCGTGAAAATGAAGCTGCCGAACTGAAGCGTAAAGCGGAAGAAGAAGCACGCCGTAAGCTGGAAGAAGACGCACGTCGTGTTGCTGAAGAAGCGCGCCGTATGGCAGAAGAAAACGAGAAGAACGGCGTGAATACCGCTGAACCGTCTGAAGACAACAGCGATTACCACGTAACCACTTCTCAGCACGCGCGTCAGGCAGAAGACGAAAACGACCGTGAGGTTGAAGGTGGCCGTGGCCGTACCCGCACCGCATCCAAAACTGCGCGTCCTCAGAAGAAAGGCAACAAGCACGCTGAATCCAAAGCCGATCGCGAAGAAGCGCGTGCAGCGGGTCGCGGTGGTAAAGGTGGCAAGCGTAAAGGTTCCGCGCTGCAGCAGGGCTTCCAGAAGCCAGCTCAGGCCGTTAACCGTGACGTTATCATCGGCGAAACCATCACCGTTGGCGATCTGGCGAACAAGATGGCCGTTAAAGGCTCTCAGGTCATCAAAGCAATGATGAAGCTGGGCGCTATGGCGACCATCAACCAGGTCATCGACCAGGAAACCGCACAGCTGGTTGCCGAAGAGATGGGCCACAAAGTTATCTTGCGTCGTGAAAACGAGCTGGAAGAAGCGGTAATGAGCGACCGTGACACTGGCGCAGCAGCTGAGCCGCGTGCTCCAGTTGTGACCATCATGGGTCACGTTGACCACGGTAAAACCTCTCTGCTGGACTACATTCGTTCCACCAAAGTCGCCTCTGGCGAAGCAGGCGGCATTACCCAGCACATCGGTGCATACCATGTAGAAACCGATAACGGGATGATCACCTTCCTGGATACCCCGGGCCACGCCGCGTTTACCTCTATGCGTGCTCGTGGTGCTCAGGCAACGGATATCGTTGTTCTGGTGGTTGCGGCAGACGATGGCGTGATGCCACAGACCATCGAAGCTATCCAGCATGCGAAAGCGGCGCAGGTGCCTCTGGTTGTTGCTGTGAACAAAATCGATAAGCCAGAAGCGGACATGGATCGCGTTAAAAACGAACTGTCCCAGTACGGTGTTATGCCGGAAGAGTGGGGCGGTGAGTCTCAGTTCATCCCGGTTTCTGCAAAAGTCGGTACCGGTATCGATGACCTGCTGAACGCAATCCTGCTGCAGGCTGAAGTTCTGGAGCTGAAAGCGATTCGCAACGGTATGGCGAGCGGCGCGGTAATTGAATCCTTCCTGGATAAAGGCCGTGGCCCGGTGGCTACCGTTCTGGTCCGTGAAGGTACCCTGAACAAAGGCGACATCGTTCTGTGTGGCTTCGAATATGGCCGTGTTCGTGCAATGCGTGACGAACTGGGTCGTGAAGTGCTGGAAGCGGGTCCATCCATTCCTGTGGAAATCCTCGGTCTGTCCGGTGTTCCGGCTGCCGGTGATGAAGTGACCGTTGTTCGTGACGAGAAGAAAGCGCGTGAAGTTGCGCTGTACCGTCAGGGCAAATTCCGTGAAGTTAAACTGGCTCGTCAGCAGAAATCTAAACTCGAGAACATGTTCGCCAACATGACCGAAGGCGAAGTTCACGAAGTGAACGTCGTTCTGAAGGCAGACGTTCAGGGTTCTGTGGAAGCGATCTCCGACTCTTTACTGAAATTGTCTACCGACGAAGTGAAAGTGAAGATCATCGGTTCCGGCGTAGGTGGTATCACCGAAACCGACGCAACCCTGGCAGCAGCGTCCAACGCAATTCTGGTTGGCTTCAACGTTCGTGCCGATGCTTCTGCGCGTCGCGTGATCGAAGCGGAAAGCCTGGATCTGCGTTACTACTCCGTCATCTATCACCTGATCGACGAAGTGAAAGCAGCGATGAGCGGTATGCTGTCTCCGGAACTGAAACAGCAGATCATCGGTCTGGCTGAAGTTCGTGACGTGTTCAAATCACCGAAATTCGGTGCGATCGCGGGCTGTATGGTTACCGAAGGTAACATCAAGCGCCACAACCCAATCCGCGTACTGCGTGACAACGTGGTTATCTACGAAGGCGAGCTGGAATCCCTGCGCCGCTTCAAAGATGACGTTAACGAAGTCCGTAACGGTATGGAATGTGGTATCGGCGTGAAGAACTACAACGACGTTCGCGTTGGCGATATGATCGAAGTGTTCGAGATCATCGAAATTCAGCGTACCATCGCGTAATCTTTGTGGGCTTTTGGGCCGCAACTGCGTAGGCCGGGTAAGCGAAGCGCCACCCGGCAATAATTTTAAAAAGGGGCTTTAGCCCCTTTTTTGTCTGGAGAATTTATTATGGCGAAAGAATTTGGTCGCCCTCAGCGCGTAGCGCAGGAAATGCAAAAAGAGATCGCAATCATCCTGCAGCGCGAAATTAAAGACCCACGTCTGGGCATGATGACCACCGTATCCGGTGTCGAAGTCTCCCGCGATCTTGCCTATGCCAAAGTGTTTGTCACCTTCCTGAACGATCAGGATGAAGCGGCGGTTAAGCTGGGTATCAAAGCACTGCAGGATGCATCCGGTTTTATCCGTTCCCTGTTGGGCAAAGCTATGCGTCTGCGTATCGTGCCGGAACTGACCTTCTTCTACGACAACTCACTGGTTGAAGGGATGCGCATGTCCAACCTGGTCACCAGCGTGGTGAAGCAGGATGATGAGCGTCGTGTGAACCCGGACGATAAAAAGGAGGACTGATGAGTCGTCCTCGTCGTCGCGGCCGCGACGTGCACGGCGTGCTGCTGCTGGATAAACCTCAGGGGGCTTCCAGCAACGACGTGCTGCAAAAAGTAAAGCGTCTCTACAATGCTAACCGTGCTGGACATACCGGTGCGCTGGATCCGCTGGCGACCGGTATGCTGCCGATTTGCCTGGGTGAAGCGACGAAGTTTTCCCAGTATCTGCTGGATTCGGACAAACGCTACCGCGTGATTGCAAAGCTGGGCCAGCGTACGGACACCTCCGATGCGGATGGTCAGGTTGTTGAAGAGCGTCCGGTGACGTTCAGCGCTGAGCAGCTTGAGGCTGCGCTGGAGAGCTTCCGTGGCGATACCCAGCAGGTGCCGTCAATGTATTCGGCGCTGAAGTACCAGGGCAAAAAGCTCTATGAGTATGCGCGTCAGGGGATTGAAGTACCTCGCGAGGCCCGTCCGATTACGGTGTATGAGCTGCTGTTCATCCGTCACGAAGGCGATGAGCTGGAGCTGGAAGTGCACTGTTCAAAAGGCACCTACATCCGCACCATCATCGACGACCTGGGTGAAAAGTTGGGCTGTGGCGCACACGTCATTTATCTGCGTCGTCTGGCGGTCAGTAAGTACCCGGCTGAGCGGATGGTGACGCTGGAGCAGCTGCAGGCGCTGGTAGATCAGGCCCAGGCGCAGGGCGCTGAAGTCGCGGATTTGCTGGACCCTTTACTGATGCCGATGGACAGTCCTGCTTCGGACTATCCGGTGGTGAATCTGCCGTTAACCTCCTCCGTTTACTTTAAAAACGGCAACCCGGTGCGCACGGCGAGTGTGCCTGCGCAGGGGCTGGTACGCGTAACGGAAGGGGATGAGAACACCTTTATCGGTATGGGTGAAATCGACGACGAAGGTCGCGTCGCACCACGTCGTCTGGTGGTTGAATATCCGGCATAAGCTGACGCCTCACCTTGCGATAAGCAGGGGAGGCGGGTAGAATATTGCGGCTTAACGTCTGGAAAATTGTTTAACAATTGACATGCGTTATACATGGGAAAGCTGAATTAGAGATCGGCTTCCTTTCATTCTTTATATTTTGGAGTTTTAAAATGTCTCTAAGCGTTGAAGCTAAAGCTAAAATCGTTTCTGAGTTTGGTCGTGATGCTAACGACAGCGGTTCTACCGAAGTTCAGGTTGCACTGCTGACTGCACAGATTAACCACCTGCAGGGTCACTTTGCAGAGCACAAAAAAGATCACCACAGCCGTCGTGGTCTGCTGCGTATGGTTTCTCAGCGTCGTAAACTGCTCGACTACCTGAAACGTAAAGATGTTGCACGCTACACCGCGCTGATCGAGCGTCTGGGTCTGCGTCGCTAAGTCTTGCGAGTTTCAGAAAAGGGGGCCTTATGGCCCCTTTTTTCAACCAGACCGCAGCAATTCACTGGAAACTAATGTATTGTTGCTATAAATGATCTTCATTGCAGAGGTTCGCGCGGCTAATGAGAGGCTTCACCCATGAGGGTGTCGGTTGTCATTAGTCGCGAGGATGCGAAGAAGGTCCGGTAAAAGTCAGCACGCCTCTGGTGTGCTGTCATTCATTTAAGAAAGGACAGAATCTTGCTGAATCCGATCGTTCGTAAATTCCAGTACGGTCAACATACCGTTACGCTGGAAACCGGCATGATGGCACGTCAGGCTACTGCTGCCGTTATGGTAAGCATGGATGACACCGCGGTATTCGTAACCGTAGTTGGCCAGAAAAAAGCAAAACCAGGTCAGGACTTCTTCCCACTGACCGTAAACTACCAGGAGCGTACCTACGCTGCCGGTAAAATCCCGGGTGGTTTCTTCCGTCGTGAAGGCCGTCCAAGCGAAGGCGAAACCCTGATTGCGCGTCTGATTGACCGCCCGGTTCGTCCGCTGTTCCCGGAAGGCTTCGTGAACGAAGTCCAGGTTATCGCCACCGTTGTTTCCGTTAACCCACAGGTTAACCCGGACATCGTTGCGATGATCGGCGCATCTGCAGCCCTGTCCCTGTCTGGTATTCCATTCAACGGTCCTATCGGTGCTGCGCGCGTTGGTTACATCAATGACCAGTACGTTCTGAACCCAACTCAGGACGAGCTGAAAGAGAGCAAGCTGGATCTGGTAGTTGCCGGTACAGAAGCTGCGGTACTGATGGTTGAATCCGAAGCAGAACTGCTGAGCGAAGACCAGATGCTGGGCGCTGTGGTATTTGGCCACGACCAGCAGCAGATCGTTATCCAGAACATCAACGACCTGGTGAAAGAAGCCGGTAAACCACGTTGGGACTGGCAGCCAGAAGCAGTAAACGACGCGCTGAATGCACGCGTTGCAGCCCTGGCAGAAGCACGTCTGAGCGATGCTTACCGCATCACCGACAAGCAGGAACGTTATGCTCAGGTTGACGTCATCAAATCTGAAACCATCGCTACGCTGGTTGCAGAAGATGAGTCCCTGGACGCTAACGAGCTGAGCGAAATTCTGCACGCTATCGAGAAAAACGTTGTTCGTAGCCGCGTTCTGGCAGGCGAGCCGCGTATCGATGGCCGTGAAAAAGATATGATCCGTGGTCTGGATGTGCGTACTGGCGTTCTGCCACGTACTCACGGTTCCGCACTGTTCACCCGTGGTGAAACGCAGGCGCTGGTTACCGCGACCCTGGGTACTGCCCGTGACGCACAGAACATCGATGAACTGATGGGCGAGCGCACTGACAGCTTCCTGTTCCACTACAACTTCCCTCCGTACTCCGTAGGTGAAACCGGTATGGTTGGCTCGCCGAAGCGTCGTGAAATTGGTCACGGTCGTCTGGCGAAGCGCGGCGTGCTGGCTGTAATGCCAGATGCTGATAAATTCCCGTACACCGTTCGCGTGGTTTCTGAAATTACCGAATCTAACGGTTCTTCTTCCATGGCTTCCGTGTGTGGTGCTTCTCTGGCACTGATGGACGCGGGTGTTCCTGTGAAAGCAGCCGTTGCGGGTATCGCGATGGGTCTGGTGAAAGAAGGCGACAACTACGTTGTTCTGTCTGACATCCTGGGCGACGAAGATCACCTGGGTGATATGGACTTCAAAGTTGCGGGTTCCCGCGAAGGTATCTCTGCCCTGCAGATGGATATCAAAATTGAAGGCATCACCAAAGAGATCATGCATGCTGCGCTGAACCAGGCGAAAGGTGCACGTCTGCACATCCTGAGCGTAATGGAACAGGCGATTAATGCGCCGCGTGGCGACATTTCTCAGTTCGCACCACGTATCCATACCATCAAGATCAGCCCGGACAAGATCAAAGACGTTATCGGTAAAGGCGGTTCTGTTATCCGTGCTCTGACCGAAGAGACCGGCACCACCATCGAAATCGAAGATGACGGTACTGTGAAGATCGCAGCGACCGACGGCGAGAAAGCGAAATTCGCTATTCGTCGTATCGAAGAGATCACTGCAGAGATCGAAGTGGGCCGTATCTACAGCGGTAAAGTGACCCGTATCGTTGACTTTGGCGCATTCGTTGCCATCGGTGGCGGTAAAGAAGGTCTGGTTCACATCTCTCAGATCGCTGACAAGCGCGTTGAGAAAGTGACCGATTACCTGCAGATGGGTCAGGAAGTTCCGGTTAAAGTTCTGGAAGTTGACCGCCAGGGCCGTATCCGTCTGAGCATTAAAGAAGCGACCGAGCAATCCTCTGCCGCTGCGCCGGAAGCTCCGGCAGCAGAACAGGGCGAGTAAGGTTGCCTTTTGCCCTCCGCGCAAGCGGGGGGCTTGTTATCAGGCAGGACGCCTTGTTGAGCCGCCGGGGGACAGGACGTTCATCCAATAGTTGTCTTCGGGAGTGGGAAATGAAGCCTTTTCTGCGCTGGTGTTTCGTTGCGACAGCTTTGACGCTGGCAGGATGCAGCAACTCTGCCTGGCGTAAAAGTGAAGTCCTCGCAGTGCCACTGCAACCGACTTTGCAGCAGGAAGTGATTCTGGCACGCATGGAACAAATTCTTGCCAGTCGGGCTTTAACCGATGACGAACGCGCACAGCTTTTATATGAGCGCGGAGTGTTGTATGATAGTCTCGGTCTGAGGGCACTGGCGCGAAATGATTTTTCACAAGCGTTGGCGATCCGACCGGATATGCCTGAAGTATTCAATTACTTAGGCATTTATTTAACGCAGGCAGGCAATTTTGATGCTGCCTATGAAGCGTTTGATTCTGTACTTGAGCTTGATCCAACTTACAACTACGCGCACTTGAATCGCGGGATCGCCCTGTATTACGGCGGTCGTGACAAGTTAGCGCAAGATGATCTGCTGGCGTTTTATCAAGACGATCCTAACGATCCTTTCCGTAGCCTGTGGCTTTTCATTGTTGAGCAGAAGCTCGACGAAAAGCAGGCTAAAGACGCGTTAAAGCAACGCTTCGAAAAATCGGACAAGGAACAGTGGGGATGGAATATTGTCGAGTTCTACCTGGGCAACATCAGCGAAGCAACGCTGATGGAAAGGCTCAAGGCAGACGCAACGGATAACACCTCGCTCGCTGAGCATCTCAGTGAAACCAACTTCTATTTAGGTAAGTACTACCTAAGTCTGGGGGATATGGACAGCGCCACGGCACTGTTCAAATTAGCGGTCGCTAATAACGTACACAACTACGTTGAGCACCGTTATGCATTGTTGGAATTATCGCTCTTGGGCCAGGAGCATGACGACCTGGCAGAATCGGACCAGCAATAGCTGACGACATAAACATCAGCCCGTAATCATTTTTTGATTGCCATCATCTTAACGGGTGAGGGCGTTGTTGTTCGTCAATACACCTACTTTGAGCCGGTTCACACTTTTAATGAAAATTACCGAAAATTTTCACGACGAGTTATGTAGACTGGCCGCCATTGACATTGAGGCACTCGTACTACATGGCTGAATTCGAAACCACTTTTGCAGATCTGGGCCTGAAGGCTCCTATCCTTGAAGCCCTTAACGATCTGGGTTACGAAAAACCATCTCCGATCCAGGCAGAATGTATCCCACATCTGCTCTCCGGTCGTGACGTGCTGGGCATGGCCCAGACTGGTAGCGGTAAAACTGCAGCATTCTCGCTGCCGCTGCTTAACAACATCGATCCGGACCTGCGCGCACCGCAGATCCTTGTACTGGCTCCGACCCGTGAACTGGCTGTTCAGGTTGCGGAAGCTATGACTGAATTCTCTAAACATATGCGTGGCGTAAACGTGGTTGCCCTGTACGGCGGCCAGCGTTACGACGTGCAGTTACGCGCCCTGCGTCAGGGCCCACAGATCGTCGTCGGTACGCCGGGTCGTCTGCTGGATCACCTGAAGCGCGGTACGCTGGATCTCTCTAAACTGAGCGGTCTGGTTCTGGATGAAGCTGACGAAATGCTCCGCATGGGCTTCATCGAAGACGTAGAAACGATTATGGCGCAGATCCCGGAAGGTCATCAGACCGCTCTGTTCTCTGCGACCATGCCGGAAGCGATCCGTCGCATTACCCGCCGCTTCATGAAAGAGCCGCAGGAAGTGCGCATCCAGTCCAGCGTAACTACTCGCCCGGACATCAGCCAGAGCTACTGGTCTGTATACGGCATGCGTAAAAACGAAGCGCTGGTGCGTTTCCTGGAAGCAGAAGATTTTGATGCGGCGATCATCTTCGTTCGTACCAAAAATGCGACCCTGGAAGTGGCTGAAGCCCTGGAACGTAGTGGCTACAACAGCGCCGCGCTGAACGGCGACATGAACCAGGCCCTGCGTGAGCAGACTCTGGAGCGTCTGAAAGACGGTCGTCTGGATATCCTGATTGCAACCGACGTGGCAGCACGTGGTCTGGACGTAGAACGTATCAGCCTGGTTGTTAACTACGACATCCCAATGGACTCCGAGTCTTACGTTCACCGTATCGGCCGTACCGGTCGTGCAGGTCGTGCGGGCCGTGCGCTGCTGTTCGTTGAGAACCGCGAGCGTCGTCTGCTGCGTAACATCGAACGCACCATGAAGCTGACCATTCCAGAAGCTGACCTGCCAAACGCAGATCTGCTGGGCAAACGCCGTCTGGAAAAATTCGCCGCTAAAGTTCAGCAGCAGCTGGAAAGCAGCGATCTGGATCAGTACCGTGCGCTGCTGGCGCAGATTCAGCCGACCGCCGAAGGCGAAGAGCTGGATGTCGAAACGCTGGCCGCTGCACTGCTGAAGATGGCGCAGGGCGAACGTTCTCTGATCGTACCGCCAGATGCACCGATGCGTCCTAAGCGTGAATTCCGTGACCGTGACGATCGTTTCGAACGTCGTGGCGACCGTAACGATCGTGGCCCACGTGGCGACCGTCCAGAGCGTGGTGGTGAAGACCGTCCACGTCGCGAACGTCGTGATGCTGGCGAAATGGAACTGTACCGCATTGAAGTGGGCCGTGATGATGGTGTTGAAGTTCGTCATATCGTTGGCGCTATCGCTAACGAAGGCGACATCAGCAGCCGTTACATCGGTAACATCAAGCTGTTCGGTACTCACTCTACCATCGAGCTGCCAAAAGGCATGCCGGGCGAGGTTCTGCAGCACTTTACCCGTACCCGCATCCTGAACAAGCCGATGAACATGCAGCTGCTGGGTGATGCTCAGCCGCGTCCGGACCGTGGTCCGCGTCGTGATGGCGATCGTCCTGCTGGCCGTGGTTTCGGCGGTGAGCGTCGTGAAGGCGGCCGTGGTCCTCGTCGTGAAGGCGCTGCACCGGGAGCAGGTCGTTTCAGCGGTGAGCGTCGCGAAAGCCGTGGCCCACGTCGCGAAGATGGCCCAAGCCGTCGCCGTGACGCGTAAGCCTTACGCTTCAGTCGTAAAGTAAAATATACAGCCCCGATATTCTTATCGGGGCTTTTTTTATTCCCTTTGTACTATTGTACTGGTACAGTGCAGCACATTAAAATGCAGGTCCCAAATTATTGACTGGAGAAAAGGCTGTATGGCGACACTAACCACCACCCAAACGTCACCCTCACTGCTCGGCGGTGTGGTGATTATCGGCGGCACCATCATAGGCGCGGGGATGTTCTCTCTGCCGGTGGTCATGTCCGGGGCGTGGTTCTTCTGGTCGCTGGCAGCGCTGGTCTTCACCTGGTTCTGCATGCTGCACTCCGGCCTGATGATCCTTGAGGCTAACCTCAACTACCGCATTGGTTCGAGCTTCGACACCATCACCCGCGACCTGCTGGGCAAACGCTGGAATGTCGTCAACGGCATCTCCATTGCCTTCGTGCTTTATATCCTGACCTACGCCTATATCTCGGCGAGCGGTTCGATTCTGCATCACACCTTCTCAGAGATGTCGCTGGATGTGCCGGCGCGCGTGGCGGGGTTATGCTTTGCCCTTGGCGTGGCATTTATCGTCTGGATGAGCACCAAAGCGGTGAGCCGGATGACGGCCATTGTGCTGGGCGCGAAGGTCATCACCTTTTTCCTGACCTTTGGCAGCCTGCTGGGACACGTTACGCCAGCGACCCTGTTTAACGTGGCACAGAGCAACACCTCATACTCCCCGTATCTGCTGATGACCCTGCCGTTCTGTCTGGCCTCGTTTGGCTACCACGGAAACGTCCCAAGCCTGATGAAGTATTACGGCAAAGATCCGCGCACCATCACCCGCTGCCTGGTCTATGGCACGCTGCTGGCGCTGGGGCTGTATGTGATTTGGCTACTGGGGACAATGGGCAACATCCCACGTCCGGAATTCATCGGCATCGCGCAGAAGGGCGGTAACATTGATGTGCTGGTGCAGGCGCTGAGCGGGGTGCTGAACAGCCGTAGCCTGGATCTGCTGCTGGTGATCTTCTCCAACTTCGCCGTGGCGAGCTCATTCCTCGGCGTGACCCTGGGCCTGTTTGACTATCTGGCCGACCTGTGTGGTTTTGATGATTCAGCCCTGGGGCGTCTGAAAACCGCGCTGCTGACCTTCCTGCCGCCGGTGATCGGTGGCCTGCTGTGGCCAAACGGTTTCCTGTATGCCATTGGCTATGCCGGGCTGGCGGCGACCGTCTGGGCGGCGATTGTCCCGGCGCTGCTGGCACGCAAATCACGTAAGCGCTTCGGTAGCCCAAAATTCCGCGTCTGGGGCGGTAAGCCGATGATTGCGCTGATTCTGGTGTTCGGCATTGGCAACGCAGTGGTCCACGTGCTGTCGAGCTTTAATCTGTTGCCTGTTTACCAGTAAACACATTGCCCGGTGGCGCTTCGCTTACCGGGCCTACATGGAGCGCGTAGGCCGGATAAGGCGAAGCCGCCATCCGGCAAAAAGGCTACCCCACCAACTCTTCTTTCACCTGCATTGCCAGATCGAACGAATGCAGGCGCGCCTGATGATCGAAAATCTGCCCGTTCACCATGATCTCATCGGCCTGCGTCTCGCGCAGCACCGCTTCAAGCCCGTGACGCACCTTCGCTTTGTCCCCTACCAGCGACATGCTTAACGCCTGCTGGACGCCATACTGCTCTGAGGCCGACCACAGCTGATGGATATTCTCCACCGGTGGTGGCAGCTGGCCCGTCTCGCCGCGACGCAGCTTCATAAAGGCCTGCTGCATGGAGGTAAACAGGAATTCCGCATCGCGATTGCTGTCGGCCGCAATGATGTTGATGCACACCATCGCGTACGGTTTTTCCAGCCGCGCCGAGGGCTTAAAGTTCGTGCGATAAAGATGCAGCGCCTGATGCAGCATGTCCGGCGCAAAGTGTGAGGCGAAAGCAAACGGCAGGCCCAGCTGTGCGGCCAGCTGCGCGCTGTAGAGGCTGGAGCCTAAAAGCCAGACCGGGATCTGCTCGCCGTAGCCCGGCACCGGACGCACCTGAGGGTTCGGGTCGTGGGCGTCAAACCAGTCCACCAGCTCTGCCACGTCGCGCGGGAAGTTATCGATATCCCCGCTCATATGGCGACGCAGCGCGCGCATGGTCGGCTGATCGCTGCCCGGCGCACGGCCCAGACCCAAATCGATGCGGCCCGGGTAAAGGGTGTTGAGGGTGCCAAACTGTTCGGCAATCACCAGCGGGGAGTGGTTAGGCAGCATCACGCCGCCAGAGCCTAAATGCAGCGTGGTGGTATTTGCCGCCAGATAGCCAAGCAGCACCGAGGTGGCCGCACTGGCGATACCGACCATATTGTGATGCTCCGCCAGCCAGTAGCGATGGTAGCCGCGCTGTTCAGCCAGGCGGGCGAGATCCAGAGAGTGTGAAAAGGCTTCCCGTGCCGAGGAGCCTTCAGGGATCGGCGCCAGGTCCAGCACCGAAAACGGAATGGATTTATCAGTCATAACAGCTCACTTTGTCGACGGTGAATCTTTAATAGTGCATTAAAATTTCACAGTCATTGTTAACAAAGTGAGCTTTTTTTAGTCCTGCAGCTCCAGCCCGGCCAGACGTCGCCAGTAGCCGTTACATTCGTTGTTCGCAGTCAGCGGCAGCGGGGCAGTACTATTTTCATTGGCGCGGAAGGCGTCAATCATCGCAAAGGTGTCAGTGCCGAGCGGCGACAGACGCACCATATCCACCAGCCCTTTCATTGAGGCCAGCTCGTTGCCGAGGTTATAAACGTAGCCGCTCATGGTCTGAATGCCGTTCAGGACAAACACCTGCTGGTTCTCCTGGGACAGCATGCTGCGCCCGTTCGGGTATTTGATGCAGCAGGTTTCGCACTCGTCTTTCGGCAGATCCTCTGAACGCGCGGTAAAGCAGCGGGCGGAGTAGGCCAGCGGCAGATGCCCGTAGCTGAGCACCTCCACCTCGAACTGATTGCGGATCCCCAGTTCGTCACACTGCGCCAGAATGTTCACCAGCCAGTCGCGGGAAAGCTCCACCGGCATGCACCAGCGCGTCATGCCCTGTTTGAGCAGCAGGCGCAGGGTCACGGCGTTATAGCAGTTCAGCGCATGCCCGGCGACAAATGGCAGCTTGCGCTCGGCGCACAGGTTCACTACGCCCAAATCGCTCGCTTCCAGCAGAAATTCGCCGTTGTCCACGTAGCGCTTCAGCTCGTTCAGTTCCGATGAGGCCTGCACCAGCGCCAGCGTTGACAGCACCACCTGCTTGCCGCTGTCGGCCAGGGTTTTCGCCATCTCCAGCCAGTCGCCCACTTTGGTGGCGCGACGCTTACTGCACACCGCCTCGCCGAGGTAAATCACATCGGCCTGGCTGGCTGCCGCCTGCTGATAGAAGTCTTCCAGCGTCTCTTTTGACCAGTAGTAGAGCACCGGTCCTAATGAATATTTCATGCTTTATCTCACTGCCATTTACGGTGATACGCACCCAGCGTGGTTTGTGTGCCTTCGGACATCGCGCCGAGGGTCTCCATCCACGCCGGTTGCGGGGCATAGTTCTGCGGGTTTGCCATGCAGCGGTCGATCGCCTGGCGCCACACTTTTGCCACCTGGCTGACGTACGCCGGGCTGCGCTGGCGGCCTTCGATTTTCACCGATGCGATGTTGGCGGCCAGCAGCTCAGGCAGCAGCTCGAGGGTGTTGAGGCTGGTGGGCTCCTCCAGGGCATGATAGCGCTCCCCATCCACCAGATAGCGGCCTTTGCACAGGGTTGGATAGCCGGCGTTTTCACCGTCCTGATAGCGGTCGATCAGCACCTCATTCAGGCGCGATTCCAGCCCCTGCGGCGTCTGCTGCCAGCGCACGTAGCGTGCAGGAGAGCAGGCACCCACCGTATTGGGGGATTCGCCGGTGAGATAAGAGGAGAGGTAGCAGCGCCCTTCAGCCATAATGCACAGGCTGCCAAAGGCAAAAACCTCCAGCGGAACTGGCGTGACCCGCGCGAGTTGCTTAACCTGATGAATAGAGAGCACGCGCGGCAGCACCACGCGCGACACGTCGAAATGGCGATGGTAAAAACGAATGGCCTCTTCGTTGGTGGCTGAGGCCTGCACGGAGACATGGCGCTCAATGTGCGGATAGCGTTCCGCGGCGTACTCCAGCATGGCGAGATCCGCCAGAATCAGCGCGTCGGCACCCAGCTGGGCCGCCATATCCACCGCGCGCTGCCAGCGTTGATAGCCGTCGGGGTGGGCAAAGGTATTAATAGCGATATGCAGCTTACGGCGGTGTTGGTGTACGAAGCTCACCGCTTCCTGCAGCTTTTTCTCGGTAAAATTGAGACCAGCGAAGTGACGGGCATTGGTATCGTCCTTCAGCCCGATATAGACCGCATCGGCGCCGTTTTCGATGGCCGCCTTAAGCGCCGGTAAGTTCCCGGCAGGGCAGAGCAGCTCCATAATTTATCCTGACGTTCGCAGCCCCACGGGGATGCAAAATTGTTATCGAACAGGGATTTTAGTTAACCATCCGGCGACAATTTTTGATTTAAGGCAGCTAATGGCGTATTGATGGCACCAATAATGGGTTACATCGAAAGTCGGTTTGTTGATTTACGCCGCTATACCGACGACTGGATATGGCAAAATATCAGGACTATAGATATCAGGGAGTATTGCTCGTGCTGGATAAACTGCGTTCACGTCTCGTACAATTTGGCCCGTCGCTGCTGAGCGTGCCGGTTAAGCTGGCCCCCTTTGCGCTGAAGAGCCAGGTGCTGGAGCAGGTGCTAAGCTGGCAGTTCCGCCAGGCGCTGGCGGATGGCGAGCTGGAATTTCTGGAAGGGCGCTGGTTAAGTATCGAGGTGCGGGACATTGGTCTGCGCTGGTACACCTCCGTTGAAAATGAGCAGCTGGTGGTGCGCGAATCCGCTGAGGCGGACGTCAGCTTCAGCGCTGACGCCAGCGACCTGCTGATGATCGCGGCACGCAAGCAGGATCCTGACACGCTCTTCTTCCAGCGTCGTCTGGTGATTGAAGGCGATACCGAGTTAGGTCTGTATGTCAAAAACCTGATGGATGCGATTGAACTGGAACAGATGCCGAAGACGCTGCGTGTAGCGCTGATGCAACTGGCCGATTTTGTCGAGGCGGGTCTGAAAACGCCGCCGGAAAGTAAACACACTTCTGTAGGTGAGCCATGTTGATTCGAGTAGAAATTGGGATCGATGCCCCGGGTATTGATGCCTTATTACGCCGGTCGTTCGAAAGTGAGGCTGAAGCGCAACTGGTTCGCGATCTTCGTGAAGACGGCCTGATTACGCTGGGCCTGGTCGCCACCGATGATGAAGGGCAGGTTATCGGCTATGTCGCCTTCAGCCCGGTCATCGTGCAGGGTGAAGATCTGCAGTGGGTTGGCATGGCACCGCTGGCGGTGGATGAAAACTATCGTGGACAAGGTCTGGCGCGCCAGCTGGTTTACGAAGGACTGGATTCACTCAATGAGTTCGGCTATGCCGCCGTGGTGACGCTGGGCGATCCGGAATTCTACAGCCGTCTGGGCTTCGAGAAAGCGGCGCACTACGATTTGCGCTGCCGCTGGCCGGGCACCGAGTCGGCGTTCCAGCTCCACCGTCTTGCCGACGACGCGCTTAACGGCGTCAGCGGCCTGGTGGATTACCACGACCACTTTAATCGCTTTTAATCAGCGACGTTTGCAGGCTCTCGCGTAGCGCCTCAAACGACCCGTCTCCGCTGACGAGGCGCTCTTTCTGGCGCTTCGTCAGCTGTTTTATGCGGTACTCCAGCCGGAGCGCCAGCGAGCGATCCCCAACGATCGCGGAAAACGCCAGCGTCAGCTCCCCTTTGCCACGTAACGCCTTCGCCCCTTTTCCCGTTTGATGTTGCAGGAAGCGGCGCGGCACATCGGTTGTGATGCCCGTATAGAGCGCATTATCAGCGGTTCGAACCAGATAGAGAAACCAGCACACGGCGACAGATTCATTATGTTAAGGTGAACGCACCTTAGCATGAGAGAGAAGCGAAATGGAAACTCTGGCCGCCATCAATCGCTGGCTGGCGAAGCAGCACGTGGTCACCTGGTGTGTGCATCATGACGATGAGCTGTGGTGCGCCAACGCCTTTTACTATTACGATCCGCAGCGCGTCGCGTTTTACGTGTTAAGCGAAGATAAAACCCGTCACGCGCAGATGACAGGCCAGCAGGCGAAGGTCGCAGGCACGGTCAACGGCCAGCCCAAAACCGTGGCGTTGATCCGCGGTCTGCAGTTCAAAGGGGAGATCCGTCGTCTGGAAGGGGAGGAAAGCGACGCGATGCGTAAACACTACATTCGCCGCTTTCCGGTTGCCGCCGCGATGTCAGCCCCGGTCTGGGAAATCCGTCTGGATGAGCTGAAGTTCACTGACAACACGCTGGGCTTTGGTAAAAAACTTCACTGGCTACGCGCCGAGCAGGCGTAATGCCTCGCGGTTAAAGGCGGGCAGATCGTCCGGCGTCCGGCTGGTGACCAGCTGATCCTTATCGACCACCACTTCCT
This sequence comes from Leclercia barmai, assembly GCF_049312895.1. Classification (NCBI taxonomy): domain Bacteria; kingdom Pseudomonadati; phylum Pseudomonadota; class Gammaproteobacteria; order Enterobacterales; family Enterobacteriaceae; genus Leclercia; species Leclercia barmai. The sequence goes on along the minus strand of NZ_JBMNWZ010000005.1, from coordinate 203,722 downwards.
GATCGAAGAATTCGGCCCCGGCGTTTTTCAGATCGATAACGATCGGTTTCACGGCGGTGAGCTTACGCCCGCGCACAACCTCAGCGCTGATCAGCAGCTGTGGGCCGTGGCAGATGGCAAACACCGGTTTCCCGCTGGAGACAAAATCGCGGGTAAAGGTAACGAAACGATCGTCGCCGCGCAGGGAGTCGGGGGAGTGGCCGCCCGGCAGCAGCAGGGCGTCAAAGTCAGACGGACTCACCTCATCGATGGTTTTATCGATGGTCACGCTGGCTTCACCCTTATGGCCTTTTACCGTTTTGCCCGCTTCCTTCTCAATAGTAATCACCTCGTGCCCCGCTTTGCGAAACGCTTCGGCAGGCGAGGTAAATTCTGAATCTTCAAACTCGTCGGTGATCAAGACCGCAATTTTCTTGCTCATGCTTCCTCCGTTGTTTTGGCTTCAGACAGCTTTTTCTCAGCTTGTGGTAAATACTTAACGTTCAGACCACTAAGTGTGGTAGAGCAGCGTGAAATCGCATACGGACTAATCTGCAAAGGAGGAGTAATGAGTCAGGTTTTAATTACCGGCGCGACCGGCCTGGTGGGCGGACACCTGCTGCGTATGCTCATCCAGGAGCGGAAAATTAACTATATCGCCGCCCCGACGCGTCGTCCGCTTGGGGATATCGAAGGGGTGTTTAATCCTCACGATCCACAGCTGACCGATGCCCTGGCGCAGGTCCAGGATCCGGTCGATACCGTCTTTTGCTGTCTGGGCACCACCCGGCGTGAGGCGGGCAGCAAAGAGGCCTTTATTCATGCCGATTACACCCTGGTGGTGGACACGGCGCTGACCGGGAAACGGCTCGGGGCGAAGCATCTGCTGGTGGTGAGCGCCATGGGTGCCAACGCGCACTCGCCGTTCTTCTACAACAAGGTAAAAGGCAAAATGGAAGAGGCGCTGATCGCCCAGAAGTGGGAGCGGCTGACCATCGTGCGCCCGTCAATGCTGCTTGGCGAGCGGGAAAAGCATCGCTTCAGCGAGTCGCTGTTTGCGCCGCTGTTTAGCTTTTTGCCTGGTAACTGGAAGTCTGTCGAAGCGCGGGATGTGGCGGAGGTGATGCTGCAGGAGGCGCTCAGCGCGTCACCGGCTGGGGTTAACATTATTCCGTCAGCGAAGATCAGGGAGAGGGCAAAGGGAGAGGGATAACAGCCCCCTGCCGATGGCAGAGGGCGGGGGAGCTTACTTGATGTAGGTAAAGGCGGTGGTGACGTGTTTCACGCCGCTCACCCGGCTGGCGATATCCGCCGCCGCTTTGCCTTCGCGATCGGTCACCAGGCCGAGCAGGAACACTTCGCCGTTCTCGGTAGTCACCTTCACGTTAGAGGATTTCACCTGATCGCTGCCCAGCAGCTGGGAGCGCACTTTGGTGGTGATCCAGGTGTCGTTTGAGGCCTCGCCCAGGCCAATCGGCTGGCCCTGACGCACTTCGTTAAACACTTCGGTCGCGCCGTCTACGCCCATCGCGATCTGCTTCGCGCGGGAGGCCAGTTCAGTGTTCGGTGCCTGTCCGGCCAGCAGAACTTTGCCCTGATAAGCCGTGACGTTAATGCGCGCTTCTTTCTTAATCTGTTGGTCTTTGGACAATGCGCTGTTCACGCGCAGTTCCAGGGTGCTGTCATCCACCTGCGTGCCCACGGTACGCGGGTCAGTCGCGGCCTTGGTGCTCACAGCGGCGGTACCCACTACCGCTGCAGCGACACATCCCTGAAGCAGCAGCGCAGAAATAAGGACTGCGAGGGGCGAAAGTGCCTTCATGTATACTCCTTAATCATCCTGGTGAGGGAAAAGCGTGTTATCGATCAGATCGCATAAACAGTTCACCGTCAGCATGTGCATCTCCTGAATGCGCGCGCTGCGGTGGGAAGGAATACGGATCTCAACATCATGCGGACCCAACAGCCCCGCCAGTTCGCCGCCATCGTAGCCGGTCAGCGCCACGATGGTCATATCGCGCGTAACGGCCGCTTCAACGGCTTTGACGATGTCGCGGCTGTTGCCGCGCGTGGAGATTGCCAGCAATACATCACCGGCATGCCCTAACGCGCGCACCTGTTTGGCGTAGATCTCATCATGAAGACGATCGTTGGCAATCGCCGTTAAGACCACGTTATCGGTGTTGAGTGCAATGGCAGGTAAACTTGGACGCTCTGTCTCAAAACGATTGATCATACTGGCAGCAAAATGCTGTGCGTTGGCGGCTGAGGTGCCGTTGCCACAACAGAGGATTTTGTTGCCGTTAAGCAGGGACTGAACCAGGGTCATCGCCGCGCGGGAGATGGCGTCCGGCAGCGCTTCTGCTGCTGCAATCTGAGTCTGAATGCTTTCCGTGAAGCAAACCTTAATTCTTTCGAGCACGGTATCCCTTAACGATCTGATTTACGCGTCTGCGCCGAAGGCGTTTTTGAGCCATTCGATGGCGTTTCCGGTGAAGGCTACCACATCGAACCGGCAATCCACAGTGTCAAAGCTGCCATTATGCCGGGCAAGCCACAACTGGGCGGTGTGTAATAATTTATGTTGCTTGGCCCGGGTCACGCTGGCGGCGGCCCCGCCGTAACGGGATGACTGGCGGTAACGCACCTCAATGAAGACGATAGCCGGGCCATCCTGCATGATAAGGTCAATTTCGCCGCCGCGTCCGCGGACGTTGGCGGCGATAAAGCGCAGTCCTTTGCTCTCAAGCCAGCGACGCGCCTGTAATTCGCGCGCGTCGCCGGTCTGTTTGCGGGTTAACTGGCCGGAACGATCTGTCCCTGCTGGTATTTGAGCCATGATAACTTCCTGTTAATCACGCAGTCCTGGGTGGCGGTGAGATCGCCGGTGTTGCCGTTAAGGGTAAAGCCCGGCACCTGGCGCATCTGGGTGAAATGGTTCGCCAGCGCCCAGGCATCCACGCCCATGGCATACAGGCGCGCCAGGGAGTAGTCGTTACGCACGCTGCTGAGCGCCTGCTGCATCAGCTCAGGATTCGCCCCGGCGAGCATCGGGATTTCGCTGTACTGCAGCCCTTCCATTTCGAGACGGAAGTCCGGACCGGCGGTGCCCTGTGCGCTGCGGGAACTGGCATACAGCGACACGCCCGCCTGGCTGCCGTTACGCATGGCGATCATCGGCTTGATAAAGGCGATCTCTTCCGGGGTGGCGACGATGTAGGCCGCATCCACGTTTCCGCCGCCGCTAATCTGCGCATCCGTTGGCGGTGCCGGAATGGTCAGGCCGCCGATGGTCACGCCCTGCTGCTGTGGCAGGCTGGCCGTAACCGGGCTGCCGCTGAGGGCAATACCTGCTCCGCCGTTAACGCCCGCGCGAAGTTCTGAGGTTGAGCCAAATTTCTGCTGCAGAACGATGCCGCCGCCCAGCTGTTGCCACTCCTGGGCAAAGGCGGTCGCAACGCGATCGCCCAGCTGGCTACGCGGGGTCAGCAGCAGGGGAGCCTGCTTGCCCTGCTCATGGATATGGCGCGCCGCATCGCGAGCTTCGTCTTCCGGTGACAGCGCGAAGTAGCAGACGTTCGGGCGATTCTGCACCTGCTCCGGCTGGTTCAGTGCCAGCACGTTCAGCGGGGTGTTACTTCTCACCAGCTCTTCTACGTTATTTTTCAGCAGCGGGCCGACCACGATGCTGGCGCCATCCTGCTGCACCTGATTCAGCACCTGATCGAGCGGCTGGGTGCTGGTGTCATACACTTTTATCTCGGCAGAGGGATTAGCCACGGCCTGTGGCTGAGCGACGGTCTGCGTTGTGTCTGTCGTCGCCGGAGTCTGTACCGGCTCCTGCACGCTGCTTTCCGGCGCGGCGACAGGCTGGGCGGTGGTCAGATCGGTGGTTTCAGCGGCGGACGGGCTCACCACATCTCCGGCGTTAGCCGCCTGGGCGACCTGGGCGGGAACCGCGCTGCCTGCGACGGCGGCGGTGCCGTTTCTCGCCGCTTCAAAACCTTGCTGGATAGTGCGGCCAAAGACGGCGGCCTGGCCACCTAACGGCAGCAGCAGGGCGATTTTGCTGGTGGAAGCAGGCTTGAAGTTCTGCACGTTAACCAGCTGCGTTGGCAGCATGGTGGCGCCCGGGTTGTTCGGATAGCGGGTCTGCCAGTCTTTGATCCCGGCTTTCAGCATGTTCGGATCGTTGCGGTTATCGAACCAGACGCGCTGCAGATCCAGCCAGCCCTGGAGGACATTTTCGTCAGCGTTGATCACCAGCGCATTGGCCTGATCCGGATTCATCGCGGAGAGCGTCTGCCAGGTGGCGTCGATATTTTTCTGTTTTTCCGCAGCGGAGAGCAGCGGCTCCTGGGCAATCAGCGCCCGCAGCAGCGTCAGGGAAGGGCGCCCCTGTTCCGCGGCGATACCGGCCTGCCAGAAACGCGCCTGCTGGTTTTTATCCAGCGTACCGATGTCGATACTGCCGAGGATCTTTTTCGCGCCGGCAACGTCGTTCTGGGCAATTTTCAGCTCGGCGGCCAGCAGCGACTGCTCGCGGCGCTGGGTATCGTTCAAATCCTGCGGCAGCTGGTTAAAGAGATCGGCGGCGTGCTGGGTTTTACCTTCTTTCAGCAGTGCACGAATGGCGAGTAATTGCCAGTTGATCCGGGTATCATTCGAGCTCTGCTCCATCTGGTGCAGATAGAAGCCGGAGTCAGCCTGCGCTGTACCCTCCATATGGGCAGCACTTTGATCGGGCGCCTGTGTGCCACAGCCTGCAAAGAACAGGGCTGCCAGCACCAGCGGAAGGCTGCGCGCGACTTTATTATGAAGAAACGTTAAGGGTACCATACTGTATCCAGTAATATTTTTTACGCAATGCTCAATATTAAATCGGCAATACGGATGAAACAATGAAACAACACGAAACGGCAGATAATTCTCAGGGTCAGCTTTATATTGTACCTACTCCTATCGGGAATTTATCTGATATTACCCAACGTGCCCTCACCGTCTTGCAAAGCGTTGATCTTATTGCGGCTGAAGATACCCGCCATACTGGCCTGCTGCTGCAACATTTCGCCATCAACGCCCGAATGTTTGCTCTGCACGATCATAACGAGCAGCAAAAAGCGGCCATGCTGGTGGCGAAGCTGAAAGAGGGGCAGAGCATCGCCCTGGTGTCCGATGCCGGAACGCCGCTGATTAACGACCCGGGCTATCACCTGGTGCGCACCTGCCGCGAGGCGGGCATCCGTGTGGTGCCGTTGCCGGGGCCGTGCGCCGCCATTGCCGCCCTGAGCGCGGCGGGCCTGCCGTCGGATCGCTTCTGCTACGAAGGCTTCCTGCCCGCTAAATCCAAGGGCCGTCGCGACGTGCTCAAGGCGCTGGAAGCCGAGCCGCGCACGCTGATCTTCTACGAATCCACCCACCGTCTGCTGGAGAGCCTGGAAGACATGGTCGCCGTCTGGGGCGAAGCGCGTTACGTGGTCCTGGCCCGCGAGCTGACCAAAACCTGGGAGACCATCCACGGCCTGCCGGTGGGCGAGCTGCTGGCATGGGTAAAAGAGGACGAAAACCGCCGCAAGGGCGAGATGGTGCTGATTGTCGAAGGGTACAAAGCCGAGGAGGACGCCCTGCCTGCCGATGCCCTGCGCACCCTCGCGCTGCTGCAGGCCGAACTGCCGCTGAAGAAAGCGGCGGCGCTGGCGGCGGAGATCCACGGCGTGAAAAAGAACGCGCTGTATAAGTACGCCCTGGAGCAGCAGGGGGAGTAAGCCGGTGAGCCGCTATCAACCCCCTTTTACGATCACGCCGGCAATCCTTAATCTGGTGATTGAGACGGGGGAGTTGTTGGGGCACTGGGCCGCGCATGCCGGTCGCGCTTCGCCTTTGCTGCGCAAAGAGAATCGTATTCGCACCATCCAGGCATCGCTAGCCATAGAACATAATTCGCTGACTACCGGACAGGTGACGGCAATTATGGATGGGAAACGGGTTCTGGCGCCGGAGAAAGATATCCAGGAAGTCAGAAACGCTATTCAGGCCTATGAACACCTGAATATCTGGCATGCGAGCCGTCTGGAGGATGTATTACATGCCCATCGGATCCTCATGAGAGGGCTGGTGGACAGCCCCGGGCAACTGAGGCGGGGAGATGTTGGTATCTATCGTGGTAATCAGCTAGTACACATGGCGCCGCCGGCCTCCCAGGTGCCGCGTCTGATGGACGATCTTCTCGGCTGGTTAAGCACCACAGATTTACACCCCCTGATAGCCAGTTCTGTTTTCCATTATGAGTTTGAATTTATACATCCCTTTGCCGATGGAAACGGTCGTATGGGGCGTCTTTGGCAAACGCTAATTTTGAGTCAGTGGCGTCCTGAACTGGCCTGGTTACCCGTCGAAACGGTGATCCATTTCCAGCAAACGCAGTATTACGCGATCCTCGGTCAATGCGATAAAGCCAGTGATTGCACAGCGTTTGTAGAGTTTATGCTGCAAAATATTGCCGATGCGCTGCGGGAAAGCATCTCGGCACCTAATCCAGTGTCGGAAAAAATGTCGGATAAAATGTCGGAAAAAGAAGCCACTGTTTTGCAACTTCTGACTGCCCAACCGACGATAACAGCCTCAGCGCTGGCAGCGATGCTGGGAGTAACGTCTCGTACAATAGAGCGCTATCTCAGCGCGTTACAACAAAAAGGGCGGGTGCAACGCGTAGGCCCAAGAAAAGGAGGATACTGGCAGGTCATGTAATAGCCTGCCGGTACTGTCAGACGATAACCACCTCGGCACCGCATTTGCTGAGTAACTCTTTATCCTGCCGACTGATGCCCTGATCGGTAATCACGCAGTCAATCTTCTCCATCGGCAGCACCTGGTTAAACCCGCGACGGTTGAATTTGCTCGCGTCCAGCACCGCAACTACCTTATGCGCGGCTGCCGCCATTACGCTGCTGATCGAATAGCCTTCGTTGAAGGTGGTGATACCGTTAGTGGTGTCGATCCCGTCGGCGCCAACAAACATCAGGTCGGCGCTGATGCCCGCCAGCGAGCGTTCGGCGATGGTGCCATGCATGGAGTGAGTCTTGTGGCGCACCGTGCCGCCGCACACCACTAGGGTGATGTCTTTATTGTCGGAGAGCGCAAAGGCGGCGGGCAGGCTGTTGGTGATCACCGTGATATTGGCCTTCTTCGCCAGCGCTTCAGCGATCAGCATGGTGGTGCTGCCGCTGTCTAAAATCACCGTCATCCCCTCTTCAATCATTGCCACGGCGGCAAGGGCGATACGTTTTTTCGGGTCGCTGGCGAGGCTGTAGCGATCTTCCAGCAGCACCTCCTGGCTTTCGTTCTCGGCCAGATTGCTGCCCGGCCTGGCGGCTCCGCCGTGAAAACGGGTCACCAGACCTTTCTCTTCCAGCAGACGCAGATCGGCGCGGATGGTCACCTCGGAGATGCCAAAAGAATTCGAAAGGTCGAGCACCAACACGCTGCCGTTGGCATTCACCAGATCGACGATTTTGTTCCTTCGCTCAAATGAGTTCATTTTGTTTTGCCTGATAATTAACTCGCTCCAGTTTAATCGAAGGGATGCGAAAGGTGAACGCTAGCGTTCGAAAGTAAATGTGAGCCAGCTCCGGTTGCTGGCTCGTGGGCTCAATCCAGCCGCAGCAGGATTTTGCCCTGCATCGGCGAACCATTCAGAGCCTGAATGGCGCTGGCAAAACTTTCGCTGTTGCCGGTATGGGCGATCAGGGGCGCGAGCTGCAATTTTTTCTCGTTGAGAAGACGGGCCGCGGTTTCCCACTCTTCACCCGGCCAGGGCGCGGAGTAGTTCATCCAGCTGCCCAGCAGGGTCAGCTCTTTACGCAGGATCCTGCCGAAGGTCGCGGAGGATAGCGTCAGGTCGTGATGCAGGGTGCCCACCAGCGCCACCTGGGCGCGGGGCCCGGCAATGTCGATAGCAAGGGCGACGGTTTGCGGCGTACCGGCCGTCTCCAGCACCAGCTGATCGAAACGGGTGTCGTGAAGGGCTGCCAGTATCTCTTCCGCGCTCAGGGTTTTGCTGTTGTAGACCTGCGTCGCCCCCAGGGCTGTCGCCAGCGCCAGCTTGTCGTCATTGATATCAATGGCGGTAACGCTTGCCGCACCTAACGCCAGGGCGCACTGCATGGCCAGCAGGCCAATGGTGCCCGCCCCGACGATAATCACGTTTTTGCCTTCGCAGCCCTGGGCAAGATGGAACGCATGTAGCCCCACGGTAATGGGCTCGATAAACGCGCCGTCTTCAATGGTCATCTCTGCGGGCAGGCGGAACAGGTTGGCGCGCTTCACCACGATGTACTCCGCGTTGCCCCCTTCGCTGCGCGATCCGACAAACTGATACTGCTTACAGAGCGAGAAAAAGCCTTTTTCACACTCTGGGCAGGTAAAGCAGGGCAGCAGCGGCACGCAGGCCACCGCATCGCCAGCCTGCAAATCCTTAACGCCAGCACCGCAGGCGTCGACATAGCCGCTAAATTCATGGCCCAGGGTGATGGGATAGTAGTGCGCTCCTTTGGCAAAAATACGCGGGATATCCGAACCGCAGAGCCCCGAGCAGACGACCCGCACCAGCACGTCATCCTCAGCCTGAATGTGCGGGACAGGGCGCTCTTCTACGCGCACGAGTCCCTCAGCATGAATTACCACTGATTTCATGATTCACTCCAGAAAAAAGAGGGGAGCAGCGCTCCCCGGATATTAAGAAGCCGTCTGGCTCTGTAGCGCCCGTGCTTTTTCGGCCGCCGTAAAGGCCCGGGCGCGACGCCAGGTGAGCAGCACGCCGCTGGCGTAGATGGCGCCAATCACCACGAATCCCACGACGTTTTGCCAGGTGAAGAGCTGGATCAGCAGCCAGGTGACGGGCGAGCCGCCCTGGTCCATGGAGGCCACCATCCCGCCCGCTTTCAGCGCCCCGGCATTCTCCGCAAGCTGCGTGTGCAGGCTGATGGTCTGGGTGGCGATCCACAGGGTGATGCCCATGATGATGACGCCTGAGATCAGGGTGCGGAACAGGTTGCCCTGATGCACCGCCACGGCCATGGCGACGAAGAAGCCGATGGTCGCGAGGTCGCCAAACGGCAGGACCTGGTTACCCGGCACCAGCACCGCAATCAGGATGGTGAGCGGGATAAAGATTAGGCTGGCGGAGACCACCGAGGTGTGACCCAGCAGCAGCGCCGGATCGAGGCCGATCAGGAACTCCTGGCCGCCAAACTTCGCCTGCAGACGCTTACGGGCATGTTTGGCAATCGGCGTCAGGCCATCCATGATGGGCTTGATGACGCGCGGCATCAGCAGCATCACGGCGGCGGTTTTCACCGCCAGCTGCAGGACGTTTTTCGCGTCGTATCCCGCCAGCAGGCCGATGACCAGCCCCATCACGAACCCGACGGTGACCGGCTCACCAAACGGGCCAAAGCGTTTTTGCACATCGTCGGCGCTGAAGTGAATGTTCCTGAGCCCCGGGATCTTCTCGATAAGGGTGTCGACCAGCACCGCGATGGGGCCAAGGTAAGCGGATGACCCGTGCGGAATGGCGATCCCGTCGAGACCAAAGAAGTCCCGCGTGTCCTTCGCAAACCAGTCGCCCAGCTTGTAGACAAAGGCCGCGTGAACCACCACGCCGAGAATGCCGAGCCAGTAAGAGCCGGTCGCCAGGTGCAGCATCGCCCCGGTAAAGGTCATGTGCCAGATGTTCCAGATATCGACGTTCACCACGCGGGTCATGCGGGTGACCAGCATCAGCACGTTAACGCCAATCGCCACCGGGATCGCTACCAGCGCAATCTGCGAGGCCCAGGTCATGGGGGATGAGCCCGGCCAGCCGACGTCCACCACGTGAAGGTTGATCTGGAACTGCTCGGCCATCGCTTTGGCCGCCGGGCCGATGGAGTCGAGCATCAGGCCGATAACCAGCCCGATCCCGACAAAGCCAATCCCGATATGCAGGCCGGATTTAAAGCAGTCGCCCAGCTTCATCCCCAGCAGCTTCGAGAAGATGATGATGACGATGGGCAGCATGACCGTCGGCCCCAGATCGAGGATATACCGCATGATTTCGGTAAACATGATCTTACCCCTCGAGGATGGTCAGGATTTTTTGCTGCAGGGCTTCAATGCCGACGCCCGACACAAACGGCATGCCGTGGACCACCGGGATGTCGCCAAAGGTGCGATCGACTTTCGCGGTGGTGCAGATCAGATCCGCCCCGTCCATATAGGTCTCAATTTCGGTGACCCGGCACTGGACCAGATCCAGCGTGATGTTGTGGGCTTCACACAGCTCTTTGATCTCTTCTGCGGCCATGGTGGAGGTCGCGACGGCACCGCCACAGGCAACGATAACTTTGCGTTTCATAGGGTACTCCTTCTTATTATCAGTATGTTATGAGGCCTGCTTGCAGGGTTCCGCCATCATGATGGCCTCTTCAAACAGCGCCCCCAGCTGGTGGTCCGGCGCGTTAAGCAGCGCTTCCAGCGTGGTTGGGTTTTGCAGCTCACTAAATAACCGGCGCAGGAGAACGAGCTGCGCCGCAGGGTTTTCAACGATCAGGGCGATAATCAGCGACACGGCGATCTCTGCATCGTCGTCCGCCTGTTGAAAATTCACCGGCTTGTCCGGTCGAATCAGGTAGATAGCCGGTTCTTTTGCATGTACCGCCTCACAGTGCGGGATCGCCACGGCATGTTTTTCAAGGGCGATGCCGGTCGGGAATACCGCTTCCCGTTCTACCAGCGCGGCGGGGTAGGTGGCATGCACCACCCCTTTCGCCAGCATCTCCTCGCCAATATGGGCCAGCGCCTGCTGGCAGGTGGCAAAATCAATGCCGGTACGGACAAACAGTTTGCTCATAGCGTCTCCGGGGTTCCGTGGGCGTCAGGGGCGCAGCCGTAGCGGTACGCGCGTAACACGTCCTGTATTTTGTCGATGACCAGATCCTGTGGCGTCGTGGCGATAGTGCGGGCCGTGACGCGTTCAAACTGCATGGGCAGATACTGGCTGATCAGCCCCAGCGGCAGGGTCTGGGTGCCCAGATTCGCGAGCAGTTTCTCCACGCTCTGACGAATACGCGGGTGCGGCCAGTAGTAGCGAATGCGGTCGGACAGGCTAAAGTGAATGTCCACCATCGCCTGGCTCCAGGTCGGGCGATAGTATTTTTTCCAGTAATCCGGCTCGTTGAGCATCACCTCGTCGATCACCTCCAGCACCCGGCTGCGGTTTTCCGGGGCGATCAGCGCCGCTTCCATCTGCGCCAGGGCAAAAATCGCCTCGCGCAGGGCGAAGGTGAGGGCCGGGCCGACCTTGAGGATCGCAAAGTGATCCCGCACCAGCTCCCGGTAGGCCTGACGGGACTGATAATCTGTAGAGTGGGCTTCATAGACCATCGGCGTCTGGCGGATCCAGCCCGAGAGCGCTTTGGCGGCCTGCGGCTGATAGTGGATGATCTGGGTATGGTCGAACTCCACGCCGGGTTGTACCACGATGGCAATCACGCGGGTCATCGCCTCATCCAGCCCCAGGGCGTGGAACGCGGTCTGGTGCGTTTCAAGAGTGCGGGCGGCATCTTCTACGCGGGTGACGTGCACGCTGTCGATGCTGCTGACCTCCCCGCCCGGCACCGGCACTTCGGTACCAATCACGTAGGTCAGCGCCGCCTTCTGCGCGTCGGTGGCGGTCTCTTCCGCCGCCCGGCACAGCCGCGCCGCACGCTGCGCCACCACCACCGGATCCAACGGCACCGGATCGTCGGCGCAGGACATCGACGCGTCGAGATGGATTTTGCTGAAGCCCGCGGCCACATAAGCCTTAATCAGCGCGACGGCTTTCTCCATCGCCGTCTCTGCGGGCTCGTTCTGCCAGCAGTTGGGGCCCAGATGGTCGCCGCCGAGGATCAACCGCTGCTGCGGGAACCCGACTTTTTCGGCTATGTTGAGCACAAAATCGCGGAAATCAGCTGGTTTCATGCCGGTATAGCCGCCGTACTGATTCACCTGATTGGACGTGGCTTCAATCAGCACGCTGTTGTCAGTGTCCAGATCGAAGCGCAGGGCCGCCTCGATCACCAGCGGGTGCGCTGAGCAGACTGAACAGATGCCGAGATGTTCTCCCGCCTTGTGGCGGGCAATAATATTTTTCACCGTTTCCTCCGGTTCGCGTGGTTTACAGTTTGCCTTCGCAGCCACAGTCGTTAATGACTTTGCGCACCACCTCTTTCATGGCGGCTTTGGCGGGGATCATGTAGTGACGGGGATCGCTGGCCTCGGGGTGTTCGGCCAGCCAGGTTTTCAGGGCGTCGGAAAAGGCAATTTTCAGCTCGGTGGCGACGTTCACTTTGCAGATGCCGAGATCGATTGCCCGGCGGATATCAGCGGCTGAAAGGCCAGAGGCACCGTGCAGCACCAGCGGCACCTCCACCTGACTGCGGATCTCCGCCAGGCGCTCAAAATCGAGTTTTGGCGTGGCGGTATAGAGGCCGTGGGCGGTGCCGATGGCGACCGCGAGGGAGTCGATACCGGTCAGCGCCACGAACTCGCGGGCCTGCTGCGGATGGGTATAGAGGGCGTCTTTGCTGTCGACCACCAGGTCATCTTCCTGCCCGCCGAGGCGGCCCAGTTCCGCCTCCACGCTGACGTCATACCGGTGGCAGTAGTCGGTGACCTCCTTCACCAGCGCCACGTTGTCGGCAAAGGGCAGGTGCGAGCCGTCGATCATCGCCGAGCGCACACCGGCCTGCACTTTCTGTGCAATATCATCGAGCGTTTCGTGATGATCGAGGTGGATCGCCAGCGGCTGGTTCCAGGTTTTTGCCAGCGCGTCAGCGATGGCCACGATGTTGCCGATCCCGGCGTAGCTGAAGGTGCCGGGCGTACCGGCGACGATCAGCGGCGAGCGCATCTCGGCAGCCGTCTCGACAACCACCTGCAGCGTTTCGAGGTTATGAATATTGAAAGCCGGCACCGCATAACCTTCCCGCTGGGCTTTGGTGAGCATCGCTTTGGTCGAAATGATGTACATCCTTCCTCCGAAACCTTTCGTTTGTTTTCTTCGAAAGAAGATATAGTGTTTCGGAATGCTTTTTTGTGATTGATATCGTAAAAACGAAAGAAGCGAAAGTGAAAGGAAGGTTGCGAAAGAACGAAAGGCAAAAAAAAAGCATGGCCGAAGCCATGCTAAAGTGAGGTTTACTGCAAAACTCAGGTCACCGGTGCCGGGTTAAATACCGCCAGCTGGTTATGTAATCCCCATTGATCGGAGAACGTCTTCTTACGGCCGCTCGCCACGTCGAGGATGAAATGGAACAGCTTCCAGCCCACGTCCTCAATGCTCTCTTCCCCGGTGGCGATGGTGCCCGCGTTAATATCCATCAGATCGAACCAGCGATTAGCCAGCTCGGTGCGGGTTGCCATTTTGATCACCGGAACCGCCATCAGGCCGTACGGCGTGCCGCGCCCGGTGGTGAACACCTGAACGGTGATCCCGGAGGCCACCTGCTGGGTGCCGCAGACGAAATCGCTGGCAGGCGTGGCGGCGTAGATCAGGCCGCGTTTGGTTGGACGCTGGCCCGGAGAGAGCACCTCAACGATGGCGCTCTGGCCCGATTTGGCGATAGAGCCCAGCGCTTTTTCCACCACGTTCGCCAGGCCGCCTTTCTTGTTGCCTGGAGAGGGGTTGGCGCTACGGTCGGTTTTACCCATATCGAGATAATTATCGTACCAGGCCATCTCTTCCAGCAGGCGTTTGCCCACCTCTTCGTTGATGGCGCGTGGCGTCAGGAGGTGGATCGCATCGCGCACCTCGGTCACTTCGGAGAACATCACCGTGGCGCCACAGCGCACCAGCAGGTCCGAGGCATAACCCACGGCCGGGTTAGCGGTCACGCCGGAGAAGGCGTCGCTGCCCCCGCACTGCATGCCTACCACCAGCTCAGAAGCCGGGCAGGTTTCACGCTTGCGCTGATTGAGTTTTGTCAGATGGCGCTCCGCGACCTGCAGAATGTCATCCACCATGGAGCGGAAGCCGACGTGCTGCTCGTCCTGCAGACGCACGATGCTGGCGCTGTCGACAGGAATGGCCTGGGTATCTTCGGTCCCCTGCAGCAGTTTCTCAGGCACGAGTTTTTCGCAGCCGAGGCCGACCACCATCACTTCACCGCCAAAGTTCGGGTTCAGGGCGATATTGTGGACGGTACGGATCGGCACGATGGCCGCCGGGGCGTTGATCGCCACGCCGCAGCCGTAAAGGTGGTTCAGACCCACCACGCCGTCGACGTTCGGGTATTTTGGCAGCAGATCGCGCTCGATGATCTTCACCACGAAATCGACCACCCCCGCCACGCAGTGCACGCTGGTGCTGATGCCAAGCAGGTTTTTGGTGCCCACGCTGCCGTCCGCATTGCGATAGCCTTCAAAGGTGTATCCTTCCAGGGCTGGCATTGGCTCCGGTACGCGGGTTGCCAGCGGCAGGGTATTCAGCGGCGGGGCTTCCGGCAGGGCGACCAGCGATTCATCAATCCAGCTGCCCTGCGGGATCGCCCGCACGGCATAGCCGATGACTTCGCCGTAACGCACGATTTCGCCCTGCGCCGGGATATCGACCAGCGCCACTTTATGGCCCTGCGGAATATGCTCGATCAGCTCAAGCCCGTCCGGGAAACGCGTTCCGGCTTTTAACCCCTGATCGTTAACAATAATCGCCACGTTATCGGTGTCGTGCACCTTAATATAAAACGCGGTCGGCGACGTTTGTCGAATTTCAATGTCGGCCATTGTCCAGTATTCTCCAGCGAATGGGGGATAATTAATGGGTAAAAGAGTACGTCTATTTTCTTGTTATAGGAAATAAAGACTCTGCTCAGTGGAATAAAGAATGTCAGGCGCTGGGAATTAATAATGTGATCGCGATCACTCATTTTTGACCTTCGCCTGCGCATAAGGGGGGCAATGGTGAAATCTGTGCATCAGCGCCCAGGGGGTTGTGCATATGCTCAAAATAATATTCATCACGCCGCCGATAATTGAGCGTTGACACAATGCGCGGTGCAGGGCGCTTGATTATACTCATTAACGCTTTCATGGATTCGGTTAATTAACCGCGATTACCTGTTATTAGCAAAATAATCAGGAATGCCTCGCTCTAAAAATAATAAAAACACTTTCATTGATGTACCAGAGGAAATAAATATGTTGCTGGATACTACCGTTGAAACAAAAAAGGGTGCCCCTACCCGTTATTTAATATTGCTCATTATCTTTATTGTTACCGCAGTCAATTACGCTGACCGCGCCACGCTCTCTATTGCCGGAACGGAAGTCGCCAAAGAGCTGCAGTTAAGCGCCGTGTCGATGGGCTACATCTTCTCCGCCTTCGGCTGGGCCTACCTGCTGATGCAGATCCCCGGCGGCTGGCTGCTGGATAAGTTCGGTTCGAAAAAGGTTTATACCTACAGCCTGTTCTTCTGGTCGCTGTTCACCTTCCTGCAGGGCTTTGTGGATCTCTTCCCGCTGGCGTGGGCAGGCGTTTCGATGTTCTTTATGCGCTTTATGCTCGGCTTCTCCGAGGCGCCATCCTTCCCGGCTAACGCCCGCATCGTGGCGGCCTGGTTCCCGACCAAAGAGCGCGGCACGGCATCGGCGATTTTTAACTCCGCCCAGTATTTCTCGCTGGCGCTGTTCTCCCCGCTGCTCGGCTGGCTCACCTTCGCCTGGGGCTGGGAACATGTCTTTACCGTGATGGGCGTGATTGGCTTTGTGCTGACCGGCCTGTGGGTGAAACTGATTCACAACCCAACCGACCACCCACGTATGAGCGCTGAGGAGCTGAAGTTTATCAAGGACGGCGGCGCGGTGGTCGACATGGACCACAAAAAGCCGGGCGACAAAGCGGCCAGCGGTCCGAAGCTGCATTACATCAAACAGCTATTGTCCAACCGCATGATGCTGGGCGTGTTTTTCGGGCAATACTTTATCAACACCATCACCTGGTTCTTCCTCACCTGGTTCCCGATTTACCTGGTGCAGGAGAAGGGGATGTCGATTCTGAAGGTGGGTCTGGTGGCCTCCATCCCGGCGCTGTGCGGTTTTGCCGGTGGCGTACTGGGCGGCGTCTTCTCGGATCACCTGATTAAGAAAGGGAAGTCGATTACCCTGGCGCGTAAGCTGCCGATTGTGCTGGGTATGCTGCTGGCCTCCTCAATCATTCTGTGCAACTACACCAACAACACCGCGCTGGTGGTAGGGCTGATGGCGCTGGCCTTCTTCGGTAAAGGGTTTGGCGCTCTGGGCTGGCCGGTTATTTCCGATACCGCGCCAAAAGAGATTGTCGGCCTGTGCGGTGGTGTGTTTAACGTCTTTGGCAACGTAGCGTCAATCGTCACTCCGCTGGTGATTGGCTATCTGGTCAGTGAACTGCATTCGTTCAACGCGGCCCTAGTATTCGTCGGGTGTTCGGCGCTGATGGCGATGTTCTGCTACCTGTTCGTAGTGGGTGACATCAAACGTATGGAATTGCAGAAATAAGCAAAGGTATAAGCGATGAGTAACGATATTTTCCCGAACAAATTTAAAGCGGCCCTCGCGGCGCATCAGATTCAGATCGGCTGCTGGTCCGCGCTGGCAAGCCCAATCAGCACCGAAGTGCTGGGGCTGGCAGGTTTTGACTGGCTGGTGCTGGACGGTGAACATGCGCCGAACGACGTCACCACGTTTATCCCGCAGCTGATGGCGCTGAAAGGCAGCCACAGCGCGCCGGTTGTGCGCGTCCCGACCAACGAGCCGGTGATTATCAAGCGCCTGCTGGATATCGGTTTCTACAACTTCCTGATCCCGTTTGTAGAGAACGTCGAAGAGGCGGTGCAGGCGGTGGCCTCTACCCGCTATCCGCCAGAAGGCATTCGCGGCGTGTCGGTCTCCCATCGCGCCAATATGTTCGGCACCGTGCCGGACTACCTGACCCAGTCGAACAAGAACATCACCATCCTGGTACAGATTGAGAGCCAGCAGGGCGTGGATAACGTTGATGCCATTGCCGCCACTGACGGCGTAGACGGCATCTTCGTCGGCCCAAGCGATCTGGCGGCGGCCTTTGGCCACCTGGGTAACGCTAACCATCCGGAAGTGCAGCGCGCCATTCAGCACATCTTTGCCCGCGCCAAAGCGCACGGTAAGCCGTCCGGTATTCTGGCGCCGGTTGAGGCCGATGCCCGCCGTTACCTGGAATGGGGCGCGACCTTTGTTGCCGTTGGCAGCGACCTTGGCGTGTTCCGCTCCGCCACCCAGAAGTTAGCTGATTCCTTCAAGAAATAACCACCACCACTGAATAAAGAGAGACGCAAATATGACACTGAAAGTTGGTTTTATTGGCCTGGGTATCATGGGTAAACCAATGAGTAAAAACCTCATCAAAGCAGGTTACTCACTGGTGGTTGCAGACCGTAACCCTGAAGCCATTGCCGACGTGATTGCCGCAGGCGCAGAAACCGCCGCCACGGCAAAAGCCATTGCCGAGCAGTGCGATGTGATCATCACCATGCTGCCAAACTCCCCGCACGTAAAAGAGGTGGCGCTGGGTGAAGGCGGCATCATTGAAGGAGCCAAACCGGGCACCGTGGTGATCGACATGAGCTCCATCGCACCGCTGGCCAGCCGTGAAATCAGCGAAGCGTTGAAAGCGAAGGGCATCGACATGCTGGATGCGCCGGTCAGCGGCGGCGAGCCGAAAGCCATCGACGGTACCCTCTCGGTGATGGTGGGCGGCGATAAGGCGATTTTCGACAAGTACTACGACCTGCTGAAAGCGATGGCCGGTTCTGTGGTGCATACCGGTGAGATTGGCGCGGGTAACGTAACCAAGCTGGCAAACCAGGTGATTGTGGCCCTGAACATTGCGGCGATGTCCGAAGCGCTGACCCTGGCGACCAAAGCGGGCGTGAACCCGGATCTGGTTTATCAGGCCATTCGCGGCGGCCTGGCAGGCAGCACCGTGCTGGATGCCAAAGCGCCAATGGTGATGGATCGTAACTTCAAGCCTGGCTTCCGTATCGATCTGCACATCAAGGATCTGGCCAACGCGCTGGACACGTCTCACGGTGTGGGCGCGCAGCTGCCTCTGACCGCGGCGGTGATGGAGATGATGCAGGCCCTGCGTGCCGACGGGCTGGGGACGGCAGACCACAGCGCCATCGCATGCTATTACGAAAAACTGGCGAAAGTGGAAGTCACTCGCTAACAAAGACGGGCGCGGGAACGCGCCCGCTATTTTTGCCTTAAGCGGTAACAGGCTATAACTATGAAAATCGTAATCGCCCCTGACTCTTATAAAGAAAGCCTGTCTGCCACCGAGGTAGCGCGGGCGATAGAAAAAGGCTTTCGGGAGATCTTTCCCGATGCAGAGTATGTTTCGGTTCCCGTGGCGGATGGCGGGGAGGGAACGGTTGAAGCGATGATTGCCGCCACCAACGGCACAATGCAGCACGCAGTTGTGACGGGCCCACTGGGCGAAAGCGTCAATGCCTGCTGGGGGATCTCCGGCGATGGCGTGACGGCATTTATCGAGATGGCGTCTGCCAGCGGTCTGGCACTGGTTCCACCGGCACAGCGCAACCCGTTAATCACCACTACCCGCGGGACGGGGGAGCTGATCCTCGCGGCACTGGATAAAGGCGCGCGCAATATCATTATCGGGATTGGCGGCAGCGCGACCAACGACGGCGGCGCGGGAATGGTTCAGGCCCTCGGCGCAAAACTGACGGACGCCAACGGCACCGAGATCGGCCACGGCGGCGGCAGCCTGATGGCGCTGAACAACATTGATATTACGGCTCTCGATCCGCGCCTTAAATCCTGTGCGATCCGCGTGGCCTGCGACGTGAGCAATCCGCTGATCGGCGAGCAGGGCGCATCCCGCATCTTTGGCCCGCAGAAAGGGGCGACAGAAGCCAATATCCTGGAGCTCGACAACAATCTTTCCCACTACGCCGATGTGATTAATACCGCACTGCGTATTGATGTCAAAAATGTCCCTGGCGCAGGCGCGGCAGGCGGCATGGGCGCCGCGCTAATGGCGTTTCTGGGTGCGGAGCTGAAAAGCGGCATCGAAATCGTCACCCAGGCGCTGAATCTCGAAGAGCATATTCACGACTGTACCTGGGTGGTGACCGGTGAAGGGCGCCTGGACAGTCAAAGTATTCACGGCAAAGTGCCGGTGGGCGTGGCGCGCGTCGCCAGCAAATACCGCAAGCCGGTGATCGGCATTGCCGGCAGCCTGACCACGGATGTCGGCGTGGTGCATCAGTATGGCATCGACGCGGTATTCAGCGTTCTGACCAGCATCAGCACCCTGGAGGAGGCGTTCCGCGGCGCGTTTGACAATATTTATCGCGCCTCGCGCAATATTGCCGCCACCCTGCAGGTGGGGATGCGCACGGAAGGGTGACAGCGACGTACAAACCCTCTATACTGCGCGCCGAAGCTGACCAGACAGTCGCCGCTTCGTCGTCGTCCCTTTCGGGGGAGACGGGCGGAGGGGAGGAAAGTCCGGGCTCCATAGGGCAGGGTGCCAGGTAACGCCTGGGGGGGAAACCCACGACCAGTGCAACAGAGAGCAAACCGCCGATGGCCCACGCAAGTGGGATCAGGTAAGGGTGAAAGGGTGCGGTAAGAGCGCACCGCGCGGCTGGTAACAGTCCGTGGCACGGTAAACTCCACCCGGAGCAAGGCCAAATAGGGGTTCACATGGTACGGCCCGTACTGAACCCGGGTAGGCTGCTTGAGCCAGTGAGCGATTGCTGGCCTAGATGAATGACTGTCCACGACAGAACCCGGCTTATCGGTCAGCTTCAACTCTTTATAAAACCCCGCTTCGGCGGGGTTTTTGCTTTGTAGCTGGCAGGAGTTACTTCGTCATTTCAATTTTTGGTGGCTGCCAGGTGCCATCAAGAATGGCTTTTTCACCCCAGTAGGCGCGGATATAGAGTGAGAAAACTCCGTCAGGCGCCGGAAGCCAGTTATTCACTTTTGCCTCACCCGGATTGGTTTTACTCACATACAGCGTCAGCGAACCATCGGCGTTATATTTGAGATTCTGATTTTTTGTCCCCAGCGAATAACGATTCAGTTCGTTCGGGCTGAACAGATGCTTACTGTTGTACAGCGTCAATGACCAGAATCCCTTAACAGGCGGAAGACCCCCTTGCGGGAATGTCACCGTGTAATCATGATCGCCTGAAAGCTGGCTGCCGTTACCCGCATTGTCCGTGTAGAAATATTGGGTTTCATCAGGCTTATTATCGAACATATTCGATTTTGACGTCCCGGTACGGTTGTAATAATCGACCCCGAACTGGGCATTATTCTTCGAACGGTTCCAGCCGTTGCCCGCCGGTACGCCATTATTTTTCCATTTAAAGAAATCGGCGATGACGGTTTTATCCGTTTGAACTGCGGCTTCGTCCATCCATTTACGAATTTGCGGATCCTTTTTACCGGCCTCAACCAGATGACGATACTGGTTATACATGGCCTCTTCACCCGGCAGTGGCGGAACTTTATTCAACACGTTAGCAAACTGGTCAAAGAATTTTTCTGGAACAACCCACCGGGTTTCACCGGAATTTGGATCCGGTTTATCACCAATCGCCGGGATTGTAGAGTATTCATATGACTTCATTTTGCCCGTGAATTCGCTGAGCGGGTACGTCATCACCTCTTTGATGGGGGCCTGAATTGCGGCGCGATCCTCTGGGGTATCATCCATCTGAATGCGCGGGATAACGTTCGCCATCTCAGTGGATGAATGTATTACGCCTGCGAAGCCTTTTGGCGTCTCCCCTTTCCAGTTAGGCCCAACCAAAAGGTAAAAGCCCGGTTTGGTCCCGTAGGGTTTGCCCACATTACCAATCTGATTCGTACGCGCGTCATAGATAGCATAGACCCAGAAGCGCTCGCCAAAATCAGGAACCTGAATGACCGCCGGCTCTTTATCCAGTTCAAAGAAGCCCAGGCCGTAAGCCACATCCTGGTTTGGACAGGTCACAAAGGTCTCCTGCGGCTTGATATAGTCGGTCAGCATGCTCAGCTGACCCATCGGCGCGACGGGTACCATGCCGCCATTCAGCGCAGGATACGGCGCTTTGGTGATCGTCTCGCGACGGTTAAACTGGTTTACCATCGGCCAGCCCCAGATATAGGCCTGCTGCGCGATGGCTTTGACATAAGATTCCGGCATCGTCACTTCTGCCGGTGTGGTTGCCAGTTCATCAAACTTTGTCGCCTGAGGAATGGTTAAAGGAGCGGACTGTGCCGTTACGCCAGCGCTGAATATCAGGGCGGTCGCTACTGTCAGATATTTAAGCTTCATAATTGAACACCTTACTTATTTGTTTGTACCAGGTCGTCAGGGGGCCGGATATCTTCATTAAAATTCAATTAAGCAATGGGTTAAGGTCGATAATGAGCACGCCTCACTTTTGTCAAAGAAAGGCATAGCGGCGCTCTCGTTTTTAACAATAAAAACGGTTAAGGTATTTGAATGCGTGTTGCTTAATCTGGTTTATTAGTTTACGCGCATTTTTTGTTTGCGATAGTCCATGCCGGGACTTATGCCGAAATTGACGCCCGGTGTTGCCCTGAGGGCTATAATGTCAATTTGCATTATTACTAACGGAGAGTTCGATGCAGTTTGTCTTTGAAAAAATTCATGAGCACTACCGGACTCTTGACCTTAATAAGCACCAGGAGGACGTTATTGCTTGTGCAAAAACTTTTTCACTCAACGCAAATGAACCACTTATTATAGAGCCAGGTTCAATTTATTATGTTTCGGAAGGCGTATTATCAATCGCAATGGATGAAGATCCCAGAATCATTGGCACTACTATCGAATTTATGCCCGTCGGCCTACTGGAGTGGATGTGCCCGGTCATCTCCTTCAACTATATGACGCTTACTGCTGCAACAATATTACAAATAAGTGTGGATGATTTTGAACGGATATTTTACGACACATCTAAGAGTTATATGAAAGAGCTGACGACAATTCTTTCCTATATGCTCATTGTGGCTTTAGATGTTCATGTCGAGAGAAGAACAGATTCTGGCTATCACACTATCAAAGCCATGTTACGGCGCTATCTTTACCGAAGAAGCGTGAATACCAAGGAAAATGAGGGGATTGCGAACTTTATCATTCGCAGAACCAATCTCTCCAGAAGTTATGTTTTTCGGGTGCTTGCAGAATTAAAGGAAGGGCAATATATCACCGTTAAAAAAGGGAAACTGATTTCAATCGACAGGACCCTGCCACATGATTTTTAGTACTGGCAACTATCAGGCGTAAGGCTCGTAAGATCCCTGTGCTTACATACAAAATTGTTTATATACTTCCTCACAGATCCTCATCCGTAATTGAAAAATACTCCCCGGGTTCTTCCCTGACAGATAATTAAGGATTGTGAGATGAAAAAGATTTTCCGTATCGCGCTGCTGACGGCATCGCTGACAGGCTTTGCTGGCGTGGCACAGGCGGCAGAGGTGACAACTGCGCCGCAGCCTGCCCAGGATCCTGTCGTTCAGCAATTGAAACTCAGCAGTGAGCAGACCGCTAAGATTAAGGCTCTGCACCAGCAGCTGGAAGAAAACGTCAATAAGATCCCGACCAACGACGTGAAAAATGGCACGCTGATCGACGTGATCCAGTCTGGTAAATGGGATGAGAAAGCGGTGAAGGGCCAGCTGGCTGCGATCGGCCACATTGAGGAGCAGGCGCGTTACTATCGCGTGAAATATTACTTCGATGTGAGCCAGGTTCTGACTCCGGAACAGCGCGCCGAGGTACGCTCACAGATCGCCCAGGCCATGAGCCAGTAAGCCATTCGTGCAGGCCGGGTAAGCATGAGCAAACCCGGCAGCATGGACTCAGACAGGCAAATCAATCAGCAGCGCACGCAAAGGCGTGTCGGCTACCAGCGTGATATTCGCCTCGTCGCGGATAAACGCCCCATCCCCGCAGGTTAACGCTTCACGCTCCTCTGCTGGGGTCTGCGCATGTACCGTGCCGTGAATAGATTGCAGGTAGGCGCGCGGGCCGTGCAGCTGAAAACTCAGACGCTCCCCTTTATCCAGCTCGATATGGTGCAGCCACACCTGCTGGCGAAGTTGCAGGCTGCCTGAACTGCCATCCGGCGAGGCCAGCAGCTGCTGTTTCGCATCCAGCAGGTCGATCTTCTGCAGCAGCGGGTTTTCCCGCTCCGGGCAGGCATCCAGCCACAGCTGCAGACGCGTCAGCGTCTTGTCTTTGCTGAGGTTATGTTCGCTATAGCTGATGCCGGGCTGGGTGGCTATCAACAATGCTTCACCGGCTTTCGCCTGGACATGGTTGCCCTCGCTGTCGCGGTACTCTGCTTCGCCTTCAAGGATCAGGTTCAGGATATCCACTTTTGGATAGGTACGCGGCTGGAACGAGGCCCCCGGTGCGAGAACTTCCTGGTTCAGTACACGCAAAGAGGCATAGCCCAGCAGTTTCGGGTCAAAGTAGTGTCCAAAGGAAAAGGTGTAGCGGGCCTGCAGCCAACCGAAATCGGCTTGTCCGCACTGTTTAGCTGTTCTTGTCGTAATCATAAAACTTGACCTCTCTTTACACTAAAACAATGGTAAAGGTATGGACGCTGCATTGTTAGCCAGATATTCTGCCCGGTATGTTCAAATTTCCTGAATGAGAACGCCATGGCTAAAGAGAGAGCATTGACCCTTGAAGCGCTGCGCGTGATGGACGCCATCGATCGTCGCGGTAGCTTCGCTGCAGCAGCAGATGAACTGGGGCGCGTGCCATCTGCCCTGAGCTACACCATGCAGAAGCTGGAAGAAGAGCTGGATGTGGTGCTGTTTGACCGCTCCGGTCACCGAACAAAATTCACCAACGTCGGGCGAATGCTGCTGGAGCGCGGGCGCGTGTTGCTGGAAGCGGCGGATAAGCTGACCACCGACGCCGAAGCGCTGGCCCGCGGCTGGGAAACGCACCTGACGCTGGTCACCGAAGCGCTGGTACCTACTGCGGCACTCTACCCGCTGGTGGAGCGTCTGGCGGATAAAGCCAATACCCAGCTTTCCATTATCACCGAAGTGCTCGCCGGGGCGTGGGAGCGTCTGGAGCAGGGCCGGGCGGATATTGTGATTGCGCCGGACATGCACTTCCGCTCTTCGTCGGAGATCAACTCCCGCAAGCTCTATACCGTAATGAACGTGTACGTTGCCGCGCCGGATCACCCGATTCATCAGGAACCCGAGCCGCTGTCTGAAGTAACCCGCGTAAAATACCGCGGCGTGGCGGTGGCCGATACCGCCCGCGAGCGTCCGGTATTAACCGTTCAGCTGCTGGATAAACAGCCGCGCCTCACCGTCAGTACGCTGGAAGATAAGCGTCAGGCGCTGCTGGCCGGATTGGGCGTGGCCACCATGCCGTATCCGTTTGTCGAAAAAGATATTGCCGAAGGGCGTCTGCGGGTTGTCAGCCCGGAGTACACAAGCGAAGTGGATATCATTATGGCGTGGCGTCGTGACAGCATGGGCGAGGCCAAATCCTGGTGTCTGCGCGAGATCCAGAAGCTCTTTACCCAGAAGTAACCTGTTGGCCCGGCAAGCATAGCGCCGCCGGGCAACCTGTCATTTGTTCAGCAGTGGATCCGGCCCAAAGCGGTTTTCACCTTCCGTACCGCGCTGGCAGTTGAAGATCACAATGATCAACCAGCCGATAATCGGAATGAGCGCCAGCAGCAGCCACCACGCCGTTCGGTCGGTATCATGCAGCCGGCGAAACAGCACGGCCCATGAGGGCAGCAGCACCAGCAAGCCATACAGGGTGGTCAGAATACCTTCGCCGCCAGCCCGTTCCCAGCCCAGCATCTTGTCGATCAGCCCCAGCACGCAAATCAGAATGAAGTTCACCAGGGTGAACATCCAGAACTCTTTGCGCCGGGCGCGACCTTTAAACCCAATATAATTCCGCAGTACTTTCAGATACCAGTCCATGTTTTTGACCTCAATAGCAATTAATCACTTGTTTTCTAAGCGATCCACTAAAGCATAGACGGGAATAAAGGGGTGTAAAGGGCGCCGGAACAGCGCCCCTGAGGCTTAGCCGAAGCGGACGTCGCGCCCGTGCGGTTCGTTCAGATCCTGCCACGGGCCAATGGAAATAATGCCCGTCGGATTGATGGTTTTATGGCTGCGATAGTAGTGGTTACGGATGTGGTCAAAATCCACCGTCTCCGCGATCCCCGGCATCTGATAAATGTCGCGCAGGAAACCGTACAGGTTGAGGTAATCGCTGATCCGGTGTTTGTCGCACTTAAAATGGGTGACGTAAACCGGGTCAAAGCGCACCAGCGTGGTCCACAGACGAATATCCGCTTCGGTCAGCTGGTTGCCGGTCAGATAGCGGTGCTGGCCCAGGATCTGCTCCAGACGCTCCAGCGACTTAAAGACGTTAGTCACGGCTTCATCATAGGCTTCCTGGCTGGTGGCAAAACCGGCCTTATAGACGCCGTTATTGACGTTGTCGTAGATCCAGCTATTCAGGTCATCAATCTTATCGCGCAGCGCAGGCGGATAATAATCGCCCGCCCGGGCTCCGTGGGCATCAAACGCGGTGTTAAACATGCGGATGATTTCGGCGGACTCATTGCTGACGATGGTCTGATTTTTCTTGTCCCACAGTACCGGAACGGTAACGCGGCCGGTGTAGTGCGGATCGGCGCGCAGGTAGAGCTGGTAAAGAAAATCATGGTGATAGAGCGAGTCGCCGGTGGCCGCCGGGAAGTCATCGCCAAAGGTCCAGCCGTTCTCCAGCATCAGCGGATGCACCACCGAGACGGGGATCAGCGAGTCCAGCCCCTTCAGGGCGCGGACGATCAGGGTACGGTGCGCCCACGGACAGGCCAGAGAAACATAGAGGTGATAACGATCTTTCTCGGCCGCAAAGCCGCCTTCACCGCTCGGGCCAGGCGCACCGTCGGCGGTGAGCCAGTTACGGAAGGCCGAAACAGAACGTTTGAAACGTCCCCCGGTTGATTTGGTGTCATACCAGGTATCCTGCCAGACGCCGTCTACGAGTTGTCCCATTTATTCCTCCTTAGATAGCAAAAGCGAGGAGAGATCTCCTCGCTTTTTGATTCAGTATAGCGTGCTTACCACTTCTTATTCAGGACGCGGTCGATACTGAACGCACCCGGACCGGTGATAGCCAGCAGCAGGTAACCGCCCGCGATGGTCAGGTTTTTCATGAACATCAGAGAGTTCACGCCTTCCGCAAAGTTGCTGTGGAACAGGAACGCGGTCAACAGGGTGAAGCCTGCGGTGAACAGCGCGGTAGTACGAGTCAGGAAACCGAACAGGATTGCCAGACCACCACCCAGTTCAAGCAGAATGGTCAGCGGCAGCAAGAACCCTGGAACGCCCATTGCTTCCATATACTGCTGGGTACCGGCATAACCACCGATTTTGCCCCAGCCTGCAGTAATAAACAGGATTGGCATCAGAATGCGCGCTACCAGTACACCAACATCTTCTAATTTTTTCATCTTACTCTCCAGGGAACCATTTGGGCTGTGAAACCTATTTAATGTGCAAAATCGGGCGGATGCCGCGGTCTCGCTGTCGATGGAGAGAATCATAAACGGGGCGAATGCCGATTGTTAGCAAGGAAAACTGTCAATCTTTATCAAAGATATTGAGCAAGCAGAGGGGGAGGGGATAAAAATAAAGCGCCCTCAGGCGCTTTACGAGTGGAGCAGGCTAAACGTCAGTGCGTTTCGGATTTGCGAAGCTGTTGCTGGGTAAGTGTGGTTTTAACCAGCTTCCAGGCGCTCCAGATACCAAAGCCACGACGCGCCCAGCGGATCAGCCTGTTCGGATGGCGGACAGCTTTCACCGCCAGGATACTGCTCCCTACCAGCGCCCAGGCGCGCAGGTTGAGGAACATCGTCCATCCGCGATCGTAACTGTGCGTCGCTTCCAGCCAGTCACGGCTGCCGGCCGACAGATCCAGCCTTTGCTGCTGGATCTGGCTCAGCAAAAATGCTTTTTCTCGCTCACGTTCCGATCGGCTTCTGCTCACTTTTTGTCATCCTCCAGCAACGACCGATCGTTGGCCAGTTCCTTACGGGTATGATGTAACAGGGTGGAGTGGCGCACTTTGCGCATCGTCCATATTCCCCCAATCAGGGCGGCAAGCAGCAGCACCACGGTGGTGCCAATCATCACATTAAGACGATACTGCGGATCGACTGCCCAGATAATCAATACCATCAGGCTCATCAGGCCAAAAGCGGCGAAGAGCATGGTCAACCCCAACATCAGTAGCAGCTGGAAGAGGTTAGCTTTCTCTTCTTCCAGTTCAACCACTGCCAGCCGGATTCGCGTCTCAGCGATGCCGACAAGTGTGGTTAAAATCCGCTGTCCGATACCGAGGACGTTTTTTGCGGGCCCTTGTGGTTGACGTGAATCTTCCATAATTAACGTCGCGTAAGCAGCATGCCGATGACAACGCCCACCGCAGCACCAATGCCTACGCCGGCCCAAGGATTCTCACGCACGTACTCATCAGCGCGCGCGGCGGCCTCACGGGTCTGTTTTGCCAGCACGTCGCTGGTTTCACCCAGGCGATAGCGGCTCTCGTGCAGGGCCTTCTCCGCTTTATTGCGCAGTTTGCTCAGCTCTTCTTTCGACTTGTCGCTTGAGGAGCTCAGCACCTCTTCCAGGGTATCCGCCAGGGACTTCAGTTCAGCGCGTAAATGGTCTGACGTGGTATCTTTTGACATGATTCTCTCCTGTTACGATGTCCATTAGATCAGTAGTCGCGAGACTCAAGCGCTTTCAGTTCGTTCTGCGCTTCTTGCAGTTTATGCTCACGTTTGGCAACTTTATCCGCATCGCCTTTCTCTTTTGCTTCCGCCAGATCCCGACGGCGTTCAGCAATCTCCTCTTTCTGCTCGTCAATCTTGCGCTGATGATCGGCGCGCAATTTACTGTCGGAGCAGTTAGCTTTTACTTCGCTCAGAGCTTTTTTCAATCCATTGATTCTGCTCTGATTGTTATGCTTTTCAGCGTAACTGATCTCGCGTTGGATATCCTGTTCCTTCTCCTGACAAAGAGATGAAGCGAACGATGCTGTGCTCAAAGAAAAAAGGGCGAGGCCCAGGGCGATGCGGTATTTCATTGTTGAAACCTTCCATTGTTTTCGACATAACCTGCGGGAATGTCGATTTCCAGGGTCGTGCGGAGTACGAATGAGAGGTGCTCCGCGTACTTAAGCATAGTAAGTAAACGGTGATATCACCAAAGTGAGTGAAAAGATTCAGAATAGTGGAAATTTAACCTAACAGGCGCGACGTATCTCGCAGACGCGTCAGCCATGCTGCCGTCTGACTGTTGTCATCCTGCTGGGCAATGATGTAGCCATGCGGCAGGCTGCGATCGAGCACCTTCTTCGCGGCAGCGCTCTCTACGCTGGAGTCGAAGGTGATCAGCAGCACGTCGTTCTGTGGGGTAATGCTTTTGAACTGAATGCCATTGGCATCCAGATGATGCCAGATGGAGAAACCATCCGGCATGCTGACGCCCTGACTGACGGCGCGGATAGCGAGCGTCGACTCCTGCTTTTGCAGAGCAGACCAGGCCAGCAAGAGCGCGCTGAACATCACCAGCGCGATCATGGCATAAGAGAGACGACGCAGTGACGCGTTTGAACTGGCTATTACGTTAGCCCTGACTTCCATGTTTTTTCTTCCAGAGAACAACCAGCGAACCAATCAGCCCGAACACCAGCAGCACAACCGGCAGCAGCATCAGGCAGGACATCAATTGATCTTCATACTTCAGGAACACCGGCGTCTTGCCGAGCAGATACCCAAGCGTGGTGAGGATCAGCACCCACAGCAGGCCGCTCATCCAGTTAAAGAACTGGAAACGCGCGCTGCTGAGACCGGAAAGACCGGCAATCGTTGGCAAAAGGGTGCGGACAAAGGCGATAAAGCGGCCGACCAGCAGCGCAGAGAGCCCGTGCTTGTGGAACAGATGATGCGCACGCTGGTGATAGTGCGCCGGTAAATGCGACAGCCAGTTCTGCACGATGCGCGTATTGCCAAGCCATCGCCCCTGGATATAGCTCAACCAGCAGCCGAGGCTGGCCGCGATAGTCAGCAGCAGCACGGTTTGCGGAAACTGCATTGCCCCTTTTGCACAGAGCACGCCAACCAGCACCAGCAGACTATCGCCTGGCAGGAAAGCGGCCGGCAGCAGACCGTTTTCAAGAAACAGAATCATAAACAGGACAAAATAGAGCATGCCAATCATGGAAGGATTGGCCAGCGTTTCGAAATCCTGAGCCCATAAGGCATTAAGTAGTTGGGTCAAAAGTTCCATTCAGTGTTCCTGGAAATCGGTTAACGACGCACCTGTCAACCGGGTCAAACAGCACGGCGACATTTTTTATGATTTCATTATGGTCGCTCGCGGACACAGTGTGTGGCCAGAACTGTTCCCTGTTAAATGGCTAGGTAAGCAAGCACTAACTAACAAGCTAAACGGCAATTTGCATCTAATTGTAACAAACCCCAATGGGATCCGTCACAGAAATTGCGTATGTCGAAGAGTGATTTTGTCTTAACCCAGGGAGAGGACGCGAGGCTATTTACAAAGGCTGACACTATAGATGTTTACTTACCCACCGGGTGCGGAAGGCGCAGCGAAGCGCCTGCCAGAGGAAGAAGGAAACTATTTTGCGTGACTGACGGCGCTATCGAGGTGAACGACCGGATTCTCAGCAAAAAGATAGCGGTCGGCATTAAATTCGAAGTCATCACTGGTTTCATTGAACAGCATCTGTTTGGTGTTCTCGAGATGTTGCCACATTGCCAGTTTTGCCGCATGAGGGTCTTTACGAATCAGCGCTTTAAGAATTTGGTCATGATCGTCGCACCAGTTATCCACGGTACGGGAATCGATGTGATCGTGCAGTTTTTTCCAGTACGGGTTATGAACGCGCTGAGTCCACATTTTTTCCACGATTGCAGCCAGGGCGGTATTCTGCGTCGCTAAAGCCACCTGAACGTGAAACTGCAGGTCCCATTCGGAGTCGCGGAAGCATTTCTCTTTGCGCGCGTTATCCTGGATCTCCATCAACTTCATGATGTCCTGCTTGGTCACCTGGGTCGCCGCAAACTCGGCGATATTACTCTCGATAAGCTGACGAGCCTGGAGCAGCTCGAACGGGCCGTAGTTAGCAAATTCCAGATTTTCATCCGGGGCCGGGGAGTGTTTTGCCTGGCTGGAGATCACATGAATGCCGGACCCTTTACGCACCTCAACATAGCCTTCCACTTCCAGCATGATGATGGCTTCACGAACCACGGTGCGGCTGACGCTTTTTTCATCAGCAATAAAGCGCTCGGCAGGCAATTTGTCACCCACCAGATAAACGCCTTGCTCGATGCGAGTTTTCAGCTCAGCGGCAAGTTGCTGATAAAGACGACGGGGTTCGTTGATTTCCATATGCGCTCCAGGCAGGGTACGGCGAATTATTTGTTATACCACTTTTACCCATTTGTCTCCAGATTTGGCTCGCAAAAAAGCCGCCCGGAAGCGGCTTTTTGGTTGTATGGCGGCAATAAATCTAACTCTGCGTCGCCGGCCTTCCGAGGGACTCTTTCTGCAGCTCTTCAGCGGATTTGCTTTTCAGCACCGTCCAGATAAGCACCGCGCCCATCAGGTCGAAGACAGCCAGAACCGCGAACAGCGGGCTAAAGCCGATGGTGTCAGCCAGCGCACCGACGACCAGGGCAAACAGGGTGCTTGCGGTCCAGGCAGCCATCCCGGTCAGGCCGTTCGCTGTCGCCACTTCATTACGACCGAACACGTCGGAAGAGAGGGTAATCAGCGCACCGGACAGGGACTGGTGAGCAAAACCACCGACGCACAGCAGGGCAATAGCAACATACGGGCTGGTGAACAGGCCGATCATGCCCGGGCCAATCATCAGCAGGGCGCCCATGGTGACAACCATTTTACGGGAGACAATCAGGTTCACGCCAAACCAGCGCTGGAACAGCGGTGGCAGGTAGCCGCCGACGATACAGCCCAGGTCTGCGAACAGCATTGGCATCCAGGCGAACATGGCGATCTCTTTCAGGTTAAAGCCGTACACTTTAAACATGAACAGCGGGATCCAGGCGTTGAAGGTCCCCCATGCTGGCTCAGCCAGGAAACGCGGCAGGGCGATACCCCAGAACTGACGGGTGCCGAGGATCTGCAGCACGGACATTTTCTTGCCGTTATTGGTCTGGTGCTGGGATTCCTGGCCGTTAATGATGTAGTCGCGTTCTTCGTCAGAGAGCTTCTTCTGATCGCGCGGGTGTTTGTAGAAGATGAGCCAGGACATCGCCCAGGCGAAGCTCAGCACGCCGGAGAGAATAAACGCCAGCTGCCAGCTGTGCATCACGATAGCCCACACCACCAGCGGCGGAGCAATCATCGCGCCAATAGAGGAACCCACGTTGAAGTAGCCTACCGCAATGGAACGCTCTTTCGCCGGGAACCACTCGGAGGCCGCTTTCAGGCCCGCCGGGATCATCGCAGCTTCAGCTGCACCGACCGCGCCACGTGCCAGCGCCAGGCCACCCCAGCTCCCTGCCAGCGCGGTTGCGCCGCAGAAGATTGCCCAGGTGACGGCAAACACGGCGTAGCCAACTTTAGTCCCCAGGATATCCAGCACGTAGCCCGCTACCGGCTGCATGATGGTATAAGCCGCGGAATAGGCCGCGATGATATAGGAGTATTGCTGTGTGGAGATGTGCAGCTCTTCCATCAGCGTTGGCGCAGCCGCCGCTATGGTGTTACGCGTCAGGTAGCCCAGCACGGTGCCAAGCGTCACCAGTGCGATCATGTACCAACGTAACCCTTTAATTTTACGCATGTAAAACCTCATCGTTATGTTATTGCCGCACCGGAGTACGGGCATCTCTACGCATGGCGTGAGATGTTTTTAACGGGAGGGCGTAACCGGAAATACTCCCGGTACGGCCCGAACCTTGCCATAAGTAACTTGCATAATTCGGTATCCTTACCGCTGAGTCCGACGCCTGAGGCACCGGTAATGCATTCCGTCGGCTTATAATTTGCGACGGCAGAACGATAACTTGTCATACAACTTTAAAAGGTGAGTGACATCACAAAAGTGTCAATAATTGTAAGGGTAATGTCGAGGCTCTGTCAGGCCAGAGCTGGCGCGGGGTTAGGCGTTATTTAACACTTTAGATGTAGATTATTTGTCGACGTTTATTGATCTAACTCACGAAAAAATCATCGGCCTCTGGAAATTGGTGTGATAACTTTGCAGCATCTGAACATTGCTTTCTGACGTGCCCGTTAAGAGGATAACGACATGACTCCGTTTATGACTGAAGATTTCCTGTTAGATACTGAATTCGCCCGCCGCCTGTACCATGATTACGCGAAAGACCAGCCGATTTTCGACTACCACTGCCACCTTCCGCCGCAGCAGGTTGCCGAAAATTACCGTTTCAAAAACCTGTATGACATCTGGCTGAAAGGTGACCACTATAAGTGGCGCGCCATGCGCACCAACGGCGTAGCGGAACGCCTGTGTACTGGCGACGCGTCCGACCGTGAAAAATTCGACGCCTGGGCCGCGACCGTGCCGCACACCATCGGTAACCCGCTGTACCACTGGACCCACCTGGAGCTGCGCCGTCCGTTTGGCATCACCGGCAAGCTGCTCTCGCCGTCAACGGCGGATGAGATCTGGAACGAATGCAACGAGCTGCTGGCCCAGGACAAATTCTCTGCCCGCGGCATCATGAAGCAGATGAATGTGAAGATGGTCGGCACCACCGACGATCCGATTGACTCCCTGGAGCATCACGCCGTTGTCGCCAAAGACGCCTCTTTTGACGTCAAAGTGCTGCCAAGCTGGCGCCCGGATAAAGCCTTCAACATTGAGCAGGCGACCTTTGCCGACTACATGGCGAAACTGGCCGAAGTCTCCGACACCGACATCCGCCGCTTCAGCGATCTGCAGGCTGCGCTGACCAAACGTCTGGACCACTTTGCGGCTCACGGCTGTAAGGTTTCTGACCATGCGCTGGACGTAGTGCTGTTTGCCGACGCCAACGAAGGCGAGCTGGACAGCATTCTGGCGCGTCGTCTGGCGGGTGAAAGCCTGAGCGAGCACGAAGTGGCGCAGTTTAAAACTGCGGTACTGGTCTGGCTGGCGGCCGAATATGCCCGTCGCGGCTGGGTGCAGCAATACCACATCGGCGCGCTGCGCAATAACAACCTGCGTCAGTTCAAACTGCTGGGCGCCGACGTCGGTTTCGACTCCATCAACGACCGTCCGCTGGCGGAAGAGCTGTCCAAACTGCTGAGCAAACAGAACGAAGAGAACCTGCTGCCAAAAACCATTCTTTACTGCCTGAACCCGCGCGATAACGAAGTGCTGGGCACCATGATCGGCAACTTCCAGGGCGAAGGGATGCCGGGCAAGATGCAGTTCGGTTCCGGCTGGTGGTTCAACGATCAGAAAGACGGCATGGAGCGTCAGATGACACAGCTGGCGCAGCTTGGTCTGCTGAGCCGCTTTGTCGGGATGCTGACCGACAGCCGCAGCTTCCTTTCTTATACTCGCCATGAATACTTCCGCCGCATTCTGTGCCAGATGATTGGCCGCTGGGTCACCGCGGGCGAAGCGCCGGCCGATATTCAACTGCTGGGCGAAATGGTGAGAAACATCTGCTTTAACAACGCGCGCGACTACTTCGCTATTGAACTGAACTAAGGCCGTCTGAGGTTGATATGCAATACATCAAAATCCATTCGCTGGACAACGTTGCGGTCGCGCTGGCCGACCTGAGCGAAGGGCTGGACGTGACGTTTGGTAACCAGACCGTCACGCTGCGCCAGGACATGGCGCGCGGGCACAAATTTGCCCTGCAGCCCATTGCCAAAGGGGAGAACGTTGTTAAATACGGTCTGCCTATTGGCCATGCGCTGGCGGATATCGCGGCGGGTGAATTCATTCACTCCCACAATACCCGCACCAATCTGAGCGATCTGGATGAGTACAGCTATCAACCTGAGTTGCAGGCTGAGAGCAGCCAGGCGGCAGATCGTGACGTCCAGATCTACCG
Organism: Leclercia barmai; assembly: GCF_049312895.1. NCBI lineage: Bacteria > Pseudomonadati > Pseudomonadota > Gammaproteobacteria > Enterobacterales > Enterobacteriaceae > Leclercia > Leclercia barmai. The sequence continues at coordinate 169,517 of NZ_JBMNWZ010000005.1, read as the reverse complement.
CCGCGCCAGCGGTGAGGTGGGGATTCGCAATGAACTGTGGATCCTGCCCACCGTCGGCTGCGTTAACGGCATCGCCCGTCAGATCCAGAGCCGTTTCCTGAAAGAGACCAATGAAGCAGAAGGCACCGACGGCGTGTTCCTCTTCAGCCACACCTACGGCTGTTCCCAGCTGGGTGACGACCACATCAACACCCGTACCATGCTGCAAAACATGGTCCGCCACCCGAACGCCGGGGCGGTGCTGGTGATCGGCCTCGGCTGTGAGAACAACCAGGTGGATGCCTTCCGTGAAACGCTGGGCGATTTCGATCCTTCCCGCGTTCACTTTATGGTGTGCCAGCATCAGGACGACGAAGTGGAAGCCGGTCTGGAACACCTGCATCAGCTGTATGAGGTGATGCGCCACGACCAGCGCGAAGCGGGCAAGCTGAGCGAGCTGAAGTTTGGTCTGGAGTGCGGCGGTTCGGACGGCCTGTCCGGCATCACCGCGAACCCGATGCTGGGCCAGTTCTCCGATTACGTCATCGGCAACGGCGGCACTACCGTGCTGACCGAAGTGCCGGAGATGTTCGGTGCCGAGCGCATTCTGATGAGCCACTGCCGCGATGAAGCGACCTTTGAAAAAACCGTCACCATGGTGAACGACTTCAAGCAGTACTTTATCGCCCACAACCAGCCGATTTACGAGAACCCATCCCCGGGCAACAAGGCGGGTGGGATCACCACGCTGGAAGAGAAATCCCTCGGCTGTACCCAGAAAGCGGGTGCCAGCCAGGTGGTGGATGTTCTGCGCTACGGCGAGCGGTTGAACACGCCGGGTCTGAACCTGTTAAGCGCGCCGGGCAACGACGCCGTCGCCACCAGCGCCCTGGCGGGTGCGGGCTGCCATATGGTGCTGTTCAGCACTGGTCGCGGTACGCCGTACGGCGGCTTTGTGCCAACGGTGAAAATCGCCACCAACAGCGAGCTGGCGGCGAAGAAAAAGCACTGGATTGATTTCGATGCCGGTCAGCTGATCCACGGCAAAGCGATGCCGCAGCTGTTAACGGAATTCGTGGATGTAATTGTGGATATCGCCAACGGCAAGCAGGCCTGCAACGAGAAAAACGACTTCCGCGAGCTGGCGATCTTTAAGAGTGGTGTGACGCTGTAAGCGGTGCGGCCTGATGCCCTCACCCTGACCCTCTCCCACGGGGAGAGGGTACAAACACTAAAAACGGCAACCTCAGGGTTGCCGTTTTGCTTTTATCCTGTAGGCCCGGTAAGGCGTAGCCGCCACCGGGCTTTTTTATTAACTGCGCAGAGCGTTTTTCGCCAGACGCGCGTCTTCAGCCTGACAGGCCGCAGCGGTAAACAGCACGTCGGTGGAGGAGTTTAGCGCGGTTTCGCAGGAGTCCTGCAGCACGCCAATGATGAAGCCCACCGCCACAACCTGCATCGCCACTTCGTTCGGGATGCCGAACATATTACAGGCCAGCGGGATCAGCAGCAGAGAACCCCCCGCCACACCCGATGCGCCACAGGCACACAGCGAGGCCACGACGCTCAGCAGCAGCGCGGTTGGCAGATCGACCGGCACACCCAGAGTATGTACGGCGGCCAGGGTCAGCACGGTGATGGTGATCGCCGCGCCCGCCATGTTCACCGTCGCACCCAGCGGGATGGAGACGGAATAGGTATCACGATCCAGGTTCAGCTTCTCGGCCAGGGCCATGTTCACCGGAATGTTCGCTGCGGAGCTGCGGGTGAAGAAGGCGTAGACGCCGCTCTCACGCAGGCAGGTCAGCACCAGCGGATAGGGGTTACGGCGGATCTGCCAGAACACCAGCAGCGGGTTGATCACCAGCGCCACCAGCAGCATACAGCCCACCAGCACCACCAGCAGCTGGGCATAGCCCCACAGGGTTTCAAACCCGGTGGTCGCCAGGGTGGAGGAGACCAGACCGAAGATACCGATCGGCGCAAAGCGAATAACCACTTTCACCATAAAGGTGACGGCGTTGGATACGTCATTCACCAGATTTTTGGTAGTGTCGTTACCGTGGCGCAGGGCAAAGCCCAGACCAACAGCCCACACCAGAATGCCGATATAGTTGGCGTTCAGCAGGGCGTCAATCGGGTTAGAGACCATGCTCATCAGCAGGCCGCGAAGCACTTCCACGATGCCCGATGGCGGAGTGATATCGCCCGCGGCAGAGGTGAGATGCAGCGTGGACGGGAACAGGAAGCTAAACACTACCGCCGTCAGCGCGGCAGAGAAGGTGCCCAGCAGATAAAGGAACAAAATCGGACGAATGTTGGTTTTTTGTCCGTGTTGGTGGTTGGCAATGGAGGCCATCACCAGCATCAGCACCAGGACCGGTGCGACGGCCTTTAACGCGCCAACGAACAGGGTGCCGAGCAGGCCGGTGGCGATAGCAGCCGGTTTAGAGACCAGAGCCAGTAAAATACCCAGCACCAGACCTACCAGTATTTGTTTAACGAGGCTGCCCTGCGCCAGGCGCGCGAGCAGACCAGGGGATTGCATGGTCATAAAAATTCCTTCAGTGAGATTGCGTTCCGTCCCGGAGATGCTCTGAGGCACTTATATTCCGGTTAGAGGTGTGTGTTTGTCAGGATGAGTATATTGAATGCGCGAAGCCTGGGAAGAGCAAAATGCTGGAATTTACGTGTTGCGTCATATTTTTTAACTGTGCGTTTACATTTTTGCTGAGTGGTTCGCTTAAACCCCTCTGCGCAAGGTAGTGCCGGGTGGCGCTACGCTTACCCGGCCTACAAAACCGTAGGCCCGGCAAGCATAGCGCCGCCGGGCGATTGTTACCCGATCTGCCGTTTCTTATCGTTCTGGTGATTCACCCAGGCGTTGATGACCAGAGTCAGAACCAGGATACCAAACACCACGCCCAGCGAGATGGCGATCGGGATATGGTAGAAATCGACAATCATCATCTTGATACCGATAAACACCAGGATCACCGACAGACCGTACTTCAGCATTGAGAAGCGCTCCGCCACGCCCGCCAGCAGGAAGTACATGGCACGCAGGCCGAGGATCGCAAACAGGTTTGAGGTCAGGACGATGAACGGGTCGGTGGTCACCGCGAAAATCGCCGGAATACTGTCGACCGCAAAGATCACGTCGCTCAGTTCCACCATGATCAGCACCAGCAGCAGCGGCGTGGCGAACAGCAGGCCGTTCTTACGTACGAAGAAGTGCTCGTTTTCGATGGTGTCGGTCATGCGCAGATGACCGCGCAGCCAGCGCACCAGCGGCTTTTCGCCAATACCGGTTTCATCTTCTTTCGCCAGCGCCATCTTCACGCCGGTAAAGAGCAGGAAGGCACCGAAGACGTACAACAGCCATTCGAACTGGGTAATCAGCCAGCTACCGGCGAAGATCATGATGGTACGCAGCACGATCGCGCCCAGCACGCCATACACCAGCACCCGACGCTGCAACGCCGCAGGCACCGCAAAATAGCTGAACAGCATCAGCCAGACGAAGACGTTATCCACCGCCAGGGCTTTTTCGATCAGATAGCCCGTCAGGAACGCCAGCGCCTGGGGATCGGCCACCGCGCGGCCTTGCGTAACGGAGAGATACCACCAGAAGGCGGCACAGAAGAGCAGGGAGAGGGTGACCCACACCAGCGACCAGGCGGCCGCCTGCTTCATGGTCATGCCATGTGCGCCGCGTCGACCCTGCAGGAAGAGGTCAATCGCCAGCATGATGACCACCACGACTGCGAATCCACCCCACAGCAGCGGAGTACCGACAGTATTCATACAATTTTCCTTCCACAAAAAAAAACGACTAACGTCAGAAGACGATAGTCGTTGCGTTTTTTGTGCATAGACCTCGCCTTCCGGCAAGGTCTCACTTACAACAAGAAAGGAATACGCTCATCGTATTCCTTTTTCGTTGCCCGGCGACCGGATGCGGTATTACACGCATCGTAATGACGATCCACCGACCAGGAAGTTACTCCCCTTTGCAGGTAACAAAATATGTCAGGTCATTGGTTTCGTCAATGACCTGCACTGATTCATTACACAGCTTTACGCGGTAACTTCTGCGTTAAGGCCGTCCGCCGGGAAAACCACCCCCGTCTGGCGACGGATTTCGGTTTGCAGCTTCGCCGTGGTACGGCTCACCGCAAGGCCCGGATGGTTAACTTCCTGGGTTTCGACCAGACGCGCGAACACCTCTGCCTCATAAAGCATAGTGTTGATATGCTGAGGCTGCGTCAGCTCCTGAGGCTTGCCGCCGCGCGGCACGAAGCTCAGCTTCTGGCACTCGGAGATCTTCTCGATAACCAGCGCGCCGTTCTCACCCTGGATTTCGCTCGGCAGCACCGAGTCACTGACTTTAGAGTGCTGCAGCGTCACGCTGAAATCGCCGTAATCCAGCACCACCAGACCGTGGGCATCGACGCCGCTCTCCAGCAGGCTGGCGGTTGCCTGAACCCGGTGCGGCTCGCCCCACAGCGCCACCGCCGAGGCCAGGCAGTAGAAACCGATATCCATAATCGAGCCGTTAGAGAACTGCGGATTAAAGGTGTTTGGGTTCTCGCCGTCCAGATAGCGCTGGTAGCGTGACGAATACTGACAGTAGTTGATGAAGGCTTTGCGGACGCGGCCCACTTTCGACAGCGATTGCTGCAGCAGCAGGAAATTCGGCAGGCTGGCGGTTTTGAACGCTTCGAACAGCACCACCTGGTTTTCCCGCGCAAGGGCAATGGCGGCTTCGACCTCATCGATATTCGAGGCCAGCGGCTTCTCGCAGATCACATGCTTTTTATGGCTGAGGAACAGCTTCGTTTGCGGGAAGTGCAGGGAGTTGGGGCTGGCAATATAAACCGCGTCAATGGCATCGCTCTGCGCCATCTCCTCCAGCGAGGTAAACAGATGTTCGACGAGGTAGTCGTTCGCAAAGGTCTGCGCCTGTTCAAGGCTGCGGGAATAGACTGCGGTAAGTTTATATTTGCCGGTCTCATGGGCGGCATCGACGAACTGACGGGTGATCCAGTTCGTCCCAATGACTGCGAAACGTATCATAAACGTTCACGAACTCCGTTAAGGGAACCTGATGCCACTGTAGCATGTCATGATGACAAATCGAGTGCGCTAATTCTCATTACTCTTTAACGATAAATGCGTCAGCCACAGCCGGGTATCAAACTCCAGCTGGTGGTACTGCGGCTCCATATGGCAGCACAGGGAGTAGAACGCTTTGTCGTGCTCTTTCTCTTTCAGGTGCGCCAGCTCATGCACCACGATCATGCGCAGGAAGGCTTCCGGCGCGTTGCGAAACACGGTTGCCACGCGGATCTCGGCCTTGGCCTTGAGCTTGCCGCCCTGCACGCGGGAGATGGCAGTGTGCAGGCCGAGCGCGTTCTTCAGGACGTGGATCTTGTTGTCGTACATCACCTTATTGATGGGCGGCGCGCTGCGTAAATACCGGTTTTTCATATCCTGCGTATACTGCCAGAGGGCTTTATCGGTGGCGAAATCGTGGGTGCCCGGATAGCGTTTTTCCAGTACCGCCCCCAGTTTTTGCTCGGCAATTAAGGTGCGGACCTGGGAAAGCAGATGCTCCGGGTAGCCCTGGAGGTAAGTCAGCTGGTTCATCAAAACCCCAAAATAATTTGAAAACGGGTATACTCACGCACCCTTTTCAGGGATAACGCCGAAATTTTACCACTCAGGAGGGCCGATGAGCCACTTAGACAACGGTTTCCGTTCACTCGACTTAAAACGTTTCCCGGAAACGGACGACGTTAACCCGCTTCAGGCGTGGGAAGCGGCGGATGAATATCTGCTGCAGCAGTTGGATGACACTGAAATCAGCGGCCCGGTTCTGATCCTGAATGATGCTTTCGGCGCATTGGGTTGCGCACTGGCCGAACACACCCCTTACAGCATCGGGGATTCATACCTGAGCGAGCTGGCGACGCGCGAGAACCTGCGTCACAACGAAATTGAAGAGTCCAGCGTCAAGTTCCTCGACAGTACCGCGGATTACCCGCAGGCGCCGGGCGTGGTGCTGATCAAAGTGCCAAAAACAATGGCCCTGCTGGAGCAGCAGCTCCGCGCGCTGCGCAAGGTGGTGACGCCAGAGACACGCATTATCGCCGGGGCCAAAGCGCGTGATATCCATACCTCCACGCTGGAACTGTTCGAGAAAGTGCTGGGGCCAACCACCACCACGCTGGCGTGGAAAAAAGCCCGTCTGATCAACTGTACCTTCACAGCACCCGAACTGGCCGACGCGCCGGAGACCCTGAGCTGGAAGCTGGAAGGCACCGACTGGACCATCCATAACCACGCCAACGTCTTCTCCCGTACCGGGCTGGATATCGGCGCGCGCTTCTTTATCGAGCATCTGCCGGAAAATCTGGAAGGGGAGATCGTCGATCTCGGCTGTGGTAACGGGGTGATCGGTCTGACGCTGCTGGCGAAGAACCCGGAAGCCAGCGTGGTCTTCAGCGATGAGTCGCCGATGGCGGTGGCCTCCAGCCGTCTCAACGTGGAAACCAACATGCCGGAAGCGCTGGATCGCTGCGAGTTTATGATCAACAACGCGCTGTCGGGCGTTGAGCCGTTCCGCTTTAACGCGGTGCTGTGCAACCCGCCGTTCCACCAGAAACACGCCCTGACGGATAACGTCGCCTGGGAGATGTTCCACCACGCGCGCCGCTGCCTGAAAATCAACGGTGAGCTGTATATCGTGGCTAACCGTCATCTGGACTACTTCCACAAGCTGAAGAAGATCTTCGGTAACTGCACCACCGTGGCGACCAACAACAAGTTCGTGGTGTTGAAGGCGGTTAAGCTGGGTCGCCGTCGTTAAGATTGTTGTGCGGTCTGATGCCCGGTGGCGCTTCGCTTACCGGGCCTACGGTCTTGTAGGCCGGTGCAAGCGCAGCGCCGCCCGGCAATGTTCTAGATCTCCAACGCTAATTTCGTCCCCTGGGCAATCGCCCGCCGGGCATCGAGCTCCATCGCCACGTCGCACCCGCCAATCAAATGCACCGTTTTGCCCGCCTCGCGCAGCGGCTCCGCCAGATCGCGCTTCGGCTCCTGACCGGCACACAAAATCACATTATCCACGCGCAACAGCTGCGGTTCACCGCCGATCAGCACATGCAATCCTTCGTCGTCGATCTTCTGGTAACTCACCGCCGGGATCATCTTCACGCCGCGGGCGAGAAGGGTGGCGCGGTGGATCCAGCCGGTAGTTTTACCCAGCCCTTCGCCCGGCTTGCTGGCCTTGCGCTGCAGCATCACGATCTGGCGCGGGCTTTTCGGCAGTTGCGGTCCTTCCGGGCGCAAACCGCCCACCTGGTTCAGGCTGGTGTCGATGCCCCATTCCGCGCAGAACTCCGCGATATTCTGGCTGGTGGCCTCGCCCGCCTGGCTCAGGTACATGGCGGTATCAAAGCCGATCCCGCCGCAGCCGATAATCGCTACGCGATCTCCCACCGGCGCCTTGTCGCGCAGCACGTCGAGATAGCTCAGCACTTTCGGGTGTGAGACGCCCTCGATCTCAGGCGTTCGCGGGGCGATCCCGCTGGCGAGGATCGTCTCGTCAAAGTCGAGCAGATCTTCCGCGCCCACCCACTGGTTGAGCCGCAGATCCACGCCGGTAATGTCGATCATCCGCCGGTAGTAGCGCAGCGTCTCGTAGAACTCCTCTTTGCCGGGGATCTGCTTGGCGATATTAAACTGCCCGCCGATCTCAGGGAGCGCGTCAAACAGCGTCACGCTGTGGCCGCGCGACGCGGCATTCACCGCAAACGCCAGCCCCGCCGGGCCTGCGCCCACCACCGCCAGCCGCTTTTTATTCACAGCAGGCACGATCGGCATGCGGGTTTCGTGACAGGCGCGCGGGTTGACCAGGCAGGAGGTGACTTTGCCGACGAAAATCTGATCCAGGCAGGCCTGGTTGCAGCCAATACAGGTGTTGATCTCATCCGCCCGACCGCTCTGCGCTTTCGACAGCAGCTCGGCGTCGGCAAGGAATGGCCGCGCCATCGACACCATATCGGCATCGCCGCGTGAGATCACATCGTCTGCCACCTGAGGATCGTTAATGCGGTTGGTGGTCACCAGCGGGATCGACACCTTGCCCTTCAGCCTGCGGGTGACCCAGCTGAACGCCGCGCGCGGCACCGGGGTGGCGATGGTCGGGATGCGCGCCTCGTGCCAGCCGATCCCGGTGTTGATGATGGTTGCCCCGGCCGCCTCAATGGCCTGCGCCAGCTGGACGGTTTCGTCGAAGGTGCCGCCGCCCTCCACCAGGTCGAGCATCGACAGGCGGAAGATAATAATAAAATCGCTCCCGGCGCGCTCGCGCACGGCACGCACCACTTCGACGGCGAAGCGCATCCGACGAGCGTAGTCGCCGCCCCATTCGTCGTCGCGCTGGTTGGTGCGGGCGGCGAGGAATTCGTTTATCAGATAGCCTTCGGAGCCCATCACCTCCACGCCGTCGTAGCCCGCTTCCCGCGCCAGGGCCGCGCAGCGGGCAAAGTCGTCGATCAGGGTCAGGATCTCATCGTGAGTCAGGGCGTGGGGCTTAAAACGGTTGATCGGAGCCTGGATCGCCGACGGGGCCACCGGGTCAGGCTGATAGCTGTAGCGCCCGGTATGCAGAATTTGCAGGGCGATTTTGCCGCCCTGCTGGTGGACGGCATCGGTGACGATCCGGTGGTGGGGCAACTGCGCCGCATCGTTCAGCACCGCGCCGCCCTCCATCCCGACGCCGGAGGGGGCAGGGGCCACGCCGCCGGTGACGATCAGCGCCACGCCGTGACGGGCGCGCTCGGCGTAGAACGCGGCCAGCCGCTGTGCGCCGTCCGGCCGCTCCTCCAGCCCGGTATGCATCGAGCCCATTAACACGCGGTTTTTGAGCGTGGTGAACCCCAGATCGAGGGGGGCGAATAACGACGGGTAGCGGCTCATAGTCTCTTCCAGTGTAAAATTATTGTTATGTGGTCGGATGAGTTAGTAATTTAGCCAGCACGGAGTAAAAGGGAAAAGGGGAATGCGGTGATTGTGATGGGATTCAAAGATTACCCCTCACCCTAGCCCTCTCCCCATAGGGGAGAGGGAACAGGCGGGTGCGGTCTTACAGAGTGGGCCCGGTCGGTATTTCTCCCTCTGACAGTCGGGTGCGGTCTTACAGAGTGGGCTCGGTCGGCATTTCTCCCTCTGACAGTCGGGTGCGGTCTTACAGAATGGGCTCGGTCGGTATTTCTCCCTCTGACAGTCGGGTGCGGTCTTACAGAGTGGGCCCGGTCGGTATTTCTCCCTCTGACAGTCGGGTGCGGTCTTACAGAGTGGGCTCGGTCGGCATTTCTCCCTCGCCCCTTTGGGGAGAGGGCCGTGGTGAGGGGGATGTCCGCACCAGTCCCGGCGCCTGCCACATCGAAGTGGTCAGCCCGCTGTCCACTAGCCCGAGCTGATCGGCGTACACCGCCTGCCATTTCTGCATCATGCCGTCGTACAGCTCCCGGTGCGCCGGATTCGGGGTGAACTCCCGGCTCCATTTCACCAGCTTCTCCCCGGTGGCGGCCATATCGCTATACAGCCCGGCGCCGGTTCCGGCGGCAATGGCGCAGCCGAGCGCGGTAGCCTCTTTCACTTCCGGCACGCGCACCGGCAGGCCGGTGACATCGCTTAAGATCTGGCTCCACAGCGTCCCTTTCGCACCACCGCCGGCAAACACCAGACCGTCAAAGACCACGCCGGAGAACTGCGAAATCTGCGCCAGGTTGCAGGCGGAGACAATCGCCGCGTTCTCCTCCAGGGCGCGGAACAGGGTGGCCTTGTTGCATTTTTCCGGGTCGATGGAGAGGTTAATAAACGACGGCGCAGCGTGATACCACTGCTTAAAGTGCATGGCGTCGGAGAAGATTGGCATCACCCCGTGAGAGCCCGCCGGCACCCGGCTGGCCATCTCCTCCATCAGGGCGTAAGTGTCCATCCCCATCCGCTCGGCAATCAGTTTCTCTTCGGCGCAGAAGGCGTCGCGGAACCAGCGCATGGTCAGCCCGGTAAAGAAGCTGATCGACTCCGCCTGCGCCATCCCCGGGATCACGTGCGGGTTCACGCGGATGTTCATCTGCGGATCGGTGCGCACCTGCGGCAGGTTAACCACCTGCTGCCAGAAGGTGCCCCCCAGCACCGCGGTTTGCCCGGCGCGCACCACGCCCAGCCCCAGACAGCCCAGCTGCACGTCGCCGCCGCCCATCACCACCGGGGTGCCCTCCCGCAGGCCCGACTGTTGCGCGGCTTCGTGGGTGACAGCGCCGAGCAGGGTGCCGGTCTCTTTTACCGGGGAGAGAATATCGGCCCTTAGCCCGGCCATATCCAGCAGTGCCGGACGCCAGTCGCGGGAGAACAGATCTAACATGCCGGTGGTGCCCGCGTTGGAAGGGTCAACGGCAAGCTCGCCGGAGAGCTTCGCCGCCAGCCAGTCGCTGATCATGGTGATGGTTGCGGCTTTGCGGTAGATGTCCGGGCGATGGTGCGCCAGCCACAGCAGGCGGGGCATGGCGCTCAGGGCCAGGGTCTGGCCGGAGACGTCATAGACTTCGGATTCAAAGCGGTAGTCGTGGATCTCTTTGAGTTCAGCCACTTCGCGGCTGGCGCGGGCATCGACGTTGGCGCAGGCCCAGATGGCTTCGCCGTTGCGGTCGTACAGGACAATCCCCTCGCGCATTGAGCAGCAGGCGACGGACTGAATATCCGCTGCGCCAAGGTGCGCCCGCTCCAGCGCCTGATGGATACACTGGCAGGCCAGCCGCCAGTTGGTGTCGAGGTCGAACTCCATCGAGCCGGGGACGTTCTCCACGCTCAGGTGCTTCCACTCGGCCTGGCCGACGGCTATCTGGTTGCCCTGCAGATCGAAAATTACGGCGCGAACGCTGCCTGTCCCTGCATCTAACGCTAAAAGGTAACTCATGAGCTTGCCTCAATGTTAGCGCAGGGCCGGGCCTTAACTCGCCAGAGCCAGCACCGCGCGGGCTGTCGTCTCTTCCGTCACCAGGCCATTGATACGGCGACCCTTCAGTGCGGCATAAATCGCATCGGCTTTCTCTTCTCCTCCGGCGACGCCAACGATGGTGGGCAGCTGCGCCAGTTCATCGAGGGTGACGCCCAGTAATTCACGGTGGATCTCCAGTTCAGGGACCCGTTCGCCCTCGGCATTGAGGAAATAGCCCAGAATGTCGCCCACCGCCCCCCGGCGGGCAAACATCAGCTGTTCCCCTTCGCTGATATAGCCGGAGCGCAATATGGTGGCATCCCGGCGCTGGTTCACGGCGCCAATCCCGACGACCGCTGCATCGGCGGCGGTGGCGGCGAGGATCACATCCCGCACGCTGGTTTCCCGCTTCAAAATCCCGGCCACTTCTGCAGACGACACCCGCAGCGGGGCGGGGATCATGCTGACGCTGCAGGCGGCATCCAGCTGGCCGATGCCGGTCATATAGGGCCCGACGCCGCCGGAAAGGGTCACCAACCGCACCTGCTGGGAGCTGATAAAGCCGCTTAAGTGCTGAATACAGCTCATGGTGGTTTCACCAAATCCCACTGCCAGCAGCTGGCCGGGTTCCAGCACGCCCATTAACGACTGCGCGGCGCCAATGCCTAAGCGCACGCTCATCGCCGGGGTATTCAGCGCAGGCAGCACGCGGACCAGCTTCAGGCCAAAACGCTGCTGAAGCTCGGTCTCCAGCCCCAGGCATCCTTCGTAGCGGGAGTTAATCTGCACCCGGATCACCCCGGACTGTCGGCCCTTCTCCAGCAGACGCGAAATCTTGAGCCGCGGCAAACCCAGCCGCTCGCCAATATCATTCTGCGTCAGGCCGTCGTGGTAGTAGCACCACGCCACGCGCGCCACCAGTTCTTCTTCCGATAGCGCCAGTCCGGCAAATCGTCCCTCTTCGGCAACGCGTTTCTCGCCCATATTTGAACTCTTATCAAAATTTAGATCATATGTTCGCTTTGCCGCGGCTTGAATCTGTGAGCCACACGGCAAAACGGATATTCCGGAATGTTTCAGCTTTATCGGGATCCTATCGATAAAACTGTGATCCCTGCACGGTTGTAAATATAGTTCACCGTCTACGCTTTTGAACATTATTAATTTCAAAAATCATTTGTTCAATAGCGGAGCGGTAATGACAGCACTTATCGAGGCGCGCGGGATCCAGAAGCAGTTCTCCGGCGTTCCAGTATTGAAAAACATTGATTTCACTCTGCTTGCAGGTCAGGTGCACGCCCTGATGGGCGGCAACGGGGCCGGGAAATCCACGCTGATGAAGATTGTCGCCGGGGTCGAAACACCCGACAGCGGTGAACTTTCTATTGCCGGCCGTCCTTTTGCTCGTCTCAAACCGGGTCAGGCGCATGCGCTTGGCATCTATCTGGTGCCGCAGGAGCCGATGCTGTTTCCCAATCTCAGCGTGCGCGAGAACATTCTCTTCCGCCTGCCGCGCGGCCAGGCCACCGCCCAGCGTCTGGCCGAGAAGCTGGCGCAGCTCCAGTGCCAGCTCAACCTGGATGCCGCCGCCAGCACCCTGGAGGTGGCGGATCAGCAGATGGTGGAGATCCTGCGCGGGCTGATGCGCGAGGCGAAGATATTGATCCTCGATGAACCCACCGCCTCGCTGACGCCGGGGGAGACGGAGCGCCTGTTCCGCCAGATCCGCGCGCTACAGGGGACGGGCGTCGGGATTGTCTTTATCTCCCACAAGCTGCCCGAGATCCGCCAGCTCGCCAGCCACGTCTCGGTGATGCGCGACGGAGCCATCGTGCTGAGCGGCGAAACCGCAGACTACGACGATAACGCCCTGATCGCCGCCATGACTCCGGTCAGCCGCGACAGAAGCTTAAGCGACACGCAAAAGCTGTGGCTGGCACTGCCGGGCAATCGCCGCACTCAGGCCCAGGATTTTCCGGTACTGCGGGTGGAGGCGCTCACCGGGGAGGGGTTTATCGACCTGAGCCTGGAGATTTACGCCGGGGAGATTGTCGGCCTCGCCGGATTGGTGGGCTCCGGGCGCACCGAGTTCGCCGAAACGCTCTACGGCCTGCGCCCGCCCCGTGGCGGGAAGATCTGGCTTGAGAACCAGCAGATCGATAAGGATCCGGTCAGCGCCCGGCTGGAGAAAGGGCTGGTCTATCTCCCGGAAGACCGGCAGGTGTCCGGCCTGTTCCTGGATGCGCCGGTTCGCTGGAACACGGTGGCGCTGAACGAGCCCTCCCTCTGGCAGCAGCGCAAACGCGAGGCGGCGGTGGTGGAGCGCTATCACCGGGCGCTGGGGATCAAACTCAATAGTCCCGATCAGACCGTGCGCACCCTGTCGGGAGGCAATCAGCAGAAGGTGCTGCTGGCGCGCTGTCTGGAAGCCAATCCGCTGCTGCTGATCGTCGATGAACCGACCCGCGGGGTGGACGTCTCCGCCCGGGCCGATATCTACCAGTTGATTAAAAGCGTGGCGGCGCAAAACGTGGCGGTGCTGATGATCTCCAGCGACATGGACGAGTTCCCGGGTCTCGCGGATCGGGTGCTGGTGATGCATCAGGGGGTGCTCAGCGGGGAACTGCCGCGCCACGCCGTCAGCCTCGATCGCATGATGGCCCTGGCCTTTGGAGGGCAGGCATGAAAACACTCCTGAAAAACCGCGAGCTCAGCGCGCTGCTGGCGATCCTCGCCCTGTTTGTGGTGCTGGTGGCGCTCAACCCGGCCTACCTCAGTTTGCAGACCCTGGGGATGATCTTCGCCAGCTCGCAAATTCTGATCCTGCTGGCTCTCGGGGCGGGGCTGGTGATGCTTACCCGCAATATCGACGTGTCGGTCGGTTCCATTGTCGGGCTGTGCGCCATTGCCGTGGGCGTGGCGCTGAATAATGGCTACGGCCTGGCGGTGGCGATCCTGTTTGCGCTGGCTATCGGCGCGCTGGCGGGGGCCTTCAACGGCCTGCTGGTGGTGGGGCTGCGTATTCCGGCGATTGTCGCCACCCTCGGCACGCTGGGACTCTATCGCGGGGCGATGCTGCTCTGGACCGACGGGAAGTGGATCGAAGGCCTGCCGGTGAGCCTGAAATCCCTGTCGGAGCCGGTGGCGCTCGGGATATCCCCGCTGGGGATGGTGGTGCTGGCCTTTGCCGCCGTTGGGGCCTGGACGCTGTCGCGCACCGCCTTTGGCCGGGATTTTTACGCCGTCGGGGATAACCTCGCCGCCGCCCGCCAGCTGGGCGTGGCGGTCAACCGCACCCGGATGGCGGCCTTTACCCTTAACGGCGTGCTGGCGGCCTGCGCCGGGATCGTCTTTGCCGCGCAGATCGGCTTCGTGCCGAACCAGACCGGCAGCGGGCTGGAGATGAAAGCCATCGCCGCCTGCGTGCTGGGGGGCATCTCCCTGCTCGGCGGCACCGGCACCTTAATCGGCGCCCTGCTGGGGGCCTTCTTCCTGACCCAGATCGACACCGTGCTGGTGCTGTTCCGCCTACCGGCCTGGTGGAACGACTTTATCGCCGGGCTGGTGCTGCTGGGGGTGTTGGTGCTCGACGGACGGCTGCGCCAGGCGCTGGCGCGTCATCAGCGGGCGCTGAAGTACAGCCGATTCCAGCCGGGAAACAAAGGGGGAAAGCACGTCACCCCGTTTCCCAAACGCAAAAAAGAGGTGGCGTAAATGAAGCTTAACTGGGAGTGGGCGCTGCTGCTTTTACTGGTGCTGGAGATCCTGCTGTTCGGCACCCTCAATCCGCGGATGCTCGACATCAACATGCTGCTGTTCAGCACCAGCGACTTTATCTGTATCGGCATCGTGGCTCTGCCGCTGACATTAGTGATCATCAGCGGCGGGATCGACATCTCGCTCGGCTCCACCATTGGCCTGTGCGCCATCGCGCTGGGGGTGATGATGCAGTCCGGCGTGCCGATGGTGGCGGCGATCCCGCTCACCCTGCTGCTCGGGCTGCTGTGCGGGCTGTTTAACGCGGCGTTGATTCACTACACCGGGATCAGCCCGCTGGTGATCACCCTCGGTACGCTCTACCTGTACGGCGGCGGGGCGCTGCTGCTCTCGGGCATGGCCGGGGCCACCGGGTATGAAGGCATTGGCGGCTTCCCGGAGAGCTTCACGGCCTTTGCTAACCTCACCGTGCTGGGGCTGCCCATCCCGCTGGTGCTGTTCGCGGTGATTACCTTCTTCTTCTGGCTTATTACCCATCGCGGGCGCTTTGGCCGACATCTGTTTCTGATTGGGCAGAACCCGCGCGCGGCGCGCTATGCGGCGCTGTCGGTCAACGGCATGCCCTACGCCCTGTATGGCCTGGTGGGGATAGCCTCGGCGATTGCCGCGCTGGTGATGGTCTCCTATTTCGGCTCGGCGCGCTCCGATTTAGGGCGCGATCTGCTGATGCCGGCGCTCACCGCCGCGGTGCTGGGTGGGGCGAATATTTATGGCGGTTCAGGTTCGGTATTAGGTACTGCGCTGGCGGCATTGCTGGTGGGGTATCTGCAACAGGGGTTACAGATGGTCGGCATCCCCAACCAGGTGTCGAGCGCGCTGTCAGGGGCGCTGTTGGTTGTGGTGGTGATGGGACGTTCACTGAGTCTGCACCGTGAATGGGTGCGATCTCTCTTCACAAAACTACCCGGAGCGTAAGATGAAAATAAAACTGATGGTGCTGGCAGTGGCGTTAAGCGTGGCAACGGCCCAGGCGGCGGATCGCATCGCGTTTATCCCGAAACTGGTGGGCGTCGGCTTCTTTACCAGCGGTGGCAACGGCGCGAAAGAGGCGGGTAAAGCGCTGGGAACGGACGTCACCTACGATGGCCCGACCGAGCCGAGCGTCTCCGGGCAGGTGCAGCTGATCAATAACTTCGTCAACCAGGGCTACAACGCCATTATCGTCTCGGCGGTGTCGCCGGACGGGCTCTGCCCGGCGCTGAAGCGCGCCATGCAGCGCGGGGTGAAAGTGCTGACCTGGGACTCCGACACCAAACCGGAGTGCCGCAGCATCTACATCAACCAGGGCACCCCGGAACAGCTCGGCGGCCTGCTGGTGGAGATGGCCTCGAAGCAGGTGACCAAACCGGATGCCAAAGTGGCGTTCTTCTACTCCAGCCCCACCGTCACCGATCAGAACCAGTGGGTGAAAGAGGCGAAAGCCAAAATCGCCAAAGATCATCCCCAGTGGCAGATCGTCACCACCCAGTTTGGCTATAACGATGCCACCAAATCCCTGCAGACCGCCGAAGGGATCTTAAAAGCCTATCCGGATCTGGATGCGATCATCGCCCCGGACGCCAACGCCCTGCCAGCGGCCGCCCAGGCGGCAGAAAACCTGAAGCGTGAAGGGGTAGCGATTGTCGGCTTCAGCACGCCAAACGTGATGCGTCCGTACGTGGAGCGCGGGACGGTAAAAGCCTTTGGCCTGTGGGACGTGGTACAGCAGGGCAAAATTGCGGTCAATGTCGCCGATCGTTTGCTGAAAAAAGGCGATCTTAACGTGGGCGACAGCGTGGAGATCAAAGATATCGGCGCCCTGAAGGTCGAGCCGAACAGCGTGCAGGGCTATCAGTATGAAGCGAAAGGCAACGGCATCGTGCTGCTGCCGGAGCGGGTGGTGTTCACCAAAGAGAACATCAACAACTACGACTTCTGACGGGAGAGAACATGGCTGATTTAGACGACATCAAAGAGGGTAAGAACTTTGGCATCGACCGACCGCAGCAGAACGTGCCTTTCACCCTGAAAGGGTGCGGGGCGCTGGACTGGGGGATGCAGTCCCGCATGGCGCGGATCTTCAACCCCAACAGCAACCGCACGGTGATGCTGGCCTTCGATCACGGCTATTTCCAGGGGCCGACCACCGGGCTTGAGCGTATCGATCTCTCCATCGCGCCGCTGTTCGGTGAAACCGACGTGCTGATGTGTACCCGCGGGATCCTCAGGAGCACCGTGCCGCCCGCCACCAATAAACCGGTGGTGCTGCGCGCCTCCGGGGGCAACTCGATGCTCGGCGAGCTCTCCAATGAGTGCGTGGCGGTGGCGATGGAGGATGCCCTGCGCCTCAACGTCTGCGCGGTGGCGGCGCAGGTCTATATCGGCAGCGAGTATGAGCATCAGTCGATCAACAACATCATCAAGCTGGTGGATGCAGGCAGTCGCTACGGCATGCCGACCCTGGCGGTGACCGGGGTGGGCAAAGAGATGGCCCGGGATGCGCGCTACTTCTCCCTCGCCAGCCGTATCGCCGCCGAGATGGGGGCCCAGTTCGTCAAAACCTATTTTGTGGAAGAGGGATTCGAAAAAGTGACCGCCAGCTGCCCGGTGCCGATTGTGATCGCCGGCGGGAAAAAGCTGCCGGAGCAGGAGGCGCTGGAGATGTGCTTCCGCGCCATCGACCAGGGCGCGTCGGGCGTCGACATGGGACGCAATATCTTCCAGTCCAGCGCGCCGCTGGCGATGCTGAAGGCGGTGAAGAAAGTGGTACACGAGAAGATGAGCGCCCGCGAGGCGTATCAGTTCTGGCAGGAAGAAAAACAGGGAGAAGGGCAATGAACGTGACGTTAGTGGAGATCAACATTAAGCCGGATAAGGTGGATGAGTTTTTGCAGGTGTTTCGCGCCAACCACGAAGGAGCGATCCAGGAGCCGGGCAATTTGCGCTTCGACGTGCTGCAGGATCCGCGGGTGAAAACCCGGTTCTTTATCTACGAAGCCTATAAGGATGAAGAGGCGGTGGCGGCGCATAAAAAGACCCCGCACTATCTGGCATGCGTGGAACAGCTTGAGGATTTGATGTCGGAGCCGCGTAAAAAACGGTGTTTCGTTGGGTTGATGCCAGAGTAAGGGTTGTGCGGTTTGTTGCCCGGTGGCGCTGCGCTACCGGGCCTGTGGGATGGTGCGGTCTGTTGCCCGGTGGCGCTGCGCTTACCGGGCCTACAAAAGCAACGAATATCGTAGGCCGGGCAAGCGCAGCGCCGCCCGGCGTTTTTCAGGCCAGCTCCAGCAGCTGCAGCTGCGCCGTTGCCCCCGGCATCAATTTTTGCAGATGGCTGACCAGCTCATCCCCCGCCGCCTCCAGCGCCGTTAACGGCATCTCGGGCAGGCTTTCAAGAATAAACCACATGGTCTGCGCCTTGCTATCCAGGCGGGTACGCACCCCTTGTCGCCAGTTCCAGCGGCGGCAGGTCACCCCCAGGTCATCGCGCCAGATAACCTCTCCCGCATCGGGATGTTCCACGCTCGGCTGCCCCTCTTTGAAGGTATCAAAAGGTTCGCTGCCGTCGGCCAGGGTCAGGCGCGGGGCCCCGGTATACGCGGCGAGATTCTCCCCGCCCACCGGAATGGCGTAGCGGATGCTGATGGCATTGTAGATATCTACCACCGGATCGAGCGGCGGCAATGTGCCGTCTTTCAGGACCCGCTTGCGCAGGGCGCTGGCGGAGCAGGGCGTGCGTTTCGGTTTAGCGCCAAAGGCCTTGAACACCTCATCCCAGGCGGCGAGATGGGCATCAGCCCAGGCCACGTCATCGTTTAATACCTGCTGGCAGGCCTGGGCTAACACCGCTGGCGCAACCTCCGGCGCGGTAATCGGCGCAGCTTCAACCACAATGCTCAGTGCGCGGAACCCCGGCGCGATCCCGGCAAGGCGCGGGTCTATTGACGGCGTGAGAAGGGACATAAATAATCCTGTATTGACTGTTTTATACCATGGTAATGACCAATGACTGATAAAGTCAATATAATGACTGCAACGGGTGCCGATGTCGCCCAGGTAAGCCTGGCGGTGGCAAACCGTATCCGCAACTGGCGGAAAGAGAAAAAGCTGTCGCTGGATGAGCTGTCGCGCCGGGCCTGCGTCAGCAAAGGGATGCTGGTGGAGATCGAGAAAGGGGCGGCTAACCCCAGCATTGCGATCCTCTGCAAACTGGCGGCGGCGCTGGGCATATCGGTGGCGGACATCGTCAACGTCGCCAGCGAGCCGCAGGTGCACATTATCGAGGAAGCGGCGATCCCGGTGCTCTGGCAGGGTGAGAAGGGCGGTAGCGCCCGACTGCTGGCGGGCACCACTGGCCCGGACATGATTGAGCTCTGGCGATGGGAGATGCAGCCGGGAGAAAGCTTCAGCTCGCCAGGCCATCCGGCAGGGACATTTGAACTGCTTCACGTGGAGGCGGGCGTATTAACCCTGAAGGTGGAGGAGAGCGTTAATCAGGTGATTGCCGGTGCGTCGGCGGTGGCGAAAACCGACGCGGCGCATAGCTATGTAAACGACGGGGAGAGCGTGCTGCGGTTTACCATGACCGTGGCGGAATTTCACCGGTAACATTTGACATGCCGGGGGCGCTACGCTTGCCCGGCCTACAAAAACCAACGTCGTTGTGGCAGTTGTAGGCCCGGTAAGCGAAGCGCCACCGGGCAACAACAGGCACAGACTCGTAGGCCGGGCAAGCATCGCGCCGCCCGGCGTATTTTACGCTTCAGTCACGCTCACCCGCAGCGCTGCCAGCGCCTTGCGGGCCGCTTTCAGCACCAGCTCACACTGCTCAATGGTCAGCGTCAGCGGCGGTTCGATGCGGATCGTTTTCGAGTTGTTCAGCGTGCCTGCAACCAGCACCCGCTGGCGGAACATCTCGCTCGCGAAGCTGTAGCCGGTTTCGTTATCGACAAACTCAATAGCCATCAGCATCCCTTTACCGCGCGCATCCTGCACCAGGTCCGGGTACTCACGCCCGAGCTGGCGGAAGCCGTCCAGCAGCATGTCGCCTTTCTGCTCCGCCTGGGCGGGCAGGTTCTGCTCCAGCAGCACGTTGATGGTCGCCAGCGCTGCGGCACAGGCCAGCGGGTTGCCGCCAAAGGTGGTGGTGTGCAGGAAAGGGTTATCGAACAGCACCGAGAACACCTCTTCGGTGGCGACCGTGGCGCCAATCGGCATCACGCCGCCGCCCAGCGCTTTGGCGAGACACAGGATGTCCGGCTGCACGTTCTCATGCTCGCAGGCGAACATCTTGCCGGTGCGGCCCATGCCGGTCTGCACTTCGTCCAGGATCAGCAGCGCGCCAAACTCATCGCACAGCTGACGCACCGCGGGCAGGTAGCCCTGCGGAGGCAGGATCACGCCCCCTTCGCCCTGGATAGGCTCGAGGATCACCGCCGCCACGTCATCGCCGGTTTTACGGCATTCGCTCAGCATGGTGCGCATGGCGCTGATATCGCCGAACGGCACATGGCGGAAGCCCGGCAGCAGCGGCATAAAGGGTTTGCGGAAGGTGGATTTCGCCGTGGCAGAGAGGGCCCCCAGCGACTTGCCGTGGAAAGCACCGCTGGTGGCGATAAAGGTGAATTTCCCGCGCGGCGACTGGTACGCTTTGGCGAGTTTGATCGCCGCTTCGACCGATTCCGTGCCGCTGTTACAGAAGAAGCTGTATTTCAGTTTCCCCGGCGTCAGTGCCGCCAGCGTTTTTGCCAGCATCGCCCGTAAAGGGTCAAGCAGTTCCTGGCTATGAAGGGGTTGTTTTGCAAGCTGATTTTGTACGGCGGAAACCACTACTGGATTACGGTGCCCCACGTTGAAAATACCAAATCCACCCAGGCAATCTATAAACTCCTGTCCCTGGGTGTCGACAAGCGTATTCAGACTTCCTGCTTGCCACTCTACGGCTCCGTAATCCCCGCCTGCAGTAACAGATTTTCTGTATTCCAAAAACCCGGGATTTACATGCTCTTTGAAGTAATCAATCACCTCGCGGTTAAGTTGTTTCATCTCCTCATGATCAAGCGTTCGCTTCTCAATGAGATTCAGGGCGTGCGCGGTACAGGCAAGGGCCGACGCGCTGGAAGGTAACCTGTTCAAAATATGCTCCCGGGTATGGCGTATCACATGATACTGGATTAAGTATTGCAGGCTTTACGCCACATCCGGGGACTTAACAAAAATCGGGATAAACGCCAGGTTAAAATAATGTTACACAATATTTAATCATGCAAAACGGCAGCATGGCCGCTGCGACATGGAACTTTCAGATGCAGAGATGCCCGCTGGCAGTGCATTTGCCCTGTTTTAGGGCGGATATAGGCTGTATTGGGGGCAGACAGGGATCCTCCTTCAGGAGTAGTTGCGAATTGAAATCATTAGATATCAATAAATTAAAAAAACACACAAAAAATGCGGTTTAGTTGCGTTTTGCGATCTCAGGCATGTTTAACATCTAAAGATATGTTCGTTACCGCCGTAAAATATTTACGCCACAAAAATAACATTCAAGTAACCTGCAAGGGATGCCTATGTCGCCTCAACCGTTTGTCACGCAGTGTGAATATCCGCTGCAAGATGACACCACCCTGATGTCCACAACCGATCTGCACAGCTACATTACCCAGGCCAATGACACCTTTGTTCAGGTGAGCGGCTACACGCTGGCCGAACTCGTCGGGCAGCCGCACAACCTCGTTCGCCACCCGGACATGCCAAAAGCGGCCTTTGCCGACATGTGGTCCACCCTGCAACAGGGTGAGCCCTGGAGCGGCATCGTCAAAAACCGCCGTAAAAATGGCGATCACTACTGGGTGCGCGCCAACGCGGTGCCGATGGTGCGCAACGGCCAGACCACCGGGTATATGTCCATTCGCGTGAAGGCCACGCCGGAGGAGATTGCCGCCGTGGAGCCGCTGTATAAAGCCCTGAACGAAGGGCGCAGCAAAAAGCGGGTGCATAAGGGGCTGGTGGTTGCCAGAGGCTGGGCCGGTAAACTCCCGGCGATGCCGCTGCGCTGGCGGGTGCGTAGCGTGATGACGGCGCTGTTTGCCGTGCTGGCTGCGACCCTGTTCGCCACCGGGGCGGGCTGGGCGGCACTGGGCGCCAGCGCGCTGGTGATGCTGCTGGGAACCCTGCTGTTTGAACAGCAGATCGTGCGTCCGGTTGAAAACGTGGCGCGCCAGGCGCTGAAGGTGGCGACGGGCGAGCGCAACAGCGTGGAGCACCTTAACCGCAGCGACGAGCTGGGGCTGACCCTGCGGGCGGTCGGGCAGCTCGGCCTGATGTGCCGCTGGCTGATCAACGACGTCTCAAGCCAGGTGGTTAACGTGCGCGACGGCAGCGACCAGCTGGCGCGGGGCAACGACGACCTCAACGATCGCACGCACCAGACCGTCTCCAACGTGAAACAGACCGTCGAGACCATGAACCAGCTGGCGATGACCGTGCAGAGCAACACCCGAACCGCCGTCGATGCCGATAAACTCTCTATCGCCGCCAGCGACGCCGCCACCGAAGGCGGACACGCGATGCAGACGGTGGTCAAAACCATGGATGAGATTGCCGACAGCACCCAGCGTATCGGCTCCATCACCAAGCTGATTAACGACATCGCCTTCCAGACCAATATTCTGGCGCTGAATGCGGCGGTAGAAGCGGCCAGGGCAGGGGAGCAGGGCAAAGGCTTCGCGGTGGTGGCCGGAGAAGTACGTCATCTGGCCAGCCGCAGCGCCAATGCCGCCAACGATATCCGCAAGCTGATCGACGCCAGCGCCAGCAAAGTGCTGTCGGGCTCCGAGCAGGTTCATGCCGCTGGACGCACCATGGACGACATCGTCGAGAAAGTGCAGAACGTCACCCGACTGATCGCCGAGATCAGCCAGTCCACCTCCGAGCAGGCATCCGGCCTGTCGGAGCTGACCCGGGCGGTCGCTGAACTGGATTCGATTACCCAGAAAAACGCGGCGCTGGTCGAAACCAGCGCGCAGGTGTCGGCGATGGTGAAGCACCGGGCGAAACGTCTGGAAGATGCGGTCACCGTCCTGCACTGAGTCAGTCGTGTTCCAAAAAAGCCGTTTGCTCTGCGAGGAGCAAACGGCTTTTTATTTATGAGCTGTATTTCTTTTTATCGTTAGTTGTTAATTGAATATTAAATAACTAAAAAAAATCGCCTCAGTTTATTCTTTCTGCTTAAGTCTGTTTTCCCCAATGCTGTGTCAAAAAAGCCTGTTCCGGTGGTTACGTAACGATCGATGAGCCAGAATTAATAGCCAGTGCCTATCTATTAAGGTAGTTATGAAATAAAAAAGCGATCAAAGTCATAAAGTTAGCGATGAAGTTACCGATAACGCTGATCGTCTGAGAAATAATCACATCGATGGAGTAAATATGTTCTTACATGACGTAAAAATCGGCACGAAATTATTTCTGGCGTTTGGATTCTTTATTGTCCTGATGGGGATAAGTGCGAGTTTATCTCTGATGAGCCTTAACCGGGCAAATAACGGGATGCAATCCATCATCACCAGCGATTATCCCACCACGGTAAAAGCCAACCAGTTAATCGAAAACTTCCAGGAATTTATTAGCACTCAACAGCTGATGCTGCTGGACGACCAGGGCAAGTACACCGCGCAATCAGAGCAGCATCTGAAAGAGATCAGCGAGCGTATCACCCTGATCCTGGGTGAGCTGAACACGGCCCTGCAGGATGCTAAATCCCAGCAGGTGCTGAGCGATATCCGCGGGGTCCGCCAGCAGTATCTCGACTCCCGCTACCGCATCCTGCAGGCGGTACAGAGCAACGATCGGGCCGGGGCGATTCAGGAGATGATGACCAACACCCTCAGCCTGCAGCAGGCCTATAAGGCGAAGGTGCAGGAGCTGATTGCGATCCAGGACACCGAGATGCAGCGCGCGGGCGTGGAGGTGGACGGCGATTTCAAAAGCAACCGCCTGCTGCTGATCCTCATCACCCTGTTCAGCGTGGCGGTGGGCAGCCTGATGGGGTGGTTTATCGTGCGCTCGATTACCCGTCCGCTGGGCGAGGCGGTGGATTTTGCCCAGGCCATTGCCGAGGGCGATCTGACCCGCAGCATGGCCTCCCACGGGAAAGACGAAACCGGCCAGCTGCTGACGGCGCTGATGGAGATGAAAGTTCGTCTGCTGGAGATTGTGCAGCAGGTGCAGACCGGCTCGGAGAGTATCTCCAGCGCTGCGGCGCAGATTGTGGCGGGCAACCAGGATCTGGCTGCGCGAACCGAAGAGCAGGCCAGCTCCGTTGAACAAACGGCGGCGTCGATGGAGCAGATCACCGCGACGGTGAAAAACACCGCGTCACATACCGGGGAAGCGACGACCCTCTCGGCCGATGCGGCCAGGGTGGTGAAAAACAACGGCGAGATGATGCTGCAGGTCACCAGCAAAATGCGCCTGATCAACGAGACCTCCAACCGGATGTCCGACATCATCAACCTGATCGACTCCATTGCCTTCCAGACCAACATTCTGGCGCTGAACGCGGCGGTAGAAGCGGCCCGCGCGGGTGAGCACGGTCGCGGCTTTGCGGTGGTGGCCGGTGAGGTTCGCCAGCTGGCGCAGAAAAGCGCTACTTCGGCCAGCGAAATTCGCCAGCTGATTGAGAGCTCAACCAGCCAGACGCAGGACGGGATGGCGCTGGTGGAAAAAGCCAGCGGGCTGATCAATGGCATGGTGGGGAACGTGCAGGAGATGGACGTCATCCTGCGCGAAATTCGTCAGGCGAGCCATGAGCAGACGGAAGGCATTTCGCAGATCAACAGCGCCATTGGCCTGATTGATGCCACCACCCAGCAGAACTCCGCGCTGGTGGAAGAGTCCGTGGCGGCGGCATCCTCCCTTAACGATCAGGCGATGAACCTGAAAGAGCTGGTGAAGGTGTTCCGCGTGGCGACCGCTTAATCGAGCTGGGAGATCTCCAGCGCCGCGCGGTCAATTACGCCGATAATCTGTTTGATCTGCGCGTCGCTGGTCTCTTCCTGGTTTACCTTTAGATCCAGTACCGCTTTAAAGTTATCCAGCGCCCGCTTCATCTGCGGGTTTTTGCGCAGCTGGAAGCCCACGCAGCGCGCTTTGACGCGCTCCTGAATGTGCTCCAGATGTTCAATGTTTTCCTCCAGCCACTGCTGCCCGGCAACGGTAATCTCAATCTTTTTACGCCCGTTCTCCTCCTCGGTGAGGGTGATGAACTGCTGATCCTGCAGGAAATCCAGCGTCGGATAAATTACGCCCGGGCTTGGGGTGTAGTTGCCCTGGGTCAGGGTCTCAATCGCCTTAATCAGCTCGTAGCCGTGGCTGGCGTTGCGGGTCAGAATATCCAGGATCACCAGACGTAATTCGCCGTGACCAAAGAAGCGCTGGCGGCGGCCGCCGCCGTGATGGTGTTCGCCGCCGCGTCCGCGGTGGTGGTGCTCACGATTGTCGTGGCCATGTGAGTGTCGCATCGTCTTTCTCCGTATTTTTGATATATCTAATTTATATCTAAAACTTTAAAACTGGCAACACCCTGTTTGATATTTAATTTATTATATTGATTTATATGATTTTTAATTTGTTCTTTCAAATTTGCGTTCGCGATCGCTGACTATATCAAAAAAATTCTTGCAATCCGCTTTGTTAGCAATCATTATCATTTAACTTTCATTTTCGATATATCGTTTTCACATCACGAAGGCAAATTATGACCACTACCCGCTACCCCCAACGTGTCCGCAACGACCTGCGTTTTCGCGAGCTGAACGTGCTTCGCGTTGAGCGCGTCAGTGCCGGTTTTCAGCGCATCGTGTTAGGCGGCGAGGCGCTGGAGGGCTTCAGTTCCCGCGGCTTCGACGACCATTCCAAAGTCTTTTTCCCGGAACCGGGCACGACCTTTGTGCCGCCGGTGGTGACGGACGAGGGCGTTAACTGGGGCGACAGCGTGCGTCCGCAGGCGCGGGATTATACCCCGCTGTATGACGCGGCCCGTCACGAGCTGGCGCTCGACTTCTTTATCCACGACGGCGGAGTGGCAAGCCAGTGGGCGGTAGAGGCAAAGCCGGGGGATACACTCTCCATCGGCGGCCCGCGCGGTTCCCTGGTGGTGCCGGAAGATTACGCCTGGCAGCTCTACGTCTGCGATGAGTCGGGAATGCCCGCCCTGCGCCGCCGTCTGGAGGCGCTGCGCGCCCTGCCGGTGCGCCCGGAAGTGCATGCCGTGGTCACCGTCGGGGATGCCGCCTGTCAGGACTATCTCGCGCACCTGAGCGAGTTCAACATCACCTGGGTGGTGGGGCATAACGAGCAGGCGGTGGCGGATCGTCTGACCGCCCTCAGCGTGCCGGCGGAGGATTACTTCATCTGGCTGACCGGGGAAGGGAAGGTGGTGAAAAACCTGAGTCGCCTGTTTGAAACCGACGCCATCGATCAGAAGCTGGTGCGTGCCAGCGCGTACTGGCACGCCAAATAGTCAGGCCACGTCGTCGAGCTGCGCTTCGCTGACCTGATGTTCCAGCGAGGCGCGCACCTCACGTAAGGCTTTCTCCTGCTGGGCAAAATAAGTTTCCATATTGCTCAGCGAGGAGACCAGCAGCCAGGACTCCTCTTTTTCCAGCTCCGCCAGTTCGCTCACCAGGGTGTCGATCTGTTCGCGCACCTGGGCCATCTTTTTGCGGATACGCGTCAGATCGTTCAGCCTGTCGCTGGCCATCAGCGGCTCCAGCCCCTGATGCAGGCGGGCCACCAGGGAGCGGATCGCCTTCACGTCGCCACGCTGCTTCGCCTGGTTCAGCTGCACCATCATGGCGTTCGCCTCTTCTTTCAGCTCATCCGCCACCAGATCCGGATGACAGAGCTTGCTCGCCTGACGCCAGAGCCGTTTTAACTCGTTCTGATCCTCTTCTGAGAGATCCCGGCCCTTGCGCAGGCGGATTTCCGCCTCGTGCTGCTGCTCGCGGTATTTTTCATACTCGTCGTTGGCTTCGTCCCGCGCCTGGCGGGCGGGCTCCTCTTCCCGGGTTAAGCCGGTTTCCAGCTCCTGGGCTTCGGCCAGCAGGTTGGCAATCAGGTTGCTTTGCTGCTGCAGATGCTTGCGCGCGGCGGCGGCCTGCACCGAGTCGGCGGGCAGATCGCGCCAGTGTTGGGTCAGGGTGGTCAGCACCTCCACCGCCTGGGCAACGTACTGCTGGCAGCGGCGATAGTCCGCTTCCCGACGGCGGGTTTCCGCCTGCTGGCGGCGCAGATTGAGCTCTGCCAGCGTTTTGCGCAGGGCGAGGATCTGGCTCATCAGCGGGCCGAGGCGGGTGAGGTAGAGGTCGTTAAATTCATCCAGCTGCTGGACGCGGGCGTTGCGGCGATCGATGAGATCGCGCAGGCGCTCCTCCAGCGCCTTCAGCTCCAGCTTGCTGGCGGCAAGCTGCGGGTCGCGCCACGTGGCGACGGCGCGCTGGCTCTGTAACCAGCTGGCGATAGCGGTTAACGCCGCGGTGTAGTTTTTCTGCTCAAGCGCCACGACGATCGCCCGAAGCTCATCGTCAAAGGCTTCGCTTTTTAACCGTGCCAGCTGGCTCTCGATGATGTCGTCATCTTCAAGCTCAATGGCGTTTTTAATGATTTCCAGCCGTTTGATCGGTGTGCTCATGATGCTTTTCGCTTTGGCGCTTAAGTATTTGAGTTAAGGATAGTTGTCAGGAAAACAACAGGGAATAATACACATGTCTGATGAATGGCGCGACGACGACGTGCGTTAAATTTGCGCGGGCGCATTTCGCATTCATTTCCTGAATAAATTCCTAAAAGAGCAAAAAAAGTCTGAAAAAAACCCTGTCGACCTTTTACGTGCATTTACACAGGTTACTTTTTGACATATTTTGCTCCTTTTTTGTACGCCAGTCTGAAAACGGACACAAGGCAGGGATGTAGTGAAGGTAAGGATGACCAGATTAACAGGGCTTTTTGTCACTCTCATTTTATGGCCACTCGGCAGTGCCTACGCGGCGTTGCTGTCGCCAGCGGATCGCAGCGCCGTTCAACAGCAGCAACAGCAGCTGCTGGATCAAAACCAGCGCCAGCGCGACGAGCTGGAACGCAGCACGGTCCTGCCCGCGGCCTCTTCATCCCCCGTACAACCTGCCGCTGGCGGCCCCTGTTTTGTTATCAACCAGATCGTGCTGGACGGTGCCACTGCGATGCCGGACGTTGCCGAGCGCCGCCTTACCGCGCCCTGGCGCAACCAGTGCCTGAATATGGCGGGCCTCAGCGCCCTGACGCACGCGGTCTCCGACTGGTATATCAGCCGGGGGTACATCACCAGCCGCGCCTTTCTGACCGAGCAGGATCTGAGCCGTGGCACGCTGCATATCACGGTGCTGGAAGGCAAGCTCGAGCAGATCCGCCTGGAAGGCGTGCCGGAACGCACGCTGGATATGACCTTCCCGGGACGGGTGGGCAAGATCCTCAACCTGCGCGATATCGAACAGGGGATGGAGCAGCTGAACCGGGTGCGTCAGACCCCTGTTCAGATAGAGATCCTGCCCGGCGAGCGCCAGGGATACTCGATCGTTAATCTCACCGCCGACCCGGAATTCCCGCTTAACGGCTCGATAAGCTTCGATAACAGCGGGCAAAAGAGCACCGGCACCGGCCAGCTCAGCGGCGCACTCACCGGCAACAACCTGCTGGGGATCGCCGATAAGTGGTTTATCAGCGGCGGGCGCAGCAGCGATTTTTCCAGCAGCAAGGATGCGCAGAACTTTGCCGCAGGCGTCAGCGTGCCCTACGGCTATGGCCTGCTCGATTACAGCTACAGCTGGAGCAACTACCTTAGCACCATCGATAACAATGGCTATCGCTGGCGCTCGACCGGCGATAACGAAACTCACCGGCTGAACGGCTCCTGGGTGCTGTTCCGTAACGGCGATATTAAGACCAGCGCCGCGGTGGGCCTGACCCACCGTATCAACCATAACTACCTCGACGATGTCCTGCTCGCCACCAGCAGCCGCAAGCTTTCGAGCTTTTCGCTGGGCATTAACCACACGCAAAAAATCGCCACCGGCGTGGCGACCTTTAACCCGACCTTCACCCAGGGCGTGCCGTGGCTGGGGGCCGAGGATGACAACGACAAGCACGGCGATGTGCCAAAAGCGGAGTTTCGCAAATGGAGCCTGAACGCCAGCTATCAGCAACCGCTGGCCGACCGGCTGTGGTGGCTCTCCAGCGCCTATTTTCAGTGGTCCCCCGACCGGCTCTACGGCAGCGAGCGCTTAACCCTGGGCGGCGAGACCTCGGTTCGCGGCTTTAAGGAGCAGTATCTTTCCGGCGATAACGGCGGCTACTGGCGAAATGAGATCAACTATTCGCTCTTTACCCTGCCGTGGCTCGGGCAGATCGGCGCTCTGGCGGCGCTGGACGGCGGCTGGCTGAAAAAAGACGGTTTCGACCGCTACGCCTCCGGCACCCTGTGGGGCGCGGCGGTGGGGTTGAACAGCGTGAACCGCGTCTTCTCGAGCCAGTTAACGGCGGGCACACCGCTTGCGTATCCGGACTGGCTGGGGCCGGATCGTCTGAATATTTATTACCGCGTGTCGGTGGCGTTTTAAGGGACAGGGATGATGGACAAGGAACAGGTGAGTTTACCCCGGCGCGTACTCAGCGCCTTAATGAGCGTGCTGCTTGCCACGCAGCCGATGCTGCCCGCCGTGGCGGCAACGCTGACGCCAACCGGCAACACTCAGCAGGACAAGGCCGCTAACGGCGTGCCGGTGGTCAATATCGCCACCCCGAACGGCGCAGGTATATCGCATAACCAGTATCAGGATTACAACGTCGGCAAAGAGGGGCTGATCCTCAACAATGCCACCGGCAAGATGAACCAGACCCAGCTTGGCGGGCTGATTCAGGGCAACCCCAACCTGACGGCGGGCAGGGAAGCGACGGGCATTATCAACGAAGTCACCGGCACCAACCGGTCGCAGCTGCAGGGCTATACCGAAGTGGCGGGCAAAGCCGCTAACGTAATGGTCGCCAACCCCTACGGCATCACCTGTAACGGCTGCGGGTTCATCAACACTCCTAACGCGACGCTGACCACCGGCAAACCGGTGCTCGACGCCAGCGGCAAACTGCAGTCGCTGGACGTCAGCAAGGGCAGCATCCTGATTGAAGGCCAGGGCCTGGACGCAAGCCAGAGCGATGCGGTGTCGATCATCTCCCGCGCCACCGACATCAACGCCCAGCTGCACGCCAAATCCCTGACGGTGGTGGCAGGGGCGAACCGGGTTGCGGCCGACGGCAGCATCAGCGCCATCCCGGGCGAAGGCCCTGCGCCAAAAGTGGCGGTGGATACCGGGGCGCTGGGCGGGATGTACGCCAACCGTATTCGCCTGGTCTCCAGCGAGAAAGGGGTGGGCGTTAACCTCGGCAACCTGAATGCCCGCGAAGGGGATATCACCCTTGATGCCAGCGGCAGGTTGACGATGCATAACAGCCTGGCCAGCGGCGGGATTACCGCGAAGGGCGAAAGTATGGCGCTGACCGGCGACCATAAAGCCGGGGGCAACATTACCCTGAACAGCCAGAGCGAACTGGCGTTGCAGGATGGCTCGCTGAACAGCGACCGTGACCTCGTGCTCGACGCCAGGGGTACGCTGTCGCACGGTAATGCAAAACTGACCGCCGGGCAGGATGTCTCCCTCACGGCGCAACACCTCAGCCAGGACGCCCGCAGCGAAACGGATGCCGCCCGGCATATCAGCGTGACTGCCCGCGACAGCGCCACCCTCAACGGGCGCATGACGGCCGGGCAAAACCTGTCGCTCAATGCCACTACCCTGACGCATAACGGCGAGCTGGTGGCGGGGAATACGCTCTCTCTCAGCGCCGCCAGCCAGACGCTTAACGGAGCGATGAACGCCACCGGCGATCTCAGCGTGTCCGGACAGCAGATCGCCACCACCGGGGCCTCGCAAATTCAGGGCCGTAACCTGAGCATTACCGCCAGACAGGCAGATCTGAAGGGGACGCAGGCCGCCAGAGAGGCCCTGACCGTTAACGCCAGCGAGACGTTATCCCACAGCGGCAAAAGCAGCGCGAATACCCTGACCCTGAGCGCGCCGACGCTGGAAAACAGCGGCGTCGCCATCGCGTCAGTACTTAATACGCAGTCGCAGACGCTTATCAACGCCGGGCTGTTGCAGGGCGACACGTCCCTGCTGCTGAATACCGGGACGCTGGACAACCAGCACAACGGCACCCTTTACAGCGCCGCGAATCTGACCCTGGCTATCCCAAATATCACTAACCACGGCCTGATCGCCAGTGACGGTGCGCTGGCGGTTGCGGGCAGCACCCTCAGCGGCGAAGGGCTGTTACAGGGCGTCGATGCGCTGACCCTTTCCGGGGATAATCTTTCCCAGGGAGCGGCGGGACGCTGGCTGACCGCAGGCTCGCTGGCGATCACCGCCGGACAGCTCGCTACCGCAGGCATCATTCAGGGGCAGGATCTCAGCGTTAATGCTGGCGACTGGCAGCATGATGGCTCCGCGCTTGCTGCAGGCCAGTTTGATACCCGCTTAAACGGCTCGCTGCTGAACAACGGCGACCTGATGAGTCAGGGCAATCTGAGGTTCCACGTACCGTACCTGACCAACAACGGTAATTTGCTCGCCGCAGGCGACATGCAGCTGACGGGCGTGCGGCTCACCAACAACGCCACGCTGCAGGGGAATACCCTCAGCCTGACGCAGGGCAGCATCGAAAATGCCGGAACAGTCATTGGTCTGAACGGACTGGGGCTGGAGACCACCGGCGCCCTGAATAACCGGGGAGATCTGTTGAGCCAGCATGCCCTGACGGTGAACGCCCGGGACATCACCAACAGCGGCCGGTTGCAGGGGCAGAATCTCTCCCTTGCAGGCACAAATCTGACCAACAGCGGTGCCATCCAGAGTGCCCAGGATCTGGCGCTGACGTTAAGCGGCGACATGGCCGCCGTCACCGGCAGCAAAATTACCGCCCTGAACAGTGCCCGGATCAGTGGAAAAGCCCTCGACAACCAGGGGCTGTTGAGCGCGAAAAACCTGAATATTGACGGAGACTCGCTCAGCAACAGCGGGGAAATCAGCGGCGTCAGCGGACTTAATCTGCACCTGACAGGCGACCTGATGCAGGCAGGGAAAATGCTGAGCGGGGCAGGCCTTACCGTCCGGGCGGGCGACATCAGCAACAGCGGCCAGATGCAGGGGGATAACACCCGGCTTGATGCCCGCACGCTTAACAACGACGGACGTTTACAGGGCGACAGCGGCCTGACGCTTACGCTGCTGGATACGTTGACTAACCAGACCAACGGCGTCCTTCTCAGCCAGAACGCCCTCAGCGTGACCGCCCCGGTGGTGAGCAATAACGGTACGATTCAGGGGAACGGAAACTCCACGCTCACCAGCATCACGCAGGTCCGCAATAACGGCAATATCCTCACCGGTGGCGACCTGACGCTCTCCACGGCGGATTACAACGGCGCGGGCTGGCTGCAGGCGACGAACCTGCTGATGAATGTGGCGAAGCTCGCTAACAGCGGCACGATGATGGCGACGCAACACGCCACCTATACCGGCAACAGCCTGACTAACGCCGGTACTCTGCAGGCGGCACAGCTGGTGGTGAATGCGCAGACGCTGACCAACAGCGGCACGCTGCTCGGCAACAGCAGCCTGACGCTGAACAGTGACAGTATCAGCAACGATAACGGGAACCTGTTCAGCGGGGGCGATCTGCTTACCGAAGCGGCCTCCCTCAGCGGCGTGGGCCAGATTGTGGCGCTCGGCAACCTGACGCTGAAGCTGGTAAACAGCTGGACGGCGCAGGGCGTGGTGGCAGCCAACGACCAGCTGACCATTACCAGCCGGGGCGACATCAGCAACCAGAGCACCCTGCAGGGCAACGGCATCACGCTGAACGCCGCGGGCAAGGTGACCAATAATGGCCTGATTACCGCAGGAGGCGGCACGACTTCGCTCTCCGGCAGTGAGATTGCCATGAACAGCAGCGGCTCGCTGCAGGCAGGCGGCGATGTCAGCCTCTCCAGCCAGGGCGATATCACGCTTGATGGCTTTACCGGCACCGCCGGAAATATGGCGCTCACCGCCGCCGGGTCGGTGATCAATACCGCGCTGCTCTATGCCGGAAATAACCTGTCGCTGTTCGCGGATCGTATTGCGAACCTGCGGGGCGATATGCTGGCGGGCGAAGACCTGGTGATGCAGAAGGATGCCTCCGGGACGGCGAATACAGAAATCATCAATATCTCCGGCAATATCGAAACCACGAAGGGGGATATCACGCTCAGAACCGGGCATCTGCTGAATACCCGCGATGGGCTGGCCGCCACGACCACAACCACCCAAAATCCTTCATCTATTGCCGGGTTGGGGAATGCGACCATCGATATCGACCTCTCTCAGCTGCCTGACGGCAGCTACGGGAAATATATCGCAAGGTATCCCGCGGAAATCTGTACCGGGGTCGCTAACACGCACTGTACGGTGAATAAAGGCAGTACCGCCTGGGGTATGCGAGCCGATCAGAGCGAGCAAAAATTTGCCCTCAGCCAGACGGTGACCGCCGTTTCAGCTACTGGTGGTGTGGCTGGCATTCGCTCTGGCAACGATCTGTCCATTAACGCCGGTCGTCTTGAGAATAATGCCAGTGCGATCCTCGCCTCCGGTGATATTTTCCTGACGGGCAATACACTTTCCAGCCAGTCCTGGCAGAACTCAACCACCTCAGAATACTGGAAATATGTCTACCGGGGACAGGTGGGTTATGCAGACCCTGACAGCATCATTACCTCCAACGTCGAAGGTAATATTGATATTGGAACAGTCATTCTGCCCGACCCTGTTTCGGATAAAATTCGTTTTACGCTGGACGGGAAAACCACTGAAACTGAACTCGGCGACATTTACCGCGCAGTCATTCAGGCGGGCGGCATTGTCACCGCCAGGTTCGACAATGACATCAGCAACACAAACACCACGTCAAACGCGGGAACCATCAGCAATACCCTTGTTGCGCCGGACCTGAATACCCCATCAACACAGAGCATCGCGGGTGGCGCGAATCAGCAGTCACTGGCTGATGTCAGCACTACGGCTATCACCGCACCGGACTGGCAGAACGCAGTTGAGGGTCAGGCAATTGCCGATGGCGTAAACCTCGTACCTGGCGGCCTTGAAGGCAATTATCCTCTGCCTTCCGGTAAGAACGGCTATTTTGTCACCTCTACCGATCCTGACAGCCCGTACCTCATCACCGTCAATCCGAAACTCGACGGGCTGGGGCAGCTCGATCCCTCCCTGTTTGGCGACCTGTGGAAGCTGCTGGGTGTCAATCCAGGCGCCGCCCCGCGTGAAACGGGCAGCCAGTATACCGACAGCAATCAGTTCCTGGGTTCCGCGTACATGCTCGACCGCCTTGGGCTGGATCCGGAGAAAAATTACCGCTTCCTTGGCGATGCCGCCTTTGATACGCGGTACGTCAGTAACTACGTGCTGAACCAGACCGGAACACGCTATATCAGCGGTCTGGGCTCCGATCTCGACCAGATGCGCTATCTGATGGATAAGGCCGCCGAAGCGCAAACCTCGCTGGGGCTGAAGTTCGGGGTGGCGCTGACGGCAGACCAGATAGCCACTCTCGACCACAGTATTCTGTGGTGGGAATCCGCCACCGTTAACGGCCAAACCGTGATGATCCCGAAGGTGTACCTGTCGCCTAAAGACGTCAGGGTGCAGAGCGGCAGCGTCATTTCCGGCAATAACGTGCAGCTGGCGGGCGGCAATGTCACCAACAGCGGAAGCTCGCTGCTGGCGCAGAAGGGGCTGTCCATCGACAGCAGCAACAGCATCAACAACCTCAACGCCGGGCTTATCAGCGCAGGCGGCGGGCTGAACCTGAGCGCGCTTGGTGATATCAACAACATCAGTTCCACCATCAGCGGTAAAACCCTGGGGCTGGAGAGTGTGACGGGCAGCATTAACAACATCACCCGCGCACAGACGTGGAATGTGGACGCGGGCCGCGTGCGCTTAAGCGGTACGGATGTGGGCGTCACCTCTTCCATTACGGCAACGGACGGGCTGACGATGCGTGCCGGGCAGGATATCAATATCACCGGCGCCAGCGTGGCGGCGGGTGGCGGCCTCGGCATGGCGGCGGGCAACGATATTAATATCTCCGCGAATGAGATTAGCGAGAGCCGGTATGAGCGCAACAGCGCAACGACAGAGACGGCTTCCGTTACGCAGCAGCGCAGCACGCTGACGGCAGGGGGCGATCTGACTCTGCTCGCTGGCAACGATCTCAACGCGCGAGCCGCAGGGATCGCCGCCGAAGGGGATGTGGGCATCCGGGCCGGTCGCGATGTGAACCTGCTGGCAGAGGCCAGCACCGAAAGCGCCAGCAGAAAAACGAAGAAAAAAACCGCTATCGATGAGTCCGTGCGTCAGCAGGGAACAGAGATCGCCAGCGGCGGCAACACGGTGATCGTCGCCGGGCGCGACATGAACGCGCAGGCGGCAGAGGTGACGGCGCAGGGTGATATCGGCGTGGCGGCGGGCCGCGATGTCAGTCTCACCACGGCCACCGAGAGCGACTATCGCTACCGGGAGAAAACCAAAACCAGCAGCGGGTTCCTGAGTAAAAAGAAAACCCACACCATTCAGGAAGACAGCGCGACGCGGGAGAAAGGTTCCCTGCTGAGCGGCGATAACGTGACGGTGCAGGCGGGCAACAACTTGCGGGTGTTAGGCTCGGCGGTGGCGGGCGACGGCGACGTTGCATTGTCGGCGGCGAACAACGTCGACATCGTGGCGGCCACCAACACCGACACCTCCTGGCGCTTCAAGGAGACCAAAAAATCCGGCCTGATGGGAACGGGCGGCATCGGCTTCACCGTCGGCACCAGCAAATCCACCCACGACCTGCGCGAGCAGGGCACCACCCAGAGCGGGAGCTTCAGCACCGTCGGCTCGACGGGCGGGGACGTCAGCATCACGGCAGGGAAGCAGGCGCATATCGCCGGGGCGGATATCATCGCCCGGAAGGATATTGCGGTTCAGGGCGACAGCGTGGTGATTGAGCCGGGCCACGACAGACGCACCCGGGATGAAAAGTACGAGCAGAAGAGCAGCGGCCTGACGGTGGCCCTGTCCGGTACGGCGGGGAGCGCGCTGAACAGTGCGGTCACCACGGCGCGGGATGCGGCAAACGAGAGCGACGACCGGCTGGCGGCCCTGAAGGCGACGAAGGCGGCGTTGTCCCTGGTGCAGTCCGACCAGGCAGTGGCGATGGACCAGGCGAAGGGGGCCTCTGACAGCGGCAACACCAACACAGTGGGCATCAACGCCTCGCTGGGCTCACAGTCGTCAAAATCCTCCTCGCACATGCGGAGCGAAACATCGGCGGGCAGCAGCCTGAACGCGGGCAGCAACGTCACGATTAAGGCCACCGGGAGCGACATCACCGTGGCGGGCAGCAGGGTTAAGGCCGGTAAGGACGTGACCCTTGATGCGGCGCGGGACGTGAACCTGCTTGCCTCGCAGGACACGCAGCAGACGACGGGTAAAAACAGCAGCAGCGGCGGCAGCCTGGGCGTCGGGCTGGGAGCGGGCTCCGGCGGGACGGGCATCAGCATCTCGGCGAACGCCAGCAGCAGCAAAGGGCACGAGAAGGGCAACGGGGTCCGGCAGAACGAGACCACGGTGGACGCGGGCCGTCAGCTCACGATTAAGAGCGGGCGCGATACCACGCTTGCCGGCGCGCAGGTGAACGGCGAAGCCGTGAAGGCGGATATCGGGCGCGACCTGACCATTGCCAGTACGCAGGACAGCGACCACTACAACAGTAAGCAGGGCAGCGTCAGCGGCGGGGTGGGGTACACCTTCGGGGCGGGCGGATTCTCGGGGAGCATCAGCGCCAGCCGGGACAAAATCGCCAGCGACTACGACTCGGTGCAGGAGCAGAGCGGGATCTTCGCCGGGAAGGGCGGCTTTGACGTGACGGTGGGGAACCACACCCAGCTTGACGGCGGGGTGATTGCCTCGACGGCGGATGCGGAGAAAAACCGCCTCGACACCGGCACGCTGGGCTTCAGCGATATCCACAACCGGGCGGACTTCAGGACCGGACACCAGGGCGCGGGGATCAGCTCCGGGGGCAATATCGGGCAGCAGTTTGCCGGGAACATGGCGAACGGCCTGATTGCCGGGCTGGGCAGCAGCGGCCATGCGGAAGGCACCACCCGGGCGGCGGTCAGCGAGGGGACTATCACCGTCCGCGACCAGGCGAACCAGCAGCAGGACGTGGCCGACCTGAGCCGCGACACGGAGCATGCGAACGGCAGCATCAGCCCGATTTTCGACAAGGAGAAAGAGCAGAAGCGGCTGCAGGCAGCGCAGCTGATCCTTGAAATTGGTGCGCAGGCGGCCGATATCGCCCGGACCCAGGGGGAAATCACCGGCCTGAATGCGGCCCGGGACAAACTGGCGAAAGAGGGCAAATACGAGCCGGGGCCGGATGCCAGCAAAGAGCAAAAAGCGGAGTATCAGAAGGCGCTGCGTGAGACGTCCGAATACAAAATGGCCATGGAGAAGTACGGCACCGGCAGCACTATCCAGCGGGGTATCCAGGCGGCCACGGCCGCGCTGCAGGGTCTTGCGGGCGGGAATATGGCCGGGGCGCTGGCAGGTGCAGCGGCCCCGGAGCTGGCGTATGCCATCGGCCACAGGTCGGGTCTCAGGGAGGATGACGTCGCGGGCAAAGCCATTGCCCACGCCATTCTGGGCGGGGCAGTTGCCGCCCTGCAGGGGAACAGCGCCGCAGCAGGCGCTGCGGGCGCGGCAGCGGGTGAGCTTGCCGCGAAGGCCATCGCGGGTGTGCTGTATCCGGACGTGAAAGACCTGTCGAAGCTGAGCGAGGAGCAGAAGCAGACGGTCAGTGCCCTGGCCACGATTTCGGCGGGGATGGCGGGTGGTCTGGCAGGGGACAGCACGGCAGGTGCGGCAGCGGGAGCGGGGGCCGGGAAGAATGCGGTTGAGAATAATGCACTAAATGATAAGGACAAGAAGTTTCCGATTCTTGATATCCGTCCGGGCTGGCTGAAACCGGGGATTATAGATGAGGATGGAGATCCTCTTGGCGCAGGCGGTGGGATAGCTAAAGGTGGCAAAGTCAGCCCTAGTGCGAAGGACAACCTAATTTCGTCAGCAAATAAACCGATAAATGGGCAAGGTATGTCTGCCGCTGCAAGGGCTTGGGAAAAGCATGCAGGCAGAGATGGTGGAACTTTTGAACCTTTAAAAGGCAATGTGGCTCAGAAAAATGAATCGGCAAGTAAGTTTGTAAACGACGTTTTGAGCCATCCGGGCACAGTTAAAACGGAATTGTCTCGTGGTGGGGTTGAATATCGTTTACCAAGTGGTCAAGGTATTCGTTACAACGGTGATGGTTCGTTTTCTGGTTTTTTAGATCCAAGGAGGTAGGGTAAATGAGTGACGAATTTGAAGTAGACTTTTTTAGTGATTCTCGTTACGAGGAACTTACTGCGGAAATATCCTATAGAGGACAGATACTTTGCCAGTTGAACAAAGATAAGGGTGTTGATTCTATCGAAATAGAATTTTTTTCAGATAGCCGAATCTTGCCCGAAACTGTAGAAATGAAATTCCCAGTTGACGATTTTTTAAAGATATTAATGCAAACAAAAGACGAACTGATTGGATAGTCGTCAGGATCCCGGCCTTAGCGCCGGGATCTTCTTTTTACGCGTCAGCCCTTAGCCGGCTCGATCACCAGTCTTCCCTGTGTAACGCTGGCCGTGACCGGCGTGTCGGTGCAGAATCCCGCCTCTGCCAGGCAGTTGCCGTTCAGGCGCAGGCTGGGGCTGTGGGAATACCAGGTGGTCATGCAAGTACAGACTCTTTAACAGCACTGGAGATAAAAAGAGACCAAAAAGTCCGGCCTGATGGGCACCGGCTGCATCGGCTTCACCGTCGGCAC
The DNA here is from genome assembly GCF_049312895.1 of Leclercia barmai. Classification (NCBI taxonomy): domain Bacteria; kingdom Pseudomonadati; phylum Pseudomonadota; class Gammaproteobacteria; order Enterobacterales; family Enterobacteriaceae; genus Leclercia; species Leclercia barmai. Next base: position 130,663 of record NZ_JBMNWZ010000005.1, on the reverse strand, counting down.
CAGCAAAAATTAAAGACATACCAAGTGGTAGGGTCGGTAAACTACCCGATGGGTGAACGGTTATAGTACGTGAGCGTAGCGCCGAAGAGCGTCCAACATTGGAGATCCAATCAGGGAAGAATAGGATCAAATTTAGGTATGATGAGTAATCATATATGTCTGAAAAATTGATTAAAATCCCGCTTGCTGAGGGTTCTATTCATAATAGTCAACTAGAGGATTTGCGATATTCCTCAGGTTCCCTTGAGTTGATTTTGTCTTCAGGGGATAACGCTGAAGGCAGCAAAGTTAAAGTACTGTTCGATTGGATTTATTCCTTCCGAGTGACTGATGAAGGTGACCTATTGAAAATGCAGGAAGAGCAGAAAGGAATGATGCTTACAGGACTTTATCGCGTTGAAAAATCTAAGTATCTAGAATGGTTTAATGAGCAAAACGGTAATATACATGATGGAGTCGTTCATTATATGTTCTCAACTACGGACGATGTTATAGATATTTTAGCATCTATTAGTCCTTCAATATCAATCCATTATTAACAATAATCCCGGCTACTGTGTCGGGATTTTTTACTCGTCAGCCCGGAGCATCAGTCTCCCTGGCCCCAGACTGACCATGAGCGACGTATCGGTTGCTTCTGCCTGGCTGTTGTCGTTCAGGCGCAGGCTGCGGGAATAGCAATTGGTCATACAGGTACAGGCTCTTTAACAACACTAATATAATTAAACACACAGGCGCGGTAGCTAAAATGTCGGGCGCTTAAATAGCCTCCTGAAGATTTATAACCGTTGTAAAGCCGGGAAAGTCAGGTATCCATTTTGCTTACACCTGGCCAGTACAATCCATTGCAGATATTTATATACATAAACTGCCGAAAATCGATGTCATCATAATTAAGATAAAGTATCAAATTCTGTAGTTTTTCGTTTAACTTAAACCCGTACTGATATTGAATGGTACATAGCTTATTCTTAATCTCATAAAGCCGGTCAAAATGCCTTTGAGCTTCCAAAAATGAAGAACCTTTGATTTGTTGCATGAGGCTAAAACATTCGTCTTCATAGGTAACTAACAAATCGTTAATTGCGTTAGAGGTATCCCTGTAAAGTATTAACTCTTCCTCTAAAAAAGGCCAGATGCTCATTGGTTAATTCTCAAGGTTTATTGAAAGAAATCAAATATGGCATTTCGATTAGCTTAACATTATTACCCTAACATAGGGTAAATTTTTTTCATAGCGCGCTAATGTATATAAGGATTGTTTTTATTTTTTTTAAATCTTATGTTTATTATTCATGGTGTGCATTTTTGTAAGATTTGTATATGTAATTTGGATGGTTTTTGATTACTGACAGGAGGGTGATTATTGCGTTAATCAAACGCAGGCAAGATAAAATCTGAAAAGTATATAAACACGAACAAAATGAATCGCTGTCTGTCATAATGGAATCGCTAATGCTGTTTTAACAAAGTTTTATTTATAATTAATTACCTCTTAAAAAATCCCAAAAACCTTCGAATAATATCAATAAGGAGAATGGTGCTAACACCATTTTTTCTAAAAGGAAATTTAAATATCATGGTCAATAAATCTATTGCCACTTCGCTCTGCCTAAGCGCGTTATTACTCACAGGCTGCGCAACGGAATCCTCCCGGTCCGTTGAAGTGGCGAAAGTTGCCACTTATAACACCTCGTGGCAGGGGCAGCGCAGCCCGATATCGGTCGGGAAATTTGATAACCGCTCCAGCTACATGAATGGCATCTTTTCAGATGGCGTCGACCATCTGGGTAATCAGTCAAAAACCATTTTGATCACCCATTTGCAGCAAACTGGCCGCTTCAACGTGCTGGATCGCGCAAATATGGAAGAGATCAAAAACGAGTCCGGTATCAGCGGAAAGCGTCAGCAGCTGAAAGGGGCGTCGTACGTCATCACGGGCGACGTGACGGAGTTTGGTCGCAAAGAGACCGGCGACAGGGCGCTGTTTGGCATTCTGGGGCGCGGCAAGTCGCAGGTGGCGTATGCGAAAGTGGCTCTCAACGTGGTTAACGTCAGCACCTCCGAAGTGGGTTATTCATCCCAGGGAGCGGGTGAATACACGCTGTCTAACCGTGAAGTGCTCGGCTTTGGCGGCACGGCCAGCTACGACGCCACGCTGAACGGCAAAGTTCTCGATCTCGCGATCCGCGAAGCGGTAAATAACCTGGTTGCCGGTACTGAAAACGGCAGCTGGGACCCGTCAAATACACATTAAAAGGAATTAATGATGGCAAAGATAAAAAGCCTGCTTTCCGGCGCAGCTATGCTGCTGCTGGCCGGGTGTGCAACAAAATCACCGCAGCAGATCTATACCTGGGGTGATTATCAGGACACTGTTTATGACTACTACACCAGTAAAACCAGCCCGCAGGAGCAGATCGCCTCACTGCAGAAACTGATTACGGCATCGCAGGCCAGCAGCAAACCTGTGCCGCCTGGCGTGCATGCCCAACTGGGGATGCTCTACAGCAATACCGGGAACAGAGATCTGGCGATGGCCGAATTTAACGCCGAGAAAAAACAGTACCCGGAATCGGCTTCTTATATTGATTTCCTCACCACGAAAAAATAACGGAACCTAAAATGAAAGGAATCTCCGCTCTTCTGACCCTGGCATTGACGCTGGTCGTAACGGGTTGCACAACCAATAAGACGCCCCCGGCCGATTATTCCGCTTTTAAAGAAAGTAAACCGCGCAGCATTCTGGTGCTGCCGCCAGTAAATAAGTCGCCGGACATCAACGCGAACCACGGCTTTTTGAGCAACGTAACCCAGCCGCTTGCCGAGTCCGGTTACTATGTGTTCCCGGTGGCAGTGGTGGAAGAGACGTTTAAACAAAACGGCGCGACCCATCCTGACGACATCAGCGCGATCCCGCTGAAAAAGCTGCACGATATCTTCGGCGCGGATGCGGTGATGTATATCACCATCACCGACTACGGTACCTCTTACCAGGTGATCAGCAGCGATACGCGGGTTATTGCCTCGGCGCGTCTGGTGGATTTGCGCACCGGAAAAGAGCTGTGGACAGGCGCTGCCTCGGCTTCCAGTAATGAAGGCCAGACCAATAACAACGGTGGCCTGCTGGGAATGGTGATCAACGCGGCGATTACCCAGATTGCGCATTCGGCTACGGACAAAGCCTATGACGTTGCCCGCATCGCCAGCGCACGTCTGTTTAGCCCAGGGCCGCGGGGTTTGTTATATGGCCCGCGTTCGCCGAAATACGGACAGACTGCTCAGTAACCTCTTCAATCCCGGGCCCTGTGCCGGGATTAATTTATTGCCCCTCTTTTTAACCTGCCCGCAAACACCGGTTAACCCGGAGCGCTCACCGATATATCCTGTTTTTCATAACTCATGTTTATAGTTACCTGTCGATATTAAACGTCACATGTTATATTTTCGCTGGATTAATCTGTTGTAGGGATAACGAAGAGCAAGATTTTATCTTTATGTTATGGGTTCTGCTGGCGGATAGTGGAGAAATTACGCGATCTGTCGATAAGCTTGTACATAGTATTAGCTCTACGTAATATGCATTAGAACATTTACTAAACAAATATGACCACGCGTAAAGGGAAGTACTTTATGACGGTTGTTAATCACTCATCCCCTTTACATGTTCGTATTCCCATAAAACTGTTGTCCCTGGCAAAGTCATGCAGGAAACAAAAAATACTGACTTGTGAATCACGAGTAATGCCATGAAAAATTATGATGATTTGCAGCGTTTCAAGGATAAAACGCGCACCGGTGACATCAATTTCAAGGACTTGTCTGCGCAAAACAAGCAGGCTTCCGCCAGCGGCTGGGCGATCATCAACCAGCTGGCAGGTGTGGATAATGATTCGGCGCTGGCGAAGGCCGGCAGCGTCGCCGTTCCTGTTCCACAGGCAGTGAAACCCGGTGAACTGGATGTTGCCCTTGCCAGCCTGACGAAAGCTCCTGTGGCCGGGCCCGCGGGTTCTGCGCCGTCGATCATGCAAAGCATGAATGCCGTTAGCGCAGAAAAAGGGGAGCAATCGCCGCTTAACGCGGCTGCACCTTCGTTCTTTGACCAGCTTAAGCCTGAGCCAGCAAGCCAACCGCCGGTGAAAGAGGTGCCAACCCTGGTGCCGCAGGCTGAGCTGCGGGCAACGCCTGCGCCCGTGGTGCCCATTGCTGAGGCCATCCCTGCGCCAAAACCGGCGGAGCCGGTGCGCTTTGAGCAGTTGTTCGCGACCAAAACGTCCGAACGCGCCAGCCATCCGGTGAAAGATCTTCCGTTACAACCGCTCCTGGAGAAAATCGCTTCATGCCGTTAGTGTGTATTTGCTCGCCAAAAGGCGGAGTAGGGAAAACCACGGTCACGGCCAACCTCGCTTATGCTCTGGCTCGTTCCGGCAATAAAGTTCTGGCCATTGACTTCGATGTACAGAACGCGCTGCGTCTGCATTTTGGCGTACCGTTGTCCGACGGTCGCGGCTACGTTGCCCGTGCCAATGAGTCGGCAGACTGGAGCCAGTCGGTGCTGACGGCGGGCAACAATATGTTCGTCCTGCCCTATGGCGAAGTGACGGAAGAGCAGCGCCTGATCTTTGAACACAACCTCACCAGCGACAGCAATTTCCTCGCGCGCGGGTTAAGTTCTCTGCTGAGCTACCCGGGGCTGGTTATTCTGGCCGACTTCCCGCCAGGGCCGAACCCGGCGCTGAAGGCGATCTCCCCGCTGGCCGATTTGCACCTCGTGACCCTGCTGGCCGACACCGCATCGCTGTCGCTGCTGCCCCACATTGAAAACCACCGGCTGACCGGCGGCGCACCGCCAGATAACAAGGCCGGATACTATTTCCTGGTGAACCAGAGTGATAACCGGCGCCATATCAGCCGTGACGTCACCGCCTTCTTACAGCAACGCCTCGGCGATCGCCTGCTTGGTGTGATCAACCGGGATGAAAGTGTGCCTGAGGCCAATGCCTCACAGCAGTCGATACTGGATTTCAGCGCCACCTCGGCGGCGGCGTTCGATATCGAGCTGGTGAGTAAGCGTATCGCGGCTATTTTGGGTATTCAGGTCGGTGACGGCGCCGTGCACGCCAGTCTGAGAACCTCCAGTTTCTGACGACAATTTCCAGGACGTCCTATGAAAAAGGCGCTGTTTTATTTACTGCTATTGGTCTTAGCACCTATTGCAGTGCTTATTATTATTACCCCGATGGACAGCCAGAAGCAGTATATCTTCGGCTTAATCAGCATCGGGGCGCTAATGCTGCTTGGTTTTAGCAAACACCACCGCGTGTCGGTAATCATGATGATTGTGGCGGTGTTAATGTCCACACGATATATCTGGTTTCGGGCCACGCAGACGCTGCATTTTAATTCCGAAATAGAGGCCATACTGGGGATCGGGTTATTTCTCGCCGAACTCTATATCTGGATAACCATTATTTTAAGTTATCTGCAAAACCTCTTTCCGTTACAGCGCAAGATTGTCCCGCTGCCCGATGATATGGCCCAGTGGCCGACGGTGGATATCTATATCCCGTCGTATAACGAGAGCCTGGACGTGGTGCGCGATACCGTGCTGGCGGCGCAGTGCCTGGATTATCCGGCGGATAAACTGAAGATCTACCTGCTGGATGACGGCAAGCGCAGCGAGTTTGCGGTGTTTGCCGCCAACGTCGGGGTAGGGTACATCACGCGTAACGATAACTCCCACGCCAAAGCGGGCAACCTCAACCACGCCATGAAGCTCACCAAAGGCGAGCTGATCTGCGTCTTTGACTGCGACCACGTGGCGACGCGTATCTTCCTGCAGGCGACGGTGGGTGCCTTCCTGCAGGATCCGAAGCTGGCGCTGATGCAGACGCCGCACTACTTCTACTCGCCGGATCCGTTCGAGCGTAACCTCTCTGCGGGCCGCGATATTCCTAACGAAGGCCAGCTGTTCTACGGGCAGATCCAGCGCGGAAACGACAACTGGAACGCCACCTTCTTCTGCGGCTCCTGCGCGGTGATCCGCCGCAGCGCCCTGGAAGAGATTGGCGGCTTTGCGGTAGAAACCGTCACCGAAGATGCCCACACCGCGCTGAAGATGCAGCGCCTGGGCTGGAAGTCGGCCTATCTGGATATTCCGCTGGCGGCAGGGCTGGCGACGGAACGTCTGGTGGTGCACGTGATCCAGCGTACCCGCTGGGCGCGCGGCATGACCCAGATTTTGCGCGTCGATAACCCGCTGCTGGGCCGGGGCCTGAAGTGGCAGCAGCGTCTGTGCTATCTCAACGCCATGCTGTCTTTCCAGTTTGCCCTGCCGCGCGTGGCGTTTCTTACCGCGCCGCTGGCTTATCTGCTGTTTAACCTGAACATTATCCACTCCTCGGCGAGCCTGATTTTCGCCTATATGCTGCCGCACCTGTTCCTCTGTATCTATGTGAACTCGCGGGTCAACGGGCGCTTCCGCTACAGCTTCTGGGGTGAGATTTACGATCTGGTGCTGGCCTTCCACCTGGTGCTGCCGACGGTAATCACCCTGATCTTCCCGAAACGCGGCAAGTTCAACGTGACCGATAAAGGCGCGCTGCTGGATGTGGGCTACTTCGACTTCAGCATTGTCCGTCCGCACCTGATTATCGCGGTGCTGCTGGCGGCGGGGGTGATCGCCGGTATCGTGCGCGCCGTCGCCCATGACTACTTCAGCGTCGACCCGATGGTTATCGCCCTTAACGTCGGCTGGGGCGTCTACAGCCTGATCTTCCTGCTGGCCGCCATCGCCGTAGCGCGGGAAACCCGCCAGACGCGTAAAACCATCCGTATTGATGCCAGCGTGCCGGTGGTGATCCACTACGCCAGCGGTATCTCCTCGCGCAGCCATACCCTGGATTTATCCATGGGCGGCTGCCGTATTGCGGTGGTGGATGACCGCCACCTTACCGACGAGATCGAAGAGATTGAGCTGCAGCTGCAGTCGGGGGCGATCAGCATCCCGGTGAATGTGATTGCCCACGATGAGCAGTACATTCGCCTGATGTTTGACGAGATCCCGCTGGACCGCCGCCGCGAACTGGTGCGCGTGGTGCTGGCCCGCGCCGATGCGTGGATCAACCCGCCTAAACGCCAGGACAACCCGTTCCGCTCGTTGTTTATCATTATTCGCAGCGTATTTGATCTGTTCTGGCTGACCTGGAAAGACCGTCGTAACAAGCGTCGTCAACGCCATGAGGATGCAGGGCGCAGGAATAACGCCACCGAGGATACCGCTGTATGAAAGGGATGACCCGCAAAGCCCTGCAGTTGCTTTTTGTGTTTGGCGTACTGGCGCAGCCGGTGACGGCGGAAGAGCCGACCACCGTGGAATCGCTGCTGCCGACAGATCTCCCGCCCCCGGTGACGGAGGCGGCGCAGCCCGCTGCGGACACGGCGCCGGCTTCACTGCCTGCTCCCGATACGCTGCCCGCGTTCCAGACTCCGTCTGCGGCTGAGGCGGCAGCAGAGCCTGCCAGCCCGATGCCGGATGCGGTGCCTGTGACCCCGGCACCCGATGCCGCGCCTGCTTCTCCGGTGCCGATGGGGATCACCCCCGGCACTACCAGCAGCATCACCGTCGCCCAGATGGGGCAGCCGAATGGCGTGGTGCTGAGCGGTGGGCAGCTTCAGGGCGGGATCGACTTTACCCTCTCGGCGGACCAGGTGATCACCAACGCCCAGCTGGAGCTGAACCTGAAGGTCTCTCCGGCGATGGCGGCGCGCAACACCACGCTGCAGCTGATGCTCAACGGCCAGCCGCTGGGGACGGTGCCGCTGGGCTCAGCCGACAGCAACGTGTCCAACTATCAGCTGGACATTCCGGCGGCGATGGTGGTGTCACGCAACAACATCAGCTTCAAAATCAACGACGGCGACGCGCTGCTGTGCCAGCGGGATCTGTCCGACAGCTACCAGGTCACCATCATGCCGAACACGCGGCTCGATCTGGAGGCGCAGCAGCTGAACATTGGCGCGGATCTGAGCCATTTCCCGCGTCCGTTCCTCGACGAAATGCAGATGACGCCGACCACGCTGACCTTCGCTTTCCCGGCCAAAACCCTGCCGGAGCAGGTGGGGGCGGCGGCGCTGATCGCCTCGTGGCTGGGGATCGAAGCGGACTATCGCGGGATTTCGTTTGATGCCCTGCATGACCAGCTGCCGGAGAAAAACGGCATCCTGCTCGGCAAGCCGGGCGAGTCGATTGGCGGCTTAACCCTGCCCGCCTCGAACGGAGCGATGCTGCAGGTGGTGGATAACCCGGCCAATCCGATCTACAAGCTGCTGCTGGTAGTAGGCAATAACGAGCAACAGCTCAGGAGTGCGGCATGGCGTCTGACCCGCGGCCAGTTCAACGGCCAGACCACCAGCCTGCCGGTGGAAGCCCAGAACATCCCGGTCAGCAAACCTTACGATGCGCCGCGCTGGATCGCCACCGACCGCCCGGTGCTGCTGAGCGAGCTGATGCGTAAAGATCAGAGCCTGACGGTGACCGGCATCTGGCACGAGCCGCTGACCCTGGCGTTCCGCGCCGCGCCGGATCTGTTTATGTGGGATGGCGACACCATTCCGCTGAAAATTGCCTACCGTTTCCCGTCCGAAAGCTGGATCGACGAGCAGCGCTCGTACCTGTCGATGACCTTCAACGGCACCTTCCTGCGTAACCTGCCGGTCAACAAACAGGGGCTGCTGGAAGGGCTGTGGCACAAGCTCGGCGGCGATGCGCGTCAGGAGAATTTTGTTATGCCGCTGGAGCCGTATCTGATTTACGGCGACAACCAGCTGCAGCTCTATTTCAACATCCAGACCCAGGAGAACGCGCCGTGCAGCGTACTGCTCAATAACAACATCAAGAGCCGTATCGACGAAGAGTCAAGCATCGATCTGAGCAATTCGCGCCACTTCACGCTGCTGCCGAATCTCTCTTACTTCGTGGGGGCTTCGTTCCCGTTTACCCGCCTGGCGGACTTCTCGCAGACGGTATTACTTCTGCCGGAAAACCCGAGCGAAAGCGAGATTAGCACCCTGCTGGATCTCTCCGCCCGCTCCGGTAACGCCACCGGTACCGCGCTGAACAACAACCGCGTGATGTTCGGTCTGCCGTCTGGCGGAGCGAACCTGCTGCGCCTCGGTGAAAGCGACGTGCTGGCGGTTTCTTCGCTGAATCAGACCGCCTTCAACCGCGCCCTGCTGGCCCAGTCACCCTTTATCAGCAACGAGCACACCTTTGGCGTGCGCGAGCCGAAGATGCTGGACAGAGTGCAGAACCTGCTGGAAGGAAACTGGAACACGACCGCCGTCGATGCCGACCGCTACTTCTCGTCGAACGAGTCCTGGCGCGGCTTTGTCAGCTTCCGCTCCCAGTGGAACCCGCAACGGCTGGTGGTGATGGCGATTGGCAGCAACGACGAGCAGCTTTCACGTCTGCATAACGACCTGAACTCCGCCCGCATTAACGCCGGGATCAGGGGCGACACGGCGATCATCACCGATGAAAACGGCGTGCGCAGCTTCCGCGTCGGCCCGCAGTTCCCGAGCGGCCAGATGCCCTGGTACATGATGGTAGTGTGGTATGCCACGCAGCACTCCGCCATGCTGGCAATCTTTGGCCTACTGTTTGCGACGATTATTGGCCTGAGCCTCTACTCGTTACTGAAAAAACGCGCGCATAAACGTCTTAACCCACAGGATTCAGATCGTGAGTAAGGGTGGTAACACTATGGAAAATAAAAACAAAACCGCCAGACATCTGCCTGTGCTGTGCCTGTTCAGCGGGCTGGCGCTCGGGGGAATTCAGGGTGCCCAGGCGGCGGATGCCGCGCAGTCGGCCAATAACCCGGCGCTGAAAGCCCTGTTCGACCAGGCGAACTACTGGCACGAAAAGTCTCACGATAACCTGGCGATGGAATCGCTGAAAAAAGTGCTGATGGTGGACCCTAATAACACCCAGGCGCTGTACCTGATGGCCTTATGGTCACAGCAGGCCGGTGACGTGAAGGGGGCGGCCCAGTGGCGCGAGCGCTTAACGGCGGTCTCGCCGCAGGATGCAAATCTGCAGGCGCTGGATAACGCAAAGCAGATGCAGCAGGTGCCGCGCGGGCAGCTGGAGCTGGCCCGTCAGCAGGCGCGCAGCGGCAACATTCCTGCCGCGCTCGCAACCTGGCAGAGCCTGTTTACCGGCAACCAGCCGCCGCCGAGCCTGGCCCCGGAATACTATCTGACCATGGCCGGGGACAAATCCCTCTATCCGCAGGCGGTGAGCGAGCTGCGTCAGCTGCGCGTGCAGTATCCGCAGGATAACAACGTCAAAATTGCGCTGGGCAAAGTGCTGACCTATCAGGAGAACACCCGCCGTGAAGGGATGAACATCCTGCAGGATCTGGCGAGCGGCAGCCAGGACGCGGATAAATCCTTGCGTCAGGCCCTGCTGTGGCTGGGGCCGCAGGCGGGCGACGAAGCGTACTACCAGACCTATCTGCAACGCCATCCCACCGATACCGCGGTGCAGGACTATTTCCGTAAAAGCATCGGCGGAGCGGCAAAAGGCGAAGGCTATGTGGCGCTGAACAGCGGCAATACCGACACCGCCCGCAGCCAGTTTGAGCAGGTGCTGAAAGCGAACCCGGAAGATGCCGACGCGCTGGCCGGGATGGGCTACGTTGCCCTGCGCAAGGGCGACTACGCCGCAGGGGCGCAGTACCTGAACCGTGCGGCAAGCCTCGGCGGCGCGGCCTCTGAGGAGCGCAAGCAGCAGGCGCAGGATGCCGAGTTCTACGGCCTGCTGGCGCAGGCGCAGGCGGCTTACAAGCAGGGCAACGTCAGCCAGGCGCTGGCCCTGAGCGCACCGCTGGCCCAGCGCAGCGGCGAGCAGGGGGCGGCGGCGAAGCTGTTCCGCGCCGATGTCCAGCGGCATAACAAAGATTACACCTCGGCGGAACAGACCCTGCGCGGCCTGCTGAACGAGCAGCCAAACAACGGCTCTGCCCGGGAAAACCTCTACTACGTCCTGCGCGAGCAGAATAAAACCGCCGAAGCCCAGGCGATGTTGCAGACCCTGCCGGCCAGCCTGCAGGCGAGGCTCCAGCCGCGCGTCTCCGGCGGCAATCCGACCGATCCGCTGCGTCGTCAGGCTCAGCAGGCGGCGGCCAGCGGCGATCAGATGCGCGCCATCGCCCTGTTGCAGCAGGGAACGGCCCGCTATCCGTCCGATCCCTGGCTGCGCCTGGATTTAGCCCGTCTCCTGCAGAAGCAGGGACGCAGCGCGGAGGCGGCCAACGCCATGGCTCCGGCGTTCCGTCCGAACGCCAGCAACAGCGAACTCTATGCCGCCGCGCTGTTCGCCAGCGAAAACAACGCCTGGCAGCAGTCGCAGACGCTGCTGTCGCGCATTCCGGCCTCCAGCCAGAACAGCGATATGCGCGAGCTATCCCAGCGGGTGAACTACAACCTGCAGATGAACGTCGCCGAGCGCTATCTGGCGTCGGGAGATCGCACTGCGGCGGCCAACACCCTGAAAGCGCTGGCGGCGCGTCCACCGCAGAGCCCGGCGGATGCCGGCAAGCTGGCGCGGATGCTGGCCCAGAGCGGGGATGTCACCACCGCGGTGAGCGTGGTCCACGACAACATGCGCCGTGGCGTGCAGGGTAACGCCGGGGATTATGCCGATCAGGTGGCGGTGCTCAACCAGGCGGGACTGGGCGGCGAAGCCCAGGCCTGGCTTGCCAACCCGGAGCTGCAGTCGCGCAGTACCCCAACCCAGCTGGCGAGCATTCGTAACGGCTACGTGATCAACGAGGCCGATCGTCTGCGCACCCAGGGCAACTACGCCGCGGCCTACGACAAGCTGATCCGCGCCATGCAGAACGATCCGCAGAACACGGATCTGATGTTTGCCATGGCGCGCGTCTATCAGTCCGGGAAGATGAACAAAGAGGCGGGGGTGGTCTATGACTACCTGATGACCCGCGATACGCCGCAGCAGGATGCGCGCGCCGGGGCAATCGACGTGGCCCTTGCCAGCAAAAACGTCGATAAGGCGAAGCAGCTCAGCACCGGGCTGACCAACGACGGCACGCCGGAACGCCTGCTGCTGCTGGCCCGGGTCTCCGAGGCCGAAGGCAACCATCAGCAGGCGATGAGCTATCTGCGCACCGCGCGCGGCAAGCTGCTCGGCCTGCAGGATAACAGCGGTGAAACCGCCCCGATGCTGGGCGGTCTGGCCTTAGCCGACAACCCGTTTGTCGGCACCTCCAGTACCGGCGCGGTGGCGGATTCCCCGTCGCTCTACGGCCAGGCGATGCCGTGGCAGGTGGCCCAGCTGGCGCGTAATCCACAGACCGCGCCGCCGGGCACCGTGCGCACCGACCTGCCGGTAGAAACCGCTCAGGCCGGGACGCTGCGCCAGGTGGATAACATGATGGAGATGCTGGTGGATAAAACCGCCACCTGGGCCCGGGGTTCAACCGCCCTGCGCGCGCGTGACGGTGAAGAGGGGCTCAGCAAGCTGACCGAAATCAAGGCGCCGCTGCAGTGGTCCACCGTGCCATTCGGCGATTCCCGCCTGGACGTGAACGTCACGCCGATCAGCCTCGATGCGGGCACCTCGTCCGACGAATCCAGCCGCCGGTTTGGTACCGGGGCGCTGATCCAGGGTGGGGTTGCCGAGGAGCTGTACAACGCCTCCACCACCACGCCGCCTGAGCTGCCGAATATCGACAAGATCAAGGTGCCGTCCCAGGGGTCGCAAAGCGCCCAGGGTGTGGAAGTGGCGATGGCCCTCACCGGAGATCAGTACAAAATTGATGTCGGATCCACGCCGCTGGGCCAGGATCTGAATACCGTTGTCGGTGGGATCCAGTGGTCGCCGCAGCTGACGGACTACCTCAAGCTGGTGCTTACTGGCGAGCGTCGTGCGGTGGTGGACAGCCTGCTCTCCTATGTTGGCGTTGAGGACAAATACAGCGGCAAGAAGTGGGGTCAGGTCACCAAAAACGGCGGCAGCGCGCAGTTGAGCTATGACAATACCGATGCGGGCTTCTACGCCGGAGTTGGCGTGTATGACTACGTCGGGGAGAACGTGCCGAGCAACACCAGCGTCAACGGCTCAGCGGGGGTCTATTTCCGCCCTTACTACGCCGCCGATCGCGAGCTGAAAGCTGGCATCAACATGAACTACATGAACTTCGACAAAAACCTGAGCTACTTCAGCTACGGGCAGGGGGGCTACTTCAGCCCGCAGGACTACATCAGCGTCTCCTTCCCGGTGGATTACACCCAGAAATACGACAACTGGAAGCTGGGGTTAGGGGCGTCGATTGGTTATCAGTCCTACTCTCAGGACGAGAGCCCGTACTTCCCGACGGATTCCGCGATGCAGCGCCAGCTGGAAGATTACGTCTCACGCGGTTTTGCCAAAGAGGCGTTTTACAGTGGCAAAAGCGAGAACGGTCTGGGCTACAACCTGCGCGCGTCAACGGACTACAAGCTGAACAAAGATATGATCATCGGCGGGCAGATCGGGTATGACACCTTCGGTGATTACAACGAAAGTAGCGCCAATATCTACTTCCGCTACCTTCTGGGGAACAAGTGATGAATGATCAACAGCTTTTGCAGTATTACCAGCATCAACAGTCGCAGTCGGGCTGGTTTGCGCTGATCCACGTGATGATTGAGAGTATGGTGGCCAACGTCGGCGAGGCGCAGAGCCGCTCGTTCCTCGTGCAGATGGGCGACTCGCTGGGCGAGCGCTTCCCGCTGGGGCTGGCGCACACGGTGGGCGAGCTCGAAGGGCAGATCAACGCCCGGCTCGCGGCCTTTAACTGGGGCTATATTGATATCGACGCCAGCGACACGGCGCTGCGCATCTGCCACACTGCGCTCCCGGTGCCGCCGGAAGAGGCAAAGCAGATGGCCTGGAACCACGCCTTCAGCGCGGTGCTGGAAGGGCTCTACGCCCGCTGGCTGCGCGAGCAGGGCGGAAAATCACACGTATCGCTGTGGCGGGAGGCATCCCCCTCGGCTACGGTTATCCATTTCAGATACCAAAATAATCAATAAGGATTGGCCATGTGGCAGCGAGCTAAAATCGTGGTTCTGGCGCTGGGGCTGATAGTCAGCCAGCAGGTCTTTGCCACAAGCGCATGGGACAGTTACAAGGCGCGGTTTTTGATGCCGGACGGTCGCATCATTGATACCGGCAACAACAGCGTGAGCCACACCGAGGGGCAGGGCTTCGCCATGATGATGGCGGTGCGCAACAACGATCGCGCCGGTTTTGACAAAATCTGGACCTGGACCAAAAAGAACCTGCAAAATCCGCAGACGGGGCTGTTCTACTGGCGCTTTAACCCGGTGGCCGCCGATCCGGTTATGGATAAAAACAACGCCACCGACGGCGATACTTTTATCGCCTGGGCGCTGTTAAAGGCGGGCACCCAGTGGAACGACAGCAGCTATCTGAATGCGTCGGACGCTATTACCAAAGAGCTGGTGGCCCGCAACGTCATCAGCTTTGCTGGCTATCGCGTGATGTTGCCTGGAGCGAAAGGCTTTAACCTCAACAGCCATGTGAATCTGAACCCGTCGTACTTTATCTTCCCGGCCTGGGAAGATTTCGCGAAGCGCAGCCATCTGACGGTGTGGCGTGACCTGATTAACGACGGGCAGAAGCTGCTGGTGAAAATGCGCTTCGGCAACACCCAGCTCCCGGCGGACTGGGTTTCACTCTCCGCCGACGGTCGCGTCACCCCGGCCAAAGAGTGGCCTGCGCGCTTCAGCTACGACGCGATCCGCGTGCCGCTGTACGTGAAGTGGTATCAGCCAACCAGCCCGCTGATGGCGCCGTATACCGCGTACTGGGGACGATTCTCCCGGACCCAGACACCTGCGTGGGTGAACGTCACCACAGGCGATCCGGCACCCTATATGATGGCGGGCGGGTTACTGGCGGTGCGTGACCTGGCGATGGGCCAACTCCCGGCGGGCGAGCCGCAGATCACGGCGCAGGAGGATTATTACTCCGCGAGTCTGAAGATGCTGGTGTCGCTGGCAAGATAATTTTCCCCTCTTATCGTGGGATTCTGGAAAGCGCCTCGCAAGAATGACTTGCGGTGGCGCTTTTTTCTTTCTGTGGGACAAAACAAGGCATAGAGCCTCCTCGTTGCGGTAGAAGCTGCAACCGGGCGTAGGAACCCGCTTTAGTATAAGGTGACCCGGATTTACGATCCGGTGTGCTGCCAGCGCGTATGCCGATATGATTACGGTGGCGCGGGCGGAGCAGTCGAAAGGCTGGCCGATCCCCTTGTACGTCGGCATTCCTACCTCCGTCAGCGTCACCCCCTGAGCGTAGGAACTCTGGTAGTGATCTCATTTTTCGTACAAGGAGGATGCCATATGGCTACGATCCCAACCCTGTCTTACCCTGAATCTGACGAAAGCATTATCCACCATCTGCTCACCGCACCGCTGCCCGTCTCTGCTGACCTGTTTGAGGTCACGGATCGTTGCGCCGCCCTGGTGACCGTCCTGCTGGAAACAAAAGAGACTGCCCCGCGTCTGGCGTTATGCGGACAGCTGTCGCACGTGCTCACCCGGCTGGCGCACCTGTGCGATGAAGACTTGCCCTCGCACCTTATCGCCCAGCTCACCGTCGATGACGTGGTGGATTCCGCTATGCCGCTCTGTTGGCAGGAAACCTACCTGATGGTGGAGTATCTCCAGTCGCTGAACCTGGCGTTACTGGGCAATACGCTGCCGGATAAGGTGGCGCAGGACCTGACCGGGCTGCTGCACGACATGGTGTATATCTTGCGGGACTATGTAAGAGAGCCGTACCGGACGCACTGAGCGTAGGGAAGGAGGCTGGCGGTAATGCCGACGTCCGTATGACGTCGGCACACAATGGCTTAACCGCGCGTGACCTGCTGTAAAATCGTCAGCGCCTGGTTGAACTGCGCCTCCGGGATGGTCAGCGGATAGAGGAAGCGGATCACGTTGCCATATTGACCGCAGGTCAGCAGCAGCAGACCCTGCTCCAGCGCTTTCTTCTGGATGGCTTGCGCCAGTGCGGCAGAGGGCTGGCCGCTGTCGGGATCGTTGAACTCCGCGGCGATCATCGAGCCCACTCCGCGTACCGCCACAAGTCCAGGGCACCAGGCTTTGCTCTCCTCGAGCGTAGCGGCGAGGCGTTCACCCAGCTGCTGGGCACGGGCGCACAACCCCTCACTGTCGATGATCTTCAGCACCGCGTGCGCGGCGGCCACGGCCAGCGGATTACCGGCGTAGGTTCCCCCCAGTCCGCCCGGGGCTGGCGCATCCATGATCTGCGCGTTACCCACCACGCCGGAGAGCGGCATCCCGCCCGCCAGACTTTTCGCCATGGTCATCAGGTCGGGTTTGTCAGCGTAATGATCCATCGCGAACAGCTTGCCGGTGCGGGCAAAGCCGCTTTGCACCTCATCGGCAATCATTACGATACCGTGCTCATCGCAGATGCGGCGGATGGCCGCCACCAGCTCAGGTGGCGCGACGTTGAACCCGCCTTCGCCCTGCACCGGTTCGAAAATAATAGCCGCTACCTGCGTCGCCTCGATATCCGCTTTAAACAGACGCTCGATGGCCGCGACGGCATCCTGCGTGGTGATGCCATGCAGCGCTGACGGGTAAGGCACGTGATAGACCGAGCCCGGGAAAGGACCAAATCCGATTTTGTACGGGGCGACTTTGCCGGTCAGGGCCATGGTCATGTAGGTACGGCCATGGAACCCGCCGCTGAAGGCGATAACCCCGGGACGACCGGTGTGGGCGCGGGCGATTTTGACCGCGTTTTCAACCGCTTCGGCGCCGGTCGTAAAGAACGCCGTTTTGGCCGGGCCGCGTACCGGGGCCAGTTCGTTCAGCTTCTCCGCCAGCGTCACGTAGCTCTCGTAAGGGACGATCTGGTAGGCCGTGTGGGTGAAGTGGTGCAGTTGTTCTTCAACCGCCGCCACCATTTCCGGGTGGCGATGGCCGGTGTTCAGCACCGCGATCCCGGCGGCGAAGTCGATATAGTCATTCCCCTCCACGTCGGTCAGCGTGGCGTTTTCCGCTGAACGGGCGAAGAAGTTACACATCACGCCCACGCCACGTGGGGTGGCGGAAAGACGACGCTGATGGAATTCATTGTTACTCATGCTCTGTCCCCTTGCTGAAAATGGTTTACTGGAATGGTGTGATTACATACCGAGACGATCGCGCAGGCTGTAGTAAGCCGCCCCCATCGCGGTGAAAGGAATACGCAGGCTCCGGCCACCCGGGAAGGGGTAGTGCGGCAGATTCGCGAAGGCGTCAAAGCGCTGCGCATCCCCGCTCAGCAGCTCGGCAATCAGCCGCCCCGCCAGATGGGTACAGGTCACGCCGTGACCGCTGTAGCCCTGCATGTAATAGATGTTGTTATCGAGGCGGCCAAACTGCGGCATCCGCGACAGCGTCAGCAGGAAGTTGCCGGTCCAGCGATAGTCAATTTTCACCCCCTGCAGCTGCGGGAAGGTTTTCAGCAGCTTGGGCATCACCAGCCGCTCCACGTCGGCAGGATCGCGGGCGCCATAGACCACCCCGCCACCGTAGAGCAGGCGGTTGTCGGCGGTCAGACGGTAGTAATCCAGCAGATAATTACAGTCTTCGACGCAGTAGTTTTTCGGGATCAGCGAGCGGGCAAGATCCTCAGAGAGCGGCGCGGTGGTGACCACCTGGGTCCCGCAGGGCATGCTGCGCTTCGCCAGCTCAGGCTCCAGCTTATCGCCCAGATAGGCGTTGCCGGCGACGATCACATAGCGTGCCGTCACCTGGCCCTGGGCGGTACTCACCACCGCCGGGCTGGTGTGCTGAATGCGGGTCACCGGGGATTGTTCAAACACTCTTCCGCCGTTCAGACGGATAGCGTCGGCTTCACCGAGGGCCAGGTTCAGGGGATGAATATGGCCGCCGCTGTGATCCAGCAGGGCACCCGCGTAGCGATCGCTGTCCACTTCGCGACGGATTGCGCGGGCATCCAGCAGCTCCAATTGGTAGTTGCCGTAGCGCTCCCAGTTCTCCTTTTGCTCTTCCAGCGTATCCAGCTGCTTGTTGTTGAGCGCCACGAACAGGCCGCCGGGACGGTAGTCGCACTGGATCTGGTAGCGTTTGATGCGTTCGCGAATGATGTTCCCGCCTTCGAACATCATGTCGCCGAGCATTCTGGCGGTGTCCGGGCCGTAGGTTCGCTCTATCACGTCGATGTCGCGGCTGTAGGAGTTAACCAGCTGGCCGCCGTTGCGCCCGCTGGCGCCATAGCCGATCCGCGCCGCCTCCAGCACGACAACGTCAAAGCCCATTTCCGCCAGATGCAGGGCGGAGGAGAGGCCGGTGTAGCCGCCGCCGACGACGCAGACGTCGCAGGTAATGGATTCGTTCAGCGTCGGATAGGGCTCATGCGGGTTGGCGCTGTTTGCGTAATAACTGGTGGTATGTTCGGTCATGATCAAAGCTCCAGAGCAATCCAGATGGTTTTCAGTTCGGTGAATTTTTCCAGCGCGTGCAGCGACTTATCCCGCCCGTTGCCGCTCTGCTTGTAGCCGCCAAAAGGCACGGTCATGTCGCCGTCGTTGTAGTTGTTCACGAAGACGGATCCGGCTTTCAGGCGGCGGCTGAGGCGGTGGGCGCGGGAGAGATCCCGGGTCCAGACCGCAGCACCCAGGCCGTACTGGCTGTCGTTGGCCAGCGCCAGGGCTTGGTCTTCATCTTTAAAGCGCGTGACCACCAGCACCGGGCCAAAGATCTCCTCTTTATGCAGAGGGGAATTCGCAGGGAGATCGACAAAGACGGTCGGGCCGATGGCGGCAGACCAGGGGGTGTTGCGCCCGTCCAGCAGCAGGGTGCCGTGCTCGCTGCCTGCCCGGATGTAGCCGTGGACCGTATCTGCATGGCTGGCGTCGATCAGCGTTCCGAGCGTGGTGTTGGGATCGAGCGGGTCGCCTGGCTGCCAGTTGCGGGCCTGCTGTTTGAGCTTTTCCAGGAATGCGTCGGCGATGCTCTCTTCCAGCAGCAGGCGCGTTCCGGCAATGCAGACCTGCCCCTGGTTGTAGAAAATGCCCGCCGCCGTGGCGCTCACCGCCTGGTCCAGATCCGCGCAGTCGGCAAAGACGATGTTGGCGCTTTTGCCACCCGCCTCCAGCCAGACGCGCTTCATGTTGCTCTCGCCCGCATCTTTTAACAGCTGCTTGCCGGTGCGCGTGGAGCCGGTAAAGGTCATCACGTCCACGTCCGGGTGCTGCGACAGCGCCTGGCCCGCCTCGTGACCAAAGCCGCTGATAACGTTGAATACCCCGTTGGGCAATCCAGCCTCTTTTGCCAGTGCGGCGAGGCGCAGGGCGGTGAGGGGGGATTTTTCGGAAGGCTTCAGGATGATGCTGTTGCCCGCCGCCAGCGCCGGGCCGAGCTTCCAGCAGGCCAGCAGCAGGGGGAAGTTCCACGGCACCACGGCGGCCACCACGCCGATGGGCTCCCGGACGATCATCGCCAGTTCACCCGCGCCGGTAGGGGCGACTTCGCCATAGACTTTATCCAGCGCTTCGGCGTACCAGCGGATGGCCCGCGCCGCGCCGGGAACGTCGTCGCGCAGGCTGTGGCGGATAGGCTTGCCGGTATCGAGGGTCTCCAGCAGGGCTAACTCTTCCCGGTGTTGCTCCATCAGCCCGGCGAAGGCGTAGAGCACCGCTTTGCGTTTTGCCGGCGAGGCCTGGGACCATGCGCCGTCATCAAAGGCCTGGCGGGCAGCCTGCACCGCCCGATCGACATCGGCCTTTTTACCCCGGGCGACCTGCGCCAGGGGTTGCGCCGCCGCCGGGTTGAGGGTCTCAAAGGTGCTATTATCGGCGGCGTCGCAGTAGTCGCCGTTAATAAAAAGTCGGGTCTCTATTTCCAGACTTTTGGCTTTATTCTGCCAGTAACTCAGGTGCTGAAAATCCATATAAACTCCTTCGTAGCGTAACCAGATAAAGTAAATTCGGCCTGTTCAGGCAATACACAGCCGTGGGGCGTCCCAGGATGAATAACCTGTCTGTGCCGGATTAAGCGCTAAGTTATTTGCGCGTATTATTCGGGGCCGCCGGGAAATACATTTCCCGCCGCGAGAACGTGTTTATTTGCGTTTTCTTCACGCCGCCGGAAATAATAAACCCGGCGGCGTTGGCCTGAAGAAAGCCTGAGAATATCTCAGGCCAGAAATCAGAATGTGGTAGGGGTGTGGGCACTGATAATTCGGCAAATCCCTGCCGAGGTGTTGCTGAAGCTGTGCGGTATGCCGGTGTTAATGGCATAGCTTTGTCCGGCAACCAGGTGATAAGTCTGACCGTTAAACGTCAGCATAATTTCACCCTCCAGTACGGTGCCTATCTCTTCACCCTGATGCTTGATCCTCTCTCCGGTTGTGGTTCCTGGCTGGTACGTTTCAAAAATCATCGCCAGCGTACGGTTCGGATCCCCGTTATGAACCAGCTTCATCGAAACACCCTGACTGCCCATTTCGATAAGATCGTCCTGATCGATCACCACCTGCGGTGCATCAGGTTTTTCTGGCTCAGAAAAGAATTCCGAGAGCGACAGCCCATAAACCTTCAGCAGCTTTTGCAGCGTACTGATGGCAGGACTGACTTTGTCCTGCTCTATGGTGCTGATGGCACTATGTGTTAAACCAGACAGTTCGGCGGCACGACGCTGTGAAAGACCCAGTTGCTGGCGGATCTCTGACAGACGTTTTCCTGGCGCCAGGCCGTCATCGCTCATATTTGCATTTCCTTAACGGTAGTGGTCAGAGCCGCTGCTTTTCGGCGGCGTAGCGCTGACAGGCGGTGATAAATCCTTCGAACAGCAGTCGAGACAGGGCATATTCGCTGCTGTTCCATTCGGGATGCCATTGCACACCCAGGGCGAACGGATGCTGATGTACGCTAATCGCCTCTACCAGCCCGTCCGGAGAACTGGCCTCTACGCGCAGGCGATCGCTCAGGGTTTTGGCTCCTTGTCCATGAAGAGAGTTTACCCAAAACGTGTTGCAGCCCGGTATCAGCTGAGAAATCAATCCCCCCTCATTGACCTGAACTTCATGAGACGGGGCGTACTGCAATTCCACCGGCAGCTCAGGATCCTCGCGGTGTTCAAGCAGGTCGGCCTGCTCGAAGAGACGACGATACAGAGTCCCACCCGTGGCGACAACCAATTCCTGCAACCCACGGCAGATGGCGAAAATGGGGATGCGCCTTTCCAGCGCCGCGCCAATCAGCGCCATGCTCAGAAGATCTCGCCCGGGATCGGCGTAAGGCTCATCGCCGTTTTCACCATAAAGGTGCGGCTGTACGTTGCTTGGACTGCCCGGCAGATAGATGCCGTCCAGAGTAGGGAGCAGAGCTTCAAGCAGCTCGGGTTCCGCCAGGGCATGCGGCAGGGCGATGGGCAGTCCGCCTGCATGAATAATGGCATTCAGATACTTTTCTTGCAGGGTCTGGGTCTCGTGACCCTTCAGCCTGTTTCGACACATCACCACGCCGATGACGGGTTTGTACATTATATTTTCCATGATCGCCTTCACAAAGTGGACTAAATTATGACCGCGTTCGCCGTAAAAGCGGCCATTTCGTTCAATATTTTCTCAATCTAGCAGTGAGATCTGCCCTTTGCAAACTTAATTTAACATTTGACAAACAATTTATTTGCATACTAAGTTGGGTCATGGACATTATATTTAACAGTGAAAGTCAGAGTCCAAACTCAACACAACGGCGGTGAATGATGGAAACCAGTATCCTGGAAGTAGAGAATTTTGTGCAGAAGTCGGAAGAGCGATGGGTTAGCGCCTTTAGCCATGAGGTGAGGCGCTATCTGGAGCGTTATCCAAACACGCAGTATGTCGATGTGCTGCTGACCGATCTGAATGGCTGCTTCCGGGGTAAACGTATTCCCGTCGCCGGACTGAACAAGCTGGAAAAAGGGTGCTACTTCCCGGCGTCGGTGTTTGCCATGGATATTCTGGGGAATGTGGTTGAAGAGGCCGGGCTTGGGCAGGATATGGGTGAACCGGACTGCACCTGCGTTCCTGTACTGGGGACCTTAACGCCCTCCGCGGCTGACCCGGAGTATATCGGTCAGGTGTTACTGACCATGGTTGATGAAGATGGCGCTCCCTTTGACGTTGAGCCCCGGAACGTGCTGAACCGCCTCTGGCTGCAGCTTCGCGAGCGCGGCGTGTTCCCGGTGGTAGCGGTAGAGCTGGAGTTCTATTTACTCGATCGTCAGCGCGATGCCGAAGGCTATCTGCAACCGCCGTGCGCACCGGGCACCGAAGATCGCAACACCCAGAGCCAGGTTTACTCCGTTGATAATCTTAACCACTTTGCCGACGTGCTGAACGACATTGACGAACTGGCGCAGCTCCAGCTCATCCCGGCGGACGGGGCGGTGGCGGAGGCCTCGCCTGGCCAGTTCGAAATCAACCTCCACCATACCGATAACGTGCTGGACGCCTGCGACGATGCGCTGGCGTTAAAACGTCTGGTGCGTCTGATGGCCGAGAAGCATAAGATGCACGCCACCTTTATGGCCAAACCCTATGAAGAGCATGCGGGCAGCGGGATGCATATCCACATCAGCATGCAGAACAGCAAAGGGGAAAATATCCTGGCGGATGAAGATGGGGAAGATTCTGCCCTGCTGAAGCGGGTGCTGGCGGGAATGATCGACCTGATGCCGGCGTCCATGGCGCTGCTGGCCCCGAACGTCAACTCTTACCGTCGCTTCCAGCCGGGCATGTATGTGCCGACTCAGGCTTCATGGGGCCATAACAACCGCACCGTGGCGCTGCGTATTCCCTGCGGCGATCGCCATAACCACCGCGTCGAATACCGGGTGGCAGGCGCGGACGCCAACCCTTATCTGGTTATGGCGGCGATTTTCGCCGGTATTTTACACGGGCTCGACAATACGCTGCCGCTGCATGAAGAGGTGGAAGGCAACGGGCTGGAGCAGGAAGGCCTGCCATTCCCGATCCGCCAGAGCGATGCCCTGTGGGAGTTTATGCAAAACGACACCCTGCGCGAGCGCCTGGGAGAACGTTTCTGCCATGTGTACCACGCCTGTAAGAACGACGAACTGCTGCAATTCGAACGGCTGATCACCGAAACCGAAATCGAGTGGATGCTTAAAAACGCCTGAAAAAGCGCCCCGCGGTCTGCATATGGGCGCTGCGGGGTTCTGTTAACGACACATTGTGTGATGAGGAATTGAGATGATGCAGATATCTGTCTATCCGCAGGGAGAGGGGGGCCATGAGTGCGAACGCGCCGCCCGCCGGTACGCAGTCTCCTTCTATTTATGCTTTACCCCCTTGCTAAGCAGGTTTGTTGTCAGGACGACGCGCCGACAGATCCCCGCCAGCATGGGGGTGAACCTCTATGGCTATTAACACCTTATTAAATATCGCCTCAGAAGCGAGTAAGCCCCGGCTGCGTAAATCGCTCAAGCTGTGGCAGGTGGTCATGATGGGATTGGCCTATCTGACGCCGATGACCGTGTTTGATACCTTCGGCATTGTGTCCGGCATCAGCAACGGTCATGTTCCGGCCTCTTATCTGCTGGCGCTGGCGGGGGTGCTGTTTACGGCCATCAGCTACGGCAAGCTGGTTCGCCAGTTCCCGGAGGCGGGCTCCGCCTATACCTACGCGCAAAAATCGATCAGCCCCCACGTCGGCTTTATGGTGGGATGGTCATCGCTGCTGGATTATCTCTTCCTGCCGATGATTAACGTGCTGTTGGCCAAAATTTACCTCTCAGCGATGTTTCCCGAAGTTCCGCCGTGGATCTGGGTGGTCTCTTTTGTCGCCATTCTGACCGCCGCGAATCTGAAGAGCGTCAGCCTGGTGGCGAACTTTAATACCCTGTTCGTGCTGGTGCAGGTCTCCATCATGGTGGTGTTTGTGGTGCTGGTGGTGCAGGGGCTGCACAAAGGGGAAGGGGTCGGGACCGTCTGGTCGCTCAGGCCTTTTATTAGCGAGAATGCGCACCTGATCCCGATCATCACCGGGGCGACCATCGTCTGCTTCTCGTTCCTGGGTTTCGACGCCGTAACTACGCTTTCCGAAGAGACGCCGGATGCCGCACGGGTGATCCCGAAAGCGATATTTCTGACGGCACTGTACGGCGGGCTAATTTTTATCGTCGCCTCTTTCGCAATGCAGCTCTTCTTCCCGGACATCAGCCGCTTTAAAGATCCTGATGCTGCGCTGCCGGAGATTGCCCTTTATGTGGGCGGCAAGCTGTTCCAGTCAATCTTCCTGTGCACGACTTTCGTTAATACCCTGGCCTCCGGGCTGGCATCACACGCCAGCGTATCGCGCCTGCTGTACGTGATGGGACGTGACAACGTTTTCCCGGAGCGTGTGTTTGGTTATATCCATCCCAAATGGCGTACCCCGGCGCTGAACGTGATCATGGTGGGCATTGTGGCGCTGTCGGCTCTGTTCTTTGATCTGGTGACCGCCACGGCGCTGATCAACTTTGGCGCGCTGGTGGCCTTTACCTTCGTAAACCTGTCGGTTTATAACCACTTCTGGCGGCGTAAGGGCTATAACAAAACCTGGAAAGATCGCTTCCATTATCTGCTGCTGCCGTTGATTGGTGCGGTGACGGTAGGGGTGCTGTGGGTCAACCTTGAAGCAACGTCCCTGACGCTGGGGCTGATATGGGCTGCGCTGGGCATGCTGTATCTGGCGTATCTGACTCAGCGTTTCCGTAAACCGCCGCCGCAGTATGAGGCGAGGAACGCCGAACAGGGGTGATGGCTTACCTGAACCCATAAAAAAGGGCTTAGATAATTGCTTATCTAAGCCCTTGATATTTGGTGGCCCCTGCTGGACTTGAACCAGCGACCAAGCGATTATGAGTCGCCTGCTCTAACCACTGAGCTAAGGGGCCGTGGCGGAGGATTATAAAGTAACTCCTCGCGGCAATCCAGCCATACGCACCTGCCTGCTGTTTTTATAAACAACGCATTTTCAATCTTTTATACTTTCAAAGTGATCTATTCATCGGGAGTAAAAATGATCAGCGATATCCTTGCGCCAGGCCTGCGGGTTGTGTTCTGCGGCATCAATCCGGGCAAGTCCTCTGCCCACACCGGTTTTCACTTTGCGCACCCCGGTAATCGCTTCTGGAAGGTGATCTACCAGGCTGGCTTTACCGATAAGTTACTCAAGCCGGAAGAGGAGCAGCAGCTGTTGGATACCCGCTGCGGTATCACCATGCTGGTGGAGCGGCCGACGGTGCAGGCGAGCGAGGTGGACCTGCATGAGCTGCGCAGCGGCGGACGGGAGTTAATTAAGAAGATTGAGGACTATCAGCCCGCAGCGCTGGCGATCCTCGGCAAGCAGGCGTACGAGCAGGCGTTCAGCCAGCGTGGGGTGCAGTGGGGGAAGCAGAAGATCACTATCGGCGTGACGCAGGTGTGGGTGCTGCCGAATCCGAGCGGGCTTAACCGGGCGACGCTGGAGAAGCTGGTGGAAGCGTACCGGGAGCTGGACCAGGCGCTGGTGACGCGGGGGCTTTAGGTCCCCCTCACCCTGGCCCTCTCACCGTAGGGGAGAGGGGAAAAAAGCCCAAAAAAAAGCTCCCGGCTGGGAGCTTTTTGCTGTTTACCTGGATTAGTCGTCCAGGAAGCTACGCAGCACTTCAGAGCGGCTTGGGTGGCGCAGTTTACGCAGCGCCTTCGCTTCGATCTGACGGATACGTTCGCGGGTAACGTCGAACTGTTTACCCACTTCTTCCAGCGTGTGGTCGGTGTTCATATCGATACCGAAACGCATACGCAGGACTTTCGCTTCACGGGCGGTCAGGCCAGCCAGAACGTCGTGGGTGGCGGCACGCAGGCTCTCGGTGGTGGCAGAGTCCAGCGGCAGCTCGAGGGTGGTATCCTCGATGAAATCACCCAGATGCGAATCTTCATCGTCGCCGATTGGCGTTTCCATGGAGATTGGCTCTTTAGCGATTTTCAGCACCTTACGGATCTTGTCTTCCGGCATCAGCATGCGCTCGGCCAGCTCTTCCGGCGTCGGCTCGCGGCCCATCTCCTGCAGCATCTGGCGAGAAATACGGTTGAGCTTGTTGATGGTCTCAATCATATGCACCGGAATACGGATGGTGCGCGCCTGATCCGCGATAGAGCGGGTGATAGCCTGACGGATCCACCAGGTTGCGTAGGTGGAGAACTTGTAACCACGACGGTATTCAAATTTATCAACCGCTTTCATCAGACCGATGTTGCCTTCCTGAATCAGATCCAGGAACTGCAGACCGCGGTTGGTGTACTTCTTGGCGATAGAGATAACCAGACGCAAGTTCGCTTCAACCATCTCTTTCTTCGCACGGCGGGCTTTCGCTTCACCGATGGACATACGACGGTTGATGTCTTTAACCTGCTCGATGGTCAGGCCGGTCTCTTCTTCAATCTGCTGCAGCTTCTGCAGGCCACGATGGACGTCGTCAGCCACGTCGCGCAGTTTTTCAGACCACGGCTTGTTCATCGCGATAGCCGCGTTGAACCAGGTTTCGCTGGTTTCGTTGCCGGTGAACAGGGTGATGAAGTTCTTCTTCGGCATTTTGCACTGTTCAACGCACACCTTCATGATGATGCGTTCCTGGGTACGTACGCGATCCATCATCACGCGCATGCTGTTAACCAGGTAATCGAACTGTTTTGGCACCAGACGGAACTGCTTGAACACTTCAGACAGCTTCAGGATCTCTTCCTGAGCGGCTGCGTGGCTGCGGCCTTTGGCTTTGATGGTGTCGCGGGTGACTTCATACTGCGTGCGCAGTTCACCGAACTTCTCGCGAGCCAGTTCAGGGTCGATGCTGTTGTCGTCATCGCTGCTGTCGTCATCGCCATCTTCGTCTTCTTCGTCTTCATCATCATCCATCTCTTCCTGAGACAGTTCAGAACCGACGTGCGTCGCCGTAGGGGCCATGTCTTCTTCCGCGTTCGGATCGACAAAACCGGTGATCAGATCGGACAGGCGAGCTTCTTCAGCTTCCACACGATCGTACTGCTCGAGCAGATAGGTGATCGCTTCCGGGTATTCGGCAACGGAACACTGAACCTGGTTGATCCCGTCTTCGATGCGTTTTGCGATGTCAATTTCGCCTTCGCGGGTCAACAGTTCAACGGTACCCATTTCGCGCATGTACATGCGAACCGGGTCGGTGGTGCGGCCGATTTCAGATTCAACGCTCGACAGAACCTGTGCAGCAGCTTCTTCTGCATCTTCGTCGGTGTTGTTTGAGTTTTCAGCAAGTAACAGATCATCGGCATCAGGGGCTTCTTCCATCACCTGAATACCCATGTCGTTGATCATTTGGATGATGTCTTCGATCTGATCGGAGTCGACGATATCTTCCGGCAGATGGTCATTGACCTCGGCATAGGTCAGATAGCCTTGCTCCTTACCACGTTGGACAAGAAGTTTCAGCTGTGACTGCGGGTTTTGCTCCATAAGACGGTATCCACACTTATTCGTTTGATTGGTGTCGGCGGTGCTGCAGCCAACCTTTAAAGCGAGGGCGTACTTGTATTTTTGCCGCTGCCTCTCAGTGCGGCTGTCGGGATCTACCCGAACGATATTCGGCACTTAAGCCGTTAAATTTATTTCTTCGCCAGTTCCTGGTTAATCATCCAGAGCTCCCGGCGTTCTTCGCTGCTTAAACCCTGTGTGCGCTCGCGAGCTATCAACTCTTCCTGACGCAGTTCAAGCATCGAATCAAACATATGGTTGAGCGAGTCGGTGAAGGTCTCTTCAGCAATCTCTTTATCTGCTATATCGTCCCACATCGACAGTTTTTCAAGGGTTGCGGACGCTTTTGTTCCGCGATAGTGCTCTAAAAGTTGTCCGGTGGTCAGACCTGGCTGTGACAAACAAGTGTTGACCAGTTCTGCAAATAAGCCAAGTCCGGGCAGCTTTTCATGGTTTAAACCCTCAAGAGACGGCACGCGTGGGGCCAGTTCGGGGTTTTGTACCAGCAGTCCTATCAGTATACGCATGGTTGTGCGTTTTAGCTGAGGGGCAGGGCGAACCGCTCCGCTTTCAGCCTGTTTTGGCATTAAACGTTCAAGCTGGCTGTCATCCAGGATGCCGAGTTTCTTACCCAGCTCCTGGCGCAGATAGATGCGTAACGTTTCGCCGGGCACCTGAGTGATTAACGGCAGCGCCAGCGTACTGAGCTGCGCACGGCCATCCGGGGTGCTCAAATCCACCTGCGGCATCAGGCTGTTAAACAGAAACGTGGAGAGCGGCTGAGCCTGCTCCATCCGCGCTTCAAATGCCGCTTTGCCCTCTTTACGCACCAGCGTATCCGGGTCTTCGCCGTCGGGCAGGAACATAAAGCGCAACTGGCGCCCGTCGGTCATGTACGGTAGTGCCGTTTCCAGTGCTCGCCAGGCGGCTTCGCGTCCGGCCCGGTCGCCGTCGTAACAGCAGACGACCGTATTGGTCACCCGGAACAGCAGCTGAATATGGTCAGCGGTGGTGGAAGTACCCAGCGACGCGACGGCATAGTTAATGTCGAACTGCGCCAGCGCCACCACATCCATATAGCCTTCGACCACCAACAGCCGCTGCGGTTCAGCGTTATTCTGCTGGGCTTCATACAGGCCATACAGCTGGCGGCCTTTATGGAAAATATCGGTTTCCGGGGAGTTGAGGTATTTCGGCAGGGCATCACCCAGCACGCGGCCACCAAAACCAATTACCCGGCCACGCTTGTCGCGAATGGGGAACATCACCCGCTCGCGGAAGCGGTCATAGCTACGTCCCTGGTCGTTGGTGACCAGCATGCCCGCGTCGATGAGGGATTTACGATCTTCGCTATTGCCGCCAAAACGCTTTAACACGTTATCCCAGCCGGGAGGGGCGAAACCAATAGCGAAACGCGCAATAACATCGTCGCTCAGTCCGCGCTTGTTCAGATACTGACGCGCAGGCTCAGCAGCAGGTTGCTTAAGAGACTGTTGGTAAAACGAATTCAGGCCGTCCATCAGCTGATACAGCGTTTGTCGCTGATGACGCTCTATCTGACTTGGCCCACTGCCTGCTTCATACGGCACTTCAAGGTTGTGCATGGCAGCGAGCTCTTCGACGGTTTCAACAAACTCGAGCTTGTCGTAGTTCATCAAAAAGTCGACGGCGTTGCCGTGCGCGCCACAGCCGAAGCAGTGGTAGAACTGTTTTTCACCGTTCACGGTGAAAGAGGGGGTTTTTTCGTTATGGAATGGACAGCACGCGTGGTAGTTCTTGCCCTGCTTTTTTAGCTTTACCCGCGCGTCGATGAGATCGACGATGTCGGTTCTTGCCAGCAGATCATTAATGAAAACGCGTGGGATTCGTCCAGCCATAGGCCCCATGAATTTTTAGTGACTCATAAACGAAAACAAGCCGCGCATTCCTTCCGGAAGCACGGCCTTACGACTACTACTCTGTCTGACAATTGAGGACGTGCGTCCTCAATAGATTAGTACAGACGAGTACGGCGTGCGTTTTCGCGAGCCAGTTTCTTCGCGTGACGTTTCACAGCAGAAGCTTTAGCGCGCTTACGTTCAGTCGTTGGTTTTTCATAGAACTCACGACGACGAACTTCAGCCAGAACACCTGCTTTCTCGCATGAACGCTTGAAGCGACGCAGTGCTACGTCGAACGGCTCGTTTTCACGTACTTTAATTACCGGCATGTAACTCTCACCTTTATAAATTCGGTTTGCCGCTGGCATCAACGCCAGCTTATTTCAAAATGGTGCGGAATTTTACTGCAATTGCTGCTGCTTTGTAAAGCACCGCGGCCGTTTTTGAAAGGGACTTTTATAAGGGTGAGGAGTATACACGAAGAGAACTCCAGGGGTGAGGAAAGTTTTACATCAACCCGCCCAGGCTCTACACTGCGCGGTATCTGAGTGAGGTAAAACAAGTCATGCGTGTACTGGGTATTGAAACATCCTGCGATGAAACCGGCATCGCGATCTACGACGATGAAAAAGGGCTGGTCGCCAACCAACTGTATAGTCAGGTAAAATTACATGCCGACTACGGCGGCGTGGTGCCGGAACTGGCGTCCCGCGACCATGTGCGTAAAACGGTGCCCCTGATCCAGGCGGCGCTGAAAGAGGCAGGCTTTACGGCGAAAGATATCGACGCCGTGGCCTACACCGCCGGCCCGGGTCTGGTGGGTGCGCTGCTGGTGGGGGCCACCATCGGGCGTTCGCTGGCGTTCGCGTGGGATGTTCCGGCCATTGCGGTTCACCATATGGAAGGGCATCTGCTGGCGCCGATGCTGGAAGATAATCCGCCTGAATTTCCGTTCGTGGCGCTGCTGGTTTCCGGCGGCCATACCCAGCTGATTAGCGTGACCGGTATTGGTCAGTATGAACTGCTGGGCGAATCCATTGACGATGCGGCGGGTGAAGCCTTCGACAAAACCGCCAAGCTGCTGGGGCTCGATTACCCGGGCGGCCCGATGCTGTCGAAGATGGCGGCCCAGGGCACGGAAGGGCGCTTTGTCTTCCCGCGCCCGATGACCGACCGGCCAGGGCTGGATTTCAGCTTCTCGGGGCTGAAAACCTTCGCGGCAAATACCATCCGTAATAATGAAGGCGACGATCAGACCCGCGCCGACATCGCCCGTGCCTTTGAAGATGCGGTGGTGGATACGCTGATGATCAAGTGCAAGCGCGCGCTGGATCAGACCGGCTTTAAGCGCCTGGTAATGGCGGGCGGCGTGAGCGCCAATCGTACGCTGCGCGCGAAACTGGCAGAGATGATGCAAAAACGCCGCGGTGAAGTGTTCTATGCCCGCCCGGAATTTTGCACCGATAACGGGGCGATGATCGCTTATGCCGGAATGGTGCGCCTGAAATCGAACGCCACGGCAGATCTTAGTGTTTCAGTGCGTCCGCGCTGGCCGCTGGCGGAGTTACCCGCCGCCTGATGTCAGCCTTGCCCGGATGTCAGAGAGCGATATCAAACATCCGGGTTTTGGCGAGCAGGCAGTAAAGCTGGCAGCTGTTACTGACCCCCAACTTCTCCATTGCCCGCATTTTATGTGCGCTCACGGTTTTGATGCTCAGATGCAGACGCCGTGAGATATCCGTCAGGCTAAGCCCCTTGCAGATCAAACGCAGCACTTCCGTCTCCCGCGGCGAAAGGGCTTCGTTGGCCGCTCTTTTGTGGAATAGCGTGTTCATCAGCGAGTGCTCAACAAAGACTTCGCCGCTTATTACCGACTGAATCGCCTGGCGGAGGATGGTCTCATTGATATGCTGGCTCAGATAGGCGCTGGCTCCCGCCTCCAGCGCCAGGCGGATGATCAGCGGGTTGGTGTCGGGCGAAAGCATAATGATTTTAAGCGTCGGATAGTGGTGCCCTAACCATTTCACCAGCGTCAGCCCCTCCATATCATTTAGTGAACGGGTGAGCGTATACCCCAGCAGTAAAATATCTGTTGGATACCGGGCAAGCAGGGTGAGTAACTCGCTCGTCGCCGCCGCTTCACCCGAGATGGAAAAGATCCCAGGGACGGTATCGTCACCGTGCGCGGTGCGGTTCATGATCATAGCGTGAAGTCCCCGGCGAATAAGGGTATGTTCATCCGCAATTGCAATTTTAATAGTCATTGGATTCCTGATGTATTCACGCGACATTAATGGATATAGCAGGCAGATATTTTACAGGAAGAGAATAGTAACTTGCTGGTGATGTAAAAACATTAATAGCGTAAACTGGACTTGCTTTATCTTTTTTTAAACTCCGCACAACGAATTTGGTTATTTTTATTCTCGCCTCACGTTGACATATTCTGGCAGGCTGTTATTAGCGGCTGAAAATTTCATGGCGAGAGTATTCTTATTTTTTAAAAGAAGGCTCTCATTGGCCATGGGGTATTTTTCATTCATGCTGAAAATCAGGAAAGTTATTAATTATATGTCATAAAGGAACGTTGGCTAAAATGAAAAAAAGTATTCTCTCACTGTTAATTTGCGCAGCAGTCACCTCTTCAGCCTGGGCCGAAACGGCACCGCAGGCTGAACTGGCTCAGACAGGTGAATCCTATGTAGCGATTGTGGTGAAGCTTAAGCCCAGCAAGCCACTGCTGAAATCGACCAGCACGCCTGCCACCACGACAGCGAGCAAATTAACCCTTAGCGACCCTACGCTGGTGCCTACCACCATGTTCCGGTCCAATAATTTACGCAGCAGCCAGTCTGATGAATTATCAGAGCTTAATGCACGATATGGCTTCGATCGTTATCTGCGTATCGAGTTGCCGGAAAACAAAAGCATCGATAAAGCCTATATTAATAGCGTGATCGCTGAACTGGAGCAAAACCAGAATATCGAACTTGTTTATCCCGAAACGCTGCCGGTCTCGCTTGATAAATACAATAAAGATGAAGGGCAAACGCAGCCGTTACTGACATCCTCATTGCAAAATACCGTCGGTGATGCCGCTGTACCCGATTTTCGTCAGCTGCAGGATTATGCAAAATCGCCAACTGACAAACGCCAGGGTTATTATATGGGGGGCGTTAACCGCGACAGCGTGAACCAATATGCGGGTAATGCTGGCGACGGTGTGACGATTATTTCCATGGAGAACTATATCTGGAATACCAGCCATATTAACCTGCCAACCCCGGCCCTGACCAAGGGCGACAGCCGCTATCGTGTCGGTGACGACCACGATACTGCGTCCGTCGGCATCATGGCGGCGAAAGACATCGGCGCAGGCGTGCGCGGTCTGAGCTGGAAAAGCCGGGTAGGTTTCTCCGCATGGCAATATAACAACCTCTACAACATGATCCCCCTGCTGAAAGCGGGCGACGTGGTGCAGATGGGGATGCAGACCGGCGGTGGCGAAATCACGGGCTGTAACACTAACGCCTGCTATGTGCCGCAGGAAAACGTTCAGAGCTATTACGACATCATCAAGGCGCTGACCGACAAAGGCGTGTACGTGATCGAAGCGGCAGGCAATGGCAGCGTTAACCTTGACCATCCGGCATTCAACGGCAAATTTGATGTGAATACGCGCGATTCCGGGGCCATCATTGCCGGGGCATTCTGCGCCAAAGACGGTAAGAAAGCCTACTTCACCACCTACGGCTCCCGCGTCACCAGTTCATCCTGGGGATGCTGGGACGTCGCGACCACGGGCGGCGGCGATCTGTACAAAAGCACCAATGCGGAATACACCGCTACCTTCTCCGGCACCTCTTCCGCTAACCCTATTATTGCAGGCGTAGTGGCAAGTCTTTCTGGTATTGCCCAGGCGCACGGCATTACCGTGACGCCGGTGCAGATGCGCCAGATCCTGCAGGAAACTGGCACGCCGCTGGCAGGGGATAATTCGTCAAAAATTGGTACCCAGCCTGATATGGAACGTGCCGTAGCCCGCATTCTGGCGCTGAAGGACGGCGATAAAGTCCTGCCAGCACCAACCGCAGCGGCAGGTGCCGATCACACCATGGTTTCCCCCACCACCGGCGTAAGCACTTATCCGCTGGACGGCAGCCAGAGCCTGAACGCGAAGTCCTTTACCTGGAGCGTGACCAAAGGTTCCGGTACGTTCTGGCTGCAGGAGAAGCTGAACGGCAGCCTGGTCAGCAGCGTGAACAATGCTCACGCTTATGCGGTCATCCCGGCTAATACGGAAGGCGAGGTCACCTACACCCTCACCACCACCGGTGAAGACGGGCGTACCGCCCAGGACAGCATGACCATCAAGGTGAGCAAACCGGCGGCGCCTGCCAGCGATGTGGCGGCCTATAACCCGAAAATCGCCTACCCGAAAAAATGCACCAAAGTGTCGCATAACGGCAAAATCTGGTTTAACCAGTGGTACGTGAACCCGGGTCAGGAAGAGCCGGGCAAGGGCGGTACCTGGGGCGCATGGCGCGAGCAGGGCGCATCAGGAAACAGCTGTAAATAACAGCTGTTAATAACAGAAGCAGCCTGGCGTAATGCCAGGCTTTTTTATTACACCTTCAGCATTCCTTTCTCTTCCAGGAAGCTAATGATGGTCGCCAGCCCGTCACCCGCCTTCAGGTTGGTAAAGGTCCACGGGCGGTCGCCGCGCATGCGGTTGGTGTCGCGCTCCATCACCTCCAGCGAGGCACCGACGTAGGGGGCAAGATCCGTTTTGTTGATCACCAGAAAATCGGATTTGGTGATCCCCGGCCCGCCTTTGCGCGGGATCTTCTCCCCTTCCGCCACGTCGATCACGTAGATCGTCAGATCTGCCAGCTCCGGGCTGAAGGTGGCGCTGAGGTTGTCGCCGCCGCTCTCCACAAAGATCAGATCCAGATTGCCGAACTTCTCGCTTAACGCTTCCACTGCCGCCAGGTTCATCGAGGCATCTTCGCGGATCGCGGTATGCGGACAGCCGCCGGTCTCCACCCCCACGATGCGTTCCGGCTCCAGCGCCCCCGCCTCGGTGAGGATGCGCTGATCCTCTTTGGTGTAGATATCGTTGGTGACCACCGCCAGGTGCCAGGTGTCGCGCATCGCTTTACACAGTGCTTCCAGCAGGGCAGTTTTACCCGAACCCACCGGGCCGCCGACGCCCACGCGCAGGGGGTGTTTGTACTCAGACATAGAGACTCCTCAGGAACGGAATAACCGTGAATATTGTGTTTCGTGTCGCGCCGAAGCGATGGCGGCGAGCGGGGTGGCCGCGCCCAGCTCGTCATCGCTGCGCAGCAGCGCCTGCTCCAGCCCGTCGGCATAGCGATCGCAGAGCTCGATAATCAGCTGCTGGGCGGCCTGCTGCCCAAACGGCACCAGCTTCACCCCCGCCATCACCGCGCTCTCGATCCAACTGTAGCCGAGGCTCAGCGCCATCTCGCGCATCCCGATGTCCCAGCGCACGCCGAGCCACGCCATCCCGCACAGCTGGCTGCGGGCAAAGAGCGACAGCCATTCGGGCGGGCAGTCCGGCTCCCAGTGCTTAATCAGCCGGGTGAACGCCGCCCCGCGGTTGCGCTCTTCTTCGCGCAGCTCCCGGGTCTCCCGGCAGGCGAGCAGGTACGCCGTCCAGCGCGAGGCGGCAGCGATATCGTGCAGCTCGCAGGCGTGGTACAGACGGTAAAACAGCGGCAGATCGACGCAGAAAAAGCCCTGATCCATCTGCTGGCACTGCCAGCGCTTAAAGGCGTCGGCCGTCGTGACCCAGCCCGCTTCCACCGCCCACTCCAGCCCCTGGGACCAGGTAAAAGAGCCCACCGGCAGGCTGCTGCTGGAGAGCTGCATCAGGCGCAGCCACTGGCGGGACGACTCCATCAGCTCATCAGCGCCAGCAGGGCAGAGGCGATAAGCCCGCCGCCGAAGATTTTACGCAGCCCGTCGTGGCGGCGCAGCAGCATGCCTGCGGCAAAACTTGCGCACAGCACCGCGGCGCTGGCGAGCATAAAGCCGCTGGTGAACAACCAGAAGCTGTGGCCCGCCATCTCCACGCCGTGCGCCCAGCCGTGGAACATGGCAAGCAGAGGCACAGCCAGCAGCAGGCGGTTTTCGGTTCTGAACATCATGGCGCCACACACCGCCAGCGAGGCGATGATCAGCATCTCCATGCCGCTAAAGCCGCCCAACAGGCTGCCCGCAACGGCACCGGTCAGCATCATGCCGAGGGTGGCAAAGGGCATCAGCAGCCTGCGGCCGCTCAGGGCGGCGAGCACGCCCGCGCCGGTCAACATCAGGAGATGGTCAAGCCCGGTCAGGGGATGGAAAAAGCCTGCCTGAAAGCTGTCGGTGCCGTGTCCCGGATGGGCCAGCGCGGGCAGAGAGAAGGCCAGCAGAAGCAGGGGTAACAACTTGCGCATGGTGAGTCCTTAATGTGAATGAGCGTGTGAGTGCGAATGTGAGTGCCCTTCGCTGGCATAAGCGCCCGCTTCCGGCTCAAAGGGCAGGGTGGCGAAGGCCACGTCCAGACCCAGCAGGTGCAGCATTTCGTCGAGCACGTGATCGTGGTGATAGCGCAGCTCGCCGGGCATGATCTGCAGCGGGACGTGGCGGTTGCCAAGGTGATAGCAGGCGCGGGCCAGCAGGAACGGATCGGCGCAGTGCACCACCGATAGCGGCTCCGGCGCGGCGATGACTTCCACCACTTCATGACCATCGTCACTGGCAAGCAGGTCGCCGCCCCGCAGCAGCAGACCGCGCGGCAGTATAAGACCGGCGTCGCGGCCATCGTTAAGCACCACGCGGGCGCGGCTCTTTACCCGCACATCAATGGGCAGCGTCACCTGTGCGGTAACGGGATGGGGATGATCAAGGCGTTGGGTTAAGGTGATCATAAAGGCTCCTCAGAACAGGAAATAGCGTTGCGCCATCGGCAGAACGTCTGCCGGTTCGCTTGTAATCAGTTCCCCGTCAATGCGCACCTCGTAGGTTTGTGCATCCACGGTAATATTCGGCTGCAGGCCGTTGTGGATCATGTCGGCCTTTTTCACCGTCCGGCAGCCTTTAACCACGGCGATGGCGCTCTGCAGGTTCAGCTGCTGCGCAATGCCGTTATCGGCGGCGGCCCGGGAGAGAAACGTCAGGCGGGTGGCGTGACGGGCGGCACCCAGCGCGCCAAACATCGGCCGGTAGTGCACCGGCTGCGGCGTCGGGATCGAGGCGTTAATATCGCCCATCGGCGCGCAGGCGATCATCCCGCCTTTGACGATGGTGGCGGGCTTCACGCCGAAGAAGGCCGGGGACCAGACCACCAGGTCCGCCAGTTTTCCGGCCTCAACCGATCCGACTTCATGGGCAATACCGTGGGTCAGCGCCGGGTTGATGGTGTACTTGGCGATATAGCGCTTCACGCGCAGGTTATCGTTATCGCCGGTTTCCTCCGCCAGCGGGCCGCGCTGGACCTTCATGCGGTGCGCCACCTGCCAGGTGCGGATAATCACTTCTCCCACCCGGCCCATCGCCTGGGAATCCGACGAGGTGAGCGAGAATGCGCCGATATCGTGCAGTACGTCTTCGGCGGCGATGGTCTCCCGGCGAATGCGCGATTCGGCAAAGGCCACGTCCTCGGCGATATCCGGGTCGAGATGGTGGCAGACCATCAGCATGTCCAGATGTTCGTCGATGGTGTTGACGGTGTAGGGGAGCGTCGGGTTGGTGGAGGAGGGCAGAATATTCGGGTGCGCGCAGGCGGTAATAATATCCGGCGCGTGGCCGCCGCCCGCCCCTTCGGTGTGGAAGGTGTGGATGGTGCGCCCGGCGATGGCCGCCAGGGTGTCTTCCACGAATCCGCCCTCGTTGAGGGTGTCGCTGTGCAGCGCCACCTGAATGTCCATCTCGTCTGCGACGGTCAGGGAACAGTCAATGGCGGCAGGCGTTGAGCCCCAGTCCTCGTGGATTTTCAGGCCAATCGCCCCGGCTGCAACCTGTTCGCGCAGGGCATCCGGGTTTGAGGCGTTGCCTTTACCCAGCAGGCCGACGTTCACCGGCAGGGTATCAATGGCCTGCAGCATGCGTGCGATATACCAGGGGCCCGGCGTGCAGGTGGTGGCATTGGTGCCTGCGGCAGGGCCGGTGCCGCCGCCGATCATGGTGGTGACGCCGGAGACCAGTGCCTCCTCCGCCTGCTGCGGGCAGATCCAGTGGATGTGGGTATCGACCCCGCCTGCGGTGACGATCTTCCCTTCGGCGGCGATCACTTCTGTGGCCGCGCCAATCGGGATCGTCACGCCGGGCTGAATGTCCGGGTTGCCCGCCTTGCCGATGGCGAAGATCCTGCCGTCTTTCACGCCGATATCGGCTTTGACGATCCCCCAGTGATCGACGATCAGGGCGTTGGTCAGCACCAGATCCACGCACTCCCGGGCCAGCATTTGCCCCTGGCCCATGCCGTCGCGGATCACTTTTCCGCCGCCGAACTTCACCTCTTCGCCGTAGATCGTCAGATCGTTTTCCACCTCGATCCACAGTTCGGTGTCGGCAAGACGAACCTT
Organism: Leclercia barmai; assembly: GCF_049312895.1. Classification (NCBI taxonomy): domain Bacteria; kingdom Pseudomonadati; phylum Pseudomonadota; class Gammaproteobacteria; order Enterobacterales; family Enterobacteriaceae; genus Leclercia; species Leclercia barmai. Next base: position 92,572 of record NZ_JBMNWZ010000005.1, on the reverse strand, counting down.
ATCCCCGGTGGTGGGGCCAAACATGTCGGCATAGGCCTGACGCGAAATTTCAGCCATGGTTAACCTCGCCCATCACCTCGCCGCGAAAGCCGACAATACGCTGCGCGCCAGAGACCTCGACCAGCGTGACGGCACGCTTCTGGCCTGGCTCAAAGCGCACGGCGGTGCCTGCGGCAATGTTCAGCCGGTAGCCTCGGGTCGCCTCACGATCGAACTTCAGCGCCGGGTTCACCTCATAAAAGTGGTAGTGGGATCCCACCTGGATCGGGCGGTCGCCGTGGTTCTCGACGATCACCGTCTGGGTTTTGCGATCCGCATTAATAACGATCTGGCCGGGTTGTATCTGATATTCACCTGGGATCATGCTGCCCCCTCAGAGGATCGGGTTGTGGACGGTGACGAGCTTGGAGCCGTCCGGGAAGGTGGCCTCCACCTGAATGTCCGGGATCATCTCCGGCACGCCCTCCATCACCTGCGCGCGGGTCAGGACATGGCGGCCCGCTTCCATCAGTTCCGCAACCGTCTGCCCGTCGCGCGCCCCTTCCATAATGAAGGCGCTGATCAGGGCCACCGATTCCGGGTAATTGAGCTTCACGCCGCGGGCGAGGCGACGCTCCGCCACCAGCGCGGCGGTAAACAGCAACAGCTTGTCTTTTTCTCTGGGGGTCAGTTCCATCGTGCTTCTCTCAGGTGTGCCAGATGCGGGGCGAGCAGGGGGCTCTGGCGGTAAGTTGCGGACGCAGGTGCTGCCAGATCTCACGCATCGCCTGCTGGCAAATCAGGTTGTCATGGGCAAGAAAGCGCACCGACAGCAGGCCGTCGGTGAGGGTGGCTCCAGCAACCTGTTGCAGCGGGGCCAGCAGGGCGCGGACATCTTCCAGCTGCGCGTCGCTGGCGGGATAAAACAGCAGCGTGCCGATCCACGGATGTTCCGCCACCGGGGTCAGATCGCCGTCTGCCAGATGCTGGCGTTCGATTAACAGCGGCTCGCCCTCAAGCCAGACTTCGAGGCGGCTCTCAATACGACCGTGGCTAAAGGCTTCGTTGATCACCGGGCGGCCCAGGCAAAACAGCTCCCAGGCCAGCAGCGTGCTGCTGCGCTGGAGATGAAACACCGAGCGCAGGGCGGCGTTGCAGCCGGGGAAGAAAATCGTGTCCTGCGGCAGCCACTCGAGGGTTGCCTGCTCGTCCAGGGTGAAGTGCTGATCCAGCCGCGCCAGCGCGCCCGTGCTGCGATAGAACTTGCTGGCGCCGGGCATGGTGATCAGGGCATGACTTCCGGGCTCAAGATGGATCCCGATCGCCAGTTCATCCCCGCCGACAATCCCGCCAGGGGGATGCAGCAGGTAGAGATGGCAGGTTTCGCCTTCGGGATAGAACGGGCGTTGCACGGTGAGCGGCCCGACGTGGCGGGCAGAGTGAAGGAGGGTTTTTTCAGGCGTGTGGGAAAAGTGCAGCGCAAGGGATGCCTGCCAGCCTTTCGCTGTTTTTTCATGCGCCTGAGTTGCTGACATGCTTCATCCATCTGCTCGCCGTCGGGTCTTTTTAGTATGCCCTGGCGGAAATGAAGGCTGTCATATGAGTCGCTTATGGATGGGGGGCCGCAATGCCCGGCGGCGCTGCGCTTGCCGGGCCTACGGATGGTGCATGTTGTGGATTTTGTAGGCCGGGTAAGGCGCAGCCGCCACCCGGCTTCTCCGTCGCTCAACACCGGTGCCGCTAAAACCTTACTGCGGCTCTTTCTTCTTCCGCTTCAACTTGCTCCAGATCTTCGTCTCCTGGCGACGCCACAACCGCTGAATATTGTCATGATGACGCAACAGGATCAGACAAGAGAGCATCGACACCGGAAAGGTAAACTGCGGCTTAAACCACCAGACATAAAACGGGGCAATCAGCGCGCTGACGATGGCGCCAAGAGAAGAGTAACCGCTAAGCAACACGCTGAGCAGCCAGGTACCGGCCATCACGCCGGTCAGATCCCAGCCGATAGGCGCAATGGCACCGAAGGCAGTGGCGACGCCTTTTCCGCCTTTAAAACCAAAGAATACTGGCCAGATGTGGCCCAGACAGGCGGCAATCGCAATCAGCCCCAGCCAGAACGGCGTGACGCCCAGCGCATACGCGCCCCAGACGGGAAGCATTCCTTTCAGAACGTCAAAAATCAAAACCGCTACGGCTGCTCCTTTGCCGCCAATTCGTAGTACATTGGTCGCCCCCGGATTCCCGGAACCGCTTACGCGTGGGTCGGGTAACCCGGCAATACGGCAGACCAGAATGGCGCTGGAAATTGAGCCGCAAAGGTAGGCGAGGAGGATCATTCCAGGCGCGATTGCACTCATAACGCTGTTCCGTTTTGAAAATGTCGTTTTGTACTTAGCATCTGTGGATAATACGCATAATTCGCCGGGAGTGGTATCCGGTTTAGCCAAAAACCAGGCAGGTCGTGATGGATATAGTATTTATAGAGCAACTTTCGGTAATCACCACTATCGGGGTGTATGACTGGGAACAGACCATCGAACAGAAACTGGTGTTCGATATCGAAATGGGCTGGGATAACGTCGCCGCGGCAAAAAGCGATGATGTGAACGACTGTCTGAGCTATGCCGACGTGAGTGAAGCGGTCATCAGCCACGTAGAAGGCCAGCGTTTTGCGCTGGTGGAGCGCGTGGCTGAAGAGGTGGCGGAGCTGCTGCTGAGCCGCTTCAATTCCCCATGGGTGCGCATAAAACTCAGCAAGCCTGGCGCAGTGGTGCGGGCCGCCAACGTCGGCGTCATTATTGAGCGTAGCCAAAATCTGAAAGGAAATATTTAACGGTATAATAGTTAAACCAATTCCTGTTAAATCAGTCTTACAGCTGTTCCTTTTACGGTTACCCTCGCGGTAACCCGTTTTTTCTGTCTTTTTAGGGGTTTATTGATGAGCGATATGCACTCCCTGCTGGTGGCAGCAATACTGGGTGTGGTTGAAGGATTGACAGAGTTTTTGCCGGTTTCCAGTACAGGTCACATGATCATTGTCGGTCACCTGCTGGGGTTCGAGGGCGAAACGGCGAAAACCTTTGAAGTGGTGATCCAGTTAGGATCCATTCTGGCGGTGGTGGTGATGTTCTGGCGTCGCCTGTTCGGCCTGATTGGCATTCATTTTGGTCATCCGCCGCATGAAGGTTCCGGCAAAGGGCGTCTGACGCTGCTGCACATTCTGCTCGGCATGATCCCGGCGGTGGTGCTGGGGCTGGTGCTCCACGACACCATCAAGTCGCTGTTTAACCCGATTAACGTGATGTATGCCCTGGTGGTCGGCGGTGTTCTGCTGATTGCCGCCGAGCTGCTGAAGCCGAAAGAGCCGCGCGCACCGGGTCTGGATGATATGACCTACCGTCAGGCGTTTATGATTGGCTGCTTCCAGTGTCTGGCGCTGTGGCCGGGCTTCTCCCGCTCCGGGGCGACGATTTCAGGCGGGATGCTGATGGGCGTGAGCCGCTATGCGGCCTCTGAGTTCTCCTTCCTGCTGGCGGTGCCGATGATGATGGGCGCCACCGCGCTCGATCTCTACAAGAGCTACCACTTCCTGACCGCCGGCGACATCCCGATGTTTGCGGTGGGCTTTATCACCGCCTTTATCGTGGCGCTGATCGCCATCAAAACCTTCCTGCAGCTGATCAAGCGCATCTCATTTATCCCGTTCGCCATCTATCGCTTTATCGTGGCGGCCGCGGTTTACGTGGTCTTCTTCTGATTGCCCGCCCTCAGCCTTCAGGCTGGGGGCAACGCTTTTCCTTCCAGTCCGCTACCGCCTTAATCCGCCGTTTGGTTAACTCTTCCCGAATCTCCGGGCCTTTAAATCCGGCCTCGACCACCGCTTTCGTCGGCACGGCTTTCGCAACGATCCAGGCTTCGCGCAGCAACCGCCCCTGCGGATAATCGCAGGCTTCAAACCCGGTGCGCCCGCGCACGTCGGCTTCGCTGGTTAAGGCGATCTGCTCCACGCGCTGCGGCTTGCGCCAGGCGTCAATGCTGTCGAACAGCTTAACGATGGTGGCCGGTTTGAGGATCGGGAAGGTGTGGATCAGGTCATGGAACTCGGCGACCAGCTTCGCCAGATCGCGGATCTCATTAGGCACCCGCATCCGCTGGCAGACCTTTTCCACCAGACGCACGCCTGCCGGGCCGTGTCCGTGGTGGCGCGGCCATAATTCAGGCGGGGTTAATCCCTTGCCGAGGTCGTGGCAGAGGGTGGCAAAGCGGACATCCACCTCCGGGCTGAGCATCGCCGCCATGCTCAGGGTCATCAGGGTATGGATACCGGTATCGATCTCGGGGTGCCACTTCGCCGGGGCCGGTACGCCAAACAGCGCGTCCAGTTCCGGGAACAGCACCTTCAGCGCGCCGCAGTCGCGCAGCACCTGGAAGAAAACCTGCGGATTGCGCGTGGTCAGCGCATTCTCGGTCTCTTTCCACACGCGTTCGGGGGTAAGGTGTTCCAGCTCGCCTGCTTCGGTCATCGCGGTCATCAGCGCCATGGTTTCATCGGCGATGCGGAAGCTCAGATGGGCATAGCGGGCAGCAAAACGCGCCACGCGCAGTACGCGGAGCGGATCTTCGGAAAAAGCGGGGGAAACATGGCGCAGAATGCGGTTTTGCAGATCCGTCTGACCGCCGTAGGCATCAATAATATGGCCGTCTTCATCCTGCGCGAGGGCGTTGATGGTCAGGTCGCGGCGCTGTAAATCGTCTTCGAGGGTGACGTCCGGGTCGGCATGGCAGGTGAAACCGGTGTAGCCGACGCCGGATTTGCGCTCGGTACGCGCCAGAGCATACTCCTGGCGGCTTTGGGGGTGCAGAAAGACAGGAAAATCGCGGCCTACCTGCTGGTAGCCCGCATCGAGCATCTCCTGAGGGGTGGCTCCCACCACCACCCAGTCTTTATCTTTGACCGGCAGACCTAACAACGCATCACGAACCGCACCACCGACCAGATAAATCTTCACGCCACACTCTCCCGTATCAAAATTTGGCAAAATAATACGTAAGTGTGGCAGAGATAGCGATTTAGTTCATCCAGCGGTCTTTACGCTTACGGCTCGGCACCAGATGCGGCAGCACCAGACCCAGCAGCAGACCCATACCCAGCACGCCGCCGCCATACATAAACCACTGCATGATGATGGTGCGCTGTTTGTCATCCAGCTGCAGGTTGGCTGCGCTCACCTTTTTCTGGGCAACGATCAGCTCGTTTTTCAGCTTCTGGTTTTCGTCTTTGAGACCGTTGATCACCCCGTCGCTCTGGGCCACTTTCTGCTGCATTTCAGCCGTGCGCTGATTCCAGGTGGCGTCGATGTTGGTGAGTTTGTCGGTCAGGGTTTTGACCTGGTTTTCCAGATCCGGCACGCGGGTGCGCAGGCTTGGGCTGGTGCTAAGCTCTTTCAACGGGATCCACGCGGTACGGCCGCTGCTGTCGCGCACCTGGCCATAGCTGGAGTCGGCGTTGCTCTGTAACAGCACCACTTCCTCGCCGGCATTAATCGTACCCACGAGGCGATAATTGTCACCCGGTCCACTGCGTACCCAGGTATTCAGTTCGTCAGAAACGTAGCGTTTCTCTTCAGCGTGAACCGCTGTCGCGGCGCTAAAGGCAAGTAATGTCAGTCCGATTAGGCGTAATTTAAGCATCAGGCAGTCGTTATTTTCATAAAAAGTGGAACGATAGTAGTGGTAACGGCTTCTCCACGCAAAGGATTCGTCAGCATTCGGAATCCTCCGTGTACTGTTTGCCACTTTCGCAAACTCTACGGCCGTCAAATTGCTCATTGCGTGGCAATCTGGCGCAAAATACTATTTACTGACAAAAAACTGGCGAGTAAGTTCGCCTAAATTTACCCCGCAGTGCTGCAATCAAAAGAACAAGGCCATGGCTCAGGAAATCGAATTAAAGTTTATCGTTGAAAATGACAGCGTTGACGCGCTGAAAAACCATCTGCACCAGCTGACAGGTGAACATCACGAGCCGGTGCAACTGCTCAACATCTATTACGAAACCCAGGACCTGTGGCTGCGTCGCCATGATATGGGGCTGCGCATTCGCGGTGTTGATGGTCGCTACGAGATGACCATGAAAATCGCCGGTCACGTGGTCGGCGGCCTGCATCAGCGCCCGGAATACAATATTGAAATTGACCAGCCTGCGCTGGATCTGGCGCGCTTCCCGGCGGAAGTATGGCCGGAAGGCCAGTTGCCTGAAGGGCTGCAGGAGAGCGCCAGCCCGCTATTCAGCACCGATTTCTGGCGCGAAAAGTGGCTGGTGAACGAAGGGAAAAGCCGCATCGAAATCGCCCTCGACCGGGGCGAGGTGAAAGCGGGTGAGTTCCAGGAACCCATCTGCGAGCTGGAGCTTGAGCTGCTGGAAGGCCACGCCGATGACGTGCTGAAGCTGGCGCGCAAGCTGGTGACCCAGAGCGGTCTGCGTCAGGGGAGCCTGAGCAAGGCGGCCCGTGGCTATCATCTGGCCCAGGGCAATGCGCCGCGCACCCTGAAACCGCTTGAGATTATGCGTGTCGCACCAAAATCGTCCATCGAGCAGGGGTTTGAAGCCTCGCTGGAGCTGGCGCTGAGCCAGTGGCAATACCACGAAGAGCTGTGGGTCCGCGGCGTGAAAGGGGCGAAAGCCGAGGTGCTGGCGGCGATGGCGCTGGTGCGCCACAGCCTGACGCTGTTCGGCGGTATTGTTCCACGTAAAGCGAGTGCTCACTTACGGGATCTGCTGACCCAGACCGAAACCCTGATGGCGTCGGATGTCTCTGCCGAGACGGCGGTCTACAGCCCGCAAACAGCTACCGCGAAACTGGCGCTGACCGAGTTTCTGGTGACCCGCGGCTGGCGCACCTTCCTGGATGCAAAAGCGCAGGCCAAAATTGCCGATAACTTCAAGCGTTTCGCCGATATCCAGCTCTCCCGCCACGCGGCGGAACTGAAAACCATTTTCGCCCATCCGCTGGGCGACCAGTATGGCGATCAGCTGATTCGTCTGGCGCGTAACGTCGACAGCATGCTGCTTCTGTCAGGGGCGTACGACGGCCCGGTGGCCCGCGCCTGGCTGGAAAACTGGCAGGGGCTGCTGTATGCCATTAAGACCCGCCAGCACATTGAAATTGAGCATTTCCGTAACGAAGCCATTTCGCAGGAGCCATTCTGGCTGCACAGCGGAAAACGTTAACGCAGGCAAGGAACCCCCATGATGCCGCTTTCTTCACCCTTACAGCAGCAGTGGCAGACGGTATGTGAGCGTCTGCCGGAAGCACTACCCGCCTCGTCATTAAGCGAGCAGGCCCGGCAGATGCTGGCGTTCAGCGACTTTGTCCAGGAGAGCGTCACCGCCCATCCTGACTGGCTGACTGAACTTGAGGCCGCGCCGCCCCAGGCGGATGAGTGGCAGCACTACGCCCGGTGGTTAGGCGACGCGCTGGCGGAGGTCAGCGATGAAGCCGCGCTGATGCGGGTGCTGCGCCACTTCCGCCGTCGGGTGATGGTGCGCATCGCCTGGGCGCAGGCGCTGATGCTGGTGAGTGAAGAGAGCACGTTGCAGCAGTTAAGTCACCTGGCGGAAACCCTGATCGTCGCCGCGCGCGACTGGCTGTACGACGCCTGCTGCCGGGAATGGGGCACGCCGTGCAGCGATGAAGGCACCCCGCAGCCGCTGCTGATTTTAGGGATGGGCAAGCTCGGCGGCGGTGAACTCAATTTCTCGTCGGACATCGACCTGATCTTCGCCTGGCCGGAGAAGGGCACCACCCGCGGTGGACGCCGTGAGCTGGATAACGCCCAGTTCTTTACCCGTCTGGGTCAGCGGCTGATTAAGGCCCTGGATCAACCCACGCAGGATGGCTTTGTCTATCGCGTGGATATGCGCCTGCGTCCGTTCGGCGACAGCGGCCCATTGGTGCTGAGCTTTGCCGCGCTGGAAGACTATTACCAGGAGCAGGGGCGCGACTGGGAGCGCTACGCGATGGTTAAGGCGCGGATCATGGGCGATAACGACGGCGCCTATGCCTCTGAGCTGCGCGCCATGCTGCGCCCGTTCGTGTTCCGTCGCTACATTGACTTCAGCGTTATTCAGTCGCTGCGCAACATGAAAGGGATGATTGCCCGGGAAGTGCGGCGTCGCGGCCTGAAAGACAACATCAAGCTGGGGGCGGGCGGCATCCGCGAGATCGAGTTTATTGTCCAGGTATTCCAGCTGATCCGCGGCGGACGCGAGCCGTCGCTGCAGTCCCGCTCGCTGCTGCCGACGCTTGAGGCTATCGCGCAGCTTAACCTGCTGGCGGAAGGCGACGCGCAAATCCTGCGTGACGCCTACCTCTTTTTGCGTCGGCTGGAGAACCTGCTGCAGAGCATTAACGACGAACAAACCCAGACCCTGCCGGGGGATGAACTCAATCGCGCCCGCCTCGCCTGGGGCATGCGCGTGGACGACTGGCAGGCGCTGACCGACGCGCTGGATGCGCATATGGCAGCGGTACGACGTATTTTTAACGACCTGATTGGCGACGATGAAAGCGAATCGCAGGATGATGAGCTGTCCGAGCACTGGCGCGAGCTGTGGCAGGATGCGCTGCAGGAAGATGACACCACCCCGGTGCTGGCGCATTTAAGTGACGACGACCGTCATCGGGTGGTGGCGCTGATTGCCGACTTCCGCCTTGAGCTGAATAAGCGCGCCATTGGCCCGCGCGGGCGGCAGGTGCTCGACCACCTGATGCCGCACCTGCTCAGCGACGTCTGCTCCCGCGCCGATGCCCCGGTGCCGCTGTCGCGCCTGACTCCGCTGCTCAGCGGGATCATCACCCGTACCACCTATCTGGAGCTGCTGAGCGAGTTCCCTGGCGCGCTTAAGCACCTGATTTCGCTCTGTGCCGCCTCGCCGATGGTGGCGACCAAGCTGGCGCGCTATCCGCTGCTGCTGGATGAGCTGCTCGATCCCAACACCCTCTATCAGCCGACTGCGACCGACGCCTACCGGGACGAGCTGCGTCAGTATCTGCTGCGCGTGCCGGAAGAGGACGAAGAGCAACAGCTGGAGGCGCTGCGCCAGTTTAAGCAGGCGCAGCTGCTGCGCGTGGCCGCTGCCGATATCGCCGGAACGCTGCCGGTAATGAAAGTGAGCGATCACTTAACCTGGCTGGCGGAAGCCATTATCGATGCCGTGGTCCATCAGGCATGGGTGCAGATGGTGGCGCGTTACGGCCAGCCGAAGCACCTGGCCGATCGGGAAGGGCGCGGCTTTGCGGTGGTGGGATACGGCAAGCTGGGCGGCTGGGAGCTGGGCTACAGCTCCGATCTGGATCTGATTTTCCTGCACGACTGCCCGGTGGATGTGATGACCGACGGCGAGCGTGAGATCGACGGGCGTCAGTTCTACCTGCGACTGGCCCAGCGCATCATGCACCTGTTCAGCACCCGCACCTCGTCGGGCATTCTGTATGAAGTGGATGCCCGCCTGCGTCCGTCCGGGGCGGCGGGCATGCTGGTGACATCCACCGAGTCGTTCGCCGAGTATCAGAAGAACGAGGCCTGGACGTGGGAACATCAGGCCCTGGTGCGCGCCCGGGTGGTATACGGCGATCCGCAGCTGAAAGCGCAGTTCGATGCCATTCGTCGTGACGTGCTCACCGCCACGCGAGAGGGCCAGACGCTGCAGACCGAGGTGCGCGAGATGCGCGAGAAAATGCGCGCCCATCTTGGGAACAAACACAAGGATCGCTTTGATATTAAAGCCGATGAGGGCGGTATCACCGATATTGAGTTTATTACCCAGTATCTGGTGCTGCGCGACGCCCACGCCAAACCGAAGCTGACCCGCTGGTCGGATAACGTGCGCATTCTGGAACTGCTGGCTCAGAACGACATTATGGACGAGCACGAGGCGCTGGCGCTGACCCGGGCTTACACCACGCTGCGCGATGAGCTGCACCATCTGGCGCTGCAGGAGCAGCCCGGTCATCTGCCGCTCGACTGCTTTAACGCCGAGCGAGAGCTGGTGCGCGCCTGCTGGCAGAAGTGGCTGGTGGAACCGTGCGTAACAAAACAAGTGTGATATTATCGCGCGCAAATTGTGAATCTTTCTGGAGTCAGGAATGAAAGTAACACTGCCAGAGTTTGAACGTGCTGGAGTTATGGTTGTTGGCGATGTCATGCTGGATCGCTACTGGTATGGGCCAACCAGCCGCATTTCCCCGGAAGCCCCGGTCCCGGTGGTGAAGGTGGATACCATTGAAGAGCGTCCTGGCGGCGCGGCAAACGTGGCGATGAACATTGCGTCTCTCGGCGCGCATTCCCGTCTGGTGGGCTTAACCGGCATCGACGACGCCGCACGGGCGCTGAGCAAGACGCTGGCGGATGTGAACGTCAAATGTGATTTCGTTTCTGTTCCGACGCACCCGACCATCACCAAGCTGCGCGTGCTGTCGCGCAACCAGCAGCTGATCCGCCTCGATTTTGAAGAGGGCTTTGAAGGCGTGGATCCTGAGCCGCTGCACGAGCGCATCAACCAGGCGCTGGGCAACATCGGCGCGCTGGTGCTCTCCGACTACGCGAAAGGGGCGCTGGCCAGCGTTCAGCAGATGATCAAACTGGCGCGTGCTGCCGGTGTGCCGGTGCTGATCGACCCGAAAGGCACCGACTTCGAGCGCTATCGCGGGGCGACGCTCCTGACGCCTAACCTCTCTGAATTTGAAGCGGTGGCGGGTAAATGCAAAACCGAGGATGAGATTGTCGAGCGCGGCATGAAGATCATCGCTGATTTTGACTTCTCCGCCCTGCTGGTGACCCGTTCCGAACAGGGGATGACCCTGCTGCAGCCGGGCAAAGCGCCGCTGCATATGCCAACCCAGGCGCAGGAAGTGTATGACGTCACCGGTGCGGGCGATACGGTGATTGGCGTGCTGGCGGCCACCCTGGCGGCGGGCAACACCCTGGAAGAGGCCTGCTATTTTGCTAACGCCGCTGCAGGCGTTGTGGTAGGCAAATTGGGTACCTCTACCGTTTCGCCAATCGAGCTGGAAAACGCGGTGCGCGGTCGTGCCGATACCGGTTTTGGCGTGATGAGCGAAGACGAGCTGAAAGTGGCCGTTGCCGCCGCGCGTAAGCGTGGTGAAAAAGTGGTGATGACCAACGGCGTGTTCGACATTCTGCACGCGGGTCACGTCTCTTATCTGGCGAACGCGCGCAAGCTGGGCGATCGCCTGATTGTGGCGGTGAACAGCGATGCGTCTACCAAACGTTTGAAGGGCGAAACCCGTCCGGTTAACCCGCTTGAGCAGCGGATGATCGTGCTGGGCGCGCTGGAAGCGGTGGACTGGGTCGTCTCGTTCGAAGAAGACACCCCACAGCGTCTGATTGCCGGGATCCTGCCGGATCTGCTGGTTAAGGGCGGTGACTACAAGCCTGAACAGATCGCGGGTAGCGAAGAGGTGTGGGCTAACGGCGGGGAAGTGATGGTGCTCAACTTTGAGGACGGGTGTTCAACCACCAACATCATTAAGAAGATCCAGAAAGACAGCAAGTAGCCGGTGCGGGCTGATGCCCTCACCCCAACATAAGCTTGTAGGCCCGGTAAGCGAAGCGCCACCGGGCGTTACAGGCTTAAGCCTGATCGTCCACCGGTGGGATCGCCGGGGCCGGTTTTACTTCATCAACAACATTACGGTTTTCCAGCTCGGTCAGGCGCTGCTCCAGCAGGGCAATCTTCTCGCGGGTGCGCAACAGCACCTGCGTCTGCACGTCAAATTCTTCACGGCTGACCAGATCCAGACGCATCAGCTGCGCCTGCAGCACCTGGCGGATCTTTTTCTCAACGTCATCACCAAACTCACGCACGCCTTTTGGCATGGATTCATGGACCTGGCGGGCAAGTTGTTCAATTTTTTTTGGGTCGATCATCATAGTTCCCTTGAAGAAAAGGTGTTTAGAACCATTGTAGCGCGTTACGGGGATCCTTAAACCAGAATTGTGTGAAGCTTATGCGTTGCCGAACATAATCATTAGCGTTATAGTTATCCCGCTTATTCTCAGGGCGGGGCGAAATTCCCCACCGGCGGTAAATCAACACCATGTTGAAAGCCCGCGAGCGCTTTGGGTGCAAACTCAAAGGTCAGCAGATCCGGTGTAATTCCGGGGCCGACGGTTAAAGTCCGGATGGGAGAGAGTAACGAACCAGCCGGGCGAGGCCCGCTCACGTTATTTTTTTGCCGTACTACGGCGCTCCTAAGACTGCCCTGATTCTGGTAACCATAATTTTAATGAGGTTTTTTTACCATGAATCAGACGCTCCTTTCCTCTTTCGGTACCTCTACTGACCGTGTTGAGCATGCGCTTGCTGCGCTTCGCGAAGGCCGCGGCGTGATGGTGCTTGACGATGAAGATCGTGAAAACGAAGGCGATATGATTTTCGCCGCCGAAACCATGACCGTTGAACAGATGGCGCTGACCATCCGTCACGGCAGCGGTATTGTTTGCCTGTGTATCACCGAAGATCGCCGTAAACAGCTGGAACTGCCTATGATGGTAGAGAACAACACCAGCGCTTACGGAACCGGTTTTACCGTCACCATCGAAGCCGCCAGCGGCGTGACCACTGGCGTCTCTGCCGCTGACCGCGTTACCACCGTGCGTGCAGCCATTGCCGATGGGGCAAAACCTTCTGACCTGAATCGCCCAGGCCATGTCTTCCCGCTGCGCGCGCAGCCGGGCGGCGTCCTGACTCGCGGCGGTCACACCGAAGCGACTATCGATCTGGTGACGCTGGCAGGCTTCAAACCCGCCGGTGTCCTGTGTGAACTGACCAATGATGATGGCTCTATGGCTCGTGCGCCGGAGTGCATCGACTTTGCGGTTAAACACAACATGGCTGTTGTGACTATCGAAGATCTGGTGGCGTATCGCCAGGCGAACGAGCGCAAAGCCAGCTGATAACGCAGCATAAAAAACGCCGGGTTAACCCGGCGTTTTTTTTATCCTATTCCTGCCGTCTGGAGCAGCACCAGACTGAGTCCCATCACCGACATCCCGCACAGCACGCCGTAGCTGGGGTTATTATTCGGGTCGATCTCTTTGGCGAGCGGCATCAGCTCATCTACCGACAGCGCCACCATAATGCCCGCCACTGCCGCCATAATGGCTGCCATCACGATCGGCGAGATCAGGCTGCCGAGAATAAGCCAGGCCAGCACGCCGCCCGCGATCTCCGCCATCCCGGAAATACCTGCCCAGAACACCGCTTTACGCTTTGACCCGGTAGCCGCATAGACCGGCCCGGCAACCGCCAGCCCTTCAGGGATATTGTGCAACGCCACCGCCAGGGCAATGCCAAAGCCTAACTCCAGATTGTTGCTGGCGGTCACGTAAGTAGCAACGCCTTCGGGGAAGTTATGCAGGCTGATACCCAGGGTCAGCAGCAGCGCGGTACGACGCAGATTGCGCGGCAGCGGCTGAGTTCCTTTTTGCATCAGATCCTGCGGGTGCGCATGGGGTAACATTCTGTCCAGCGCAAAATAGCCCAGCAGGCCAAAGACAAACATCCCGTAGCCAAGCACCGGCGACATACCTTCGGTGCCAAGGGCGGCGGGTAGCATCTCCATCAGGGAGATGAGCAGCATAATCCCGGCGGCAAAGCCGAGGGAAAATGCCAGCACGCGGTTTGAGGGCTTCTGGCCCAGCACGCCGAGCATGGCGCCGATAAAGGTGGCGGCGCCTGCAAGAATAGTCAGAATCAGGGGAACTGACATTCACCTCTCCTTATGATAATGATTCTCATTCATATTAAAGGCTAAACGCGCGTAAAGCGAGCGGGTATAGTGGCCTTTACAGATCCCTTACATTCAAATTTCCTGATGATCTTCATCATGGTTATCTGAGTTCATCTTATCCTGATAACAGGTAAGGTAAAGCTATCAAATCGACATCTTGTGTAAGGATATCATCATGACATCTTCTCGTATGCCAGCGCTGTTTTTGGGCCACGGTAGCCCCATGAACGTGCTGGAGGATAACGTCTATACTCGCGCCTGGCGTCATCTGGGAGAGACGTTGCCACGTCCGAAAGCGATCGTGGTGATTTCTGCACACTGGTTTACCCGTGGCACCGGCGTCACCGCGATGGAAGCGCCGAAAACGATTCATGATTTTGGTGGTTTTCCGCAGGCGCTGTACGACACGCACTACCCGGCACCGGGTTCGCCGGCCCTGGCGCAGCGGCTGGTGGAGCTGCTGGCACCTGTCCCGGTCGCTCTGGATAAAGAGGCGTGGGGTTTTGACCATGGCTCCTGGGGCGTGCTGATAAAAATGTATCCCGATGCCGATATCCCGATGGTGCAGCTGAGTATCGACAGCACCAAACCCGCGGCCTGGCACCTGGAGACAGGCAAGAAGCTTGCGGCGCTGCGTGACGAGGGCATCATGCTGGTGGCCAGCGGCAACGTGGTGCATAACCTGCGCACCGCCCGCTGGCATGGTGAAAACACGCCATATCCGTGGGCGACATCGTTCAACGATTACGTAAAAGAAAACCTGACCTGGCAGGGGCCAGCAGAGGAACATCCGCTGGTGAACTATCTCGCGCACGACGGCGGTTCACTCTCCAACCCGACGGCGGAACATTTCCTGCCGCTGCTCTATATCTTAGGCGCGTGGGATGGTCAGGAACCGATTACGACTCCGGTGGACGGCATCGAGATGGGCAGTTTGAGTATGTTGTCGGTGCAGGTGGGGTAATCAATAAATGCCGGGTGGCGGCTTCGCCTTACCCGGCCTACGGGTTCGCATGGTTTTGTAGGCCGGGTAAGCGCAGCGCCACCCGGCAAATCAACTACTCCACAAAAATATGCGGATAGAAGCGCGACAGATCCTGGGTGATCAGCGCGCGATCTTCGCGAATGCCAATCCCGGCGGGCTGGTCGTTGATCAGCCAGCTGCCGATCAGCATGTAACTGTCGCCATACTTAGGTAGCTGACAGAACTGCTGGACGATCATCCCTTCTTCGCCATACGGACCTTCTACCGCTTCCACGGTGTTACCGTTTTCGATAATCGATACGTTAGCCCCTTCGCGGGAGAAAATCGGCTTTTTGACATACTTATCCATCTGCGGATAGTCATCTTCCGCGAAGTAGGCAGGCAGCAGATTCGGATGATCCGGGAACATCTCCCACAGCATTGGCAGCAGGGCTTTGTTGGAGATGATGCTCTTCCAGGCCGGCTCCAGCCAGCGCACGCCGGCGTCTTCCAGCTTGGTCGAGAACATTTCGCGCAGCATGTATTCCCACGGATAGAGCTTGAAGAGGTTGCTGATCACCTGATCCTGCAGGTCGGTAAACTGGCCTTTTTCACCGAGCCCGATATCTTCCATGTAGAGAAATTCGCTGGCAACGTCTGCCTCGGCGGCGCAGTCCTGCAGGTACTGTACCGTACCGCGATCTTCAACCGTGTCACGACAGCAGGCAAAGTGCAGCAGGTTGAAGCCGTGCTGCTCGCGCAGTTCAGCGAAGCGCTCAATCAGCTTCTCCTGCAGGCTGTTGAACTGGTCGCTCCCCTCGGGCAGGTTGCCTGCGTTCTGCTGATCTTCCAGCCAGATCCACTGGAAGAAGGCCGCCTCATACAGGGAGGTCGGCGTATCGGCGTTGTTCTCAAGCAGCTTCGGCTCGCCGGTACCATCCCACGCCAGATCGAGGCGGGAATAGAGCGACGGCTGGTTGGTTTTCCACGACTGACGCACAAAGCCCCAGGTGTGTTTCGGAATGCGGAATTTGGTCAGCAGCTCATCGCTGGCAATCACCTTCTCCACCACCTTCAGGCACATCTGGTGCAACTCTGCCGTGACCTCCTCCAGTTTTTCAACCTGGGCGAGGGTCAGCTTGTAGTAGGCATCTTCACACCAGTACGGCTCGCCGTACATGGTGTGGAAGTTGAAACCGTATTCGGTGGCTTTTTCGCGCCAGTCCGGGCGCTCAACAATACTGACTCGTTCCATTATCAGCCGCCCATGGAGCGTGTTGAAGTGCCGGCCGCGCTGCGCTGCATGGTGCTCTGTTTAGCAACAGACTCACCAAAGCCGCCGCGGGTGACGGTGCTGGTGGTAGCCGGTTTTGGCGCCATGGCGGTTTTCGGAACGGTCATGGTGCGGCCTGGCTGGGCTGCGCCGTAACCTTTACCGCTGGCATCGGTGTACTGGCCGTATGCCGGGCTGGCCGGGTTTTTCGAACTGAACAACGGCTGCTGCTGGTAGCCTGCGCCGCCGCTCATCAGACGGCCCATCATGTAACCGGCCATTAATGGCATCCATAAGCTACCGCTGGATTGTGCCTGGGCCTGGTTTTCAGGTGCCGTGCCCGCCTGAGCCGGAGCCGGTGCCTGCTGGCACTGACCTTCGCCAAATTCCGCCACGCAGTCTTCACGGCTGGCGTATTTCGGCGCGGTACGTTCCGCTTCCTTCAGGGCGTTGTTGTATGAAGCGGTACACTCCGCGCTTTTACCGGTGGCTGCAGCACAGTCATCGGCATTCTGATAGAGGGATACCGTTTCGTCGGTTTTCTCACAGCCTGCCAGCATAAACACAGCGCCCAGCGCCAGGGCGACAGGAGTGAGGTGACGAGCGCTCCAGCTTTTGCGGAACGTCGCGTGATTAATGGATTTTGTCCGTTTCATGATTGTCTTCCAGGACCCAGTGGTAAAACACAGAAAATAAGGCTCAGAATAGAGGATGAGTGGTGGAAATTGAAGCGATGGGGGCGAATCTGGGGGATCTTTACGTTGGCTTACGTTTTTTTGTCGGACAGCGCGATACTACCCGGCCAGGAGAGCCCCGGCCGGGTATAATCATCAGTTAGCGTTGGTGCTTGCAGCGGCTGCGGTTAAGCCATCAGCAGAGGCAACCTGCTGTGGATTTTCCGGAGCCACGACTTCTGGGGTAGTGGAGATGGGTTTACCCAGAGAGCCGTTCAGCGCCAGAAGATCCTGCTCGTTCAACGTACCCAGCGCCTGCTTGATGTTGAGCTGGTTAATCAGGTAGTTGTAACGGGCGTTGGAGAGCTGTTGTTTGGCGTTGTACAGCGTGGTGGTCGCATCCAGCACGTCAACGATGGTACGGGTACCTACCGCGTAGCCAGCTTCAGAAGCATCCAGTGAGCTCTGGGCAGAAACCACGGCCTGTTTGTAGGCGTTGATGCTGCTGACAGAGGCGTTCACGTTGTTGAAGGAGGAACGCACGGTCTGCACCACGCTGCGGTGCGCGCTTTCAAGCTGCTCGCTGGCACCCACAAAGTTGTACTGCGCCTGTTTGACCTGAGAATTAACCTGGCCGCCCTGATAGATTGGCAGGGAGAAGTTCAGGCCGATTTTATTCTGGCCGACATCGCTGTCGTTGTACTGGGCACCGCTGGTTCTGGAACCGCTGTAGCTGGTATTAGACACGCTGGTAGACGCGCTCAGGCTCAGGGTTGGCAGATGACCATCCTGTGCCAGGCGGATCTGCTCGCGGGCCAGATCCTGGCTCAATCGCGCCTGCAGCAGGCTGAGGTTACGGTTTTCAGCTTCTTTCAGCAGGGCATTCACCGCCTGCGGCTTTTCGGCTTTGAAGCGATCAACGTTCAGCGAGGCCAGCTGTGGATAGTAGTTACCGGTGACCTGACGCAGCTGTTCTACGGCGTTATCCAGATCGTTACGCGCCGTCACTTCGTTCGCCAGTACGCTATCGTACTGTGAACGGGCGTTCTGCACGTCGGTGATCGCTACCAGTCCCACGTTGAAACGCTGGGTGGTCTGATCTAACTGGCGGTAGATGGCTTGTTTCTGCGCTTCAATATAGGAGAGCGTGTCGATTGAGCTCAGTACTTTGAAGTAGGCGGTTGCGGTATTGAGGATCAGCGTTTGCTGGTCGGTCTGATAAGTGACATCCTGAATACCGGCCGATTTTTCCTGCAGGCTCAGGTTACGCCATCTGGACATATCAAACAGCGTCTGGGTTAACTGGAGTGAACCGCTGGTTACGTTAGAATCGACGCCATTAGCATCACGGTAACCGTTGTTATAGCTATAATCTGCACCTAAACCCAACTGTGGTAATAATGGGCTGCGTGCTTCATTAATCTTTTCAAATGCAGCATCACGATCGGCGGCGGACTTACGCAGTTCCGGGTTGCTCAGACGTGCCTGCTTATAAACCTGCATCAGGTCCTCTGCCTGACTCAACGCGCTGAAGCCCGTCAGGCTCAGGCCGATGAGGATGGGGAGCAATTTCTTCATTTGCTTTCCTTGTTGTGAAGCTCTTTGTTAGCGCTGATCTAATTAAAAAATATCTACCGATTCTAGCAGACTTCGCCACTGCAAAAGGTTGGCGTTCCGTGCCATGCGGCGGTAACTTGCACCAATTTACCATACTGAGTTAGAAACCGCAGTTAAGCAAAATTGAATTTCACGTTAACGTCACCATTTATAACAGGATGCAAACATGCATAAACCAGAAAAGATGCCAGTGACTTTCACAAAAAACGATGTAGAAATTATTGCACGAGAAACGCTCTACAGCGGATTTTTTTCACTGGAATTGTACCGTTTTCGCCACCGTCTGTTTAACGGCGAAATGAGTGGCGAAGTGAAGCGCGAAATTTTTGAGCGCGGGCATGCCGCAGTCTTGCTACCCTTTGACCCAGTGCGGGACGAAGTGGTACTGATAGAGCAGATTCGCATTGCCGCGCTGGATACCAGCGAAAGCCCGTGGCTGCTGGAGATGGTGGCCGGGATGGTTGAAGCGGGCGAGACGCCGGATGACGTCGCGCGTCGTGAGGCGATGGAAGAGGCCGGGCTGATTGTCGGGCGCACAAAACCGATTTCGAATTATCTGGCAAGCCCCGGTGGCACCAGCGAGCGTTTATCGGTTCTGGTAGGCGAAGTGGACGCCACGACCGCACAAGGTATTCACGGTCTGGTTGATGAAAACGAAGATATTCGTGTTCATGTGGTAAGTCGGGAGCAGGCTTATCAATGGGTAGAAGAGGGGAAAATCGACAACGCGGCTTCTGTCATCGCTTTGCAATGGCTCCAGCTGCATTATCAGGACTTACGAAACGAGTGGAAAAAATGAAGCGTTATACACCTGACTTCCCTGAAATGATGCGCCTGTGCGAAACCAATTTCGCCCAGCTGCGCCGATTGCTGCCGCGTAACGACGCGCCCGGCGAAACAGTGAGCTATCAGGTGAGCAACGCGCAGTATCGGTTAACGATTACAGAATCAACCCGTTACACTACGCTGGTGGAAATTGAACAAACGGCGCCTTCCATCAGCTACTGGAGCCTGCCGTCGATGACGGTGCGGCTGTACCACGACGCGATGGTCGCTGAAGTGTGTTCAAGTCAGCAGATCTTCCGCTTCAAAGCGCGATATGATTACCCAAATAAAAAGTTGCATCAACGTGACGAAAAGCATCAAATTAATCAGTTTTTGGCCGACTGGCTACGATACTGTTTAGCACATGGAGCGATGGCGATTCCGGTTTGTTAGCGTCGTGAAACCTACCTAAGGACACCATTTGGAAAGCCTGTTGAACCTGACTGTTGCTGGTGGGGCGCCAGTCAGGGTATTACAAATTACCGATACTCACCTGTTTGCCAATAAGCATGAGACCCTGTTAGGTGTGAACACCTGGGAGAGTTATCAGGCTGTTCTGGAAGCCATTCATGCCCAGAAGCGCGAATGCGATCTGATAGTCGCAACGGGCGATTTGGCGCAGGACCAAACCGCCGCGGCTTATCAGCATTTTGCTGAAGGTATCGCGAGCTTTAACGCGCCCTGCGTCTGGCTACCCGGAAACCACGATTTTCAACCTGCGATGTACAGCGCGCTTCAGGATTCAGGCATTTCTCCAGCCAAAAGGGTTTACACCGGTGACAACTGGCAAATTCTGCTGCTCGACAGCCAGGTCTTCGGCGTACCGCACGGCGAGCTGAGCGATTTTCAGCTGGAGTGGCTCGAAGCGAAACTTGAGGCCGAGCCGGCGCGTCACACCCTGCTTTTACTGCATCATCATCCGCTACCGGCAGGATGCAGCTGGCTCGATCAGCACAGCCTGCGCAACTCTGCCTCGCTGGATCAGGTGCTGGAAAAATTCCCCCGGGTGAAGCACTTACTCTGCGGCCATATTCACCAGGAGCAGGATCTCGACTGGAACGGTCGTCGCCTGCTGGCTACGCCTTCTACCTGCGTGCAGTTTAAACCGCACTGCGCAAACTTCACGCTTGATACCATTGCACCAGGCTGGCGCTGGCTGGAACTGCATGCCGACGGCTCGTTGACGACCGAAGTCTGCCGCCTGCAAGGCACCGAGTTCCGCCCGGATACCGCTTCAGAAGGATACTGATGTCTGCGCTCCTCTATCTGCACGGGTTCAACAGCTCCCCGCGCTCGGCAAAAGCGACGCTGTTTCGCCAATGGCTGGAAGTGCATCATCCCCACGTTGAGATGATCGTCCCGCAGCTGCCGCCGTACCCGGCAGACGCCGCCGAAATGCTGGAGGCCATCGTCATGGCGCACGGCGGCGAGTCCTTTGGTGTGGTGGGCTCCTCCCTCGGCGGCTACTATGCCACCTGGCTGTCCCAGTGCTTTATGGTCCCTGCTGTGGTGGTAAACCCGGCGGTGCGGCCTTTTGAGCTGCTGGTGGGCTATCTCGGCCACAACGAGAACCCCTACACCGGACAGCAATATGTGCTAGAGTCTCGCCATATTT
Organism: Leclercia barmai; assembly: GCF_049312895.1. Classification (NCBI taxonomy): domain Bacteria; kingdom Pseudomonadati; phylum Pseudomonadota; class Gammaproteobacteria; order Enterobacterales; family Enterobacteriaceae; genus Leclercia; species Leclercia barmai. Next base: position 71,802 of record NZ_JBMNWZ010000005.1, on the reverse strand, counting down.
ACGACCTCAAAGTTATGCAGATTGATCCGCTGGAAGCGCCAGATCTCATCTGGCTGCTGCAACAGACGGGTGATGAAGTGCTGGATTATCGCCAGGCAGTGGCGTATTACGCCTCCTGCCGCCAGACTGTAGAAGAGGGCGGTAATCATGCCTTCACGGGCTTTGAGGATCATTTCACCCAGATTGTCGATTTCCTTGGTCTGCACAGCCTCTGACAATCGCTGCGAATTGCTAGTTTAAATCATGACGCAAACCTATAACGCTGATGCCATTGAGGTACTCACCGGGCTTGAGCCGGTTCGCCGCCGTCCGGGGATGTACACCGATACTACGCGCCCAAACCATCTGGGCCAGGAAGTTATTGATAACAGTGTTGACGAAGCGCTGGCGGGTCATGCCAAACGCGTTGACGTTATCCTGCATGCCGACCAGTCGCTGGAAGTGATCGACGACGGCCGCGGCATGCCTGTCGATATCCACCCGGAAGAGGGTGTGCCGGCCGTTGAGCTGATCCTCTGCCGCCTGCACGCGGGCGGTAAGTTCTCCAACAAAAATTACCAGTTCTCGGGTGGTCTGCACGGGGTAGGTATCTCCGTGGTCAACGCCCTGTCAAAACGGGTTGAAGTGACCGTTAAGCGCGACGGCCAGGTCTACAACATCGCTTTCGAGAACGGCGATAAAGTGCAGGATTTGAAGGTGATCGGCACCTGCGGCAAACGCAATACCGGCACCAGCGTCCACTTCTGGCCGGACGAGAGCTTCTTCGACAGCCCGCGCTTCTCCGTCTCACGCTTAACGCACATTCTGAAAGCGAAAGCGGTGCTTTGCCCTGGGGTGGAGATCACCTTCAAGGATGAGGTCAACAACAGCGAACAGCGCTGGTGCTACCAGGACGGCCTGAACGATTACCTGGGCGAAGCGGTTAACGGCCTGCCGACCCTGCCGGAAAAACCCTTTATCGGTAATTTTGCCGGTGATACGGAAGCGGTGGACTGGGCGCTGCTGTGGCTGCCGGAAGGCGGCGAGCTGCTGACCGAAAGCTACGTTAACCTGATCCCGACCATGCAGGGCGGAACGCACGTTAACGGCCTGCGCCAGGGCCTGCTGGACGCGATGCGTGAGTTCTGCGAATACCGCAATATTCTGCCGCGCGGCGTGAAGCTGTCGGCGGAAGATATCTGGGAGCGCTGCGCCTACGTCCTCTCCGTGAAGATGCAGGATCCGCAGTTTGCCGGGCAGACCAAAGAGCGCCTCTCCTCGCGCCAGTGCGCGGCGTTTGTCTCCGGCGTGGTAAAAGATGCCTTCAGCCTGTGGCTGAACCAGAACGTGCAGGCCGCAGAGATGCTGGCCGAAATGGCGATTTCCAGCGCCCAGCGCCGTCTGCGTGCCGCGAAGAAAGTGGTGCGTAAAAAGCTCACCAGCGGCCCTGCGCTGCCGGGCAAGCTGGCGGACTGTACCGCGCAGGATCTGAACCGCACCGAGCTGTTCCTCGTCGAAGGGGACTCAGCGGGCGGGTCGGCCAAGCAGGCGCGCGATCGTGAATATCAGGCGATCATGCCGCTGAAGGGTAAGATCCTTAACACCTGGGAAGTCTCTTCCGATGAGGTGCTGGCGTCCCAGGAGGTGCATGACATCTCTGTGGCGATCGGTATCGATCCGGACAGCGAGGATCTGAGCCAGCTGCGTTACGGCAAGATCTGTATCCTTGCGGATGCGGACTCCGATGGTCTGCACATCGCCACCCTGCTGTGCGCGCTGTTCGTGAAGCACTTCCGTACGCTGGTGAAAAACGGCCATGTGTATGTGGCGCTGCCGCCGTTGTACCGTATCGATCTCGGTAAAGAGGTCTATTACGCCCTGACGGAAGAAGAGAAAGCGGGCGTACTGGAGCAGCTCAAGCGCAAGAAGGGCAAACCTAACGTGCAGCGCTTTAAAGGGCTGGGCGAGATGAACCCGCTGCAGCTGCGCGAAACCACGCTCGATCCAAATACCCGCCGTCTGGTGCAGTTGACCATCAGCGATGAAGACGAGCAGCAGACCAACGCGATGATGGATATGCTGCTGGCCAAGAAGCGCTCGGAAGACCGCCGCAACTGGCTGCAGGAGAAGGGCGACCTGGCGGATATCGAGGGCTGATACCTGAAAACCCTGCGATGCAGGGTTTTTGCTTTCAGGGGCAGATAAAGCCGGCAAACAGATCGTTCAGCGATTCACTCATCGTAGGATGGGTGAAAATTTGATCCCGCAGAGCGGTATACGGCAGCCCGGCATCCATCGCCGTTTTGACGATATTGACCATTTCATGTGAATCCGGGCCCAGCAGTGACACGCCTAAAATCAGATCGCTGTCGGCATCTATCACCGCTTTGAGCACACCACGGGTATCATCGATGACTCTTGCACGCGGGATAGCCGCAACGGGCAGGGTGGCAACCTTGATGTTTAACCCGCTGGCGCGCGCCTGCTCCTCCGTCATACCCACCCGTGAAAGCGGGGGCGTCATAAACACCGAGTAAGGCACGTTCTGGCGATCGTCCGTTGTGCGCTTCCCTTCACCCAGCAGGCTGTCCCGGACGATCCTGAAATCGTCGAGTGAGATATAGGTAAATTGCAGCCCACCCGTCACATCCCCCATCGCCCAGATATTATCGGCAGAGGTACGCAGGTATTTATTGACGATGATGCCTCCGCGGCTATCGACATCCACACCCGCATTCTGCAACTGCAGCTGTTCCGTGGCCGGTTTGCGCCCGGAAGCGACCAGCAATGCGTCAACGTCATCAACCCCCTCTGGCGTATGGATGAGTACGCGACCCTCCCGGGAAGAAAGCGCCTGCACCCGGGCATTGAGGATAATGTTGACGCCATCATCACGCAGCAGGGCTGCTATGGCATCGGCGACATCACGATCTTCGCGCGGCAGGAACAGGGGAGCCGCTTCGTAGATGGTCACTTTGCTGCCAAAGTTGGCAAAAATCGACGCGAATTCCACTCCGATGTACCCCCCACCGAGAATGCCGAGGTGCTCTGGCTGGGTGGTCAAATTAAGCAGTCCGGTGCTGTCATACACGCCGGGCGTGGTGGTGATCCCGTCGATATCCGGGACGACAGATTGCGCGCCAGTATTAATGAATATCTTGTCACCCTTAAGTTCAATCACCCCGTCATCCTGATACACGCGAACGCTGGTGTTATCGATAAACTCAGCCCGCCCATTAATGATGTCAACGTTCTCTGACTGCGCCAGATTGACGTAATTTTTCTCACGTAAAAATTCCACCACAGAGGATTTACGTTCCATTGCTGCGGCAAAGCCGTGTTTCTGGTGCGCACCATGAACCAGGGTCTTGGTTGGGATACAGCCGATATTGATGCAGGTTCCGCCGTACATTGAACTGGACTGTTCAACGATCGCCACTTTCCACCCCTCTTTTGCCAGGGTTGCTGCCAGAGTTTTTCCCGCCTTGCCAAATCCGATAATGATTGCCTGATACTGTTCCACAGCGTCTCTCCACGTGTCTGGATGAATATTTGATGTGAGAAGTATACCGACGAGGGTTAAAAAGCCGCTTCTCCGTAACGCTGGTAATACTGTTCAATCGTCTTTTAATTGGCTATTACTGTATAATTTGAACCTTAATTTCCTGTTCAGGAGTCCGACATGGATGCGCTAAGCCGTTTGCTGATCCTTAATGCAGCCGAAGGGAGTATCGATAAAAACTGCCATCTGAGTCACGACTGGCAACTGCCCCATGCCGCAGGCGATCTTGCGGTCATTCGCTGGCATACGGTTACCGAGGGCGGTGCCGAGGTGGAGCTTCCTTCTGGTGAGATTTACACCCTGCGCCCGGGAAGGGTGGTGATCCTGCCGCAGAATTCCGCCCATCGTTTGAGCCAGAAAGGGGAGGCGCGGACCTTTATCGTCTGCGGCAGTTTGCAGCTCCAGCCTTCGGCGCGTTATTTCCTGACGGCACTGCCAGAAGCCTTGTGGCTGGCGCCGGATGCTGACAGCACCACGTTTCGCTGGTTGCAGGCGGCAATCGCCCTGATGCAGCAGGAGTCCAGCGCGGATCGGCCCGGCTCGAACCTGCTGTGCAGCCAGCAGGGGGCGGCGCTGTTTGCGCTCGCGGTGCGTGACTGGCTGACCCACAACGCCTCGTCCGAGAAAAACGTGCTGAATCTGCTGCTGCATCCCCGGCTTGGCACGGTGATCTTCCAGATGCTGGAACAGCCCTCCCACCCCTGGACCGTTGAAGCGCTGGCAGGTCGGGTACATATGTCACGCGCCAGCTTTGCCCAGCTTTTTCGCGAGGTGTCTGATTCAACCCCCCTGGCGGTGCTGACAACCCTGCGGATGCAGATTGCTGCCCAGGCCCTGTCACGCGATTCGCGGTCAATCCTGCTGATTGCCGAGTCGGTGGGCTATGCCAGTGAATCGTCTTTTCATAAGGCCTTCACCCGGGCGTTCGGTTGCACCCCTGGGGAATACCGAAAACGGGTTCAGGCCCTGGGACAACCCGGTTAACCCTCGGTGCGGCGGGATCTGCGCAGCCACATGAGTTTATAGGCCGCGGGGATGATAAACAGCGACAGCAGCGGAGCGGTAATCATCCCGCCAATCATCGGGGCGGCAATCCGGCTCATGACCTCTGAGCCGGCCCCGGTGCCCCATAAAATGGGCAGTAACCCGGCAATGATCACCGCTACCGTCATCGCCTTAGGCCGCACGCGCAGAACCGCACCCTGATACAGCGCCGCATCCAGTTTTTCGGCGCTGAAAGTGTGCGGATTGTCCAGGGAAGGATCCGCCTCAATGGCATGGCGCAGATACATCAGCATCACCACGCCAAACTCTGCGGCGACCCCTGCCAGAGCGATAAACCCGGTACCGGTGGCAACCGACAGATGAAACCCCATCCAGTAGAGGAACCAGATCCCCCCCACCAGCGCAAAAGGCACGCTGGTGATAATCAGCAAGGCTTCGCCAACGCGGCGGAAGGCCAGATACAGCAGTATAAAGATGATCATCAGCGTCATGGGTACCATCAGTTTCAGCTTCTGGCTGGCGCGCTCCATATACTCAAACTGACCGGAGAAGGTCACGCTGGTGCCTGGCGTGAGCTGCACGTTTTCGGCGATCGCTTTTTTGAGATCGTTCACGACCGACAGCATGTCGCGATCGCGGGAATCGATATAGATCCAGCCTGTGGGCCGGGCATTTTCACTTTTCAGCATCGACGGCCCGGACGTCACCTTCACCTCGGCGACATCCGCCAGCGTAATTTGCTGTTTCATCGGGGTCAGGATCGGCAGCTGGCGCAGCTGCTCCAGGCTGTCGCGATAACGTTGCGGATAGCGGATGTTAATCGGATAGCGCTCGATGCCTTCCACCGTTTCGCCGACCATCGCCCCGCCAACCGCAGAGGTGATAAACAGCTGCACGTCAGCGGGGGTCATGCCGTAACGAGCGGCTTTCTCACGCTGAATATCGACGTTCAGGTAACGCCCGCCGACCAGCCGTTCGGCCAGGGCAGACGTCACGCCGGGTACCGTTCTGGCGACCACTTCGATCTGTTCCGACAGGGCGTCGATATCCGCCAGCACCGTGCCTGACACTTTGATGCCAATCGGGCTTTTTATCCCGGTCGAGAGCATATCAATGCGGTTACGGATGGGCGGTACCCAGAGGTTCGCCAGTCCTGGCAGACGTACGGTCTTATCCAGTTCAGCGATGATTTTGTCCATCGTCATCCCCGGTCGCCACTGATCTTCAGGTTTCAGCTGGATGGTGGTTTCCACCATCTCCAGCGGCGCGGAGTCGGTCGCCGTTTCGGCTTTCCCGGTCTTGCCGAAGACGCGGGCCACTTCCGGCACGGTCATGATCAGTTTGTCGGTAATTTGCAGCATTTGAGCCGCCTGCGCGGCCGATATGCCCGGCAGGGTGGAGGGCATATACAGCAGATCGCCCTCATTGATTTGCGGCAGAAACTCACCCCCCACTTTACTGAGCGGCCAGATAATCGTCAGGATCGACAGCATCGCCACCAGCAGGGTCGCTTTCGGCCAGTGCAGCACCTTCAGCAGCAGCGGGTGGTACAGGCGGATCAGCACGCGGCTCAAGGGATTACGGCTTTCTGCCGGGATTTTACCCCGGATCCAGAAGCCCATCAGGACCGGGATCACCATAATAGCCAGCAGCGCGGCCCCGGCCATCGACCAGGTTTTGGTAAAGGCCAGGGGGCCGAACAGACGACCTTCCTGGCCTTCGAGGGTAAAGATGGGAATAAATGACAGGGTGATGATCAGCAGGCTGATAAACAGCGCCGGACCCACCTCTACCGAGGCGTTGGTGATCACCTGCCAGCGGGTGGCGTTGGACATCTTCTGCCCTGGATGCTGGTGGTCCCACTCCTCAAGGCGTTTATGGGCATTTTCAATCATCACGATGGCGGCATCGACCATTGCCCCGACGGCGATAGCAATCCCGCCCAGCGACATGATATTGGCGTTAAGCCCCTGAAAATGCATGATGATAAAGGCAAAGCACAGGCCCAGCGGCAGTGAAATAATCGCCACCAGCGCCGAACGTAAATGCCAGAGAAACAGGGCGCAGACCAGCGCAACCACCACGAACTCTTCCAGTAACTTATGGCTCAGGTTGTCAATCGCCCGGTCAATCAGCTGGCTGCGATCGTAGGTGGTCACGATCTCCACCCCGTCTGGCAGGCTCTTTCTGAGGGTGTCCAGTTTCGCTTTTACCGCTGAAATGACCGCCCGGGCGTTTTTACCGGAACGCAGGATCACCACGCCCCCGGCGACTTCGCCTTCGCCGTTGAGGTCGGCAATGCCGCGGCGCATCTCGGGGCCAATCTGGACCCGCGCGACGTCACGCAGATAGACCGGCACACCATCGGCACCGGCTTTTAAGACGATGCTGTTGAAGTCATCAATGCTCTGCAGATAGCCGCTGGCCCGCACCATATATTCCGCTTCGGAAAGCTCAACCGAGGAGCCGCCTGCTTCCTGATTCGAGGCATTCAGTGCCGATTTAACCTCTGCCAGGCTGATGCCGAACTGGGTCAATTTCTGCGGATCGACCAGGATCTGATACTCTTTGACCACGCCGCCCACCGACGCCACTTCCGCCACGTCAGGGATCGTTTTCAGCTCATACTTCAGGAACCAGTCCTGTAATGAACGCAGCTCGGCGAGATCGTGTTTGCCGCTGCGATCGACCAGCGCATACTCAAAGATCCAGCCCACGCCGGTGGCGTCCGGGCCTATTTCGGCACTGACCCCTGCGGGCAGTTTACCCTGCACCTGATTGAGGTACTCCAGTACACGGGAACGCGCCCAGTACTGATCGGTGCCGTCCTCAAAAATGACGTACACGTAGGAATCACCAAACTGTGAAAAGCCGCGCACCGTTTTCGCCCCCGGCACCGAGAGCATGGTGGTGCTCAGCGGGTAGGTGACCTGGTTTTCCACCAGCTGTGGCGCCTGTCCGGGATACTGTGTTTTGACAATCACCTGAACATCGGACAGGTCCGGCAGGGCATCAACCGGGGTGTGAATAATGGTCCAGGCACCCCAGATACTGAGAAATAACGCCCCCATCACGACCAGGAAACGGTTGGCTACCGAACGGCGAATAATCCATTCAATCATTGTTCATGTCCTTGTGCTGACGTGTCGGCCGCGCGCATCCTGTCGAGGGCACCGGCGATATTGGCCTCGGAGTCGATCAGGAACAGGCCGCTGGACACGACTTTTTCCCCTTCAGCAATCCCGCTGCGGATCGCCGTCACCCCCTGCGACTCATGGGACACCTGGACCCGCTTCGGTACAAAGCGCCCGTCGGCATTAACGGTGATCACCCGCTGCTCGTCACCGTTGTCAATAAGCGCCTTAGACGGGATCAACAGCATGGGCTGACTTTTGCTGTTCAGCTTCAGCCAGGCATTCATGCCCGGTTTCAACGACTCATCGGGGTTATCCACCAGCAGCCGCAGTTGCAGCGTCCGGGTGGTGGCATCAACGCTTGGCAGCAGCGACCATTTCCTGATGGCGAAGGATTTATCCGGCCAGGCCGGAACCGAAATCGCCAGCTGTGACGCATCGGTGATCATCCATGCGATGGATTCCGGTACCGCAGCGCTGATCCACACGGGATCCATTCCCTGGATTTTGGCGACAATATTGTCTTTGGCGATGTTCATCCCGGCGCGCAGGTCAAAGGCAGTAATGACGCCATCAATCGGCGCTTTCAGGGTAAACCGGGTCTGGATTTTACGGCTCGCTTTCAGGCGACGAATATCCTCATCAGGCATACCGGCCAGCCGCAGGCGCTCAAGAATGCCTTCGGTCTGGGTGCCGGTTCCGCCGGTGTCACGCAGCAGTAAATATTCACTTTGCGCTTCAACCCACTCCGGTATGGTCAGCTCCACCAGCGGCGCGCCTTTTTGCACTTTATCCCCGACGGTGAGGGGGTACACTTTCTCGATAAAACCGGCCGACCGCGCCTGGATAATCGCAATCTGGTAATCGTTGTAGCTGACGTTTGCCGGGTAAGTCTGGCGATATTCCAGCGACCCGCGGCGAACGGGCTCTGTCTTTACGCCGAGATTCTGGGTCTGAGTGGGATCGATGCGGATCCCCGGCGCAGCGGCGGCGTCCGCATCGCCATCGGCGTATTTTGGTACCAGATCCATATCCATAAACGGCGATTTGCCGGGCTTGTCGAAACGGGTATTTGGATACATCGGGTCATACCAGAACAGCACTTTCCGCGAGGCGTGTTCTGCATCATGAGGAACATCAGCCGTTGAATGTGCTGCTGAAAAATAAGAGGACACACCCGCTGAAAGTATCCCGCCGAGTATTACGCCGCTGACCAGAAGCGCGGTGTTTTTAGGGGTAAAAAACGTCATATTATTGCCCATGCACGTTCCATTGATGATGTACGCCACGATTAATCCTGGCGGCGAATATCCTGCAACAGTGAGATATTGCCCTGCTGGATAAACGTAAATTCGACCTGGTCACCCACTGTAATGCCCTGGATTTGCGATGCCTGGGTGAAGGTAAAACGCATCGTCATCGCTGGCCAGTTCAGCGCGGCGACGGGGCCGTGGGCAATGGTGATTTTTTTCGCGTCCGGATCGATGAGTTTGACTTCACCCGTGGCCTGCACGATCTGCTCTTGCTGTGCAGCCGGAGCCGCCGCATGCATTGTGCTCATCTCACTGGCTGTCGCGCTAAAGGCGACAGCAGAAAAAAGGCTGAACAGAACGGCTTTAGAGACGATATTCATGGTTACTATTCCTTAAGTTGGGTGATGTCGTTATTCAATCCAGCCGCCACCGAGGGCGGTGAATAAGGTAATTTCGTTGACCTGACGGGCATAATTAAGGTCGAGTAAGGTCTGTCGGGTGGCAAACAGGGAGCGTTCGGCATCCAGCACTTCGATATAGCTGACCGCGCCATGCTGATAGAGGGTCTGAGCGCGCTGCAGGGTAATCTGCAGCGAGGCCAGATAACGCTTCTGGGCTGCGAGCTGATCCGCCAGGCTCTGGCGCAGCGCCAGGGTGTCGGCAACCTCTTTAAAGGCGGACTCTATTTTTTGCTCGTAATTCACCACCGACTGTTGCTGGCGAATTTCCGCTAAATCCAGGCTGGATTGATTACGCCCGGCGTTAAAAATAGGCAGCTCGATTTTGGGTATAAAATTCCACATCCCGTTTGAAAACAGGCTTGAAAGATCGGTACTACTGCCGGATAACGAGCCGGTCAGGGTGATGGAGGGGAAAAAGGCCGCGCGGGCAGCGCCAATATTCGCATTGGCAGCCAGCAGACCATGTTCGGCCTGCATAATATCGGGACGCTGCAGCAGGATCTGCGAAGAGAGCGATGGCGGTAACGTCACGCCATTGATATCCACCTCGCTCACCGCGGTATCATCCGGCAGGGTGTTATAGGTGCCCAGCAGCAGCTGTAACGCATTATTCGCCTGCGCCAGTTCCCCTTTGCGTTTCGCAATATCGCTGCGGGTACTTTCAATAACCCCGCGCGCTTGCTCCAGTGCCAGCACGTTGCTGCTGCCGGTCACCAGCTGTTTCTCTATAAAAGCGTATGACTGCCTGTAATTGGCTAACGTCTCCTGAGCAACCTGTAATTGCGCATACGCCAGTCGCTGCCTGAAATAACCTTGTGACACATTTGCGATGAGGAGAATATGGACCGCACGGCGTGCTTCTTCGCTGGCAAAATAGTTCTGCCGTTCGGCTTCACTCAGATTTTTTAAACGGCCAAAGAAATCGAGATCGTAATTGAGATCCAGCCCGGCCTGATATTGCTGCCGGGTGCCGCTATCGTCCGCAAGTTTACCGCTCCAGGTTTTACTCGCGGTCGCGTTGAGCTGCGGATAGCGGTCGGCATCCGTCACGCCATATTGCGCTCTGGCTTCCTGCACCTTCAGCGCCGCCATTCGCAGGTCGCGGTTATTCAGCAGGGCTTCACCGATCAACTTTTTCACCTGCGGATCGCCAAAGAACCTCCGCCAGCCCGTATCCTGATAATTCGCAGGCGTCGACACCAGCTGATTCTGGCTAAGGGAAAATTGCTGTGGAACCGGGGAATCAGGGCGTGAATAATTCGGTGCCAGGGAAATACAGCCCGTCAGAACAAATATCCCGCTGAGCGTCAGTAATTTTAAATTGTGCATAGTTTTTATGGCCCGGACAGGACGCTTAATAATGGGTATGTCTCAGTGGGGCTTACTCTACAAAAGGGACTCTGTTTGACGGGTGACAGGAAAATGACAAAGCTGTCATTTTGCGATTAAGCCATTGCTATCCGATCCCTCTGCCCTACAATCAAAAACTCGCAAATAAGGTGCAGGGAGAAGGGCGTCATGAAGCTGCTGATCGTCGAAGATGAGAAAAAAACGGGTGAGTATTTAACCAAAGGATTGACCGAGGCCGGGTTCGTCGTCGATCTGACGGATAACGGGCTTAATGGTTACCACCTGGCGATGACCGCCGACTATGATCTGCTGATCCTCGATATCATGCTGCCGGATGTGAACGGCTGGGACATTGTCAGAATGTTGCGTGCAGCCAACAAAGGCATGCCCATCCTGCTGCTGACTGCGCTGGGCACCATTGAGCACCGGGTTAAGGGGCTTGAGCTGGGCGCGGATGACTATCTGGTGAAACCCTTCGCCTTTGCTGAACTGCTGGCGCGGGTAAAAACGCTGTTACGCCGTGGCGCTGCCGTCATTGTCGAAAGCCAGTTTCAGGTAGCCGATTTAACCCTCGACCTGGTCAGCCGAAAAGTCACCCGCAGCGGCACCCGCATTACGCTGACCAGCAAAGAGTTTACCCTGCTGGAGTTCTTTATTCGTCACCAGGGCGAAGTCCTGCCCCGTTCGCTGATTGCCTCGCAGGTGTGGGACATGAATTTTGACAGTGACACCAACGCCATTGATGTGGCAGTGAAAAGGCTGCGGGCAAAAATTGATAACGACTTTGAGCCGCGGTTAATTCAGACGGTGCGCGGCGTAGGCTATATGCTTGAGGTTCCGGATGATCTTTAAGCGCTCCTCCCGGCCATTTTCTCTGGCCACGCGCCTGACATTTTTTATTAGCCTTGCCACTATCGCCTCTTTTTTTGTCTTTACCTGGATAATGATCCACTCCGTAAAGGCCCATTTTGAAGAGCGTGATATTCACGATATGAAGCAGATTGGCGCCACGCTGGAGACGGTACTGAGCCATCAGGAAGAGCCGGAAAAACAGCGGCTGGAAATCCTGCAAAATGTGGTCGCAGGCTACGCCAGCGTCTCGGTCATGCTGCTGGATACCGATGACCGACCCGTTTTCCAGTCTGCGATCGGACCCGATCTGAGCGCTATTCTCCGCGATCCCGCGCTTGCCCGTGAGTTACGCGCCGGGAATGTCCTCTCATGGCACGATCCTTCTCCTCATCAGGGAATGCATAATAACGAGCCGATGGACAACAGCACCTGGCGCTTAATGATGCTGCCCATCGGCAAAAAAGCCGATGGCACCCAGGCCTATAATTTACTGATGGCGTTATCGATCAATTTTCATCTTCATTATATTAACGACCTCAAAAATAAGCTGATGATAATGGCCTCGATAATCAGCGTTATCGTGATCTTTATTGTGCTGTTTGCCGTCTATCAGGGGCATAAACCTATCCGCAGCTTAAGTCAGCAGATCAAGAATATTAGCTCCGCAGATCTGGGTGTCCGGTTAAATAACGAAGATGTCCCTATTGAGCTGGAACGGCTGGTGATCTCCTTTAACCATATGATTGAGCGCATTGAGGATGTCTTTAACCGGCAGGCCAATTTTTCTGCCGATATTGCCCACGAAATGCGCACCCCGATCACTAACCTGGTGACGCAAACCGAAATCGCCCTCAGCCAGCCGCGGAGTGCCAGAGAGCTGGAGGAGGTGATGTACTCCAGTCTGGAGGAGTTCTCGCGGATGTCGAAAATGGTCAGCGATATGCTGTTCCTTGCTCAGGCAGACAACAACCAGCTGATCCCCGAGAAAGAGACGCTGGACCTGGCGGCGGAGGTCACCACGGTATTCGACTTCTTTGAGGCCCTGGCCGAGGAGCGCGGGGTGGCGCTCAGGCTGGAAGGGCACACCAGTCTGGTGGAGGGTGACCCGCTGATGCTGCGCAGGGCTTTGAGCAATTTACTCTCCAATGCCATCCGCTACACGCCGCGCGGGGGCACCATTACCGTCCACCTGCGCGCCGGGGAGGGGGAAGTCCATATTATTGTGGAGAACCCCGGCCCCCCCATTGCGCCAGAGCATTTACCCCGGCTGTTCGATCGTTTTTATCGGGTCGATCCCTCCCGGCAGCGCAAGGATGAAAGCAGCAGCGGAATCGGTCTGGCTATCGTTAAGTCCATTATTACCGCCCATTACGGCCGGGTATCCGTTGAGTCAGATATAAAATCCACGCGCTTTATTCTGACCCTGCCCGCGAAGCACCGCCAGCAGATCCCGGTGCAATAAACATTCTCAGCCGGTGTGATTCTTCCTGTACTGTAAGGGCGTCTCGCCGATGCCCTTTTTAAACGCGCTGATAAAATAGGTCACGTCCGAAAACCCCACCCGCGCGGCAATCTCCCGCACGCTGGCATCCGAGTGCAGCAGGCACTCGCAGGCTTTGCGTAACCTTAACGTATTCAGATAATCGTGAATTTTCTCGCCCGTTTCGGCATGAAATTTCCGTGATACGTAGCTGCGGGATTTCCCCAGCTCATCTGCCAGGGCATCAAGGCTGAATTTCTGTCGATAGTGCTCATCCAGCCAGAACATCACCTGGCTGGCGATACCCTGACTGTTCCCGGGCTGGCCTTCGTCATCGTGCGGCAGCATGGCGAACAGGCCGATCAGCAGGCTGGCGACACGCTCGCTGTTCAGCGGCGGGGGGTAGCAGCTGAACAGATGATCGATATGGCTGTGGCAGTGCGCCACGTCCGCCACCCAGGCCTCTCCCCCGCGCCGGGACAGCTTCTTTAGCCGCTGCTGGGTCTGGGGAAAATCGCGAAGGGCTTTCATCACCGCATGCTGGTCGAGATGAATAATGGTCCGGCGATAGTTCGCCTCAGCCTGGGGATCGACCATCACCTTATGCAGGGTGAACGGCGGGAAGAAAAACAGCCTGCCGGGGCGCATGGTGTAGTGGCGATTATCGACAATCGCCACGCCAAAGCCCTCTTCGACATAGAGAATTTCCAGACACTGGTGCCAGTGGTGATAGCGCACGGTGTTGGCGAACAGGCGACTGAACGACACGATGGTATCGTTCAGGGCAATCAGCTCAAGGTGTTCCGCCGTCGGGGTCTCGCGCATAGTGCAATAAAACTCAACTTTTTCCTTTTCCTGCCCCTTTATAAACCACCTTTTTAAATTTCCTCAACTGCGGGTTTATTCATCTCTCACTCCTGTGACCCGGCTAACATTTCTGCACCTTGCTGATTAACTATGCTTTGCCGCAGTTGATTACGAGGACGAGCCTATGTGCGCGGTAAACAAAGAAAAATCAAATCCGTTGTCATCCCGCCAGGATCTGGTGGCGTCGCTGAACAGGCTGCTGACGGCTGTGGACAAGCAGTTCCCGGCGGGCAGCTCCCGTTTTTCACTGGGCGATACCTGTGCCCACTACGCCACGGATGTTGCCGAGATGGAGGGGCTGTCCCGGGTGCTGTGGGGGCTGTTTCCGCTGATGGCCGCAGGGGACAGCACGCCGTTCAGCGACAAGTACATCACCGCTATTAAAGAGGGCACCGACCCACAAAGCGCAGGCTACTGGGGCGAAACCGCGCCTTACGATCAGCGGCTGGTGGAGATGGCGGCCTATGGCCTGGGGCTGGCGCTGCTGCAGGAGAGGCTCACGGATCGCTTCAGCGAGCGCGAGGTGATGAACCTGCACGCCTGGCTGAATCAGATCACCGACGCGACCATGCCGGACAGCAACTGGAACTACTTCGCCATTATGGTTCAGCTTGGCTTTAAGCGCGCCGGGCTGCCGTACGACCAGCAGGCCATCGATCGCCGCTTCGCCATGATGGACACTTACTATCTGGGGGATGGCTGGTACTCCGACGGCCCGGGTCGGCCAAAAGACTACTACATCTCCATGGCATTTCACTTTTACGGCCTGATCTACGCCACTCTGAGCGGGGATGACGCCCGGGCAGCGGTGCTGCGCCAGCGCTCAGCGCTGTTTGCGGAAGATTTTATCTATATGTCGGCCGCCGACGGCGCATCGGTGCCCTTTGGCCGCAGCCTGACCTACCGCTTCGCGATGGTCGCCTTCTGGAGCGCGGTGGCCTTCTCCGGGCTGGAGGTCTTCACGCCGGGCATCGTGAAAGGGATCGTTCTGCGTCATCTGCGCTGGTGGCAGCAGCAGCCGATTACCGATCGCGACGGCATCCTGACGCTCGGCTTTGCCTACCCGAATCTGGCGATGTGCGAGGACTATAACGCGCCGGGCTCGCCCTACTGGGCGCTGAAAACCTACCTGATCCTGGCCCTGCCGGAGAGCCATCCGTTCTGGCAGGCACAAGAGCAGCCCTTGCCTGCGCTGGCCGAAAAACGGGTCATCCCCCATGCCGGGCAGATCCTGATGCAGGCGGATCACGTCACGATGCTCACCGCCGGGCAGCTGGAGCTGAACAACTACGTCAACACCGAGGCGAAATACACCAAATTTGCCTACTCCAGCCGCTTTGGTTTCACCATCGAGCGCGGACGCTTCGGGCTTAAACATGCCGCCTGTGACTCCATGCTGCTGCTGGCGGATGGCGATAACTACTTCCGCGGACGCCGCGAATGCGGGGAGGTTCGCGTCGACGAGAACTTCATCTTTTCGCGCTGGTCGCCGTGGCATGACGTCCACATCGAGAGCTGGCTGGTGCCGTTCGGCGAGTGGCATCTGCGCCTGCACCGTATCAACAGCGCGCGCACCCTACAGACGGTGGAGGGCGGGTTTGCGGTCATGAAAACCGACCCCCGGCTTATCGGACGCGGCAGTTTCCTGAATGCGAAGAACGGTAGCAGCGCGATTGTCGATCTCTCGCCGGCCATCACCCGTCAGCCCGACAGCGTGGTGACGCCGCCGAACAGCAGCATCATGTTTGCGGAGTGTGCCGCCATTCCGGTGCTCACCACCACGCTTTTACCTGGAGAGAGCTGGCTGTGCAGCGCGGTGCTCGCCACCGGGGAAGAGATTCAGGAAGCAAACACTCCGCAACTGGACATAAAAGATAACCGGGCCGTGATTTGCGCGTCCGGAAGCGAACGTAAGCTGTCGTTCATTTTATAAGCGCCTTACCCTGGATATCGGCG
Organism: Leclercia barmai; assembly: GCF_049312895.1. Lineage (NCBI taxonomy): Bacteria > Pseudomonadati > Pseudomonadota > Gammaproteobacteria > Enterobacterales > Enterobacteriaceae > Leclercia > Leclercia barmai. The sequence continues at coordinate 55,903 of NZ_JBMNWZ010000005.1, read as the reverse complement.
AGGATGGTATGAGTAACAAAACTGAATATTACAAAATCAGCAGTTTTATTTTTCTCTATTTCTTTACCTGGTCGGCCAGTATTGGCCTGCTGGCAATCTGGCTCGGGCAAAAAGCGAATCTGAGCGGTTCGGTCATCGGCACCGTATTTGCGGTGAACGGCGTCTTCTCCGTTATTCTCAAACCGATCTACGGTTATATTCTGGATAAGATCGGCATGAGCAAATACCTGCTCTATTTCGTGGTGGCGATGTCCGCCCTGATGGCGCCGTTCTTTATTTACGTTTATCAGCCGCTGTTAATGTCCAACACCATGCTGGGGATTATTATCGGCGCGCTCTATTTAAGTTTCGCCTGGTATGCGGGCGTGGCGGCGTGCGAATCCTATTCCGACCGTTTCAGCCGTCTCAACGGTATGGAGTTTGGTCAGATCCGCATGTGGGGATCGCTCGGCTGGGCGGTGGCATCTTCGTTCTCCGGCCTGCTGTTTAACCTCTCTCCGGCGTACAACTTCATTATGGGCAGCGTGGCGTCGGTGATCATGCTGATTGTCCTCCTGAGCCTGAAGGTGAACACTAACTCGGCGCACGCCGGTGAGGTGCTGACCAAAGAGAAAATCGCCCCGGCGGATGTCTATGCCTTACTGCGCAGCCGCAAGTTCTGGGCCTTCTGCCTCTACGTGGCGGGCGTGGCGTGGATGATGTTTATCGCCGAGCAGCAGTTCTCCCGCTATTTCGTCACCTTCTTCGATGATGTTCACCAGGGCAACGCGGTGTTTGGCTATCTGGGCACCGTCCAGTCGGGGATGGAGTTCGTCATGTATATGGTGATCCCGCTGTTCGTGAACTTTATTGGCGCCAAACGCGGGTTATTAATTGTTGGCCTGATTGTCGGGGCGCGGCTGATTATTTCCGGAATGTGCGATTCGCACCTGCTTATTTCCGTTCTCAAGCCGCTCTACGGCCTGGAAATCTGTCTCCTGCTGGTGTCGGTCTTTAAATATATCGCCGAGCATTTCGATAAACGCGTCAACGCCACCATGTACCTGCTGGGCTATCAGGCGATGCTCTACGTCGGCAACGTGGTGGTCTCTTCCCCTGCGGGATATATGTATGACCGCATCGGCTTTGAGCAGACCTATATCATCATGGGCGCTACGGCGCTGACCTTTACCCTTATTTCCGCCTTCACGTTATCCGCCTGCCAGAGCAAATGGCGCGGGGCAAAAACGCTGAACGTTGCAGAACACCACTAATTTACGCCGTCAAAGAAGGAACCGAATTATGTTAAGTCGTATCACTGAGGAGCACCTGGGCGATATTCCTGTGCCCGTGGATGAACATGCCTTTAGCGATGAATTAAGCTCGGCGCGCCGCCACATCCTCGACCTGATTAGCCGTCATTTAACGGAATTCGGCGACAAGTTCCCGGCAGAAACCTGCCGGGAGGGGTTCTATCCCCTGACCGATAACGTCGAGTGGACCACCAGCTTCTGGACCGGGCAGCTGTGGCTGGCGTGGGAGATGAGCGGCGACGAGAAGTTTCGCGCGATGGCCCGCAAGCACACCCGCTCGTTTGGCCTGCGCATTGCCGGGCGCAGCGACACCAACACCCACGATCTCGGCTTCCTGTATACGCTCTCCTGCGTGGCGGACTGGCGACTGACCGGTAACCGCGAGGCGCGCGGCTTCTCGCTGCTGGCGGCGGAAGCCCTGCTGGAGCGCTTCCACGAGAAGGCGAAGATCATCCAGGCGTGGGGCGATCTCTCCGATCCGGAGCAGGCCGGACGGATGATCATCGATTGCAACATGAACCTGCCGCTGCTCTACTGGGCAACCGAGCAGACCGGCGATCCGCGCTTTGCCGAGGCCGCTAAAGCCCACGTGATGCAGGCCGCGACCTGGCTGATTCGTGAAGATGCCTCCACCTTCCACACCTACTATATGGATGTGGTCACCGGCGCGCCGCGCTACGGCAATACCCAGCAGGGCTATGCGGATGACTCCTGCTGGTCGCGCGGCCAGGCGTGGGGGATTTACGGCTTCCTGCTGAGCTACATCTACACCGGCGACGAGACGATGATCGCCCTGTCGAAGCGGCTGGCGAACTACTTCCTCAACCGCCTGCCGGAAGATTACGTCTGTCACTGGGATCTGGCCCTGGTGGGCACCGACGCCCTGCGCGACGCCTCCTCGGCGGCGATTGCGGTCTGCGGTCTGCTGGAGCTGGTGAAGCACCTGCCGGTGACCGACCCCGACCGGGCGCGCTATCTGGCGTGGGCGAAAGGCATTATGTCGTCGCTGACGAAGCACTATCTGATGGGCAAAGAGGAGAAGGGCAACGGCGTGCTGAAGCACTCGGTGTACCACCTCGCCAGCAATAAAGGCGTGGATGAGTGTGCCAGCTGGGGAGATTACTTCTACGTCGAAGCGCTGGTGCGCTTTACCCAGAGCTGGAAACTGTACTGGTAGTCATTTTCCCCTCTCCTGACAGAGGAGAGGGGATAGCTTATCCTCAGGCTTCAGGGATACGCAGCGTCTGGCCCGGATAAATTTTATCGGGGCTGGAGAGCATAGGGCGGTTGGCTTCAAAGATTTTGTTGTACTTCGACGCATCGCCATACACGGTTTTGGAGATGGCGCTCAGGGTGTCGCCCGATTTAACCGTGTAGTAGGTGGCTTCCTGCTGGGTGTCGGTGGCGGTGATGCTGTTTTCCACCTCGCTGACCCCGGCGATGTTCCCCACCGCGACCTGGATTTTCTCTTTCTGCTCCTGGGTCAACCCGTAGCCCGTCACCACGGCCTTGCCGTCGTTGACGTTGACCTGCACCTTCTCGGCGCCCGGGATATTGAGCTTTTTAAGATGCTCCGAGACTTTATCGCTCTGACCTTTGTGATCGGTCAGGTTGTCCCACAGCTTTTCACCTGCTTCTTTAACGAAGTTAAAAATTCCCATTCCTTCCTCCAGATAACAATGAAATCAGGAATAAGCATAGCAGGTGCGCTTTAAGGTGATAAAAAAAGCCCGGTGGCGCTACGCTTACCGGGCCTACGATTTTCTCCCTCTCCCTTTGGGAGAGGGCTGGGGTGAGGGTTAAACCCCGCTCTCCAGAATACGGATATGCGTTTCCAGAACGTCACCTTTCACCGCTTCGCTCCACGCCTTCATGTGCGGAGTCTGCAGATGCGCTTCGAGGTGCGCCACGGTTTCCCACAGCTCAACCATCACAATGGAGTCCGGGGCGGTGGTCTGGAAGCTGACGCCTGCGGCGGTGTCCACCATCGGCGCATAGCCGTGGCAGCCAGCTTCTTCTAAAACGGTTGGGATAATCTTCGCGAACTCATCCAGCACCGCCTGGCGGTGATGTTGTCCAGGACGGGTACGGATTTCAGCAATAACGGTAAGCATGGTCATTTCTCCTGATAACATGCTACCAGTTAAGCAAAAATCTCAGCCAGATGCTTGCGATATTCTGCGATATAGCGTGGCACGTCCGGCATTTTGATCACGTCGTTAGTGATAAAGGTCGGCAGCGCCTCCATTCCCAGGAACTGGTTGGCTTTGTGGAACGGCAGATAAACACCGTCAACGCCCACGCCGTGGAAGAACTGATCTTCTTCGGTGAAGGCTTCCATCGGGGCGTTCCAGGTCAGGGAGAGCATGTATTTTTTGCCCTGGATCAGACCGCCGGAACCGTACTTCTTCGAGGCGTCTGAACGGGTGCGACCGTCGCTGGCGTACAGCGAGCCGTGACCTTCGGTAAAGACATCGTCCATGTACTTTTTCACGGTCCACGGCGCGCCCATCCACCAGCCTGGCATCTGCCAGATAACCACGTCAGCCCAGAGGAAGTTCTGCACTTCGGCCTGGATATCGTATTCGCCGTCGGTGCGCACGACCTTAACATCATGTCCGGCGTCGCGCAGGAAACCGTCCGCGACCTCGGTCAGGGTGTCATTCAGTTGGCCATTGGAGTGGGCGAATTTTTTCGCGCCGTTGATAATCAGAATATTGCTCATTAAGTTGTCCTCAGAGTAGCGAGTCTGAGGGCCATTCTACGCGCGACAGCGGTGCGGTAAAATGAGCAAAATGTGCAAAGTCTTTTGCTAAAAACGCAATAATCCCTACCAGCCGACGGTAACGGCAAACCCGCCGTCCGGTGCATTGCTGAGCGTGACCGTCATCCGGTGCAGGGCGGCAATCCGCTTCACGATGGACAACCCCAGCCCGCTGCCGGTTTGCTCCTGTCCGGGCGGGCGATAGAAACGCTCGCCGATCCGCGCCAGCGCGTCGGGGGCAATGCCCGGACCGTTGTCACGCACGGTAAAACTGCGGCTATCAAGAGTCACATCCACCACGCTGCCGCGCGGGCTGTAGCGCACGGCGTTATCCAGCAGGTTGCGCACCAGCAGGCTCAGCAGCAGCTGCTGGCCGGGACGCGTGACCTGCGGAGCGTTAATATTCAGGCGCATTTCGATCCCGGCCTGCTGCGCCGGATGATAGCTATCCATCACCGCCGACTGAAGCAGATCGGCCATGTTCAGGGATCCCACATCCTCGAGGCTCTCCAGCGAATCCAGGCGCGACAGCGTCAGGAGCTGCTCAACCAGCCGCGTTGCCCGGTCGATACCGGCATGCAGCTGGATCAGGGCTTTCGCCTGCGCCTCAGGATCGTCCAGCGACAGCTGCGCCACCTCGGTCTGCACCTTCAGGGCGGTAAGCGGGCTGCGCAGCTCGTGGGCGGCATCGGAGGTAAAGCGGCGCTCGCGGGCCATCATGGCCTGGGTGCGGGCGAAGAGATGATTCAGCGCGTCGAGCAGCGGGCGAACCTCAACGGGCACGCCGTGCGTCGCCAGCCGATCGGTGGCATCCGGCGAGCGGGTGCGCAGGGTATGCGCCAGCTTTTTCAGCGGCCAGAGTTCACGGCTCAGCAGCACGATAAGCAACAGCAGCATCACCGGCAGCGCCACCAGCCACGGCGTGAGCTGCGAGCGCACCACGTCCAGCGCCATCTCCTGACGGTACTCCCGCTCCTGGCCGACCACCACCCGGTACTTGCCGTCCGGTGAGGTGAGCCACAGGAATCGCCATTCGTCGTTATCGTCGTCCAGCCGCCCGTTGTCGAAGCCCTCCCGACGATAGTGATACGGAATATCACGCCCGTTCTCGCCGTCGTTCAGCACCATTTTGCCGTCGGGGGTGTAGATGGCGAAGGCCAGGGCGTCGTCATCTAGATGGCCGTGTTTCGCTTTTTTTGGCACCTCGCGCATGCGCGCCGGGGCGCGGATCTCATCGAGATCCATCGTCAGCAGCCGTTTAGCAAACAGCATCTGTTGGGTATCGAACAGCTTATCGAGCTTATCGGTAGTCTGATGCCAGGCGACGATACTCGCGGCGAACCACGCCGCCAGCGACAGCACCATGAACAGCAGCGTCAGGCGCAGCTTCAGGCTCAGGCGTTGGGTCAGTTTCATGCATCACCCAGGGTATAACCGATGCCGTGCACGGTGCGGATAAAGTCGCTGCCGAGCTTGCGGCGCAGATGGTGAACGTGGACTTCCACGGCGTTACTGGAGACGTCGTCATCCCAGGTATAGAGCTTCTCTTCAATCAGTTTGCGCGGCAGCACGCGGCCAGCGTTGCGCATTAACAGCTCCAGCAGGGCGAACTCTTTCGGTTTCAGCACCAGGGTGTCGCCATTGAGCGCGGCCACCAGACGGGAGGGATCGAGCGTCACGCCGCCGTGGCGCAGTTCGCTGTGCGCCTGCCCGTGGCTACGGCGCACCAGCGCTTCGAGGCGGGCGGCCACCTCGATCAGGGCAAAGGGTTTACAGAGATAATCGTCAGCCCCCAGACGTAACCCCTCGACGCGCTGGTCGAGGGCATCCCGCGCGGTTAAAATCAGCACCGGCTCGCTGCGCCCCTTTTCCCGCCACTCGCGCAGGATCTGCAGCCCGTCAAGACCCGGCAGCGTCAGGTCGAGCACCACCGCGTCATAGGGGGCGCTGTAGAGCGCCGCGCGGCCGGTATCACCGTCGGTGAACCAGTCCAGGCTGAAGCCCATTTTCGTCAGCCCGGCCTTGATGCCATCGCCAATCAGTTTGTCGTCTTCTACCAGTAAAATGCGCATGTTTCCCTCCCTGATGCCGCCAGTAAACCCTCTGTAACGCCCGGCTGTACAGTAAAAAAATTTAAATTTTCCGCTTAAGAAGTCGTTAAGGTTTACCCTGTTTAATGGACTGCGAAACGACATTAAAGGGAGAGTTAAGATGAAAAAATTCGCTGCTATTGCTGCCATCATGATGATCACCACCGCGCCGGTTTTTGCGGCGCAGGGCGGGTTTAACGGCCCATCCGCAACGGCAACCCAGACGCAAACTCAGCAGGGTGGTTTTGTCGATAATGACGCCAACCTCACCACGGCGCAGAAGGTCAAGGATATGAAGGACGACAGCTGGGTGAAACTGCGCGGAAACATCACCGAGCGGCTGTCTGATGACCGCTACACCTTCCGCGATGAGAGCGGCACGGTAAACGTGGAGATCGACAACAAGCACTGGAACGGCCAGACCATTACCCCGCAGGATAAGGTTGAACTGCAGGGCAAAGTGGATAAAGAGTGGAACGATTTCGAAATCGACGTGAAACAGGTTATCAAGCTGAATAAATAACCCGTGAAGGGGCCGGTATTCCGGCCCTTTTTCTTTGTGACTCGACTCGCCAGATGAGGTAGTATCTGCGGCAATATTGCCTGAAACCAGCAGGTTTCTGAGTTGAGGAATCCCATTAAATGAGCGATATGGCAGAGCGCCTCGCGCTACATGAATTTACGGAAAACGCCTACCTGAACTACTCCATGTACGTCATCATGGACAGGGCGTTGCCGTTTATTGGAGATGGCCTGAAACCCGTTCAGCGCCGCATCGTTTATGCGATGTCTGAGCTGGGCCTGAACGCCAGCGCCAAGTTTAAAAAATCCGCCCGTACCGTGGGTGACGTTCTGGGTAAATACCATCCGCACGGCGACAGCGCCTGTTATGAAGCGATGGTGCTGATGGCCCAGCCGTTCTCCTACCGTTACCCGCTGGTCGACGGCCAGGGGAACTGGGGCGCGCCGGACGATCCGAAGTCGTTCGCGGCGATGCGTTACACCGAATCCCGTCTCTCTAAATATGCCGAACTGCTGCTCAGCGAGCTGGGCCAGGGCACCGCGGAGTGGGTACCGAACTTCGACGGTACGATGCAGGAGCCGAAGATGCTGCCTGCGCGTCTGCCGAACATTCTGCTGAACGGCACCACCGGCATCGCCGTCGGGATGGCGACGGATATCCCGCCGCACAACCTGCGTGAAGTGGCGAAAGCGGCGATCGCCCTGATTGAACAGCCGAAGACCTCGCTGGACGAGCTGCTGGATATCGTGCAGGGGCCGGACTACCCGACCGAAGCGGAGATCATCACCTCCCGCGCGGAAATCCGCAAAATCTACCAGAACGGTCGCGGCTCCGTGCGCATGCGTGCCGTGTGGACCAAAGAGGACGGCGCCGTGGTCATCACCGCGCTGCCGCACCAGGTCTCGGGCGCGAAAGTGCTGGAGCAGATCGCGGCCCAGATGCGCAATAAAAAGCTGCCGATGGTTGATGACCTGCGCGACGAATCCGACCACGAGAACCCGACCCGTCTGGTGATCGTGCCGCGCTCTAACCGCGTGGACATGGAGCCGGTGATGAACCACCTGTTCGCCACCACCGATCTGGAAAAAAGCTACCGTATCAACCTGAACATGATCGGGCTGGACGGCCGTCCGGCGGTGAAAAACCTGCTGGAGATCCTCACCGAGTGGCTGACGTTCCGCCGCGATACGGTGCGCCGTCGTCTGAACCACCGTCTGGAGAAAGTGCTTAAGCGCCTGCATATCCTTGAAGGTTTGCTGGTGGCGTTCCTCAACATCGACGAAGTGATTGAGATCATTCGCACCGAGGACGAGCCGAAGCCGGCCCTGATGTCGCGCTTTGGCATCAGCGAAACCCAGGCCGAAGCGATCCTCGAACTGAAACTGCGCCATCTCGCCAAACTGGAGGAGATGAAGATCCGCGGTGAGCAGAACGAGCTGGAAAAAGAGCGCGATCAGCTCCAGGCGATCCTCGCCTCCGAGCGCAAGATGAACACCCTGCTGAAGAAAGAGCTGCAGGCCGATGCCGACGCCTTCGGCGACGATCGCCGTTCACCGCTGCACGAGCGCGAAGAAGCCAAAGCGATGAGCGAGCACGACATGCAGCCGTCCGAGCCGGTGACCATTGTGCTGTCACAGAGCGGCTGGGTGCGCAGCGCCAAAGGTCACGACATCGACGCGCCGGGCTTGAGTTATAAAGCGGGCGACAGCTTCAAAGCCGCGGTGAAGGGCAAGAGCAACCAGCCGGTGGCCTTTATCGACACCACCGGGCGCAGCTATGCCATCGATCCTATTACCCTGCCGTCTGCGCGCGGGCAGGGCGAGCCGCTCACCGGCAAGCTGACGCTGCCGCCGGGGGCGACCGTCGAACATATGCTGATGGAAGGCGATGAGCAGAAGCTGCTGCTGGCCTCCGATGCGGGTTACGGCTTCATCTGTACCTTTAACGATCTGATCTCGCGTAACCGTGCGGGCAAGGCGTTGATTAGCCTGCCGGACAATGCCCGGGTCATGCCGCCGCTGGTGATTGAAAACGAGAGCGACATGCTGCTGGCGATCACCGCTGCCGGCCGCATGCTGATGTTCCCGCTCAGCGATCTACCGCAGCTGTCGAAAGGCAAAGGCAATAAGATTATCAACATCTCCGCGGCGGATGCGGCAGCGGGGGAGGACAGCCTGGCGCACCTCTTTATTCTGCCACCGCAGAGCACGTTGACCATCCATGTGGGTAAACGCAAAATCAAACTGCGTCCGGAAGAGCTGCAGAAAGTGGTGGGCGAACGTGGACGCAGGGGATCGCTGATGCGTGGCCTGCAGCGTATTGACCGCGTGGAGATCGACTCTCCGAACCGTGGTAACGCGGACGACAGCGCAGAGTAACAGCGTCTCTCCCCCTCCGTTCAGGAGGGGGCTTGCGAAAAATATCCGTTATAAAAACAAAAGAGTTACCCGCTTCCAGTTGCAGTATAATTGTCAGCTGTCAGGGGTTTTTGAGGTCGCTATGCTATTAATTGTTCGTGCCATTATTGCCGTTATCTACTGCATTCTGGTCTGTATCTTCGGCTCTGTTTACTGCCTGTTCAGCCCGCGTAATCCAAAGCACGTTGCCACCTTTGGCCACATGTTTGCCCGTCTGGGGCCGCTGTTTGGCCTGAAAGTCGAGACCCGTCTGCCGGAAGGGGCAGAGAGCTATGGCAACGCTATCTATATCGGTAACCATCAGAATAACTACGACATGGTCACCGCGGCGAAAATCGTGCAGCCGCCAACCGTTACCGTGGGCAAAAAAAGCCTGCTGTGGATCCCGTTCTTTGGCCAGCTCTACTGGCTGACCGGCAACCTGCTGATTGACCGTAACAACCGCGCCAAAGCGCATGGCACCATTGCCGAAGTGGTGAACCACTTCAAAAAGCGCAAAATCTCCATCTGGATGTTCCCGGAAGGGACCCGCAGCCGGGGTCGCGGCCTGCTGCCGTTCAAAACTGGCGCGTTTCATGCCGCAATTGCGGCAGGCGTTCCGATTATTCCAGTGTGTGTTTCCAATACATCGAATAAGATAAACCTCAACCGTCTGCGTAACGGTCTGGTGATTGTCGAGATGCTGCCGCCGGTGGATGTCAGTAAATATGGCAAAGATCAGGTGCGCGAGCTGGCGGCACATTGCCGCGAATTAATGCTGAATAAAATCGCTGAGCTCGATAAAGAAGTCGCCGAGCGAGAAGCCGCTGGCAAGGTTTAAGCCGGCTTAAAGGGAAAACGAATTCCCGTGTTGTTAGCACGTTTATACATGGAGCCAATATGTCACTCAGTCGCCGTCAGTTTATTCAGGCATCAGGGATCGCCCTTTGTGCAGGCGCGGTTCCGCTGAGGGCAAACGCCGCCGGGCAGCAGCCGCAGCTGCCCATCCCGCCGTTACTCGAATCCCGCCGCGGACAGCCTTTGTTCCTGACGCTGCAGCGCGCCCACTGGTCATTCACTCAGGGTACGCGGGCCTCGGTCTGGGGCATCAACGGGCGCTACCTGGGCCCGACGGTGCGCGTCTGGAGCGGCGATGACGTCAAACTGATCTACAGCAACCGCCTGGCGGATAACGTCGCCATGACCATCAGCGGTATGCAGGTGCCGGGTCCGCTGCTGGGCGGCGCCCCACGCATGATGTCCGCAAGCGCCGACTGGGCGCCGGTTCTGCCGGTCCGCCAGCGCGCCTCTACCCTCTGGTATCACGCCAATACCCCGAACCGCACCGCGCAGCAGGTCTACAACGGCCTGGCCGGGATGTGGCTGATAGAGGATGAAGTCAGTAAATCTCTGCCGATCCCCAATCATTACGGGGTCGATGACTTTCCGCTCATTATTCAGGATAAGCGTCTGGATAACTTCGGCACGCCGGAGTACAGCGAGCCGGGCAGCGGCGGTTTTGTTGGCGATACGCTGCTGGTTAACGGCGCGCAAAGCCCCTATGTCGAGGTATCCCGCGGCTGGGTGCGCCTGCGTCTGCTCAATGCCTCCAACTCCCGTCGCTATCAGCTGCAGATGAGCGATGGCCGCCCGCTGCACGTGATCGCCGGGGATCAGGGCTTTTTACCGGCACCGGTGTCGGTTAAGCAGCTGGCGTTGGCTCCGGGCGAGCGGCGCGAAATCCTCGTGGATATGACCAACGGGGAAGAGGTGTCGGTTACCTGTGGTGAGGCGGCAGGCATCGTTGACCGCCTGCGCGGCTTCTTTGAGCCGTCGAGCATTCTGGTCTCCACCCTGGTGTTAACCCTGCGTCCAACCGGCCTGCTGCCGCTGGTCACCGATACCCTGCCGATGCGCCTGCTGCCGGAAGAGATCCTCGGCGGCACGCCGGTGCGCAGCCGGGATATCAGCCTCGGCGACGATCCGGGCATTAACGGCCAGCTGTGGGACGTTAATCGCATCGATATCACCGCCCAGCAGGGCTCCTGGGAGCGCTGGACGGTGCGCGCCGACATGCCGCAGTCGTTCCACATCGAAGGAGTGAGTTTCCTGATCCGCAACGTCAACGGCGCCATGCCGTTCCCGGAAGATCGCGGCTGGAAAGATACCGTCTGGGTCGACGGGCAGGTGGAGCTGCTGGTCTATTACGGGCAACCTTCGTGGCCGCACTTCCCATTCCTGTTCCACAGCCAGACGCTTGAGATGGCGGATCGAGGCTCGGTGGGACAGCTGCTGGTGAACCCGGCCCCGTAATTCTTTCCGCCCGGCATCCCTGCCGGGCGTACTGTTTCTACGCTCGCCAGAAGAAGCGCGAGCAGAGGATCAGAATCGGATAGATCTCCAGACGCCCCAGAATCATCGCCATACACATCAGGTATTTTGCCCCTTCCGTCAGCGTGCCGAACGTCGACGCGGTTTCACCGAACCCCAGCCCCATGTTGTTGATGCAGGCAGCGACCGTGGCGAAGGAGGTGAACAGATCGTACCCCATCAGATTCAGCGCCCAGATAAAAAAGGCGGTGAACAGCACGTAGAGAAAGAAGAAGCTCCAGACCGACCGTAGCACGCGCTCGTTTACCACGCTTTTGCCGATGCGCACCGGCAGAAGGGCGCGCGGATGGCCGAGCTGATGCAGCTCCTGACGGCACTGTTTGAACATGATCAGAAAGCGCAGCGCCTTGATGCCGCCGCAGGTTGAGCCGACACAGCCGCCGAAGAAGCTGGCCAGCAGCAGCAGGAAAATGGTGTGCGCGGGCCACTGGGCATAGTCACCGGTAGACAGGCCGTTATCGGTCATCATCGAGCTGGCGAGGAAAAAGGCATGCACCAGACTGTCAGGAATGTTGTACATGCCTGCGTGCCACACCTGCCAGGCGGTGATCAGAGTGATAATGGCGGCGGCGGCCAGAAAGAACTTCAGCTCCAGGTTGCGGCGAAAAGGTTTCAGCGTGCGGCGGGCAATGGCCACATACCAGAGAGTAAAGTTGAAGGCGGAGAGCAGGGAGAACAGCCCGGCGACCAGCTCTACCGCATGGCTGTCGTAAAAGCCGATACTTTCGCTACGGGTGGAAAAACCGCCGAGGGAGACGGTAGAAAGTCCATGACACAGCGCGTCGAAAAACGACATTCCGGCCAGCCAGTAGGCCAGGGTGCAGGTCAGCCCCAGCAGCAGATAGGTGAGCCACAGGGTGCGCGAGGTATCCGCCAGCCTGGGCGTGAGCCGCTCCTCTTTAAACGGCCCCGGCATTTCAGACTGATAAAGCTTCATGCCGCCGATGCCGAGGAACGGCAGTACCGCCACCGCCAGCACGATGACTCCGAGGCCGCCGATAAAGTTAAGCTGGGCGCGATAGTAGAGGTACGATTTGGGCAGAGCGCTGACGTCGCCAATCACCGTCGCCCCGGTGGTGGTGATCCCCGATACCCCTTCAAACAGCGCATCCGCCAGCGACAGTTCCTGAACGTCATCCATCCACAGCGGCATGGCGCTAATTATTGAGAAGAGAAACCAGAACAGGACGATAATGACAAACCCGTCGCGGGTGCGCAGCTGGATCCCGGCATGGCGGGTCATCAACCAGGTGCCGCCACCGAGGGTGAAAAAGGTCACAAAGGTGCTCAAAAAGGCCAGATAGCTGCGCTCTTTATTTGCCAGCGCGATGGCCATCGGCGGCAGCATCGAGAAGCTGTAAAGCAATACTAAAAATCCGCACAGATGCAGTACGACCTGTAGCTGAGAAACCTGAGAAGAGCGGTTGCGTCGCAAAGTGAAATTCCCCGTTATAGCCTTTTTTTGCTGTGCATAAACTGGCAAAGACCTGAGTATTGTCAGGGTAATTCGCCAGCAGGCGGCATTATGGCAGGTTGTTTACAGGGTTTGTAAAAGTTTCGTTAACCTGGCGCCAGTTTGGCGCATTTCCCCCCTTCATTTATGGCAGAAGAACAGCGTATAATCGCCGCCCTTTGATTATTTTTTCTTCGGAAGCATTATGAGCGCCATTTCCCTGATCCAGCCGGATCGTGACCTCTTCTCCTGGCCCCAGTACTGGGCGGCCTGCTTTGGACCGGCACCTTTCCTGCCGATGTCTCGTGAAGAGATGGACCAACTTGGCTGGGACAGCTGCGACATTATCCTGGTGACGGGCGATGCCTATGTCGATCACCCGAGCTTTGGCATGGCGATCTGCGGTCGTATGCTTGAAGCCCAGGGCTTCCGCGTCGGGATCATTGCCCAGCCGGACTGGAACAGCAAAGACGACTTTATGCGTCTGGGTAAACCGAACCTGTTCTTCGGCGTCACCGCCGGCAACATGGACTCGATGATCAATCGCTACACCGCCGACCGCAAACTGCGTCACGACGACGCCTACACCGCGGATAACGTGGCGGGCAAGCGCCCGGATCGCGCCACCCTCGTCTATACCCAACGATGCAAAGAAGCATGGAAAGACGTGCCGGTCATCCTCGGGGGTATCGAAGCGAGCCTGCGCCGTACCGCGCATTATGACTACTGGTCTGATACCGTGCGCCGTTCGGTGCTGGTGGACTCCAAAGCCGACATGCTGATCTTCGGCAACGGCGAACGTCCGCTGGTGGAAGTGGCGCACCGTCTGGCCCAGGGCGAGCCGGTGGGCGACATCCGCGACGTGCGCAATACCGCCATCATGGTGAAAGAGGCGCTGCCGGGCTGGAAAGGGGTGGATTCTCGTATCATCGACATGCCGGGTAAAATCGACCCGATCCCGCATCCGTACGGCGAAGATCTGCCGTGTGCGGATAACAAACCCGTAGCGCCGAAGAAGGCCGAAGCGAAAGCCATCGTCGTGCAGCCGCCGCGTCCGAAGCCGTGGGAAAAGACCTACGTGCTGCTGCCCTCCTTTGAGAAGGTGAAAGGCGACAAAGTGCTGTATGCGCACGCGTCGCGTATTCTGCACCACGAAACCAACCCGGGCTGTGCGCGTGCCCTGATGCAAAAGCACGGCGAGCGCTACATCTGGGTTAACCCGCCGGCGATCCCGCTCTCTACCGAAGAGATGGACAGCGTGTTTGCCCTGCCGTACAAGCGTGTGCCGCACCCGTCATACGGCAACGCGCGCATCCCGGCGTATGAGATGATCCGCTTCTCGATCAACATCATGCGCGGCTGCTTCGGCGGCTGCTCTTTCTGTTCGATCACCGAGCACGAAGGGCGCATTATCCAGAGCCGCTCTGAAGATTCCATCGTCAACGAGATCGAAGCCATTCGCGACACGGTCCCGGGCTTTACCGGCGTGATCTCCGATCTGGGTGGCCCGACCGCCAACATGTACATGCTGCGCTGTAAGTCGCCGCGTGCGGAGCAGACCTGCCGCCGCCTGTCTTGCGTCTATCCGAGCATTTGCGAACACATGGACACCAACCACGAGCCGACGATCAACCTCTACCGTCGCGCCCGCGACCTGAAGGGCATCAAGAAGATCCTCATCGCTTCCGGCGTGCGTTACGACATCGCCGTGGAAGATCCGCGCTACATCAAAGAGCTGGCGACCCACCACGTGGGCGGCTACCTGAAGATTGCCCCGGAGCATACTGAAGAGGGGCCGCTGTCGAAGATGATGAAGCCGGGGATGGGCAGCTACGACCGCTTCAAAGAGCTGTTCGATACCTACTCGAAACAGGCCGGGAAAGAGCAGTATCTGATCCCGTACTTCATCTCCGCGCACCCGGGTACGCGTGACGAAGACATGGTCAACCTCGCCCTGTGGCTGAAGCAGCGCCGCTTCCGTCTGGATCAGGTGCAGAACTTCTATCCGTCGCCGCTGGCCAACTCGACCACCATGTATTACACCGGTAAGAACCCGCTGAGTAAGATTGGTTATAAGAGTGAGGATGTGGTGGTGCCGAAGGGTGACAAGCAGCGTCGTCTGCACAAAGCCCTGCTGCGTTATCACGATCCGAAAAACTGGCCGCTGATCCGCCAGGCGCTGGAAGAGATGGGTAAAAAGCACCTGATCGGTTCCCGCCGCGACTGCCTGGTGCCTGCGCCAACGGTTGAAGAGATGCGCGAAGCGCGTCGCCAGAACCGCAACACGCGTCCGGCCCTGACCAAGCACACGCCGATTGTGCACCAGCGTTCGAACGGTGGGGCAACGGCGAAGAAGAGTGTAAAACGCAAGGCCGGTTAAGCCTGAAAAAATGCCCGGTGGCGCTAGCGCTTACCGGGCCTACATAATTGAATACCCTCTCCCCTATGGGGATAGGGCAGGGTGAGGGGATTACCCGCCAAACTGGTCCGGATCCGGGCCTAAACGCTTGCCTTTATCCAGCTTCGCAATTTCACCCAGTTCGTCTTTATCCAGACGGAAATCCCAGACGTTGAAGTTTTCCGCGATGCGCGACGGCGTAACGGATTTCGGGATCACCACCAGTCCGCAGTCCAGATGCCAGCGAATGACAATCTGTGCCGGGGTTTTGCCGTACTTGTCGGCCAGGTCGCGGATGATCTTCTGATCGAACACCCCTTCGCCGCCCTGCGCCAGCGGGCTCCAGGATTCGGTCTGGATCTTGTGGGTCGCATTCCAGGAGTGCAGCTGACGCTGCTGCATCAGCGGGTGCAGTTCAATCTGGTTGATTACCGGGGCGACGCCCGTCTCATCAATCAGTCGTTGCAGATGGTGGACCTGGAAGTTACAGACCCCGACGCTCTTCACCAGCCCGGCTTTCTGCAGGTCGAGCATCCCTTGCCAGGCCTCAACATAGTGATCGATAGCCGGAACCGGCCAGTGCATCAGGTAGAGATCGACAAAGTCGAGCTGCAGCTTGTCCAGACTCTCCTGCAGGGCTTCTGCCGGACGCTTCTGGTCGTCGTTCCACAGCTTGGTGGTGATGAATAACTCATCGCGGGGCAGGCCAGCGCTGGCAAGAGCCTTGCCGACGCCGTCTTCATTTTTGTAGGCGGCAGCGGTATCGATGGAGCGATAGCCGACTTCCAGTGCTTTGTGAATGGCGGAGACGACCTCGTCGTTACCGGCTTTCCATACGCCGAGCCCCAACTGGGGCATTACGTTGCCGTCCTGAAGCTTGATTACGGTTTGGTTTGCCATTTTTCCTCCTTCATTGGACATCCACCAGGGGTAATCCCCCGGTGGCGTATGTGCATTAAGCCTGGCCTAAATGCCGAAAAACGAAAGGCAATCGCGTAAAATCGCTTAGCGCGCGGCCTCGTAAATACGGCGGCTGACGTCGAGGGTAATGTCGTGATGTTCGCCGATTTGCGTCATGCCGTGCTCTTCGAGTTTTGCCAGCAGGGCAGGGATGGAGCTCCCGTCCAGGCCGTAGCCGGAGAGGCGCGTTGGCACGCCCAGCTGCTCGAAGAAGTTGCGGGTAGCGGCAATGGCGGCATCGATGCGCTCATCTTCAGAACCGGCGGAAATACCCCAGACGCGCTCAGCGTACTGCAGCAGTTTGCCGCGTTTGGTATCGCGTTTTTCGTTCCACAGCGCAGGCAGTACCACCGCCAGGGTCTGGGCATGATCGAGGCCGTGCATCGCCGTCAGCTCGTGGCCCAGCATATGGGTCGCCCAGTCCTGCGGCACGCCGGCACCAATCAGGCCGTTCAGCGCCTGAGTCGCGGCCCACATTACGTTGGCACGCACCTCGTAGTTTTCTGGCTCCTGCAGCGCCAGCGGGCCGTCTTCGATCAGGGTCAGCAGAATACCCTCGGCGAAGCGATCCTGAATTTTGGCATTCACCGGATAAGTGACGTACTGCTCAACGGTATGAACAAAGGCATCCACCACGCCGTTCGCCACCTGACGTGGCGGCAGGGTGTAGGTGTAAACCGGATCCAGCACCGCGAATACCGGCTGCACGTGCTCGTTCATAAAGGCCTGCTTGTCGCCGGTGGTTTTACGGGAGATCACCGCGCCTTTGTTAGACTCGGAGCCGGTGGCCGGGAGGGTCAGCACGGAGCCCATCGGGATGGCGCTTTTAATGTCGCTGCCGCCGGTTTGCAGGATGTGCCACGGGTCGATGTTTTCATCGTAGTGGGCCGCTGCGGCGATAAACTTGGTGCCGTCCAGTACGGAACCACCGCCTACCGCCAGCAGGAAGGTGATCTGCTCTTCACGGGCGATTTTCACCGCGTTCATCAGCGTTTCGTAAGACGGGTTTGGCTCGATGCCGCCAAACTCACGCACGTCCAGACCTTCCAGCGCGGAGTAGACCTGATCCAGCACGCCATTTTTCTTCACGCTGCCGCCGCCGTAGGTGATCAGCACGCGGGCATCGGCCGGGATCTGCTCGCGCAGGTCGGCGATAGCGCCTTTACCAAACAGGATGCGGGTCGGGGTATGCAGATTGAAATTGTTCATTGTTCGTTCCCTTTGGTGGGTGAAAAAACGGGGCGGCCACGGGGCTGCCTGATGGTGCTCATTGTGGCGAGCGCACAGGTTTCTCTCAATGCACATTCCTGCCGTTGTCTTGCCCATTTCTACACAGTACTGGAGAAAATAAGTAAAAATGCGCACACTGCAGGTGTCGGAAAACAACCCCTGAGTGAGAGAAGATGAAACGTGACGCGATCTGCCAGCAGCTAACGCAACAAATTAACAGGCTGAAAGATAATGAAAATAATCTCGACACCCTGCTGCCGGACGTTCGCCTTTTGTACGGCACCCAGCCCTACGCCCGCACCCCGGTGATGTACCAGCCGGGTATCATTTTTCTCTTTTCCGGCCACAAAATTGGCTATATCAACGAGCGCGTCTTCCGTTACGACACCAACGAATATCTGCTCCTGACAGTACCTTTACCCTTCGAATGTGAAACCTTCGCGACTGAGACGGTCCCGCTGGCAGGGATCCGCTTAAATATTGACATTCTGCAGCTCCAGGAGCTGCTGATGGACATTGGCGAGGATGAACTGTTTCGCCCGTCGATGGCGGCGAGCGGCATCAACTCCGCCACCCTGACCGATGAGATCCTCTGCGCCATTGAACGGCTGCTGGATGTGATGGAGCGCCCGCTGGATGCGCGCATTTTGGGCAAGCAGATTGTGCGCGAGATCCTCTACCACGTCCTGCTCGGGCCGGGTGGCGGGGCGCTGCTGGCGCTGGTCAGCCGTCAGACCCACTTCAGCCTCATTGGCCGGGTGCTAAAGCGCATCGAGAGCCAGTACACCGAAAACCTGAGCGTGGACCAGCTGGCGGCCGAGGCCAACATGAGCGTGTCGGCGTTCCACCATAACTTCAAATCGGTGACCAGCACCTCGCCGCTGCAGTATCTCAAGAGCTACCGCCTGCACAAGGCGCGCATGTTAATGATTCACGACGGCATGAAGGCCAGCGCCGCCGCGCTGCGGGTGGGGTATGAGAGCGCCTCGCAGTTCAGCCGGGAGTTCAAGCGCTACTTTGGCGTGACGCCGGGGGAAGATGCGGCGCGGATCAGAACAATGCAGGGGTAGGGTGGGGGCAAATTCCCTCTCCCCTTTGGGGAGAGGGTCAGGGTGAGGGGATTTTCTCAGGCGCTGCAGTACTTCTTGCGGATCACCACCACAATCGTCCCCACCAGGCCCGCGACCAGCAGGAAAATCGGCAGGATCATCAGGAAGGTCATGACCTGATCTTCATGATGTTTCACAAAGGGGATCATATTTAACGCGTAGCCGAGCGTGGTCACTACGCCGACCCACAGCAGCGCGCTCAACCAGTTAAAGAACTGGAAGCGGCGGTTAGAGAGCCCGGAAATGCCCGCCATGGTAGGCAGCAAGGTGCGGACAAACGCCAGGAAACGCCCGGCCAGCAGTGCCAGCAGGCCGTGGCGATCGAACATGCAGGTCGCCCGCTGGTGGTATTTATGCGGCAGCTGCGCCAGCCAGCTTTTCACCACCCGCGTATTGCCGAGCCAGCGGCCCTGCAGATAGCTGAGCCAGCAGCCCAGGCTGGCGGCCGAGGTGAGGATCACCATGGTGGGAGTGAAGTCCATGACCCCTTTACCGATTAACGCGCCTGCCAGCAGCAGCAGGCTGTCGCCCGGTAAAAAGGAGGCGGGCAGTAACCCATTTTCCAGAAACAGCGTGGCGAACATGACGAAATAGACAATCCCAACCACGTGCGGGTCCGCCAGTGCTGCAAAATCGTGTTGCCAGAGTGCAGCGATAATATCTTGAATAACAGCCATGGGCTTTCCTGTGGAACAGCATTTATAAGGCTATTGTACTCCCTATTTCGCCTGCGGGCTTTGATCGCAGGCGCAACAAATCAGACTTTTCTGCAGGGATTGTGGAGAAAAGTGTCCGCGGAGTGTTTTTATCGCCCTGCGCTATTCGATTCGCGCAAACCCGGCTTCCAGATCGGCGATTAAATCGTCGACGTTTTCCAGGCCGATATGCAGGCGGATCAGGGTGCCGGTAAAGTCCACTTCACCACCCGGACGCAGGGCCGCAATCTGCTCTGGCTGGTTGGGTAAAATCAGCGATTCAAAGCCGCCCCACGAATAGGCCATGCTGAACAGCGAGAAGTTGTCCAGATACGCGGAGAGTTCGTCGTTGCTCAGGCGCTTATTGAGCACAAACGAGAACAGACCGCTGCTGCCCGTAAAGTCACGTTGCCAGAATTCATGCCCGATGCTGCCCGGCAGCGCCGGATGGTTAACGCGCGCCACCTGCGGATGCTGCGCCAGCCAGCGGGCAACCTGCAGGCTGCTTTCATGATGCTGACGCAGGCGCACGCTAAGGGTACGCAGGCCGCGGCTGGTCATGTAGGCGGTATCGGCATCCACCATCTGGCCCATCAGATAGGCATTCTCACGCAATTGCTCCCAGCAGCGGGCATTAGAGACCGCAGTGCCGATCATGCCGTCAGAGTGGCCAATCAGATATTTGGTTGCTGCCTGAATAGAAATATCGATACCAAAATCGAGCGCCTTAAACAGCACGCCCGCCGCCCAGGTGTTATCGATCATGATGATGGCGTCCGGCGCTTTGCTGCGCACCGCCTCTACGATGGCAGGCACGTCATGCACTTCCATAGTGATGGAGCCCGGAGATTCCAGGAACACAATTCGGGTATTAGGCTGGATCAGTTCGGCGATCCCGGCGCCAATCTGCGGGTCGAACCAGCCGGTGGTGACGCCCAGCTTGCTGAGGATTTTGGTGCAGAAGTCCTGGCTTGGCTCGTAGGCGGTGTTGGTCATCAGGATATGGTCGCCCTGTTCGACAAACGCCAGAATGGTATTCGCTACCGCCGCCGCGCCGCAGGGGAACAGCGCGCAGCCCGCGCCGCCTTCCAGCTCGCACATCGCTTCCTGTAACGAGAAATGGGTTAGCGTCCCGCGACGTCCGTAAAACAGCTCGCCGTTGGCCCGGTTGCGGGTGGCGTGTTTTTTCGCTTCGACGGTATCAAACACCAGCGACGAGGCGCGCTGGATGACGCTGTTCACCGAGCCAAGGGTATATTTCTTACTGCGTCCCGCCTGGACGAGGGTAGTATCAAGATGCTTCTCTTTCATGTCTGCGCAACCTGTTTTTATACGTCTGGACGTCCACACTATCACGAAAGTAAAAATGGTCACGTCAACGCTCACTGGTTCAGCGGAAAATTTTTTAAAATTTGTTTCCGGGAAATTTTTCCTGCGTAAGCGCAAGGAAAATGAAACGAATTTACGGCACTATGTAAATACTAATGAGAACTACTATCAATTCGACGCTGTTTTGATATTATTATGCTCAGATTTTGTGATTTGTGTCCTGGAGATACCGAGTGGGTAATAATTTGATGCAGACGGATCTCTCCGTCTTGGGCATGTATCATCATGCCGACATCGTGGTGAAGATTGTCATGATCGGCCTGATTCTGGCGTCTGTCGTCACCTGGGCTATTTTCTTTAGTAAGAGCACTGAGCTTATTTCGCATAAGCGTCGTCTTAAGCGCGAGCAGCAGCAGCTGGCCGAAGCCCGCACCCTGAATCAGGCGAGCGACATGGCTTCTTCCTTCCAGGCGAAGAGCCTGACCACCCAGTTAATCAACGAAGCACAGAACGAGCTGGAACTTTCCGCAGGCAGTGAAGACAACGAAGGTATTAAAGAGCGTACCGGCTTCCGCCTGGAGCGTCGCGTTGCGGCTATTGGCCGTCATATGGGACGCGGCAACGGCTACCTGGCGACCATCGGTGCTATTTCACCGTTCGTCGGTCTGTTCGGTACCGTCTGGGGCATCATGAACAGCTTCATCGGTATTGCCCAGACGCAAACCACCAACCTCGCGGTTGTGGCACCCGGCATCGCCGAAGCGCTGCTGGCGACGGCCATTGGTCTGGTTGCGGCCATCCCGGCGGTGGTTATCTATAACATCTTCGCCCGTATGATTGGCAGCTACAAAGCGACCCTCGGCGACGTTGCCGCTCAGGTTCTGCTGCTGCAAAGCCGCGATCTGGATCTCAGCGCCAGCGCTGCGAAGCCGGTCCGTTCTGCTCAGAAATTTCACGTAGGTTGATTCGCCATGGCAATGCGTCTTAATGAAAATCTGGACGATAACGGCGAAATGCACGAAATCAACGTGACGCCGTTTATCGACGTCATGCTGGTTCTGCTGATTATCTTCATGGTTGCGGCGCCGCTGGCGACCGTAGACGTGAAGGTGAATCTGCCTGCGTCATCCAGTCAGCCGCAGCCGCGCCCGGAAAAACCGATTTATCTGTCCGTTAAAGCCGATAAATCCATGTTCCTGGGTAACGATCCGGTGACTGATGAGTCGGTGATCCCGGCGCTGAACGCCCTGACCGAAGGCAAGAAAGACACGACGGTCTTCTTCCGTGCCGATAAAACGGTCGACTACGAAACCATGATGAAGGTAATGGACACGCTGCACCAGGCGGGTTACCTGAAGATAGGTTTAGTCGGCGAAGAGAAGACAGTGGCGAAATAAAAGCAAAAAGGCAACGTAAGTTGCCTTTTTTAATGTTTGTTCCCTCGGACCAAAGGAGAGGGTCAGGGTGAGGGCATCAGGCCGCAGAAAAGTAGGCCGGGTAAGGCGAAGCCGCCACCCGGCAACGAACAACTATCCCAGATGTTCCCCACCGCACACGCCGTGCACTTCTGCCGTCACGTAGCTTGATTCCTGACTCGCCAGATAGACGTACACCGGCGCCAGCTCCGCAGGCTGCCCTGCGCGCTTCATCGGGGTCTGCTGACCAAACTGCGGGATCTTCTCCTGGGTCTGGCCGCCGGAGATTTGCAGCGCCGTCCAGATAGGCCCCGGGGCCACCAC
Organism: Leclercia barmai; assembly: GCF_049312895.1. Classification (NCBI taxonomy): domain Bacteria; kingdom Pseudomonadati; phylum Pseudomonadota; class Gammaproteobacteria; order Enterobacterales; family Enterobacteriaceae; genus Leclercia; species Leclercia barmai. Next base: position 33,534 of record NZ_JBMNWZ010000005.1, on the reverse strand, counting down.
GTTGACGCGCACGCCGGTCTCCGCCACCTGTTTTGCCAGCCCGCGGCTGAAGTTGAGGATCGCCGCTTTGGTTGAGGCGTAGTCCAGCAGGTGCGGGCTCGGCTGATAGGCCTGAATCGACGAGGTGGTGATGATGCTCGACCCGGCAGGCAGCAGCGGCAGCGCCTCCTGGGTTATCCAGAACAGTGCCAGCACGTTCACGGCATAGGTCTGCTTAAACTGCTCGGTGGTCAGATCGGCAATCTTCTCCACCGCCACCTGCTTACCGGCCACCAGCGCCAGCACGTCCAGTCCGCCTAGTTCCTGATGGGCTTTATGCACCAGCGAGCGGGCAAATTTTTCATCACTCAGATCGCCAGGAATAAGCACCGCCTTGCGTCCGGCCTCTTCAATAAGCTTCTTAACCTGTTGAGCGTCCTCTTCCTCGGCGGGCAGGTAGTTGATGGCAACGTCTGCGCCTTCACGCGCGTAAGCGATGGCGGCAGCGCGCCCAATCCCGGAGTCGCCCCCTGTCACCAGTGCCTTACGATCCTGTAGTCTGCCGCTGCCTTTATAGGTTTTTTCGCCGCAATCCGGCACCGGGTCCATTTTGCTCTGTACGCCGGGCGCAGGCTGTTTCTGCTGCGGATACTCACCGGTGTAGTACTGGGTGGTCGGATCCTGAATTTTGCTCTGAGAATTTGCCATTGAGGTTCTCCTTGAGGGGTTAATCAGACCTTAAGTTTAGGAGAATCAACTGGGCTGTGAGGATCATTCAGGATAATCCTTAAATGAATCGGGCGGAGCGGAAACAGGCGGTGCGGCAGGTTTGTCGAGGATTACGGCTTTTGCGGGGGAACGTCAGCTTTGGCGGCCAGCACGTCTTCATTCAACGCCACGGTCGTCACGCTGGAGGTGCGATAGCCTTCATCGGCCAGCTTGCGTGTGACGCGCAGGGTCGCGGTTTCGCGTGCCAGCAAATATTGATAATTGGTTTCCAGCCGCGCCAGTATTTTCTCTTTTAAGTCGGGACGCTGTTCCATGATGACGTTTATTGCCGCGCCGTAGATCTCTTCTTTTACCTGCAACGGATAAATTTCCCGGCGATTCTGCCATTTCAGGCGTACCAGACCGGCCGGAATGGAGAGCAAATCTTTTGCAATACGTTGTATTTCCGCGTTTTTAATCTCTTTTAGCGCGGTAAGGTTTTGCTCTAAGATAAATTCATCGCTTTTTTTGTCATCTAAAGCTAAATAAACGTTGTTGTTATCAACATCCTTCACGTTATTCATCCTCTAGCTTATAAAATACGGGCGTATTTTTCTCGCAGGTAATTAGGTTCAACCAGATTTCATTACCGGCCTCGTTAATCTCATCGGTTTTTTCCGCCAATATTTGACTTAGTGCCTGCGCGTCTATTTCCCCCTCCGCCTGCAAATCATTCAACAGGCGGGCAAACACCTCGATTTTAATGACGCGAAATAACCGGTCTTTAATATGCCGATCGTGCTCTTCGAGCAACATATTGCGGGAGTTACCGGTACGGGTAACACCAATTAATATATCCGGCGCGTAATCAGCGAGTGTTCTTTTCCCCTTAGTGAAATTGGCATTGCTTTCTGCTTCTGGCGGTTTCGGTTCCACGGAAGAAATGTGAAACTTGGCCGGGACCAGATTGTCGGGCAACATTTTATATTTCCTTTAATTTCAACGGGGTAGGGTTGTCTGGAGTGTGAGATTCGTTGACAATAACATGAGGCAAATTTAAAATCAAAAAAAATGGAGCCTGCCTATATGAACAGCATTTTTTATACTGTCATTACTTTGTTATTGCTTACTGCCGTGGTTCTTTTATTGATGCGCGAGTTCAATAAAAGCAGCGATGCAGAGAGCGCGCATGTCCCGGCCCCGCCGGAGCGGTTGTCAAAAGAAGAGGGCGAAGACCATTTTTCAGTGTTAATGAATGCGATTACGCCAGTCTGGTACTGGCGCGTTAATCATGAATATATTGATTTCCTCCATGCCACAATTAAACGAATGAATATGGTGGAAATAAATAGCATTCCTGACCTGTTTGAAGCTCAGCGTCGTTGCAGCGATCTTAACTCTGCGGTGTATAAATATTACGACAATATCAAGAAGCGCTGCCTGAACGGTGAAAAAGTGTCGCACTCGGATCTGGAGGTAATGAACCTGCGCCAGTGTTTTCGCGAATTCAGCCTTGAGGCCTATCCGTCGCTGGTGGTGCTGGTGTGGCCGGAATATCAGCGCCCGGTAATAAAGCCCGATCAGGTATAGGGTCTTTGTTTAGTTGTTGCAAACAGTTTGGACCCTTGCGATATACTGCGCGCTGGTTTCGTTTGCAGACAGGACTTTATGGAACGCTTTTTTGAAAACGCAATGTATGCCTCCCGCTGGCTGTTAGCCCCGGTCTATTTTGGCCTCTCGCTGGCGCTGGTGGCCCTCTGTATTAAATTCTTCCAGGAAATTTTTCATGTCCTGCCGCATATTTTCAGCATCGCAGAATCCGATCTGATCCTGCTGTTGCTGTCGCTGGTGGATATGACCCTGGTGGGTGGCCTGCTGGTGATGGTGATGTTCTCGGGTTATGAGAATTTCGTCTCGCAGCTGGATATCTCCTCGGATAAAGAGAAGCTGAGCTGGCTGGGTAAAATGGATGCCTCGTCGCTGAAAAACAAAGTGGCGGCGTCGATTGTGGCAATCTCTTCCATTCACCTGCTGCGGGTGTTTATGGATGCCAAAAATATCCCGGACAACAAGCTGATGTGGTACGTGATTATTCACCTGACCTTTGTGCTGTCGGCGTTTGTGATGGGGTATCTGGATAAGCTGAGCCGCAAATAAGTTAAAAACGCCTGATGGCGCTGCGCTTATCAGGCCTACGGGCCTCTCTCCCCATCGGGGAGAGAGGAAAAAACTTACTTATCCGACGACGCCTGCCACAAATTCAGCTGCCCGTCGGCCACGTGCTGGTCAATCCGCTGCAGCTCTTCTTCGCTAAAGTGCAGATTATTCAGCGCCTGCACGTTCTCCTCCAGCTGCTCCGTCCGGCTGGCACCAATCAGCACCGACGTCACGCGTTCATCCTTCAGCAGCCAGCTCAGCGCCATCTGCGCCATCGTCTGCCCGCGCGCCTGGGCCATCTCGTTCAGCAAACGCAGGCTGTTCAGGTTGGCTTCGGTGAGCATGTTTTCCGTCAGGCCGCGCACCTTTTTGCCCTCGCGCTGCATGCGGGAGCCGTCGGGAATGCCGTTCAGATATTTTCCGGTCAGCAGCCCCTGGGCCAGCGGCGTAAAGGCGATGCAGCCCGTACCGTTGGCGGCCAGGGTGTCCAGCAGGCCGCTCTTGTCCACCCAGCGGTTAAGCAGGTTGTAGGAAGGCTGATGGATAAGCAGCGGGATCTTCCACTCGCGCAGCAGCTCCGCCATTTTCTGCGTCCGCTCCGGCGAATAGGATGAAATACCGACGTAGAGCGCTTTGCCGCTCTGCACCGCCTGCGCCAGCGCAGAGGCGGTCTCCTCCATTGGGGTGTTTTCATCTACCCGGTGTGAATAGAAGATATCCACGTACTCCAGCCCCATCCGCTTCAGGCTCTGATCGAGGCTGGCGAGCAGGTACTTGCGTGAACCGCCCGCACCGTACGGGCCAGGCCACATGTCGTAGCCCGCTTTGGTGGAGATAATCAGCTCGTCGCGATAGGCCGCGAAATCGTCGCGCAGCAGGCGGCCAAAATTTTCCTCCGCGCTGCCCGGCGGTGGGCCATAGTTATTGGCGAGATCAAAGTGGGTGATGCCGCAATCGAAGGCTTTTCGCAGCAGGGCGCGCTGTGAGTCGAGGGCGTGGACGTGGCCGAAGCTGTGCCACAGGCCGAGTGACAGGGCGGGTAAGCGCAGGCCGCTTTTACCGCAGTAGCGGTACTGCATCGTCTCGTAGCGGTCAGGGGAGGCGTTCCAGGGCATGATGTCTCCTTTCTTAGTGATTGATTTTCGAAACAGCGTTTCTATTCTATCCTTAGTTCGTTCACAATTCATGGAGATATGCGATGACGCGTATGACCGCCAAAGACTTTCCTCAGGAATTGCTCGACTACTACGATTATTACGCTCACGGCAAAATCAACAAACGTGAGTTCCTCAATCTGGCGGCCCGCTATACGGTTGGCGGCGTCACGGCGCTGGCGCTGTTTAATATGCTCAAGCCCAATTACGCCCTCGCAGAGCAGGTAAAATTCACCGATCCCGATATTCTGCCGGAGTACATCACTTATCCCTCACCGGACGGGCATGGCCAGGTGCGCGGCTATCTGGTGAAACCGGCTAAAGCCACGGGCAAAGTCCCGGCGGTGGTGGTGGTCCATGAAAACCGCGGCCTTAATCCGTACATCGAGGACGTGGCCCGCCGGGTGGCAAAAGCGGGCTACATCGCCCTGGCGCCGGATGGCTTAAGCTCGGTGGGCGGTTACCCCGGTAACGACGAAGAGGGGAAGATCCTGCAACAGAAGGTCGACCCGACGAAGCTGATGAACGACTTCTTTGCCGCGGTCGGGTTTATGCAAAAACACCCGGACGCCACCGGTAAGGTGGGGATCACCGGCTTCTGCTACGGCGGCGGGGTCTCTAATGCCGCAGCGGTGGCCTGGCCGGAACTGGCCTGCGCCGTGCCGTTCTATGGCCGACAGGCACCTGCGGCGGATGTCGCCAAAATTAAGGCGCCGTTGCTGCTGCACTACGCCGAGCTCGACAAAAATGTGAATGAAGGCTGGCCGGCTTATGAGGCCGCGCTGAAAGCGAACGGTAAAGTGTATGAGGCGTACATCTATCCCGGGGTGAATCACGGCTTCCACAATGACTCCACTCCGCGCTACGACGAGCCTGCCGCAGAGTTAGCCTGGAAACGGACGTTGGGATGGTTTGAAAAGTATTTGAGTTAACCCGCGTGAAAATACCCGGCAGCCTCCGGCTACCGGGTATGCGTGGTCATCAGAAGCTGTAGCTCATACCTGCCTGAACGCTGGCGTCGTTATCAACATCGCCCGTGCCATAGTAAATGCCGGTATTCAACGAGAAGTTGTGTGCGATAGTGGCATTCACGCCCGCCCCAAACATTCCCATACTGTTGTTATGGCCTTGGGTATTGTGATAATCCGCGGCCTGGATATCGGTATCATCGCTGAACTCTTTCTGCACTCGGGCATCCACCCAAGGCATGATCTGCACGTTTTTGTTCAGATCGGTCAGGGTGGTGGTCAGACGCAGACCCGCGCCGCCGTTCCAGGAAGAGACCTGGCTGTCGGCAAAGGTCACTTCTCTGTCGGAGAAGCCGTTAGCTTTGGTCTGATCCCAGCCGAGGATGGCATACGGTTGCAGCACGGTTTCGCCTGGCAACAGCACGTTCACCCCGGTACGAGCCTGAGCCATATACAGGCTACCATCGGTGGAGCCGTGCAGCGCTTCGGTCATTCCGCTGGTGTCGCCGGTGACGTTCTGCGCAGAGAGGGAATAGCGCATATCGCCATAGCTGAAGCTGGCATCGGCGAACAGTCCCCACTGACGACCATTCAAGGCCTGCTGCCAGCCGCCGTAGAGGCTGTAGTAGTTACCATAGACGGTGTCCTTGAAGCTGTCCGGGCCGTTGGCAGTATCTTCAACGCGGCTGCGGGTCCAGGCCAGCGCCACGCCTCCGGTGACGCTGTCCCCGTTAGCGAGGTATGCCGTCCAGTCAACGCCGCCCTGCGCGCCCTGGGTGATGCTCTTGTAATCCACATCGTTGCTGAAGTTACCGTTCTGATAGAGGAAATCTCCCCACAGCTGGGCCCCTTCCTGCTGTTCACCCGTCAGGCCAGCAAAGTGCAGGCGATCCAGATGGCTGGCGATGTCATCGGTGACCTGATGGCCCGCCTGTTCGGCCGCATCGAGCCCGGCGACTAACCCCTGGACATCGCTGGCCAGGGCGCCGCGTGAGCTACTAAAGACAATATTCCAGTTCTGGCTACTGTCAGCGGTGAGCATGCCCTGCGGCGCAGAATCAGCGGCCACAATGCTCAGGTCATTGTTGTAGTTGTAAGCGGCGCTGCGGTTTTCAACCTGCTGTTGACCGTTGCTGAAGGTTGCATTGGCGGCCGTTTGCGGCGTGGTGGTTGCCGTCGTGGTGGTAAAGGTTCCCAGCACGATATTTTGCTGATTGATCGCCGAAGAGGTGATGTTATTTACCACTACAGCGTTACGGGAGCCGGTGATCTGGCCGAAGTTAACCCGGCTATCGGTGCTCATGTTCACTTCGGCATTGCTACCCGTCGTGTCGGCGGTCAGGGTGGAGCCGTTTTGCAGACTCCATGTGGTTGAATCGTTAATGTTGTCGAGAGTGATGCTGTTGTCGCTGGTGGTATTCACCGTTTCAAACTGATTAATTTGCCCGGAAATAGAGCTACCGGCATCCATCGACAGGGTATCGTCGCCATCCCCGCCGGTGACATTGCCGGTGACGTGTGAATCATTCACCAGGACCACGGTGTCATTTCCTGCGCCGGTCGTAATATTGCCGTCAACGTTAGCACCGTTTTGCAGGGTGATGGTGGTATCGCCGCTATTCTGGCTGGTGTTCAGGTCGCCATTAATGGTGCTGTTATCCACCAGCAGGGTATTGGTGGAGTTCCCGTCCAGCGTAACATTGCCGTTCACGACGCTGTTATTAGTGAACGACAGATTGGTCTGGCCTTTTTCGTTAATGATGCCGATGTCACCGGTTACGGTACTGTTATTCAGTGCCAGCGTATCCTGAGTAGTACCGTACATTGCCACTGCCAGGTCGCCAAAGGCATCAACGTTGATATTCTGGAAGGGCTGGTACTGGCTCAGTGTTTCTACGATGGTATCGAGCTTTTGCGCCACCTGACTGTTCGTTGCGTCCACGGTGGCGTTAGTCAGGGTAAGGGAAGTGTCTGATTTGTCACTGCCGACGTAGATGCCGCCATTATCCATGATGCTGTCGCTCATGGCGATGGTTTGGGAGCCCTGGCCAGCGCTGATAATACTGCCATGCAGTGCGCTACCGTTGCTGATATCCACATTGTGGTATCCCGCATCGAGCGGATCGAGATAAATGGCGGCGCCCATCATATAATCTTTGTCTCGCTCATACGTCCCGTCGCTGTTCTGGCCGTTCAGGGTGGAGTCGTTGACATTGATCGTGGTATTAGTGGTCTTTAATGCAGCACCTGCTTCGATCATATCCACTTTGGCATTATTGGTGACGTTAATATTCACGGTGCCGCCATTGCTTCCCTGAATATAATGACCTGACATGTCAGTGCCTGTCACCGTTAAGGTCTGCGTATCTCCGGCTTCACGGTGGCCATCCATATAAATATTGGTTGCCGTTTCATTCGCCATAACGGCATCAGTGACGCCCGGGTCCTGATAGAAATTACCATCTTTATATTCTTTCAGGCCGCAGGTCTGGGTGGTGTCGCCATTCTGGCAAGGTGTAGCAGGGGTCTCGCCTGCCTGAGCAGCAAACGAGGCAAGCGACAGTAACACACACTGTGATAACAGAGTTTTTTTCATAGAAATACGCATTTGTTCATCTCTTATAAGCGGATCAAAGTGCACTCTTTTTAAACCACATATGCGTAATTAAGAACTTTCTGGGGTGAAAAGGATGTAATGAAATTTGAAATGATATCAAGTCATTAAGTAAACAGTTTTATAAAATTAAATGATTAATTATTTAAAATATATTCGGCTTGTGAATGTTGCAGTTTTATTAACGTACAAAAAATAAGTTTTTTTGGCAGGAGGAAGGAAAATTGTGCATCAAACAAGAATCGAGGACTAATCCTTCAGGGTTATGTGGGTAATGAACGGAGAGCCTGATTTACATTTGTAAGCTGTATGAAATCTAATATCACGTTATTTGAAGGGGTATTTGCCCGGGCGTGATTATCCTTTTCCGGCCCGGTAAACCGAAATGAAAAGTTTTATAAAATTAAACAAGAAAAGGTATTGCTTCGCATTTTGTTGCCGATAACGAGGATATTACTCGCCTCCGGGCGACATCTCCCTCAGGCAAGGAAAGAGTTATGCGCGTATTTCGTAATTTCACGATCCGCTTCGTCATGCTGACGATTCTGGGTATTTTCTGTTTAATGTGGGCGGGCGTGGGGCTGTATGGCTCCTGGGCGCTCTCCCGCGTGGCGGATGGCAACGAGGTCGATCGCCAGCTGGTCAAACAGATGACGGTGCTCAGTCAGGGCAACGATCAGTACTTCCGTTTTGTCACCCGGCTGAGCCGGGCGATAGAGACGCAGGCGGCGGGCGGTACGGCGGATCTCACCTCCGTGCAGCAGGCGCTACAGACCATGAGCAACAGGCTCGATGAGCTGAAAGCCATGTCGCCGGGGCCAATGGATGCAGAGATCTCCTCCCGGGTGATCGCCAGCTGGCAGGCGCTGCTGGATAACGGCGTCAAACCGCAGATGCAGCTGGCAGAGCAGGGCAACATCGAAGGCTATCGCCAGCAGGCGAACAACGTAACCCCAGCGCTAAGCCGCGCCTTTGGCGAGAGCGCCGGGCAGTTCAATAAGGCCGCCGATACCATCCTCGACCGGACCCGCGTTACGGTGGACGGCTTCACCAGCGTCACCCGCACGGTGATCATTACCGCGACGATCGTCGGCCTGCTGATCCTGCTGTTCGCCGACCGCTACCTGGTCGCCATGCTGGTGAAACCCCTTGAGCAGCTTCGCCACCATTTCCGCCAGATTGCGCAGGGCGATCTCAGCCAGCCGATCGTGCCTTTTGGTCGTAACTGCGTGGGCCAGCTGGTGCCGCTGCTGACGGCGATGCAGGACAGCCTGCGCGACGCGGTAAGCACCATCCGTAACGGCAGCGAGAACATCTGGCGCGGGGCGACGGAGATCTCCAGCGGTAACAACGATCTCTCCTCCCGTACCGAGGAACAGGCGGCGGCGCTGGAAGAGACCGCCGCCAGCATGGAGCAGCTCACCGCCACGGTGAAGCTCAACGCGGACAACGCCCGTCAGGCCAGCGAGCTGGCGGACGTGGCCTCGGCCAGCGCCAGTCGCGGCGGCGCGCTGGTGGACAACGTGGTCCACACCATGACCGGCATCTCTGTGAGCTCGAAGAAGATTGCCGAGATCACCAGCGTTATTAACAGCATCGCCTTCCAGACTAACATTCTGGCCCTCAACGCGGCGGTAGAAGCGGCGCGGGCCGGTGAGCAGGGGCGTGGTTTTGCGGTGGTGGCCGGAGAGGTGCGTAATCTCGCCAGCCGCAGCGCCAACGCGGCAAAAGAGATCGAAGGGCTGATCGCCGACTCCGTCTCCCGTGTGGAGGAGGGGGCAAAGCTGGTGAATGATACCGGCACCACCATGGAAGCGGTGCTGCGCGACATCACCGGCGTCACCACCATCATGAAGCAGATTGCCAGCGCCTCGGAAGAGCAGAGCAAGGGCATTTCGCAGGTTGGGGTGGCAATCACCCAGATGGACGGCGTGACCCAGCAGAACGCCTCGCTGGTGGAGCAGGTGTCGGCGGCGGCTTCCGCGCTGGAGCGCCAGACCGAAGAGCTGCAACGCTCGGTGCAGAAGTTCCGTCTGGCGGGCTAACGCCGGGCGAGCTGTGCGTCGCTGATCAACTGCGTCACCTGCGACAGGTGACCAATTTTCACTTCGCTGGAGCGCCGGAACTTGCTTTTGTCGATCAGCAGCAGCGACTGGCTGGCGCGGCTCAGCAGCTGCGACTTAAACCCGGCGCTGTGCGGGGTGGGATCCCACATCACACCCTGCTCATCCACCCCTTCACAGGAGAAGATAAACAGGTCGATCTCCAGGGATTTCAGCTGCGTGACCAGCGCCGGATTGACATAGCAACGGTATTTGCGCTCCAGCGTTCCGCCCGAGCAGATCAGGGTGATGCGCTCGCGCTTCGCCATTTCATGGCAGATGGGCAGGCTGTTGGTGAACACCGTCAGGGCGATATCTGGCAGCTGTCGTGCGAGGTGAAAGCAGGTGGAGCTGGCATCCAGCGCCAGGGTCATCCCTTCGCTGACCCAGTCCAGCGCGTGACGGGCGATATCGGCTTTATCGGCGCAGTGGCTCTTCAGCCGCGCGCCGAAGGGCTCGCCGCCGTCGCGGTGATCCGGGTGGATCGCCCGCGCCCGCCCGTGATGCCGTACGATCTTCCCCTGCTGCTGGAGCTGGTTCAGATCGCGGCGAATCGTCTCTTTACTCACCCCAAGCCCGGCGGCCAGCGCCTCTGTCGACAGCCAGTCGGAGGCCGCCAGCAGGCGAAGGAGATCCTGATGGCGGGTGCTTTTCATGCGTCTGTTCCGCTGCGGGTGATGGAGAGCAGCGTCTGGCCGATCGCCACGCCGTTCTTGCCGGTGTGCTTAATCTGATACATCGATCGGTCGGCGCGGCGCAGGGCATTGACGAAATCATCCTCCTCCTGCACGTCGTCAATACCTACCGAGGCGCCGACCTGCGCCTGGCCGTTATCCAGCTCGAATGGGGTCAGCGCCGCCTTCAGGCAGCTGTGGGCGGTGCTGTTCACCAGCAAACTGCTGAGCGGGAAGGGCAGCAGGAGCACAAACTCATCACCCCCCAGACGCCCGACAACCGCCCCCGGCGGGCAGGCCTCGCGCAGACGCTGGCTAAGCTGGATCAGCAGCTCGTCGCCGCTGCGGTGCCCAAAGGTGTCGTTAACCGTTTTAAAGTCATCCAGATCGATAAAGGCGATGCAGAGCGGCCCCTGGGCTTTGAGCTGGGCGAAGTGCTTGATCAGGGCGTGGCGGTTGGCAAGGCCGGTAAGCGGATCGTGATTCGCCAGCTGGGCCAGCTGCTCCTCGTACTGCTTCTCTTTGGTCATGTCGATATGGGTGCCGGTCACCTTCAGGGGGTTGCCGTGTTCATCCCGGTCGGTGACCCGACCCCGGTCCAGCACCCAGGTGACGGTGCCGTTTTTGTGCTGCATGCGGTGCAGCGCTTCATAGAAGGGGGTTTTGCCGTGCAGGTGATCGTAGAACGCATCCAGCACGTTCTGCCTGTCATCCGGATGCAGATGCTCACGCCAGATCTCAAACTGCGCGTTCAGCTCCTTGGGCTGATAGCCCAGCATCGAACCCCAGCGGCGGTTATAGATGATCAGCTTCCCGGTAGGGACGTCGAGCTGCCATAAACAGAGACCGGTTCCGTCGAGCGCAGCACTGAGCTTGTTGCGGGCGTCACGCGCCAGCCTGGCAAGCCGGGCATTATGCTTTTTGAGATTCTGAATCTGCTGTTTCAGCGCCTTTTCTGACATACCCGGATTCTTCAGGAAATAAGAACGATTCTTGCCATTTACCCGGCGCTTGTAAATATGATGTTGAAAAAAGAGGAGGATTTGCGTTAAGGATTTTTACCCCTAAAGGAGGCGCGACGTCATAACCTCATCGCTGTATAATAATATATATAACGAATGTGAGGACATGATGAAACAACGATTCTGGCAAGCATTAACCCTGTGTGCAGTGGCTTTACTCCCTCTCTCTTCCCGGGCTTCCCGCCTGATTACCGACCAGATTGGCCGTCAGGTGACCGTCCCGGACGCCGTCTCCAGGGTAGTGGTGCTCCAGCATCAGACCCTGAACTTGCTGGTGCAAATGAACGCCACCGACAAAATCGTCGGCGTGATGGCGAACTGGAAACAGCAGCTGGGCGAGGGGTACGCCCGTCTGGCCCCGGAGCTGAGCCAGAAAGCGGCGCTTGGGGATCTCACCCACGTCGACCCGGAAAAGCTGGTGGCCCTGAAGCCGGACGTGGTGTTTGTCACCAACTACGCGCCGCAGGAGATGATCGACAAGATCAGCAGCCTTGGCATTCCGGTGGTTGCCATCTCCCTGCGTCACGATGCCGCGGGTGAAAAAGCGAAGATGAACCCGACGATGGCCGACGAAGAGCAGGCGTACGATCTGGGGCTGCGCGAAGGGATCACCCTGATCGGCGAGATCGTCAATAAACAACCGGAAGCGAAAGCGCTGCTCGAGGCCACGGACAAAGGCCGCGACATGGTCAGCGACCGCCTGAAAGATATCCCGGCGGAAAAACGCGTTCGCGCGTACATGGCTAACCCGGAACTCACCACCTACGGCTCCGGGAAATACACCGGGCTGATGATGGCCCACGCGGGGGCGGTTAACGTGGCGGCGGCGACCATTCGGGGATTCAAAACCGTGGCGATGGAGCAGGTGATCGCCTGGAATCCGCAGGTGATCTTCGTTCAGGACCGCTACCCTTCGGTGGTCAATGAGATCAAAACCGGTGCCCAATGGCGGACCATCGACGCGGTGAAAAATCAGCGCGTCTACCTGATGCCGGACTACGCCAAAGCCTGGGGCTATCCGATGCCGGAGGCGATGGGCATTGGCGAGCTGTGGATGGCGAAAAAGCTCTACCCGGAGAAATTTAAGGACGTGGATATGCGCAAGGTCGCCAACGACTGGTATCAGCGTTTCTATCGCACCAGTTATCAGGGGATCGACTGATGCGGGTCCTGGCGGCGGGCAGCCTGCGGATGGTATGGCCGCAGCTAATGGCGCACTTCCCGCAACCGGTGGAAACGCAGTTCGGCCCGGCCGGGCTGTTACGGGAGCGTATAGAAGCAGGCGAGGCCTGCGATCTCTTTGCCTCGGCCAATCTGGCCCACCCGCAGGCGCTGCTGGCGGCCGGGTTGGCGCAGTCCGTGGTGCCGTTTGCCAGCAATATGCTCTGCCTGACCGTGCGTAGCGATGTGCTGCGCGACAGCGATGACTGGCGCTCGGTGTTATCCCGGGATGACCTGCGTATTGCCACCTCGACGGCGGGAGCCGATCCCTCCGGGGATTACACCCAGACGCTCTTTACCCGGATGGGTGACGCGGGCGAGGCGGTAAGGCGAAGGGCGAGGGCGCTGGTGGGGGGACGAGACTCGACACCTGTTCCGGCGGGCAGGCTGGCGGCAGAGTGGATTATCCTGGGCGGGCAGGCGGAGATATTTATCGGCTACGCCAGCTACGCGGCAGCATTGCGGAAGGTCGCAGGGCTGACGGTCCTCGACATCCCGGCCCTCTTTAATACGCGTGCGGAGTATGCGTGCGCAGTGATAACGCCGCAGGGGCAGGGGCTGGCGGGTTTTTTACAGTCGGATGAGTCAAAAGCGATACTGCATCAGGCGGGGTTCGGTGGGTAATTCTGCCGGGTGGCGCTGCGCTTACCCGGCCTACAAAACCTGACTCGTAGGCCCGGTAAGCGAAGCGCCACCGGGCATTTGCAAACATCTTAACCCTGACGTTTATCCTCGGTACTGGTCTCAAAATCGCTCGCCGAGTGGCGCTCGTGCAGCTGCTCGTTCAGCTCCCCGTTGGTGCGGTTGACGATACGCCCGCGTTTCACCGCCGGACGGCTGGCGATATCTTTCGCCCAGCGCTGAACGTTCTTGTAGCTCTCTGCATCCAGGAATTCGGCCGCGCCGTAGACCTGTCCCAGCGCCACGCTGCCAAACCACGGCCAGATGGCGATATCGGCGATGGTGTACTCCTCGCCGGCCACGTAACGACCGCGCGCCAGCTGTTTATCCAGCACGTCGAACAGGCGTTTGGCTTCCATGGTGAAGCGGTCAATCGCATACTCAATTTTCACCGGCGCATAGTGGTAGAAGTGGCCGAAACCGCCGCCGAGGAACGGGGCGGAGCCCTGCAGCCAGAACAGCCAGTTCAGGGTTTCAACCCGTCCAGCCGGATCTTTTGGCAGGAAGTGACCGAATTTCTCCGCCAGATAAAGCAGGATATTGCCGGACTCAAACACGCGGGTCGGCGGCGTGGTGGAGTGGTCGCGCAGGGCCGGGATTTTGGAGTTCGGGTTCACGTCAACAAACCCGCTGGAGAACTGATCCCCCTCGCCGATACGGATCAGCCATGCGTCGTATTCTGCGCCGGTGACGCCCGCCGCCAGCAGCTCTTCCAGCAGAATGGTTACCTTCTGGCCGTTCGGCGTGCCCAGGGAGTAAAGCTGCAGCGGATGCGAACCGACCGGCAGCTCTTTGTCATGCGTGGCGCCCGAGATGGGGCGGTTGATGCTGGCGAACGCGCCGCCGTTGGGGTTCTGCTTCCATTCCCAGACTTTCGCTGGCTGGTAGTTATTGTCGGACATGTTGACCTGCCTTTTTGCGGATGTGTTGAGGCAGTTTAGCAGGAGTTCCGTGAAGGGTTTAACGAACTGAGCGCATAAGGTTATGCGCTCAATATCTAACCAAGCGACAGTTTTAGATGCATTCCACAAGCTTCTGCGTATCGAAGCAGGGTTGAAAGACTTGCGCTTGAAACATTTCGCTCCAGGCGGCTCACGGCGGGTTGGCTGACACCCATACGCGCTGCAATCTCTGTACTGGTCAGCCCTGATTTAGACTTCATTTCGATCAAAACCGCACGGAGTTCTTCTTCCTGGGTTTCCTCGTCATAGGCTTTTTTAACCTCAGGATTAGCGAGCGCTTTCGCCTTAACATCTGCAAACCTGGTACCTTTAATCGCCATCTTTCATATCCTCCCATCTTGACTTAGCCAGGGCTATTTCAGCTTTCGGGGTCTTAGGGGTTTTCTTTATAAACGTTCTTAAAATATAGATCTTACGTCCCTTCGCGTATGCAAAAAACGTTCTGGTCAGATCTTTTCTGCCAACCCGCAACTCAAACAATCCACCACCAATGGTGTCCGTATCGGGGTATCGTAGCTCGTGTCCTTTAGCTTCAAGCTTCTCAAGTCCTTTAAGAGCTTTTGCCTGCATTACAGGTTCGAGATCATAAATTTCGCTTTCAGCCTCAGGGTGAAAAATCAATTCATACATGATCAAGCCCCTGGTGAAAACGTCATCATAACCTATATGTTATAATAACTCAAAAGTTATAATTCGTGACATTCCGTGAACGGTTTAACGAACTGAGCGCATAAGCATATGCACTATTCCTTCTGGCGCTTATATATATAAATTCCGCATAAGCTTAATCGAAAATCGCATTTTCATTGTTAATGCGAAAGCGGCGGAAGCTGAATATGATGCGCAAACAGATATCTGTGAAAAATAAAAATGAGCAGTTAAAAAAACTTTCAAGGCAAGGAGTTAGTGAGATATGCGTAAGCCATTAGTATCTGCTGTTCTGGTCGCCCTGGCGCTGGTCGCCGCAGGCTGTGATGATGCCAAAAATAAAGAGACCGCGTCGGCGCCAGCCGCCAAAAGCGATGCGCCGAAAGAGGGCGGTTCCCTGATTATCGGCATCACCTCCGGCGACCCGTTAGCGGTGAACCCGCTGTATGCCAGCGACCGCACCACCCTGACGATCATGCAGGCGCTGTACTCCCCGCTCTACAGCTTTAACGATGGCAAAATCGAATGGGGTCTCGCCGAAAGCCTGACGCCATCCGCCGATAACCTCAGCTATACCCTGACCTTAAAACCGAATCTGAAGTGGCAGGACGGCCAGCCGCTGACCGCCGACGACGTGGTATTCACCTTTAATAAGCTGCTGGAAGAGAAGCAGCATAGCTTCTTCCGCAGCATGTTCACCTTCGGCGGCAAGCCGGTGGCGGTGAGCAAGGTGGACGATCGCACCGTGAAATTCACCCTGCCGCAGGTGAGCGCCGCCTTTACCGGCACCCTGGTGCAGATCTACCCGATCCCGCAGCACGTGTTTGCTAATGAAGCGGATCTGGAAAAGAGCACCAAAAACGATGCGCCGGTCGGTTCCGGTCCGTTCAAATTTAAAGAGTACCGCGCCGGGCAGTACTACGCCCTGACCCGCTTCGACGATTACTGGAACGGTAAAGCGAAGCTCGACTCCGTGACCTATCGTTTCGCCAAAGACAGCAACTCCGCCAACCTCGCCCTGCAGAACGGCGAGATCAACCTCAAGATGGTCGATCCGCAGGACGTGTCGCGCCTGAAGAACACCGGCAAGTTTGACTTCGTGGTCTACCCGGAAGGGCGTCTGGCCTATATGACCTTCAACCAGAACGTACCGGTGATGAAGAGCAAGGAGCTGCGCCAGGCCATCGCTTACGCCATCAATAAAGATGAGCTGACCCAGACCGCGTTCACCTCGCTGGACTACGCTAAACCGGCCACCTCGTTCCTGACCCCGGATACGCTCTACCAGACTGACGACGTCGAGCAGTACAAATTCGACCAGCAAAAAGCCAAAGATCTGCTGAAAGCCTCCGGCGCGCCGGAGAACCTCAAGCTGCGTCTGGCCTATGTGAACACCAACAAAACCCAGGAGAGCCAGGCGCTCTACATTCAGCAGGCGCTGAAGGGGATTGGGGTTAACGTCGAGCTGATGCCGCTGGACTCCAACGCCATGTCCCAGCGCAGCCTGGATATGAACAACACCGCCTGGGAGCTGAATCTTGGCGGCTACATCATGGGTGCCGAGCCGGATGGCTACAAATCGCTGTTTATGAGCAACGAAGCCTACAACTACGCCCACTACAAGAACCCGCAGTTCGATGCCCTGTGGGATAAAGGGGCGGTGGAAACCGACGCTGGCAAACGGGCGGCGATCTACAAGCAGATCCAGCAGACCGTGGCCAACGACATGACCTACTACCCGATCGCCTACACCAACGCCACCGTCGCGGTGGATAAACGCTTCGGCGGCACCAAAGAGGCGGAGCCGAAGCCGGTGTATATGTTCCAGGATCTGTCGAAAATCTATCAAAAATAAGCTGTTGCCCCGGTCGGAAGATCGGGGCTTTTTGTTGGGTAAGTCGTTGTAAGGGCATGTCGTGAACACATTACTCACGCGTCGGTTGCTGCAACTTGTGCCGATGCTGTTCTTTATCTCGCTGGTGGCGTTCCTGCTGGTCAAGCTCGCCCCCGGCGATCCGGTAGCGGCCTATATCACACCGCGCATGGCACCCGAAGATATCGAGCGAATCCGCCAGAGTCTGGGGCTGGATAAGCCGCTGGTGACGCAATATTTTCTGTGGCTGAAAAACATTCTGCAGGGCGATCTCGGCTATTCGCTGATCTACCACCGCCCGGTGCTGACGATGATTGCCGAGCGTATTCCGGCGACCCTTGGGCTGATGGGGGCCTCGCTGCTGATGGCGATAATCCTCGCTATTCCGCTGGGTCTGCTGGCAGGCGCCTTTAAGCACCGCTGGCTGGATCATGTTCTGAACCTGTTCGCCTATATTGGTATCTCGGTGCCGATCTTCTGGTTTGGCATTCTGCTGATTACCGTCTTTGCCGTGCAGCTCAACTGGTTCCCCAGCATGGGAATGCGCACCATCGGCATGGAGGATAACTGGCTGGACGTGGTGCGCCACGGCGTGCTGCCGTGCATTGCGCTCACCTTCTATAACCTCTCCAGCTACGTGCGCTACATCCGCTCCAACACCATCTCCCAGCTCTCCGCCGACTACGTGCAGACCCAGCTGGCCTATGGGGCCACGCGCACCAGCATCCTGTTCCGCCACGTGCTGAAAAACGTGCTGCTGCCGGTGATCACCCTGTTCGGCCTGTCGTTTGGCGAGCTGGTGGTGGGAGCCTACGTCACCGAAAGCGTCTTCTCGTGGCCGGGCATGGGGCTGCTGGGGATCCAGTCGATCACCTCCCTCGACTACCCGCTGATCATGGCCATCATCATGCTGTCGTCGCTGATGCTGATCGTCGGTAACCTGATCGCCGATGTGCTCTATCGCTTCGCCGATCCACGTATTCGCACCCTGAGGTAACCCCGGATGAGCAGACGCTGGCAACAGGTTCGACACCAGCTGCGCCGCAATCGTCCGGCGCAGTTCTCTCTGTTTGTACTCTTTATTTTTATCGTCGCCGCGCTCTGTGCGGGCTTAAGTCCTTACGATCCGGACCAGATGGCGCTCGGCGCACGAACGCTGCCACCGGATGGTGCCCACTGGTTCGGCACCGACGAGTACGGACGCGATTACTTCACCCGCGCCCTCTACGGCGGGCAGATTTCGCTGATGGTGGGCTGTCTGGCGATGGTCTTCTCCACCCTGATCGGCACGCTTGTTGGTACCCTGAGCGGCTATTTCGGCGGCTGGCTGGATAACCTGATGATGCGCGCGGTGGATATCCTGATGGCGATCCCGGCCTTCTTTCTGCTGCTGGTGCTCAACGCCTACCTGAAGCCCGGCGTGGATAACATCATCATGATCATCAGCCTGCTGACGTGGATGAACATGTCCCGGCTGGTGCGGGCCGAAACCCTGTCGGTTAAGGAGCGCGAGTATGTGCTCTACGCCCGCGCCTCGGGGGAACACCCGCTGCGGATCATCCTGCGCCACATCATCCCCGGCGTGCTGCCGACCATTATCGTCGCCGCTACGCTGAATATCGCCTCGGCAATTCTGATGGAGTCGACCCTCAGCTTTCTCGGGCTCGGCGTGCAGGCGCCTGCCGCGTCCTGGGGCAGCATGCTTAACAACGCCCAGTCGTATATCGGCGAGGCCTCCTGGCTGGCGATGTTCCCGGGCATTCTGATCCTGCTGACGGTGTTCAGCTTTAACGTGTTGGGCGACGTGTTCCGCACCGCCTTTGAGCCGGGAGCGAACCGTGATGAGTAACTTACTCGAACTCGATAACCTGCAAACCACCTTCCGCACCCGCGATGGCGATGTCCACGCGGTGCGCGGGGTGAGCTTCCACGTGAAGCCGGGCGAGCTGGTGGGCATTGTGGGCGAATCCGGCTGCGGTAAAAGCGTCACCTGCAAGTCGATCATTCAGCTTCTGGGCAGCAACGGGCGCATTACCGGCGGGCAGATCCGCTTTAACAATGACGATCTGGCGCAGAAAACCCCGGAGCAGATGCGTGCGATCCTTGGGAACCAGATCGCGATGATTTTCCAGGATCCGATGACCGCCCTTAACCCGGTGGTGACCATCGGCAGGCAGATGTCCGAGATCCTGATGCGCAATAAAGGCTTAAATAAGAGAGCGGCGAAGGCGGCGAGTATCGCCATGCTGGAGCAGGTGGGCATCGCCGAAGCGGAGCGCCGCTACGGACAATATCCCCACGAGTTCAGCGGCGGCATGCGCCAGCGGGTGATGATCGCTATCGCGCTCTCGTGCGATCCGCAACTGCTGATCGCCGATGAGCCTACCACCGCGCTGGATGTCACTATTCAGGCGCAGATCCTGCGTCTGCTGAAGAGCCTGCAGCAGAAAACCCACACCGCTATCCTGCTGATCACCCACGATCTGGGCGTGGTGGCGCAGGTGTGCAGCCGCGTAGTGGTGATGTACGGCGGGCTGGTGATGGAGGAGGGCAGCGTGGAGGATATCTTTTATCGCCCGGCGCATCCCTATACCCAGGGGCTGCTGGCATCGCTGCCGCACCCGGAGCAGACCAGCCATCGCCTGTCGCCCATTGAAGGGTCGCCGCCGGGGCTGCTGGATCCACCCCCCGGCTGCCCGTTTGCCGAACGCTGTCCGAAGCGGATGCCCCAGTGCGAGCGTCAGCCCCCGTTTTATCGCCCCGATCCGGGGCATCGCGCCGCCTGCTGGCTGCTGGCCGATAAGGAGGTTCAGCCATGAGTGAACAACACGCCCCGCTGGTAAGCGTGCGGGATCTGCATAAACACTTCACCCTCAACGGCGGTCTGCTGCGCAAAGGGGGGGCGGTGAAAGCGGTGGATGGCGTCAGTTTTGACATCCAGCCGGGCGAGACCTTTGGCCTGGTGGGGGAGTCCGGCTGCGGTAAATCGACC
The DNA here is from genome assembly GCF_049312895.1 of Leclercia barmai. Lineage (NCBI taxonomy): Bacteria > Pseudomonadati > Pseudomonadota > Gammaproteobacteria > Enterobacterales > Enterobacteriaceae > Leclercia > Leclercia barmai. The sequence continues at coordinate 13,779 of NZ_JBMNWZ010000005.1, read as the reverse complement.
CTCGGGCGCGCCATTCTGCGGCTGTTTGATATCACCTCCGGCGAGATCCACTTTGCCGGGCAGGAGATTGCCAGGGCCAGCGAAAAGCAGCTCAAGCCGCTGCGCAAGCGGATGCAGGCGATCTTCCAGGATCCGTACTCCTCGCTGAACCCGGGGATGACGGTGCAGCAGCTGGTGGCGGAGCCGATGCAGATCCACGGCTACAGCCGGGAGGAGCAGCGGGAGCGTACCGAAACCCTGCTCTATAAAGTGGGGCTCAAGCAGGAACATTTGCAGCGTTTCCCGCACGAGTTCAGCGGCGGCCAGCGCCAGCGGATCAGCATCGCCCGCGCCCTGTCGGTGCGCCCGGAGTTTGTGCTGTGCGATGAGCCGCTGTCGGCGCTAGATGTTTCCGTGCAGGCCCAGGTGGTGAACATTTTGCAGGATCTGCAGCAGGAGCTGGGGCTGACCTACCTGTTTATCGCCCACGACCTGTCGATGGTGCGGCATATCTCGACCCGCATCGGGGTGATGTATCTCGGCAAGCTGGTGGAGGTGGCACCCGCGAACGCGTTGTATCAACATCCGGCGCACCCCTATACCCGGGCGCTGCTGGCCTCGGTGCCGCAGCCCGATCCACGGATTCGTAACCTGGAGCAGGCGACGTTGCGCGGGGAGATCCCCGGCCCAACCTCGGTGCTCCCCGGATGTAAGTTTTGCAGCCGATGCCCGCACGTGATGCCGGTATGTCGCCGCGAAGTGCCTGCGATGCAGGAGATCGCCCCCGGCCATCACGCGGCCTGTTGGTTGTTTAAGGTTTGAGCCCGCGCCGTGAAACAGTATGCCGATGCGCACGCGTCGCGCTATCGGGGCTTTATAAACAGGAGAGTGCATGACCCAGGCAATAATGCTGCAGGGAACCGCGTCCGACGTAGGTAAAAGCGTGCTGGCCGCGGGCCTGTGCCGCATTTTTTATCAGGATGGCTGGCGCACTGCCCCCTTTAAATCGCAAAACATGGCGCTCAACTCCGGGATCACCCCGGACGGCAAAGAGATGGGCCGGGCGCAGATCATGCAGGCCGAAGCCGCCGGGATTGTGCCGGATGTGCGCATGAACCCCGTTCTGCTCAAACCCGCCGCGGGCAGTCAGGCCCAGGTGGTGCTGATGGGCGAGGTGGCAAGCAATATGGATGCCGCCCGCTATCACGACTTCAAGCCGCGTCTGCGCGAGCAGATCGCCGGGGTGTATCAGAGCCTGGCGCAGGAGTATGACATCCTGGTGCTGGAAGGGGCCGGGAGCCCGGCGGAGATCAACCTGCGCGATCGGGATATCGCTAACATGGGAATGGCGGAGCTCGCCGGATGCCCGGTGATCCTGGTGGCCGATATCGATCGCGGCGGGGTGTTTGCCGCCATCTACGGCACCCTGGCGCTGTTGCAGGATCACGAGCGCTGGCGGGTCAAAGGGGTCATCATCAACAAATTTCGCGGCGATGTGGCGCTCCTTTATTCCGGGTTACAGCAGATTGAGTCCCTCACCGGCGTACCGGTGCTGGGGGTGATGCCGTGGCTGGATCTCGACCTGGAAGAGGAGGATGGCGTGGCGCTCCAGCGGGGCAGTGCGCGCCAGTTCCAGGCTCGCGCTATCGACATCGCGGTGGTGCACTTACCCCATATCGCCAACTTCACCGATTTTAATGCGCTGTCAGCGCAGCCGGATGTATGGGTGCGCTACGTCAGCCAGCCTGAAGCGCTGGCGGGTGCCGACCTGCTGATCCTGCCCGGGAGCAAAAACACCCTTCACGATCTGAACTGGCTGCGCGAAAGCGCCATGGCCCACGCCCTGCTGCAACGACACCGCGACGGCGTGCCGCTGCTGGGTATCTGCGGCGGGTATCAGATGCTGGGCGATACCCTGATTGACGAAATCGAATCCGGCCTCGGGCGCATGCCGGGGCTGGGGCTGCTCAATACCGTCACCCGGTTTGCCCCGCACAAAACCACCACCCAGGTCAGCGCGCAAATGGCCGCAACGCTGCCGGGCTGGCTGGCACCGCTTGCCGGGATGACGCTTCAGGGTTACGAGATCCACATGGGGCAAACCACGCTGGCCGAGGGCGCGCAACCGGCGCTGTGGCTGCAAAAAGAGGGGGCGGTGGCCGACGGCGCCGTGAGCGACGACGGGCTGGTGTGGGGCACCTATCTGCACGGCCTGTTCGACAACGATACGTTCACCCGTACGCTGGTGGACAGCCTGCGGGCACGGAAGGGGTTACTTCCTCTTGGATCCGCGCCACAATACGCCAGCTATAAAGCACAGCAGTTTGACCGGCTGGCGCAGACCATGCGCCAGCACATTGATATGGCGAAGATTTATCAGATCATGCGTGAGCATCAGGAGTGCAGGGAATGATTGTTGTGACCGGTGGGGCGCGCAGCGGTAAGAGCGCCCACGTTGAGGGGCTGGTCGCCCGCCAGTATTCACAGGTGTTATATATCGCCACCTCCACCGTTACCGATAATGAAATGGCGGCGCGTATCGCCCGGCATCGCGCCCAGCGGCCAGCCCACTGGCGCACGCTGGAGTGTTATCGCGATCTGGATGCGGTTATCCGCCAGCAGGTGCAGCCGGGCGAAGCGGTGGTGATCGAGTGCATCACCACCCTGCTGGCGAACCTGCTGTACGACGCTTCCGGCGGAGCCGATCCCGATACGCTGGATTTTGACGCGCTGGAGAAGGGGTTGCAGCAGCAGATCGACGCCCTGATTACCGCCTGCCAGCAAACCCGCGCCCCGGTCTATATCGTCACTAACGAACTGGGGATGAGCATCACCCCGGAAAACCGTCTGGCGCGGCATTTTGTCGACATCGCCGGACGAGCGAATCAAAAACTGGCCCGGGCGGCAGAAGAGGTCTGGCTGGTGGTCTCAGGGATTGGAGTGAAAATCAAATGAACTTAGCGATGTTATGGGCGACGCTGCGCCTGATGTCACGTATTCCGGTGCCGGAAAAATGGGCCGACGGGGTGGAGTTTCGCCAGCTTGCCCGTGGGGTGCCGTGGTTTGTGCTGATTGGCGCCATCATTGGCGTGCTGGCCGGGCTGGTGGCGGTGGTGGTGAACCAGACCGGGGGCGGCATCTACATCGCTGCCGCGGCATACGTGCTGGCGCTGGTGCTGCTGACCGGCGGGTTCCATCTGGACGGGCTGGCCGATACCTGCGACGGCATCTTCTCCGCCCGCACCCGGGAGCGGATGCTCGAGATCATGAAGGACAGTCGGCTCGGCACCTTTGGCGGCCTGGCGCTGGTCTTCTCCATTCTGATTAAGGTCTGCGCGGTCTTTACCCTGGCGCAGCTTCCGCTGAAGGAGTGGTTCTCGCTGCTGGTGTGCGCCCCCATTGCCGGGCGCGCCGTGCTGGTGCTGGGGATGTACGGCCAGCGCTACGCCCGCGAGGGGGAAGGGATGGGCAGTCTCTATATCGGCCAGGTAGGCTTGCGGAAAACGGCGCTCACGCTGCTGGCCGGGGCGATCGCCGTGGGGCTGATCGCCGGCATCCACGGGCTGGCGGCCATCCTGGTCACTTACGTCGTGAGCTACGCGCTGGTGCACTCTATCCGCCGTCGTCTGGGCGGGCAGACCGGGGATACGCTGGGTGCGCTGGCAGAGACCGCCGAGATGGTGTTTCTGCTGGCCTTACTGTGGGTGTAACGCATGCGAATTTTTCTGGTTCGTCACGGGCAGACCGCGGCCAACGCCAGCGGCCTGTTTTACGGCAGCACAGATGTTCCCCTGACGCCGCTCGGCATTGAGCAGAGCACCCGCGTGGCCGGTTTGCTGGCGGAAGTCGCTTTCAGCCAGGTGCTTTCCAGCCAGCTCACGCGCGCCCAGCAGACCGCCGAGCTAATCGTCCCCATCACCGGGTTCGACCCCCGGCTGAACGAGATGGATTTTGGCCGCTGGGAGATGCGCCATTTCAGCGACATCGCCGAAGAGGAGCCGGAAGCCTGGCAGCGCTGGATAGATGACTGGCAAAACGCCACCCCGACCGACGGCGAGCCGTTTACCCACTTTGCCGAACGGGTGAAGGCGGTGGCGGAAGAGTTAGCCCTGCGCAAGGAGCCGGGCGATATGCTGATCGTGGCGCATCAGGGGGTGCTCAGCCTGCTGCTGGCCCACTGGTTACGCATGCCGACAGAATCGTTATGGCATTTCCCGTTTAAGCAGGATGCGTACACGATGGTAGAAAATCGCGACGGGTTTATGGTGTTACGTGTTTTTAACGACCGCAGCCCTTTCCGGGCAGAAGAATGAGAACAAGCATGCAGACAATACAGGACCTGGTGGCCGCCATTCGGCCGTTGGATCAGCACAAGCAGGCGCTGGCAGCGGCGCATATCGATGGTTTAGTGAAGCCGCTCAACAGCCTGGGCCGCCTCGAGACGCTGGCGATCCAGCTGGCGGGGATGCCGGGGTTAACCCGGCTCGACAACCTGCAAAAAGAGATCGTGGTGATGTGCGCCGATCATGGCGTTTACGACGAGGGGGTGGCTATCAGCCCGCAGCAGGTCACCCATCTGCAGGCGCTGAACATGCTCAAAGGCACCTCCGGGGTCTGCGTGCTGGCGAAAAGTAACGGTGCCTCGGTACTGCCGGTAGATATCGGCATCGACTGCGAGCCCATCGACGGGATGCTGAGCCTGAAGGTGGGGCGCAAGAGCGGCAACATCGCCCGTGGCCCGGCGATGAGCCGCTCTGAGGCGGAGCACCTGCTGCTGCGTAGCGCACAGCTGGTGCAAACGCGTGCGGCAGAGGGTATTGCGGTGTTTGGCACCGGCGAGCTCGGTATGGCCAACACCACGCCCGCGTCGGCCATTATCAGCGTGCTGTGCGGCTGCGATCCCCATGAGGTTGTGGGTATCGGCGCGAACCTGCCGGCGGAGCGGATGGCGCATAAAGAGGCGATGGTGCGCCAGGCCATTGACGTGAATCAGCCCAACCCTGCCGATGCCATCGACGTGCTGGCGAAAGTGGGCGGCTACGACCTGGTGGGGATGACCGGCGTGATCCTCGGGGCGGGAGCCTGCGGGCTGCCGGTGGTGCTGGACGGTTTTCTCTCCTATGCCGCGGCAATAGTCGCCTGCCAGATTGCGCCCGAGGTGAAAAACTACTGCATTCCGTCGCATTTCTCGGCGGAAAAAGGGTCCCAGCGGGCGCTGGAACACCTCGGGTTAACCCCCTATCTCTACCTGGATCTGCGTCTCGGCGAGGGAAGCGGGGCAGCGCTGGCGATGTCGATCGTCAGCGCCGCCGGGGCCATGTATTGCGAAATGGGCGTGCTGGCAGAGAGTGGGATCAGCCTGAAGGCGTAAGCTGGCGCTGATGCCATCTTCCCAGCAGCAGCACCGTGGTGAGCGCGCCGAGCAGGGCGCAGAACATATCCGACTGGGTGTCCCACTGATCGCCCTGGGTGCCGAGGAAATCATCCGCGCCTTGCCCCATAGCCAGCGCCGCCCACCATTCGATTAGCTCGTAGGTGGCACTGATCGCCAGCGCCACGCAGCACACCAGAAAGCCCGTCATCTTATTGCCCCTGACGTAGCCGCCGCGCCCCAGGATCTCCCGTGCCGCCAGCGCCGGGACCAGCCCCTGAAAAAAGTGCCCCAGCTTGTCGTAGGGGTTACGGCTCAGGTGGAACATATCCTGCACGGCAAAGCCCACGGGCACTTTGGCGTAGGTGTACATTCCGCCCACCATCAGGATGATGGCGTGCCAGAAAATCAGGAAGTAGAGCAGGGGCGTCAGCGGGTAGCGGCGTTGAGTGGCCAGCAGCAGCGGCACGATGATGATGACGGGGGTCACTTCCATTAGCCAGGTGATGCGGTCCTGGGTATACAGGCCGGTATAAATGAGGATCAGCAGCAGAAGCAGCGCGCCGACCTTTAATGCAGAGGAGAGAGCGGATTGTGTCATGTTATTTAAGTGTTTAGTAAAACAGACACTATCGATCTGCCCGGCGAAAAACACAACATTTTACGCCGGGCATAAAAAAACGGGGCCGCTGTGGGCCCCGTTGATCGTTTATAACAATCAGAACGACTTGCGTAAACGCAGGCTGAAGGTGTGCGCCTGGTAACGGTCGCCGGCCTGCAGATCGTAACGTGCGTCGAAGCTCAGGTCGTTGGCGTCGTAAAGCGTGCTGCCGATGGCGATGCCAGCCATATCTTCCACCGGTGAGGCACCTTTGGTGATAAAGCTGGTTTCACCGATGGCGTCGGCGGCGTAGGTCGCATGGCTGCTGACCTGACGGTTATCGTACTGGTGGATCCACGAGACCTGGGCGAACGGCGTCAGGTTACCCAGACCGGTGGCGAAGGTCTTCTCGATGCGGGCACCGATATCGCTCACGACCGACTGGCTGTGGGTGCTGCTCACATCCAGCGCCATACCGTTGCCGCCGGTTTCGCTGTAGCCATCAACATGCTGATAGCCGTAGGTCAGGCCCGCCAGCGGAGTCAGGACCACGTCGGCTGGCAGCGCGATCGGGTAGCCAAACTCACCTTGCAGGGTAACGGACTGACCGTTGAACTTGCCGTGGGCCGCGCCGGAGAAGCCGGTGAAATCTGCCCGGCGAACCGAGCTGTAGTTCTGACGGTTCAGGCCCGCGGAAAGGTTCAGGTACCACGGATTTCCGGTGTAGCCCGCGTAACCAATCACCCCGTAGTTGTCGGCGGTGGAGTTGTTGCCGCTCAGGTTGTCTTTACCGTGCACGGAGGTGTTGCTGTAGTTCAGCGCCGCACCCAGACGCCAGTCGTCGCCCAGCGCGCGGTCGGCACCGATGATCAGGCCGCCAAATTTCGCTGAGTAACCGCTCACGTCGTCGCTGCTGTCCTGTCGGGCATAGCCGCCGAACGGCTGTCCCCAGACGAGCCAGTTATTCGCGTAGTCGTCACCGGTTGCTACCCCGCTGACGCCGGAGGCTTGCGGGTTACGAACGGCATCGATGTGAGCACCCACTACGGCCTGAGCAGTAGAGGTGGCAACGGTTGCCGCTGAACTGGTGTTGAGGTTCTGGCTGGTAGAGAGACGCTCGCCAACGCGGTTCGCCTCCTTTTTACCTTCAATCGCCAGCGAGGCGTTATACAGGTTCAGCAGCTCCGGAGAGGCGATACCGGAATAGCTCGCCAGGCCGCCGAGTGAAGCGGTGGCGCTTGGGATAGTGGCATAACCCTGCTTGCCCGGCTGGGCAGGGGCTGGCTGTGATGGCGCAGGCTGCGTCGGCTGCACTGGCGTTGTCACCACCGGCGGGGTGACTTCCGGCTCTGTGACCACCGGCGGAGTGACTTCTGGTGTCGGCTCAGGCTGAGGTTCAGGCTGCGGCTCTACCGGATCGGGAGTGACCGGCTCTGCGCCCAGGGTTAACACCAGCGCTTTGCTCTGGGCGTCTTCATAGACGGTGCCATTAACAGTGCCACGGTAGCCGAGCGCTTTGTAGTTCAGCTGGTCAGCGTGATAGTCGGTCTGCGCACCTGCGGCATTGATCACCACGTAACGCTGCCCTTCGGCGAACTGATAGGTGCTGCCGGTACGCAGCAGGTTGATGCTGGAGCCCGCGTCGATAGTGGCGTTGCCGCTGACGTTCAGACGACCATAGCCCGCGTCGGCAAGCAGATCGCCGCCAGCCACGGCCAGATCGGAGACGCCGGAGATCAGCGTGGCGGCCGCTTTCTGATGGTAATCGCCCAGGATGTTGAGGCTGTTATTCACCTGCAGGGACGCGGCTTCGTTCAGCACGATGCCGGGCGTCACGTCGACTTCGTCGCTCATCTGCACTGACATCAGGCCATACTCGGGGATGCTGCTAAAGGTACTGATGTTGTCGTTGAGCAGCAGGGCGCCGCTGCCGAATGTCACGTTGGAGGCGGTAATAGTGCCCGTCGCGCCGTCGAGGCCGGTCAGGGTACCCATGTTGGCGCCGCCGTTAATGGTTAATGGCGTCGCGCTGGTGGAGTAGATATCACCGGTCACGGTGCCGGTATTATTGAGGGTCACCGTGTCGCTGTTATTGCCGTTTACAAACAGGGCATAGCCGCCACCGCTTAGCTGACCGTTGTTGACGATCTCGGTGTTGCCCTGGTTGTTGTAATTCCAGATGTAGATCCCGCTCCAGTTACCTGAGATTTCACCATTATTCTCGATGGTGCCAATCTTGCTGTTGCTGCTGTTGTTGTACACAGCGGTGTCATTGGCGGTGATGGTACCGTTATTTTCAAGGGTGCCGAGGGTGCCGGAGTTGATAATGCCGTAGGAGCTGCCGTTGATTTTATCGTCATTGACGAGGGTGTTGATGACGCCCTGGTTAATGATAGCGGAGGTGCCGTAATAGTCGGTCGTGCCGCCTTCAATGGTTCCGGTGTTATGCAGCGTGCCAATCGTGCCGCTGTTAAAAATGGCGCTTTTCTGCCCAACGTACATGCCGTTCTCATTGTTCACGGAAGAGATCAGGCCAGCGTTGGTCAGGTTATCAATGGTGCCCAGATTGTTGATGCCGCGATAGCCCACAATCTTGCCATCTGCGGTATTGGTCAGGGTGCCGATAGTCCCGGCATTGCTCAGCGTCCCGGTGTTATTAAACCCGAAGATGCTGTAAGAGCCCGGCATGCTCTCAAGGGTGCCGCTGTTGGTGAAGGTATCAACCACGCCCGTTGCACCCACCGCCACGACGCTGCCGTTTTGGTACTGGCTCAGGCTGGAGATGGTGCCGTTATTGTTAAGCGTACCTACTGTTCCATTAATCTGAACAATATTGTCGTTTCCCAATAATAGGTTATCAACGCTACCGTTAATGATCCCGTCATTGGTAAGTGTGGTTACAGTATCGTCCGCGTTCAGGGTTAATGCGGTGGTAGGTGTACCTGTAATGCTTCCCGCCTGCGTGATGTGCACCAGCTCTTTTGAATCGGCGATCTGAACATTACTCGTCGGCGTGTCGATAATTAACTCGGGAGACGTTGCGAAGGCTTGCGCAGCGCTTGAGGCAACCAGCAGGGAGATCAGCTGGCTAAGGCGTTTCTTTTCCATGGTATTCCGTCATAAGTTGCGATGTTGTGCAAAATGCTGGGGCGATTTCTTCGGATTAATCCGATATCTTCGGGCGCAGAATATACAATTTGTTGCCGAAAACAATAAGGGATGCTTAATTATTTCAGGCTGAATTAATTCCACATTTTTTGTAATGTTTATAATTTGAGTTAAGGCTGGTGGCGGCATGAGGATATATCCTCACCTTTTGCAGGGAACCTTATTGATTAGTTTGTCTTTATTATTGAGCGGGTGTATTTCCGTAGATCCCAACACCGCCGCGCAGCAGATCGCCGCTCATGGTGGTCTTACCAGTGAAAAATTTGACGCAGATCCCTACCCGATTGTCGGCTGGCATCGGATCTCGCCGTCGGTTAAGACGCTGCATGTCTACATCGAGGGGGATGGCTTTGCCTGGAAAAACCGCACCACGCCATCCGATAACCCGACGCCGCGTAATCCCGTCGGCCTGAAGCTGGCGGCAGCGGATAAACACGCCAGCGTGCTTTATCTGGCCCGGCCCTGTCAGTTTATAGGACCGCCTTTGCCGGCCCGTTGCAGCGTCAATATCTGGACTCAGGATCGCTTCTCACCTACGGTTATCGAGGCCATGAACGCGGCGCTTAACCGGGCTGTACAGCGTTATCCCGGGGTGAAAATCGATCTGATTGGCTACTCCGGGGGCGGAAATATTGCCGCGCTGCTGGCGGCACGGCGGAGCGATGTGCGCTCCCTGCGCACGGTGGCGGGAAATCTCGACATTGCGTATGTGAACGCCCTGCATCATGTCACTCCGATGCCCGCGGCTAAGAGCGCCATTGAAAGTGCCCCGGCGCTTCGCAGTCTGCCGCAGATCCACTTCAGCGGTGGGGATGACACTACCGTGCCGCCCGCCGTTGCCAGGCGGTTTCAGCAGGCGGTGGGGGAGAATTGCACACGGGTAGAAACGATCGGCGGAATGGCGCATGGCTCGGACTGGGCTAACGTCTGGCCGCAACTGCTGGCGCAAGGTTTGCCGGGATGCTGAATAAACCGATCGCAAAATGTTACCCTTACGCACCCCGGCGACGGTTGAAGGATTTCAGGATCGAATAATGAAAAAGAAAGAGTTTGTGACTCAGGATCTGCTGAGCAAAATCTATCAGGACACCACGGCGGGGCCACGCAAACTTCCCCCTGAAAGGCAGCTTGCTGAAGAGTATGGCGTGTCACGTTTCACTATCCGCCAGGCGCTGGAGAAGCTGGTGAGCATTGGCGTGGTGCGGATAGTTCAGGGGTCGGGTATCTGGATCAACGAGCACGCCCGCAATAACCCGCTGATCTACAACTCGATCACGGAAAAGCGATTCGACCAGATGCGCTACCGGATGATCAGCCTGCATAAAACGCGGCCCGACCGCGCGGTACAGCAGATCTTCGGTATCGATGAAGAGAGTTTTATCTGGCACTTTTGTCGTCTGCGCTATGTCGATGACCAGCCCGTACAGCTGGAGGTATCCAGCATGCCCGCCGCCGATTTCCCCGATCTTAATCAACAGGTCATTGAGCGCTCTATTCAGCAGTACGTATTAAGTAAGGGGCTGGTAATTTCCCATATGCTCACCACCTACCGGGCGGTCAGCGTCAGCCGTGAACAGGCGGTGCTGCTGGGCTGCAAAAAAGGCGGGCCGGCAATGCATATCAATAACCGGGGAATACTGGAGGGGGGCCGGGTATTTGAGGTGAGCGACATCATTGATATCAACTACACCTGCACTTACGTCAGCCCCTGGAATCGCGATAATTTAGCCTGGCGGCAAAATCAGGGCGTATGAATGGTGCCGTCCGGCAGGCGGCTTTGCGTCCACTCGTGCGGGCGATAAACCACCGGATACGCCAAAGCCTGCTCTTCATTAAAGCCGGTGCCGATGCCTGGTGCGGCCGGCGGGTAGACAAACCCGTCCTTCACCTCAGGCGCGCCGGGAAACACGCTGTCGGTCGTGGCTGAGCGGGGGATAAACTCCTGAATGGCGGCATTGTGCAGATGAATATTCAGGTGCGTATTTACCGCCACGCCGATCGGGGTCATATCGCCGGGGCCATGCCAGGCAAGGCGCACGCCAAAGGCCTGGCATAAATGCGCCAGCTTAAGCGCGGGGGTAATACCGCCGATCTGCGAAACATGACAGCGAATAAAGTCGATACGACGATTTACGATCAAGTCGTGCCACTCCGCCGGATTATTGAATAACTCCCCCATCGCCAGCGGGACGCAGCTTTGCTGACGAACCTGTTCCAGCCAGGCGCTCTGCTGGGGCGGCAAAATATCTTCGATAAAATAGGGCTGATAAGGCTCCAGCTGTTTGGCCAGCAGCACCGCCTGCTGGGGGAACAGGCGCTCGTGCACATCGTGTAAGAGCTGGAGCTTCCAGCCATATTTCTCGCGCAGGGCGCGGAACATCTCCACGGTATTGCTCATATATTCATGCTGATCGAACCACGCACCTGCCGTTGGATTTTCCGGGGCGTGCAGGGCCGACGGCGTGCCGCCGTAAAAACCGAGCTGGCAGCGGATATGTCGATAACCCTGCGCCACCAGTTTATCGACCGAGGCAAACAGCTCTTCCAGCGTCTCGCCGCTGGCGTGGCTGTAAGCGGGGATCGCATCACGGGATTTCCCGCCCAGCAGCTGATACAGCGGCATACCAGCCAGTTTTCCTTTGATATCCCACAGGGCCATATCTACGCCGGAGATAGCATTATTCATCACCGGACCGTTACGCCAGTAGGCGTTGACGTTCATCATCTGCCATAGATCTTCGATGTTGTTAGCATCCCGGCCGATCAGCAGCGGTTTAAGGTACTCATCAACAAGTGTTTTAACTGCCAGAGGGCGCTGCTGGAAGGTGGCACAGCCGTGTCCGACAGGCCCTTGCTCCGTTGTGACGCGCACGGTTACCAGGTTATGTCGGTCCGGGCGGGTAATAAAACACTCGATATTTTTGATAATCACAGGCGTCACGAGAAACTCCTTTGCTGCGCTGTGGAAATACAGAATGGGAATATCATCACCCCAAAAATGTTGGCGGGTAAATGGTTTTTTTTATTATTTATTTTGGTCAGTTATTTGGTTTTTTTTTAATTAAAAACCGTACCAATTTTGCGTTATCTACAGTTTTGTTTCTCTTATGCAGGCTGATTGTGAGCGACTTCAAATTTTATTGGTTTGTTTTGTTGTTGTGGTTTATTTATGCTCACTGCATCAATAAAACGACAACAATAAAGGCAGGAGTCTTTATGGGGACGCAAGAAGCCATCAATAATATTATTCGTCTGGTTGGCGGGCAGGGGAATATTAATAAGGTCTGGCACTGCATGACGCGGCTGCGGTTTGATTTAATCGACGATAATAAAGTGGATCAAAACGCGATCAAAAATGTACCCGGTGTGCTGGGGGCACAACTCCAGAGCGATCAGTTTCAGGTGATTATCGGTCCCAAGGTTAACAGCTGGTACGAGCAAATGCTCAGCGTGCTAGGTCAGGATGCCAGTAATGCACCAACGGCAAAAAAGGGGCGTAAAAGCCTGGTCTCTCTCTTTATGGATACCGTATCGGGCGTATTTGGTCCGATTGTACCGGCCATTGCCGGGGCTGGGATGATCAAGGGCCTGCTGGCTGGGCTCATCGCGCTTAAGGTGGTGTCGGCAAAAAGCGATACCGTTATGGTGATAGACCTTATCGCCAGCGGCGTCTTTTATTTCCTGCCGTTCTTTCTTGCGGTGTCGGCGGCGAAGATTTTTAAAACGAATGAGTATCTCGCCGCAGCGGTTGCTGCCTGTCTGATGTATCCCTCCTTAATAGAAGCAGCGAAAGCGCTGGCGACACATCAGGAAGGTGCGGTGAGTGCCCTCTGGTTAATGAATGCGATCCCGGTATCCGTCTTTAACTATGCTTCGAGCGTGATTCCGGTGATTTTCTCGGTGCTGGCACTGAGCTATATCCATCGCTGGGTCGACAGCATTATGCCGGATGTGCTCAAAACCGTATTTACGCCCACGCTCACCCTCTTTATAGGTGCGCTGGCGGCGCTGGTGGTGATCGGCCCCATCGGCATCTGGCTGGGTAAAGGACTCGCCTTCTTTATAGAAGGGCTGTTTGGTGTGTCGGCCAGTTTTGCCGGGCTCATTGTTGGGGCCATCCGTCCGGTGGCGATCCTGACCGGGATGCATCACGCGATGACGCCCATCGCCCTGCAGAACTTCAGCGACCGTGGCTACGACATGTTGATGCCGATGATGTTTATGGCCAATATGGCGATTGCGGGGGCGACGTTTGCTATCTGGCGCCTGAGCCGTAATCGTCAGGAGAAGACCGTCACGCTGTCGGCGGCCATCTCTGCGCTGCTGGGCATTACCGAGCCGGCACTCTTTGGGGTACTGACGCGCTACAAAAAAGCGTTGATTGCGGCGACGGTGGCCAGCTCCCTCGCGTCTGCCTTCATCGCCTTCTTCGGCGTGCGTCTTTATGGCTATATCTTGTCGAGCATCTTCAGCTTGCCTGCTTATATAGGCCCGTACTTTGTCTTCGCCCTGGCAGGCGTGGCGATATCACTGGTGTTGTCCTTTATGCTGACCACAGTTCTGGTAGGAAAAGAGCAAGCCTCCGAATGATTCAGAACCCCGTCTCACCGCCTGCGCAGCGGCTAATATCACGGTGGTTGTGGATAAGTCTGTGTGTAAG